>NZ_CP121354.1:3255000-4455000 GCF_029674545.1 Mesorhizobium sp. WSM4904 | reverse complement strand
GAGCGGCTCGACCCGGCAGACGGAATAGCGGTGACCGCATCGGTGCACCGCTATGCCGGAACCGTCAAATTCCCTGCGATCGATAAACGCGACCCTGCCGGCAATGATCCAGAGGGGCGAGGGCACTGTCCTGTTGACTGGAGACGCTCCTGCCGATGCTCCCCATCCATCGCCATGACACTCAGCGGAGCCAAGGTTGGACTTCGGACAATGGCCCAAGCCCTATTCGAGCCTCTGAGACCCGGAATGTCTACATTACAATGCAGACGGTCGCCGCATTCGTGGAACCGGAAAGACCAGCGGCGCAACATCGCGCAAGCTTACCGGTCCATCCACGATTTGCCTTTAGCAGCATGGAGAGCGGAGCAGCCATAACCTTCGCCCCAACAGACGGCAGTCGCGTCCGCGAGCCAAAGACCGTCGTCAGGAACCGTCCGCTTTGGGCCAAAGGCTGCCATTGATTTAGAAGCTCGCAAATGACCGAGATGGCGTCGAAAACTGCCGTCGCTGCGCTCAAGATATATCGGGCTGTAGCATAAAATTGGTGGCTTCGTATCTCACCCGGTGGAATGCGGCGATCGGCGGCAATATCGCACCATAGCGGGCAATCGGCGGCGTATGGCGGAGGGAGTGGGATTCGAACCCACGGTGAACTTGCGCCCACGCCGGTTTTCAAGACCGGTGCCTTAAACCGCTCGGCCATCCCTCCAATGCCCGGTCGCAACTGGCCGCATTGGCGGCGGAGACCGGATGCTCTGCTCTAGTGTGGGGCGACAAGACATGTCAACCGCGCCGTTGAAGGCGGGAGTCCTTGCCGATGCCGAGCGTCGCCTCGGATCAGGCCTTTGAACGGGGCCTGCCATAATCTCGCCCTGTTGCGGCCATAATCGATTAACATCGTGATAAACAATTCCTGTGCACAAAGGGATTGGGGATCAAGGTGTTGCTGGCATTGGCGAGCGCTTTGCTCCGACCGGTGGCGGCGAGACTAGGGGACAATCGAAAACATGCAGACTTCGGCGCGCCCGCGTCTTCGTCGCGCTCCTGCTTTCGCACTGTGCGCCCTGTCGGCGGTGCTGCTTGCCGGCTGCACGTCCACGCCGCAACCGAAAGGGATGGTCGACAAGCGACCACGCTCCAAGGAATATTTCGCCGAATCCGAATATGGCGTGAAGGCGAGCCCGCGCGTTGCCTTCATGCGGCGTGGCGGCGGCCGCGACCAGCTCGGCAAGCCCTATCAGGTGCGCGGCAAGTGGTATTATCCGAAGGAAGACAGGCACTACGCCAAGGTCGGCCTGGCTTCCTGGTATGGCGATGCCTTCCATGGCCGGCTGACCGCCAATGGCGAAGTCTACGACACGGCGCAACTGACGGCGGCGCATCCGACAATGCCGCTGCCAAGCTATGCCCGCGTGACCAATCTCGACACCGGCAGCTCGGTCATCGTGCGCGTCAACGATCGCGGCCCGTATCATGAGGGCCGCATCATCGACGTCTCGCAGCGTGCCGCGCAAATGCTCGACTATGACAAGGTCGGCACGGCAAGGGTGAAGGTCGAATATGTCGGCCGGGCGCCGCTCGACGGCAATGACGACCAGTACCTGATGGCCTCCTACCGCCCGGGCAACAACAGACCCGATCCGTCCGACGGTTTGCCGACCGGCGTGATGGTCGCCATGAACGGCCCGTCGCCCAGCATGCAGACGGACGCGCCTCCGGCCGCCGTTCCGTTCCCCGGCCAGTTGACCAATTCGGGACAGGCTTTCGCCGCGCAGCCAGGACTGTCGGAGCAGCCGACCGTGCAACCGGCGATGTCGGCGCAGGCGCCGGGCGCCAGCGATGTCACCTTGCCGGATTTCGGGCCGATCGTGCCAGAGCGGCCGGGGTTGCGGCCGGAGTTCAGGCTGCCGCCGAACTCGCCCTTCGCCATGGCTTCGCTGTCCTATGCGGATGAGCGCGTCAGTCGCGCCGACGTCTTTGCCGCCCTCGACGGCAGCGGCATGTCGCCGGCCGACATCCTGCAGTCGTGGAAGAAATCCAACCCGCAGGGGCAGGCGCCGGCCTCGGACTATGTCGCCGCCGGCTCCTTCGACGATGCCGCCGAGGCGAAGCGCGTGGCGGCGGCGCTCGAGCCGTTCGGCAGGACCGAGATACAGCGCACCGAGCTCGACGGCAACGACTGGTATGCGGTCAACGTCTATCCGAATGGCCATGGCAGTATCGACGACCTGCTGCAGGCGGCATGGTCGCATGGGGCGCCGGACGCGTTAGTTGTGCGAAACTGATCTGTTTCGCAGGCTCGGTTGATCCGTCGGAAAAAACCCTGCTAGCTTGGCCGGACGATTTTTTGCGCAATTCCGGACGGAAACCCGCTGCGCACTTTTCCTGGGATTGCTTGGGGGTCGAGACTTCATGCAATTGCGCTTCTTTTCGCCGTTCGCCGGTTCGTTGGGACTGGCCCTTTTGCTGCTTTGCCTTGGCCCGGCGAGCGCACAGCTTTTCGAGACCAAGGCGGTCCAGGCCTTCATGATCGATGCCGATACCGGGACGGTGCTTTTCGCCAAGGATGCGGACAAGCCTATTCCGCCGGCGTCGATGGCCAAGCTGATGACGATGGAGGTGGTCTTCAACGCCGTCAAATCGAAGCGGATCACGCTCGACGACACCTTCGTGGTCAGCGAAAACGCCTGGCGCACGGGCGGCGCGCCGTCCGGAACCTCGACCATGTTCGCCAAGCTCAAGTCCGCGGTCCGCGTCGAGGATCTGATCCAGGGCGTGACCGTGCAGGCAGCCAATGACGGTTGCATCGTGCTTGCCGAAGGCATGGCCGGCTCGGAAGCCAATTTCGCCGCGCAGATGACGGAGCGCGCCCGCGAGATCGGCCTGCAAAAGTCGACCTTCGTCAACTCGACCGGGCTGCCGGCAGACGGCCAGCAGACGACGGTGCGGGAACTGACGATGCTGGCGCTGCATATCTGGCGCGACTATCCGGAGTTCTTCCACTATTACGGGCAGCCCGACTTCACCTGGAACAAGATCTCCCAGAGGAACCGCAATCCGCTCCTGACCATGGGCATCGATGCCGACGGCTTTGTCGCCGGGGCCAGCGAGACCGCCGGCTTTGGCATCGTCGGCACGGTCAGCCATAACGGCATTCGCGTGATCGCGGCGCTCAGCGGGCTGGCGAGCGACCGGGAACGCTCCGAAGAGGCGCGCAAGCTGCTCGACTGGGGATCGCGTTCGTTCCAGAAGACGGAGATCTTCGCCAAGGGCGAGGTTGTCGGCGAAGCCGAGGTTTTCGGGGGCGCCAAATCCGGCGTGGCCTTGAAAGCCAAGGGGCCGGTGGACATCTTCCTGCCGATAACCAACCGCGACAAGCTGACGGCCAGGATCGTTTACAATGGTCCGGTGGCAGCGCCGGTGGAAGAGGGGCAACCGGTCGGGGAGTTGCGCGTTTGGATAGGCGACACGCTCAGCCAGCAGACGCCGCTTTTCGCCGCCGAGTCGGTGAAGGTCGGCACGCTGCCGCAGCGTGCGCTTGACGCCGCCAAGGAACTGGCTGTCGGCTGGCTGCGTCAGAAACATTTGTGATCGGGCAGGCTCGTGGACCTTTTGTCGGTCGGGAGCTATGACAGCGGCCAGCACGGGCGAAGGCATTCTCGATTGGCGAGCGGATTTTTCATCACCTTCGAAGGCGGCGAAGGAGCCGGCAAGTCGACGCAGATCGAGCGGCTGGCACGGCGCATGCGCGCCAAGAAGTATGAGGTTCTGGTGACGCGCGAGCCGGGCGGCTCGCCGGGCGCTGAGGCGGTGAGACATGTGCTTCTGTCCGGCGCCGCCGAACCCTTCGGCCCGAAGATGGAGGCGATCCTTTTCGCCGCCGCGCGCTCCGACCATGTCGAGCAGGTGATCCGGCCGGCGGTCGAACGCGGCACGATCGTGCTCTGCGACCGCTTCATCGATTCCTCCCGCGTCTATCAGGGCGTCACCGGCGGGCTCGACCCGGATTTCATGGAAGCGCTGGAAGCGGTCGCGATCAACGGCATGGTTCCCGACATGACGCTGATCTTCGACATCGATCCGGCCGAAGGCCTGAAACGCGCCGCCGCACGTCGCGGCGCGGGCGACAGCGCTGACCGCTTCGAGAAGGAGACTTTAGCCATCCACCAGCGCCGGCGCGAGGCTTACCTGGCGATCGCCGAGGCGGAGCCGGATCGCTGCATCGTCATCGATGCGTCGGCCGACCCCGAAACGGTGGAAAACGTCATCACGGCGGCCGTGTTCGCAGTGCTGGAAAAGCGGATCCCGGCGCAGAGGAAGCAGACGGCGCCGGCATGATCTTCGAACGCATCGCCCCCGAACAGCATGACACGCTGGACGGCGTTCCCGAGCCGTCGGAGACGCCGCGGCTTGTCGGCCATGCGCAGGCAGCAGGCATGCTTGCGGCAGCCTACCGCGCCGGCAAGCTGCCGCATGCATTGATCCTGGCCGGGCCGCACGGTATCGGCAAGGCAACGCTTGCCTTCCATCTGGCGCATCATCTTCTCAAGCATCCGGATTTTGCCGCAGCGCCAGAAGCGCTGGCGGTTCCCGATCCGGCGTCGTCGCTGTTTCGCCAGATCGCCACCGGTGCGCATCCTTCGGTTCTGCATCTGACGCGTCCGGCCAACGACAAGACCAAGAGCTTCAAGACGGTGCTCACCGTCGACGAGATCCGCAAGGTCAGCCGCTTCCTGTCGATGACCTCGCATGACGGCAGCTACCGCGTCGTCATCGTCGATCCGGCCGACGACATGAACATCAATGCCGCCAATGCGTTGCTCAAGAATCTTGAGGAGCCGCCGGCGCGCACCCTGTTCATCCTGATCGTGCATGCGCCGGGCAGCCTTTTGCCGACGATCCGGTCGCGCTGCCAGATGGTGAGGCTGACGCCGCTTGCGCCGGACGAGCTGATGGCGGTGCTGGAAAATGTCGAGCCGCCACCGCCGGACGATCCGGCGGCGCGCGCGGCGCTGGCCGAGCGGGCAGGGGGCAGCGCCCGCAACGCGATCCTGCTGACCCAATATGGCGGGCTGGAGATCGCCGGCGCGCTCGATGCCCTGGTGGCGGCGCAGAAGCCCGACATTGCCGGCGCCCACCGTCTCGCCGAGGCCGTGGCCGGGCGCGACCAGGCGATCCAGTTCGATATCTTCAACCGCCGCGCGCTCGACCTTCTGTCGGCGGCGGCCAGCGAAGCGGCTTTGGCCGGCGACCTCGCCAGGGCCAAAACGCTGTCCGAGGCTTGGCACGAGGCCCTGAACACGATATCTGAGGCCGAGACCTACAATCTCGACAAGAAGCAGCACGCCCTGACCATGATCGACCGGCTGAATTCTGTGATGCGAATGTGACGGTTTGTTTTGATGCATGCCGTTGCCCAAAACCGGGGCCACTTTTGGGCGGCATGCATCGGCCTCGGGATGGCAATCGCCATGCCGATAGTTTATCCACCGCCACAACTCACATTCAGACATTCATGACGGTTCATTCATGTCACGCGACACATTCTACATCACGACCGCGATCTCCTACCCGAACGGCAAGCCGCATATCGGCCATGCCTACGAACTGATCGCCACCGACGCGCTTGCCCGCTTCCAGCGGCTCGACGGCAAGGACGTCTACTTCCTGACCGGCACTGACGAGCACGGTATCAAGATGCTGCAGACGGCGCGGAAGGAAGGTATTTCGCCGCGCGAGCTCGCCGACCGCAACGCAGCCGAGTTCAAGCGCATGGCGAGCGCGCTCAACGCCTCGAACGACGATTTCATCCGCACCACCGAAGAGCGGCACTACGCCTCCTCGCAGGCGATCTGGAAGGCGATGGCCGCCAATGGCGACATCTACAAGGGCGGCTATGCCGGCTGGTATTCGGTGCGTGACGAAGCCTATTACGGCGAGGAAGAGACCGAGGTCCGCGACGACAACGTGCGCTACGGGCCGCAGGGAACGCCCGTCGAGTGGGTCGAGGAAGAGAGCTATTTCTTCCGGCTGTCGGCCTATCAGGACAAGCTGATCGCGCTTTACGAAAACCAGCCCGATTTCATCGGCCCGGCCGAGCGCCGCAACGAGGTGATGAGGTTCGTCAAGTCGGGCCTGAAGGACCTGTCGATCTCGCGCACCACCTTCGACTGGGGCGTGCCGGTGCCTGGCGACGAGAAGCACGTGATGTATGTGTGGGTCGACGCCTTGACCAACTACATCACCGGTGTCGGTTATCCCGATGAAAATGCTGAGAAATGGCGTTTTTGGCCAGCCGATGCGCATATCATCGGCAAGGACATCGTGCGCTTCCACGCCATCTACTGGCCGGCCTTCCTGATGTCGGCGGGAATCCCGCTGCCGAAGCGCGTCTTCGGTCACGGCTTCCTGTTCAACCGGGGCGAGAAGATGTCGAAGTCGGTCGGCAACGTCATCGACCCGTTCACCATGGCCGAGCATTACGGTGTCGACCAGGTGCGCTATTTCTTCTTGCGCGAGGTGCCGTTCGGTCAGGACGGCAACTACAGCCACGAAGCGATCGTCAACCGCACCAACGCCGATCTCGCCAATGGGCTCGGCAATCTGGCACAGCGCTCGCTGTCGATGATCGCCAAGAACTGCGGCGGCGCGGTGCCGAGGCGCGGCGAGTTGGCCGAAGCCGACCGGGCGATCCTCGACCAGGCGGTTGAGGCGCTTGTCGTCGCGCGCAGGGCAATGGCGGAGCAGGGCATCCATCTGGCGCTGGCGGCGATCTTCGGCGTGGTGGCCGAAGCCGACCGCTATTTCGCGTCCCAGGAGCCCTGGGCGTTGCGAAAGACAGATCCTGAGCGCATGGAGACGGTGCTGTGGACGACGGCCGAGGTCGTGCGGCGGGTGACGGTGCTCTGCCAGCCCTTCATTCCGGGGTCGGCGGCGAAGCTGCTCGAGCTCCTGGCCGTGCCGGCGGACAAACGCAACTTCAAGCATGTCCATGCGGAGCATGCGCTTGTGCCCGGCGCCGCCTTGCCGGCACCCGAAGGCGTGTTTCCGCGTTACGTCGAGCAGGACACCAAAGCGTGATGCTTGTCGACAGCCATTGCCATCTCGACTTTCCGGACTTCGCCGAGGAGCGGGGGACAATAGTCGCCCGCGCCCTGGCGGCGGGGGTCGGCCGCATGGTGACGATCTCGACGCGAGTGAGGTGCTTTCAGCAAGTCCTTGAAATAGCTGAAGCCTTCAATGAAGTCTATTGCTCGGTCGGCACCCATCCGCATCAGGCGGCGGAAGAGCTCGATGTCACCGCCGACGAGCTGGTGCGGCTTTCCAGCCATCCCAAGGTGGTGGCGATCGGCGAAGCCGGGCTCGACTATTTCTACGACCGCGCGCCGCGCGAGGCGCAGGCGCAAGGCTTCCGCACCCATATCGCCGCCGCGCGCCGGACCGGCCTGCCGCTGGTCATCCATTCGCGAGACGCCGACGACGACATGGCGGCGATCCTCGAGGACGAAACAGGGAAGGGCGCTTTCCCCTTCATTCTGCATTGCTTTTCGTCCGGGCGCAGGCTGGCGGACGTCGGCGTGACGTTGGGCGGTTATGTCTCCTTCTCGGGCATCCTGACCTTCAAGAACTCGGCCGAGTTGCGCGCCATCGCCGCGGACGTCCCGCGCGATCGGCTCCTGGTCGAGACCGACGCGCCCTACCTTGCGCCAATCCCGCACCGTGGAAAACGCAACGAGCCCGCCTATGTGGCGAACACGGCGAAGGTGCTGGCCGAAACCATCGGCGTCAGCGAGGCGGAGATCGCCGACATCACCACCGAGAACGTCTTCAGGCTGTTCACCAAGATGCCGCGTCCGGACATGGCGGCCGGTTGAGACATGAGCGACCGGCTGCGCCTCACCATTCTCGGCTGCGGCTCGTCGCCCGGTACGCCGCGCATCACCGGTGACTGGGGCAATTGCGACCCCAAGAATCCGAGGAACCGGCGCATGCGCACGGCCGCCCTGGTCGAGCGGATCGCTGCCAATGGCGGACGCACCACGGTCGTCATCGACACCGGACCGGATTTCCGCGAGCAGATGCTGCTGGCCTCGGTCAGGCGTATCGACGCCGTTGTCTATACCCATCCGCATGCCGACCACATCCACGGCATCGACGACCTGCGCGGCTATGTGCACGAGCAGCGGCACCGCATCGACATTCATGCCGACGAGCCGACGATGGGACGGCTGCGGCAGGCGTTCGGCTATTGCTTCGAGACGCCGCCCGGCAGCTCGTATCCGCCGATCGTGAAGCCGCATCTCATCGACCATGCCAGGCCGGTCGTGGTCGAAGGCGAGGGGGGCCCCCTCGCCCTTGAGCCGCTGCCGCAGATCCATGGCGACATCATCTCACTGGGCTTCCGAATCGGCGGGCTAGCCTATTGCCCGGATATCAGCGACTTCCCGGCTGCCACTGCGGAACGGCTGCAAGGCCTTGACGTGCTGGTGATCGACGCGCTGCAGTACAACACGCATCCGAGCCATCTGTCGCTTGGCCAAGCATTGGGCTGGATCGAGAAGCTGGCTCCGAAGAGCGCCGTCTTGACGCATATGCATGTTCCGCTGGATTACGCCACGGTGATGGTCGAGACACCAGAGCATGTGGTACCGGCCTATGACGGCATGACGATAGAAATCGCTTACGAGTCAGAACGATAGAGATGTTTTCTCATATAGTTCCTGATGACGCGCAGGTCTGGACGCGCGCCCCGCTTGGCTGACAACCCGCGCCGCGGCTCCCGGCCATTCTTGATGGAGACGGATTGCACATCGCCCACGATGGTCGCCGTCTCCTCAGGGCAACCGCACGCGTTTCCTGTGCGAGCGCGAAACCGGAGCAATTCCCGGTTCCGGTTCGATGCGATAGTTCCATAATCTATCTTATGCGACTTTCTGATATGGCAACGGATGCCGATGGCGCGATGTCACACAGCCCTGCTCGCCAGCCGCACGGAGCTGTTGCGCATCCGCACGCCGTCACCCTCCATTTCAAACACGCCTTCATCCGCAAGCGCCCGGACCCGCGACCAGAGGACGAGATCGCCGCAGTAAGTGCCATCGTCCCAGAGTGCACCAAGGCAATTGGCGACGACGTAACTGCACTTGCGCCAATCATTTGTCACATGCGTCACGATGGCTTTGTCGAAATATGTGATCGGCGCTGACTGAAGACCGTGGTCGGAAACGACGCGAAAAGGTGCGTTCTCGGCACGAAGCCTTTTCCATAAGTCGCGATAAGCCTGCAACTCCTGTCCGGACAACGTCGTCTGACGTTCCAAGAGCCGTGTTCTGACAATGCTATGTGATGGCACAACCCCGAACGATATTGTCCGCCAGGATGTCGACTCCGAACGATCGGGAGCGAATTCGACCTCGGTTATGTCGACCACTCGGAACGGATGAGCGCCGACCCGGGAAACGAATTCCAGGAAACCGGCAAATTCCATTGCGTTTCGCCGGCATACCCATGCGACTGGGGCGATGCCCCTGCCCGTTGCCCGTTTCCAGAAAAGATCGGAACGTTGCTCGAGATCCTGCCAACTGTCGAACCCAAGCATGTCTTCCACCCATCGGGCCCGAATATCGAACGCTGGCGGGTCGACAGGTCCAAAGCTTAGGTCGTCCGGTAGGCCGACGATGACCTTTTCTTTGACACCCATGTCAGCCAATGCCTGCCTGAGGCTGCCTGCCGCCGACATGTTGAAGACCACGTGCACGACAGGTTTTTCAAGCTTTGTCATCTGCAAGCACCGTTGTTCAGTCCTGGGATCACTTCAGATTCTATGCGGCAGCGAAACCAGCTCTAGCATCCATCGTCGGCGTGTCGTTCATCCCGGGCACGTCGCCCCGAAAATCGCCGACATACTTCAGGCACTCGGCAAGTGCCGCCTTGTCCGAAGCGCGTAGTTTCTCCTCGGCCACCGCAGGCGACAAGATGGCAAGGAGCAACCCGTAAACCGCCAGCATCAGAAAGCTTTTTATCGCTGTAGCCCCACTGTGTTGCGCGAGATGCGAATTGTCGCAAAACTCCCGGCCGAAGCAACTGCGCTGCGCCAAGCTGCCGCAACAATGAAAGCATTCAGAAAATGACTGTCTCGCCTTCCTTTCTCGGCTTTCCCGACCGCCTCGCCGATGGCCGCGTGCCCCGTGCGGTGATCTTCGGAGCCGGTCACGGCAGCACCTATCCCGGCAAGGATAGCAGCGGCTATTGTCTCGCCGCCGATGCCATCCGCGCCGCCAGCCGGGACGACGCCCCTCTCCTGGAACACTGGGATTTCGATCTCGGCGGCCCGCTGTTCGACGGCAAGCCGGTCTGCTGCGTCGATGCCGGCGACATCTCGACCATCATGCATGACAATGCCGGCAACCGTGCGCGGATCGGGGCGAAGACGCGTGAGATCCTGGCGTTGCCGGCCGTGCCGATCCTGCTTGGCGGCGACGATTCCGTGGTCATCCCGTTCCTTGGCGGCTTTGTCGATCACGGGCCGGTCTGGATACTGCAGATCGACGCCCATATCGACTGGCGCGACGAGGTGTATGGCGAGCGCTACGGCTATTCGAGCCCGATGCGCCGGGCGAGCGAGATGCCGCATGTCGCAGGAATGGTCCAGGTCGGCCTGCGCAGCGTCGGCAGCGCACGCCTCGGCGAAATCGAAGCGGCGCGGCGCTATGGCAGCCGCTTCGTGACCGCCCGCGAGATACACGCCGAGGGCATCGAAGCGGCTCTCCGCCATATACCGGAAGGCGCGCGGGTCGTCGTTACCCTCGACTGCGACGGCCTCGATCCCTCCGTCATGCCCGGCGTTGCGGCGCGAACGCCCGGCGGCCTCACCTACACGCAGGCGATCGACCTGATCTCGGGCCTCGGCAAACGGGCCAGCATCGCGGGATTTGACCTTGTCGAGCTCTATCCTCCCGCTGACATCGACGGCCTGTCGGCGCTGACAGCCGCACGGCTTCTCGTCAACGTGATCGGCGCCGTCGTCCGGCAGGTTTGAAAACGAGCCTGATATGACGGCCACAGGGTTTCCTATTGTGGCCGTCTGGACGGCCGCATCGAGATGCAGGGGCAACCTCCCTGCCCTATACGGCAAGCGCAACGATGGTCCTTGTGGCATTCGCCTCTATCGTTGCCAGAAGGGCAGCTTGGCGATCTCTTCTTCGACCTGCCGTCGCGTCAAACCGATGTCGTCGATCAGATGCGGATTGTCCCTCGATATGCGCTTGAGTTCCCAGCGGAAGTGCGTCTGTTCGCGCCAACTCGCGATGGCGCTTCGCAGGGTCTCGAGACTGTAGCGCCGAGACGACGCGTCCGGCCTCGCGGCCTTGCGCGTGCACACCGCCTGATGCGGCGCCGAGGCAAAAATGTCGTTCATGGCAACCTCCTGATGGTTGAGTGCCCGGAGGCCTTCGACCTGAAAGAGGTTGAATTCTGCAGGATGCGAAACGCGTCGTAATTAAGCCCGTCCAAATAGTTCTCAAAACTTCCAAATCGGCTATAGATGCGGCGCATGCAGGGATCGCGCTTTGCCTTTGGTCCGTACGTACTTGATTCAGCCGCGGGAACGCTTCAGCGGAACGATATTCCCGTCTCCGCGGGCTATCGCGGGATAAAACTGCTTGCCGCGTTCGTCGAACGCCCTGGCGAAATCCTGACCAAGACCGAGTTGATGGATGCAGCTTGGCAAGGCACGGCCGTCGAGGAAGGCAACCTCACCGTCCAGATCGCGCAGCTCAGGAAACTGCTTGGTCCGGCAGCAGACGGCAGTGAATGGATCGCCACGGTTCCGCGCGTCGGCTACCGCTTCACAGGGGCCATCGAACAGCTCGGCGGCGCGGTGCGAAAGCCCTTGCCGCTGCCCGACAAGCCATCGATCGCCGTGCTGCCCTTCGTCAATCTCAGCAACGATCCCGAGCAGGATTCCTTCGCGGACGGGCTGGCGGAAGACCTCACCACCGACCTCTCCAGGATTTCCGGTCTTTTCGTCATCGCCCGCAATTCTGCCTTTGCCTACAAGGGAAAGGCGATGGACGTGCGCGATATCGCGCGGGAACTTGGCGTGCGCTACCTGCTCGAAGGCAGCGCAAGACGCGCGGCCGGGCGCGTGCGCATCAATGCCCAGCTGGTCGATGCCGCCAGCGGCGAACACCTGTGGGCGGAACGCTTCGATCGCAGCCTGGAAGATATCTTCACCGTCCAGGACGAAGTGACAGCCAAGATCGTGGAGGCATTGCTCGGCAGGCTGCGCGCCCCGCCGCCGCGCAACCGGCCCAAAAATCTCGAAGCCTATGATCTGTGCGTGCGGGCGCGAAAACTGATCGACGATTCGCCGCAAACGGCGCGGGAAGCGCATCTGATGCTGACGCGCGCGGTTTCGCTCGATCCGGACTATGCCGAGGCCCATCGCTGGCTTGCAATGAACCACTGGATGGGATGGGTGCACTGGGGCCAGCCTATCGAGCCCGCGCGCAGCATCGCTCTGGAACTGGCGCACAAAGCCGTGACGATCGATCCCAACGATGCCGGCTGCCGCTGGGTGCTCGCCAACCTGCTGGCCTATGAGCGCCGCTTCGACGAGGCGGACGCGGAGTTCGCGAAGGCGATCGAGCTAGACCCGAACGAAGCCGACACCTGGGCGACAATGTCCGACATCGAGGTGCTGGCCGGGCGGGTCGACGAAAGCCTAGAGCACATTCGCAAGGCGTTCCGGCTGAACCCGTTTCCGCCAAGCTGGTACTATCTGACGCTCGGCCAGGCGCAATATGCCGCCGGCGACTACGAAGGCGCCGTCGAGACGCTGCGCAGGGACGAAACGTACCGGACCAGCTCACGCCGTTTCCTGGCGGCAAGCCTGGCCCAGCTTGGCCGGCTCGACGAGGCGCGCGCGGAGGTCGACCTGTTCCTCGTCAGCAATCCGCATTTCAGTACCGGCTACTGGGTTGCAACGGAACCGTTCCGCGACGACGCAACGCTCGCCCATTTCGTCGACGGCTTCCGCAAGGCCGGTCTTCCGGAGTGAAGGCCGGCCAAATGGTGCGGCCGATTCCTCGACGCGGCTTTTGGCTTCACGATCGCGCTCGTACCGTTTCGTAACCGGAAATGGCGGCAGCCACGACTCTCGACGGATGATCCAGCTTTCATAGGTCGGCGTGAGCTGGTCTGGAGCATCCAGTGAGCCGAGATGCACTTCGATCTCGTCCGCGGTGCGGGCGAAAACGGACGAGCCGCAGCGCGGACAGAAAAACCGACCGGCATAGTCGCGCGTCTCGCCCTCGATCGTCACCGCGTCCTGAGGGAAGATCGCCGCGGCATAAAAAAGCGCGCCATGATGCTTGCGGCAGTCGAGACAGTGACAGATGCCGACCCGATACGGCCGACCCGACGCCACGATCCGGACGTTGCCGCACAGGCAGCCGCCCGTGAACCGGTCCATGTTGCGTCTCCTTCAAATCAGTCGGTCGGAACGTCTACAACGAACCGCGTCGAGCAGTCCACGAAAGCCGCGCCAGGCTCTTCCGCGTCGAGAATTCGACTTCACCTGCCAAACTGCCCGAGCCCTGCCCTACGAGCATTTCGCTCGGCGCCATCTCGCTTGCGTGCAGCACGAACCGAATTGCATAACTTATGCCATGGCAGTCGGAATCTCCGAGCGGATCTCCACTTTCGTCGAAGCCCTTCCGTTGAAACCGGGACTGCGGGTCCTGGAGATCGGATGCGGCCCCGGCGTTGCCGCTCGCGCTGTCGCTGGCCGTATCGGCGACGGCTTCATTCTGGCTATCGATCGCTCGGAAAAGGCAATTCGATTGGCGCGCGCGGGATCGGCAGATGGGATCGCTTCGGGCCGCCTTGAGTTCAGGCAGGCAGCGATCGAGGACTTCACATTGCTGCCAGGCGACACCCTCTTCGATATCGCCTTTGCCATGCGGGTCGGCGCGCTCGACGGGCGTCACCCCGAGACTGGCTGGGCGGCGCTGACCCGCATCAAGGCGGCCCTGAAGCCGCATGGCCGGTTCTTCATCGACGGCGGCGATCCATTGAAGGAGATCGATTTGTCCGTGGCGTAGCGCCCTAGAAAAACTCGTCGAGAAACGCCGCCGTCTCATCCGAGATACCGACAATCTTGTTCGTCGCCTGGCGGTAGAATTTGAAGTTCAGCTCGGTCTCGGGCCGACCGTCCTTCCAGTCCTTGAACCGCTTGAGCTCGTCTCGGCCCAATCGCCGCGCGGCCGATGCGGTGTGCCGGACCGAAATGCTGACGCGCGGCGTCTGGCGTTCGAGGTCGGGCCTTCGGGGGATGGCTTCGGAGAGTGTAACGACGCCGCGCGCGATAAGCCCCTGCCCGCCTTCGTTCTCGCTGGCGAACACGAAGATCGTGTCGCCTTCGGCGACATGCTTGCCGCCATACATGGTCTTCTGGGCGGCGAATGAGAACGTCTGAGCCCGCGGGTCCTTGACCTCGGCCTTGATCGCGAAGGCCATGCCTTACGGTTCCCGGCCGAGGACGATCTCGTAGGCCAGCGTGCGCTTCGCGCCTGGCTCGATCAGCATCACGCCCGGCTTGTCGACGAATTCGCCGTCGAAATCGACCGGGCTTGCAATGCCATGCCAGGGCTCGATGCACAGGAACGGCGCGCCGCCGGGCTTGGACCAGATGCCCAGCTCGTTGAACCCCTGCCAAGACATTTCGATCGCCGGCCCCCGCTCGGCGGCGTAACGCACGCTCGTGCTGGCCGGCCGGTCCAGAATGACGGCGTCGTCATCGAACAGCCGTTCGGAAAGCGCCAGCGCCTTGTCTTCGATGGGCGTTGGCTGCGGCGTCGGGAGCAAAAGCCCGTCTTTCAGGCGGCGGATCGGCGCGGGCTCATTGTCGGCAAAGGTCAGTCGATGGGCTTCCTTGGGCAGTTCCGGCAGCAGCGGCCAGTTGAAGGCCGGGTGAGCGCCGATCGAGGCCGGTAGCGGTTCGTCGCCTGTGTTTGTGATCTCGAACGTCACACCGAGCCGGCGGGGCGCGAGGTTGTAGCTTATCGCCAGCCGGAAGGCGAATGGGTAGTGGCCGCGGGTTTCAGCGTCGTCAGTCAGGACCAGCGTGCAGGAGGAAGGCCCCTGCTCCGCCCAGGCAAAGCGCCTGTCGCGAGCAAAACCGTGCTGCGTCATCGGATAGTTCTGGCCGCGATGACGCAGTTGATCGCCCTTCAATCGGCCGACGATCGGAAACAGGACCGGAGAATGGCGCCGCCAGGCAGGGCCTGCCTGCCACAGGAACTCCGTGCCGTCGGCATCGCGCAGGGAAACCAATTCCGCGCCCTGCCCGACGATAGTTGCCGAGATGCCGTCACCGCGAAGTGTCAGGCTGTCCTGTTCCATGCGACCTCGCGGCTGGCTCGTGTGCGGCTTGCAGGCTAGCAAAAGGCCCTGCGCGAACTCAAGAGCAAGCGGGTGGCGCCGCGTCTAACGGAAGGGCGATGGCGGTGCCCCAAAAAGAAGTTGTGGCCGGGGGGAACCTCCGGCCACAACTTTGTTCGAAATGTTTACCTGCTACGGTCCGGACTACTCACGCTCGCCGGTGAAATTCAGCAGCAGCTGGAAGATGTTGATGAAGTTCAGATAGAGCGAGAAGGCGCCGAAGACGGCGAGCTTCTGCTGCGATTCCGCGTCGAAATTCTCGGCATACTGCTCCTTGATCGTCTGTGTGTCCCAGGCGGTCAGACCGATGAAGACGGCGATGCCGATCACCGAGATGGCGAACTGCAGCGCGGTCGAGCCGAGGAACAGGTTGACGAGGCTTGCGATCACCACGCCGATCAGGCCCATGATCAGGAAGGACGAGAACTGCGTCAGGTCGCGTCTGGTCGTGTAGCCATAGAGGCTGGTGGCGCCGAACATCGTCGCGGCGATGAAGAAGGTGCGCGCGATGCTGGTACCGGTGAAGACCAGGAATACCGAGGCGAGCGACAGGCCCATCACGGCGCAGAAGGCCCAGAACATCGCCTGCGCGCCAGCCGCCGACATCGTCTGCATCTTGAACGAGAAGATCATGACGAAGGCGAGCGGCGCCAGCATCACCACCCATTTCAGCGGGCTGGAGAAGATCGGCACATAGAGCGCCGGCGTCGAGGCCACGGCGAAAGCGACGAGGCCGGTGACGACGAGGCCAAGGCCCATATAGTTGTAGACGCGCAGCATGTGGCGGCGCAGGCCCTCGTCATAGACAGCACCGGCCTGGACGCCGGTGCCCATTCGATAGCCGAGATTAGGGCTGTTCATTCGGGTTCTCCTTGGTTGGATCGGCTGTGGGTTCAGTAGAGCGTCCGGGCCAGCCTTTCGGCGGCGCGATCGAGATCGCCCGCATCGCCGCGTCCGACCACGGCGTAAGCAACCTCGCCGATCTGGAAATAGGCGGACGAGATGTCGCCCGAGGGCGCGACGGTCGGCTTCACCACGTCGAAGGTGCCGGGCCTGATCGCGAACAGCGACACCAGCCCAAGATCCTTCGTTTCGACAGCCATCTCAACGCTCGGCCCGAACCGCGACGGATAGATCTGGACATCGCGGATCTTCCAATCATCGGGCAGTGAAGGCATGACGATCGCGGTCGCGGCGCGGATTTCGTCGGCATTGTAGCTGGGCGCTTCCGCCTGCGACGGCATCGTCTCGCGCACCAGCGTCGTCCGGTGTGCGCTCACCGCTTCTTCGACATAGGCGGGCGGCTGCGTCGAGGCGACGACCTTGGTGACGGCGATCGGCCCGAAGACCCCATTCGCGAGCCACCCTGCCGCCACCAGCACAGCCGCCGCCGCGGCCCGCTGCAGCACGGAAAAGACGCGCCCCCTGGCAAGCGCCCTCTCCAGCCGCCGCGCCGCTTCGGTCGTCGCCGGGCGTGCGGTTGCGCCTGGCCCGGCCAGCGCGACACGCAGTTCATCGCGCGTTCTGAGATCGGACATCACGCGCGCTGCCACTTCCGGGCGTGCTGAAAGAAAGGCTTCCACCTCGATGCGGCGGGCGACGTCGAGCTGATCGTCGACATAGGCGTCGAGATCGGCATCGGTCACGAGATCGACGATAGCGGTCATGACTCACCCCCAACGATCCTCAAATGGTTTTTGCCGCGTGCCGAAGCGCTGTCTTCCATTTCGCGCAGAGCCGCACGAGCACGGCCGATCCGCGACATCAGGGTTCCAAGCGGCACGCCGCTGACCTCGGCGGCCTCTGCGTAGCTCAGCCCTTCGATGGCCACGAGATGCAGGGCTGAGCGCTGCTCTTCCGGCAAAGCCAGGAAGGCGTTCCTCACCTGCGAAAGGCGCACCGAATGGTCCTGGGGCGCGGCCACGCTTTGATCGGCGAGACGGCCGGCCTGCTTGATGCGCGCTGCTTCCGACCGGCGCGCGCGCATGCGGTCGATGAAGATGTTGTGCACGATCGCGAGCAGCCAGGCGCGCAGGTTGCCGCCGGAACGGAAAGTGCCGCGCCGCTCATAGGCGCGCACCAGCGCGTCGTGGACCAGATCCTCGGCATCGGCGCTGTCTCGCGTCAGCGAGCGCGCATAGCGCCGCAGCGAGCCCAACTGCCCGACAATATCGAAGCGTGCCATCGACCGTTTCATGCCCCTGTTTACGGAGCAAGTGGGGATTTTAATCCCTGCTCGCCGTATCTTTTGCGATCCGACGGGTCTGGCCTGCCTAAGCGAGCGGGCATCCGAGGAAACCGCTGGCGCGATACGCTCGATTTGCGTATCAATCCGCCGCCATTGGAGCCTGATCGATGTTCGAAACCTTGCAGCCCGCGCCCGCCGACAAGATCCTTGCCTTGATCGGCCTCTATCGCGCCGATACGCGCCCCGGCAAAGTCGACCTTGGCGTCGGCGTCTATAAGGACCGCGACGGCAGGACGCCGGTGATGCACGCCGTGCGCGAGGCCGAGAAGCGGCTGCTCGCGAGCCAGGACACCAAAACCTATCTCGGCCTTGCCGGCGATACCGGCTTCAACGCCGCGATGATCAAGCTTGCCTTCGGCGACAAAGCCGACCTTTCGCGCATCCGCGCCGCGCAGGCGCCGGGCGGGTCAGGCGCGCTCCGGCTGGTGGCCGAGCTTCTGCAGCGGACCCGTCCCGGCGCGACGGTGTGGCTCTCCGACCCGACGTGGCCGAACCACCCGCCGGTGATGCGTGCGGCCGGCCTGCAGGTGCGCGACTATCCCTATTTCGACGCCGCTTCCGGCGCCGTTCGCTTCGACGACATGCTGGCGGCGCTCAAGACCGCCAGTAGCGGCGATGTCGTGCTGCTGCACGGCTGCTGCCACAACCCGACCGGCGCCAACCTCGATGCCGCCCAGTGGGCCAAGGTCGCCGACGTCCTGCTGGAGCGCGGCCTGCTGCCCTTCGTCGACATCGCTTATCAGGGCTTTGGCGAGGGCCTCGATTCCGATGCAGCCGGGCTGCGGCTGCTTGCCGGCAAGGTTCCAGAGATGGTGGTCGCCTCGAGCTGCTCGAAGAACTTTGCCGTCTACCGCGACCGCGTCGGCGCCGCGATGATCATGGCCAAGGACGGCGCGCAGGCGGACGTGGCGATGAGCCAGATGCTGGCGGCGGCGCGCGCGCTCTATTCGATGCCGCCGGACCATGGCGCGGCAGCGGTGCGCATGGTGCTCGAAGACGCCGCCCTGAGGAAGGATTGGGAGACGGAGCTCGAAGAGATGCGGCTGCGCATGCTGAGACTTCGCGTCGCCTTCGCCGAGGCGTTGCGCCGGCAGTCCAATTCCGACCGCTTCGATTTCGTCGCCAGCCATCGCGGCATGTTTTCCCGCCTCGGGCTGACGGAAGCCCAAGTCGAGCGCCTGCGCACCGAGCACGCCGTCTACATGGTGGGCGACAGCCGCATCAACGTGGCCGGCCTGCCGGAAGACGGCATGGATGACCTCGCCAAGGCGATCGTCTCGGTGCTCGACTGAGAGCCGCGCGGCTGTGGACAATAGGCTTTTGCCAGCCGGCGGGATTGGTCGCCCGCCGCTGCGCGCGCTAGGGTTTGTCGCATGAAACCCTCGAAAGACATCTCCCGGCTGATCGAGATCATGGCGGCGCTGAGAGCGCCAAAGACCGGCTGCCCGTGGGACATCGAGCAGAATTTCTCCACCATAGCGCCCTACACGATCGAGGAAGCCTATGAAGTTGCCGACGCCATCGCGCGGGGCGATTTGGACGATCTGCGCGAGGAACTGGGCGACCTTCTGCTGCAGGTCGTCTACCATGCGCAGATGGCGCAAGAGGCCGGCGAATTCGCCTTCGGCGACGTCGTCGAGGCCATCACCACCAAGATGATCCGCCGCCACCCGCATGTCTTCGGCGACGAGAAGGCGCGCAGCGCCGGCATGGCCAAGGGCATGTGGGAGAAGATCAAGGCGGCGGAGAAGGCCGACAAGCGCAATGCCCGCATCGCGCGCGGCCTCGATCCGGAAGATCACGGCAAGGGCTATCTCGACAGCGTGCCGGTTGCGCTCCCTGCCCTAACCCGCGCCCTGAAGCTGCAGGAGAAGGCCGCTCGCGTCGGCTTCGACTGGAGCGAGGCAGCTCCCATCCTCGACAAGATAGAGGAAGAGATCGGCGAATTGCGCGAGGCGCTTGCCAAGGGCGACGCTGCGCCGATCAAGGACGAGTTCGGCGATATGCTGTTTGCCATCGTCAATCTCGGTCGTCACCTCAAGCTCGATCCCGAAGCCTCGCTCGGCGGCACCAATGAGAAATTCCGCTCGCGCTTCCATTATGTGGAGCAGGCTCTGGAGGCTTCCGGCCGTTCGCTGGAGAAAGCGACGCTGGACGAGATGGAAGCGCTTTGGCAGCAGGCCAAAAGCGAAAGATAAGTTTACGCAATTCCGGACGGAAAACCGCTACACACTTTTCCCGCAATTGCTCCGTCGTCAGCCGCTATTCTTGCGGTGCAGCCTGCTCTCGATTTCCTGCCTTGCGCTATGCGTCGCCGTCAGCGAGATGGTGACGCTGCCGTCCTCATTGTCGCTCCGCGAAACGACGTCGCCGTTGCGGTAGAGCCAGTCGACCTGGCCGAGCTCGGCGGGGCTCAACGTCACCGTCATGGTTTCCAACTCGCCCGACACCCTGGTCTCGATGAGCGCCTTCAGCGCGTCGATCCCCTCGCCGGTCGCTGCCGATATCGCGATCGGCGGCGCCTTGCCGCCGGCGCTCTCGGCCAGCAGACGCTCGCGATTGCCTTCGTCGAGCAGGTCGATCTTGTTCCACACCTCGATGACGCGATCTGTGTCGGCCGCATCGACGCCGAGATCGCCGAGAATGCGCTCGACGTCCTCGGCCTGGGCGACAGTGTCGGGGTCGGAAATGTCGCGCAGATGCAGCACCAGGTCGGCCTCGACGACCTCTTCCAGCGTCGCCCGGAAGGCCGCGACCAGATGCGTCGGCAGGTCCGAGATGAAGCCGACCGTATCCGACAGGATGATCGGCGTGCCGTGCGGCAGCCTTACGCGGCGCAATGTCGGATCGAGCGTGGCGAACAGCACGTCCTCGGCCAGCACCCCTGCTCCGGTCAGCCGGTTGAACAGCGTCGATTTTCCGGCATTGGTGTAGCCGACGATCGCCACAACCGGAAATGGCACTTTCTTGCGCTTGGCGCGATGGAGGTCGCGCGTGCGCCGAACCGTTTCCAGCTCGTGCTTCAGCTTGGTGATCTTGTCCTGCAGGATGCGCCGGTCCGACTCGATCTGCGTTTCGCCGGGACCGCCGAGGAAACCCGCGCCGCCGCGCTGCCGCTCGAGGTGGGTCCAGCTGCGCACAAGCCGGCCCTTCTGGTAGTTGAGATGCGCCAACTCGACCTGGAGGGTGCCTTCCTTGGTCCGGGCACGCTCGCCGAAGATCTCGAGAATCAGGCCGGTGCGGTCGAGCACCTTGGCGTTCAGCTCCTTCTCGAGATTGCGCTGCTGCACCGGCGTCAGCGGATGGTCGACGATGACCAGCTCCGCCTTGCGCTCCTTCACGATGTCGGCGAACTCCGCCACCTTGCCGCTGCCGAGCAGCGTTGCCGGGCGCGGATCGGCGACCGTCACCACCGCCGTGTGGACCGGATTGAGATCGATGGCGCTGGCGAGCCCGACCGCCTCGTCGTGGCGGGCGTCCGCCGAGCGACTCAGGCGCGGACGGCTCGAATCGTCGTCGCCGCGCGGCTGGCGCGTAAGCACCGGCACAATGACAACCGCCCGGGTCGGATCCTTGGCTTCCGGCCCGAGCTGGTGTCCTTGTTTCCCGCGAACGCTGCGGTCCGCGTCCTTCTCACGTGCCAATCAGGCGCCCTGGCTTTCCTCGCCATCGAACATCTGAACCGGCTGGCTCGGCATGATCGTGGAAATGGCGTGCTTGTAGACGAGCTGGGAATGCCCGTCGCGCCGCAACAACACACAGAAATTGTCGAACGAAGTGACGACGCCGGTCAGCTTCACACCGTTGATGAGGAAGATGGTAAGTGGATTTTTGCTCTTGCGAACTGAATTCAGGAACAGGTCCTGAAGGTTTTGCGATCGTTCCGCCATTGTTTTTGTCTTTCGCCGATCCCCTTCGGTCTGCGGGCCAATGCGCCAAATTACGCGGCAACTGTCAAGCGCGCAAACCCCCTCTTGCCGCCTAAACGACAAGCAGAACGAGATAGTTGAGGTTCATTCCACCTTTGCGGTTATCAGGCTGGACTTTTTTCCGCAATGTCAAAAAAAGCCTGCCGCAACGAAAGTGTCATGGAACCGGGGTGGCCGTTTGCGATCGGCGCGCCGTCGATTTCGACCACCGGCATGGCGATCGTGGTCGCGGAACTGATGAAAGCCTCGCGCGCCGCCTTGGCCTCGGCGACCGAAAAACCGCGTTCTTCGATCTTCAAACCGAGCTTGGCGGCGACGTCGAACAGCGTCGTGCGCGTGATGCCGCGCAGGATGCCGTGCTCGGCCGGCCGCGTCACCAGAACGCCGTCCCTGGTGATGATCCATGCGTTGGACGAACCACCTTCCTTGACTGTGCCGTCCGCGTCGACGAACCAAGCCTCCTGGGCGCCGGCCTCCTTGGCCTTCTGCTTGGCGAGCACATTGGGCAAGAGGCCGGTGCTCTTGATGTCGACGCGATCCCAGCGATTCTCGGGCACGGTGATGACCTTGATGCCGGTTTCCACCCGCTTGGCCGCCGCGGCGGGATCGGCCTTTCTGGCGGTTATCACCAGCGACGACTTGGTGTCGGCCGATGGGAAAAAGAATTCGCGGCTGGCGACGCCGCGCGTCACCTGGACATAGACCAGGCCGGTGACGACGCGGTTGCGGCGCACGACCTCGCGCAATAGCATCGGCAGCACGCCCTCCGAGACGGGCCAAGCGATCGACAATTCCTTCAACGAGCGCTTGAGCCGGGCAAGATGGCGCGGCATGTCGACTATATAGCCGCGCGCCACCTCGCAGACCTCGTAGACGCCGTCGGCGAACTGGTAGCCGCGATCCTCGATATGGACGCTGGCTTCAGCATGGGCGACGTAGCGCCCGTTGACATAGGCAATGCGCGGCATGGAGCACCTCGGGGAAATGTCCGGCTTTTCTTAGGCGATTCCGCCGCGGCCGCAATGTACAATCGGGTGGGCCAAGTTACAGCTACACGCCCAGCGACTTCAGCTTGCGGTGCAAGGCCGAGCGCTCCATGCCGATGAACTCGGCCGTCTTCGAGATGTTGCCGCCGAAGCGGTTGATCTGGGCGATCAGATAGTCCTTCTCGAACTGCTCGCGCGCCTCGCGCAGCGGCAGCGCCATGATGTGCTGGTCCGACTGGTTCGGCGTGCGCGGCATGACGTCGCCGATCTCCGAGGGCAGAAGGTCGGCGGTGATCGGCGCATCGACGTCGCCGCCACGCGCCAGGATCATCAGCCGCTCGACATTGTTGCGGAGCTGGCGGACGTTGCCCGGCCAGTTGTGCGCCTGCAGCACGGCCAAAGCGTCGTCGCCGATGCGGCGTGGCCTGATGCCGGCCTGGCGCGCGATCTGCTTCATGAAATTGTCTACGAGGTACGGAATGTCCTCGCGCCGCTCGGCCAGGCCCGGCACCATGACCGGAACGACCGCCAAGCGATGATAGAGGTCCTCGCGGAAGCGGCCGTCGGCGATCATCGCCTCCAGGTTTTGCGAGGTCGAGGAGATGATGCGGACATCGACCTTGACCCGCTTGGTGCCGCCTACCCGCTCGAACTGCTGCTCGACCAGCACACGCAGGATCTTGTTCTGCGTCTCGCGCGGCATGTCGGCCACCTCATCGATGTAGAGGATGCCGCGATGCGCCTCCTCCAGCGCGCCGACCTTGCGCTCGGTGCCGTTCGATTCGGTGCCGAACAGCTCGACCTCCATGCGTTCCGGCGTGATGGTGGCGGCGCTCAGCGTCACGAACGGCCCCGTCTTGCGCGCCGACAGCGCGTGGATGGCGCGCGCCGTCAGTTCCTTGCCGGAGCCGGACGGGCCGACGATCATGATGCGGCTGTTGGTCGGCGCGACGCGCTCTATGGTCTGCCGCAACTGGCTCATCGCCGACGACATGCCGATCAGGTCGAAGGTTTCGCCGCTGCGCAGCTTGAGGTCGGAGACCTCGCGTCGCAACTTGGACGTTTCCAGCGCGCGTTCGGCAACCAGGATGAGACGGTCGGCCTTGAACGGCTTCTCGATGAAGTCATAGGCGCCGCGCCGGATGGCCGAGACCGCCGTTTCGATGTTGCCGTGGCCGGAGATCATCACCACCGGCATGTTCGGATGCATCGTCTTGATCTCGTCGAGCAGCGCCAGGCCGTCGAGACGCGAGCCCTGCAGCCAGATATCGAGGAAAATCAGCCGCGGGGCGCGATCGGCAATTGCTGCAAGCGCGCTGTCGGCATCGTGTGCCGTGCGGGTTTCGTGACCTTCGTCGCTCAGGATACCGGCGACGAGCTCGCGGATGTCTTCCTCGTCATCGACGATGAGAATATCAGACGCCATTACCGACCTTTTCAGTTTCTCGTTCGTGTTGGTTGCGGCCTTCGCCGCGTGGCGGCGCGGCAACGACCGCCGCCGGCGGCAGGATGATCGAGATCATCGCGCCCCGGCCGCCGTGGAAATCCGGCGGCGCGTCGTGCAGCTCGAGCCGGCCGCCATGGTCCTCCACGATCTTCTTGACGATAGCGAGGCCAAGGCCAGTGCCTTTTTCGCGCGTCGTCATGTAGGGCTCGAGCAACCTCTGCCGATTCTCGCGCGGCAGCCCTCTGCCGTTGTCGATAACGTCGATTCTTATGGCGCCATCTTGGCGCCCGGCTTGAATCCGGATTGTGCCGTCGGAACGATCTATCGCATCAAGTCCGTCAATGGCCTCGGCGGCATTCTTGATGACGTTGCCGAAGGCCTGCGCCATCAGACGGCTGTCGAAGGTGCCCTTGAGCGGCTCGTTGCCGAAATCGCGCTGGAAAGCAATGTCGGAGCGGCTGACTTCCACCAGGAATGACGCCTCACGCAACGACTCGCGCAGATCGATGACTTTCATCTCCGGTTTCGGCATGCGGGCAAAGGCCGAGAATTCGTCGACCATGCGGCCGATGTCCTCGACCTGGCGGATGATGGTATCGGTGCACTGATCGAAGACCTCGCGGTCCTCGGTGATGACCTTGCCGTAGCGGCGCCTGATGCGCTCGGCCGACAGCTGGATCGGCGTCAACGGATTCTTGATCTCATGTGCAATGCGCCGCGCGACGTCCGCCCAGGCCGACGAGCGCTGCGCCTGGACCAGATCGGTGATGTCGTCGACAGTGACCACATAGGATTTTTCTTCCGCGCCCTCGTCGTCCGCCTCGACTGTGATCTGGACATTGAAGGTCCGTTCCATGCCGGTGCGGAAGAAGGTCACCTGCTCGCGATAGACCGGCTTGCCGGACTGGCGCCCGATCTCGAAGACGCGGCCGACATGCGGCAGGATAGCCGAGAGGTTCTGCCCGAGCGCCGCGCTCGCAGAGATCGCCAGCATGGTCTCGGCGGAGCGGTTGACGATGGTAATGATGCCGTAAGAGTCGACACCGATAACGCCGGCGGTGACCCCGGCAAGCACGGCTTCGGAGAAGCGCCGCCGCTCGTCGATCAGATCCTTGGCGGAAAGAAGCTCGTTTCGCTGCGACTTGAGCTCGAGGATCATGTTGTTGAAGGTTTCGCCGAGCGAGGCGACGTCGCCGTCGGATTGGCGCACGGGGACGGCGACGTCGAGATTGCCGGTCGCCACCTCGTCGGCCGCACCGATCAACTGGCGGATCGGCCGCACCAGCCGGTCGGCGACCGCAATGCCGGTCCAGATCGCCGATAAGATGATGATCAGCGTCAGCGACAGATAGGGCAGCGCGAAGGCCACCTGGGAGGTGCGGCGGTTGTCCTCGAGGTTGCGGTATTCGTCGGTGTTGGATTTGACGATTTGGCGCGCACGGATCACTTCGGGGTCGACCAGGCGGATCGTATAGAGGTAAAGACCCTCGATCTCGCGCAGCTTGACGATGGCGCCCATGATGTTGCGGGTGCGCGGCTCGATCAGCACCGGCTTGCCGTCGGCGGCCGTGCCGACAGCGCCTGGCGGCGGCTCCGGCATGGCGAAATCGGCATCGGTCTTGGCGCTCATCACGAACGAGCCGTCGGGCTTGATCAGCGCCGCATGCGCCAGCCCGCGGCCGACAGCTTCCTTGTTCATGAGGTCGAGGAACCCGGTGCGGTCGAGACCATAGAGCGTGCGCGAAGCGTCGAGATCATAGGCCATCGACAGCGTCGTGCCCTGCAAGTTGCGCGCATTTTCCTGGACGTAGGCGTCCGCGATCGACAGCGACGAATTGACGATGGTCTTGGTGCGGATCTCGAACCAGCGGTCGAGGCCGATGTCGAGCGTGATCGAGGCGATGATCGCCACCATGATCGCCGGAATGGCGGCGACCAGCGCGAACATGGCAACGATGCGCACATGCAGCCGCGAGGCGGCCCTGCCGTGCCGCCGTGCCATGACGATGCGACGCACCTCGCGGGCGACCAGCGCGATCAAGAACAGCACGAAGACGGCATTGAGCGCGATCAGCGCCCAGGTCGTGTTGGCGTTGGGTGCGATCGGCGTCGCACCGACCAGAATGGCAAACGAGATCGCTGCCGTGATCATTGCGCCTACGATCGCGACCACGCCAGGCAGCGCCAGCAGCCGGCGGCCGTCGCGAACGTCGGCCCGGCTGAAAACCGGTTGGTTCAGTGTTGGAGCCTCAGCAGCCATGTCGCCGTCTAGAGTCGGTCATTGCGTCGGATGTATGCAACGCATTGTGGCGATTATGCAACAAGTGTGGCCAGGACGGAAATCTTTCCCCGGCTCACTCACGTAAAAGGGACCATGCCGGTGATCCACTGCCGCCGAACGAGGCGGCCCGGCGATGCGATGGCTCGCGTCACTGCTTCGGTCGCGTCCGTCGCAAGCTGCGCGGCGTTTGCCCGATCTCGCGGCGCATCCAATGCGCCAGGTGCGACTGATGCGCGAAGCCCGTCAGATAGGCCACCTCGCTGGTGCTGAGGTCACTTCCAAGAATCAGGGAGCGGGCACGCTCAACCCGGCGCCGCAGCACATAGCGGTGAAGAGTCATGCCGGTCGCCGCTTTGAACCAGGTCCTGAGATGCGAGCTGCTGGCGCTGGCGATGCGGCTCAGCGTATCGATCGTGAGCGGTTCGGAAAGATGTGCCTCGACATAGTCCAGCATGCGTTTGAACTGCGCATCCGACAGCCGAACCGTTCGATCCGTCTCCAATCGTCGAGACTAATCAGCCGGACCGCAAGCGCGATGCCGACACTTTCGGCGAACAGAGCCCCACCTGCCGAGCCTGCGTTTTGGTCGGTTTCCAGTGCCCGGACGAGGTATTCGATACGTTCGTCCCGAAGCAGGTGCCGCATGTCGAAACGACGCGCCCTTGCACTGCCCTCAATCTCCGACGCCACACCCTCGAGCATGGCGGGCGGCAGGCGAACCTCCCTCGTCTCGAATGAGGTTTCAGCCTCGAACCCGCCCTCCTGTCCCGCGGGTACGAAATCAATGTCACCAGCTCGCCGTAAGAAATATCGCCCGGCGTCATTGCAATAGGTGCGCGTCGTCGCGCTGGCATGGATCATGATGCGGTGATGATCGGCCCGCGGCAGTCGATAGGTGCCTGCTTCAACATGCCGGAAAGCGATTGATATGCCAGCCGAGGCCCGGGCCGAAGCGAACTGCGGATCCATGTGAAACGAGCCTCAAAATCATGGCAGAACCTGTTCAACATTTGGCGGTTCCTGCGCGATTTTCAATGCCGAAGCCCTTTAGACCTGCGCCTCGTTTGCCAACGCAAAGAGGTTCATATGAGTTACTATGTTGTCGTCGGAGCAGGCCCGGTCGGGCGTGAGACGGCTCGCCTGCTCGGTGAGCAAGGACATGACGTCATCCTGACAAGCAGGAGTGTCGGCGATATCGACTTGCCCGGCGTGCGCGCGAGGCAGGCGGACGCTACCGATGCCGCCGAACTTTCACGCATCAGCCGAGGTGCGGATGCCATCTTCATGTGTGCCATGGCGCCTTACCACCGGTGGCCGACCGACTTCTTTCCGATCGTCGACGGCACGGTGCGCGCGGCGGAGGCCGTCGACGCGAAGGTCATCCTGCTCGGAAACCTCTACGGCTACGGCGGAAACGCCGACAGTCCCCTTCGCTCGGACCTGCCTCTCGACCCGACATCGAGGAAGGGGACTGTTCGGACGATAATGTGGCAGCGTGTATCTCGCGCCAACGTGCCGGCTATCGAGGTGCGTTCCAGCGATTATCTGGGGCACGGCGCGGTCACCTACTTCTCGCTTCTCGCGCTGCCATCCATCGTTGAAGGAAAGCCTGTCGCCTTCTTGGGAGACCTCGACGCCGATCATGCCTGGGCTTTCATCAAGGACGTCGCCCGGACGCTCGTCGCGTCAGCCTCCTACACGGGTGAATGGGGTCGAGCCTTCCATGTCCCGTCGCAATACGCTTCGCCCCGCGATCTTATCCGCAGAACCGCGACGATGCTCGGAAGGGAGGTTGCGCCAATGCGTTGCTATTCCATCGCCGAGATGGAAGCCTTGGGCATGCATGAGCTCGCGGAAATGAAATATCTCTTCGATCGCCCGCTGCTGGTCGATGCTTCCGATACCGAGCGTCTCCTCGGCGTGAAGGCCAGCAGCCTTGACGTGATGATCGCGGACACTATCAGAGACCATCTCTGAACCAATTATATGAAGTGGAAACAAAGCGTTCCACCCGTCTGCTGACGGGTGGAACAAAGAGGCGGCCGGCAAAGAATGGCCGGCATCGAAAGCGCGTCGCGATCTTTCAGATTCGCTCCCGCGCTTTTAGGTTTTTGATTTTACGCATGTCTTTGCCCCGAAACCGGTTCCCACTTTCGGGAGACATGCTTTAGATCTGCCTTGAGGCCTTGTAGACGTTGACGCCGAGCTCGCGGATCTTCTTGCGCAGCGTGTTGCGGTTGAGGCCCAAAAGCTCGGCCGCCTTGATCTGGTTGCCGCGCGTGGCCGTCATCGAGGCCAGGACCAGCGGATATTCGACCTCGGCGAGGATGCGCTGGTAGAGCCCGGACG
This sequence comes from Mesorhizobium sp. WSM4904, assembly GCF_029674545.1. NCBI lineage: Bacteria > Pseudomonadati > Pseudomonadota > Alphaproteobacteria > Hyphomicrobiales > Phyllobacteriaceae > Mesorhizobium > Mesorhizobium sp. WSM4904. Next base: position 4,426,316 of record NZ_CP121354.1, on the reverse strand, counting down.
GCGGCAGATCGCCTGCAAAAGACGCAAAATAACGCTGCAGGAAATGCTCGACCGCCTGTCCGATCGACAGATCATCGGGGATCAGCGCGCCGCCGTCCGGCACGACAGGCCTCTCGCCGGTCTTGAGCTCGGCCTCGATGATCTCGGCCGAAATCTCGTCCTGCGAATAGAGCGCGGCGAGCCGGCGCACCAGGTTTTCCAGCTCGCGCACGTTGCCGGGCCAGGGGTAGCGTTTCATCAGCTCGATGCCGCCCGCGGAAATGCGCTTGGTCTGCAGGCCTTCGCTGGCGCCCTGCTTGAAGAAGTGGCGCACCAGGTCCGGAATATCCTCGGAGCGCTCGCGCAACGCCGGCAGCCGCAGCGGCACGACGTTCAGGCGATAGAACAGGTCCTCGCGGAACAGGCCCTGGTTGATCAGCGTCCTCAGGTCCTTGTTGGTGGCAGCGACGATGCGCACGTCTGTCTTGATCGGCGTGCGGCCGCCGACGGTGGTATATTCGCCCTGCTGCAGCACGCGCAGCAGGCGCGTCTGCGCTTCCATCGGCATGTCGCCGATCTCGTCGAGGAACAGCGTGCCGCCTTCGGCCTGCTCGAAGCGGCCGGTGGAGCGGTTCTGGGCGCCGGTGAAGGCGCCTTTCTCATGGCCGAACAGCTCCGATTCGATCAGGTCGCGCGGGATCGCGGCCATGTTGATCGCCACGAACGGCCCGCCGCGCCGGCGGCCATATTCATGCAGCGCTCGCGCCACCAGCTCCTTGCCGGTTCCGGACTCGCCCGAAATCATCACCGTCAGGTCGGTCTGCATCATGCGTGCCAGCATGCGGTAGATGTCCTGCATGGCGGCAGAGCGGCCGACCAGCGGCATCGTCTCCGGCTGCTCGTCGGCACGCGAGTCGAGCTTCGGCCGCTTCGGCTCGGCCAGCGCCCGGTTGACGATGTTGAGCAACTCGGTGAGGTCGAAGGGCTTCGGCAGATATTCGTAGGCGCCGGTCTCGGAAGCGCGGATGGCGGTCATGAAGGTGTTCTGCGCGCTCATCACGATGACGGGCAGTTCCGGCCGCGCCTTCTTGATGCGCGGCAGCATGTCGAAGGCGTTTTCGTCCGGCATCACCACATCGGTGATAACGAGATCGCCCTCGCCGGCCGCCACCCAGCGCCACAGCGTCGAGGCGTTCGAGGTCACGCGCACCTCGTGGCCGACGCGCGACAGCGCCTGGTTGAGCACGGTGCGAATGGCCGCATCGTCGTCGGCGACGAGAATATTGCCGCGAACGGTCATTTGCGGTCTCCTTCTGCTTCGTCGCCGGCGCCGGGCGTTGTCTCCTTCCAGGCCGGCATCAGGACGCGGAAGGTGGTTCCGCGCTGCGTCGAATCGCATTCGATGATGCCGCCGTGCTCGCCGACGATCTTTGCGACCAGCGCCAGGCCAAGGCCCGAGCCGTTTGGCTTGGTGGTGATGAACGGATCGAAGAGGATCGGCAGGATGTCCTCGGAAACGCCGGGGCCATTGTCATGCACGCAGAATTCCAGCGGCAGCGAAACACGGTCCTGCGTTCCCGGAACGGAAACGCGGATTCCGGGCCGGAAGGCCGTCGACAGCACGATCTCGCCCTGCGGATCGGCGCCGATCGCCTCGGCTGCGTTTTTCACCAGGTTGAGGAACACCTGGATCAGCTGATCGCGGTTGGCATAGACAGGAGGAAGCGACGGATCATATTCCTCCAAGATCTTGATACGCTTGGCAAAACCGTTCTTGGCGATCGCCTTCACATGATCCAGCACGACATGGATGTTGACCGGATAGCGCTCGATCGGCCGCTCGTCGGAAAACACTTCCATACGGTCCACCAGCGAGACGATGCGGTCGGTCTCGTCGGTGATCAGCCGGGTCAGCGCGCGGTCCTCGTCGGAGGCCGACAGTTCGAGCAGTTGCGCCGCGCCGCGGATGCCGGAAAGCGGGTTCTTGATCTCGTGCGCCAGCATGGCCGCCAGGCCGGTGACCGAGCGCGCGGCGCCGCGATGCGTCATCTGGCGGTCGATCTTGTCGGCCATCGACCGCTCCTGGAACATCACGACGACCGAGCCTGGGAATTCCGGCACCGGTGCGACATAAAGGTCGACCATCTTCTCGATGCCAAGGCGCGGCGATGAGACGTCGACGCGATACTCGTTGACCGGCGCGTGGCGCTCGCGCACCTGGTCGACCAGCGTCAGCAACGGGCTGCCGAACGGCACCAGCTTGGACAAGGTGTTGCGCGCGAGCATGGTCGCGCTGGAGCGGAAGAAGTCCTCGGCATCCGCGTTGGCGAAAGTAATGAAGCCGTCGGCGTCGACCATGATCACCGGGCGGCGGATAGTGTTCAGCACGATGTTTGCGGCATCCTCCATGCCGGCCGCCTGTGGGACACTCGCCTTCATGCCGCGCTCCGCATCTCAGTCGACATGCCAATGTCGGCAAGGGCCTGGCGCAATCCACGGATGACTTCGGCCGGCTCGAAAGAGGTCAGAATACGCTTCCGCTGCTCCGCCGAAACGCCGGTGGCGTGGCGATCCAGATACCAGCCGAGATGCTTGCGCGCCTGACGCAGCCCGCTTTCCACTCCGTAGAGCGAGAGCATGTCCTCGTAGTGTGCAACGGCGTAATCGGCGAGCGCGTCCGGCGTTGCGGGAATGCCTGGCGCAGACATACCAACGGCGGCCGCAGCTATGCTGCCAGCGATCCACGGCGCGCCGTAGTGGGCGCGGCCGACCATCACCGCGTCAGCGCCGGATTGTTCGAGGATTGCCGCCGCTTCCTCCGGTGAGCCGACATCGCCATTGGCGACCACCGGGATCGAGACCGCCTGCTTGACGCGCGCGATGGCGCGCCAGTCGGCCTTGCCCTGATAGAACTGGCAGCGCGTGCGGCCATGCACCGTCACCATCCTCACGCCGGCCTGTTCTGCCCGTCGCGCCAGCATCGGCGCATTGAGCGCGTCCTCGTCCCAGCCGAGCCGCATCTTGACCGTCACCGGCACGGAAACGGCGCCGACCACCGCCTCGATCAGCGACAGCGCGTGGTCGAGATCGCGCATCAGCGCCGAGCCGGCATAGCCGCCCGTCACCTTCTTTGCCGGGCAGCCCATGTTGATGTCGATGATGTCGGCGCCCTCGCCTGCCGCTATGCGCGCGCCTTCGGCCATGTGCGCGGTCTCGCGGCCAGCAAGCTGCACCATATGGACGGGCAGCCCGGAATGGCGGATGCGCAGGCCGCAGCCCGTCCTGCCCTTGGCCAGTTCGCCGCTCGCCACCATTTCCGAGACGACCAAGCCTGCGCCGTGCGCATGGGCGCGCTGGCGGAACGGCTCGTCGGTAATGCCCGACATCGGCGCGAGGAACACGCGGTTGCGTATCTTCACGCCGCCGACATCGAGCGGCGAAGCCAATGTGGTCAATTCAGGCATGCACAAAAACCAAGCATGTTCGATTGCTGCACATTCTCTAGCCAGATGCAAGCCGTTGTGCAACGCGCAATGACGTCACATTAAGGCGCATTTTGGAAAATGCTGGCTTTCAGCCTTCGCCCCGACTAGGAGCGGTTGACATGACCAACGCAAGTGAAATTCCGGCAACAGAAGCGAACGAAAAGGTCGGCGTGGTCATCGTCGCCGCCGGGCGAGGCGCGCGCGCCGGGCAGGCCGACGGGCCGAAGCAGTACCAGCGCATCGGCGGTCGCGCCGTCATCGCGCACACGCTGGAAGGATTCCTGTCGCATCCCGATGTCGGGCCAGTGGTCGTGGCGATCCATGCCGACGACCGCGAACTGTTCGAGCGCGCGGCCGGAGCCAATGCCGGGCGCGTCGTCGCGGTCACCGGCGGTCCATCCCGCCAGGCTTCCGTTCGGCTCGGGCTGCTGGCGCTCAGGGAGCAGGCGCCGTCGAAGGTGCTGGTGCATGACGCGGTGCGCCCGTTCGTCGATGCCGGGCTTATCGACCGCACCATCGCGGCGATCGGCGAGCGCCAGGGTGCGCTGCCCGCGCTGCCCGTCGCCGACACGCTCAAGCGGGAATCCGCCGCAGGCATGATCGAGGAGACCGTGCCGAGGGCAGGCCTTCATGCCGCCCAGACGCCGCAAGGCTTTCCGTTCTGGCCGCTGCTGGCCGCGCATGAGAAGGCGCATCGCCTCGGCAAGACCGAGTTCACCGACGATGCGGCTATCGCCGAATGGGCGCATATTCCGGTCAAGATCGTCACCGGCTCGCCGGACAATGTGAAGCTCACCTGGGCAAGGGATATCGCGATGGCCGACCAGCGGCTTTCCAGCGCGCTGCCGCGCTTTCCGGACATCCGCACCGGAAATGGCTACGACGTGCATGCCTTCGAAGCCGGTGACCACGTCACGTTGTGCGGCGTCGCCATTCCCTACGATCGAAAACTCTCCGGCCATTCGGACGCCGATGTCGGGCTTCACGCGCTTACCGATGCGCTGCTTGCCACTTGCGGCGCCGGCGACATCGGCACGCATTTCCCGCCGTCGGACCCGCGATGGAAGGGTGTCGCCTCGAAGATCTTCGTCGAGCATGCGGCGAAGCTGGTGCGCGAGCGGGGCGGGCGCATCGCCAATGCCGACGTCACGCTGATCTGCGAGGCGCCGCGTGTCGGGCCGCACCGCGCGGCAATGACGGCGGCGCTCGCGGCGATGCTCGGCATTGCTCCGGAGAGGATTTCGATCAAAGCGACGACGAACGAAAAGCTCGGCTTTGTCGGACGAGGCGAAGGCATTGCGGCCATTGCCACCGCCAGCGTCGTCTATCCGGGAGATGTGCCGGCATGAGCAATGCCGAACTCGCCAACGCCCTCCTCCAGGCCTGCCAGCAACGGGGCATCATGCTGGCGACGGCCGAAAGCTGCACCGGCGGCATGATCATTGCCGCCCTGACCGACATCGCCGGCTCCTCAGCCGTGGTCGACCGCGGCTTCATCACCTATTCCAACGAAGCCAAGATGGAGATGCTGGACGTCTCCGCCACCACACTCGAAGCCCATGGCGCCGTTTCGCGCGAGACCGTGCTCGAAATGGCAGCGGGGGCGCTGACGCATTCGCGCGCGAGCCTGTCCCTTGCCGTCACCGGCATTGCCGGCCCGAGCGGCGGCTCGGCGGAAAAGCCGGTAGGTCTCGTCTGGTTCGGGGTGGCACTTGCCGGCCAGCCGGTCATCGCCGAGCAGCAGCTCTTCGGCCGTAAGGGCCGCGAATTCATCCGCCACGAGACGGTGCGTCATGCGCTGCAACTCGGACTTCGCGCGCTTGGTGAAGATCAAACCAGGTAAGGATCAGGCGGGCTTTGTGCCATAGATTACGTCCGCCCGCTTTTCGAAGGCTTCGGAGAACATGCGGAAGGCACGGTCGAACATCGTGCCCATCAGCGCGCCGAGGATGCGGCTCTTGAATTCGTAGTCGATGAAGAAATGCACTTCGCAGCCACCGTCGGCCGGGTCGAAGCGCCAGATGTTGCTGAGATATTTGAACGGGCCGTCGATGTATTTGACGTCGATGGCTTTCTCGTCGGGCTTGAGCAGGACCTGGGTGGTAAAAGTCTCGCGGATCGCCTTGTAGCCGATGCTCATGTCGGCGACGAGGATAGTGCGGCCGTCGCGCTCCTTGCGAGAGCGTACGGTCAACGCTTCGCAGAGCGGCAGGAATTGCGGATAAGCCTCGATATCCGCCACCAGCGCGAACATCTGTTCCGGCGTGTAGGCGACGCGGCGGGTGGCTTCGAATTTCGGCATCTAACCCGGTCAGCTGGCTTTTTCGAGCTGGGCCTCGCGCGCCGCGCGCAACCTGGCGAAATCCTCGCCGGCGTGATGCGAGGAGCGCGTCAGCGGGCTCGACGCAACCAGCAGGAAGCCCTTGGTCTTTCCGATCGTCTCGTAGGACTTGAACTCGTCCGGCGTGATGAAGCGGATCACCGGATGGTGCTTCTTCGAAGGCTGCAGATACTGGCCGATGGTCATGAAGTCGACATTGGCCGAACGCAGGTCGTCCATGAGCTGCAGCACTTCGTTCCGTTCCTCGCCCAGGCCGACCATGATGCCGGACTTGGTGAAAATCGACGGATCGAGTTCCTTCACGCGCTGCAGCAGGCGGATCGAATGGAAGTAGCGAGCGCCCGGGCGGACCGTCAGGTAGTTCGACGGAACGGTTTCCAGATTGTGGTTGAAGACGTCGGGCTTGGCCGCGACGACGATCTCCAGCGCGCCATCCTTGCGCAGGAAGTCGGGCGTCAGGATCTCGATCGTCGTCGAAGGGGCGGCCACGCGGATGGCATGGATGACGTCGGCAAAATGCTGCGCTCCGCCGTCGTCAAGATCGTCGCGGTCGACCGAGGTGATGACGACGTGGCTGAGGCCCATCTGCTTGACCGCATGGGCGACACGCGCCGGCTCATCCGGATCGAGCGCTGTCGGGATGCCGGTGGCGACGTTGCAGAAGGCGCAGGCGCGCGTGCAGATCTCGCCCATGATCATGAAGGTGGCGTGCTTCTTGTCCCAGCATTCGCCGATGTTCGGGCAGCCGGCCTCCTCGCACACCGTCACCAGCTTGTTCGATTTCACGATCTCGCGCGTTTCAGCATAACCCTTGGAAACCGGCGCCTTGACGCGAATCCAGTCCGGCTTGCGCAGCACTTCCTGGTCCGGCCTGTGCGCCTTTTCGGGATGCCGCGGGCGCGGCGCGTTGGCTATCGTGTCGAGAACAGTGACCATCTCTAACCCTTTGCGGCCGCTGGCATCGCGGCCGCCTATGTGCGTCATCTAGGACTTTTCGGAGCAAAGAAAAAGGCCGCGCCGGCGCATGCCGCCACGGCCATTTCACATGGCGGTTTATTCACGCGGCTCAGCGGCGCACCAGCCGCCCAACAAAGATCAGCAGGCAGGCGCCGATGAAGCCGGTAATCAGGTAGGCCACCCAGCCGACGCCGAATGACTGGATGTTGAGAGCCTGCAGGATCGCGTTCAACACCACCGCGCCGACGATGCCCATGATGATGTTCATGAAGATGCCGGTGTTGCTCTTCATGACCATCTCGGCGAGCCAGCCCGCCAGACCTCCGATGATGATGGCTGCGATCCAGCCGACGCCATTCAAATGCATATGCCAACTCCTCCTGTGCCAGGTGGACGTGCATCCGGATGTGAGCGGCCTTGCCGTCAGGATTCTCCGGCTGCCGAATATGAGTCTCGCGCAGCCAATCTATCATCGATTTGCGATTTATCATGCGTTCAAAGCGCGGCCATAGGCGTCGAGCACGCTTTCCTTCATCATCTCCGACAGCGTCGGATGCGGGAAGATCGTGTGCATCAGCTCTTCCTCGGTGGTCTCCAGGTTCATCGCCACGACGAAGCCCTGGATGAGCTCGGTCACTTCGGCGCCGATCATATGCGCGCCGAGGAGCTGGCCGGTCTTCTTGTCGAAGACGGTCTTGATGAAGCCCTGGTCCTCGCCGAGCGCGATGGCCTTGCCGTTGGCGCCGAACTGGAATCGGCCGACGCGGATGTCCTTGCCTTCGGCCTTGGCCTTGGCTTCGGTGAGGCCGACAGATGCGACCTGCGGGCTGCAATAGGTGCAGCCCGGGATCTTCAGCTTGTCGATGGCGTGCACGCCCGGGAAATTGGCGATTTTCTCGATACAGACCACGCCCTCATGCTCGGCCTTATGCGCAAGCATCGGCGGCCCCGCCACGTCGCCGATGGCATAGATGCCGGGCACATTGGTCTTGCCGTGGCCGTCGACGACGACGCAGCCGCGGTCGGTCTTCACGCCGAGCGCCTCGAGGCCAAGATTTTCGATGTTGCCCTGCACGCCGACGGCCGAGATCATGCGGTCGGCGGTGATTTTTTCCACCTTGCCGTCCTTCATCTCGACATGCGCGGTGACCGAGTTGGCGCCCTTATCGACCTTGGTCACCTTGGCTTCGAGCAGAATCTTCATGCCCTGCTTCTCGAATTGCTTCTGCGCGAATTTGGAAACCTCCGCGTCCTCGACCGGCATCACCGCCGGCAGCAATTCGACCACCGTCACCTCGGCACCCATGGTGCGATAGAAGGAAGCGAACTCGATGCCGATGGCGCCGGAGCCCATCACCAGCAGGGACTTCGGCATCTCCTTCGGCACCATCGCCTCGAAATAGGTCCAGATCAGCTTGCCGTCCGGCTCGATGCCGGGCAGCGCACGCGGCCTTGCGCCGGTCGCCAGGATAATGTGCTTGGCGGTGTAGGTGCCCTCGCCCTTTACGCCTTTCGGCACCGGCGGCTGCGGCTCCATCGGCTTCTTGGCTGTCTTGGACACCACGATCTCACCCGGCTTTGTGAGTTTCGCCTCGCCCCAGATGACGTCGACCTTGTTCTTCTTCATCAGGAAGGCGACGCCGCCATTCAGCCTGAGCGAGACCTTGCGCGAACGGTCGACGACGGCGGCCGTATCGGGGCTGACCTTACCGTCGAGCTTCAGGCCGTAATCCTTGAGGTGGTCCGAATAGTGCATAATCTCGGCCGAGCGCAGCAGCGCCTTGGTCGGGATGCAGCCCCAGTTGAGACAAATGCCGCCGAGATGCTCACGCTCGACGATCGCCGTCTTGAAGCCGAGCTGGGCGGAGCGCACCGCAGTGACATAGCCGCCGGGGCCTGAGCCGATGATGATGACGTCGTAGTTCTCAGCCACGGGTTTTTCTCCCTGATCTTTCTCGGGGTTAGAGTGAGAGCATCACACGCACGAGCGGCGCCAGCGACTGGCCTATCCGGCGCGTGTTTTCCGCATCGAGATGGACACCGTCGAGCGGCGTGGTCGTCGCCACGCTGCCGGCATCGAAGAAGCCACAGCCGGCCTCGTCGGCAAGCGTGGAATATTGCGGCGCCAGCCGTTTCGAGGCATCGTCGCCGCCGGCGAACATTTCCTTGAACTCGGCATTGTCGGTGCGGGTGACGGCCGGCGGCGCGACGATGAGGATCTGCGGCGCCTGCCAGTCGAACGGATAATCGTGACCGCGCACGATATCGACCAGGCGCTGCATGCCCTGCTTGGCCGCAACGGGATTGCCGTGGATCCAAGGCTTCATGTCGTTGGCGCCGAGCATGAAGATGATCAGGTCGAGCGGCGCGTGGCTGGTCAGGACCGTCGGCAGCGTCCTCGCCCCATTCCGGTCAGCCCCGGCCAGGTGATCGTCGAAGGCGGTCGTGCGGCCGTTCAATCCCTCGGCAATGACCTCAATGCCGTCGCCCAGTGCTGCCTTCAGCACACTCGGCCAGCGATCTTCCAGCGCGTGGCGGCCGAGGCTGGCGGCGTCATAGCCCCAGGTCAGCGAGTCGCCATAGCAGAGGATTGTCTTCATGCGGTTGCCCCAACCCCGTCGAAACCTGACCACGAGCACCTGACGCGCCAGCGCGCGACCAGCTCGCCAGCGGGATCGGAAACGATGAAGGCGAAAAGGCCGGCGAAGATTTTCCGCACCGCCTTTTCCCTTCCTAGACCAGCATGCCCATCGGGTTTTCGATCATGCGCTTGAAAGCGCCGAGCAGCTCCGCCCCAAGCGTGCCGTCGACGGCGCGGTGATCGGTGGACAGCGTCACCGACATCACGGTAGCGATCTTGATCTCGCCTTTCTTCACCACCGCGCGCTCCTCGCCCGCGCCCACCGCGAGGATAGTCGCGTGCGGCGGGTTTATGACGGCAGCAAAATCCTTGACGCCGAACATACCGAGATTGGACACGGCGGTCGTACCGCCCTGGTATTCCTCGGGCTTCAGCTTGCGGCTGCGGGCGCGGCTGGCGAGGTCCTTCATCTCGTTGGAGATGGTGGACAGCGTCTTTTCGTCGGCATGGCGGATGATCGGCGTGATCAGGCCGCCGGGGATCGACACGGCGACGCCGACATCGGCGTGCTTGTGCTTGACCATGGCGTTGTCGGTCCAGGAGGCGTTGGCGTCCGGCACCGCCATCAGCGCCATGGCCATCGCCTTGATCACCATGTCGTTGACCGAGAGCTTGTAGGCGGGAACCTCGCCCTTCTCGGTCTTCTTCATCGGCGCCGCGGCATTGAGCTGCGTGCGCAGTGCCAAGAGCGCGTCGAGCTCGCAGTCGAGCGTCAGGTAGAAATGCGGAATGGTGCTCTTGGCCTCGACCAAGCGGCGCGCGATGGTCTTGCGCATATTGTCGTGCGGCACGAGCTCGTAGGAGCCCTCGGCGAACAGCTTCAGCACCTGATCGTCCGACATCGGCTTTGGCGCGGGGGCGGGAGCGGCCGGTGCACCCGCGGGAGCCTTGGCGGCAGGCGCCGGCTTGGCGCCGCCGGAAGCGATCGCCGCCTCGACGTCGGCCTTCACCACGCGGCCGTGCGGACCGGAACCGCTGAGCGCCGCCACGTCGACGCCGGCATCCTTGGCGATGCGGCGGGCAAGCGGCGACGCGAACACACGCTCGCCGCCCGCGTGGCCGTTGGCGACCGGAGCGGGCTCGGCCTTCGCCGGCGCGGGCGCCGCGGCTGCCGGCTTCGGCGCTTCCTTGGGAGCCTCGGTTTTCGGGGCTTCCGCTTTCGGCGTCTCCGCCTTGGGTGCGGCCCCGCCGTCGGCTTTTGCAGCCGCACCGGCATCCTCGCCTTCACCTGCCAGGATAGCGATCACGGCGTTGACCTTGACGCCTTCGGTTCCGGCCGGAACGACGAGCTTGGCGACGGTGCCTTCATCGACGGCCTCGACTTCCATCGTCGCCTTGTCGGTCTCGATCTCCGCGATCACGTCGCCGGGCGAAACCTTGTCACCTTCCTTGACCAGCCACTTGGCGAGATTGCCCTCTTCCATCGTGGGCGACAGGGCCGGCATGGTGATGTTGATTGGCATCGCTCACTCCTGAATGAATTTGAACAGGCCGCGCATGACCGTCAGCGTGGCGACGATGAAGACCGGCGGCAGGACGCCGAAGTGGAAACTGCTTTTGGTCATTTCCAGGCTCATCATGCCGCCCGTCTGGTCGACTTGGGCAGAGCCGGTCGCGACGGTTGCGAGAACAAGCGAAGCGACGCCGCTGAGCATCAGCAGGATCGCATCGAACTTGCCCGTCATGGAGCGCACCAGAAAAGCAATCCCGACTGTGGGCGCGACGATAGCAGCCAAGACCCAGAAGGACGGCATTGGCGTCGCTCCCTATCGATAGGTGACGGCTTTGACTGCCTCGACGACCTCGCCGACATTGGGCAGGGCGAGCTTCTCGAGGTTCGCCGCATAGGGCATCGGCACGTCCTTGCCGGCGATGGTGATCACAGGCGCATCGAGGAAGTCGAAGGCGCGCTGCGAAACCTGGCTGGCGATGTGGTCGCCGACCGAGCTCTGCGGGAAGCCTTCCTCCACCACCACGAGCCGGTTGGTCTTCTTGACCGAGGCGATGACGGTGTCGAAGTCGAGCGGGCGGACGGTCCTGAGATCGATGATCTCGGCATCGATGCCCATGCCGCGCAGCTCGGCTTCCGCCTTGACCGCGTAGGTCATGCCGATGCCGAAGGAGACGATGGTGACGTCCTTGCCCTGCTTGTGCACGCGCGCCTTGCCGATCGGCAGCACGAAATCGTCGAGCTTCGGCACGTCGAAGGACTGGCCGTAGAGGATTTCGTTCTCGAGGAAGATGACCGGGTTCGGATCGCGGATCGCCGCCTTGAGCAGGCCCTTGGCATCGGCCGCCGTGTAAGGCATCACCACCTTCAGGCCGGGGATATGGCTGTACCAGGCGGCATAGCACTGCGAGTGCTGGGCGGCGACGCGCGCGGCCGCGCCATTCGGGCCGCGGAACACGATCGGCGCGCCCATCTGGCCGCCGGACATATAGAGCGTCTTGGCGGCCGAGTTGATGATCTGGTCGATCGCCTGCATGGCGAAGTTGAAGGTCATGAACTCGACGATCGGCTTCAGGCCGGCCATCGCTGCCCCGACGCCGACGCCGGCAAAGCCGTGTTCGGTGATCGGTGTGTCGACCACGCGCCGCGGCCCGAATTCCTGCAGCAGGCCTTGGGTGATCTTATAGGCGCCCTGGTACTCGGCGACTTCCTCGCCCATGACGAAGACGTCGCCGTCGCGGCGCATCTCTTCGGCCATCGCGTCGCGGAGCGCCTCGCGCACAGTGGTCGACACCATCTCGGTGCCGGCGGGAACGTCCGGGTCGGCGGCAATCTCGGCCTTCGGCGCGGCGGCGACGGGCTGCGGCTTGGCGGGAGCCTCTTCCTGCGCAGCAGGCGCCGGCGCTGCGGCGGTTTCAGTCTTGGCAGGCTCTTCGCCGATGCCTTCGCCAGCCTTGTCGACGTCTTCACCGTCGACCGCAAGCACGGCGATCACCGCGTTCACCTTCACGCCTTCGGTGCCGGCAGGAACCACGATCTTGGCGAGCGTGCCTTCATCCACGGCCTCGACTTCCATCGTCGCCTTGTCGGTCTCGATCTCGGCGATCACGTCACCGGCGACGACCTTGTCGCCTTCGTTCTTCAACCACTTGGAAAGATTGCCCTCTTCCATCGTCGGCGAGAGCGCGGGCATGAGAATTTCGATCGGCATGTCCTTGCCCTCCCCTTAACGCAGCACGTCGGTCCAGAGCTCGGACGGATCCGGCTCGGCGTCGTTCTGAGCGAATTCGGCGGCATCGGCGACGACGTCGCGAACCTCCTTGTCGATGGCTTTGAGCTCGTCTTCGCTTGCCCACTTCTTGTCGAGCAGCCGCACCCTCACCTGCTCGATCGGATCACGCTCGGAGCGCATCTTCTGCACTTCCTCCTTGGAGCGGTATTTCGCCGGATCGGACATCGAGTGGCCGCGATAGCGATAGGTCTGCATTTCGATAATCAGCGGGCCGTTGCCGGCGCGACACCATTCGGCGGCGACGTTGCCCGCGGCCTTCACGGCGCGGACGTCCATCCCGTCGACCTGCATGCCTGGAATCTTGAAGGAAGCGCCGCGATGCGAGAAATCGGTCTCGGCCGACGAGCGGGAGACCGAGGTGCCCATGGCGTAACGGTTGTTCTCGATGATGTAGATCACCGGCAGCTTCCAAAGCGAAGCCATGTTGAAACTTTCGTAGACCTGACCTTGGTTGGCGGCGCCGTCGCCGAAATAGGTCAGCGAAACATTCTTGTTGTCGCGGTAGCGGTTGGCGAAGGCGAGACCGGTGCCCAGCGACACCTGCGCGCCGACGATGCCGTGGCCGCCGTAGAAATGCTTCTCCTTGGAGAACATGTGCATGGAGCCGCCCTTGCCCTTCGACAGGCCGCCGCGGCGTCCCGTGAGTTCGGCCATGACGCCGCGCGGCGACAGTTCCATCGCCAGCATGTGGCCGTGGTCGCGATAGGCGGTGATCATCTGATCGCCCTCGACCAGCGCCATTTTCATGCCGGTGACGACGGCCTCCTGGCCGATGTAGAGGTGGCAGAAGCCGCCGATGAAGCCCATGCCATAGAGCTGGCCGGCCTTCTCCTCGAAGCGGCGGATGAGCAGCATGTGCCTATAGGCGGAAAGCTCTTCTTCCTTGGTGAATTCGACCGGCTTGGGGGTGGAAAGGACCGACGATTTGCCGTCGGATCTGGATTTGGACTTGGCAGGCGCTTTTCTGGCGGCGGTGGCCATGCATCACTCCCTGTTGGCGTCTCTTCGCGGACATTCAGGGAGAGCGACCGTCTCCCCACCGATTTGAGCGAGGCTAACACGCAAGGATGCATTGCGCCATGCTGAAAAATGCATGGCTGGCATGCATCTAAGCGGTTAGAATCATTGCAAATAAATGCGATTAACCGAATTCCGGTTATTTCGCAGGCGCAGGCAGCATTATGGTGATTTCGTCGGGCTGGGACAGATTGAGCGCCTTTCGGGCCTGCTCGTCAAGCATGTCCTTTTCCAGCGTGCCCTCATGCATGAGCTGGACACGACGTTCCAAGTCGACCCGGCGCGCCTTGACGGTGTCGAGCTGGGCCTGCAGTTCGGCGGCCTGGACCTGCAGCCGATATTTGGAATAGATGCCGAACTCGCCGTGATAGGCATGGAAGCCGAAATAGGCCAGGAACAGCACGCAGAGCGACGGAATGATCAGCCTGCCGGTGTTTCTCTGCTTGTGCTGACGTGTCCACATGACCCGAAACCCTCGCTGCCGCGAACGCAAGCGGCTATCCGAATCTTTTCGCCCAATTGTGCTTAATGGACGGTTACGACCAATCGGACGCGAGGTCTGAAAAGAACGAAAAGGGCGGGAATGACCCGCCCTTTTCATGGTTCGAAAAAGATACCCGGATCAGCCCTTGACCACCGACTTGCCGGCATAGCGCGCCTGCTTGCCGAGCTCCTCCTCGATACGGATGAGCTGGTTGTACTTGGCCATGCGGTCCGAGCGCGACAGCGAGCCGGTCTTGATCTGTCCGCAATTGGTCGCGACCGCGAGGTCGGCAATGGTCGAATCCTCGGTCTCGCCCGAGCGATGCGACATGACGGCGGTATAGCCCGCCTTGTGCGCGGTCTCGACGGCGTCGAGCGTTTCGGTCAGCGAGCCGATCTGGTTGACCTTGACCAGGATGGAATTGGCGACGCCCATGCGGATGCCGTCGCGCAGCCGCGCCGTGTTGGTGACGAAAAGATCGTCGCCGACGAGCTGAACCTTCTTGCCGATCAGGTCGGTCAGGACCTTCCAGCCCTCCCAATCGTCCTCGGCAAGGCCGTCCTCGATGGTGATGATCGGATAGTCGGAAGCGAGCTTGGCGAGGTATTTGGCCTGCGCCTTCGGATCGCGGGTCTTCTTCTCGCCCTCATAGACGTAGTTGCCGTCCTTGAAGAACTCGGTGGCGGCGCAGTCGAGACCGAGCGCGACGTCCTCGCCCGGCTTGAAGCCGGCCTTCTCGATCGATTCCATGATGAAATCGAGCGCCGCCGGCGCGCTCTTCAGGTTGGGGGCGAATCCGCCCTCGTCGCCGACATTGGTGTTGTGGCCGGCGTCCTTCAGCTTCTTGCGCAGCGTGTGGAAAATCTCCGAGCCCCAGCGCACGCCGTCGCGCAGCGTCGGTGCGCCGACCGGCAGGATCATGAATTCCTGGAAGTCGATCGGATTGTCGGCATGGGCGCCGCCATTGATGATGTTCATCATCGGCACCGGCAGGATGTGCGCCTTGGTGCCGCCGACATAGCGGTAGAGCGGCAGGCCGGCGGCCTCCGCGGCGGCCTTGGCGACCGCCAGCGACACGCCTAGGATGGCGTTGGCGCCGAGGCGGCTCTTGTTCGGTGTGCCGTCGAGCTCGATCATCGTCTGGTCGATATGGATCTGGTTCTCGGCCTCCATGCCGCCGATCGCCTCGAACAGCTCGCCGTTCACGGCCTCGACCGCCCGCTCGACGCCCTTGCCGAGATAACGCGGCCCGCCGTCGCGCAGCTCGACCGCCTCGTGCGCGCCGGTCGAGGCGCCCGACGGCACCGCGGCGCGGCCCATCGAGCCGTCTTCCAGCACCACGTCGACCTCGACGGTCGGATTTCCACGGCTGTCCAGGATTTCACGCCCGACAATGTCGATGATGGCGGTCATTGCGATGTCCCCGATTGATCGATTGAAGCGTCGCGCCCCTCTTAGCCAAAGCACCGCAAAAGGCAATCGGGCCGCCCGCAAATATTGCCGGCGCCATGATTCACGAAGCGCAAATTTCTGTCATCATAAGTCATGCGCATGACCGACCCTTCTGAACTATGATCGGGTTCGCGCGGGGCGAAACAGGAGGAGTTTCGCCATGTCCCAGTTGAGCGGTATCGTGAGTTTGTTTCTGATTGCGGCGGCGTTCCTGACTTCATGCGACAGTCAGAAACCCCAGCAAAGCTCGATGGAGCTTTCTACCCTGCGCGCGGCCGAGTAGAGGTCCAGAAACGCGAAGGCCCTCGGATTTTTCCGGGGGCCTTTCGATTCCGTTGCTTGACGGTCAATGCCAATAGGGCGCTACGTGGTAATACTCGAAGGATGCATCGCGCGCCGCTTCGCCGTCGGCGCCGGTCAATTCCTTGATCGAGTACGCGGGCGCCGCCTTGAGCTGGTCCTTGGTGAAAGGCACGACGTAGCCGCCCTTCTCCGCGTCATAGTCGAGGCTCGCCCATGGAATGGCGTGATATTTCTCGCCCATGCCGAGGAAGCCGCCGAAGCCGATGACGGCGAACATGATGCCGTTCGACATCTTGTCGAGCATGACGTCCTCGACGCTGCCGATGCTGCTGCCCTCGGTGTTGTAGACCGACGTGCCGATGACGCGCGAGGCGGCAATGGCTTCGGTGTGCCCAGACGGGGTGGTCATTGTGGTGCTCCTCTCAGGTTGAATGCCTGTTTTGACAATGAGGGGAGCGAACGAAGGTTCCAGACTTTTCCGCTGGCGCCTGATCCTAGTCGGTGAGGATGAAGGTCACCTTCATGTTGACCCGATAGGCGGAGATCTTGCCGTTCTCGACCACGATCTTCTGGTCCTGGATCCAGGCGCCTTCGACGTTCTTCAGGATCTTTGCGGCGCGCGCGATGCCATTCTCGATTGCGTCCTGAAAGCTTTTGTTGGACGACGACGTGATCTCGATGACCCGGGCGACAGACATGGCTTCCTCCTGCCAAAGCACTCAGTTGCGGAGAAGAGCGCACAGCCGGCGGTTGCCAGCGACAAGCCAGACGAGGTTGCGGGCATGCTGCCATTGCCAGCCGGCCGCACTGCATGGCAATGTCGTGTCAGGGGAGCTGGGGATGAGCGGACAGCGCGGTCGGCGGCAGGCTACGGTGCAAGCACCGGCACCAATGGTCGACGCCAACTCTGCCAATGCCTTCAGCGGTTATTTCTTTGCCGGCGCGATGGGCCTGATCGGCATTTTGATCGTCTGGTATTTCGAGCTTCCGCTCAATTTCGACGTCACCGATCGCGAATTCAATCCGCTGATCTTCGTCCCGGTCCTGTTCATGCTCATCGCGCTCTACTCGCTGCTGAAGGCGATCCGCGACACCTTGCGGGTTCGCAAGTTCGGCATGACGACATTGGCCTGCGGGCCTGCAATCGCCGGCGGGCGCTTCGAAGGTTCGTTGCGATCAAGCCGCGATCTGACCCCGGGCGGCGACTACAGGGTGCAACTGCAATGCATCCGCACCTATCGGGTCGGAGGGCCGGTCGTGGTCACCAGCGGGACGCAAAAGTCGACCTACAAGGATGAGCTCAGGTGGCAGGAAACGGTCGTCGTGCCGAGCGCATCCATCCGGTCGAGCGCAGGCATTCCCTTCGCCTTCCAGATACCGCCCGATGCGCTCGCTTCCAAAGGGCCGCCGATCTACGAGCGGGTGCATGGCAATGTGCGATGGATCCTGACCGTCACCGCCCCTATGCGGGGACTGGACTACTACGCCGTCTTCGCAATCGACATGCGGGGTGCCGGCCGTAGCGAATGATGGGGCAAGATTTTTAGCGCCCCTTGGCGACGCGGTCGAACGCCATCAGCTTTTCGAGCAAGGCCGGCATGTCCTTGAGGGGCACCATGTTGGGGCCGTCGGAAGAGGTCGAGTTGTCCGGATCATGGTGGGTCTCGATGAAGACCCCGGCAACGCCGACGGCGACGGCAGCGCAAGCCAGCGTCGCGACGAAGCGCCGTTCGCCGCCGGAGGAGCCGCCCTGCCCGCCCGGCTGCTGCACGGAATGGGTGGCGTCGAAAATCACCGGCGCGCCGATCTCGGCCATGATCGGCAGAGCGCGCATGTCCGACACCAACGTGTTATACCCGAAAGAAGCGCCGCGCTCGGTGACCAGCACGTTGGCGTTGCCGGAACCGGTGATCTTGGCGACGACGTTCTTCATGTCCCACGGGGCGAGGAACTGGCCCTTCTTCACGTTGACGACCTTGCCCGTCCGCGCCGCGGCGACAAGCATGTCGGTCTGGCGCGAAAGGAAAGCCGGTATCTGCAGGACGTCGACATGCGGCGCAACGATCGCGCATTGCTCCTCGGTGTGGACGTCGGTCAACACCGGGATGGAGAACGCCTTGCGCAGGTCGTCGAAGATGGGCATCGCCGCCTCGAGGCCGGCGCCGCGCGTCGCCGACAGCGAGGTGCGGTTCGCCTTGTCGTAGCTCGTCTTGTAGACGAGCCCTATGCCCAGCCGCTCAGTCAGTTCCTTTAGCGCACCGGCCATGTCGAAGGCGTGCTGGCGCGATTCGAGCTGGCAGGGGCCGGCGATCAGCGACAAGGGCGCATTGTTGGCGAAGACGACCTTGCCGACGGTTACCGATGCATTGGGCGCCAGGGGCTCGCTCATGGGATCTCCCGAAAGATGAAGGCTGCGCCCTGACCGGGCGCCGGCGGCACGACGATCTCGTCGCCGCTCATGTCGTGTTCGATCGCGTTGGCCGCAAGTAGCCGGGTGGCGGCGGCAATGCTGCGAACCGCAAAGATGATGGCCGCGAATCGAAGATCCGAGGGGCTCCCTGCCGATGCGCCAAAGCGCGAGGCAAAAGCGTCGGGCGTCAGAACGGTCAAAGTCGCGTTGGGCAATCGAACCTTGTCACCGTCGTTCGCGTCCTGACCGGCGGCGGTCGACAGCAGCCTGGCCTGGCTCGAAGGCCTGTCGCTGACCGCGACGATCTCGATGATGCCGGTCACCCCATTGGCATGCGCCTGCAGTGCCGTACGGTCGATCTTCGGCGCATTGATGCGCTGGCAGGCGAATAGGAATGAGTCCGTTGCCTTGCTGTCGGCCACGAACGCCAGTTTGAACGATGCCGTGTCGCTTTTGCCCGTGGTGTCGGTGAAGGCGCGCGAAAAGCTCAGCATGTTGCCGGCAGACAGCCCTGCTTCGACATAGCGTGCTTGGTCGGCATCGGCATCGGCGGTTCCGAACACGACCGCGGAGAAGCCCTCGTCGCCAAGCCTGCTGCGGTAAAGGCGGTCGCGCGCGACGAAGACGTTGCCTTCACCTATCGCCCGATCGGCCGTTTTTTCATCGCCGACGGCCAGCGGCTCCAGATAGGTGCCGTCAGTGAAAAAGACGCAGGCGTTTTCGGTTCCGAACGGATGGATGCCGGTCGGCGCGACGACAAAGCCGAGCGACGAAAGGCGCAGCCTTGCGATCTCGAGGCTTCGCGTGGGCAGAACGAGATGGTCGAGCGGATGTGTCGAAGTTTCGATCATACCGGCGCGGTGTGCCCCATTCCGGAAATCGGTTCAAGGCCTGACGCTCAAGGCATCGATGGATGCGGATTGCCTTTGGCTCAGGCGGCGGCAACGACGTCGGCCGAATAGCGCAGCTCACGCAACGGCTTCACCTTGCTGGTCGTCTCCGCATAGATCGGATGCGCCTTATAGGCGGTGAGCGCCGCCTCGTCTTCGAACTCGGCATAGACGACAACGTCGATCGCGTTGGAGTACAGGTCGACCTTGGTGTTGAGCGTCACCTCGAAATGCTTCGAATGAGGGATGTTGCCCAGCGCCTGCAGGCCTGACCGTACGGCCTCCACATCCTCTTTGCGCCGTACGCTGAAGAAAACGATGTGCCGGATCAATCCAGCCTCCTTGATCGACGGATGAGCGCGTTTTGTGGGAGCAAGGCCGTCGCGTCAACCGGCAACGATGTCGCGCCCTGCCGTCGAGGCGGCAGCGTCGGGTCTCAGGCCGCGCCGGTGACGTAGCGTACGATGCGCGACATCTCCCTGACGGTCGCATCGAGATAGTAACCGTGGTTGTAGAGGCCGTCCCAGATCAGGAAGAAGGTGATGGCGACGATGACGATCACATAACGCATGGCTGAAGCTAGCGCATGTCGCCGGCCGGAACCAGAGCGCCTTGGCTGCAATTGTGCGAGGTCACTGTTTTTGCGCTTTCAGGTTACTCCTCCACGGTTTGATGCGAATTCGGTAGGTTGTTAGGCTGGGGATACATAGGAGATTGGACACATGGCGCTCAAACGGATGGACAACGTAGGGATCGTCGTCGATGACCTCGAACAGACGATTGATTTCTTTCGCGAGCTCGGTCTCGAGCTCGAAGGGCGGGCCACGATCGAAGGAGAATGGGCTGGACGGGTCACTGGACTGGGCGATCAGCGCGTCGAGATCGCCATGATGCGCACGCCGGACGGCCACGGCCGGCTCGAGCTCTCCCGCTTCCTCGCGCCGCCTACCGTCGCGGATCACCGCAACGCCCCGGTGAACGCCCTAGGCTACCTCCGCGTCATGTTCGCCGTGGACGACGTCGACGAGACGCTCGAAAGGCTCCGCAAGCGCGGCGCGCAGCTCGTCGGCGATGTAGTCCAGTATAAAGACGTGTATCGGCTCTGCTATATCCGCGGACCTGAAGGGCTTCTCATCGGGCTCGCCCAGGAACTCAGCTGAACACAATGGCGAAGAGCGCCCCATGTCAGCGCGCGCGTCTCACAACGGGCCCTGGCGCAACTTCAAAGCGTGATGCGGTATTTGGCAAATCCCGCCTCGCCCTCGCCTGCGGGTTCGATCTTCAGCGACTTGACCTGATCGATGAAATCCTTCGCCCTGGGGCCGGTCTCGAAGACGACGCTGGTGCCGGCCAACGGCGCGAACGACCAGTTGCCGTCCGCCGATGGGTTGATCGTGCCCTTGCTGACGACGTAGCGCACGATCACGTCGCGATTGGTGTCGGGAGCCTCGTAGATGATCTTCGAGGCGTTGATCTCGGGGAAATTACCGCCGCCGCCCGCCCGATAGTTGTTGGTGGCGACGACGAATTTCGCCGCCGGATCAATCGGTTTTCCGTCGAACTTCAGATCGACGATGCGGCTGGAGCCGGCGTTGGCGATGCCGCCCTTCGAATCGTATTTAGGCGGCTGCGACAGGTCGATCCTGTAGGTGACGCCGTCGATGACGTCGAAATTATAGGACGGGAAGTCGGTGTTGATCAGCGGCTGATCCGCTTTGCCCGGTTCGATCCTGTTGAAGATGCCGGCCGACATCTCCAGCCATTCCTTCACCTGCGCGCCGGTGATTTCCACCGCCCGCACCGTGTTCGGATAGAGATAGAGGTCGGCGACATTCTTGATGGCGATGTCGCCGACCGGGACGTCGGTATAATAGTCGGCGCCGTTGCGGCCGCCTGCCTTGAACGGTGCCGCCGCCGACAAGAGCGGCACGTCCTTCCATTGCGTGCTCTTCAATATGTCCTTGAGGTACCAGCTCTGCGCCTGATTGACGATTTGCACCGACGGGTCGTCGGCGACCAAGGCGAAATAGGAATAGAGCGGCGCGGACGTCTTGCCGACGGGGCGGCGGACATAGGCGAGCGTCGCCTCGTGATCCTGCGCCAGCGCCGCGATGATGCGCTTGTCGTCGCCGACCTTGGCCTTGTTCTTGTTGTCGACGCGCTCATAGATCGGCCTCGCCTCGGAGGTGGCCGAGACGATCCGCCATTTCGAGCCGTCGCGCTCCAGCAGCAGGTCGATCAGGCCCATATGCGAGCCCCAGAAGCCGCCCATCACCGCGGGCTTGCCCTGCAGCGTGCCCTTCTCGGTGTCGACGCCGTCAAGCGCCTGGAAATCCTTCTTGCCGGGGAAGACGAGGTGCTGGTGGCCGGTGAAGACAGCGTCGATGCCGTCGACGCCGGCGACGAAGAACGAGGCGTTCTCCATCATGTCGCCCTGCTTGACGTCGATGCCCGAATGCGAAAGCGCGATGACGATGTCGGCACCCTCCTCCCTGATCTGCGGCACCCAGGCCTTGGCCGCCTCGACGATGTCGCGCGTCTTCACATTGCCTTCGAGGTTCTTCAGGTCCCAGACCATGATCTGCGGCGGCACGAAGCCGATGACGCCGATCCGGATCGGCTGCTCGGCGCCCGAGCCGTCCTTGATCTTCTTGTCGAGGATCACATAGGGCTTGAGATATAGCTTGTCGTCGCGCGGGTTGGTGGCAAGCGTGGTGCCGCGGATCAGGTTCGCGCAGACGAAGGGGAAATTGGCGCCAGCCAGCACTTTGTCCATGAAAGACAGGCCGTAATTGAACTCATGATTGCCGAGCGTCGAGCATTCATAGCCGAGCAGGTTCATGCCCTTCATGACCGGATGCAGGTCGCCGTCCTTCATGCCTTTCTCGTAGGCGACGTAGTCGCCCATCGGATTGCCCTGCAAGAGGTCGCCATTGTCGATCAGCATGGCGTTGGTGGCTTCCTTGCGCACGGCGTCGATCAATGAGGCCGTGCGCGACAGGCCCATCGTGTCGTTCGCTTTGTCGGCGTAGTAGTCGTAGGGCAGCAGGTTCACATGGATGTCGGTAGTTTCCATGATCCTGAGATGCGCCTGGTTGGCCTGAGCGCGGGCGGAAAACGGGTGCAGCATGATCAGCGCCCCGCTGGCGCCGGCGCCGGCCAGGAACGAGCGACGACTGACGAACGGTTGCGACATTGTTTCCTCCTATTCGACAACGCAACAACCCCTGCCCCGAGCGCCGAACATGGCGTCGAAGGCGTTGCGAGTCCACGCCTGTCGGAAGCCTGTTGATCACGACAAGGTGACGCGTCGATGAAAGCAGCGTGGCAGCCAGTCAGTTCTTGTCGTCGTCGCCCTGAGTGATCAGCCGCGCGCTGCGCTGCCCGGTAAAATATATCCATAGCCAGCTAAGCGAAACCGCGAGCCGGTTGCGAAAATCGATCAGGAAGTAAATGTGGGCGATGCCCCAAAGCCACCAGGCGAGCCGGCCGGTGAGCTTGATCCAGCCGAAGTCGATGGCCGCGGCACGCTTGCCGATCGTTGCGAGATCGCCGTCATGCCGATAGCGGAACGGACGCGGCGCCGTATCGCCGGCGAGCCGCGCCTTGATGGTTGCCGCAACATGCCTGCCCTCCTGCTTGGCGGAAGGCGCCACGCCCGGCACCGGCTTTCCATCCGGCCGCAACAGATGTGCCGTGTCGCCGATGACGAAGATCTCGGGGCTGCCCGGCACGGTGAGATCGGGCTCGACCATCACCCTGCCCGCCCGGTCGGCCGGCGCTCTCAGCCATTCCGCCGCCGGCGAAGCGGCGACGCCCGCAGCCCACAGGATGGTCTTTGCCGGCAGATGCGTGCCGCCGAAGACGACGCCATCGGCGTCCAGATGCGTGACGGCGCGGCCGAGCTCGACTTCTACGCCAAGCCGCTCCAGAGCTTTCTGCGCATAGGTCGAGAGCTCAGGCGCGAAATTGGCCAGGATGCGGTCGCCGGCCTCGATCAGCACCACGCGCGCCTGCCGCGTGTCGATGTTGCGGAATTCGCCGCGCAGCGTGTCATGCGCAAGCTCGACAATGGTGCCGGCAAGCTCCACGCCGGTCGGCCCACCGCCGACGATGGCCAGCGTCAGCAGCGCCTGACGTTTGGCGGGATCGGTTTCGCGCTCGGCCTGCTCGAAGGCAAGCAGGATGCGGCGCCGGATTTCCGTGGCGTCCTCGAGCGTCTTCAGCCCGGGCGCGAAAGGCTCCCATTCGTCGTGACCGAAATAGGCGTGGCGCGCGCCGGTGGCGAGCACCAGCGTGTCGTAGGCGAGCGAGCTGCCATCCTCGAGCAGCACGCGCTTGGCGTTGCGGTCGATGCCGGTGACCGTACCCAGAAGCGTCGTCACGTCCTTGCGCCTGCGCAAGAGATGGCGGATCGGCCAGGCGATCTCGGACGTCGCCAGCGAGGTGGTCGCCACCTGATAAAGCAGCGGTTGGAAAAGATGGTGATTGCGCTTGTCGATCATGGTGATGCGCACCGGTGCGCCGGCAAGCGCGCGGGTGAGTTCGAGGCCGCCGAACCCGGCGCCGACGACCACGACACGATGGCTGGCTTCACTCATTTCATTCCACCTCGCCAAGCGGATTCACCGCCCGTCATGTAAGCATTTTTGTGCACCGCAACAATGCCGCCGCAGACAGCTCCATTGCCTGGGAGTCGTCGCCGGGTGTCGTGAATGCACATGCCGCTATTCAGGCGGGAGGTATAGCCTGAAGCAAAAATGACGGGAGCAAAGCATGATCGACGATCGCGATGACGGCCCGGCCCAATACGCCTCGCCGCCTTGTTTCATGCACGAGCTCGATCCGGCCTATCAGATGCCGCTGTCCGACTGGACGGACGTCAGGCGCTGGCGCAAGGCGGAGCGCGAACGACTGATCGGAGCGCGGCTTGCCGTCTCCGCCGATGCGCGCGCGGCTATGTCGGCACGCATTGCCGAGGGCCTCGACGCCCTGGTCGGCGACGTTGCCGGCCGCATGGTCAGCCTCTACTGGCCATTCCGCGGCGAGCCGGACCTGCGCGGCTGGATGGCGTCGATCAATGCGCGCAGCGGCCGCACGGCGCTGCCCGTCGTCATCGAGAAGGGTCGGCCCCTGGTCTTCCGCGCCTACGCGCCTGGAGACCGGCTGGAGAAAGGCGTCTGGAACATCCCGATCCCGGCCGAGGGCGATCCGGTGCTGCCCGACATCGTGATCTCGCCCGTCGTCGGCATCGATCCCGGCAACTATCGGCTGGGCTATGGTGGCGGCTTCTACGACCGTACGCTTGCCGCCATGCCGTTCAGGCCGCTGGTCATCGGTGTCGGCTACGAATTGCAGCGCATCCCCACCATCTACCCGCAGGCGCACGATATTCCGATGACGACGGTGGTGACGGAGGCGGTTAGAGGTAAATGACGATTACGCCATCTCCGGCCTCAAGCCGACCGCCGTCCTGTCGACGATCTCGCGCAAGGCGAAGGACGAGTTGATCTTCGTCACATGCGGCATGGCCGACAGCCATTCCTTGTGGATGCGCTCATAGTCGGCGAGGTCTTTTGCGGCGATGCGCAGGATATAGTCGTATTCGCCCGACATCAGATGGCAGGAAAGCACGTTCGGGCAGCGCTTGATCGCCGCCTCGAAATCCGACAGCGTCTTCTCGAATTGCCCCGACAGCGATATATGGACGATCGCCGTCATCTGGTGGCCGAGCGCGGCGTTCGACAGCCGCGCGTGGTAGCCTCGGATGGTTCCGGATTTCTCCAGATTGTCGAGCCGGCGCGAGCAGGCCGACTGCGACAGCCCGACCTTTTCTGCCAGCGCCGCGTTGGGGATCCGGCCATCCTTCTGCAAAGTCTCCAGAATGGCGATATCAATCCTATCGAGCGACATTTTCCGTGATTCCTACGAAGAAGTTGGAATTTTGCGCAACGATTATCGAAGACGTGGCGTTACCGCAAGTGCATTCGCAAACACATACGGAACGATTCATGCTTCACTGCGCCTCATGCATGTCGCCCTGAACCGCGCGGCGGTTTTGAGGCTTGCGGCATGCCCGGAAATGTCAGGGAGAGCGCCCGTTCAAGGGCCGGACAGGAGAAGAAAATGCGCGTCGGCTGCCCCAAGGAAATCAAAAACCACGAATACCGCGTCGGCCTGACGCCCGGCTCGGTCCGCGAATATGTCGCGCACGGCCACGAAGTGCTGGTCGAGACCGGCGCCGGCGCCGGGATCGGCGCCGACGACAACGCCTATCGCGCCGCCGGCGCCACCATCGCCAAGACGGCCGCCGACGTGTTCGCCAAGTCGGACATGATCGTCAAGGTCAAGGAGCCGCAGCCCAACGAGTGGGTCCAGCTGCGCGACGGCCAGATCCTCTATACCTACCTGCACCTCGCTCCCGATCCGGAGCAGACCAAGGGCCTGCTCGCTTCGGGCGTTACCGCCGTTGCCTATGAGACGGTGACCGACGACCGCGGCGGCCTGCCGCTGCTCGCCCCGATGTCGGAAGTCGCCGGCCGTCTGTCGATCCAGGCCGGAGCGACCGCGCTGCAGAAGGCCAATGGCGGCCGCGGCGTGCTGCTCGGCGGCGTTCCGGGCGTGCTGCCCGGCAAGGTGACGGTGCTCGGCGGCGGTGTCGTCGGCCTGCATGCGGCGAAGATGGCTGCCGGCCTCGGCGCCGACGTCACCATCATCGACCGCTCGATCCCGCGCCTGCGTCAGCTCGACGACATCTTTGGCGGCCGCGTCCATACCCGTTACTCGACCGTCGAGGCGCTGGAAGATGAGTGCTTCTCGGCTGACATCGTCGTCGGCGCCGTGCTGATCCCGGGCGCCGCGGCGCCCAAGCTCGTCACCCGCGAAATGCTCTCCGGCATGAAGAAGGGCTCGGTGCTGGTCGACGTGGCCATCGACCAGGGCGGCTGCTTCGAGACCTCGCATGCCACGACGCATGCCGATCCGACCTACGAGGTCGACGGCGTCATCCACTACTGCGTCGCCAACATGCCGGGTGCGGTTCCGGTCACCTCGGCGCATGCGCTCAACAACGCCACCTTGCACCACGGCCTGCAGCTTGCCGACAAGGGCCTGAAGGCGCTGGTCGACGACCACCACCTGCGCAACGGCCTCAATGTCCACAAGGGCAAGATCACCAATCGCGCCGTCGCCGAAGCGCTCGGCTACGAAATGGTCGAGCCGAAGGCGGTTCTCGCCGCCTGATTCAGAAGAAAACAGCTTCCTCCTGTCGCCCGCTGGTCCTTCCGGCGGGCTTTTTCTTTTCTGGTTCCCCGCGCGAGAAATCCGGGCAACAAAAAAGCGGAGCCAAAGCCCCGCTTCCTCGGTGTTGCGATGTGCCGCCGGTCCATCCGCGGTCGGCAATCGATCAACGACCGCCTTTTAGCGCGGTTGTACGACGGGAATACGACAACGTTACTGTCTCGCTCGCCGCTTCGAAAATGCCGGCCGCCGCCAATAAGCGTTGTGTGAAGCGTTTCACATTCGGCACTGGGGAAAAATGCCTAGACACGATCCGCCTGCTCGATGGCTTCTGTCGCAGGCTTTTTCCCAACTGCCCGCCAGACTATCGGCGGGCATTTTTTCATGCCCGTTCGATGCGGCACTGGTAGCAATTGTTGCTCGCCGAGCGGACGTGGATATAGGCGATGTCGTCGCGTTCGAACAAAGTCTCGGCGCGAGCCGCGATATCGCTAGTCGGGCTGACGGCGCCGCTGCCGTAGACGATGCGGTCGTCCTTGCCGTAGCCGCGAACGATATAGTCGCTGCTTGCGAGCATCTCTGGCAGCGCTTCCGCGTCCGCGGCGCGTTCGCATTCCTCCGCATGCAGGAAGATCGGTCCGGTCTCGGCGTAAGGCTGAAGCTCGGGGAACGGCCGGTAGGCGAGGATGAGATAGCTCTCGCCTACCGCAACATTCTTCATGCAATGCCGGCACGGCACGCCGTCGCCATCGGAAACCCTTCGTTCGGGCGTGAGGCCGTAGGCGTCTGGCCCTCCCCGCTGCAAGGCTCGCACGGCTTCGGTCGGCAGGGCTTTGAACTGGATGCTCATGGCTAAATCTCCGGCGTCGTTGCCCGGAAATTATGCCAGCGCGACCGTATCTCCCACCCGATTCCTGCCAAGCGGTCCGCGCGTCGCTCGGAGCGCAAGATCGAAATATTAGGAACCCGAAATCACGACACCGGAGTTATCGGACTCGCCAGACGGGGCGCTCCGCGCCATGATGATCGCTGTGGTGGGCTGGCGGCTGGAAATCTGGCGATGGTCCGAGCATGATCACCGGGGGATGTCTGTGCGGCGCAGTCCGCTACGAGAGCCGCGCCGAGCCGATCACCGCACGTCTGTGTTGGTGCCGCTTCTGCCAGTATATTGCGGCCGGCAATGCGGCGGTGAGCGTCTGCTTCTTGACGGCGCGCTTCAGGGTCGCGGGTGAGACGCGCGATTACGAAAGCGCGGCTGACAGCGGCAACAGGATGCACCGACGCTTCTGCCCAGCCTGCGGAGTGCATCTTTTCAGCGAGGCGGAGTCGCGCCCGCATCTGATCTTCGTGCGCGCTGGCACGCTCGACGATCCGAACATGATACGGCCCGCAGCGACGATCTGGACGATCAAGGCGCCGCCCTGGGCATGCATCGACACCTCGCTGCCGACCTTCGAGGGCCAGCCGCCGCCGGTGGCGTAGGCGCTTCGACGCAGTCGACCGGATCGGCTCCCCGGCGCCCTCTTTGCCCTCTGACTACGGCCTCATCACGCTCGCCGAGCGCTCGGCGAAGGTCATTGGATGAACGACCTCCCTCTTCTGCGCCACCGGCGTGAAGCCGAGCTTCTGGTAAAGCGGCAGCGCCGCCGGATGGTCGAGCGTGCAGGTCTGCACCGTGACGCGCTTCGGTCCATACGACCATGCGGCGGAGATAGCAGCGCCCAGGAACCAGCGGCCGATGCCCTGGCCGTGCGCATGTTCCATCATGCCGAAATAGGCGAGTTCCACTTCGTCCGGCAAATGCGGCTTGAGATCGAAGAAGCCGGCGGGGGAGCCGTCGAGGTAGAGCACCCTGATGTCGCGGTCCTCGCGATGCAGGCCGGCGGCCAGTTCCTCGTCGCTCAGTCTGAGCACGTTGACCCAGTGCCATTTGCGCCCGACCCGATCCATCAGGTAGCGGTAGAAATGCAGCGGGATGTCCTTGGTCTTCAGCAGCGCGATCTGACGGTTGTAAGGCAGCGGCGGCGACAAGGCCGGCGGCGCGTGCATCTCGAGGAATGTCACCATGACCTCGATATCCTTCGGCACACCGTTTTCCATCGCCGTCATTCCTTGCCCGTCACGACGGGCGTGTCGCTGAGGCCGCCCCATTCGGTCCATGAGCCGTCGTAAAGCCTGTTGTCGGTATGGCCAACCGTCTCCAGCGCCAGCGAGATCGCCGCCGCGGTGATGCCCGATCCGCACGAGGTGACGACCGGCTTTGAAAGGTCGATGCCGGCATCCTCGAGCACCTTGCGCAAGCGGTCCTTGGGCAGCAGCTCGCCATTCTCGGCAAGCGCGGCGACCGGGACGTTGTGGGCGCCCGGCATATGGCCTGAACGGACGCCAGGACGCGGTTCCGGATCGGTTCCGGCGAAACGTCCGGGAGAACGCGCATCGGCGATCTGGCTTTCTCCGCTTCCAACGATCCGGCGCATCTCGTCAAGGCTGACGACCCTGGCCGCATCGAAATCGGCGTAAAAGACGCAAGGCGCTGTTTTGGTCGGCTCCGCCGTCACCGGCCGCCCTTCCTCCCTCCAGCGGTCGAAGCCGCCGTTCAGGATGTAGACCTGGAAGACGCCCATGACCCGGAACATCCACCAGGCGCGCGGCGCCGAAAACAGCCCCGGACCGTCATAGACGACGATAGTGTCGTCGGCAGAAACGCCCATGGAGCCGACATATTGCGCGAAGTACTGGGGCGACGCCAATGTATGCGGCAGCTTCGAATCCGGGTCCGAAACGGCGTCCTGATCGAGAAAGCGGGCGCCGGGGATATGGGCGGCGACATATTCCGCGTGGGCGTTGCGCTGCTGCGTCGGCAGGTACCAGGAGGCGTCGATGATGGTGAGCCCCGGCGTTCCCAATCGCTTCTCGAGCCAGTCCGCGTCGACGATGAAAGGGCTGTCTTCGGCCATTTTCCTGCTCCTGTCCGCCTCTAGCGGCGCTGCCCGTCTTTGCCCGTCAATTCGCCGGCATCGGTCCGAAGCGGATGCGGAAGCGCCGGTTCTCGCGGCCCTTCTTCTCGATCTTGCCGACGTGGATCTCGCCGACCTCGCCGGTGCTCTTCACATGGGTGCCGCCGCAGGGCTGGCTGTCGATCGAGGCATTCTCGCCGATGCAAACCAGGCGGATCCTGCCGGTGCCGGCGGGCGGCCGCACGTTCTTCGATTTCACCAGGCCTGGATTGGCGGCCAATTCCTCGTCGGTGATCAGTCGCGTGAAGATCGGATGATCGGCGCGCACAAGCTCCATTAACCTCGCCGTCACATCCTCCTTGGTGAAGCCGGCGTCGGGAATGTCGAAATCGACGCGGCTGTCGTCCTCGGCGACCGCCGCCCCGGTGATCGGAAACGGACAGACGACGGTGAGCAGATGGCAGGCGGCGTGCATGCGCATCAAGAGATGCCGCCGCTCCCAATCGATGGCGAGCTTCAGCCTGTCACCGACCACCGGCATGGCCTGTTCGGGCGCCGGTACATGGATGATCTCGTCCTTGGTCTCGCCGGTGATGGTTGCCGCGATCGCGATGCGGCTGCCATCGGCCAGTTCGAGCATGCCGGTATCGCCGGGCTGTCCCCCCGACGTAGCGTAGAAGATGGTCCGATCAAGAAGAATGCCGCCGCGATCGTTGATGGCGACGACCTGTGCGTCCGCCGTCCTCAGATAGGCGTCGTCACGGAACAGCGCTTCGGTTCTGCGTGCCATCAAGCCACCTCTTCGAACGGCACCGAGATATCGGCCCTTTCTTCCATCCAGCCCGGCACCGGCAGGTTCTTGCCGCGCAGGAAGTCGGGATTGAACAGCTTCGTCTGGTAGCGCGTGCCGTAGTCGGCGAGGATCGTCACGATGGTATGACCGGGGCCAAGCTCGCGCGCCAGCCGGATGGCGCCGGCGATGTTGATGCCCGTCGATCCGCCGACGCAGAGCCCCTCTTCCTGGATCAGGTCGAAAATGATCGGCAGCGCCTCCTCGTCCGGGATCTGGTAGGAGAAGTCCGGCGTGAACCCTTCGAGATTGGCGGTGATGCGGCCCTGACCGATGCCCTCGGTGATCGAGCTGCCGTCGGATTTCAGCTCGCCGCTGGTGTAGAAGCTGTAGAGGGCGGCGCCCAGCGGATCGGCGAGCGCGATCTTGACATCCTTGCTCTTGGCCTTGAGCCCGATCGCGACGCCGGCGAGCGTGCCGCCGGAGCCGACCGCCGAAACGAAACCGTCCACCTTGCCGCCGGTCTGGGTCCAGATCTCCTGCGCCGTCGTGCGGATATGGCCGTCGCGGTTGGCGACATTGTCGAACTGGTTCGCCCAGATCGCGCCGTTCGGCTCCGAACGCGCCAGTTGCTCGGCGAGTCGCCCGGACAGCTTCACATAGTTGTTGGGGTTCTTGTAGGGCACGGCCGGCACTTCGATCAGCTCGGCCCCCAGGATCTTGATCGTATCCTTCTTTTCCTGGCTCTGCGTGTCGGGGATGACGATGACGGTCCGGTAGCCGAGCGCCTTGGCGACAAGCGTCAGGCCGATACCGGTGTTGCCGGCGGTCCCTTCGACGATGACGCCGCCGGGTTTCAAGAGCCCGCGCTGCTCGGCGTCTCGGATGATGAACAGGCCCGCACGATCCTTGACCGATTGCCCCGGATTCATGAATTCGGCCTTGCCCAGGATTTCGCAGCCGGTCGCGTCCGAAGCCTTGTTGAGTCGGATCAAGGGTGTATTGCCGATCGCTTCGATCACATTACGGGGCATTCAGGATTCCTTTGTGCGTGCGGTCGAGACCCTAGAAACCGGAAGCCGCGGTTTCAAGGCAAGATTTTGCCTGGTCCAGTCGCATTCCGGACGCTGCAATCTTCGCTATCATTTCGACGATCTGCCCAAAAGCGCTCTTTTCATCCGATTTCTTCGCCGCTAGAGCACTAACGCTTTGCGCGTCCGACCGGACGCGCAAAGCTGTAGGACTTTAATCTGGCGCATGATTCCTTTCCGAAAACCGGTACCGGTTTTCGGGGTCATGCGCCGACCCAGACAATTCGCAGGACTTTCAATGACACTCTACCGGGCCAACCCGAAAGACGGTGTCGCCTGGATCACGGGCGGCAGCAGCGGTCTCGGTCGTGCGCTGGCCAAGGATCTCGCAAGGCAGGGCTATACCATCGCGGTGACGGCGCTGCCGAGCGATCCGGTCGAGACGCTGCTGGTCGAGACGGCGCAGATGGCCGGCCATGTGAGGTCATTCCCCTGCGATGTGACCGATGAAGACGGGATGGCGCGGACGGCCGCCGCCATCGAGACGGAGATGGGGCCGATCGTGCTCGCCGTCTTCAACGCCGGCAACTACATCGCCACTCCCGGCGAGCACCTCGTGGTGCGCGATTTTCACCGATCCTTCGCCGTCAACTATTTCGGCATCGTCAACGGTCTGGTGCCCGTGGTCGATTATATGCGCACGAGAGGGCGCGGGCATGTCGTCCTGGTCGGATCGGTGACGGCTTATTCCGGCTGGCCGACCACCGCCGCCTATGGCGGCACCAAGGCGGCGATCAACATCCTGGCGGAATCGCTGAAATACGACTTCGACAAGATGAACATCCGCATCCAAGTGATGAATCCGGGCTTCGTCGATACGCCGCTGACCGAGAAGAACATGCTGCCGATGCCGGGTCTGATGCCCGTGCACCGGGCGTCGCGGCGCATGGCGCGCGGCATCAGGAAGGGAGGGTTCGAAGTCACCTTCCCCTATCACATCAGCTGGCCGCTGAAGCTGCTTGGCCTGCTGCCGCGGCCCTTCGGCCGACTGGTGATCGGGCTGACCACCAGCTGGTGGGCGCGACCGTTGTATTTCGACCGCAAGATGCCGAGCAAAAAAGCTCCGTCAGCGGACAAGGCAACCTAAAGCGCGCCGCGCTGAAACGGATTCAGGCGACGCGCTTTTAAGCCTTTGTTTCTATGCATGTCGTTTTCGCAAAACCGCTCCACAGTTTGCGCGACATGCGCTAAGGCGAAGGGCGATTGCCTCTCGGCAGGCACCGCCATAGGTTGAGAATTGTTGCTTGGAGTCGGCGATGGGGCGGCGGATCGTGCTTTCGATACTTGGTCTCGCCGTCATCCTTGTCGCAGGTTTCTTCCTCGGCCCACGCGTGGCGGCCGACACGACGATCCGCTTCGATCCTTCGGTGATCGGCGACGATCCGCAGGCCTATCTGGCGCGCGAGGAAGCCGCGGTGCCCAATATCCGCGACGGGCTGGACAAGGAGATCATCTGGGCCAACCCGCTGGTTCACGCCAAGACGAAGCTTGCGATCGTCTACATCCATGGCTTTTCGGCATCGAAGGGCGAGGTCCGCCCGCTTCCGGACGATGTCGCCGACGAACTCGGCGCCAACCTCTTCTACACCCGCCTGACCGGCCACGGGCAGGACGGCGCGGCCATGGCCGAAAGTAGCGTCAATGCCTGGATCAACGACTATGAAGAGGCGCTGGCGATCGGCCGCGCGATCGGCGACAAGGTGATCGTGATCGCCACCTCGACCGGCGGCTCATTGGCGACCTGGGCGGCAACACAGCCGGGCGCCTCCGACGGCGTCGCGGCGATCGCGTTCATCTCGCCGAATTTCGGCGTCAAGGCGTCCGGCGCCGAGATCCTGACCATGCCCTGGGGCAGAGAGATCGCCGAGCTCGTCGGCGGCAGGGAACGCAGCTTTCCCGCGCGCAACGCGCTGCATGAAAAATTCTGGACCACCAAATATCCCATGTCGGCGACGCTGCCGATGGCGGCACTCACCAATCTCGCCTATGGCGCGCCGGTCGAAAAGGCGACCACCCCTGCCCTGTTCATCTTCTCGGACGCCGACAAAGTGGTGCGGCCTGACCGAACCCGAGAGATCGCCGGCCGCTGGGGCGGTCCGCACGAACTGGTGCCGGTCGACGATACCGGCGATCCGGACAACCATGTCATTGCCGGCGATGCGCTGTCGCCGCAGACTACAGCCTTTCTCGCCCAGCGGATCGTGGTGTGGGTGAAGGCATTGATGCCGTAGCAATCGAACCAAGGAAACGAAAACGGCCGGAACGTTGCTTCGGCCGTTTTCCTATTTCGATCAAGCCTTGGCGAGGACTCAAGCTGCCCGGTTCGCCGGCCGCTTGCCGCCGAAGCGGCGCTTGTTGTTGCCCTTGAAGCGCTTGAAGCCGTCAGGCTGGCGCTCGCCATTCGGCTTGGCGGCCACCGGGCGTTCGCCCTGCGGCTTCGGAGCGAATTGGCGCTCACCATTGGGCTTGTCGCCGAAGCGCTTCTTGCCATTGTTGCCGCTGCCGGGGCGGCGGCCGTCGCGGCGCCCGCCATGATGCTCGCGATCGTTGGCCGGCTCGAAATGGCGCTCGGTCTTCTCCTTCGGATCTCGCTGCGGGTCGGGGCTGCCGAGGTGATCGGCGATCACCGGAAGCTTCATGCGGATGATACGCTCCACCTGCCGCAGCTTGCCGTTCTCCGACGGATCGCAAAGCGTGATCGCGATGCCGTCCCTGCCGTTGCGGCCGGTGCGGCCGATGCGGTGGACATAGCTTTCCGCCTCGTCCGGCAGGTCGAAATTCACGACGTGGCTGATGCCGGGCACGTCGATGCCGCGCGCCGCGATGTCGGTCGCAACCAGGATGCGCACCGAGCCGTCGCGGAAATCGTTGAGCGCCTTCTGGCGCGCGTTCTGCGACTTGTTGCCGTGGATGACGGCGGCGTTGAAGCCGTCGCGGGCAAGGTCCTTGGTGACGCGGTC
The DNA here is from genome assembly GCF_029674545.1 of Mesorhizobium sp. WSM4904. NCBI lineage: Bacteria > Pseudomonadati > Pseudomonadota > Alphaproteobacteria > Hyphomicrobiales > Phyllobacteriaceae > Mesorhizobium > Mesorhizobium sp. WSM4904. Next base: position 4,392,078 of record NZ_CP121354.1, on the reverse strand, counting down.
GGCGCCGTGCTTGGTGCGCGAGAACACGATCACCGAGCGCATCGCCTCGTCGGCCAGCATCTTGGACAGCACCTGGCGCTTCTGCTTGGTGCGGGCAAGCACCACGCTCTGCACGATCTCGGCCGCCGTGGTGCTCTGAGGCGCGACTTCGATACGGACCGGGACTTTCAGCAGGCCCTTGGCGAGCTCGGCGATCTCGTTCGGCAGCGTCGCGGAGAACAGCGCCGTTTGGCGGTCGGGCGCGGTCGCCTTGGCGATGCGCTTGACGTCGTTGATGAAGCCCATGTCGAGCATGCGATCGCCCTCGTCCAGCACCAGCCATTTGGTGTCGGCAAGGATGAGGTCGCCCTCGCGCACGAGGTCGGTCAGCCGGCCGGGCGTCGCGATCAGGACATCGACGCCGGGCGCGATCTTCTTCACCTGGCTGTAGCGGGAGACGCCGCCGAGCACGAGCGCGGTCGAGATGTGGGCCCCCTTGGCGAGCAGCTTGATGGTGTCCTCGATCTGCACGGCAAGCTCGCGCGTCGGCGCCAGGATCAGCGCGCGCGCAGTCTTCGGCCGGCGCTTGGTGCCGAGCCCGATGATCTTCGACAGGATCGGCAGCGCGAAGGCGGCCGTCTTGCCCGAACCGGTCTGGGCGATGCCGAATATGTCGCGGCCTTCGAGCTGCGGCGGAATCGCCTGCACCTGGATCGGCTTCGGATCGGTGAAGCCCGCGGCATTGGCGGCCTTGAGCAGCGCGCCGGTGATTCCTAGGGTAGCGAAACCGTTCTGTTCCGCCTGGTTTTCGTTGGTCAAAATAATCTTCTTTCACGCGGCTCGATGCCGCAAACAGCGATGGCGGCAGGGCGCAACCTGCCGTCGAAAATTGTCAGGAAACGACAAGGCGGCGGACGGAAGCGTCCGCGCGGCTGCGCTGTCGTGCCCGCGAGCTTCATGCTCCCGGGGCTCTTTCGCCACCTTGCCGATCAACCGGAAAGAGGGAAAACAGACGCAACCAGTCTCATTCGTGGAGAAAGCCGGACAAACCGGCCCAAGCGCCTATGCCGCCGCATATGGCCGAGTCCGGCCTGAAATGCAAGCGGTGATGTTGCAATGCAACAAAAACACGGTGCTTGCGCTCCCCTGCCCTCCCGATTACCACAAATCACCTTTCCTTTTTGGGGGCAGCGATGAAGGACGTGCTGAAGGAACTCGAGCGTCGCCGCGAGATCGCCCGCATGGGTGGCGGCAAGGAGCGGATCGAGGCCCAGCACAAGAAGGGCAAGCTGACCGCCCGCGAGCGCATCGAGGTGTTCCTCGACGAAGGGTCGTTCGAGGAGTTCGACATGTATGTCGAGCACCGCTCCACCGATTTCGGCATGGAGAAGACCAAAATCGCAGGCGACGGCGTCGTCACCGGCTGGGGCACGGTCAACGGGCGGCCTGTCTATCTCTTCGCCAAGGATTTCACCGTCTTCGGCGGCTCGCTGTCGGAAGCGCATGCCGAGAAGGTGGTCAAGGTCCAGGAGATGGCGCTGCGCAACCGCGCGCCGATCATCGGCCTCTACGATGCCGGCGGCGCCCGCATCCAGGAGGGCGTGGCGGCGCTCGGCGGCTATGCCGAGATCTTCCAGCGCAACGTGCTCGCCTCAGGCGTCATCCCGCAGATCTCGCTGATCATGGGTCCCTGCGCCGGCGGCGACGTCTATTCGCCCGCCATGACCGACTTCATCTTCATGGTGCGCGACACCTCCTACATGTTCGTCACCGGGCCGGATGTGGTGAAGACGGTGACCAACGAGACGGTTACGGCCGAGAGCCTCGGCGGCGCCACTGTGCATACGACCAGGTCTTCCATCGCCGACGGCGCCTATGACAACGACGTCGAGGCCCTTTTGCAGATGCGCCGGCTGATCGATCTGCTGCCGGCCTCCAACACGGCCGAGATTCCCGAGATCGAATGCTACCAGCCGGTGACCGATCACGATCTTTCGCTCGACCGGCTGATCCCGGACAACGCCAACAAGCCCTACGACATCAAGGAACTTATCCTGAAGGTCGCCGACGAGGGCGACTTCTTCGAGATCCAGGCGAGTTTCGCCAAGAACATCGTCACCGGCTTCGGCCGCGTCGACGGTCGGACAGTCGGCTTCGTCGCCAACCAGCCGATGGTGCTGGCGGGCGTGCTGGATTCCGACGCCAGCCGCAAGGCGGCGCGCTTCGTGCGTTTTTGCGATTGCTTCTCGATCCCGATCGTCACTTTCGTCGACGTTCCGGGCTTCCTGCCAGGCACCGCGCAGGAATATGGCGGGCTGATCAAGCATGGCGCCAAACTGCTGTTCGCCTATGCCGAGGCCACCGTGCCAAAGATCACCGTCATCACCCGCAAGGCCTATGGCGGCGCCTACGACGTCATGGCGTCAAAGCACCTGCGCGGAGACATGAATTATGCCTGGCCGACGGCGCAGATCGCGGTGATGGGCGCAAGGGGCGCGGTCGAGATCATCTATCGCAAGGATATCGGCAACGCGGAAAAGATCGCGGCCCACACCAAGGCTTACGAGGATCGCTTCCTGTCGCCATTCGTTGCGGCCGAACGCGGCTATGTCGATGAGGTGATCATGCCGCATTCGACCCGCCTCCGCGTGGCGCGGGCGCTGCGCATGCTGCGCAACAAGGACATGCAGAACCCCTGGAAGAAGCACGACAACATCCCGCTGTGAGCGGCAGGAAGTCGTAACGACTTGCAGCACGGCATGTCGTGGCGGCGGCCGGCTTTGCGAACGCTGTCCCTGTCGTTCCCGAGAGCAGTTCCTTTGACGCTTCGCCGATCTGCTCTAAGTACTAGCCTTAAACGATCGCGAACGGAAAATCGCCCGCACTTTCCTGGAATTGATCCAGGGCACACATTACAGCTTATGCGGATCTCGCAAAAGACGCGGCAATCTGAAAATTGAACTTTCGTCTGTGAACGACCTCACATTATTTCAAATATATTCTGTATTGCTAATGCTTTTCAGCGCAATGTAAAATAATGAATCTATTTATTAGTTATTTAAAATGGAGAACTTTGCCATGCTTGCGCGTTGCGGATGCTTTATCGTTCCGAAGGAAGTTCTCGATCGTTTTTCGAAAGATACGTCGCTCCCCAAGGCCGCTCGGGACGCATGTCGTCTCACGGCTGATCTCGAGCCGATCTGGCGCAAGCTGCGGAGCGCGCAAAACCAGGCCATCCAGGCACGCCTCGTGGTCAAGCCAAGCGCCCTGGCACTGGCGACCGCGCCAAAGGTCACGGTCTATGACTGCCAGGGCACGACGTCGTTGCCTGGAAGCCCCGTCGCCAATCCCGGCAACTCCTCCGATCAGACCGCGAAGCGAACGTTCAACGAGACAACCGCAGTCGCCGCGTTCTTCCAGACCTGCTTCGGCCGCAACTCGGTCGACGACCTTGGAATGACCCTGATGTCGTCCATCCATTACGACAAGGATTACAACAACGCTTTCTGGAACGGCAGCCAGATGACCTATGGCGACGGCGACGGCCAGATATTCATCGACTTCACCAAGTCGAACGATGTCATCGCCCATGAGCTCACGCATGGCGTGACGCAATATACTGCGGGGCTTGTCTATACCGACGAAGCGGGCGCGCTCAATGAAAGCATCTCGGACGTGTTCGGTTCGATGTTCCGCCAATGGGAAGGCAAGCAAACCTCCGACCAGGCGGACTGGCTGATCGGCTCCGGGATCATGGGCCCGGCCGCGACGGCCAAGGGCTACACATGCCTGCGCGACATGGCGAACCCAGGCGCCAAGCACTGCCTCTCGCCACAGCCGGACAACTACAAGAAGTATCAGGCGGGGGGCGATCCGCACTATAACAGCGGCATCCCGAACCATGCTTTCTACCTTGCCGCCAAGAGCATCGGCGGGCAGTCCTGGAACGAGGCCGGCAAAGTCTGGTATGCCGCCTTGACCAGCAGCAAGGCGACGAAGAACATGAGCTTCAAATCCTTCGCCAAGCTGACGCGATCGGCCGCCAAGAGCTTGTTTCCAAGCAATGCAGCCATATATGCTGCGGTCGACGGCGCCTGGACGAGCGTGGGCGTGCCGTAGCGGTTTCGGCCTTGCCGACAAGGCGCCAATCCAGCTGCGTTCCCTGCGCCGGACGCAGGTTCGCGGCACCGCGAACCTTGCAGTTGCAGGCAAGGGAAGCTCGCGATGGCGGAACGGTTCATAATCGAAAGACAGGGCGGTTTCGCCGGCCTCAAGGGCCGCGGGACCGTCGACGCGGCCGCGCTCGACGCCAAGGACAGGGCAACCCTCGATGAACTGTTCGCCCGCAAGGGGCCGCTGCCCCGCGATCCCGGGGCCGACAGATACACGTTCACCATCACCTGGGAGAAGGAAACCGGAAGCAAAACGCTTCAGGTGCCCGAAACCTTGGTTCCGCGCTCGATCGCTCAAGCGGTGAAAGATCAGCTCTAGCCTTATTTTCCAATGAAGACCGCGCTGGCAAAGTGCCATGAACCCAAGCAGCGCTATCCCTTGCTTGGGCTCCAGCCGCGGCCTTGCGGAGATCGCAAGCCGGCGCGCGCAAGGGCCGCGAGTCGGCTGCCGACGGGGTTGCCGATCGCGAAAACCGCGAAGGCCTATCTGGAACTCCATGCCCGCATCCTTGATGGCGAAGCGCTTCCGTGACAAGGAACCGGCGTGCTTGCCGTCCGCGGCGGCTGTGTCGGATCGAAAAGGTATCGCGGGTTGCGCCCCATTCTCGTCTTCTGCTTGCCGGCAATCGGCGACTTCATCCGTTGCCATTCGGCGATCCAGATTCTCGCCGAGAGGTTTCCAGAACACCCGATCGACGTCGTCACCTCGCCGCTGGCCGCGCCGCTGGCGCGATTGATGCCGCACATCCGCAAAGCCTGGATCGTCGAGAGGCATTGGAATCCCGGCCTCGGGGAGCGGGCGCGCCTGGCGCGCGAACTTCGCCGGGAGAATTATCAGGCGGCCTATATGCTCACCAGCAGCACCAAGGCGGGCCTGGTGCCGTGGCTGGCGGGCATCCCCGAGCGCATCGGCTATCCGCGCGAACTCCAATTCGGCATCGTCAACCGGCTGCCGGCCGGATGGCCGAAATCCTTCGTGGCTTTCGGGCCGCGCAAGACAAGACTGTTCGAGCAGGTCTGCGCGATTGCCATGCTGGGCGAACGGCCTGCCGACAATGTGCGGCTGCCGCAGCCGAAAATGATGGTTCCATCCGAGGAGGTTTCGGCCTGGCGCATCCGGCATGGGATCGATGCGGCAAGACCGGCACTGGCGCTCTATACGTCGGAATTCGTCAACTTCCGCTCGTGGCCGGCGGAGCGTTTCATTTCCGTTGCGAAAGATCACATCAGGCGCGGCTGGTCGGTGTGGCTCGTCGGCGGTCCGCGTGAACGCGAGGCCGCGGCCCAGCTCCGGATAGCGCTTCCGGAGGCGGTGGATTTCACCTCGACCCCCGATATCGCAGACGCCATGTGCCAGATCGCCGCCTCGACCGTCTTTCTCGGCGTTGATGGCGGCATCTGCCACGCGGCCGCGGCTTTGGGGGGACCGTGCGTGCTCATCTTCGGATCGAACCGCGCCTATGAAACCGGACCGGTGAACGACCACGTCCGGTTTCTGGAGCCTCCGATTTCGACGCCGAGCTGGATAAAGGACACGAACGGGGTCAGCGAGGAAAGAGTGCTTGCAGCGCTGGCGGAGGCCGTGGCGCAGGCGCGCGGCCCGCAAGGCGCCCGAACTGCCTAGACTAGGGCGGTTCAGCGTTTCACGGAATCGCTTTCCGTCAGTTCGCGCAGCACCGGCACCATCGCCAGCGGAAGATCCTCGGCGATCAGACCGGGTCCGAAGCGGCTACCCGCTTCGGCATGAATCCAGACGCCAGCGCAGGCGGCCTCGAAGGCAGGCATGCCCTGCGCCAGGAGCCCGGCCACGATGCCCGCCAGCACATCGCCGGAACCCGCGGTGGCAAGCCATGGCGCTCCGTTGCTGTTGATGGCGGCGCGTCCGTCCGGCGCGGCGATAACCGTGTCAGCGCCTTTATAGACGATGACGGCATTGGCCCGCGCCGCCGCCGCGCGCGCCTTGGCCAGCTTGGAAAGCGCCTCGTCGTCCGCAATGTCAGGAAACAGCCTGCCGAACTCGCCCTCATGCGGTGTCATCACCAGCGCCGGCGCGCCGGACTTTCGGGCAGCCTGGAAAAGCGTCTCAGGCTCATCGCGAAACGAGGTGATGCCGTCGGCATCGAGCACCAATCCCTCAATGCCCGCGTCCTGCCCCTGCCCGGCGCCGAGCAGCACGAGGACAAAATCGCGCGCCTTTTCACCGACGCCGAATCCAGGACCGAGCACGAAGGATGAAGGGCGGCGATCGGTAAGGAACGCGCCGAGATCGGCAACCGTTTCGGCCTTGCGCAGCATGATCGAGGTCAGATGCGCGGCGTTCACCTGCATGGCGTTCGCCGGCGAAAGCACGGTCACCGCCCCTGCCCCGCTTCTTGCGGCGGCAAGCGCCGAGAGGCGCGCGGCACCTGTCGCCGAAGGTCCGCCGGAAAAGACGTTCGCGTGACCGCGTCTGTATTTATGCGCATCGACGGCCGGTACCGGGAAGGCTGGCAGCCAAAGCGCCGGTCCATTTTCGAAGGTTTGCGGCGCGATCCGCGCGATGATCCCGTCGCCGATGCCGATGTCGGCCAGCACGATCTCGCCGCACATCTTACGCCCCGGCAAAAGCAGATGCCCCGGCTTCTTTCGCACGAAGGTCACGGTTATGGCCGCGCGAAATGCGCAGCCGAGAATGGCTCCGCTTTCGCCGGAAACGCCCGAAGGCAGGTCTATGGCGACGACCGGCAAGCCGAGATCCGTCACGATCCGGACCGACCTTGCGGCGTCGCCCGACAGCGGCTTTGAAAGCCCTGCCCCGAAAAGTGCGACGACTGCAAGCGAGCCGGCCTCGGCGGCGAAGGCAGACAGCGGCCGGCGCTCGAGCGGGCAGTCGGCCGCGGCGAACGCGGCATCGCTGCCTGCACGCGGCTCGCCCGACACCCACAACGCGACCTCGACGCCGCTCTCCCGGAGCAGGCGCGCAACGACATAACCGTCGCCACCGTTGTTACCGGGACCGCACAGCACGTGCACCCGCCTGGCTGCCGGATAGCGCACCAGCACCACGGCCGCGACGGCCGCGCCGGCGCGGCGCATCAGCCCGTAGCCGTCGAGCGGACCTTCCGCAATCGTCAGCCGGTCTGCCTCGGCCATCTCGGCCGGTGAAAGAAGTTCATTGCGCATGGGATTGCCGATCTCCATCCGATCAAGCATTGTCCGATTTGCGGTTCGAAGCAAACGGCGACCGCCGAACGCCACCCAAAAGTGGCGGGACCCGGAGGGGAATCTGCCTGCAAATTGCGCTATCTGCCCAATTTTTGCGCAGACGGATGGAGGAGCGATGTATAGGCTTTGGGCGTCGATGACGCATCCAATGCAACGGATGACCCGAATTTGCATCCGGGTGCGACATGGCATCTGAATCGCCCGATACCGTCTCCAACCTCCGGGAATTGGCACGCTTCGTGCTTGATGGAGGCGCAAGCGGGGCGCACAACCCGTCTCTTTGGCAGTGGAGGCCACTTTCTACATGAAAAAGATCGAAGCGATCATCAAGCCATTCAAGCTGGACGAAGTGAAGGAGGCGCTTCAGGAGGCCGGACTGCAGGGTATCACCGTCACCGAGGCCAAGGGTTTCGGTCGGCAGAAGGGCCACACCGAACTCTATCGCGGCGCCGAATATGTCGTCGATTTCCTGCCCAAGGTGAAGATCGAGGTCGTGCTCGGCGACGATGCCGTCGAAGGCGCCATCGAAGCCATCCGCAAAGCGGCCCAGACCGGTCGCATCGGCGACGGCAAGATCTTCGTCTCCAACATCGAGGAAGTCGTCCGCATCCGCACCGGCGAGACCGGCATGGACGCCGTCTGAGCCCCACATCTTTTCTGAACCGTCATCATCAAAAAACGTCATTACACAGGGATACATGACATGACGACAGCCAAAGACATCATGAAGCAGATCAAGGACAACGACGTGAAGTTCGTCGACCTGCGCTTCACCGATCCGAGGGGCAAGCTGCAGCATGTGACGATGGATGTCGTCGAGGTCGAGGAAGACATGTTCGCCGACGGCGTCATGTTCGACGGCTCGTCGATCGCCGGCTGGAAGGCGATCAACGAGTCCGACATGGTGCTGATGCCGGACACGGATACCGTCCACATGGATCCGTTCTTCGCCCAGTCGACCATGGTCATCCTGTGCGACATCCTCGATCCGGTATCCGGCGAGGCCTATAACCGCGACCCGCGCGGCACCGCCAAGAAGGCCGAGGCCTACATGAAGTCGGAAGGCATCGGCGACACCGTCTATGTCGGCCCGGAAGCCGAGTTCTTCGTGTTCGACGACGTCAAGTACAAGGCCGACCCGTATAACACCGGCTTCCGGCTCGACTCGACCGAACTGCCGTCCAACGACGACACCGACTACGAGACGGGCAACCTCGGCCATCGTCCTCGCACCAAGGGTGGCTATTTCCCTGTGCCGCCGATCGATTCCTGCCAGGACATGCGCTCCGAGATGCTGACCGTGCTCGCCGAGATGGGCGTGCGAGTCGAGAAGCATCACCATGAGGTCGCCGCCGCCCAGCACGAGCTCGGCATCAAGTTCGACACGCTGGTGCGCAACGCCGACAAGATGCTGATCTACAAGTATGTCGTGCACCAGGTCGCCAATGCCTATGGCAAGACGGCCACCTTCATGCCGAAGCCGGTGTTCGGTGACAACGGCTCGGGCATGCACGTTCACCAGTCGATCTGGAAGGGCGGCAAGCCGACCTTCGCCGGCAACGAATATGCCGGCCTGTCGGAGACCTGCCTGTTCTATATCGGCGGCATCATCAAGCACGCCAAGGCGATCAACGCCTTCACCAACCCGCTCACCAACTCCTACAAGCGCCTGGTGCCTGGCTACGAAGCGCCGGTGCTGCTCGCCTACTCGGCGCGCAACCGTTCGGCGTCCTGCCGCATTCCGTTCGGTTCGTCGCCGAAGTCGAAGCGTGTCGAGGTCCGCTTCCCCGACCCGGGCGCGAACCCCTATCTCGGCTTCTCCGCCATGCTGATGGCCGGCCTCGACGGCATCAAGAACAAGATCCATCCCGGACAGCCGATGGACAAGGACCTCTACGACCTGCCGCCTAAGGAGCTGAAGAAGATCCCGACCGTCTGCGGCTCGCTGCGCGAAGCGCTGCAGAGCCTCGACAAGGACCGCGGCTTCCTGAAGGCCGGCGGCGTCTTCGACGACGACCAGATCGACAGCTATATCGAGCTGAAGATGGCTGAGGTCATGCGCTTCGAGATGACGCCGCACCCGGTCGAGTACGATATGTACTATTCGGTCTAAGCAATAGAAATCGTTACAAAAAGAACCCCGGTTCGCCGGGGTTTTTATTTGCCCCTCTCCGGAAGCCAAGGCCCATTGCGGCATCTCTCGTGTAAAGAAAACCCCGGCATCATTGCGCCGGGGTTTAAGTTCGAAGGGTATTCGTAGCGCAGACACCAGGTCTGCGCTACGAACCGATCAGGCTGCCGCCGAAACCTTCGCGTCGGTCGAAACCTGCGAGATCGTCTTCAGGACCTGCGAGGCGATCTGGTAGGGGTCGCCCTGCGAGTTCGGGCGACGGTCTTCCAGATAGCCCTTGTAGTCGTTCTTGATGAAGGAGTGCGGAACGCGGATCGAGGCGCCGCGGTCGGCGACACCGTAAGAGAACTTGTTCCACGGCGCGGTCTCATGCTTGCCGGTCAGGCGCTTGTCGTTGTCCGGCCCGTAGACGGCGATATGATCCATCAGGTTCTTTTCGAACTGCGCCATCATCGCCTCGAAATAGGCCTTGCCGCCGACTTCGCGCATGTACTTGGTCGAGAAGTTGCAGTGCATGCCCGAGCCGTTCCAGTCGGTGTCGCCGAGCGGCTTGCAGTGGAACTCGATGTCGATGCCGTACTTTTCGGTGAGGCGCAGGAGCAGGTAGCGCGCCATCCACATCTGGTCCGCAGCCTTCCTGGAGCCCTTGCCGAAGATCTGGAATTCCCACTGGCCCTTGGCCACCTCGGCATTGATGCCCTCATGGTTGATGCCGGCGGCGAGGCAGAGGTCGAGATGCTCCTCGACGATCTGGCGCGCGACATCGCCGACATTCTTGTAGCCGACGCCGGTGTAGTACGGGCCCTGCGGCGCCGGGTAGCCGCTCTCGGGGAAGCCGAGCGGACGACCATCCTTGTAGAAGAAATATTCCTGCTCGAAGCCGAACCATGCATCCTCGTCGTCGAGGATGGTCGCGCGGCTGTTCGAAGCGTGCGGCGTCACACCGTCGGGCATCATGACTTCGCACATTACGAGAACGCCGTTGGTGCGGGCCGGATCCGGGTAATGCGCGACCGGCTTAAGCACGCAATCCGAGCTGCGGCCTTCGGCCTGGTTCGTCGAGGAACCGTCGAAGCCCCACAGCGGCAGCTGCTCGAGGGTCGGGAACTCGGCAAACTCCTTGATCTGGGTCTTGCCGCGCAGATTGGGGGTCGGGGTGTAGCCGTCGAGCCAGATATACTCGAGCTTGTATTTGGTCATTCCAGTGCCTCTCGTTGCTTGGACACCGCCGCGGCGGCATCAATGCATGGCCGGTTCGAGCCAGCCTGCCGATCGTTAAAAAGCAATTCGTGTGCCACTCTCCCCGTCCAGGGTGCGGCAAAATGGTCGTGGCAAGGCGTTGATTTTGCTGAGCCGCCTCAGCAATGCGCGGCAATCGTTCAGCTGCAGAATTTGCATAAATCTTATGCAAATGCTGATCTTTTTGTGTGCATATTGCCTAAATGAATCGCAGGACCTATTTTGAGAAAGGATTGAATCGACTGGCTCCCGAAAAAGAAAGGCGGCCATCAATGGAAGTCACCACGTCCCGTCCGTCGGCAAAGATTTTGATGTTTCCGCTTGCAGGCCGGACATCTGCCTCAAATTTGGGCGCAAAGGCCAAATTCGCGGCAGAGATTGCCTCGCTGCGCAATACGCACGCCGATTTTGACGGCTGGTATCACGAGGCGGCGATCGAGGAAGAGATCCAGCAGCGCAAGAGCTGACCAACGGTTCCAGTTCGGCATGAAAAAGCCCGGCGCGATCGCTTGCGCCGGGCTTTTTCATTTCCAGAGGCTTGATCGGTCAGTCCTTGGAGTGCAGGTCGGTGCCGAGCGTGTCCCTGACGAAGATCATGCCGATGATGAGCGACATCGCCGCGATCACCACCGGGTACCAGAGGCCGTAATAGATGTCGCCCTTATAGGCGCTGAGCGCGAACACCGTCGCTGGCAGCAGGCCACCGAACCAGCCATTGCCGATATGATAGGGCAGCGACATGCCGGTGTAGCGGATGCGGGTCGGGAACATCTCGACCAGGATCGCCGCGATCGGCCCGTAGACCATGGTCACGAACACCACCAGGATAAACAGGATACCGATCGTCACCGGCCAATTGATGGCCGCCGGATCGGCTGTCATGGCGAAAGCACCGCCGCCGGGAATGTTGTAGACGGTGATCTCCGGCGCGCCGGCCGCCTCATCCTTGGTCAGCAGCTTGTCGGTGACCGCCTTATCGGCCGGAACCGTCGTCTTCTCGCCGCTGCGGATCGCCGCCGCATCGAGCTTGAGTTCCGGATTGGCCGCGACGAAGGCGTCGAGCTTCTGGTCGGGCACCTTGGCGGCGGCGCGCTTCAGCGGATAGCCGCCGTCCCGCAGCGAGATGTTGACCGCCTTCTGGAAGGCGGCTTCCTTGGCCTTGGCCTGGTCGCCAGCAGCGGCGGCGTCATAGGACTCCACCGTCTCGTTGCCGATCTTGACCGTGGCCGCGGTTCCGGGCGCGGCTGTCGTCACGACGTCGTAAGGCACCGAGTTCTTGGTCAGGAACGAGGTCGCGATGTCGCAAGATGTCGTGAACTTCGCCGTGCCGACCGGGTTGAACTGGAACCTGCAGTCGCCGGGCGCTGCCGTCACCGTCGCGCGCGTATTCTGCTGCGCGGTGGCCAGCGCCGGATTGGCGGCCCAGGTCAGCGCCTTGAACAGCGGGAAGGTGCAGACGATGCCGAGCGCAAGACCGGCCATGATGATCGGCTTGCGGCCGATCTTGTCGGACAACCAGCCGAACACGACGAAGAAGATCGAGCCGACCGCAAGCGCGATCGCGATCATGATGTTGACCGACTGCGCGTCGACCTTCAGCACGTTCGTCAGGAAGAACAGCGCATAGAACTGGCCGTTGTACCAGATGACGGCCTGGCCGGCGGTCAGGCCGAGCAGCGCCAGAAGCGCGATCTTGGCGTTCTTCCACTGGCCGAAAGCTTCGGACAGCGGTGCCTTGGAGCCCTTGCCCTCCTCCTTCATGCGCTGGAACGTCGGCGACTCCGAGAGCGACAGCCGGATCCAGATCGAGATGGCGAGCAGCAGGAATGAGACGATGAAGGGAATGCGCCAGCCCCAGGAAGCGTAGGTTTCCTTGCTGAGCGAACTCTGGACGATCAGGATGACGATCAGCGACAGGAACAGACCGAGCGTCGCCGTGGTCTGGATCCAGGAGGTGTAGTAGCCGCGGCGGTCGTCCGGCGCGTGCTCGGCGACATAGGTCGCCGCACCGCCATATTCGCCGCCGAGCGCCAGGCCCTGCAGCATGCGCAACCCGATCAGGATCACGGGCGCCGCGATGCCCCAACTGGCATAACCGGGCAGCAGACCGACCAGGAAGGTCGACAGACCCATGATCGTCATGGTGACGAGGAAAGTGTATTTGCGGCCGACAAGGTCGCCGAGGCGGCCGAACACCAGCGCGCCGAACGGGCGAACGAGGAAGCCGGCGGCGAAGGCCAGCAGCGCGAAGATGTTGCGCGTCGCCTCGGGGATGGTCGGGCTGAAGAAGGTCGCGCCGATGAAGGCGGCCAGCGAGCCGTAAAGATAGAAATCGTACCATTCGAAAACGGTGCCGAGCGAAGAGGCGAAGATGACCTTCTTTTCCTCCCGCGTCATGCCGCGGCTTGTTCCGCCGGCGGTCGAAGCCATTGCCATTTGATATATCCTCCCATGGATCCCTTCTGTCCTCGATGGCTGAGCGCCACCGTCCGCAACTCCTCCGGACGAAGACTCGAGAACGCAGCCAACGAGGGAAAAATGGCAGAAAGCGCCGCCAAAAGGCACCGCGACGATGGGATTATGACTTTCGTATTAGGTGCAATGCGAAAGCGGAGGGCAGCGCTCAGGCTTTCAGCGCTTCGAGAAGACTGACCGCCGCCATCATGTCGCGCTTGCGGGCCGAGCGGCGCGCGACCGCCTCGGCGTCCTGGCCCCAATGCTCGATCTGCCAGTCCTCGTCGACATGGCCGGCCGCCCAAGCTTCCTCGCCGGCGAGCTCACCGAAATCGACGGCGAGCGCCAGCAGCGCCGATCCGGTCAGCGAGGTCATGACATGGATGGCGGCCAGACGCAGCGGCTCGGCGCGCTGGGCAAGATGCGCGCCAAGGACGCCAATCGTTTCGCGCGGTTGCTCGACATGGATGACGCCTTCGGCAAGATTGAAGCGCGCGCCAAGGCTGCTCGTTGCCCAATCGAGCACCGGGTCCCAGAGCCTGTTCTGCCGATCGACCAGCCCTTGCGGGCCATCGGCGCGGTAGCACAAGAGATCGGACGAGGCGAAGCGCAGCACGTCCTCCAGCACCGCCTGCGGGTCGCTGGCGACGCCGTCGATGGCCGTGTTGGCAAGGCGCATGACCGGCATCGTCACGGGGTCGATGACCTCGCCCTGCGCGGAAAACTCGTCGGCCACCAGAGCCGCGGCTTTTTCGGTCGGCAGCACCAGCAGCGCCTTTCCCGGCGTGCGGACCGGCCTGCCGTCGAGATGGACGGCAAAACCGTTTTCGACCGGCACGACCGAAACCACCTTGTAGAAACGCTTCGGCAGCAGGGTCTTCATCTGGATCTGGGCGCGGCGCACCGGATCGGGATCGGAAAGCTGCTTTCCCGCTTCGAGGTTTTCGAGAATGTCGCGCATGTCCAACTCCTTACACTGTGGGCTGCCTGCGCGCCGGCCGGTTGACGATGATCAGCCCGGCGGCGATCAACGCCAGCGCCATGAAAATCCTGATCGTCAACGGCTCGCCCAACAGCACGGCGCCGCACAGCACGCCGAACACCGGCGACAGGAACGCGAAGCTGGACAGGCCCGCCGCCGGATAGCGCGTGAGCAGCCAGAACCACAACACATAGGTGAAGGCGACAATATAGAAAGACTGGAACATCAATGCCAATGTCGGTAAGGCTGCGATTTCACGGATCGGCGGTCCGGCGAACGGCATCACCAGCGCGCCGACGACGGCAGCGCCCGCCAGTTGGTAGAGCAGGAGCTTCTCGGCGCTGGTCGCGACCAGCTTCGACCGCTTGATGACGATGCTGGTCAACGCCCAGAGGATGCCCGAGCCGAGACTGAGCAGATCGCCCGTCAGTGTCGCGTCCTTGCCGGCGACGATGCCGTCGGCGAACACGGCCAGCAGGCCGCAAAAGGCAAGCACGAGGCCGCCGAGCTTGCGCGCGTTGATGCGCTCGCCGAGCAGGAAATGGCCGCCGATCAGGACCCAGAACGGCATGGTGTTGACCAAGAGCGTGTTGCGGGCAACGGTCGTGTATTCCAGCCCGATGTAGAGGAACAGGAACTCGACGCCGAAGAGCACGCCGACGACGACGCCTGCGGTCAGCGTCCCGTCCGCCGCAAACAACTTGATGCCGCGCAGCCGGCACCAGCCGAGAACGCAGAGCCCGCCGAGGATCGAGCGCGCGATCGAAACGAAGACCGGATCGTAGCCGGCATAGGAGACCTTGGCGGCGACGTAGTTCAGCCCCCAGGACAGCGTCAGCCCGACCATCATGGCCGCCGCGGTCATGTCGACCGCATCGCGCCGGCCCATCGTATCGGTGGCGCCGCTCAATTGTCGTCCTCTGCGCTCTGCTCGTCGAAGCCGAGCAGGTTCCAGCTCTGGCGCATATGCGGCGGCATCGGCGCGGTGACATCGATGACGCCCTGGTCGGGATGCGGGATCACGATGCGGCGCGCATGCAGATGCAGCCTGTTCTGGATGCCGCCTGGAAATTCCCAGTTGGTGTCGGCCTCGAAATATTTGGGATCGCCGATGATCGGGCAGCCGATATGGGCGGCATGGACGCGCAGCTGGTGGGTGCGGCCGGTATAGGGTTCCATCTCCAGCCAGGACAGCGACTGCGCCGCCTGTTCGACGACGCGGTAATAGGAAACGGCGTGGTCGGCGCCTTTCTCGCCATGCTTGGCGATGCGCACGCGGTCGCCATCCGGCGTTGCTTCCTTGACCAGCCAGGTCGAGATCTTGTCCTCGCGCTTCGGCGGCACGCCCTTTACCAAGGCCCAATAGGTCTTCTTCGTCTCGCGTGCCCGGAACGCTTCCGACAGCTTCATCGCGGCAAGGCGGGTGCGGGCGACGACCAGTACGCCCGAGGTGTCGCGGTCGAGGCGGTGGACGAGGCGCGGCTTCTCGCCTTTCTGGTTGCGCCAGGCCTCCAGCATGTCGTCGACATTGCGCGTCACGCCGGAGCCACCCTGCACGGCCAAGCCTGCAGGCTTGTTGAAGACGAAGACTTTCGGGTCCTCGTGCAGCAGCATCTTGGCCAGCACGTCGGCATCGCCCTGGTTGCGGATCGAATGGCCGGTGAGCGGGGCATCGCCCTTCTTGTCGACATCGAGCGGCGGGATGCGCACGGTCTGGCCGGACTCGACCCGCGTGTCGGCCTTCACCCGGCCGCCGTCGATGCGGATCTGGCCGGAGCGCAAAAGCTTCTGGAGATGGCCGAAGCCGAGGCCCGGATAGTGGACCTTGAACCAGCGGTCGAGCCGCATGCCCGCCTCGCCGGCCTCCACCGTGATCTGTTCAACACCTGCCATGACTTCGCTTTTCCGTTCGAAAGCGGCGCCATAGCACTAAGGCAGGCATTGTGCGAGCCAAAGACCCAACAAAGCACGACGATTACCCCAATCGTCGCGCTATCCGATCAACCGTCCGAAGGCGTTGGCACGGCGCAGATAGTCGAGCGCGTCAGGAAGCGCTTCTCGCGGCCGTTGTCGAGCGAGAACATGCCGCCCCTGCCCGCCACGACGTCGATGATGAGGTCGGTGTGCTTCCAGGCCTCGAATTGCGAGGCGCTGATATAGACCGGTGTCTCGCCGATCTCGCCCAGCCTAACGTCATTGTCGCCGAGGATGAAATCGCCGCGCGGATAGCACATCGGCGAGGACCCGCCGCAGCAGCCGCCGGACTGGTGGAACAGCACTGGCCCGTGATCGGCGATGATCTCGGCGAGCAACGCTTCGGCCGCGGGCGTGGCCGATACTTTGCCCAACGAGTCCTTGTCCATGCGATTCTCCCGTCATGACAGGAGGGTACGGCAAGCCGTACCCTCCCCCTACGCGCGCCCTGGGAGGATCAGAAGAAGCCGAGCTTCTTCGGGCTGTAGCTGACCAGCATGTTCTTGGTCTGCTGATAGTGGTCGAGCATCATCTTGTGCGTCTCGCGGCCGATGCCGGACTGCTTGTAGCCGCCGAAGGCGGCATGCGCCGGATAGGCGTGATAGCAGTTCGTCCAGACGCGGCCGGCCTGGATGGCGCGGCCGAAGCGGTAACAGCGGTTCGCGTCGCGGCTCCAGATGCCGGCGCCGAGCCCATAGAGCGTGTCGTTGGCGATCGACAGCGCCTCGTCGTCGTCCTTGAAGGTCGTCACCGACACCACCGGGCCGAAAATCTCCTCCTGGAAGATGCGCATCTTGTTGTTGCCCTTGAACACGGTCGGCTTGACGTAGTAGCCGCCGGCAAGGTCGCCCGGCAGGTGGTTCTGTTCGCCGCCGGTCAGCACTTCGGCCCCTTCCTGGCGGCCGATGTCGAAGTAGGAGAGGATCTTCTCCAGTTGCTCGCTCGAAGCCTGCGCGCCGATCATGGTCGCCGGGTCGAGCGGGTCGCCCTGGACGATCGCCTCGACGCGCTTCAGGGCGCGCTCGATGAACCTGTCGTAGATCTTCTCATGCACCAGCGCGCGGCTCGGGCACGTGCAGACCTCGCCCTGGTTGAGGGCGAACATGACGAAGCCCTCGATCGCCTTGTCGAAGAAGTCGTCGTCCTCGGCCGTCACGTCCTGGAAGAAGATGTTGGGCGACTTGCCGCCGAGCTCGAGCGTCACCGGAATGAGGTTCTGGCTGGCATATTGCGAGATCAGACGGCCGGTCGTCGTCTCGCCGGTGAAGGCGATCTTGGCGATACGGTTGGAGGATGCGAGCGGCTTGCCGGCCTCGAGGCCGAAGCCGTTGACGATATTGAGCACGCCTTCCGGCAGCAGGTCGCCGATGAGGTCGGCCCACAGCATGATCGTAGCCGGGGTCTGCTCGGCCGGCTTCAGCACGACGCAATTGCCGGCGGCCAGAGCGGGCGCCAGCTTCCAGCAGGCCATCAGCAGCGGGAAATTCCACGGAATGATTTGGCCGACGACACCGAGCGGCTCATGGAAGTGATAGGCGACGGTGTCGTGGTCGATCTCGGAGATCGAGCCTTCCTGGCTGCGGAGCACGCCGGCGAAATAGCGGAAATGGTCGACAGCCAGCGGCAGGTCGGCCGCGGTCGTCTCGCGGATCGGCTTGCCGTTGTCCCAAGTCTCGGCGAGCGCCAGCAGGTCGAGATTCTCTTCCATGCGATCGGCGATGCGATGGAGGATCAGCGCGCGCTCCGCTGGGCTGGTCTTGCCCCAGGCATCCTTGGCCTTGTGCGCGGCATCGAGCGCCGCCTCGATGTCCGTCGCATCCGAGCGGGCGATTTCACACAAGGGCCGCCCTGTAACCGGCGAGATATTCTCGAAATATTTGCCGGAGTGAGGCGCCGTCCACTTGCCGCCGATGAAGTTGTCGTAACGCCTGGCGAAAGGAACCTTGGCTGTGCGCGAAAATTCTACCTTGTTCATAACTTCCTCCCAAAGAAGCACGCCGCGAGATGCGGCGCGTCAGGAGAAAGGGTCGTGGATAAGCTTCGGCTTGTCAGCCCGGAGAGAGACGATCGCGGCCGCCGAGTGTCGCAGAACTGCGACAGGTCACATCAGGAAATCAATGCGGGCGGCGGATGGCGAAGCGGGCGAGCTTACGATGCAGCGTCGCGCGCGAGATGCCGAGGCTTTGCGCGGCCGCCGAGACGTTGCCGCCGGCGCGCGCCAGCGCCCGCTGCAGCACGCCGCGCTCGGCATCGTCGAAGTCTTCCCTGGCGCCTGGCGTGTCACCGAGGATATCGGCTGCCAGCAGCCCCTTGGCCAGGACTTCGCGCGTTATGCCGAACGCCAGGCGCGCGTTGCGCGTCGCACCGATCACCAGATCATCCGAGTCGACCGCAATGAGCGCGCCGGCGGTGCGCTCGGCGGCCGGGGCCAACAGAATGCGGGCGCCTGAAAAGACCATGCGGAAATTCTCGGCCTCGATGCGACGCGCGGCATCGCCCACGGCGACGGCTATGAGCTGAACGAAACCCTCCGTCAGATCCGCCCGGCAAGACGACACGTCGAGTGCCGCCGCCAGATTGCCTTCGTGATCATAGACCGGCGCCGTCGTGCAACTGAGCAGCGTGTTGCGGGAAAAGAAGTGCTGGTCGCGATGAATGGTGAGAGCCCGCTGGTCGGCAATGCAGGTACCGATCCCGTTGGTGCCCTCGCTCTCCTCGCTCCAGACCGTGCCGGTCCACAGGCCCCATTCGTCGAAGGTCTCGTCATCGGCAACGGCGCCCCTGCGCTCGAGGGGAATGCCGTCGCGGTCGGCCAGCATCACGCAGCAGCCAACACCGCCGACGGCGAGGTAGAGGCGGTTGAGGCTTGTCTCGGCGGCGCGGATCATTTGCTCCATGCGCTGCCGGGCCCCTCTCAGCTCGCCTTCGGTCAACCGCCTGGGCGCCTTGCGCTCCGCGGGATCAAGGTGATGTAATTGCAGGGAGCGCCGCCATGATGCGACCAGCGCCGAATGGGCCGCGTCGCTTTTCGCGATCGAGGCCTGGACCAAATCCGCATGCACGGCTGATTCCCGTCCGATCACCCTAATCCTCCCGGCGAGCGGAACCTCCTTCCGCTCCGTCGTTATGCTCGCAAGAACATATCCGACACCAAAGCGGTTCAGCTATTCGATAATAGGGCTGGCCGCACAGGTCTTTGATTTTGCGCAATTCCGGACGGAAAACCCCTCCGAATTTTCGCAGAATTGCTCTGGAGTCCTAACGGTCCCGGCCTGCCGGCGCCATAAGACGTTGGTTTAAGACGAGCCAGATCGAGTGATGTTCCAATCTTCGGTTCCGCTTGCGATCAGTTGGCGGCAGCCTTCTTCGGCTTGGACGAACCGATCATCTTCCAGTTCTTGTAGAAGACGGAATTGATGCGCTCGACACTGACCGAAACGATCGCCAGAAGTCCAGCGATCAGGCCCGGGAACGGAGACGGCCGGATGATGTCGACGAAGACGCAGTAGCGGCGGCCGTCATATTCGTTGACCGAGCGATGGAACAGCGTGTCGTCGAAGATGAACAGCGGATTGTCGTACCAGTAGTTCTTCTTGCTGCCGCACTGGACGAAGATCTCAGCCTTCACCGGGATCAGATTGTAGAGAATGCGCAGGCTGAGCCGCAGCGGCCCGAAATGCCACGAGGTCGATTCACGGCCGCTGAAGACCGAGACGGCGATCGTCTTGATGTATTTGAAGTCCTTGTTGAATTCGGGGACGTTGTCGATCTTGTGCTTGCCGTACCACTGATAGACATACATGCCGCGCCTGCCGGTGCCGAAATTGGCGTCGATGTCGGCGATGATCTCTTCCTTGCGCGCCTTGAAGACGCCCAGCACCTCGTTGATCTCGCGCTGATAGTCTTCCGGGAACTGCTCGGGTTTCCAGACGCCCGGATTGCGGTAGCACAGAAGATCGACGATCAGGTTGAATGGCGAGAGCAGCCAGGTGAACAGGCCGTTGCCGAGGAAATAGCGGTCGAACAGCTTCCAGTTCTTCTGATCGTTGCGCATGATGTCGATCAGGCCGCAGACGATGAAGATCGCCGTCAGGATCGGGATGAAGTAGAAGCCGAGCGCAAGCAGCAGGACTGCGATCGCAGCCTTACGAATGGTCTTAACGGTTTGCTTTGTCATAGTCTTTCGCGCGGGAGCGCGATCCTGTTCGCATGAGCCAAATCACGGCGACCCCCGCCAGCCGTGCGTCTTCATAGGATTTTTCCCATTGCCGCACAATCTGGATCAGGTTTGCCCGTTCACGATTGCACCGGCATTTCGACTTTGATCATCGAGCGGCGAAGTGCCGGGCCCGGCCGTTACTCCCGCTCTTTGCGCAGCTTTGCCCAGTATTCCAGCCGCTTCCTGATATCGCGTTCGAAACCACGCTCGGGCGGATCGTAGAAGGTGCGGCGGCCCATCTTTTCCGGGAAATAATCCTGACCGGAAAAGGCATCCGGCTCGTCATGGTCGTAGCGATAGCCGGCGCCGTAATCCTCTTCCTTCATCAGCTTTGTCGGCGCGTTGAGGATATGTTTGGGCGGCAGCAGCGAGCCGAACTCCTTGGCCGCTTGTGTCGCCGCCTTGAAGGCGGTGTAGACGGCGTTCGACTTGGGCGCGGTGGCGAGATAGACGGCGGCCTCGGCGAAGGCGAGCTCGCCCTCGGGAGAGCCGAGATAGTCATAGGCATCCTTGGCGGCATTGGCGACGACCAGCGCCTGCGGATCGGCCAGGCCGATATCCTCCACCGCCATGCGCACCAGCCGGCGGCCAAGATAGAGCGGATCCTCGCCGGCATCGAACATACGGGCGAGATAGTAGAGCGCGGCGTCCGGGTCCGATCCGCGCACCGATTTGTGCAGCGCCGAGATCAGATTGTAATGGCCGTCCTGGCCCTTGTCGTAGATCGGCGCGCGGCGCTGGATGACGCGCTGCAGGCCCTCCGGAGCGAACACCTCGCCGGGCTTGGCGGCGCGCCAGACTTCCTCGGCGAGCGTCAGCGAGGCGCGGCCGTCGCCGTCGCTCATGCGGATCAGCATGGCCCGTGCCTCGCCGTCGAGCGGCAGCGCCCTGCCCTCTGCCTCCTCGGCCCGCGCCAGGAGCTTGGCGATGCTCTCCTCGCCAAGGGAACGGAACACCAGCACCCGCGCGCGGGACAAAAGCGCGGCGTTCAGCTCGAAGGACGGGTTCTCGGTGGTGGCGCCGACCAGCACCACGGTGCCGTCCTCCATGACGGGCAAAAAGCCGTCCTGCTGGGCGCGATTGAAGCGATGGATCTCGTCGACGAAAAGCAGCGTCTGGCGGCCATTGGCGCGGCGCAGCTTCGCCGCCTCGAACACTTTCTTCAGGTCGGCGACGCCGGAAAACACCGCCGATATCTGCTCGAAGGCAAGATGGGTTTCGCCGGCGAGCAGCCGCGCCACCGTCGTCTTGCCGGTGCCGGGCGGGCCCCAGAAGATCATCGAGCCGAGCGTGCCGGAATTGATCAGCCGCGTCAGCGCCCCGTCTGGGCCGGTCAGATGCTCCTGGCCTACGACCTCGCCAAGGTTCTTCGGACGCAGCCGGTCGGCCAGCGGCCGGCCGGGCGGCGCTTTCTCCGGTTCATCGGAACTGAACAGATCGGCCATGCTTGTCTTTTTGTTGGAGCGCGATCTTCAGAAATGGGAGGATCGCCTCAATAACGCAACACCTGGCGCAGTGTCTGCCCGCCACGTTCGACGGTAAAGCGCCACCAGCGCGTATCCTGCTGAGCAATCTGTGCCAACGCTGCCGCGGAGTCGATGCTCGTGCCGTTCACCTCGCGCACAATATCGCCGGGCTGAAAGCCGAAATCGGCGGCCGGTGAATCGCGGTTGATGTCGACCACGGTGACGCCCTTCAAATCGGTGCGCAGGCCGAGCCGCTGCGCGAGCCGCGGCGACAGCTCCGCCACTTTGGCGCCGGCGAAGGGGCTGCGGCCGTGCAATGTCACCTCGGTCGGCTTAGCGCCTTCCGGCGCGCGCTCCAGCGGAATCTCCAGCGTCGCCTGCTTGCCCTTGCTCAGCACTGCGAAGGTGGCCTTGGTGCCGATCGACAGCGTCGCCATGCGGTAGTCCAGCGCCTCGATGCCTTCGACGGGCGTGTTGTTGAGCGACAGCACGACGTCGCCGGGCTTGAGCCCGGCCTTGCCGGCGGGTCCCGCCGCATCGACCGACGAGACCAGCGCGCCGGTCGGCTTCTCCATGCCGAGCGATTCGGCGATCTGCGGCGTCACCGCCTCGAACTCGGCGCCGATATAGGGTCGCTCGAAGAAGTCGAGGCCAGCTTTGGCGGCGTCGGCGAAGGCGCGCACCATGTTCGCGGGAATAGCGAAGCCGATGCCGATCGAGCCGCCGCTGCGGCTGTAGATCGCCGTGTTGATGCCGACCAACTGGCCGCCCATGTTGATCAGCGCGCCGCCGGAATTGCCCGGGTTGATGGCGGCGTCGGTCTGGATGAAGTAGCCCGAATCCGAGACGCCGATGTGGCTGCGGGCAAGTGCCGACACAATGCCGCTGGTGGTGGTCTGGCCGACGCCGAACGGATTGCCGATGGCGAGCACCAGGTCGCCGACCTCGAGCGCATCGGAATCACCGATGGCGATAACCGGGAACGGCTTGTCGGCCGCGATCTTGAGCACGGCGAGGTCGAGCGTCTCGTCCTTCAGCATGACCTTGCTGGTGAACTCGCGCCCATCGGCGGTCGCGACCTTCACCTCGTCGGCGTCCTTGATGACATGGTAGTTGGTGACGATGACGCCGCTCGGATCGACCAGCACGCCGGAGCCCAGCGAGGACTGCGCGCGCGGCTGGGCGCGGCCGAAGAATTCCTCGAAGAAGGGATCGCCCTCGAAGGGAGAGGTCACCTTCGCGGTCTGCGAGGCATAGACATTGACCACGGCCGGCGCCGTCTGCTTGACCAGGGGCGCGAAGGAAAGCTGCACCTCCTCGCGACCGAAGGGCACGCGCTTGTCCGGGCCGGAGGTGGCGTTCTCGCCTTCGACGCCATGCAACAGATCGGTCAGCACGTCGGAGAGGCCGGGATCGGCCGGCTTGGCGGCGTCCTCGGCCAATGCCTGTCTGACGCCAGGCGCCGCAGCGAAAGCGGCAAGCGCGCAAACTGCAATGAGAAACAGCCGTTTGAGGTGCATTCCGAATCCTCCAGATCAGGCGCCATTGTCCCGACGATTGTGCAGAATGAAAGGCTAATGCACAGAAATCAGGCGCTTGTCGCGCAAAAGCACGAGCTTGCGTGTGAAAATCCGCTCGCGCCGAAGCTCGGCCCCCAAAATGCAAAAGGGGCCCGCAGGCCCCTCGCAATCTCTTCCTAGGTCGAGGCCTTACGCGGCCGCGGCATCCTCGTTGCCACCTTCGGCCTCGAGGCGGGCACGGTCGGCGGCGCCCTTGGCCGAGGTGTCGCGGTCGACGAATTCGATGACCGCCATGGCGGCGTTGTCGCCCTTGCGGAAGCCCGCCTTCATGATGCGCAGATAGCCGCCGTTGCGGGTGGCGTAGCGCGGGGCGATGGTCTCGAACAGGCGCTTGACGACGCCTTCATTGCCGATCTGCGCGATCACCTGGCGGCGGGCGTGCAGGTCGCCGCGCTTGCCGAGCGTCACCAGCTTCTCGACGATCGGACGCAGGTCCTTCGCCTTCGGCAGGGTGGTGACGATCTGCTCGTGCTCGATCAGAGACACGGCGAGGTTGGCGAACATCGACTTGCGGTGGCTTACGCTGCGGGCGAAGCGACGGCCTTTGAAACCGTGGCGCATGGCTCTTCTCCTTCTTCAGTTGTTCAAGAGGCCACGGCCTCTGATGGTTTTCCGCATGACCGTCGGATCGGGCGGCTCGCGCCGCCGATCCTTGGAATTCATGCTCAATATTGGTCTTCGTAACGTTTTGCGAGGTCTTCGATGTTTTCCGGCGGCCAATCCGGCACTTCCATGCCGAGGTGCAGGCCCATCGCCGCCAGCACTTCCTTGATCTCGTTCAGCGACTTGCGGCCGAAGTTCGGAGTGCGCAGCATCTCGGCTTCGGTCTTCTGGATCAGGTCGCCGATATAGACGATGTTGTCGTTCTTCAGGCAGTTGGCCGAACGCACCGAAAGCTCGAGCTCGTCGACCTTCTTGAGCAGCGCCGGGTTGAAGGCGAGCTCGGTGACGGCCTCGGTGGCGACTTCCTTCTGCGGCTCGTCGAAGTTGACGAACAGGCTGAGCTGGTCCTGCAGGATGCGGGCAGCGAAAGCCACGGCGTCCTCGCCCGAGATCGAACCGTCGGTCTCGATGGTCATGGTCAGCTTGTCATAGTCGAGCACCTGGCCCTCGCGGGTGTTCTCGACCTTGTAGGAGACCTTCTTGACCGGCGAGTAGAGGCTGTCGACCGGGATAAGGCCGATCGGCGCATCCTCGGCGCGGTTGCGCTCGGCCGGCACGTAGCCCTTGCCGGTGTCGACGGTGAACTCCATGCGGATCTCCGCACCCTCGTCCAGCGTGCAGATCACGTGGTCGGGGTTGAGAATCTCGACGTCGCCGACGGTCTGAATGTCGCCGGCGAGCACGGCGCCCGGGCCCTGCTTGCGCACGACCATGCGCTTGGGACCGTCGCCTTCCATGCGGATGGCGATTTCCTTGATGTTGAGCACGATGTCGGTCACGTCCTCGCGCACGCCGGCGATCGACGAGAATTCATGCAGCACGCCGTCGATCTGCACGGCGGTGACGGCCGCGCCGCGCAGCGAAGACAGAAGCACGCGCCGCAGCGCGTTGCCGAGAGTGAGGCCGAAGCCGCGCTCGAGCGGCTCGGCCACCAGCGTCGTCAGCGTCTTCTTCTTCGACGAGAACTCGATCTTGTTCGGCTTGATCAGTTCCTGCCAGTTTTTCTGGATCATGGTGTCTTCCTTCCTTTGACCCGCCACCATCCAATCGTGGCGGGCAGCCTGGAATTGCCGCGGAGGAGCGCTCGGGCGCTCACGCGGCGCTCTGAATTATTAGACGCGGCGCTTCTTGCGCGGGCGGCAGCCATTGTGCGGGATCGGCGTCACATCACGGATCGAGGTGATGGTGAAGCCGGCGGCCTGCAGGGCGCGCAGCGCCGATTCGCGGCCGGAGCCGGGTCCGCAGACCTCGACCTCGAGCATGCGCATGCCGTGTTCCTGGGCCTTCTTGGCAACGTCCTCGGCCGCCATCTGGGCGGCGAACGGGGTCGACTTGCGCGAACCCTTGAAGCCCTGGGCACCGGCCGACGACCAGGCAATCGAATTGCCCTGCGCGTCGGTGATGGTGATCATCGTGTTGTTGAAAGTCGAATTGACGTGGGCAACGCCCGACGAGATGTTCTTGCGTTCGCGACGGCGAACACGAGCGGCTTCCTTGGCCATGGTAGTCCTTTCAGTTGATCTCTACACCGCCGTAATGCCAGCGGCTCCACCTTGGAAAAGCGAGTAGTGAGTAGGGAATAGCGAATAGGGTCCCCTACTCGCTAACGGCTACTCGCTATTCGCTCAATTACTTCTTCTTGCCGGCGATCGCTTTGGCCGGGCCCTTGCGGGTGCGCGCATTGGTGTGCGTGCGCTGACCGCGGACCGGCAGCGAGCGGCGGTGACGCAGGCCGCGGTAGCAGCCGAGATCCATGAGCCGCTTGATGTTCATCGAGACTTCGCGGCGCAGGTCGCCTTCGACCTGGTAGTCGCGGTCGATCGTCTCGCGGATCTGCAGCACTTCCGCGTCGGTCAGCTGATTGACGCGGCGGTCCGCCGGGATGCCGACCTTGTCGACGATCTCCTGGGCAAACTTCTTGCCGATGCCGTGAATGTACTGAAGCGCAATGACGACGCGCTTGTTGGTCGGAATGTTGACGCCGGCTATACGAGCCATTTCTTCTCATCTCCATATGGGCCGGACAAGCCGGCGCTATCTAAGTTGCCCCGCGTCCGGTGGAGGCCGGCCCTTGCGGGAGTTTCCTGGTTCAAAACGATTGCCCTGCCCTTGCGGGCAGGCAAAGTCCATGCCTGACAGGAAGACGGGCCGCCATACCCCAACGGTCCCCTGTCGTCAAGCGCAATCTTTACTTGTCGGAACGGCCTACTTCGCCGTCGCCGCGAGCACGCGCTCGATCTCCGCGGTCACGGCGTCGATGCTGGCCATGCCGTCGACGGTCTTCAGCCTGCCTTTGGCATAATAGTAACCGGTCAGCGGCGCCGTCTTCTTGTAATATTCGCGCAGGCGCTCCTCGAACACAGCCGGGTTATCGTCCTTGCGCACCGGCTGGCCCGCGGCCTTGGCATCCTCGGCTCGCTTGACGACGCGCCCGACCAGCGCCTTGTCGTCGACGACGAGCTCGATGACGCTGTCCAGCGCGATGTTGCGTTCCGAAAGCATGGCTTCCACGGCGTCGGCCTGCACCAGCGTGCGCGGATATCCGTCGAGGATGAAGCCTTTGGCGCAATCGGGCTGGTCGATCCGCTCGGCGACGATCGCGTTGACGATCGCGTCCGACACCAGTTCGCCGGCATCCATTACCGCCTTGGCCCGCTTGCCGACCTCGGTTCCGGCCTGGACGGCGGCACGCAGCATGTCACCCGTCGAAAGCTGGGGTATGCCGTGTTTCTCTACCAGTCTCTGTGCTTGTGTCCCCTTGCCCGCCCCTGGCGGCCCAAGCAATATCAGCCTCATCTGCTCCTCTTACCCCCGCGCAACTTCGACTTCTTGATCAGGCCCTCATACTGGTGCGCGATCAGGTGACCCTGAATCTGCGCCACCGTGTCGAGCGTGACACTGACCACGATCAGAAGCGATGTGCCACCGAGGTAGAAAGGTACGCCAGTCGCTGAAATCAGGAACTCAGGCAGCAGACACACCAGCACCAGGTAGATGGCGCCGATGACGGTGATACGCGTCAGAACATAGTCGATATATTCGGCGGTGCGCTCACCCGGCCGATAGCCGGGGATGAAGCCGGAATGCTTCTTGAGCTGGTCGGCCGTGTCCTTCGGGTTGAAGACGATCGCCGTATAGAAGAAGGCAAAGAAGATGATCATCGCGGCGTAGAACGCCATGTAGAGCGGCTGGCCGTGACCTAGAGAGGCCAGAACCGTGCTAGCCCAGGCCGGCAGGTTCGTCGTCTGCGAGAAGCCGGCGACCGTTGCCGGCAGAAGCAGCAGCGAGGACGCGAAGATCGGCGGGATGACGCCCGAGGTGTTGAGCTTCAGCGGCAGGTGCGAGGTATCGCCCTGGAACATGCGGTTGCCGACCTGCCGCTTTGGATACTGGATGAGCAGGCGACGCTGGGCGCGCTCGAAGAAGACAATCACGCCGATGACGACGACGGCGAGCACGATGATCGCCAGGATGAGGCTCGTGGACAGCGCGCCGGTGCGGCCGAGTTCCAGTGTGCCGGAAATGGCGCGCGGGAGGCCGGCGACGATGCCAGAGAAGATGATCAGCGAAATGCCGTTGCCGATGCCGCGCGCGGTGATCTGCTCGCCGAGCCACATCAGGAACATGGTGCCGCCGACGAGCGTGACGACGGTCGAGATGCGGAAGAACATGCCCGGATCGTTGACGATGCCGTTGCCGCCCTCGAGGCCGATCGAAATGCCGTAGGCCTGCACCAGGGCAAGCAGCACGGTGCCGTAGCGCGTGTACTGGTTGATGATCTTGCGGCCCTGCTCGCCTTCCTTCTTCAGCGATTCCAGCGACGGGATGACCGAGGTCATCAGCTGCATGATGATGGAAGCGGAGATGTAGGGCATGATGCCGAGCGCGAAGATCGCCATGCGCTGCACGGCGCCGCCGGCAAACATGTTGAACATGCCGAGCACGCCCTTGCTCTGCGAGGAGAAGGCTTGCGCGAAAGCGTCGGGATTGATGCCGGGAAGCGGGATGTAGGTGCCGAGGCGGTAAACGAGCAGCGCGCCGATGGTGAACCAGATGCGCTTCTTCAGATCCTCGGCCTTGGCGAAGGCCGCAAAATTCAGATTGGAGGCTAGTTGTTCAGCAGCCGAAGCCATGCCTGATTCTCCGCTAGGTCACGCTCGATGCCCGCAGCTCAGGCGGCGCGTGTCACCGAAGCCCACGAGATAAGCCCCGGACCGTCAACATGCAAGCGGCCGCGTTGACGCGGCCGCCTAATTGATCAGATCAGAGCGCGGGTGGGCGGCAAAAACGAAGTCATTCCGGCCGGCCGCGCTTCAAATCGCCGTTACTCGGCAGCGGCCGCTTCCGGCAGCTTCACCGAACCGCCGGCCTTCTCGATCTTCTCGATCGCCGCCTTGGAGGCGCCGGCGACGTCGAAGCTGAGCTTGGCCTTGAGCTCGCCGTCGGAGAGCACGCGCACACCGTCCTTGGCGCGGCGAATGACGCCGGCGGCAATCAAGGCTTCGGCCGTGACGGTCTCCTTGGCGTCGAGCTTCTTGGCATCGACGGCAGCCTGGATACGGGCGAGCGACACGACGGTGAAGCTCTTGCCGAACAGGTTGTTGAAGCCGCGCTTCGGCAGGCGACGGTAGAGCGGCATCTGGCCGCCCTCGAAGCCGTTGATGGCGACGCCGGAGCGCGCCTTCTGGCCCTTGACGCCGCGACCGGCGGTCTTGCCCGAGCCGGAGCCGATGCCACGACCGAGGCGCTTCCTGGAATGCGTGGCGCCGTCCTTGTCACGCAGATCGTTGAGTTTCATCTTTCTTCTCCTGCGGTTCCGTTCAGGCCTCGTCCACGACGCGGACGAGATGCTGGACGGCGGCGATCATGCCGCGCACGGAAGGGGTGTCTTCCAGCGTGCGCCGCTTGTGCATCTTGTTGAGGCCGAGGCCGACCAGCGTCGCGCGCTGCTCCTTCGGCCGGCGGATCGGCGAACCGATCTGCTCGACGGTGATGGTCTTGGTAGCTTTCTTGGCCATGGTCGAAATCCCTGGTCAGCGTCGACTATTCTTCAGCCGCGACGGCGGTGCCGCGGCGGGCCTGAAGGGTCGAGTACTTGATGCCGCGCGCGGCAGCCACATCCTTCGGATGCATCTGGCTCTTCAGCGCGTCGAAGGTGGCGCGAACCATGTTGTAGGGGTTTGACGAACCCATCGACTTGGCGACCACGTCATGCATGCCGAGCGTCTCGAAGACGGCGCGCATCGGGCCACCCGCGATGATGCCGGTACCCTGCTTGGCGGCGCGCAGAAGAACGCGTCCGGCGCCCCAGCGGCCCTCGACGTCGTGATGCAGCGTGCGGCCAGAGCGCAGCGGCACGAAGATCATGTCGCGCTTGGCCGACTCGGTCGCCTTGCGGATCGCCTCCGGCACTTCGCGAGCCTTGCCGTGGCCGAAGCCGACGCGGCCTTTCTGGTCGCCGACGACGACGAGAGCGGCAAAGCCGAAACGACGGCCACCCTTCACCACCTTGGCGACGCGGTTGATGTGGACGAGCTTGTCCACCATGCCGTCGTCGCGCTCTTCGCGATCACGCTCGCGGCCGCGGCCGCCTTCCCTACGTTCCTGTGCCATATCCTAGTCCTTGTTCTTTTCCGGAAGCACGGGTTGCTGTTTGCCGGCGCCTCTTATGGGTCGCCAGCGGCGAAAAATCAGAAGCTCAGGCCACCCTCGCGGGCAGCCTCGGCCAGCGCCTTGACGCGGCCGTGATAGATATACGGGCCACGGTCGAAGACGACTTCCTTGACGCCGGCCTTCGAAGCGCGCTCGGCAATCAGCTTGCCGACGGCGGCGGCGGCAGCGGTGTCGGCGCCGGTCTTGAGCGAACCCTTGAGGTCCTTCTCCAGCGTCGAGGCGGCGGCCAGCGTATGGCCCTTCGCATCGTCGATGACCTGGACGTAGATATGCTTCGAGGTGCGGTGCACCGAGAGGCGCGGGCGTTCGCCGGCGACCTTCTTCAACTGGCGGCGCACGCGCTGCGCGCGGCGTTGAGTGGTCTCTTTCGGGGTTGCCATAATGTCAGTTCCTTGCCTTCAGAAAACGGGGGCAACCCTGTGCGGTAGGCCAATGCCTCCCGCGGTCGCGCCCCGCGGCGTTACACTTGTCTGGCTTGGTCCCTTCCGAAAAGTCTGCAACTTTTTGCTGCGCTGACCTTCGGTTCAGGGCCAAGCCTGTTACTTCTTCTTGCCTTCCTTGCGGACGATCCGCTCGTCGGCGTAGCGCACGCCCTTGCCCTTGTAGGGCTCCGGACCGCGGTATTCGCGGATCTCGGCGGCGACCTGGCCGACCTGCTGCTTGTCGATGCCGGAGACCGTGATTTCGGTCGGCTTCGGCACCGAGATCGTGATGCCCTGCGGCGTCTCATAGACCACGTCGTGGCTGAAGCCGAGCGCCAGCTGCAGGTTCTTGCCCTGCATGGCGGCACGATAGCCGACGCCAGTGATCTCGAGCTTCTTTTCGAAGCCGTCCTTCACGCCCTGCAGGATGTTGACGATCTGCGTGCGCGACATGCCCCACTTGGAGCGGGCGGTCTTCGACTGGTCGCGCGGCTCGACAGCGATCTCGCTGCCTTCCATCTTGACCAGCACTTCGTCGTTCACCACGAACTTCAGCTCGCCCTTGGGGCCCTTCGCCGTCACGGTCTGGCCGTTGACGGTCGCGGTCACGCCCTGCGGCAGCGAAACGGGTTTTTTTCCGATACGAGACATTGTCGTCTCCTTCTTTCCTTAACTGCTGTGAATGGTGAATGGTAAAATGGTGAATAGCGCGGACGACGTTCCGGGCAGTTTCACCATTCACTATTCACCATTGACCATTCACCCCTAGAATATCTGGCAGAGGATCTCGCCGCCGACATTCTGCTCGCGTGCTTCGTGATCGGCCATGACGCCCTTCGGCGTCGAAAGGATGGCGATGCCGAGGCCGTTGGCGACGTGCGGGATCGACTTGGCCGAGACATAGACGCGGCGGCCCGGCTTCGAGACGCGCTCGATCTCGCGCACGACCGGCGCGCCGTCGAAATACTTCAGCTCGATCTCGATTTCCGACTTGCCGTTATCGAAGTCGGTCTGGCTGTAGTCGCGGATATAGCCTTCCGACTTCAGCACTTCGAGGACGCGGGCGCGCAGACGCGAGGCCGGGGTCGAGACGCTCGACTTCTTGCGGCCGTAAGCGTTGCGGATGCGGGTCAGCATATCGCCGAGAGGATCGCTCAATGACATCTCAGTGTCTCCTTACCAGCTCGACTTGACCAGGCCCGGGATCTGGCCGTTGTTGCCCAGATCGCGAAGCGCGATACGCGAAAGCTTTAGCTTGCGATAGTAGGCGCGCGGACGGCCGGTGACTTCGCAGCGGTTGCGGATACGGATCTTGGCCGAGTTGCGCGGCAGCGCCGAAAGCTTCAACTGGGCGCGGAAACGCTCTTCCATCGGCTTGGACTGATCCATGACGATTTCCTTGAGCGCCTTGCGCTTGGCGGCGTACTGGCCGGCGAGCTTGCGGCGCCGGTTGTTCTTCTCGACTGAGCTGGTCTTTGCCATTTCAGATTTTTCCTTTTTCGCTGCCGTTACTGGCGGAAGGGGAAGTTGAAGGCCTTGAGCAGCGCCCTGGCCTCGTCGTCCGTCTTCGCCGTCGTACAAACGATGACGTCCATGCCCCAGACCTGATCAACCTTGTCGTAGTTGATCTCCGGGAACACGATGTGCTCCTTGATGCCCATGGCGTAGTTGCCACGGCCGTCAAAGCTCTTCGGGTTCAGTCCGCGGAAGTCGCGGACGCGCGGCAGCGCGATGTTCACGAGACGGTCGAGGAACTCGTACATGCGTTCCTTGCGCAGCGTGACCTTGGCGCCGATCGGCATGTTCTCGCGCACCTTGAAACCGGCAATCGAGTTGCGGGCGCGGGTGACGACGGCCTTCTGGCCGGCGATCAGCGCGAGGTCTTCGGCCGCGACCGAAGGCTTCTTCGAATCGCCGGTCGCCTCGCCGACGCCCATGTTCAGCACGATCTTGTCCAGGCGCGGAACCTGCATGTCGTTGTCATAGCCGAACTGCTCCTGCAGCGCCTTGCGGATGGTCTCGTTGTAGACCTTCTTGAGGCGCGGCTCGTTCTTGGCAGCCGCCTGCTTGGTTTCAGCCTTAGCCATTGATGACTTCTCCCGAACGCTTGGCGACGCGCACCTTCTTGCCGTCCTTCTGGATGGTGAAGCCGACGCGGGTCGGCTTGCCGTCCTTGGGGTCGGCCAGCGCGATGTTCGACAGGTGGATCGGCGCTTCCTTGGTGATGATCCCGCCCTCTTGGGACTGGGTCTGCTTCTGGTGACGGCGGATGAGGTTCACGCCGCGAACGACCGCGGTGTCTTCCTTCGGCTGCACCGACAGGACTTCGCCCGAACGGCCCTTGTCCTTGCCGGCAAGCACGACAACCTTGTCGCCTTTTCTGATCTTTTGCATTGGTCCGGCTCCTTACAGCACTTCAGGCGCAAGCGAGATGATCTTCATGTGGTTCTTGGCGCGAAGCTCGCGCGGAACCGGCCCGAAGATACGCGTGCCGATCGGCTCTTTCTTGTTGTCGACGAGAACGGCCGCGTTCTTGTCGAAACGGATCACGCTGCCGTCCGGGCGGCGGATGTCCTTGGCCGTGCGAACCACGACCGCCTTCATCACATCGCCCTTCTTCACGCGGCCGCGCGGGATGGCTTCCTTGATCGACACCACGATGATGTCACCGACGGAGGCATACTTCCGCTTCGAGCCGCCCAGCACCTTGATGCACATGACACGACGGGCGCCGGAGTTGTCCGCGACGTCGAGGTTTGTTTGCATCTGAATCATGACTGGCCGCCTTCTTCTTTTCTAACGGGACGGGTTCGACACCCTTCCCCGGTCTGTCCAAAATTCGTTTCGTTCGCCCGGATCAAGCCTGATCCGAAGTGACGACGATCCAGCGCTTGTCCTTGGAGATCGGCTTCGATTCCTGGATGAACACCTGGTCGCCGACCTTGTGGGCGTTGTTCTCGTCATGCGCCTTGTACTTCTTGGTCAGGCGCACGGTCTTCTTCATCACGGGATGCGTGAAGCGCCGCTCGACTTTGACGACAACCGTCTTCTCGTTCTTGTCGCTGACGACAGTGCCCTGCAGGATGCGCTTTGGCATGGTTCTCGTCCTTAAGCCTTCTTGGCCGCGGCTTTTTCCGCGGCGATGGTCTTGATGCGCGCGATGTCCCTGCGGACCTGCTTCACGCGCGCGGTCTTCTCGAGCTGGCCGGTGGCCTTCTGGAAGCGCAGATTGAACTGCTCCTTCTTGAGGGCGGCCAGGTCGTCGGTCAGCTGATCCTGGGTCTTGGTCCGGATATCTTCGGCTTTCATGATCGCCCGTCCTTATTCTGCGATGCGCTGTACGAAGCGCGTCTTGACCGAGAGCTTGGCGGCGCCGAGACGCAGCGCCTCACGCGCGGTCTCCTCGCTGACGCCGTCGATCTCGAACATGATGCGGCCAGGCTTGACGCGAGCCGCCCAATAGTCGACGGCGCCCTTGCCCTTACCCATGCGCACTTCGGTCGGCTTCGAGGTGACCGGCAGATCCGGGAAAACCCGGATCCAGACGCGGCCGGCGCGCTTCATCTCGCGGGTGATCGCGCGGCGGGCCGCCTCGATCTCGCGCGCGGTGACGCGGTTCGGCTCAAGCGCCTTCAGTCCGAAACCGCCGAAATCCAGGTTGGTGCCGCCCTTGGCGGTACCGTGGATACGGCCCTTGAACTGCTTGCGGAACTTTGTGCGCTTTGGCTGCAGCATCGTTCTAACTCCAAATTCTCAAATGTCTCAGGCGTTCTCGCGACGGCGACCGCGCTCGCGCTCGCCAGCGGCACCTGCATGATCGCCTTCCGTGGCGCGACGCTCAGAGGCCATCGGGTCGTGCTCGAGGATCTCGCCCTTGAACACCCAAACCTTGACGCCGCAGATGCCGTAAGCCGTGTTCGCCTCGGCAACGCCATAGTCGACGTCGGCGCGCAGCGTATGCAGCGGCACGCGGCCTTCGCGGTACCACTCCATGCGCGCGATTTCGGCGCCGCCGAGACGGCCGGAGCAGTTGATGCGGATGCCTTCGGCGCCGAGACGCATGGCCGACTGAACGGCGCGCTTCATGGCGCGGCGGAACGCGATGCGGCGCTCGAGCTGCTGGGCGATCGACTGGGCGATCAGTGTGGCGTCGATTTCCGGCTTGCGCACTTCAACGATGTTGAGGTGCGTTTCGGACTTCGTCATCTCCATCAGCTTCTTGCGGAGCTTCTCGATGTCGGCGCCCTTCTTGCCGATGATCAGGCCCGGACGCGCGGCATGGATGGTGACGCGGCACTTCTTGTGCGGACGCTCGATCACGACCTTGGAGATCGCGGCCTGCTTGAGTTCCTTCTCAAGATACTTGCGGATCTTGATGTCCTCATGCAGCAGCTGGCCGTACTCGCCGGTGTTCGCGAACCAGCGCGAATCCCAGGTGCGGTTGATGCCGAGACGCAGCCCGATCGGATTGACTTTCTGGCCCATTATGCGGCCTCCCCTTTTTCCTCGACTTCACGAACGACGATCGTGAGGTGCGAGAACGGCTTTTCGATACGGCTGGCGCGACCACGGCCACGAGCGTGGAACCGCTTCATGACGATCGACTTGCCGACATAGGCTTCCGATACGATCAGCGAATCGACATCGAGGTCGTGGTTGTTTTCCGCGTTGGCGATCGCCGATTCCAGCGTCTTCTTGACCGTGCCGGAAATCCGCTTGGCCGAGAATTCGAGGTCGGAAAGCGCTGTCGCGACCTTCTTGCCGCGGATCAGCGCGGCAACCAGGTTCAGCTTCTGCGGGCTGATACGGATCGTGCGCAACACGGCGCGCGCTTCGTTGTCAGCAAGCCTACGCGGAGCTTTGGCCTTGCCCATGATTTACTTCCTCTTCGCCTTCTTATCCGCGCCGTGACCGTAATAGGTCCGGGTCGGAGCGAATTCACCGAACTTGTGACCGACCATGTCCTCGTTCACCGAGACCGGGACATGCTTCTGGCCGTTGTAGACACCGAAGGTGAAGCCGACGAACTGCGGCAGGATGGTGGAGCGACGGCTCCACATCTTGATCACCTCATTGCGACCGCCTTCACGAACCTTGTCCACCTTCTTGAGAAGGTAGCCGTCGATGAAGGGGCCTTTCCAAATCGAACGAGTCACTTGGCGTTACCTCTTCTTAGCTCTTGCGCTGATGGCGCGAGCGCACGATGAACTTGTCGGTCGCCTTGTTGGACCGCGTCTTCTTGCCCTTGGTCGGCTTGCCCCAGGGCGAAACCGGATGACGGCCACCCGAGGTGCGGCCTTCACCACCACCGTGCGGATGATCGACCGGGTTCATGGCCACGCCGCGATTGTGCGGGCGCTTGCCGCGCCACACCGTGCGGCCGGCCTTGCCGTCGTTGATGTTGCCGTGGTCGGGGTTCGACACGGCGCCGACGGTGGCCATGCAGGAGCCGTGCACGACGCGCTGCTCGCCCGAGTTCAGACGCAGGATCGCCATGCCCTGGTCGCGGCCGACGAGCTGGGCGTAGCCGCCCGCCGAACGGGCGACCTGGCCGCCCTTGCCCGGCTTCAGCTCGATGTTATGGACGATCGTGCCGACCGGCATGGAGGCCAGCGGCATCGCGTTGCCCGGCTTCACGTCGACGGCTTCGCCAGCCACGATCTTGTCGCCGGCAGCCAGACGCTGCGGCGCCAGGATGTAGGACAGCTCGCCATCGTCATACTTGATCAGCGCGATGAAGGCGGTGCGGTTCGGATCGTATTCGATACGCTCCACCGTGCCGACGACGTCGTACTTCTTACGCTTGAAGTCGATGATGCGGTACGAACGCTTGTGACCGCCGCCGATGAAGCGGGCCGTGATGCGGCCGTAGTTGTTGCGGCCGCCCGACTTGGTCAGGCCTTCGGTCAGGCCCTTGACGGGCTTGCCCTTGTAGAGGCCCGAGCGGTCGACGATGACCAGCTGGCGGGTGCTCGGCGTTACCGGGTTGAATTTCTTGAGTGCCATTGTCCTGTCCTCGCGGCCTTGCTCAGAGACCCGTCGCGACGTCGATCGACTGGCCGTCGGCCAGCGTCACAACCGCCTTCTTGACGTCGCCCTGGCGGCCAACCGTGCCGCGGAAGCGCTTGATCTTGCCCTTGCGGACGAGCGTGTTCACGGCCATCACCTTGACGCCGAAGAGCGCTTCGACGGCGGCCTTGATTTCCGGCTTCGACGCCTTCTTGGCGACGTTGAAGACGACCTGGTTCTGCTCGGAAGCCATGGTCGACTTTTCAGTGATCGCCGGCGAGACGATCACGTCGTAGTGACGAAGGTCGGTCATTTGAAGCGCTCCTCGAGAGCCTCGACGGCGGCCTTGGAAAGGACCAGCGTGCCGCGGCGCAGAATGTCGTAGACGTTGATGCCCTGGATCGGCAGCACGTCGATGTTGGGAATGTTGGTGGCCGCCAGCTTGAAGTTCTGGTCGAGCTCGGCGCCGCCGATCACCAGGGCATTGGTGAGCCCGAGCGTCTCGAGGCTAGCTGCCAGCGCCTTGGTCTTGGCTTCGGCCAGCTTCAGCTCGTCGACGATGATCAGCGAAGCGCTCTTGGCCTTGGCTGAGAGAGCATGCTTCAAGCCCAGCGCGCGCACCTTCTTCGGCAGCTCGTGCTCGTGGCTGCGCACGACCGGGCCGTGCGCCTTGCCGCCGCCGCGGAACTGCGGAGCGCGAGCCGAATGGTGACGGGCGCGGCCCGTACCCTTCTGCTTGTACATCTTGGCGCCGGTACGCGCGATCTCGGCGCGACCCTTGGCCTTGTGCGTGCCCTGCTGCTTCTTGGCGAGCTGCCAGCGCACGACGCGCTGCAGGATGTCCTCGCGCGGGTCAAGGCCGAAAATCTCCTCGGAGAGTTTCACCTTGCCGGCGTCCTTGCCGCCGAGCGTTGTAATCTTGAGGTCCATTATTCCGCTCCCTCGGTGGCCGGGGCTTCGTTCTTGGCGGCAGCAGCGCGGATCGCGGCAGGCTTCGGCGCATTGGCCGGCAGCGCAACCTTGGCCGCGTCACGGACCAGGATCCAGGCGCCCTTGACGCCCGGAACGGCGCCACGGATCAGGATCAGGCCGCGGTCGGCATCGGTCGAGACGACCTCGACATTCTGCGTGGTGACGCGGACGTCGCCCATGTGGCCGGCCATCTTCTTGCCCTTGAACACCTTGCCGGGGTCCTGGCGCTGACCGGTCGAGCCGTGCGTGCGGTGCGAGACCGAGTTACCGTGCGTGGCGCGGCCACCACCCATGTTGTGCCGCTTGATCACGCCCTGGAAACCCTTGCCGGTCGAGGTGCCCGTCACGTCGACCTTCTGGCCGGCGACGAAGTGCTCGACGGTGAGCTCGGCGCCGACGTCGATCATGTTCTCGGCGGAGACGCGGAACTCGGCGAGCTTCGCCTTCGGCTCGACGGAGGCGGCAGCGAAATGGCCGCGCATCGCCTTCGACGTGTTCTTCACCTTGGCAAGGCCAACGCCGAGCTGGACGGCGGTGTAGCCGTTCTTCTCCTGCGTGCGCTGCGCCACGACCTGGCAGTTCTCCATCTGGAGAACGGTGACGGGAACGTGTTCCCCGGCATCGTTGTAGATGCGGGTCATTCCCACCTTCTTTGCAATCACACCTGAACGCATCGGTTCAATTCCTTTAGAGTTCCCTGTCGGGGCTAGCGCCCCTCCACGCCTCTTGTTCCTTCAGAGTTCCGGGTCGCCCCGCCCTCTTGTTCCTTAGAGCTTGATCTCGACGTCGACACCGGCGGCCAGATCGAGCTTCATCAGAGCATCGACCGTCTGCGGGGTCGGATCGACGATGTCGAGCAGCCGCTTGTGGGTGCGCATCTCGAACTGCTCGCGGCTCTTCTTGTCGACGTGAGGCGACCGGTTGACCGTGAACTTTTCGATCCGCGTCGGCAGCGGAATGGGGCCGCGGACGTTGGCGCCGGTGCGCTTGGCGGTCGACACGATTTCGCGCGTCGAGGCGTCGAGCACCCGGTGATCAAACGCCTTAAGGCGGATGCGGATATTCTGTCCGTTCATGCGTCAATTCCTTGTTCTGGCGCGGCGCGGGCAGCCCCCGCGCCCGCGACAGATCCGTTTCAGTCCAATTACTCTTT
Source organism: Mesorhizobium sp. WSM4904 (assembly GCF_029674545.1). Classification (NCBI taxonomy): domain Bacteria; kingdom Pseudomonadati; phylum Pseudomonadota; class Alphaproteobacteria; order Hyphomicrobiales; family Phyllobacteriaceae; genus Mesorhizobium; species Mesorhizobium sp. WSM4904. The sequence goes on along the minus strand of NZ_CP121354.1, from coordinate 4,353,786 downwards.
GATGGTGACGACGATGCCGGCACCGACGGTGCGGCCGCCTTCACGGATGGCGAAGCGCAGCTTCTCTTCCATGGCGATCGGCACGATCAGCTCGACGTCGACGGTGATGTTGTCGCCAGGCATCACCATCTCGGTGCCGGCCGGCAGCGTCACAATGCCCGTCACGTCCGTGGTGCGGAAGTAGAACTGCGGACGGTAGTTGGTGAAGAACGGCGTGTGACGGCCACCCTCGTCCTTGGTCAGGATGTAGGCTTCGGCCGTGAACTTCTTGTGCGGCTTCACCGAACCGGGCTTGGCCAGAACCTGGCCGCGCTCAACGCCCTCGCGGTCGATGCCGCGCAGCAGCGCGCCGATGTTGTCGCCGGCCTGACCCTGGTCGAGCAGCTTGCGGAACATCTCGACGCCCGTGCAGGTGGTCTTGGCCGTCGGACGGATGCCGACGATCTCCAACTCCTCGCCGACCTTGACCACGCCGCGCTCGACGCGGCCGGTCACGACCGTGCCGCGGCCCGAGATCGAGAACACGTCCTCGATCGGCATCAGGAACGGCTTGTCCAGCGGACGCACCGGCGTCGGGATGTAGGCGTCGACCTGAGCCATCAGCTCGCGGATGGCGTCCTCGCCGATGGTCTTGTTGGAGTCCTCGAGGGCTGCCAGCGCCGAGCCCTTGACGATCGGAATGTCGTCGCCGGGGAACTCGTTCTTGGTCAGAAGCTCGCGAACCTCGAGCTCGACCAGCTCGAGCAGCTCAGCGTCGTCGACCTGGTCGACCTTGTTCAAAAACACCACGATCGAGGGCACGCCGACCTGGCGGGCAAGCAGGATGTGCTCGCGCGTCTGCGGCATCGGGCCGTCGGCGGCCGAAACCACCAGGATCGCGCCGTCCATCTGGGCGGCGCCGGTGATCATGTTCTTCACATAGTCGGCGTGGCCGGGGCAGTCGACGTGGGCATAGTGACGGTTGGCCGTCTCGTACTCGACATGCGCCGTCGAAATGGTGATGCCGCGCGCCTTCTCTTCCGGCGCCGCGTCGATCTGGTCATAGCGCTTGTATTCGCCAAAATACTTCGTGATCGCCGCCGTCAGCGACGTCTTGCCATGATCGACGTGACCGATCGTGCCAATGTTCACATGCGGCTTGGTGCGCTCGAATTTACCTTTTGCCATGTGATGTCTCCATTCCTGCTTGCCCGTGCGGGGCTCAAATTAAGGTCTCGTGCAACCCGCTCGAGTTACGCGTATTTCTTCTGGACTTCCTGGGCGACCGCGGTCGGAACCGGTTCGTAGTGGTCGAACTGCATCGTGTACTGGGCGCGGCCCTGCGACATCGAACGCAGATTGTCGACGTACTTGAACATGTTGGCCAAAGGCACCATGGCGTTGATGACGACAGCCACGCCACGCGCTTCCTGGCCCTGGATCTGGCCACGGCGGCCGTTGAGGTCGCCGATGACGCCGCCGACATAGTCTTCAGGCGTCACGACCTCGACCTTCATGATCGGCTCGAGCAGCTGAACGCCGAGCCTGGGCGCTGCTTCCTTGAAGCAGGCGCGGGACGCGATTTCGAACGCCAGCACCGAGGAGTCGACATCGTGGAAGGCGCCGTCGATCAGCGTCGCCTTGACGCCGATCATCGGGAAGCCGGCGAACGGGCCGGAGCCCATGACGCTCTGGATGCCCTTCTCGACGCCCGGGATGTATTCCTTCGGCACCGCGCCGCCGACGATCTTGGACTCGAACACGAATTCTTCGCTCTCGGTGTTCGGCTCGAACAGGATCTTGACGCGCGCGAACTGGCCGGTACCGCCGGTCTGCTTCTTGTGCGTGTAGTCCTGCTCGTGGGTGCGGGTGATCGTCTCGCGATAGGCCACCTGCGGAGCGCCGACATTGGCTTCCACCTTGAACTCGCGGCGCATGCGGTCGACGATGATGTCGAGATGCAGCTCGCCCATGCCGGCGATGATGGTCTGACCGCTTTCCTCGTCGGTCTTGACGCGGAAGGACGGGTCCTCGGCCGCCAGGCGATGCAGCGCGAGGCCCATCTTCTCCTGGTCGTTCTTGGTCTTCGGCTCGATGGCGATCTGGATGACCGGATCGGGGAATTCCATGCGCTCGAGGATGACCGGGTGCAGCGGGTCGCACAGCGTGTCGCCGGTGGTCGTGTCCTTGAGGCCGGCCAGCGCGACGATGTCGCCGGCATAGGCTTCCTCGATGTCGGCGCGCGAGTTCGCATGCATCTGCAGCATGCGGCCGATGCGCTCCTTCTTGCCCTTCACGGTGTTGTCGAGCGAGGTGCCCTTGGTGAGCTTGCCCGAATAGATGCGGGCAAAGGTCAGCGAGCCGACGAACGGGTCGTTCATGATCTTGAACGCCAGCATCGACAGCGGCTCGTTGTCGTCGGCATGACGCTCGATCTCGGCGTCGGTCTTGGCGTCGACGCCCTTGATGGCCGGCACGTCGATCGGCGACGGCAGATATTCGACGACGGCGTCGAGCAGCGGCTGCACGCCCTTGTTCTTGAAGGCCGAGCCGCAGAACATCGGGAAGAACTTGACCGCGATGGTGCCCTTGCGGATCAGCGCACGGATCTCGTCGTTCGACGGCATGTTGCCTTCGAGGTAGTTCTCGAGCGCGGTCTCGTCCATCTCGACGGCGGCCTCGATCATCTTCTCGCGATACTGCGCGGCCTTCTCCTTGAGGTCGGCCGGAATCTCGACGACGTCCCAGGCAGCGCCCAGCGTCTCGTCGCGCCAGACGAGCGCGTTCATCTCGACGAGGTCGACAACGCCCTTGAACTCGGTCTCGGCGCCGATCGGCAGCTGCATGACGACGGCCTGCGCGCCAAGGCGCGAGCCGATCATGTCCACCGAGCGGTAGAAGTCGGCGCCGATCTTGTCCATCTTGTTGCAGAAGATCATGCGCGGCACGTGGTACTTGTCAGCCTGGCGCCACACGGTCTCGGTCTGCGGCTCGACGCCGGCGTTGGCATCGAGCAGCGCGATGGCGCCATCGAGCACGCGCAGCGAACGCTCGACCTCAATGGTGAAGTCGACGTGTCCGGGGGTGTCGATGATGTTGAAGCGGCGCATCTTGCCGTCACGGCCCTTCCAGAAGGTCGTGGTCGCGGCCGAGGTGATGGTGATGCCGCGTTCCTGCTCCTGCTCCATCCAGTCCATGGTGGCAGCGCCGTCATGGACTTCGCCGATCTTGTGCGACTTGCCCGTGTAGTACAGGACGCGCTCGGTCGTCGTCGTCTTGCCGGCGTCGATATGCGCCATGATACCGAAATTGCGGTAGTCTTCGATTTTGTATTCGCGGGCCATGGGAGGTGCCTCTCAGTCTCGTTCGCGCTTTACCAGCGGTAGTGCGCGAAGGCGCGGTTGGCTTCCGCCATCTTGTGGGTGTCTTCACGCTTCTTGACGGCCGTGCCGCGGTTGTTGGCCGCATCCATCAGCTCGCCCGAGAGGCGGTCGATCATGGTGGTCTCGTTACGGTTGCGGGCCGCGGCGATAAGCCAGCGGATCGCCAGCGCCTGACGGCGCTCGGGGCGCACGTCGACCGGAACCTGGTAGGTGGCGCCGCCGACGCGACGCGAGCGCACTTCCACATGCGGCGCGACATTGTCGAGCGCCTGATGGAAGACGGTGACCGGCTCCTGCTTGGTCTTGGCCTGGACCTGGTCGAGCGCGCCGTAGACGATGGTCTCGGCGACCGACTTCTTGCCGTCATACATGACGGCGTTCATGAACTTGGTGACGATCAGGTCGCCGAACTTGGGGTCCGGATTGATCTCACGCTTTTCTGCACTGTGACGACGGGACATGGCTTTTGTCTCTCAATCTCGTGGCACGGCGCAGTCAAAAAAAGCGCCGAAGCCGGAAACCCTTACTTCGGACGCTTCGCGCCGTATTTCGAACGGCGCTGCTTGCGGTTCTTCACACCCTGCGTGTCGAGCACGCCGCGGATGATGTGGTAGCGGACGCCCGGCAGATCCTTGACGCGGCCGCCGCGGATCATGACCACCGAGTGCTCCTGAAGGTTATGGCCTTCGCCCGGGATGTAGCCGATCACTTCGAAACCATTGGTCAGGCGGATCTTGGCCACCTTGCGCAGCGCCGAGTTCGGCTTCTTCGGCGTCGTGGTGTAGACGCGCGTGCAGACGCCCCGCTTCTGCGGGTTCTGCTGCATGGCCGGGACCTTGTTGCGCTTCACCGGCGCCAGGCGCGGCTTGCGGATCAGCTGGTTGACGGTAGGCATTAAACCCTCTTGTCTCTCAATTCCGTGTCTTGCCCTGTCAGGGCCGCTCAAAGCGTCATTTCCATACGCAAATTCGGGCAACACACCGCGTCTCGCGGTCCTGCCCGAACAAATTGCAGAGGAAGCGGAAGCCGCTTCATGCGCGCCGGAGATGTCTTTTCGCTCGTAAAACGAACCCTGTTTGAGGCAAACTCCAAGGCGCGTCGCCTCGGAAAGGCAAGTCTCACATCGGTTCTGACGTGGCGGCTTCTACTCGCAAGGCCGATATCCGTCAACCCCGGAACGGCAAATATTGCGCCCGATCCGGAGCTTGGCAGCCATGCGGAAAACGCATGTAATTTTCTTGCGTCTTTTTTCAAGAGCGGGGAAGAAAGTGACCGGGTTTCGGCTGTCATCTCAGCCGGCTTCGTGCAAGAAGGCGGCATGAATGGCAAAAACCCTCTCTTCCGGAGGAATCAGCCCGTGAACGACAATGAAGAGCGCCCGGTCACTATCATCACCGGCCGGGTCTGGCGGCGCAAGGGCGGCAAGCCGGAGGGCGTGCATGTGATGCTGGTCGCGCCCGACGATGATTCTGCCGTGCGCCGCGCGCTCGAATCGCTCGCGGCCGAAGGATTCGCCGAAGCCGAGCTCGACCAGATCGGCGACATGGAAGGCGTGCCCGACGAGGAGCCGCATCTGTCGGCCTATCAAGGCGCGCTGGAAGGTGAAGTGTCGATCGTCACCTTCGACGAACCGATCTGATCGGCAAGGCGGCCGGAACGCCTCCTCATTCGTCCTGGCTTGCCGGGCACCTTTGTCCTGCCTAGAACATCTCAGCCAAAATCGCTCGGAGCTCCCATGACCAGCAATCCCATCAGGCTCGGTATCGTCGGCGTTGGGAAGATCGTCCGCGATCAGCACCTTCCCGCACTCGCCAAGGACGGCAGCTATCAGCTTGCAGCCGCCGCGAGCCGCCACGGCAAGGTCGACGGCATCCCGAACTATCCGACGATCGAGGCGATGCTCGACGCCGAGCCCAACCTGGAAGCCGTCTCGCTCTGCATGCCGCCGCAGTTCCGCTACGACGCGGCGCGAGCCGCGCTCGAGGCCGGGAAGCATGTCTTTATGGAGAAGCCGCCGGGCGCCACCGTCAGCGAGGTCGAGGACCTGAAGGCGATTGCCGCGAAGAAAGGCGTTTCGCTTTTCGCCAGTTGGCATTCGCGCTATGCGCCGGCGGTCGAGGCCGCGCGCGCCTTCCTCGCCTCGGCCAAGGTCAGCTCGGCCGCCATCAACTGGAAGGAGGACGTGCGCCGCTGGCACCCGAACCAGGAATGGATCTGGGCGCCGGGCGGTTTCGGCGTCTTCGATCCAGGCATCAACGCTCTGTCGATCGCGACCCACATCCTGCCGCCGATGTTCATCACCTCGGCCATTCTCGACTTCCCCGAGAATCGTGCGTCGCCGGTCGCAGCGCATGTCGTCTTCCGCACCTCGACCGGGCTGCCGGTGACGATGGAGCTCGACTGGCTGCAGACCGGTCCGCAGAGCTGGGACATCCTGGCCGAGACCGACAAGGGCAAGATGGTGCTTTCGGGCGGCGGCGCAAAGCTCGCCGTCGACGGCAAAATCATCCATGATGAGCCGGAGGCCGAGTATCCGATGCTCTACAAACGCTTCGCCGAGATCGTGCGGGCCGGCATCTCAGACGTCGACCTGGCACCGCTTCAGCATGTCGCCGACGCCTTCATGCTCGGCAAGCGTAACGTGGTCGAACCGTTCTTCGATTGAGTCGGCGGGACTGGCGCTGCCGGCGTCAGTCCACGATCGCAATGGCAAACCCGTCGTAGCCCTTGGCGCCGACGGTCTGGATGGCGGTGCCGTTCAGGCGCTTCTCGCCGCCAATGAAGGAGAACGCCGCGCGTGCGCCTTCGACGTTGGCATCGCCGCTATCCTTGTTCACGACGGCGCCGTCGCGGATGACGTTGTCGCAGACGATCACCGTCCCCGAGCGCGCAAGCCGCATGGCCCAGGAGAGATAGTTCGGGTTGTTCGGTTTGTCGGCGTCGATGAAGATCAGGTCGAACGGACCGGCATTTTCGCTGACCAACACCGTGAGCGACTGAAGGGCCGGCCCGAGACGCAAATCCACCTTGTCGGAGACCCCTGCCCGCTCGAAGTTCGAGCGCGCGACCTCGGCGTGGTGCGGGTCGAGTTCCAGCGTCACGACCTTGCCGTCGGCAGGCAGACCCCTTGCCATCCAGATGGTCGAGTAGCCGCCGAGCGTGCCGATCTCGAGCACCTTTTTCGCACCGCCAATCCGCACCAGCAGCGAAAGCAATTTGCCCTGCGCTGGCGAAACGTCGATGGCCGGCAGACCCTGCTCGCGGTTGGCCGCAAGCGCGGCGTCAAGCGCGGGATCCGCTTCGAAGAGAGAGGCGACGATATAGTCGTCGACAGCCGTCCAGGTCCTGGCGCTCATGGTTCATCCTTGTCTTGGCAGGAATGCAAAAAAGGGGCCACGCAGGCCCCTTTTTCTTTCTCTTGTTCCATCCGCGCTTACTGCGCGGCGTTGACCATGTTGGTCAGCATCGGCTCGGCGACCTCGACGCCGGACGCCTTGCGGCGCTCGTCGATGATCAGCTCGTCGCGCGAGGTGGCGATGCGCCGGATCTGGCTCATCGTGCCGCCGGTGCCGGCCGGGATCAGACGGCCGACGATGACGTTTTCCTTCAGACCCTGCAGCATGTCGGTCTTGCCGGCAACCGCGGCCTCGGTCAGCACCCTGGTCGTCTCCTGGAAGGAGGCGGCCGAGATGAAGGACGGCGTCTGCAGCGAGGCCTTGGTGATGCCGAGCAGCACCGGCTGACCTTCGGCCGGCTTCTTGCCGTCCTCGATCAGGCGCTCGTTGACCTCTTCCAGCTCGATCACGTCGACGTGGTCGCCAGGAATGTAGGTCGAGTCGCCCTGCGCGGTGATCTCGACCTTCTGCAGCATCTGGCGAACGATCACCTCGATGTGCTTGTCGTTGATCGACACGCCCTGCAGGCGGTAGACCTCCTGGATCTCGTTGACGAGGTAGGACGCAAGCGCCTCCACGCCCTTGATCGCCAGGATGTCATGCGGCGCCGGATTGCCGTCGAGGATGTAGTCGCCCTTCTCGATGACGTCGCCGTCCTGGAGATGGAACGGCTTGCCCTTCGGGATCAGGTACTCGACCGGCTCCAGCGTCGAGTCATGCGGCTCGATGACGATGCGACGCTTGTTCTTGTAGTCGCGGCCGAAGCGGATCGTGCCATCGATCTCGGCGATGATGGCGTGGTCCTTCGGACGGCGAGCCTCGAACAGTTCGGCAACGCGCGGCAGACCACCGGTGATGTCCTTGGTCTTGGCGCTTTCCATGGGGATACGCGCCAGCACGTCGCCCGGACGGACATGCGCGCCCGGCTCAACCGAGAGGATGGCCTCGACCGAGAGCAGGAAGCGCGCATCGCCGCCCTTCGACAGCTTGCCGACCTTGCCCTTGGCGTCTTGGACGACGATCGCCGGCTTCAGGTCGCTGCCGCGCGGCGTCGAGCGCCAGTCGATGACCTCGCGCTTGGTGATGCCGGTCGATTCGTCGGCCGTCTCCTGAACGGAAATGCCGTCGACCAGATCCTCGAACGCCACCTTGCCCTCGATTTCGGTGAGGATCGGGCGGGTATAAGGATCCCACTCGGCGATGCGCTGGCCGCGCTTCACCTTGTCGCCATCGTCCACGAAGATGCGCGAGCCATAGGCGACGCGGTGCGTGGCGCGCTCCTTGCCGGCCTCGTCGAGGATCAGGACCGCCATGTTGCGGCCCATGACCATCTGCTGGCCGTCGGAGTTGCGCACCACGTTGCGGTTGCGGATCTCGACCTTGCCCTCATAGGAGGCTTCAAGGAACGAAGAGTCCACCACCTGCGCGGTGCCGCCCATGTGGAAGGTGCGCATGGTGAGCTGGGTGCCCGGCTCGCCGATCGACTGCGCAGCGATGACGCCGACAGCCTCGCCCTGGTTGACGGGCGTGCCGCGGGCAAGATCGCGACCATAGCAGACCGCGCAGACGCCGGTCCTGACCTCGCAGGTCAGCGCCGAGCGGATGCGCACCGACTGCACGCCGGCCTTCTCGATCTGCTCCACGTCGCGCTCGTCCATCAGCTTGCCGGCCTTGACCAGCAATTCGCCGGAGACCGGGTGGTTGATGTCGTCGAGCGCCGTGCGGCCCAGCACGCGCTGACCGACCGAGGCGACGATCTGGCCGGCATCGACGATCGGCTGCATGGTGAGGCCCTTGTCGGTGCCGCAATCCAGCGAATTGACGATGCAGTCCTGCGCCACGTCGACCAGACGGCGGGTCAGGTAACCCGAGTTCGCCGTCTTCAACGCAGTGTCGGCCAGACCCTTGCGGGCGCCGTGGGTCGAGTTGAAGTACTCGAGCACGGTAAGGCCTTCCTTGAAGTTCGAGATGATGGGCGTCTCGATGATCTCGCCCGAAGGCTTGGCCATCAGGCCGCGCATGCCGGCGAGCTGGCGCATCTGGGTGGGCGAACCGCGCGCACCCGAATGCGACATCATGTAGATCGAGTTCATCGGCTTCTGACGGCCGTTTTCCTCGAACTCGACCGCCTTGATGCGGGCCATCATCTCGTCGGCGACCTTTTCCGAGCACTTGGCCCAGGCGTCGACCACCTTGTTGTACTTCTCGCCCTGGGTGATCAGGCCGTCATTGTACTGCTGCTCGTACTCCTTGGCCAAAGCCTCGGTGTCGGAGACCAGCTTCAGCTTGGTGTCCGGGATCACCATGTCGTCCTTGCCGAACGAAATGCCGGCGCGGCAGGCATGGGCGAAGCCGAGGGCCATGATGCGATCGCAGAAGATGACCGTCTCCTTCTGGCCGCAGTGGCGGTAGACGGTGTCGATCATCTTGGAGATGTTCTTCTTGGTCATCTCCTGGTTGGCGGTCTCATAAGGCACGTTGACGTTCTTCGGCAGAAGCTCGCCGATGATCATGCGGCCAGGCGTGGTGTCGTAGATCTTCGACACGACCTTGCCTTCGGCATCGACCGTGCGGAAGCGACCCTTGATCTTGGCGTGCAGCGTGACGGCCTTGGTCTCCAGCGCATGCTGGAGCTCGCCCATGTCGGCGAACACCATGCCTTCGCCCGGCTCGTTCTGGTTGACGATCGACAGATAGTAGAGACCGAGAACCATGTCCTGCGACGGCACGATGATCGGCGCGCCGGAGGCCGGGTGCAGGATGTTGTTGGTCGACATCATCAGCACGCGGGCTTCGAGCTGCGCTTCCAGCGACAGCGGCACGTGGACCGCCATCTGGTCACCGTCGAAGTCGGCGTTGAAGGCCGTGCAGACCAGCGGATGCAGCTGGATCGCCTTGCCTTCGATCAGGATCGGCTCGAACGCCTGGATGCCGAGGCGGTGCAGCGTCGGCGCGCGGTTCAACAGCACCGGATGCTCGCGGATGACCTCGTCGAGGATATCCCAAACCTCCGGACGCTCCTTCTCGACCAGCTTCTTCGCCTGCTTGACCGTCGAGGAGAAACCCTTGGCGTCGAGGCGGGCGTAGATGAAGGGCTTGAAGAGTTCGAGCGCCATCTTCTTCGGCAGGCCGCACTGATGCAGCTTGAGCTCCGGACCGGTCACGATGACCGAGCGGCCGGAATAGTCGACGCGCTTGCCGAGCAGGTTCTGGCGGAACCGGCCCTGCTTGCCCTTCAGCATGTCGGACAGCGACTTCAGCGGACGCTTGTTGGCGCCGGTGATGACGCGGCCGCGGCGACCGTTGTCGAAGAGCGCGTCGACGGCCTCCTGCAGCATGCGCTTTTCGTTGCGCACGATGATGCCAGGCGCGCGCAGCTCGATCAGCCGCTTCAGGCGGTTGTTGCGGTTGATGACGCGGCGATAGAGGTCGTTGAGGTCGGACGTCGCGAAGCGGCCGCCGTCCAGCGGGACGAGCGGGCGAAGATCCGGCGGGATAACCGGAACCACCTTCATGATCATCCATTCCGGGCGGTTGCCGGATTCCATGAAGTTCTCGACGACCTTGAGCCGTTTCAAGAGCTTCTTCTGCTTGAGCTCGGACGTGGTCGAAGCCAGCTCGGAGCGCAGGTCGCCGGCGATCTTCTCCAGGTCCATGCCGGCGAGCAGGTCATGGATGGCTTCGGCGCCGATCATGGCGGTGAAGGAATCCTCGCCATACTCGTCGACGGCCAGCATGTACTCTTCCTCGCTGAGCAGCTGGTGCTCCTTCAGCGCGGTGAGGCCGGGCTCGGTGACGATGTAGTTCTCGAAGTAAAGCACACGCTCGATGTCCTTCAGCGTCATGTCGAGCAGCGTGCCGATGCGCGAGGGCAGCGACTTCAGGAACCAGATGTGGGCGACGGGCGCGGCGAGCTCGATATGGCCCATGCGCTCGCGGCGGACGCGCGACAGCGTGACTTCGACGCCGCACTTCTCGCAGATGACGCCCTTGTACTTCATGCGCTTGTACTTGCCGCACAGGCACTCGTAGTCCTTGATCGGGCCAAAAATGCGCGCGCAGAACAGACCGTCACGCTCCGGCTTGAAGGTGCGGTAGTTGATGGTCTCCGGCTTCTTGATCTCGCCGAACGACCAGGACAGAATCTTCTCGGGGCTGGCAAGCGAGATCCGGATGGAATCGAACACCTGCGCAGGCGCCTGGGGGTTGAAGAGATTCATGACCTCTTGGTTCATGCCGTTCTCCTTTTCGGGGTCCTCGAAAACCCCTTGCATCGATCGCGGGCCGAATGCCCGCAGACTGGCCGGCCCGACCGGCCGAAGAATACTTCTTGGTTGAGCATGATCTCGTCCGAAAACCGGCTTTCGGGATCATGCTCGGGACGCGCCGCGACTTGGGTAGCGGCGCGCCATTGCCTTACTCGGCTGCGCCCCTATTCGGCAGCATCCGGCAGCCGGACAGGAGCGTCTTCGAACTTGGTGTTCTCCAGTTCGACATTGAGGCCCAGCGAACGCATTTCCTTGACGAGAACGTTGAAGCTCTCGGGGATACCCGCCTCGAAGGTGTCGTCGCCTCTGACGATCGCCTCGTAGACCTTGGTGCGCCCGGCCACGTCGTCCGACTTCACCGTCAGCATTTCCTGCAGCGTGTAGGCGGCGCCGTAAGCTTCGAGCGCCCAGACCTCCATTTCGCCGAAGCGCTGGCCGCCGAACTGCGCCTTGCCGCCCAGCGGCTGCTGGGTGACGAGCGAGTACGGACCGATCGAGCGCGCGTGGATCTTGTCGTCCACCAGGTGGTGAAGCTTGAGCATATAGATGTAGCCCATCGTCACCTTGCGATCGAACGGCTCGCCGGTGCGGCCGTCATAGAGCTGCGACTGACCGCTGGTGTGCAGGCCGGCCTGCTCCAGCATGGTGTTGATGTCGGCCTCGTGCGCGCCGTCGAACACCGGGGTCGCGATGGAGACGCCGCGGCGCATCTGCTCGCTCAGGCGAATGATGCTCTCGTCGTCATAGTCGCGGATCGGCTCGTTGCGGTCGTTGGAAGGCATGAAGCTTTCCAGCGTCTTGCGCAGCGGCTTGATGTCGCCGCCCGACTTGTAGGCATCGATCAGCTCGCCGATCTTCCTGCCCATGCCGGCGCAGGCCCAGCCCAGATGCGTTTCCAGGATCTGGCCGACATTCATGCGGCTCGGCACACCCAGCGGGTTGAGCACGATGTCGGCATGCGTGCCGTCCTCGAGGAAAGGCATGTCCTCGACCGGAACGATGCGCGACACGACACCCTTGTTGCCGTGACGGCCGGCCATCTTGTCGCCCGGCTGCATCTTGCGCTTCACCGCCACGAAGACCTTGACCATCTTCATGACGCCCGGAGGCATCTCGTCGCCGCGCTGCACCTTCTCGACCTTGTCCATGAAGCGCTGCTCGAGCGCCTTCTTGGAGTCGTCGTACTGGCCGCGCAGCGCTTCCAGTTCGCTCTGGAGCTTTTCGTTCTCCACGGCGAACTGCCACCACTGCGAGCGCGGATACTCGTCAAGCGTGTCCTTCGACAGCTTCGAGCCCTTCTTGAAGCCCTTCGGTCCGGCGATCGCATCCTTGCCGACCAGCATGTCGGAAAGACGCGAGTAGACGTTGCGGTCGAGGATCGCCTGCTCGTCGTCGCGGTCCTTGGCCAGGCGCTCGATCTCCTCGCGCTCGATCGCCATGGCGCGCTCGTCCTTCTCCACGCCGTGGCGGTTGAAGACGCGCACTTCGACGACGGTGCCGAAGGTGCCCGGAGGCATGCGCATGGAGGTGTCGCGAACGTCCGAGGCCTTCTCGCCGAAGATGGCGCGCAGCAGCTTTTCTTCCGGCGTCATCGGGCTTTCGCCCTTCGGCGTGATCTTGCCGACCAGGATGTCGCCCGGCTGCACTTCCGCGCCGATATAGACGATGCCGGCCTCGTCGAGGTTCTTCAGCGCTTCTTCCGAAACGTTCGGAATGTCGCGCGTGATTTCCTCTGGTCCGAGCTTGGTGTCGCGGGCCATGACCTCGAACTCCTCGATATGGATCGAGGTGAAGACGTCGTCGGCCACGATGCGCTCGGAGAGCAGGATCGAGTCCTCGTAGTTGTAGCCGTTCCAAGGCATGAACGCGACCAGCACGTTGCGGCCGAGCGCCAGATCGCCGAGCTCGGTCGACGGACCGTCGGCAATGATGTCGCCCTTGTTCACCCGGTCGCCCACACGCACCAGCGGGCGCTGGTTGATGCAGGTGTTCTGGTTCGAACGCTGGAACTTCATCAGCCGGTAGATGTCGACGCCGGACTTGGCCGGGTCGAGATCTTCCGTCGCACGGATGACGATACGGGTGGCGTCCACCTGGTCGACCACGCCGCCGCGGCGGGCACCGATGGCGGCACCCGAGTCGCGAGCCACGACCGGCTCCATGCCGGTGCCGACGAACGGCGCCTCGGCGCGCACCAGCGGCACGGCTTGACGCTGCATGTTCGAGCCCATCAGCGCGCGGTTGGCGTCGTCGTTCTCGAGGAACGGGATGAGCGCCGCCGCCACCGAGACCATCTGCTTCGGCGACACGTCCATCAGGTCGACGTTCTCGCGCGGCGCCATCATCACCTCGCCGGCGTTGCGGCAGATGACGAACTCGTCGACGAAGCTGCCGTTCTTGTCGAGCTCGGCGTTGGCCTGCGCGACATGGTGCTTGGCCTCTTCCATCGCCGACAGATAGACGACTTCATTGGTCAGCTTGCCGTTGACGATCTTGCGGTACGGGCTCTCGATGAAGCCGTACTTGTTGACGCGCGCGAAAGTGGCGAGCGAGTTGATCAGACCGATATTCGGGCCTTCCGGCGTCTCGATCGGGCAGATGCGGCCGTAATGCGTCGGGTGCACGTCGCGCACCTCGAAGCCGGCGCGCTCGCGGGTCAGACCGCCCGGTCCAAGCGCCGACAGGCGGCGCTTGTGGGTGATCTCGGACAGCGGATTGGTCTGGTCCATGAACTGCGACAGCTGCGAGGAGCCGAAGAACTCGCGCACGGCGGCCGCCGCCGGCTTGGCGTTGATCAGGTCCTGCGGCATGACCGTGTCGATCTCGATCGAGGACATGCGTTCCTTGATCGCGCGCTCCATGCGCAGCAGGCCGACGCGGTACTGATTCTCCATCAGCTCGCCGACCGAACGCACGCGGCGGTTGCCGAGATTGTCGATGTCGTCGATCTCGCCTTTGCCGTCGCGCAGCTCCACCAGCGTCTTGACCACGGCCAGGATGTCTTCCTTGCGCAGCACGCGCACGGTGTCCTCGGCCTTGAGCTCGAGGCGCATGTTCATCTTGACGCGGCCGACGGCCGACAGGTCATAGCGCTCGCTGTCGAAGAACAGCGAGTTGAACATGGCTTCGGCGGTCTCGAGCGTCGGCGGCTCGCCCGGGCGCATGACGCGGTAGATGTCGAACAGCGCGTCCTGGCGGCTCTCGTTCTTGTCGACGGCCAAAGTGTTGCGAATGTAGGCGCCGACATTGACATGGTCGATGTCGAGGATCTGGATCTCGTCCTCGCCGGTGCCGAGCAGCACCTTCAGCGTCTTGTCGTCGATCTCGTCGCCGGCCTCGAGGAAGATCTCGCCGGTGGCGTAGTTGACGATGTCCTCGGCCAGGTAGTTGCCGAGCAGGTCCTCGTCGGTTGCCTTGATCGCCTTAAGGCCCTTCTCGCCGAGCTGGCGGGCCTGGCGGGCGGTGATCTTCTTGCCGGCCTCGACGACGATCTCGCCCGTGTCGGCATCGACCAGGTCGCCGACGGCCTTGAGGCCGCGGAACCGCTCGACGTTGAACGGGATGCGCCAGTGGTCGCCGGCGCGCTTGTAGGTGATCTTGTTGTAGAAGGTCGACAGGATCTCTTCGCCGTCCATGCCGAGCGCCATCAGGAGCGACGTCACCGGAATCTTGCGGCGGCGGTCGATACGGGCGTGCACGACGTCCTTGGAGTCGAACTCGATGTCGAGCCAGGAACCGCGATAGGGAATGACGCGCGCGGCAAACAGCAGCTTGCCCGACGAGTGCGACTTGCCCTTGTCATGGTCGAAGAAGACGCCCGGCGAGCGGTGCATCTGCGAGACGATGACGCGCTCGGTGCCGTTGACGATGAAGGTGCCGTTCGAAGTCATGAGCGGCATGTCGCCCATGTAGACGTCCTGCTCCTTGATATCCTTGATCGACTTGGCACCGGTATCCTCGTCGATATCAAACACGATGAGGCGCAGCGTCACCTTGAGCGGCGCGGCATAGGTCAGGTCGCGCTGACGGCACTCGTCAACGTCGAATTTCGGTCCTTCGAACTCATACTTCACGAATTCCAGCATCGAGGAGCCGGAAAAATCGGAGATCGGGAAGACCGACTTGAAAACGGCCTGCAGTCCCTCGTCAGGACGCCCGCCCTTGGGCTCGTCCACCATCAGGAACTGGTCATAGGATGCCTTCTGAACCTCGATCAGGTTCGGCATCTCCGCAACTTCCGGGATCTTTCCGAAGAACTTGCGTACGCGTCTGCGGCCATTGAAAGTCTGGGTCTGGGCCATCGTCGCTCCTTAGCTCAAAACTCGGGACGAACCTCGCCGCGGTTCGCCTTGCACCAACGGGCCGCCTCGCCGGCTGCCCCTGTCTGTTTTCCGGCCGCCCTTTCCAATCGCTTGGCGGCTGCCGGCTAAAACGGGAGAAAACCCGTTTCCTGAAGGCCGCTTCCGGCCCTCAGGAAAGAGGTTTTCAAACGTCTCGCGTTCACGAAACCTCCCCCTTAACCAGGGAGGGGGCGGACGGCGCGAGACCGTCCGCCCTCGCCTATTACTTCAGCTCGACCTTGGCGCCAGCTGCTTCCAGCTGAGCCTTGAACTTGTCGGCGTCGGCCTTGGAAACGCCTTCCTTGACCGGCTTCGGAGCCGCTTCGACCAGGTCCTTGGCTTCCTTGAGGCCAAGGCCGGTGATGGCGCGGACTTCCTTGATGACGTTGATCTTCTGGGCGCCGGCGTCGGCGAGAACGACGTCGAATTCCGTCTTCTCTTCAGCCGGAGCAGCAGCAGCGGCAGCGCCACCGGCAGCAGCGGCAACCGCCACCGGAGCGGCGGCCGAAACGCCCCACTTCTCTTCCAGGAGCTTCGACAGCTCGGCCGCCTCGAGGACGGTCAGCTTCGAAAGGTCGTCTACGATCTTCGCGAGATCAGCCATTTGTGTATTCCTTTACTTGGTTCGAACGTGTGTTGTTGACAGCGAGGAACGGCCTCATGCCGCCTCGTCCTTCCGGGCGTAAGCGCCGATGACGCGCGCGACCGAAGCCGCGGGCGCATTGACGATCTGGGCGATCCGGGTTGCCGGCGTGGCGATCATGCCAACCAGCTTGGCGCGCAGCTCGTCGAGCGACGGCATCGTAGCGAGTGCCTTGACACCGTCGGCGTTGAGCGAGGTCGAGCCCATCGCGCCGCCGAGAATGATCAGCTTGTCATTCCCCTTGGCGAACTCGGACGCGATCTTCGGCGCCGCAACCGGATCCTCCGAATAAGCGATCAGCGTCTGTCCCTTGAACAGATCGACGATCGATGCGGAGTCCGTGCCCTGAAGAGCGATCTTGGCGAGACGGTTCTTCGCGACTTTGACGGTGCCACCGGCGGCGCGCATCTTCGACCTCAGGTCGTTCATTTGCGCCACGGTGATACCGGCGTAGTGGGCCACGACGACTGAACCCGCGTTCGAGAACGCTTCGTTCAGGCCCGTGACGAGTTCGCGTTTTTCCGCTCTGTCCACTGCCTATCTCCAGTTGACCCCTGCCTCATTCTCGAGGTCAGAGGTCGGGTTGCCTTTTGCCGGCCGGGCCATCCAAAAAACGGATCTCCCGAACGGCGCTCGAGGATCCTGCCCCCTTTCGCCACACCGACGGCCAAGCCGGCGATGTGCTGACAAAAGGCAAACACGGTTCGAACCTTTCATTGGAGCTTTTCGCTCCTTTGTCGGGTCTTCACCCGTCTCATGCAGGCCCATGCGAATTAAGGCTTTTGGGCCGCCTGCAATCTCGGACAGGATATCCGGAAGCCTTTCGGCCTCCGGGTTACCGGACCGCCGACGGATCGGCGGTCCGGAATTCTTCTTTGTTGGAGCATGATCTTTTCCGAAAACCGGTTCCGGATCATGCTCTAACGACCGGCCTGAAGCCGATCAGGACGACACTTACGACGCGGCGAGCGTCGCGATGTCGAGCTTGAGGCCGGGACCCATCGTCGAGGTGACCGACACCTTCTTGACGTAGTTGCCCTTGGCGCCGGCGGGCTTTGCCTTGTTCACCGCATCAGCGAAGGCCCGCACATTCTCTTCCAGCGCCTTGACGTCGAACGAGACCTTGCCGACGCCGGCCTGGACGATGCCGGCCTTCTCGACGCGGAACTCGACGGCGCCGCCCTTCGAAGCCTTGACGGCGGCCGCGACATCGGTGGTCACGGTGCCGACCTTCGGGTTCGGCATCATGCCGCGCGGGCCGAGCACCTTACCCAGGCGGCCGACCAGCGGCATCATGTCCGGGGTGGCGATGCAGCGATCGAAATCGATCGTGCCCTTCTGGACGATCTCGACCAGGTCCTCGGCGCCAACGATATCGGCGCCGGCGGCCTTGGCTTCCTCGGCCTTGTCGCCGCGCGCGAACACGGCGACGCGAACCGAGCGGCCGGTGCCGTTCGGCAGATTGACCACGCCGCGGACCATCTGGTCGGCATGGCGGGGATCGACGCCAAGGTTCATCGAAACCTCGACGGTCTCGTCGAACTTAACCGTAGACCGGTCCTTGAGCAGCTGCAGCGCCTCGTTGAGGGCGTAGGCCTTGTTCGGATCGATGCCTTCGCGGCTCTTGGCAACTCGCTTTGCAATCTTTGCCATGATCTTAGCCCACCACTTCCAGGCCCATCGAGCGGGCGGAGCCCTCGACCATGCGCATGGCCGCCTCGACGTCGTTTGCGTTCAGGTCCTTCATCTTCTGCTCGGCGATCTGGCGCACCTTGTCGCGCGAGATCGTGCCGACCTTGGTCTTGCCCGGCTCCTTGGAGCCCGACTTCAGGTTGGCGGCCTTCTTCAGGAAGTAGCTCACCGGCGGCGTCTTCATGACGAAGGTGAACGACTTGTCCTGGTAGTAAGTGATCACGACCGGGATGGGCGAGCCCTTCTCCAGTTCCTGGGTCTGCGCGTTGAACGCCTTGCAGAACTCCATGATGTTGATGCCGCGCTGACCAAGCGCCGGGCCGATCGGGGGCGACGGCGTGGCCGAGCCCGCGGCAACCTGGAGCTTGAGCTGGCCTGCAACTTTCTTAGCCATCTCTATTCCTGCCTTTTCTCATGCCGGCCCCGCTGTCGGGAAATGCCGGCGGTTGCAGTCCGGTGGTGCGGTTCCAGCGGCCGGCTAAACCGCTTTCGCCTCCCACCCGTTCATGGCAGCGCGCTTTCTCGCGCCGCCGACCCCTCATCGCCTGTCGGCCGAGGGATCTTCGGATCAGCCCTTTTCGACCTGTCCGAATTCGAGATCGACCGGCACAGCGCGCCCGAAGATCGAAACTTCCACCTTGAGGCGCGCGCGCTCCTCGTCCACTTCCTGGACGAAGCCGTTGAAGGACGCGAACGGACCGTCCGAAACGCGGATCGCCTCGCCGATCTCGAAGGTGACCGACGGCTTCGGCCGCTCGACGCCCTCCTGAACCTGGTTCAGGATGCGCTGCGCCTCGGTCTCGGTGATCGGCACCGGCTTGGAGTCACCGAGGAAGCCGGTGACCTTCGGCGTGTTCTTGACCAGCGAGAACACGGCGTCCGTCAGGTTGGCCTTCAAGAGCACATAGCCCGGGAAGAACTTGCGCTCGGCGTCGACCTTGCGGCCGCGACGGATCTCGACGACCTTCTCGGTCGGCACCACGATCTGCTCGATCTCGCCGGACAGGCCCTTCTGCTTGGCCTTGTTCTCGATGTCCTCGGCGACCTTCTTCTCGAAGTTCGAATAGGCGTGGACGATGTACCAGCGCGCAGTCATTTCACGACGTCTCCGTAATCGCCGAACTTAGTGTCCGAGGCCCAATATCCACTCGATCGCATAGCCCATGGCTATGTCGGCGGCGAAGAAGAAGATCATCGCGATGACCGCGAACACCAGGACCATCACCGTCGAGATCATGGTCTCGCGGCGCGATGGCCATGTCACCTTGGCCGTCTCCGCGCGAACCTGCTGGAGAAAGGTGAAAGGGTTAGTGGTTTTCGAAGCCATGTGCCGCCTGTCTTCAAGACCCGTTGGCCGGGCCTCCTGGATGATCCCGCTGGCCGGGACGTGCCGCCTAGGCTTCGTGCCGACGCCGAATCAGCGCCGCCATTTCGCCCACGCAAATCAGACGCGTAAAGCCGGCTTCCCAGCTCCACGCGTCGCGTGTCTGTTCAGTCTACATAAAACCGATTCTTGGTCCACGCAAGTGGCAAGTGTTCCGCTTTATGTTCTAGCGCCGCCTCGGAACCATCCAGTCGTTCCGTCCCGGCTATGCGGGCCTTATGCCCCAGTTTTCGCTATATGGCAAGCCACCCGCCGGTTTTCAACGGCAGGGCGCTCTCATCTTCGGCCCGCCATTTAAGGAATGGCACGGGCAGCAGAGCTCGAACCAACGTCCTGCGACGGCAGTTCACAGTGACCGGAGAAGCACGTCCGCTCTACCGGATTCCCGGCCTCCCGAGTTGACGACCGCCCCGATGAGCGCTCCGCATAGAAAGCGCAGATATCGTCGGAGGAACAGTCGCACGGGTATCTATCCATTCCCGTTATAGGACGTATAGCGACAATCGATTTTAATGATGGGTAGGAGTTGCATATCCGTTTGCAAGCGGGGCGGGACTGAATGTTGCCCCGAAAAACTTCCGGAAGGGCGACGTAATGCGCACGATGCAAACTCTCATTCTCTCGGCAACTGCAACCGCGATGCTATTTCTTGCGGAACCAACGAACGCTGGCGTCCAAGGCAAGGACCAAGGCTCAATTCAAGCTGACAGCATGACCGGTATCCCCGCCGGCTTTCAATCCCAATTCGCTGACGTTAATGGCGTGCGCATTCACTACGTGATCGGCGGGAAAGGATCGCCGATTCTGCTCATCCATGGGTGGCCGGAGGATTGGCACGAGTGGCGTAAAATGATGCCTCACCTTGCAACGAAGCACACCGTTATTGCCGTCGACTTACGCGGATTCGGAGAATCACAAATCGCATCATCGGGATATGACCGCAAGACGCTTGCCGAAGATCTTTTCCAGTTGATGACGAGGCTTGACTATTCACGAGCAACTGTAGTCGGCCATGATTGGGGTGCTGCCGTAGCCTATGCCTACGCCGCTATCCACCGCGATGCTGTTGACAAGCTTATAATCGCGGAGGGTGCGCCCGACGGCCCCTGGACCACGAAACAGTTCGCTCCCCTTATTCACAACCCATTGTGGTTCTTTGGTTTCTTTGAGATCCCCGACTTCGCTGAAAAGGTTCTCGTGGGACACGAGAAAGAATTCTTAGAATGGTTCTACCGCAATAGAGGATTCCACATCGTTCCTGGCAGCTTCTCAGAAGCAGTCATCACCTATTATGAAAACAGCTACGCACGGCCCGGCCGGCTGGCGACAAGTCTTCAACTCTATCGGACGATTGATCGCGATATCGCTGACAACACCGAATTGTCGCGAACGCCGCTAACTATTCCAGTTTTAGCCATTGGAGCCAAGTATGGACTGGGATCTATGGTGGCGGAAAGCATGCGACAAGTGGCGCGCTCGGTAGCGCCGGTTATGATGGAGAATACGGGTCACTTCATCCCCGACGAACGGCCCGAAGCCTTCTCCCACATTATTGAAACGTTTTTGGGTAGCGGCACTACGCCCGACGATTGGTCGCCGAATTAATCGAAGCGACATCAAATGCCAAAACGGTCCCTGCAGGCATGGTCGGTGTGCTGCACTCAACTCCAACTCAAGCGCTAAATCACCTGTAAATTAACTCAGCAATCCGCGTTCAGCCAAGGAGACACGTATGAGTATCAACACGCAGACCTGGGTCGCCGTCCTTGATATAATCGCCTTGACCCCGGAAGAATACGACGCCATCCTTCGAAAGATGGATGTGGAACACACGCCGGCGCCGGACATCTACTTGCACATTGCAGCCCCTCTCGACGGCGGAGCAGGCCTTCGCGTCATCGAACTGTGGAGCAGCAAGGACGGCTTCGAGTCCTTTATCCAAGAATGTATGCTTCCCTCAGCGCGGGCGTTGGGGTTGCAGCGAGAGACAACCGTGACGGTGACCCCGCTTCTCAATGCCTTTGCACCTCGCGCTTCGGAGATCACGGCGCTTGCGCAAACGCGTGTGAAGTGAGGACTATTCGTAGTGATTGTTGCCGGCCGCAGCGATTTTAGCCGGCAACGATCGCGAGAGGAAGGGGTGACCGTTTACGCCCCCGACCCGTCTGCGCGACGGCGATTGCATCTCTAGCAGGACCTTCGTTGAGGCGCCGTGCTCGACACCACATCCGTCCCTTCCCTGCCCCAAGCCCGGTCTTAACAACGCTGAGACATTAAATGCGCCAGCGTTTCGTCGAGAACCGCAGATCGCCCGCTCTCCGCAATGGCTTCGAACGGTCTCTTAGGGTGCTTCAGCGCGTTGTGCCGTTCCCAGCACTTGTTGGCGGAGCCAGAGACTGGCCGGGTCGTGGTGATGCCGCGCGTGCCAAGCCATATGCATGGCGAAACCCGGAACAAGAAACGGTAGCTCAAAGCACTCACAGTCATCGTCGAGAGCGCGGACGAACCGGGTCGGCATTGTGCAGACATAATCCGTGGTGCGAAGCACGGGCGGCACTAGGGTAAAACTGGGCAAAGATAAGACGACACGCCGGCTGCGATCGGTTTCAGCCAGAACTTTATCGACTCTCCCCTCGAACCCGCCTCCATCCAGGGAAACTAGAATGTGATCCAACGCACAGTAGGCATCGAGGTCCGGCCGCCGATCACCTCGAGGATGGAATTTGCGCTGCACCATCGAATAGGTTTCGTCATAAAGGCGACGGCTTTTCAGCATCGGTGGAACCATGCTCGGAGGTGCGATGAGGAGATCGATCTCGTCTCGGTCGACCTGTTCCGTTGACCCGGTGCCATCAAGCAGGTGAAAGGCCAGGCGAATCCCTGAGCCAGCCTCGGTTTGTAGTCGCCGCAACAGCGGCAAGCCGATCACTACGACGCCATTGTCTGTCGTTGCGATCCGAAAATCGCGGATATCATTTAGCGCGTCGAAGCGAGGCCGACGCCGGACCAAAACCTCCAGGTCCTTAAGGGCGGCGTGGAGAGGCTCGACCAGTTCGAGCGCCAGAGCTGTCGGATCCATTCCGCGTCCGTTATCTGCAGGGATAAGAAGCGGATCCTCGAATGCTTGTCGGAGCCGGCTGAGTTGGGCGGATAGCGCTGGCTGGCTCAAACTAAGCCGTGCGGCCGCACGTGTGACATTTCGCTCTTTCAGCAATACGTCAAGCGATACGAGGAGGTTGAGGTCGATTCCCTTGATATCCATCGTGCTTATATGTTAGGCGCCATAAATCAGTTTCGAATATGCCACAGCGTATTCGATTCTCAAGTGTGCGCGATGGACAGTGCCAGCCGGGCCGAAACGACTTCGGGCTGAGAAACGTGCTGTCAGCCATCGCGCATGCGCGCGGCTTGTGCAAGAGATGTGTGAGGCTGACTTCGGCAACTCGGCGATCAAGGTGATCGCCAGATGCCTTATCCTTTGAAGGAATGGCACGGGCAGCAGGGCTCGAACCTACGACCTGCGGTTTTGGAGACCGCCGCTCTACCAACTGAGCTATGCCCGTACACGCGCTTCAGCGCAGGCGCTTCCTAAAAGCTTCCACGCGCTCTGTAAAGAGCAGTCAGCTGCAGTTTCATATGCTTTGCCAGAAATCCGGATTTTCCCGTGTCGCCGGCAAAGGATCGGGCTGAGAAGTCCGGCCCCGCTCACGATTTCGCGGCCGGCGGCTTGTACGGTCCGCCGGGCACGCCCCAGCCCCAGGCGGGCATCGGCTCGGTCTCCGGATCGCAGGTTTCGCCGAGATTGGAATTCATCTTCGCCAGCCGCGATCCCCATTCGACATAGCCCATGAAGGCGGAACGGAATTCGGGGTCGCCGGGCAAGCCGACCTCGTCGGCCGCGTCGGCCAGCAGGTTGATCCAGCGCCGCCGCTGCTCCTCGCTCAGATGCTTGCCGAGGTGATGCATGACCATTTCGCGGTGGCCGCCATGCTTTTCGCTGTATGTCTTCGGTCCGCCGAAGACCTCGCCGATGAAGTCGGCAACATGCGCCGGATGATCGGGTGACATATGCTTGAAGACCGGGCCGACGATCGGGTCCAGCGCCACCTTGTCGTAGAAGGTGCGCGTCAGCCGGTTGAGCACTTCCGCGCCGCCGGCCCATTCGAACAAAGTCGGGATATCCTCGCTCATTGCAGATCCTCCTCGGGGCTGCGGAGGATAACGCAAGCCCTCCCCGGCTCAACCTGCCCCCATGGCCAGTGCCGGAAATGGCGCGCTACAGCTTCGCCGACGCCTCCGCAGCGGCGTTGGCTGCCGGCAAAACCCGGCAGTTGTCGGGCTTCGGCGACGATTTGCAGATGGTGGCGCCCGTCAACGCGTCCACCGATTGGCGCCCGGTCGTCAATCCGAACTCCGCCAATTCGTCCTGACTGAGCTCCCTGTGCTTGGCATATTGGGCCGACTGCATCGCGACGAACAAGCCGGAGCCGATCGCCATCTCCTCGAGATACGCCCTGACCTTGTCTTCCATGCCCATGGAGTGCACGAGGAAATGCACATCGGCACCGACGAAGCGCCTTTTGCCACCGGCGATCATAACCGCGCAGGCCGCGTCGCATTCGGCGCCGGCATCGACGGTGAGGCCCGTATGGAGGTCCTTGGCGCCGCACCCCACAGCGCCAGGATCGCAATCGAGGAAATCCGTCCGGGCGACCGCGACATCCAACCCACGCTCACGGATGAGCCTGCCGGCGGCGAACGCGCCCTGCACGTCGCCGCCCGGCGAGTTGACCACGAGAGGCAGCCTGCGCCCTCCAACCGTGTCGAGCAACTCGCGCAGCCTGTCGGGCGTGCCGGCTGCAATTACCCCTTCCGCCGAAATCCATTCCGGGCAATCGGGATTGCAGAGCGGATTGCTGCCGCGAACCAGCACGAAGCGCATGTCCTGTTCTGGTCTGGATGATGATGCAGCCTCTGTCGGTTGAGGGCCTGCCGGCTTGATCTCGACACTCGCAACCGCCAGCGGCTTGCCGTTCGTCGGTATTTCGCGGCAGTTCGCCGGCACGGGATTGCGTCGACAAATGGTTTTCTCGGTCAGAAGATCCAGCGAATCGAGGCTGGTGACGAGCTTCATCTCCAGCATGTCATTGGGCTCGATCTGCCTTATGTCGCTCGCCGGCGTCGCCTTCATCACGTCCAGCACGCCTTGTTCGATACCCATTTCCTTGAGATAACCCGCCAGCCGCTTCTCGACCGCCTTGCTCATCTCATAGGTCTTGTAGCTGCCGGCGTTCTTGCGGCTGACGATCTTGGTGCTGAGGACCTTCTTCTTGCCGTTCACGATCTTATAGGTCGTGCGGTACAGCAGCTTTTCTCGCCGGTAAGTGGTGGTGATCTGATGGACCCCGAGATAGGCCCATTCGCCCACGACGCGGCGGACGCCACCGGCAAACATCAGCGGACAGGCCGAGTTGCACATGGCGCCGCTGTCATGGGCGATACCCAAATAGGGGGCGATACCCAAATAGGGGGCGGCCTTGCCGTCATCGTCCCGGCAATTCTTCATCTGCGGCGAGCAGCCGGAAAACTCCGTCGTGCCCACGCCGATGTCGAGCTTGGCCTTGCGGATCGCGCGGCCGAGCTGGAGCGCCGCGTCGACATTGCCGCCAGGAGAATTGACGACGATCGGCAGTTGCCGGCTGCCGAGCGTCTTCAAGAGGCGCTTGAACAGCGCCGGCGTGCCGGCCTCGATGGTGCCTTCCGCCGAAATCCACTCCGGGCAATTGGGCTCGCAGCCAGGCGCGCTGCTGCGCACGACGGCAAAGCGCATCGTTGGACCGAGATCGGGCGCCTCATCCTTGGCCTCCGCGACGAAGCCGGCTAGGCCGATCGCGGCGGCCAACCCCAGGCGCAAGAGCCCGCGCCACCACCGAATGCTGTCTGAACGGCTTTCCCGAACCACGCTTGCAAAGCCCCCACGGGTACAACCCATACTAGTTGCGGCGATGCCGCTTGCAAACAGCTTTGAAAGGCGTGGCGTAACACTTCGCCTTCGGAGCGCCGGAGACGAAAAAGGGCGGCCCGAAGACCGCCCTTTCCTTGTCGAACCGGCAAATGCCGGATCGATTATTCCTTGATGGTGACGACGATGCCGGCACCGACGGTGCGGCCGCCTTCACGGATGGCGAAGCGCAGCTTCTCTTCCATGGCGATCGGCACGATCAGCTCGACGTCGACGGTGATGTTGTCGCCAGGCATCACCATCTCGGTGCCGGCCGGCAGCGTCACAATGCCCGTCACGTCCGTGGTGCGGAAGTAGAACTGCGGACGGTAGTTGGTGAAGAACGGCGTGTGACGGCCACCCTCGTCCTTGGTCAGGATGTAGGCTTCGGCCGTGAACTTCTTGTGCGGCTTCACCGAACCGGGCTTGGCCAGAACCTGGCCGCGCTCAACGCCCTCGCGGTCGATGCCGCGCAGCAGCGCGCCGATGTTGTCGCCGGCCTGACCCTGGTCGAGCAGCTTGCGGAACATCTCGACGCCCGTGCAGGTGGTCTTGGCCGTCGGACGGATGCCGACGATCTCCAACTCCTCGCCGACCTTGACCACGCCGCGCTCGACGCGGCCGGTCACGACCGTGCCGCGGCCCGAGATCGAGAACACGTCCTCGATCGGCATCAGGAACGGCTTGTCCAGCGGACGCACCGGCGTCGGGATGTAGGCGTCGACCTGAGCCATCAGCTCGCGGATGGCGTCCTCGCCGATGGTCTTGTTGGAGTCCTCAAGCGCCGCCAGCGCCGAGCCCTTGACGATCGGAATGTCGTCGCCGGGGAACTCGTTCTTGGTCAGAAGCTCGCGAACCTCGAGCTCGACCAGCTCGAGCAGCTCGGCGTCGTCGACCTGGTCGACCTTGTTCAAAAACACCACGATCGAGGGCACGCCGACCTGGCGGGCGAGCAGGATGTGCTCGCGCGTCTGCGGCATCGGGCCGTCGGCGGCCGAGACCACCAGGATCGCGCCGTCCATCTGGGCAGCGCCGGTGATCATGTTCTTCACATAGTCGGCGTGGCCGGGGCAGTCGACGTGGGCGTAGTGACGGTTGGCCGTCTCGTACTCGACATGCGCCGTCGAAATGGTGATGCCGCGCGCCTTCTCTTCCGGCGCCGCGTCGATCTGGTCATAGCGCTTGTATTCGCCAAAATACTTCGTGATCGCCGCCGTCAGCGACGTCTTGCCATGATCGACGTGACCGATCGTGCCAATGTTCACATGCGGCTTGGTGCGCTCGAATTTACCTTTTGCCATAGTCTCTTTCCTTGGGCGGCCTTTGACCTTCAGTTCAGTCGAATGCGGGGCGATTAGCGACAACGGCCGCAAAACACAAGTGCCTTGTGGCTGAGCGTTCTCGCACTCGACCCGAACCAACGATCCGATTTCAGGGGAATGGCCAGGATATAGGATTGCCGTCGACGAATTCAAACGGGCGTGGTTCCGTGCTTCGGCACCCTCATCGACAGCTTGCCGAGGGCAGCTCGATCGGCCGAAGCTGGCCCATTGCCGCCGCGACACACCTCTGATTTCTTCGGCGAATGCAGTTCATTCCGGCAAATATCCGTGGTCCGCTGTTCATGATCGTCTCGACGGGGTCCTACCTCGTCAACGACACGATGATGAAGCTCGCGACCGCCGGACTGCCGCCCTACGAGGTGCTGTTGCTGCGTGGCGCGGCAGCGACGTTGTGGGGCATGCCGCTGCTGTTCATGTTGGGTTATGGCAGGCAGATCCCGTTGCTTTTCGAGCGCAAGGTGCTGCGCCGGAACATTTGCGAGCTGGCCGCGATCCTTTGCTACGTCGTGGCCTTAGCCAACATGCAGATCGCCGATTCGACGGCGCTCGGGCAGATCACGCCGCTCCTCGTGCTGGTCGGATCCTCGCTGCTGTTCGGCGAGAAGATCGGCGCCGCACGCATGGCGCTGATCGGCGTCGGCTTCGTCGGCGCCGTCATGGTGGCGCAGCCGACGATGCAAGGCATTTCCATCTACGCCTTGCTGGCGCTCGGCAACGCGGCCATGGCAGCGGCGCGCGACCTCGCCGGACGCAAGGTTGGCGCCGAGGTGCCCGGCATGATCGTGGCCATCTCCGCAGTCGTGGTCGTGCTGGCCGGCTCAGGCATCGCGCATCTCGTTTCCGAGCAGTGGGTGGTGCCGGAGGGCCGGCATCTCCTGCTCATCGCAGGCGCCGGCCTGTTCCTTATCTTCGGCCACTTCTTCATCTTCATGGCCTATCGCGTCGGGCCGACGAGCGCGGTCGCGCCCTTCTATTATTGCTTCACCGTCTGGGCGGTGATTTCCGGCTTGCTGGTGTTCGGGCAGTTCCCGAACGCGCTCGCCGTCTGCGGCATCCTACTGGTGATCGGCAGCGGCCTTGCCATCGTGTCGCTCGATGAAAGGCGCCGGCGGCTGGCGGTGGTCGCCTGAGGCTGCCCGATCCGTAGAGCCGGCCGCCCTACCCACTTTCCGGCGGGCGCCGGGCAAGATCGCTGGCCAATGCGCCGCCATGCGATCGCGCGCGGCGACCGGCCAAGACATGATGATCGCCCGCAGCCGGAAGGGCGGTCAGCCTAACCGCCTACAGCGTGCGCTTGCCGCTGATCTGGTGATAGGCCCAGAGCACGACGACGGAGCCGATGACAGCGACGATCAGGCTCCAGATGTTGAGGCCGGTGACGCCCGAGGCGCCGAAGGCGCTGAAGATCACCCCGCCGACGATGGCGCCGACGATGCCGAGCACGATGTCCATGATCATGCCCTGGCCGGTCTTGTTGACGATCTTGCTGCCGATGAAGCCGGCGATGACGCCGAGAATGATCCAGCTGATGATGCCCATCTCTTCCCTCCAATCCCCGCCGTGCCAATCATTTTCATATGATTGTCAAAAGCTCAAGACAGCTTGAAATTCCCCCCGGTTGCGCCATTCTGGCGCCGGGGCGGACTTGATAGGAGATCCACGATGGGCCTTTTCGACAACGCCGTCCCCGGCGGCAACATCACCAAACCCCTGATGATTGCGCTCGGCGCGCTGCTGGTCGGCAAGATGCTGAGCGGCAGGAGCGAGGAACAGCCGGCCGCTCCGCAAGCCCCCGCGCCGACACCGGCGGATACCGATGCATCCGCCGATGGCGGCCTGCTCGGCGGGTTGGGCGGCCTGCTCGACAAGCTGAAGGATGCCGGCCACGGCAACGCCGCCGATTCCTGGGTCGGCACCGGCCAGAACCAGCCGATCAACGCCAACGATCTCGGCTCAGCACTCGGGCCGGCGGTGATCCGCGAGATCGCGCAGCGGACGGGCATGAACGAGCAGGAGCTGCTGCAGCAATTGTCGGTCGCGCTGCCGGGCATCGTCGACAAGCTGACGCCGAACGGCCAGATTCCACAGCATCATCAGGTCGCCTCCGCCTTCAACAGCTAGGCGGCTGGACCGAAACGAAACGTGCTGCGCGCGATGGGCGCGCGGCATTTTCTTTCGTGGGCGTGGAGGTCTGGAGCGGGTAGCGGGAATCGAACCCGCATATTCAGCTTGGAAGGCTGCTGCTCTACCACTGAGCTATACCCGCGCCTTACACTGAAGTACCGGATTCACCCGAAAAGCGCCATGCATTTTCGGTCCGAGACTTTTTCGTTTCAGGGCTTCCGGGCCGGCAGTGGTGGAGAGGGTTGGATTCGAACCAACGTAGGCTAAGCCAACGGATTTACAGTCCGTCCCCTTTAACCACTCGGGCACCTCTCCAGTCTGCCGCCGGAGCCATGCAACGAGGCATTCACGCCGATCCGGAGTCCGAGTAAATATCTTCTCCGAAATCAGCGATGCGCCTTATGGCGGCAAGGCCAGTGGGTGTCAACCGGCGTGACCAGGGTTTTTCGAGGATGTTCGGTATTCGTCGTGGCAGCCCATATCCTTAGCCGGACAGGACGGCTATAGAGGCCGGCATGAGCGACAACAAAAGCAGTAAGCCGGGCACGCGCAAGGATACCCACTACGCCAAACTGAGGCGCGCGCATCGCGACCAGAAGGCCGGCGGCGCGCCGGCGTTCCGCCCGCGCCAGCCGGTGCCGGCGGGCGAAGGCCCCGCCGACGGACTGGTACGGCTTTATGGCCTGCACACGGTGCGGGCAGCGCTCGACAATCCGCGGCGCAAGATCAGAAAGATGCTGGTGACGCGCAACGCCGCCGAACGGCTTTCGATCGGCGATCTTGCCGCCCTGCCCTTCGCGGCCGAGCAGGTCGAACCGAAGGACATAGACAGGATCACCGGTTCGGACGCCGTACATCAGGGCGTGATGATCGAGGCCGAGCCGCTCAAGCCCAAGCGTCTCGACGCGCTCGGCGACACCAAGCTGGTGCTGGTGCTCGACCAGGTCACCGATCCGCACAATGTCGGCGCGATCCTGCGTTCGGCGGTCGCCTTCGGCGCCGGTGCGCTGATCACCACGGCCCGCCACAGCCCGCAGGAATCGGGCGTGCTGGCGAAATCGGCTTCCGGCGCGCTGGAGCATATCGACCAGATCGAGGTGAAGAACCTGGCCGACGCGCTCGGCCAATTGCACGAGGCCGGCTTCCAGACGATCGGGCTCGATTCCGAGGGGCCGGCCGAGCTCGAAAAGAGCTTCGCGGGAGAAAAAATCGCGCTTGTGCTGGGGGCGGAAGGCAAGGGCCTGCGCCAGAAGACGCGCGAGACGGTGACGACGCTCGCCCGCCTCGACATGCCCGGCGCCATCCGCTCGCTCAACGTGTCGAACGCGGCGGCGGTGAGCCTTTACGCGGCCAGGAGATTCTTAGCGAATAGCGAATAGCGAATAGCGAATAGCGAATAGCGAATAGCGAATAGCGAATAGCGAATAGCGAATAGCGAATAGCGAATAGCGAATAGCGAATAGCGAATAGCGAATAGCGAATAGCGAATAGGCGGAACACTGCGGGCTGCCGGCCTGCAATCCCTATTCGCTACTCCCTATTCGCTATTTGCTAGGCCACTTCGTACCCCGCCATCCTCTCCAGCGCCTTGACCAGCGCCGAGTGATCCTCCTTGGCTCCGCCGTTGGCGGCGCAGGAATTGAACAACTGCTGCGTGGTCGAGGTGTTGGGCAGCGCAACACCCAGCGCCTTGGCGCCTTCCAGCGCCAGGTTGAGGTCCTTCTGGTGCAGTTCGATGCGGAAGCCGGGCGCGAAGGTGCGCTTGATCATGCGCTCGCCATGCACTTCGAGGATGCGGGAGGCGGCGAGCCCGCCCATCAGCGCCTGGCGAACCTTGGCCGGATCGGCGCCGGCCTTCGAGGCGAAGACAAGGGCCTCGCCGACCGCCTCGATGGTGAGCGCCACCACGATCTGGTTAGCGACCTTGGTGGTCTGACCGACGCCGTTCGGCCCGACGAGCGTGATGTTCTTGCCCATCTTCTCGAAGACAGGCCTGGCGCGTTCGAAGGCCTTCTCCTCGCCGCCGACCATGATGGTGAGCGAGGCCGCCTTGGCGCCGACCTCGCCGCCGGACACCGGCGCGTCAAGATAATCGCAGCCGAGATCGTTGATTTTTTTGGCAAAATCCTTGGTGGCGATCGGCGAGATCGAGCTCATGTCGATGACGAGCTTGCCCTTCGACAGACCTGAAGCGACGCCGTTCTCACCGAACAGCACATCGGCCACCTGCGGCGTGTCGGGCACCATGGTGATGACGATGTCGGCGGCCTTGGCCACGGCATTGTGGCCGGTCACGGTCTTCAGCCCTTTGGCGACGAGATCGGCTGGCGGCTTCGAGCGATGGTCGCTGGCGACGACCGGATAGCCGGCATCGAGCAGGTGCCCCGCCATCGGCGCGCCCATGATGCCCAGTCCGATGAAGCCGATCGTTTCCATTTGTTTGCTCCTTTGTCCGATTATTTCAGAGGCTAGCGCTGCCCCTCATCCGCCTGCCGGCACCTTCTCCCCGTATGGTGACGGGGAGAAGGACGCGCTCCAGCGCCGGCGCCCCCTCTCCCCGTCCTTCACGGGGAGAGGGTAAGGGTGAGGGGCAGCGCCGGCCGTTCTCGGAAATCGCCTACGCCGCCGCACTCCCCTGCCCGGCAAACCCTCGGAACCAGCCGAGCCCGGCCTCGGTGCCGGCTTTCGGCTTGTATTCGGCGCCGATCCAGCCGGAATAGCCGAGGCGGTCGATATGCTCGTAGAGGAAAGGATAGTTGATCTCGCCCGTCCCCGGCTCGTGACGGCCGGGATTGTCCGCAAGCTGGATATGCGCGATGCGGCCGAGGTTTGCCTCGATGGTACGGGCGAGATCCCCCTCCATGATCTGCATGTGATAGATGTCGTATTGCAGGAACAGGTTCTTCGAGCCGATGCGGTCGATCAGCTCCAGCGCCTGGTCCGTATGGCTCAGGAAGAAGCCAGGGATGTCGCGGGTGTTGATCGGCTCGATCAGCAATTTGATGCCGGCCTGCTCCAGTTTTTCGGCCGCGAATGCGAGGTTCTCGGCAAAGACATTCTCCAGCACCGCGCGATCGGCACCCTGCGGCGCGATGCCGGCGAGGCAGTTGATCTGCTCGCAGCCCAGCGCGTGTGCATAAGAGATCGCCTTGGCGACGCCCTGGCGGAACTCCGGCACCCGGTCGGGCAGCGCGGCGATGCCGCGCTCGCCCTTCGCCCAGTCGCCGACCGGCAGGTTGAACAGAACCTGTGTCAGGCCGTTCTTCTTGAGGCGCGCGGCGACGACGTCGGGCGCATGGTCGTAGGGTCCGATATATTCCACGCCCTTGAAGCCGGCGCGGGCGGCGGCATCGAAGCGATCGAGGAACTCGTGCTCGCCGAAGAGCATCGAAAGATTGGCTGAAAAACGCGGCATTCTTCTTCTCCTTCTTTCCGCCTGGCCTAATCCAACATCATGATGGCCGTCGGAGCATCCTCATTGCGTTCGGCAAGCTCCTCGAATTCGGTGATCTTGTCGATTTCCGTGCCCATGGAAATGTTGGTGACGCGCTCGAGGATGAATTCGAGAACGACCGGAACCTGATGCTCCTTCATCAGCCGCTGCGCCTCCTTGAAGGCGCCGGCAAACTCTTCCGGCTTGCGCACCCGAACCGCCTTGCAGCCCATCGCCTCGGCGACCGCGACGTGGTCGACGCCGTAGCCCGCCTCGGGATCGTTTGCGCGGTTGACGTTCTCAAAGGCGAGGCTCACCTCGTAGTCCATCGAAAAGCCGCGCTGCGCCTGGCGGATGAGGCCGAGATAGGCGTTGTTCACGACGACGTGGATGTAGGGCAGCTTGTGCTGCGCGCCGACCGCCAGTTCCTCGATCATGAACTGGAAGTCGTAGTCGCCGGAGAGCGCGACAATGTCCCGATCCGGATCGGCGGCGCGCACGCCGAGCGCGGCCGGCAGCGTCCAACCGAGCGGGCCGGCCTGGCCGCAATTGATCCAGTTGCGCGGCTTGTAGACATGCAGGAACTGCGCGCCGGCGATCTGCGACAGGCCGATGGTGGTGACATAGGTAGTGTCGCGGGCAAAAGCCTTGTTCATCTCCTCATAGACGCGTTGCGGCTTCAGCGGCACCTGCTCGAAATGCGTCTTGCGCTTCATCGTCTTCTTGCGCTGCTGGCATTCCTTGGCCCAGTCCGACCAGTCGCGCAGCTTGCCGGCCGTGCGCCACTCGGTGGCGACGTCGAGCAGGATCTTCAGCGCCGCGCCCGCGTCCGAGACGATGCCGAGGTCCGGCGCGAAGACGCGGCCAATCTGAGTGGGCTCGATGTCGACATGGATGAATTTCTTCCCCCTGGTGTAGACGTCGACGGAGCCGGTGTGACGGTTGGCCCAGCGGTTGCCGATGCCGAAGACGAAGTCGGCTGCCAGCATCGTCGCATTGCCGTAGCGGTGCGAGGTCTGCAGGCCGCACATGCCGGCCATCAGCCGGTGGTCGTCGGGAATCGCGCCCCAGCCCATCAGCGTCGGGATGACGGGCACCCCTGTGACCTCGGCGAATTCGATCAGCAGGTCGGAGGCATCGGCGTTGATGATGCCGCCGCCGGCGACGATCAGCGGCCTTTCCGCCTGGTTGAGCATCGCCAGCGCCTTCTCGGCCTGGGCGCGCGTCATCGCCGGCTTGAAGACGGCAAGCGGCTCATAGGCGTCGATGTCGAACTCGATCTCGGCGAGCTGCACATCGAGCGGCAGGTCGATCAGAACGGGTCCCGGTCGCGAGGAGCGCATCAGGTGGAACGCCTTTTGCAGCGCCATCGGCACCAGATAGGGCTCCATGACGGTGACCGCCCATTTGGCGACGGGGGCTGCGATCGCAGCGATGTCGACGGCCTGGAAATCCTCCTTGTTGAGGCGCGCGCGGGGCGCCTGGCCGGTGATGCAGAGGATCGGAATGGAATCCGCCGATGCCGAATAGAGGCCGGTGATCATGTCGGTGCCGGCCGGTCCGGAGGTGCCGATGCAGAGGCCGATATTGCCGGCCTTGGCGCGGGTAAAACCTTCGGCCATGTGCGAGGCGCCCTCGACGTGGCGGGCAAGCACGTGGCGGATGATGCCTCGCGCCTTCAGCGCCGAATAGAGCGGGTTGATCGCCGCGCCCGGCACGCCGAAGGCATTGGTTATGCCTTCCTTTTCGAGAACGAGAACCGCAGCGTCGACAGCGCGCATCCTGGCCATGTCCAGCCTCCATTTCATTGGTTGGCTTGAGGATGCCAGCGCGCTCCCGATTTTTCAATTTTTTCAGAATATTTTTTCATTTCTAAAAAACGGCTCTTAGGCGCTGATTCCACTCTGCTTTTTGTTTTCCAGAAAATCGCTCCGGGAAGCGGTGAAAAACTTTTTCATTGTGCTTGGCAGGAATTCGGCCAGAATGCGGGGCATGGAAACCATGGAAAAGCGCCAGCGCGGGCGGCCGCGCGCTTTCAACGGGCCGTCGGAGTTGGCCTCGGTGCAGTCGCTCGACCGGGCGCTGCGCATCCTGGCGATCGTCGCGGAAGCCAGCGGCCTGTCGCTGAGCGAGATCGCGGCGCGCAGCGGCATTGCCGCCTCCACCGCCTACCGCATGCTGACCACGCTGGAAAACCACGGCATGGTCGAGTTCGATACGACCGACCAGCTCTGGTCGATCGGCGTCGAGACCTACCGCATGGGTGCGGCCTTCCTGCGCCGCAGAAAACTGGTCGACCGCGCTCGCATCGTCATGCAGGAACTGATGGAAAAGACCGGCGAGACCGCCAATCTCGGTGTCGCCGAGGACGATTGCGTGGTCTTTGTCAGCCAGGTCGAGACGCATCAGGCGATCCGCGCCTTCTTCCGGCCGGGCACGCGCAGCTCATTCCATGCTTCCGGCATCGGCAAGGCGGTGCTGGCGCATCTCGAGCCGGACCGCGTCGCGGCCATCCTGCGCAAGGCGGGCCTGCAGCGCTACACCGACAAGACGCTGTCCGACATTTCGGCGCTGGCCCACGATCTGGCGACCATCAAGCATCGCGGCTGGTCGGTGGACGACGAGGAACGCCATCCAGGCATGCGCTGCGTGGCCGCGGCGATCTTCAACGAATTCGGCGAGCCGATCGGCGGCGTTTCCGTTTCCGGACCGACGGTGCGGGTGACGCCGGAGCGCGTGGCCGAGATCGGCCCGCTGGTGCGGGAGGCCGCAGCCGAGGTGACCAAGATGATCGGCGGCGTGAAGGCGTACTAGAGCAATTCCAGGAAAAGTGTGTAGCGGTTTTCCGTCCGGAATTGCGTAAAGACAAATAGCTAGAGCAGTTCAGCGTTTCCGTGAAACGATGAACTGCTCTACGAGGCTCCCGGCAAGGCGCTCTTGGCCGCTATGTCGAAAAAATCGAGCAGGATCGCCAGCCCGACGCCGCTGGCCGTGAAGACGAGGCCGGTGATGAAGATGCGATTGGCGCGCGCATAGATCGACCGCTGCAGCGACTTCGTGTCGAGCAGCAGG
Organism: Mesorhizobium sp. WSM4904; assembly: GCF_029674545.1. NCBI lineage: Bacteria > Pseudomonadati > Pseudomonadota > Alphaproteobacteria > Hyphomicrobiales > Phyllobacteriaceae > Mesorhizobium > Mesorhizobium sp. WSM4904. The sequence goes on along the minus strand of NZ_CP121354.1, from coordinate 4,318,729 downwards.
GCCAGCGCCCGCATCTGCAAGGCAATGCCGATCAGGATCGGCACCACGGCGACCAGATGATAAGTTTGCCAAGGGATCGGGTTTGCCGCCCAATGGGTGATGAAGCCCAGCGAGAAAGCCAGCAGAATGCCGACGGTGGTGACCGTGCCGTTGCGAAAAACCGGCTCGATCAGATCTTCTTTCGGATCCCGCTCGTCCAACAGTCCCTCCCCGCCCTTGGCCGTTCATCGCCAGCTTAAACATTCGCAAAATTGCTGTACACCGTTGGCCGCTTGCCGCGGCATCCGAATGCATGCGAATGGGCATGGATGCGGAAAACGGTTCAACTTTTATCTGCCGCTTCACTTTGCGGATGCGTGGCGGCGGCACCCCGACCGGATGCCGGCGGCCAACGCGTCAATTCCGTTCCGGTCTCGCCCATTCCGATCTCCCTTGCCCTGGAGGAAATCATCACCACCGGCGTCCGCCAGCGCCTGCAGGACCCTTCGGCCGCCAAATTCGGGACGATGCTGGCCGGCGAGCGGACGCTGAACGGCCGTCGGGAGATCGTGGTCTGCGGCTATGTCAACGCCAGGCGCCCGTCCGGCGGCAATGGCGCCAGCGAGCCTTTCGTGGCCAAGATCTACCCGGATGCCGGAAGCAGCTTCGAACTCGTCGCGAAGGGTGACGATTCGCCGAACGCGCGGCTTGTCGTCGGCGAAGCCTGCCGGACGGCCGGACTGCCGATCCTAGACTCCGGCACGAAGACCTAGCCCTAAACGTCCGCTAAAACGAAAGAAAAAGGGGCTGCATGCAGCCCCTTTTCAGTGTTCCGGCTCCTGTCTTTAGAGTCTGCAATAGTGCGGATAGCCGTCGTAGCCGATATAGGTGTCCGAGCCCGGATCGTAGCTGGCGTAGCGGGCCAGGCAGCGGCGGACATGCCAGGAACCGCCGCCATATTCGTCGACATAGACCGGCTGCGGCTGTTGCTGGGAGAGCAGGCTGCCGAGGACGAAACCGCCGACGCCGGCGGCGATGCCGATACCGATTTCGCGGTTGTGGTGATGGCTATGGGCGGCCGAGGGCTGGACGGTGCCGACGAGCGAGCCGGCGGCGACGGAGGTGGCGATAAGGGTGGAAACGAGTGGGCGCTTGAACATGACGATCTCCTTGGTTTCGTGACCGAGGCGATCCATCCGCCTCTTGACCATCTGTCGCGGCGGCAGTGAAAAAGGTTCGAGATTTTTTTGCGAATAGCAAATAGCGAATAGCGAGTAGGGCAGTTCGCGATCGGCGCCCCTATTCGCTACTCGCTATTCCCTATTCGCTCCCCTCATCCCATTCCCGTGACGTGCCGCAGCCAGAAGGCGAGCACGATGAAGCCGACAAAGGTGGCGACGCCGGTCCAGTCGATGTTGGCTTTCTTCAGATCGCTGACGGCCTTCACCAGAAGAAGCCAGGTCACGACGATGAGCGGCAGGATGATGACGAATCTGATCATGCGGCACCCCGTTCGATGCAATTGCACCTGCCCGGAGATGTAGGAAGCCCCTCGACGCTTTTCAGCATGCCGGGTCGGTCCATTAGCAACCCAAAACGGAGTTTTGTCTTTACTGGCGCACGAAATGTGCTACCGGAGCGCCGTGCCCTTGTAGCTCAGCTGGTAGAGCAGCGGTTTTGTAAACCGAAGGTCGCGGGTTCGATCCCTGCCGGGGGCACCATCCTTCGCCCTTCGAGCTTCGGATGGCAGGCTACCCGAAGATTTGTTGGACAAGGACGTTTCCTCCGAAGCCTTCGCGGAGGAGGACGGTTCGATTCCGCGACGCTAGATAATCGGCTGGCATGCAAACAGATCAGGGCAGCCTACGAGGCCGTCGCAACCTGCGCGGCGGCCGCGGCTTCGCCGAACGTGTTCCTTACCCTCACCGACTTGAACAGATAGGCAACCCAAATCCCGGTCAGAACAAATCCGGCGATAGGTGCGACCAGCGCATTTCCCGCGAGAACCTGACTGAGTGGTGCGCCCAGAATCGTGGAGGTCCAAACAGCGTCGAGCGCGAACACAAATGGGATGGCGATCCACTGATAAAGGAACAGCCGCTTGAAACGAGGGCTCCGCCGCAGCATTGCGACAAGAACAACCAATTGCAGCAGTGTAAACCCCAGCAACAGTACGATTTCGCCACAGACGGCCAAAGGGCCATTGGGCAGCGTCATGAGCTGCTGGTAACCCTCACTCGAGGAAAACAGCTCGGCCAGCGTGCGGAATGGTGCCAAGGTCTGGCCGATTGCCAGCAGCATCAGCCATCCTCCAAATCCCACCAAGTCGCCTGGATTCTGCGACGGCTTGGCCGCCGAGCGGACGGCAAAGAAAACAGGCACGCCGACCAGCAGCAGCACGATTGCCCAATGCCAGATGGAAAATTGCATCCAACCCCTCCCTTAGAATGCCCTTATGGGTTGTAACAGATTTCAGTTTCAACTCAAGAGGCAATCTCGGGGACTAAGGCGCCTTCGCGGTCCAGGTAGCGAAGGCCCACCCGATAGCCGAAACCAGAACAGGCTTCGAGCTTGGCGCTGCCGGCGAGACCGTCGCCCCTATATTTCCGACAGGATGCTATTCCAGCAGGGATGCCGCCATGTCGCGCACACTGATCGTCGTTGGTCTCTGCATAGTTGCCGTGGGCCTGCTGTGGCCATGGGTGACCAGGATCGGCCTCGGCAGGTTGCCTGGTGATATCGTGATCGAGCGCGAGAACTTCAGGCTCTACGTTCCCATCACCACGGGAATACTGATCAGCGTCGTGGTCTCGGCGATCCTGTGGCTGATCAACCGTTAGGGGCGCTTCGGCGGTAGCGATTTCGCTTCACACCCCAATCGCCGCCACCACTATCCTATTCTGCCTTCGTATCGCCGCCCTCAGCTCCGGTATCTTCGCGTCGTCGCGCTTCACGAACTCGATGAACATCATGTTCATGTTGTTGAAGATCAGCTCACCCACCGCCGGCCCGTCTATGTCGGCGCGCACGAGACCGATCTTCTGCAGGCGGGCGATCAGGGCGCGGATCTGTTCGGTGAGCGCGCGGTCTAGCGCCGTATAAGCCTGACCGAAAGGACTGTCGGGCAATTGCGTCGAAATCGCCATCGCCTGCCGCCACATCTCCTTGCTGAGGTAGTTTAGCGAGTGCTCGATATAGATGCCGATCAGCGTGTCCAGAGCATCGCCGACATTGGCGGGCGGACTGGCGACCACCCCTCGCCCGGCATTCAGCACCTCGTTGACCTCCATCGACACGATGGCGCCGAGGATGTCGCCCTTGTTCTGGTAGTAGTTGTAGATCGTGCCGATCGAGACTTCGGCTTGTGCTGCGATCGCCTCGATCTTGGCGCCTTCATAGCCGGCCTCGCGGAAAAGTTCCGTCGCCGCATCGATGATGCGGCGGTGCCGGTCCGCCTTCTGCCGTTCGCGCAATCCGCTCATATTCGCCTCTCTGCCACAAAATCATAATTGACTCAATTTTAGAATTGGTTCAACTTTTCCTTAAGAAGCCAGCAAGGCAGGGAGAACACTCGATGACCGTCAACGCCCGGAATCCGCTTTCCGCCCTGAAGTCCCGTCTCGGAGCCGCCTGCGCGGCCGCTGCGCTGCTCATCGCCGCGGGCAGCGCCGAGGCCGCTGATCTCAACGCGCTGATCTGGTGCGACCATTCCGATCCGGCGCTGCTGCAGCCCTTCGAGGCAGCCAACAACGTCAAGGTCAACGTCAAGGAATTCGAGGGCACCGGCGCGGGGCTCGCCATCGTCGATCAATCGCAGCCAGGCGACTGGGACGTGATGGTGATCGATTCCATCGACGTGCCGCGCGGCGTCGAGAAAGGCCTGTTCGAGCCGCTGCCGGAGGACAAGCTGCCCTTCGCCGACCTCTTCCCCGAAGTGAAGATGGACAAGTCCACCATCGTCGACGGCAAGCGCTACGGCATCACCGAAAAATTCGGCTACAACACGATCGGCTTCAACAAGACCAAGGTCGATCCGGCCGACATGCAGTCGCTGGCCTCGCTCACCAGCGACAAATACAAGGGCAAGATCGCGATCTACGACTATTATCTGCCGGTGATCGGCATGGCGGCTCTGGCCATCGGCAAGAAGACCGCGGACCTCACCGAGGCCGACCTGCCCGCCCTCAAGGCGGAGCTGCTCAAAATGAAGGCCAATGCCAAGCTGGTCGGCGAAGTCACCGCCAGCCAGACGGCTCTGGCCACTGGCGAGGTGGACGTCCTTGTCGGCGGCGGTGAATGGGTCACGGCGGGCCTCGCCAAGGAAAACCCGGCGCTCGACTTCTCTATCCCGAAGGAAGGCGCGGTGCTGTGGTCGCAGTCGCTCGCCATGTTCAAGGATTCCAAGAACAAGGACATGGCGCTGAAGTTCATCCAGTACATTATGAGCCCTGAAGGCCAGGCGCGCCTTGCCACCTCCTCCTGCTACTGGGGCATGCCGGCGAACGAGAAGGCGGCGTTGACCGACGAGCAGAAGAAGATCCTGCGCTTCGACGAACAGCCAGGCTTCCTCGCCCGCGCGCAGGCCTATCCGGCGCCCAACGCCGATCTCGACAAGAAGATGCAGGACATGTGGACAGAGATGCTGCAGGCGCAGTGATCGGCCGATGAGCGTTTCCGGAGGCAATTCGCGTGCCCTGCCCTGGGCGCTGGTCACGCCTGCGCTGGCATGGACGCTGCTGTTCTTCGTGCTGCCCTTCATCGCCATGGGGCTTTCGAGCCTCACGGCGCATGAAGGCGGCGGCTTCACTTTAGCCAACTACAGCCAGTTCTTCACCGATCCGTCCTACTGGCGGGCGATGGTGAACTCGCTGGAGGTGACGGCGATCGTCACCGTCATCTCGATCCTGCTCGCCTATCCCTTCGCCTGGATCCTGGCCGAAATGGTTCCGGAGCGCTGGCAGCGGCTGGCGCTGATGCTGGCCGTGCTGCCGTTCTGGACGTCCTATGTCGTGCGCTCCTATTCATGGCTGCTGGTGCTGGCGCAGAACGGCGTCATCAACCGGGCGCTCACCGGCATGGGGCTCACCGCCGAGCCGCTGCAACTCGCCAACACGCGTTTCGCCACCGTCACCGGCTTCGCGCATTTCTTCGTCATGCTGTTGACGCTGACGATCTTCGCCAATCTCAAGCAGCTCAGCCCGAGCTACCGCAAGGCCGCCGCGGATCTCGGAGCAGGGCCGGTGCGCACTTTCCTGCATGTCGTGCTGCCGCTCACCCTGCCCGGCATCATGGTCGGTGCCTTCCTTACCTTCGTGCTCTGCATCGGCGACTACATCACGCCGCAGATCCTCGGCGGCAACAACGAGCTGGTCATGCCGCAACTGGTCATGATGCAGATCGGCCGGCGCGGCGATTTTCCGCTGGCATCGGCGCTGTCAATCATCCTGATGGCGGTCGTCACCATCGCCTATCTCGCCTGCGCGCGCTGGTTGAAGATCGAGCGGGCCTGACGATGCGCGCCGCCGTCCGCATCGCCGCCTGGCTCTACGCCATCGCCGTCTACGGCTTCATCTTCCTGCCGGTGGTCGTGCTGGTGCTGTTTTCGCTGCAGTCGACGTCCTTCCCGATCCCGCCCTTCACCGGCCCGTCGCTGCGCTGGTACCAGGCGGTGCTGTCCGATACGCGGCTCACCTCGGCGCTGGTCAATTCGCTGCTGGTGGCGGCGCTGTCCTCGTTCGCATCCGTCACGCTCGGCTTTCTCTCCGCCTGGGGCTTCGCGCGCTTCGTGCTGCCGGGCTCGGCCCTGCTGCGCGGCCTGATCACGCTGCCGCTCACCGTCAGCTATCTCATCATCGGCATGGGCTTGCTGGTGCTGTTCAACTGGGCCGGCGTGCCGAAATCGCTGCTCGCCGCCGGCATCGGCCATGTCGTGATCAACCTGCCGCTCTGCTTCGCCATCATCTACAGCCAGATGGGCGACCATCAGATCAACATCGAGCGCGCCGCTCGCGACCTGGGTGCAGCCGAATGGAAGGTGCTGCTGATGATCACCGTGCCGGTGATGGCGCCGGCGATCTTCGCCGGCTTCTTCCTGTCGATGACCTTCTCCTGGGACGAGTTCGTCATCTCCTTCCTGCTCACCCGCTTCGAGACGACGCTTCCCGTGGAGATCTGGAACCTATTGCGCTCCGGCCTCAATCCCAAGACCAATGCCGTCGGCTCGCTGGTCTTTGCCGTCTCCATCGTCCTGGTGGTGTTCTTCGAGCTGACGCTGCTGCGGAGAAAGCCGGCATGAGCGCGCCATTGGTCGATATCCGCAACGTATCGCACCGCTTCGGCCAGCACCCGGTGCTGAAAAGTGTCTCGCTCGTGATCGAGCCCGGCAGTTACACGATCCTGCTCGGGCCATCGGGCTCGGGCAAGACGACGCTGCTTTCCATCCTCGGCGGCTTCGTCACGCCAAGCGAAGGCAAGGTGTTCATCCGCGGGCAGGACTGCACCTCCGTGCCGCCGGCCAAGCGCCCGACGACCACCGTCTTCCAGGATTACGCGCTGTTTCCGCATATGAGCGTCGGCACCAATGTCGGCTTCGGATTGCGCATGCAGGGCGTCGACGGCGTGACGCGGGCCGCTAAGGCGCGCGAAGCGCTGGCGCTCGTCGGCCTGGCGGCCGCCTTCGACAAGAAGCCGCATCAGCTCTCCGGCGGCCAGCGCCAGCGCGTGGCGCTCGCCCGCGCGCTCGTCATCGAGCCGGCTGTACTTCTCCTCGATGAGCCGCTCGGCGCCCTCGACTTGAAATTGCGCCGGCAGATGCAGGACGAGCTGAAGGCGATCCAGAAGCGTGTCGGCACCGCCTTCGTCCATGTCACGCACGACCAGGAAGAAGCGATGGCGCTCGCCGACCACTGCGTGGTGATGAATGACGGCCGCATCGAGGACGAAGGGCCGCCCGAGCGCGTCTATGCGCGGCCGAAGACGCGCTTCTCGGCCACCTTTATGGGCGAGAGCACGATCCTTGCCGGCAAGGCCGGCGACTGCCGGGACGGGCGCGTCACGGTCGCGACCGGGCTCGGCCCGATCTCGCTGCCCGGCACCTCTCCGGCAAGTGCTGCACTGGCGCTCGCCATCCGTCCCGAGCATCTCATCCTCGGTAATGGGAAAGGGGATGTCGCGCTCGGCACTGCCAGGGTCAGCGACGTCGTTTTCCAGGGCAGCTTCAAGCGCGTGCTGGCCACCTCGCTCCAGGATCGGGCGTTGCAATTCATTGCTAAGGTTCCTGCGTCGGCCACCGTCAACGCAGGCGACACAACAGCGGTTTCGTGCAACGCTCGAGACATCATCCTGCTGGCGGACTGAACGATGGGCACGCTTCCGGTCATCGAGGCTCCGGATTGGTACGAAACCATCCGCATGGGCGACGACGTCACGCTCATCCACGAGCCATGGATAAAACCGTTCTTCCGCTGCAACATCTGGCATGTGCGCGGGCGCGATCGTGACCTTCTGTTCGATACCGGCCTTGGCCATTTCAGCCTCCGGCGGCACGTGCCTCTGGTGACCGAGCGCAGGCTCGTCTGCGTCGCCAGCCACACGCATTTCGATCACATCGGCTGTCATCACGAATTTCCGGATCGCTGCGTCCATTCCGCCGAAGCCGAAATCCTCGCCGATCCGCGCAACGAATGGACGGTCGCCGACCGCTACGCCAATGAGGAGATGTTCGACGGCGCGCCGGAAGGGTGGGACACGTCACGCTACCAAATCCCGCCTGCCCCAGCCGGCCGCCTGCTCGAGCACGGCGACGTGATCGATCTCGGCGATCGTGCCTTCGAGGTCATCCACACGCCCGGTCATTCGCCCGGCGGCATCGCGCTCTACGAGAAGAAGACCGGCATCCTGCTGTCCGGCGATATCGTCTATGACGGGCCGCTGATCGACGACGTCTACCACTCCGACATCGAGGACTATGTCGCGACGCTTCTTTCCATGCGCGACCTCGACGTCTCGGTCGTGCATGGCGGCCATTTTCCGAGTTTCGGCAAGGTGCGCTGCCGCCAGCTCATCGACGAGTACCTGGCGCAAAAGCGCAAGGCCGGCTGCCACCTGAAGCAGAGTGGTTGAGCCATCTCAGGCCGATGTGATTGTGGGTTAAAGCGCCCTTTGCGGGCAGGGCATTCCGGCGGCGTCACCGCAGCGGGAGGCGGCAGGCTGCTGCGGCCTCATGCTCATCTCTTCCGAATGGCGCACCAGTTCGGCGAACATGAGCGCGAAACTTCCCATCATCAGGAAGACTATGATCAAGCGCGTTACCGGCAATAGACAGGTCTCTCGACTGGCCAGCCCCCGCCAACCCATCCACTGTCGGCTAACATGAGCGCTCCGGCTTTACGAGTGTTTAAGCCCCGTCTTAACCATTACGGCCATCACATTCGTTGCACGCCTGTCATGAAGCGCGAGCGCAGGCCCTGTCCGCACCGCATGGCGTGCCGCCCTTTGCAGATGCGGGCAGCACATGCTACGCCGTCGCCGGCGCGACCCAGCAGGCGGTCGCCCTCCGGGAGCCATGAGCAAAGTCGCCAGCCGTTTCGCCTTCGTCTCTTCCGACACCGACGACGCCCGCGCGGCGCTGCAAAGCCTGTCGGCGCGCTACGGGCAGATACCGGTCGCCGAGGCTGACATCATTGTTGCGCTCGGCGGCGACGGGTTCCTGCTGCAGACGCTGCGCGACACGATGAGCACGGGCAAGAAGGTCTACGGCATGAACCGTGGCACCATCGGCTTCCTGATGAACGAATACCGCGCCGGCGGACTCGAGGAGCGCATCTCGAGGGCGGTATCCGAGACGATCCGCCCGCTGGAGATGCAGGCGGTGACCCACGAGGGCGAAACGGTCTCCGCGCTGGCAATCAACGAGGTGGCGCTTTGGCGCCAGTCCTACCAGACGGCGAAAATCCGCATCACCGTCGACGAGCAGGTGCGGCTGGAGGAACTCAACTGCGACGGCGTGATGATCGCGACGCCCGCCGGCTCGACAGCCTACAATCTCTCGGCGCACGGACCGATCCTGCCGCTCGACGCGCCGCTCCTGGCGCTGACGCCGGTGAGCCCCTTCCGGCCCCGGCGCTGGCGCGGCGCGCTTCTCTCCAACAAGGCGATCGTGCGCTTCGACATACTGGAGTCGGAAAAGCGCCCGGTGAACGCCGCCGCCGACCACACCGAGGTCAAGGCGATTGCCTCGGTCACGGTGCGGGAATCGCCCACCGCGACCGCGACGCTGCTGTTCGACCCCAACCATTCGTGGAACGAACGCATCCTTGCCGAGCAATTCCGCTATTGAGCCGGCGCAAAGATACTGTTTCGATTAAGCATCGCGATTAAGCTTACGTCTTCACGATCGCCGGATTTCTGGCCGTTTCTGTTGACAAATCGCGGACTTGCGCCTAACTGCAACCGCGATCTTGCAGGCGCGCGGCGCCTGCCGCAACACGTGTTGCGATTTTCCTGAACCAGCCAAAGACAACAAACACTTGTCCTCAGACACCACGACCGCTCAAGAAGCGTTGACATTCACGGACCTCGGCCTGTCGCCGAAGGTCCTCTCCGCAGTCACCGATGCCGGCTATACCAAGCCGACCCCGATCCAGGCCGGCGCCATCCCGCATGCGCTGCTCGGCAAAGACGTGCTGGGCATCGCCCAGACCGGCACCGGCAAGACTGCGTCCTTCGTTCTGCCGATGCTCACCCGCCTGGAAAAAGGCCGGGCGCGGGCTCGCATGCCGCGCACGCTGATCCTCGAGCCGACGCGTGAACTGGCGGCGCAGGTCGAGGAGAACTTCGTCAAATACGGCAAGAACCATAAGCTCAACATCGCGCTGCTGATCGGCGGCGTCTCCTTCGAGGAGCAGGACAAGAAGCTGGAGCGCGGCGCCGATGTGCTGATCGCCACGCCCGGCCGCCTGTTCGACCACCGCGAGCGCGGCAAGCTCCTGCTCAACGGCGTCGAGATCCTCGTCATCGACGAAGCCGACCGCATGCTCGACATGGGCTTCATCCCCGATATCGAGCGCATCTGCGAGATGATCCCGTTCACGCGCCAGACGCTGTTCTTCTCGGCGACCATGCCGCCGGAAATCACCAAGCTCACCGAAAAATTCCTGCACGCGCCGGTGCGCGTCGAGGTCTCAAGGGCCGCGTCCACCGCGACCAGCATCACGCAGCGCCTGGTGAAGTCGGGCACCAAGCCTTGGGAGAAGCGCGAGACGCTGCGCAACCTGATGAAGGCCGAGAGCGACGGGCTGAAGAACGCTATCATCTTCTGCAACCGCAAGGTCGAAGTGTCGGAGCTTTTCCGCTCGCTGCTGAAGCATGATTTCGATGCCGGCGCGCTGCATGGCGACATGGACCAGCGCGCGCGCATGCAGATGCTCGCCAATTTCCGCGACGGCAAGCTGCGCTACCTCGTCGCCTCGGACGTCGCCGCGCGCGGCCTCGACATTCCGGACGTCAGCCACGTCTTCAACTACGACGTGCCGATCCATGCCGAGGACTATGTCCACCGCATCGGCCGCACCGGACGTGCCGGCCGCTCCGGCAAATCCTTCACCATCGCGACGCGGTCCGACACAAAGTATGTCGACGCCATCGAGAAACTGATCGGCACCAAGATCGAATGGCACGACGGCGACCTGTCGACCGTGACCGAGAGCGAGAGCGAGGACGCGCCCCGCCGCGGCCGCGGCGCCCGCGCCGCGCCGGCCGCAGGGACGAGGATCGCAAGGATCGCGGCGAGCGCAAGAAGGACCGTCACGCCAGGCATGACGAGACGCCCGACGCCGCACGCGAGGAGCAGCCCGTCGCAGAGGTCGCCGACATCGCCGAGCGGCGCGCCCGCAAGGATGCGATCCGCTCCGAAAACGACCGCAAGGGCTCGGCCAACCGCAACGAACAGCGCGGCGATGCGCGTCCGCAGCGCGACCGCCCCGGCCGCCATCGCCAGGAGGAGGACGATGCGACCGTCGGCTTCGGCGACGACGTGCCGGCCTTCATGCGGATCGTCGCCAAGGTCTGACCTGGTGCTTGCATCGATGAAAACAAGGAAACGGCCCCGAACGGGGCCGTTTCCTTGTTGCGCTTCGCTTGAAGGTTCAGCCACGCACCTTTGTGCAACTACCCGCCGCGGCTTACATCGGCCCAGGCATCATCTTGGTCGGTTTCTCCAGCATCGGGAACTCGGCCTTGTTGCATTTCACCTTCGGGTTCGTCGGACTGAACATGCCGTTCGGATTGTCGCTGAACAGCCAGGCGTGAAGATCGTAGTGCACGAACTCCTTAGGGATCAGCGGATAGTGCCCCTCCATCGGCCCCATGAATTTCTGACCAAATAGCGTTGGCGCTGCCTTGACGTCCGGCGTCAGCGGCACCAGCCATTCCACCGCGACCAGCTTCAAGCCCTTCTTGGTCGGCTCGTAGATCAGGACATTGGGCTTCATCAGGTCGAGCTTCTTGCCGACGCTCGGGACGTTGACGAAATGGACGCCCATGGCGCCCTTCGGATAGTCCATCGTGCCCGGTATCTTTTCACCGCTGTAGTAGACGCAGCCTTCGGTCGACAGATAGAGGTCGCGGATGGCGGCCTGATAGTCTTCGTATTTGGCCAACGATTTTTTCAAGGCTTCGAGGTCGGCCTTGTTGGCGTCTTCGGCCTGAGCCGTGGCGGTGCCGAGCCAAGCGCCAAAAAGACCAGTCAAAACGAGGACGCCGCAGCGCCCTAAGCGAGCCGTTCTTGTCATGCATTCCTCCCAGACTCTCGAGCCATGCCAAGGGCTGCGGAACGGTATTTATGGACCATGGATGCCTCCTTCGTTCAGGTAGCCCGGAGCGATCCCGCATGGATAGCGAGCACTGCGCCAAGGCGCGTCGGTGGCGACTTCGACCGTCGCAGTTCGATATTGGGAAGCCGCGTTACGCGATGATTTCAGATGGACGAAACCTGATTACATCTGAAATCGAAGCGAGACAGCGGGCTAAATCCACCCGTCGACAATTGGCCACACTCGCTTCTGGATGCGTGCTTTAGATGCGAACCGCCGCCGCCATGCCGGAACTGGTGAGCGCCGCCGCCTTGACGAGACCGGCGGCAAGCCCAGCCCCTACTCCTTCTTCGTGACTGATGCCGAGATCGAGCAAGGGCCGCAGACCGAGTCTTTCGGCGACCTTGGCGTGACCGGGCTCCGGCGACAGGCTGGCGAGCAGGCAATGGTCGATCGCCGAGGAATTGACCCCGTGCAGGACTGCGGCGGCGGCCGTCGCGACGAAGCCGTCGAGCAGCACCGGGATCTTCTGCATGCGGGCGGCGAGAATGGCGCCGCACACCGCCGCGAACTCGCGGCCGCCGACCCGTCGCAATGCTTCGAGCGGATCGCCGAGGGCGGTGCCGTGAAAAGCCAGCGCCCGATCGACCACTTCGGCCTTGCGCGCCATCATTGCTGCATTCGCGCCCGATCCAGGCCCGACCCAGCCGACGCCCTTGCCGCCGAACAGGGCCGCGCATAGCGACGCCGCAATGGTCGAATTGCCGACACCGAGATCGCCCAGGCATAAAAGGTCGGCGCCGCCGGCGACCGCTTCCATGCCGAAGGCCATGGTGGCGGCGCAGCCGCGCTCGTCGAGCGCCGCTTCCTCGGTGATGTCTCCTGTCGGAATGTCCAGCGCCAGGTCGAAGACCTTCAGGCCGAGATCGTTGGCGATGCAGACCTGGTTGATCGCCGCGCCTCCGGCGGCGCAGAGTTCAACGGCATTGGCGGTCGCCGAAACCGGCCGCGGCGAGATCGCATGCCGGACAGCGCCGTGGTTGCCGGCAAAGATCGCCACAAGCGGCCGGTTGACGAGCGGCGGCGCACGCCCGCTCCAGGCGGCGAGCCAGGCCGCGATGTCCTCGATCCGGCCAAGCGAGGCCTTCGGCTTGTCGGCCTTGGCAAACAGCGTGCGGATGCGGGTTTCGGCGGCGGCGTCCGCCGGCGTCAGCGTCGCCAGGAGAGTGCGGAAGTCATCGAAAGGCTTTGCGGTCATGTCGGATGCCGTTCTTGCTGGAGAACGGCAGCGGCATAGCCGCGTTCGCGGGCCGGCACAACCACTGGCAATGCCGCGAATGCGTTGCCTGGCGGCGCATTGCGGAGGGCTTGCATTGGCTATGCGGTTGCACCATGTGGAGTGAAGCCAAGAGAACAGCATGACCGCCATCGAGTCTCCCTGCATACTCGTCTGCTCGATCGACATGAAAACCGGCTTCTGTTTCGGTTGCGGCCGCACGCGCGATGAAATCGCCGGCTGGATCGCGATGACGCCTGAGGATCGGCGGGCGGTTATGGCAGACCTCCCGGGCAGACTCGGGACGGTCGAGCGTCGGCCACGCCGCGAGACGCGGCGCGCCCGCATGGCGCGCGAGCGCGGCATGTCGTGAGGAAGGGGCCGGCCATGAATCGCCTGTTCTGGATCGTCATGCTGGTGATCGGCGCGGGCCTGATCCTGCTGATGATGAACGATTCCGCCGGCAGCACCTTCGGCATCGCGAACCGCGATTTCAGCCGGCTGATCTGGGTGGGTGTCCTGGTGGCGGTGATCGGCGCCAGTCTCGTCCGCTCGGGCCGGCCGCTCGGTGACATGGCGCGCAATCTCGGCGTCTGGGCGGCAATCGTGCTGGCGCTGATCGCCGGCTACCAGTACCGCTACGAGCTGCAGGACGTTGCCAGCCGCGTGACGGCCGGCCTCGTTCCGGGAAGTCCGCTGGCGCTCGGCTTGGACAATGGCCGCGCCACCGTGACGCTCGACAAGGCCGACAACGGCCATTTCGAAGCGCGAATCCTGGTCAATGGCGCGCCGGTGCGGACGGTTGTCGATACCGGCGCGACCAGCACGGTGCTCACGGCCGCGGACGCCCAGGCGGCCGGCTTCAACCCGGCGGCGCTCAGCTACACCGTGGACGTTTCGACCGCCAACGGCATGGCGCGCGCCGCCACCGTCAGGACCGACGAGGTGGCGATCGGCGGCATCGTGCGCAAGGATATGCCGGTCATGGTCGCGGCGCCCGGCATGCTCGAGCAAAGCCTGCTCGGCATGAATTTCATCAGTTCGCTGTCAGGTTTCGATGTGCGCGGCGACCGCATGATCCTGCGGGACTAGAGACGGGCGGCACTGCCCCTCGCGGTGTCCGCCACTCGCGTGCGGGCGCAAGAGGCTAATGTACGAGAATCAGAAGAACCGCAAAAATCAACCAAGTAGCGAAGAGAGCATATTGACTGATTTTAACGATCTCGATCAGCCGCTTGCATCCTTCGTCCAAGGTTCCTGAGGCTCTCTCACAGTAGCTAACCAGGTAGCCTGGAACCGAAAGCATAGGGAAGTACGGTCTTTTGTCGAGCCTCCTCAGCCTTGAGTAAAGGAGGTGAGAACTTGTCGTAAATGCAAGCAACGACGCCCCCGCAAGAAGCGCGAAAACGACCAGAAGGAATCTTTCCATCAACATAGCGGCATGTGATCGGTAATCGTTACGCAAGGCCCGGATGACGCTCCTACGAACGGTCCCTCTGAGTGGTCATATACTATCTATTCATTTCGTTCTAGGCCGCCTCGGCCTGCGCGAAATCGATCGCGGCGAACGCCGCCCTCAACACCTCCGGCCCGGCGCCGGGTTTGTTGGCATCGGTGGACAAAATCTGCCTGTAGCGGCGCGCGCCCGGAAGGCCGTGGAACAGCCCGACCATGTGGCGCGTGACATGACCGAGCCGCCCGCCCTTCTCGATGTGACGCGCAGCATAGGCCGCCATGGCGTCGACCAGCGCCGCATAGTCGAAGGCGGTCGGCGGCTCGCCGTAAAATGCGGTGTCGATCCCGGTGAGAACGCCCGGCGTATGATAGGCCGCGCGGCCGAGCATGGCGCCATCGACATGGCCGAGATGTTCCGAAGCCTCGTCGAGCGATTGAATGCCGCCATTGATGCCGATGAACTCGTTCGGCTTTCTCGCTTTCAGCCGATAGACGCGCGGATAGTCGAGCGGCGGGATGTCGCGATTCTCCTTGGGGCTAAGCCCCTCCAGCCACGCCTTGCGGGCATGCACCCAGAGCGCATCGGCGCCGGCCGCCAACACACCGTCGGCCAGCGCGTCGAGTGCGGTTTCGGGATCCTGGTCGTCGACACCGATGCGGCATTTGACGGTGACGGGGATCTTTACAGCCGCCTTCATCGCCGCGACGCATTCCGCCACAAGCACCGGCGTCTTCATCAGGCAGGCGCCGAATGTGCCCGACTGGACGCGGTCGGACGGGCAGCCGACATTGAGGTTGATTTCGTCATAGCCGAATGCCTCACCGATCACGGCGGCTTCGGCGAGCCTTTGCGGATCGGAACCGCCAAGCTGCAGCGCAACCGGATGCTCGACATCGTCGAATCCAAGCAAACGCTCCCGCGCGCCATGGATGATCGCGTCCGCCACAACCATCTCGGTGTAGAGCAGCGCGCGACGCGTCAACTGACGGTGGAAAAATCGGCAATGCCGATCCGTCCAGTCCATCATAGGTGCCACGGCAAGCGTCGTTCGCATAAGCCTGTTCTATCTCTCCGCCGGTCCCGCGGTTAAGTCCACGCGGCACGATTTAGTATATTCTCTTTTATTTTCAAATATTTCAGACGGCAGGGACAAAAGTCCCCCGTCGAAAGGGACCATTTCCCCACGTCACAAATTTCCGAAAAAATCAATAGTCCGATTTAACTTTCCACAAATGAGAGTAAACTTTTTGTGCTCGTGTTGTGAGCGGGAGGCGTACAGGCTGTCGATGCCTGTTGAAGAGGGGCGGGGTTGAGTATGCCCTCATCGTCGATCCATGGTACCCGCCGTTGGTGGGTTGCCGATGCGCACAGGACGCATCCGCCTAGAATTGCCTGATGGGGCAAGGAGCGGAAGGTCAGCGGCGGTGCCTCCAACCCCCTCTACCCCCTGAGTCAATCAAAGCTCCAGTTTCCTTTTAACGACGCGCAGCGCCGGCTTTGCTGGTGAATGCGCGCCATGCGGCCGGCTGCCAGCGTTGGGGCTGATTTCGCGCCTGCCCGCATTGAAACCAGGGAGAATCGCAATGACGATCAGCTTCATTCTCAACGGCCAAGCCGTCAACGACCAGACCGCCGACCTGCAAACCGGCGATAGCGGCGACGGCTTTACCGACACCGATGTGGCGTACTCTTCTCTGCCGCTTTCCTTCCGAAACTATCTTGAGCAGGTTCTTCTGCTGAGTCCAACATTCCCGACCAATGTCGGCGTCGCTACCAAGACGAATTCGGTCACCGTCAACGCCACCGCGGGTTCGCAGCTCGCCGGGACCACGTTCACCGACACCAACGGTGGCGCGCTCGACGGCGACAACAGCGGTCTCACTACCGTCGACGGTAAGGCCATCCTGCTTTATGCCGACGGGAACGACACCGTAATCGGCAAATATGACAGCGATGGCATCGGCGGTGTCGACACGGTCGCCTTCGTCATCTTCAAGCAGGACGTGTTGAACGCCGGCGCGACCAGCGACCAGGTCACCTTCAACATCGTCACTTACGTGCCGATCTTCCATGGCAATACCGGCGACCCGGATGACGCGGTCAATCTTGGCAATAACCTCAAGCTCGCGGCGACTGAGACACTCAACTTCGGCTTTGCCGGAGCGCCTTCTGGCAGCAACCTGTTCATGACGTTCGGTAATCCGAGCTCCACTCAGATCGTGGTGATCGGGAAAGACCCGCTCGATCAATCCGCGGGCGGAAACATCACGACCAAGGATGTGCTCAACATCAGCCAGGCCGGCAGCACCACTTCGTTCGGCGTCAACGGCAACCAGATCAACCCCACCGAGGGGGCGTACATCACCTACGTCTCGGGCACGAATACGAACTTCCTCGTGCCGAATCTGGATCAGAACGAAGCCGACGTCGAAGCCAACATCGCCTTCACGAATGTCGTCAACGCGACAGGGGCGTCCTTCACCGTCAACCAGACCAATCCCGGCATCGGACCGGTCACCGTCAAGATATCGGCCTTCACCACCGCTGCGGAACCGGGAGTGGATTTCGTCAACGGACTCACCAACGACCAACACGTCAACATCACGTCATTCTCACTCACCAACGTCGTCGTCAAAACAGGCAACACACAGTATTTTCCGGCCGCCTCGATCGACAGTGACGGCAACCTGATCGTCACCGGCCTGAGTAGCGGCGACACCGTGTCGTGGACGACGAGCAGCACCCACAACCGCGTGCTCATCGAAAACATTAGCGACGCGGATAGCGATGCCACCAACGACAACAATACTTTCGACATCGGCGGCTTCGGCATCGTGACGTCCAGCGGCTCCTCGACGTTCGTCGGCCAACAGATCGTCATCGAAGACGACGGGCCAACGGCGAGCCAGGCGCAGCAGACCGGCACGGTCGACGAGGATGGGGTGCCCGGCGGCATCGCCGGCGGCATCGGCGACGTGGCAGGCCAGGCTACCCAAGCCACGGGCAGCGTGACGCCGTTGTTCAACTCCGGCACAGACGTGCCGCTGACCTTCAGCCTCAATACCGACACCAGTGGACTGCCCGCGCTGACCTCGGGCGGGGTGGCGGTGACCTACGCCGTCGTCGGCAACACGCTGACGGCCTCGGCCGGCGCGAACACGGTGTTTACCTTCGCGCTCAACGCCACGACCGGCGCCTGGACCTTCACGCTCGCCGATCAGCTCGACCATCCGACGCTCAACGGGCAGGCGGGCGACGATACCGAGAACGACCTGGCGATCAATCTGAGCTCGATCCTGCGCGCCGCCGACGCCGACGGCGACACGGTGGCGGCGGCAGCCAACGCGCTGGTCGTCACGGTCGACGACGACACACCGACAGCAAGCCAGGCGCAGCAGACCGGCACGGTCGACGAGGATGGGGTGCCCGGCGGCATCGCCGGCGGCATCGGCGACGTGGCCGGCCAGGCCACCCAAGCCACGGGCAGCGTGACGCCGTTGTTCAACTCCGGCGCCGATGCGCCGCTGACCTTCAGCCTTAATAGCAACACCAGCGGACTGCCCGCGCTGACCTCGGGCGGGGTGGTGGTGACCTACGCCGTCGTCGGTAACACGCTGACGGCCTCCGCCGGTGCGAACACGGTGTTTACCTTCGTGCTCGACGCCACGACCGGCGCCTGGACCTTCACGCTCGCCGATCAGCTCGACCATCCGACGCTCAACGGCCTGCCGGGGGACAACGAGGAGAACGACCTGGCGATCAATCTGAGCTCGATCCTGCGCGCCACCGACGCCGACGGTGACACGGTGGCGGCGGCGGCCAACGCCCTGATCGTCACGGTCGACGACGACACGCCCACCATCAACCCGGCCATCGCGGACGGTCTGGTAGATTTCGCGGCCGGCAGCACCGTGACCAAGTCGCTCAACGGCTCGGTCGGCGCCGACAGTCCGGCAACCTACAGCATCACCGCCTCGCCGGCCACGCTGACGATACTGGACGGCACGTCCTCGCAGCTGACCCTG
The DNA here is from genome assembly GCF_029674545.1 of Mesorhizobium sp. WSM4904. Classification (NCBI taxonomy): domain Bacteria; kingdom Pseudomonadati; phylum Pseudomonadota; class Alphaproteobacteria; order Hyphomicrobiales; family Phyllobacteriaceae; genus Mesorhizobium; species Mesorhizobium sp. WSM4904. Next base: position 4,300,183 of record NZ_CP121354.1, on the reverse strand, counting down.
CTCAGGGACCTGACCAGCAACGACACCGTCGCCACCTATTACAAGGATGTCGATGGCAGCGGCACGCACAATGCCGGAGACATCGATTTCTTCAAGCTGACCCTGTCGGGCGGCAACTACACCTTCGATGTCCTCCAGAATCCTCCGCCCGCTGAGGTCAATTTCAGCTTCGCCGGTGCGCCCTCCGGCAGCAACCTGTTCATGACGTTCGGTGATCCTGCCTCCGCCCAGATCGTGGTGATCGGGCACGATCCGCTCAATCAATCCCAGGGCGGGAACATCACGACCAAGGATGTGCTCAACATCAGCCAGGCCGGCAGCACCACCTCGTTCGGCGTCAACGGCAACCAGATCAATCCCACCGAGGGCGCGTTCATCACCTATGTCACGGGCGCGAATACAAACTTCCTCGTACCCAATCTGGATCAGAACGAGGCCGACGTCGAAGCCAACATCGCCTTCACGAACGTGTTCAATGCGAACACGGCGTCCTTCACCGTCAACCAGACCAATCCAGGCGTCGGACCAGTCACCGTCAAGATCACGGCGTTCAGCACCGCCGCCGAACCGGGGGCGAATTTTGTCGACGGGCTCACCAACGACCAGCACGTCGACATCACGTCGTTCTCGCTTACCGACTTCGTCGTCAAGACGGGCAATACCCAATATACCCCGGCCGCCACGATCGACGCCGACGGCAACTTGATCATCACCGGCCTGAGCACCGGCGACAAGGTGACGTGGACGACGAGCAGCACCCACGACCGCGTCCTCATCGAAAACATCAGCAACGCGGACGGCATTTCCGGCAACGACAACAATACATTCGACATCGGCGGCTTCAGCCTCAGCCAGGCGCAACCGGCGCCCGACGAGAAGCTCGACTTCACCGTCCAGATCGCCGATTTCGACGGCGACACGGCAAGCGACAGCTTCTCCATCGGTATCGACGGGACCGGCATCTTCAACGACAACCACGTGGAAGGTGTCATTGCCTGATGGACCTGGCCGGGCGCCTCTTCTGGCGCCCGGCATCCACCAAAAGGATCGAAATGGGGGGTATCCATGATGCAGCCGAGACCACAATTCCAGGAGGTGATGCATCTGGCCCGCCATCAGGCGCCCGCCCTCCTCCTCTTCAGCCTGCTCGCCAATGTCCTCCTGCTCTCCAGCACCGTTTACATGCTGCAGATTTATGACAGGGTGCTGTCGAGCGGGTCGATCGACACGCTATTGTGGCTCACCCTTGCCGTCATCGGCGCCATCGCCGTTTACGGGCTGCTTGAACACGCCCGCCGGATGATGCTGGGGCATATAAGCCAATGGCTGGACGACCAGCTCAGCGTTCCGGCGGTCGAACGCGCCATGGAAGCGCGCCTCTCCGGCAGCGGCATCGAGGTCGGCCTCAAGGATCTGGCGGATTTGCGCGGCTTCGTTGCCGGCGACGGCATGCTGACCTTCCTGGACGCGCCATGGACGCCGGTCTTTCTGACGTTCATCTGGCTACTGCATCCGGCGTTGGGCGTGGTCGGCCTCGCCGGCGCGATACTGTTGTTCTGCGCCGCGCTCGCCAATGATTTCCTTACCCGACGCAAAGGCCAGGAGGCAGCGGCAGGGCTGCGCCGCAGCCAGGCTGCCGTCGGCCAATATGTCGAGGGTGCCGAAACATTGTGCTCGCTCGGCATGTCCGAGCCGGCGCTGCGGCGCTGGGAGGAAAATCAGCAATCTCTGATGGAACTGCAGTGCCGACTTTTTCGGCGCACCACCATCATAGGCAGCCTATCGCGCTCGTTGCGTCTTGCCCTGCAGGTAGCCGTGCTGGGACTCGGCGCCTATCTCGTGCTGCGCCGCGAATTGACGGCGGGCTCGATGATTGCGGCCTCCATCCTGCTCAGTCGGGCGCTGGCGCCGATCGAGCGCTCGATCGGCGCATGGCGCAGTCTGGTCAGCGCGCGAGTTGCGCGCCGTAATCTTGCGAAGCTCTTCACCGACACCGCATCGGCGCAAAATGCTGGCGTTACCCTGCCGCGGCCGCAGGGGCGGCTGAAGCTGGAGAACCTGCACTACTGCACGCCGGGCACGTCGCAACCGCTGCTGAACAAGATAGGTTTCGGCGTCGAGCCCGGGCAAACCTGCGGTGTGATCGGGGCGTCCGGCTCCGGCAAGACGACGCTCTGCCGTCTCATCGTCGGCGCGCTACGACCCTCGTTCGGCCATGTAAGGTTGGATGGCGCGGAGGTCTGGAACTGGCCTTCGGACCAGTTGGGCCAATATGTCGGCTATCTGCCGCAGCAGGTCGAACTGTTTCCCGGAACGATCGCCGAGAACATCGCGCGCCTTCGCGACGTCGACAGCGAAGCGGTCATCGCCGCAGCGCGGCTCGCCGGCATTCACGAGATGATCCTGCGGCTGCCGAACGGCTACCGGACCGAGGTCGGACCGCACGGAGCCCGGATTTCGCGTGGCCAGCGCCAGCGCATCGCACTGGCCCGGGCCCTGTTCGGCGATCCGCCGCTGGTCGTTCTCGACGAACCGAACACCGGCCTCGACAGCGACGGCGAGATCGCGCTGCTCAAGGTGCTCCAGCAGCTGAAGGAACGGGGCCACACCGTCGTTCTGGTCACGCATCAGATCAATCTGCTGCGGACGGCCGACCATGTCGTCTTCATCCAGGAGGGCAGCGTCTCGATGTTCGGCACGCGCGACGAGGTGCTCAGCGCTCTCAACGGACAGGCGAGGCGAATCCCCGCAGCGCCCGCCATACGGGAAAAGATTGCCGCCAACGAGCCGGGAAACCTGAAGGCGGTGGAGTGAGCCATGGACGATCGATTTAAGGGCTTCTCGACGATCCTGCTCGGGCTGGCGGACAGCCTGCGGGAACTCATCGCCTCCGCCGGCGACCTGATCGCCACGGTGTCGGTTTGGTTCGGCGGGCTGGATCGGTCGTCACGCATCGCCATGGCCGCAGCTGTCGGCGCGCTGGTCGTACTTCTGATTGCAAGTGCAAAGCCGGTCCCGCGACGGTCGCATGCTTACCGTGCCAGCAGACGCAACCTGAAGCAGCGGACGCGGCCCGCGCGTATGTTGGGCTACGTCTCGGCGATCGTCTTCGTCGGCGGCGTCGCGGTGTGGTCCAGCGTCGCCCTTCTGGCAAGCGCCGTCGTCGCCAATGGTGTCGTCAGTCCGGAAGGCTACCGCAAGACGGTCCAGCATCTGGAGGGCGGCATCATCGGCAAGATCTATGTCAAGGAAGGCGACAAGGTCGGCGCCGGCCAAGTGCTTATCAGCCTGAAGACAACGCAGGCTCAGGGACACTACGACGAATTGCAGACACGCTACATCCGCCTTCTGGCGACCGAGGCCCGCCTGGTCGCCGAGCTTTCCGGCCAAGACCAGATCGTCTTTCCCAAGGAGCTGATATCGACCGATAGCGATCTGGCGCGAAAGGTGGTCGTCGAGGAGCAGGCACTGCTCGACAGCCGCCTCGCGACCCGCGAAGGACGCACGCATATCCTGGAAAAGCGCATTGCGCAGATCAACGAGCAGAGCACGGGATCGAGGGAGGTGATCGCCGCCCAGGCCGAGCAACTCGGCCTCATCGACCAGGAGATCGCCTCCGCGCAGCAGATGTATAAGAAGGGCCTTGAACGCCTACCACGGATATTGGCTCTGCAGCGCGCACAGGCCGACATCCGCGCCAATCAGGCGACGAACCGAGCACAGGTGGCGCACAACGACCAGCAGATCGGCGAGACCGAGTTCCAGCTCCTCAACCTGCGCCAGCAGGACAGCGAGACGGCCAACGAGGATCTCGCCAAAGTGCGCGGGGACCTCGCCGAACTGCGCAGCCAATTGCCCTCGCGCGAAGATGTGCTGGCAAGAACCGACATCGTCGCGCCGATAGCCGGGACGGTGATGAACCTGCGGGTGACGACCGAATCGGGCGTGATCGCGAGCGGCCAGCCGCTTCTCGATATCGTCCCCAACGAGCCCAATTTGGTCATCGATTCGCGCATCAAGCCGGCGGATATCGACGTGGTGCATCCGGACATGCCCGCCCGCGTGGTGCTGACGGCCTATCCGAGCAGACATCTGCCGCAGATCCATGGCCTGCTCACCTCGGTGTCGGCCGACCGGTTGACCGACGAGAAAACCGGCGAGCCCTATTTCCTCGCCAAGGTGAAGGTCGACACGGCCGACCTCGGACAGCTGCGTGATATCCGCTTGTCCCCCGGCATGCCCGCGGAAGTCATGATCCTGACCGGAGAGCACACCTTGCTCGACTATATGCTGGCTCCGGTCGAGGCCTCTCTCACGCGCACTTTCAGGGAAAATTGAAACAACGGGTGGCAAAGAATGCAAAACATCACGCGGCGTTGGCCTAAGGCCAACGCCGCGCAACACAGCGCGTCCAGCAGACAGGAGCTGCCGGAGAATCGAGCCAGCTATCGCCTCAGGGCGTAGACATTGTCCATGGACGTGCCACCCAAGGGCAACGCCATGTCATCGTCGAGAAGCCGGGTGATGCGGGCAAAGCCGACAAAGGCCTTTCTCGCTTCCTCGGCCGACATGGTGCCCGCCATCGCCGCCGAGCAGCAATTCAGGGCGCATTGATAAACCGGGCCGCGTCTGCCCGTTGGCCACTTCCGCAGGAACACCATCGCTTCGGAGACGCTATCGACTTCCTCCAAGGGGTATCCCTGCCCACGCGCGATTCGCACTGGGGTAAAGAAATGCAAGCGATCCATCGTTATCCTCCCGGTCGACCGCAAGGCGGCCGAACCCGAATAAACGCACGTCCGGCGGTTTGGTTCCAAACAAATTTGGTTGCCGTCCGAAAAAGTTCGGAACCGGGCGGTTGGCGTCCGGTCACAGCCACAAGGCTCGGGCCGACTCAGTCATCATAAGCCTTGGTCGGCGATAACGGTGATTCTCATTGAATGTCTTTAAGGCGAAAGCCGGCAAATGGGTTGCTTGCCGGTTCCCCTGCGTCAGGCTTAACCTCGACGGTTAACGCGTGAGGGCGCGTTTTTCTCAAAGGGGAACACTTGCAATGACCATACAAGGCGCATCGCCCGGCCTCTACAATGAAGATCTGGCCCCGGCAACGGTCAGGAACTGGGGGCCGTTTTCGATCTTCAACGTGTGGACGTCCGACGTCCACAGCCTCTGGGGCTATTATCTCGCCGCAAGTCTGTTCCTGTTCTGCGGCGGCTTCGTCAACTTCATCATCGCCATCGGCATCGGTTCGCTGATCATCTACGCGCTGATGAACCTGGTCGGCTATGCCGGCGTGAAGACAGGCGTGCCCTACCCCGTGCTCGCTCGGGCTTCCTTCGGCATCTGGGGCGCCAACATCCCGGCGCTGGTGCGCGCCGTCGTCGCCTGCTTCTGGTACGGCGCGCAGACAGCGGCGGCATCGGGCGCGATCGTCGCGCTGCTGACGCGGCTGCAGTGGTTCGACGAATTCAACAAGAGCTCGCACCTCCTCGGCCATTCCACCCTCGAGGTAATCTGCTTCGTCGTCATCTGGGCGCTGCAGCTCCTGATCATCCAGAAGGGCATGGAAACGGTGCGCCGCTTCCAGGATTGGGCCGGCCCCGCCGTGTGGGTGATGATGCTGATCCTTGCGGTCTATCTCTGTGTTAAGTCAGGCACCTTCGCCTTCACCAGCGACATCCCGATGGACGTGCTGCTCGACAAGACCAAGGATGCCGGCGTGCCCGGCGAGCCGGGATCGTGGACGGCGCTGTTCGCGGTGGCGGCGATCTGGGTGACCTATTTCTCGGCGCTCTACCTCAACTTCTGCGACTTCGCCCGCTACGCGCCGGACAACGCGGCGCTGCGCAAGGGCAACATCTGGGGCCTGCCGGTCAACCTGATCCTGTTCTCGCTGGTCGCCGGCGTCACCACGATCGCCGCCTACGACGTCTATCATGAGGTGCTCCTCCATCCCGACCAGATCTCGGCCAAGTTCGACAGCTGGTTCCTGGCGGCTCTCGCGGCGCTGACCTTCGCGGTGGCGACGCTGGGCATCAACGTGGTGGCGAACTTCGTCTCGCCGGCCTTCGACTTCTCCAACGTCTTCCCGCGCCAGATCGACTTCAAGAAGGGCGGCTATATCGCTGCGTTGATTGCACTTGTGCTCTACCCCTTCGCGCCGTGGGAAGGCAGCGCTGCTTCCTTCGTCAACATCATCGGCGCGACGATGGGGCCGATCTTCGGCGTGATGATGGTCGACTACTATCTGATCCGGAAGAGCGACGTCGACGTCAACGCGCTCTACCGCGAAGACGGCGAGTTCCGCTTCCAGGGCGGCTGGCACGTCAACGCCTTCATCGCCGCCGGCATCGGCGCGATCTTCTCCTCGATCCTGCCCAACTTCACCAACTGGCTGCCGTCCTGGTGGGGCGTCTATGGCTGGTTCTTCGGCGTGGCGATCGCGGGCGCCGTCTACTACGTGCTGCGCACCATGGCGCTCGGTGCCGGGGCGAAGACGGCGAAGGCCTGACCGCACTGTTCCCCTTCTCCCCTTGTGGGAGAAGGTGGATCGGCGCGATAGCGCCGAGAGGGATGAGGGGTGTTCCAGCGGAGTGAGACGATGGCGTTCCCTGGAACACCCCTCATCCGGCCGCTTCGCGGCCACCTTCTCCCACAGGGGGAGAAGGGAAGGCACTGCCTACCATCTCGGCCAGCCTGCGCACCGTATTCCAGTTGCGCGAGGTGCCGACGCCCATGCGCTTGTGATTGGAGGCGGCGAGCAGCCGCGAGCTTGGTCTTTCGCGGGAAAAGACCACCCAGATATCGCCGTCGACCAAAAGCACCTTCTCGTCCTTGGCTGCATAGGCCTGGAGCGCTTCAACCGCATCCGCCGGGGCAGACTTGCGCATCACCCGCACCGCGACTGGTCGCCTGCATCGGCGGATTCGTCCGGGAATGGATTGCCTGCTGCGAGTTTCAGCCAAGCTTCGGCACCGCGCACGATGATGTCGACATGGCGGCCGAAGGTTTCCTCGAAAGCGCTCTCCAGCCGTTGTTCGAGAACGGAAATCTTGGTCGTGCGTGCCTCGAAGACCAGATTGCCGGTCGCCACCAGCGTGCGGACATTTTTCAGCCCGAGGCTTTCGGCCATTGCCTTGAGATCCGACATGACGACGCGCCGTCCCTGGCCGAGGATGATGCTGTAGAGCAGCGCGACATAAGTCTGCATGGCCAATCCGCCAGCTGGCCGTTCACACCAGGCGGCTCTGCTCCATCGCCGCTTCGATGAAGCTCGCGAACAGCGGGTGCGGTTCGAGCGGCCGGCTCTTCAGTTCCGGATGGTACTGCACGCCGATGAACCAGGGATGGTCGGGATACTCGACCGTCTCGGGCAGCACGCCGTCGGGCGACATGCCGGCAAAGACCAGGCCGCAATCCTCTAGCCGCTGCTTGTAGTCGATATTGACCTCATAGCGGTGCCGGTGGCGCTCGGAGATCTGCGTGTCGCCATAGATTTCGGCGATCTTCGACCCCTTGGCGAGATCGGCTTGGTAGGCGCCAAGCCGCATCGTGCCGCCAAGATCGCCGGTGGCCCTGCGCTTTTCCAGCATGTTGCCCTTCAGCCATTCGGTCATCAGACCGACGACTGGTTCGTCGGTCGGGCCGAACTCGGTCGAAGAGGCATGCTCGACGCCTGCCAGCGAGCGCGCCGCCTCGATGCAGGCCATCTGCATGCCGAAGCAGATGCCGAAATAAGGCACCTTGCGCTCGCGCGCGAATTTCGCCGCCAGGATCTTACCCTCGGAGCCGCGCTCGCCGAAACCGCCGGGAACGAGGATGCCGTGCACCTTTTCCAGCCACGGCGTCGGGTCTTCCTTCTCGAAGATCTCGCTTTCGATCCAATCGAGCCTGACCTTGACGCGGTTGGCAAGGCCGCCATGCGAAAGCGCCTCGATCAGCGATTTGTAGGCGTCCTTCAGCCCGGTGTACTTGCCGACGATGGCAATCGTCACCTCGCCTTCCGGGTTGTGGATGCGGTTGGACAACACCTGCCAAGGCTCCATGCGCGGCTTCGGCGCCGGGTCGATGCCGAAAGCGGCGAGCACTTCGGAATCAAGGCCTTCCTTGTGGTAGGCCATCGGCACGTCATAAATGTGCGGCACGTCGAGCGCCTGGATGACGGCGCTTTCGCGCACGTTGCAGAACAGTGAAAGCTTGCGCCGCTCTTCCTTGGGGATCGATCGGTCGGCGCGCACCAGCAGGATGTCGGGAGCTATGCCGATGCCGCGCAATTCCTTGACCGAATGCTGCGTCGGCTTGGTCTTCAGCTCGCCCGCAGTCGGGATGTAGGGCATCAGCGTCAGATGCACATAGACCGCGTTGTTGCGCGGCAGGTCGTTGCCGAGCTGGCGGATCGCTTCCAGGAACGGCATCGCCTCGATATCGCCGACCGTGCCGCCGATCTCGCACAGGACAAAATCGTAGTCGTCATTGCCGTCGAGGACGAAATGCTTGATCTCGTCCGTGACGTGCGGGATCACCTGCACGGTGGCGCCGAGATAGTCGCCGCGCCGCTCGCGCTCGATGATGTTCTTGTAGATGCGGCCGGTTGTGATGTTGTCCTGCTGGTTCGCGGAACGACCGGTGAAGCGCTCGTAGTGACCGAGATCGAGATCGGTCTCGGCGCCGTCGTCGGTGACGAACACTTCGCCGTGCTGGTAAGGCGACATCGTCCCGGGGTCGACATTGAGGTAGGGATCGAGCTTTTTGATCCGCGCGCGATAGCCTCGCGCCTGCAGGAGAGCCCCAAGAGCTGCTGCAGCGATGCCTTTTCCGAGTGAGGAAACCACGCCGCCTGTGATGAATACATATCGCGCCATGGGAGTCATCGCTTAACGCGGCCTGATTGATTCCGCCAGAGAAAAAACCGCCGCGAGGGCTTTTTCTCAAAATGGCGCCGGTGGCCTCGAAGAGGCCTTTTCTTGCGGTCAAAACGAAAGGGCCGGCGGTGCCGGCCCTTTCGGCAGTTTGCATTAACGCGTCGGATGATGACGATTGGTCGTTAGATAATAACGACCTTGGTGCCGATCTTGACGCGGCTGTAGAGGTCCATGACGTGCTCGTTGATCATGCGGAAGCAGCCATTGGAGGCGCTGGTTCCGATCGACTGCGGCGCAATGGTGCCGTGGATGCGCAGATGCGTGTCCTTCTTGCCGTCATAGAGGTAGATGGCGCGCGCGCCGAGCGGGTTTTCGCCGCCGCCGGGCATGCCGTCCTTGTACTGGCCGTAGTGCTTCGGCTCGCGCTTCTGCATGTCCAGCGTCGGGATCCAGCGCGGCCATTCCTGCTTGTCGCCGACGGCCACCGTGCCCTTGAACTGCAGGCCTTCGCGGCCGACCGCGATGGCGTAGCGGCGTGCGGTGGAAAAGGACTCGACGAGATAGAGGCGGCGGGCGTTGGTGTCGATGACGATCGTGCCCGGCTCATAGCCGGTGAAGGTAACGTCCTGAGGCACGAATTCCGGCTTCACCTTGAACGGCCGCTTGGCGTCCTTCTTGGCGAGCGCCGAATCGAGCGCGCGGGTCTCCGGCAGATAGCTGATCGAGGACACCGACTGGCCACCGAACAGCCCGGCGAACAGCCCGCTGCTGCTCGTCTGCCTCTGGCCGGGCTGCTCGCTGCGCAGCTCACCATTGTTGCCGGTGGCCGTGATGTTCATCGCCTCGGCCGGGATCGGTTCGTCGGTCTGGATCGGTGCGATCGGAGCCAAGGCTTCGAGCGGCGCGATGATCTTGATGGTCTTCTTCATCGGCTTGGCGTCGGCCACTTCCGCCGACGTGCCCTTCTTGGATAGCCATTCCTGACGAGCCGCGTCCGCCTTGGCCTTGGCCGCCTCGCGCATCGCCATCTTGCGGGCCTCGAGCGCCTTGGCCTTGGCCGCTTCCTTGTCAGCCGCGATCTTGGCTTCGAGCTTGCTGATCTGGGCGAGGTCCTCGGAGGTTGGGTTTTTCTTCTTCTTGAGGAGCTTCAGCTGCGATGCGTCGCTCTTGGCGACGACGGGGATGGCGCCGGTCTTCTCGACCGACGGCGAAGCGGCCAGGTTTGCCGGTGAGGCGAAGGCCGCGGAACCCATGCCGAGGACGGCACAGAATCCCAAAATAATGAAGCTGCGAAGCTGCATGGCGAATATCCGATCGTTCAATGCTTGTTGCCCACGGCGTCGCCCGGCGCCCCCCAAGGACGCCGAAAAGTGCCGCGCGCAATCTATAATCGATTAGCCGCGGACCTCTCAAGCTGAGCGAAGCGCTACGCTTGGTTGAATCTTCGTGATCAAGCAGCATTTGCCGCGACTGTGTTCAAAGAACAACAGATCACGGCAGCAATGCTTGCCCGGCTACTGGTTCGGAACCTGCGGGGTGACCGGCAAGGTGACGCCGTTCGCGGCCGGCGGCTCGGTCGGATTCGCCGGCGCCTGGGTGGCGGGAGCGGTGGCCGGAGCCGTGGTGGTGGCGCCATTCGAAAGCGGGGTCGTGGTCGTCGTGCCGCCGGCCGGCGCTGCGGGCTGCGAACTGCCCACCGGACCGTTCGAGCCCGGCAGTTGGTTGAGCACACCCTTGCCGGCATTGTTGGTGGTCGAGGCAGGCGTGCGATCGAGGATGTCGATTGGCTTCTCGCCGTATCGAGCGATGATGGATAGTGCGAGCGAAGTCACGAAGAACGCCGCGGCCAGGATTGCCGTTGCGCGCGTAAGCGCATTGGCGGCGCCCCGCGCCGTCATGAAACCGGAGCCGCCGCCAATGCCGAGACCACCGCCTTCGGAGCGCTGCAGCAGCACCACGCCGACAAGCGCGAGCACGACCATGAGGTGGATGACGATCAGTACGGTTTCCATAATTTATCCTGGCGAGGCCTTGCGCGGCCGCGCATACGACCGATGATTTGGAGGCGGCTCCTTACAATGCTTTGGTGGCATTTCCAAGCCCGTGGCCGGGAATATGGGGAGCAATGCGGCTGCTGCAAAGATTTCAGCCTGCCTCTGCCGCGTAAGCCGGCCTCTGCGGCTACGCCACGTTCATATAGGCTTCCGCGATGGCGAGGAAGTCGGCCGCCTTCAGGCTCGCGCCTCCGACCAGCGCGCCGTCGACATTCTCGACGCCGAGCAGTTCCACCGCATTGGACGGCTTGACCGAGCCGCCATAAAGAATGCGCATTCTGGCCGCGGCATCGCCGAGCAGCGCGGTGAGCTTGCCGCGGATATGCGCATGCGCCTCGGCAACATCGGCGGCGGTCGGCGTCAGACCGGTGCCGATGGCCCAGACCGGCTCATAGGCAATGACGGTATTTGCGGCGGTGGCGCTTGCCGGCACGGAACCATCGAGCTGGCGCGACAGGACATCGAGCGTCGCTCCGGCCTCGCGTTCGGCGCGCGTCTCGCCGATGCAGATGATGGCCACCAGCCCTGCCCGCCAGGCGGCCGATGCCTTGGCGTTGACGATCGCATCATCGTCGCCGCATTGCTCGCGGCGCTCGGAATGGCCGACGATGACATGGCTTGCGCCGGCATCCTTCAGCATCTCGGCCGAAATCTGGCCGGTGTAGGCGCCGCTCTCCTTGGGGTGGCAATCCTCGCCGCCGGCGCGAACCGGCGTGCGGGAAAGGATCTCGGCGGCTTGGTGAAGCAAGGTCGCCGGCACGCAGACCAGCGCTTCCGTCTCCGCATCGAGCCCGCTCATGAAGCCATTGCCGATCATCCTCAACTCGTTGAGCGAGGCGCTGGTGCCGTTCATTTTCCAGTTGCCGGCGACGAGCGGACGGATTCCAGGGGTCATGGGGTCGGGTTCTCCAGGCGACATAAGGCTGCGCCCTCACTACCAAAATCAAGCCACAAAGCAATCGACAGTGGGCCGGAAGGACGCTATTGCGCTTGTTTCAGACTCGGCGCATGCGAAAATGCGCAAAAATCGGAAGTAAGCATGCTTGGTTTATTGAGAAGCGCGGCGAGCACCTGGGTCGCGAAGGCGTTGCTGTCCTTGCTGGTGGTGAGCTTTGCCGTCTGGGGTATTTCCGGGCGCCTGTCGGGAACTTTGGCTGGGCACCATTCGGTGATCACCGCCGGCGGCACGACGGTCTCGATCAACGAGTACCGCCTCGCCTATGATCGCCAGATCAACCTGCTCTCTCAGCAATATGGCCAGCGCATCACGCACGAGCAGGCGAAGCTGCTGGGTATCGATAACCAGGTGCTCGCGCAGCTCGTTTCGGGCGCCGTCCTCGACGAACAGGCCCGCAAGCTGGGGCTCGGTCTTTCCAAGGATCGGCTGGCCGAGCTGACACGCGACGATCCGGCCTTCAGAGGCCCGAGCGGGCAGTTCGACCGCAGGACCTTCGAATATCTGCTGCGCCAAGTGGGCATGCGGCCGGAGGACTATCTCAAGAACCGCTCGCAGGTGGCGGTGCGCCAGCAGATCGTCGAGGCGATCTCCGACGGCCTCAAGGCGCCGCAGACCTTCCTGAAGGCGGTTGCGCTCTATCGCGGCGAGGACCGCACGATCGACTACCTCGTGCTGCCGAAGACGCTCGTGCAGCCGATCGAGGCGCCATCCGACAGCGCGCTCAAGACCTATTTCGAGGCCAACAAGAAGAACTATGCCGCGCCGGAATACCGCAAGTTCTCCTATGTCCGGCTCGAGCCGCAAGACATCATGGACCCGACGGCGGTGACCGACAGCCAAGTCGCCGACGACTACAACAAGAACAAGGCGCGCTACACGACGCCCGAAATGCGCACCATCGAACAGCTGGTGTTCAAGACGCCGGACGCGGCCAAGGCGGCATATGATTCACTGAAGGCCGGCGCCACCTTCGACAAGATCGTCACCGCCGAGGGCAAGACCCAGGCCGACACCCTGCTCGGCACGCTGGCCAAGGACAAGATCGCCGACAAGGCGGTCGCCGACGCGGCCTTCTCGCTCAACGCCAACGAGGTTAGCCCGGTGGTCCAAGGCGCCTTCGGCCCGGTGCTGCTGCGCGTTACCGAGATCAAGCCGCAGGTGGTGAAGCCGCTTTCGGAAGTCTCCGATCAGATCCGCAAGGACCTGGCGCTCGGCGAGGCAAGCCGCGTCCTGCTCGACGTGCATGACAGCTACGAGGACACCCGCGCCTCGGGTGCCTCTCTGGCCCAGGCCGCCGACAAGCTGAAGCTCAAGGTCGTCACCATCGACGCCATCGACCGCACCGGCCAGCGGCCGGACGGCACGATCGTCAAGGACCTGCCGGAATCGGCGAATCTCATCAAGGCGGTCTTCGAAGCCGAGCCGAATACGGAGAATGAAGGCCTGACCACCGCCGACAACGGCTTCGTCTTTTACGAGGTCCAGTCGGTCACCGCGGCGCGCGACCGCACGCTCGACGAAGTCCGCCAGAAGGTGGCGGCCGACTGGACGGCGGCCGAGACCGACAAGCGGCTCGACGCGAAGGCGCAGGAGTTGGAAAAGCGCCTCAAGGCAGGTGCGACGCTCGACGTCATCGCGGGCGAGCTGAAGCTCGAGAAGCAGACCAAGCGCGGCCTGAAGCGCGAAGCCGACGATGCCGATTTCGGCAAGGAAGGTGCTGCGGCCATGTTCGGCGTCGGCGAAGGCGGCACGGGTCTGATCCCCTCGCCCACCGGCGACGGCCAGATCCTGTTCAAGGTCGCCGAAGTCTTCGAACCGGCTGGCGCCGATGGCAGCTCGGTTCCCGACGATACGCAGAAATCCTTCAGCGCCGGCATGTCCGACGACCTGCTCGACCAGCTGGTGGCGCAGTTGCAGTCGCAGTATGACGTTCGCATCGATCCGGCCGCCGTTTCGCAAGCACAGACACGATGAGCGCTCTCAAGACACACATAGCCAAGGTCGCCACCGGCACCGCACTCTCCTTCGAGGAAGCGCGCGAGGCCTTCGACATCATCATGTCGGGCGACGCGACGCCGGGCCAGATCGGCGGCTTCCTGATGGCGCTGCGCGTGCGCGGCGAGGCGGTGAGCGAGATTTCCGGGGCCGTCGCCACGATGCGCGCCAAGATGCTGCGCGTCGAAGCCCCACTTGGCGCCATCGACATCGTCGGCACCGGCGGCGACAACTCGCACAGCGTCAACATCTCGACCGCTTCTGCCTTCGTCATCGCGGCGGCAGGGGTTCCGGTCGCCAAGCACGGCAATCGCGGCCTGTCCTCGCTGACCGGTTCCGCCGACGTACTGACGGCGCTCGGCGTCAAGATCGACATTTCGCCGGAGACGATCGGCCGTTGCATCCATGAGGCCGGCGTCGGCTTCATGTTCGCGCCTGCGCATCATCCGGCGATGAAGCATGTCGGCCCGATCCGGGGCGAGCTCGGCACGCGTACCATCTTCAACCTGCTCGGACCGCTGTCCAATCCGGCCGGCGTCAGCCGACAGATGGTCGGTGTCTTCCTGCCGGAATGGATCATACCGGTTGCCGAGACGCTGAAGGCGCTTGGCGCCGAGCATGCCTGGGTCGTGCATGGCGACGGTTACGACGAGATCACCACCACCGGCGAAACGCAGGTTGCCGAGCTTGCCGGTGGCGAGATCCGCACCTTCACGCTTACCCCGGAGGCAGTCGGACTGAAGCGCCATACCAAGGAAGAGCTGCGTGGCGGCGACGCGGCCTACAATGCCAAGGCATTACGCGATATGCTGGGCGGCGCCGCCGGCGCCTATCGCGACACCGTGCTGATGAATGCCGGTGCCGGCTTGGTGGTGGCCGGCAAGGCGACGACGCTCGCCGACGGCATTGAAGCCGCCGCGCAAGCCATCGACAGCGGCCGGGCCCTCACGGTGCTCGACAAGCTCGTCGAGATTTCGAACGGTTAGAACCTTGTCCGATATCCTGCGCAAGATCGAAACCTACAAGCGCGAAGAGATCGCCGCGGCGAAGCTCAACGTGCCGCTTGCCGATATCAAGGCCAAAGCGAAGGACATGGAGCCGCCGCGCGGCTTCCTCGCCGCGCTCGAGGCCAAACGCAAGGCCGGCGGCTTTGCGCTGATCGCCGAAATCAAGAAGGCGAGCCCCTCCAAGGGGCTGATCCGCGCCGACTTCGACCCGCCGGCGCTCGCCAGGGCCTATCAGCGAGGTGGAGCGGCCTGCCTTTCGGTGCTGACCGACGCCCCGTCCTTCCAGGGTGCGCCTAGCTTCCTGACCGCCGCGCGCGCCGCCGTCGGCCTGCCCGCTTTGCGCAAGGATTTTCTCTTCGATCCATACCAGGTTTATGAAGCCCGCGCCTGGGGCGCGGATGCCATCCTCATCATCATGGCAAGCGTCGACGACGCTTTAGCCAGCGAGCTCGAAGCGACGGCTTTCGAGCTCGGCATGGACGCGCTGGTCGAGGTGCATGACGAAAAGGAGATGGAGCGCGCGCTTCGCCTCTCGTCGCGGCTGATCGGCATCAACAACCGCGATCTGAGGACCTTCGAGACCAGCCTCGACATTTCCGAGCGGCTTGCAGCGATGGTGCCGGCCGGTCGGCTGCTCGTCAGCGAAAGCGGCATCTTCACTCATCAGGATTGCCGCCGGCTGGAGAAGAGCGGGATCGGTACCTTCCTCGTCGGCGAGAGCCTGATGCGGCAGGCCGATGTGGCTGCCGCGACCGAGCTTCTGCTGACGGGCAAGGCGCCGGCCGAGGCCCTTTGAGGATGCCTGCCCTCACCCATCTCGGCGCCAAGGGCGAAGCCAACATGGTCGATGTCGGCGACAAGGCCGAGACGACACGCACGGCGATCGCCGAGGGCTTCGTCTCGATGCGAGCGGAAACGCTGGAGATGATCCTGGCCGGCGACGCCAAGAAGGGCGACGTGCTGGGCACGGCGCGCATCGCCGGCATCATGGCGGCCAAGAAGACGCATGAGCTCGTCCCGCTCTGCCATCCGCTGCTCCTGACCAAGGTCGCCGTCGATATCGAGCCCGACCGCGCCCTCCCCGGCCTGAAGGTCACTGCGCTTGCCCGCGTCACCGGCAAGACCGGCGTGGAGATGGAGGCGCTGACTGCGGCGTCGATCGCCTGCCTCACCATCTACGACATGGCCAAGGCGGCGGACCGCGCCATGGTTATCTCCGGCATCAGGCTGGTCGAGAAGACCGGCGGCAAGTCGGGCGACTACAAGTCCGTCAAATCCGGGGCGAGTTCCTGACGATGGCGCTGGTTCCGGTCGCCGAAGCGCTCGAGCGCTTGTTGGATGGCGCAACCGCAATGCCGGGCGAAAACGTGCCGCTGGCCGATGCGGCCGGCCGGGTGCTCGCCGAACCGGTGGTGGCGCTGCGCACCCAGCCGCCCTTCAACGCTTCGGCCATGGACGGCTATGCCGCCCGCGCTGTCGACGTGACCTCCGTGCCGGCGCGGCTTTCCGTGATCGGCGTGGCGCCCGCCGGGCGCGGTTTTATCGGCTCCGTCGGCAAGGGTAAGGCGGTGCGCATCTTCACCGGCGCACCGCTACCTGAAGGCGCCGACACCGTCGTCATCCAGGAAAATGTTCGCGACCTCGGCGGCGGCCGCATCGAAGTGACCGAGCCGACGGCGGAAGCTCGCAACGTCCGTCGCCGTGGGCTCGACTTCGGCCAGGGTGATGTAGTTCTAGAAAAAGGCCGCCTGCTCGATCCGGCAGCGCTATCGCTGGCGGCCTCCGCCAATCATCCGAGCCTCAACGTGGTGCGTCGGCCGATTGTGGCCATCATCGCCACGGGCGACGAGTTGCTGCCGCCCGGAAGCACGCTCGGCCCCGACCAGATCATCTCGTCCAACGCCTATGGCGTAGCGGCGACGGCGCAATCGGTCGGTGCCCGCGCTCTCGACCTCGGTATCGCCGCCGACCGGCAGGATGCGATTTCGGCGCTGGTCAAGAAAGCGGTCGCGGTCGGCGCCGATGTCATCGTCACCCTCGGCGGCGCCTCGGTCGGTGATCATGATTTGATCCACGACGTGCTGACCGGCGAAGGCATGCAGCTCGATTTCTGGAAGATCGCCATGCGCCCCGGCAAGCCGCTGATGTTTGGCCGGCTTGGCAAAATCCGCTGCATCGGCCTGCCCGGCAATCCGGTGGCGAGTCTTGTCTGCTCGCAATTGTTCCTGAAGCCGCTCCTGGCGCGTCTTGGCGGCCGCAGCTACCGCCAGGATATCCGGACCGCGCGGTTGGCTTCCGCGATGCACGCCAACGATCTCAGGCAGGACTATGTGCGGGCAGTCGTACGTGAGGATGCCGGACAGTTGATCGCGACACCGTTCAGCATCCAGGATTCCTCCATGCTGAGGATGCTCGCCGACGCCAACGGCCTGATCGTGCGCGAGCCCTTCGCCCCGGCTGCGGAAGCCGGCGACGAATGCAGCGTTCTGATGTTACGCTGAACAAAACGTCAACAGATTCACTAAACTTTAAACGGTTGCGGAACACAACTGGAACAGATAGTGTTTGTTCTGGGTTTGTTTTTCTGATTCTGGTTCCAAAACCCATGGGGGCCGCCATGCTGACGCGCAAACAACATGAACTGCTGATGTTCATCCATGAACGGCTCAAGGAAAGCGGCATTCCGCCGTCTTTCGACGAGATGAAGGAAGCGCTCGACCTCGCTTCGAAGTCGGGCATCCACCGTTTGATCACGGCACTGGAGGAGCGCGGCTTTATTCGCCGGCTGCCGAACCGCGCACGCGCTCTTGAGGTGCTGCGCCTGCCCGATTCGATCGCGCCCGGCCTGAATGCGGCGAGAAAATTCTCGCCGAGCGTCATCCAAGGCGGTCAAGGCAATCTCGGCCGGCAGATCAAGCCAGCGGCGCCCTCCCGCACACCGACGCCCAGCAATGACGACGACGCCGTTTCGGCCGTGTCCATCCCGGTGATGGGTCGCATTGCCGCCGGTGTGCCGATCGACGCCATCCAGCACCAGACGCATTCGATCACAGTTCCGCCGGACATGATCGCAGGCGGCGAGCACTACGCGCTTGAGGTCAAGGGCGATTCGATGATCGAAGCCGGCATCTTCGACGGCGACACGGTGATCATCCGCAATGCTAACACAGCGAGCCCGGGCGAGATCGTGGTGGCGCTGGTGGACGACGAGGAAGCGACGCTGAAACGCTTCCGCCGCAAGGGCGCCTCGATTGCGCTCGAGGCCGCCAACCCGGCCTATGAGACCCGCATCTTCGGACCGGACAGGGTCAAGGTGCAGGGCAAGCTGGTCGGGCTCATTCGTCGCTACTGAGTGGCGGCGGCTTGGTCTGTGGCTTCTCAGGCCGCTCGTATGGCGCTAGCCCCCTCGCCTCGCGCGAGTAGCGCCGCTGTTCGTGCCAGGGGCGATAGGGCTTTTCGACGGCGTATTGAATGGCGGCTCGCGCCGTTGCCGACTGTGGGTCGAAGTAGACGGCGGCGCTGCCGTCGCGCGCAAGCTGCCGCTTGGTGACGACGAGGATGCGTGGATCGCGGCAAGGGTTGTAGGCCGTGGCGTCGTTGATGACGATGAGGTCGGCGAAGCCGCAGGCCGGCCTGGCGCTATCGCGGTTTTCCGCCAAGGCGACGATTGCACCGGACGGATGCCGGCCAATGCAGAGATCGCCAGTGCAGTAAAAGGGGGATCCCGCCGGCAGGTCGACCGGGTCGGCGATGTCGAATGCGCCTTTCGCGAATGTTTCCGGCGGCACGATCGTTTCGGCCCTCAGCGCACGTTTCCAATTGTCGGTGGTGAACTCGTTGGAGCGGGCGCGATTGACGGCGAGCTCGCCACCGCCGATCGGCATCGCCACCAGATGCGCGTCCTCGGAGATCAGCAGGTCCGGCGTGCGCACTTGCGGGACCGCCAGTAGTGCGGCCAGCGCGAAGGGCACTGCCGCCAGCCTGAGCCAGGTGGTGGCCATGGTTGCTATCACCAGCGCGATTGTCGCGAGCAGCACCGACTGGATCGAGATCAGCCCCACGGCATCGACCGGCGACCGCTCCGAAATCCAGGCCGAAATCGCGATCATCGCCGTCAGGCCCTTGCCCATCAAATAGAGGAAAGGTCCGTCGAAGCCGAACGGCATCATGACCGCGCTGGCGACGGCAAGGAACATCACGACGGTGACGATCGGCATGATCGCCAGATTGGCCAGCAGGCTGAGCGGCGAGACGCGCTGGAAGTGCCAGATGGCAAACAGCGCCGTAGCGCTTCCGGCAATGATAGACGTTATGGCGGCGCCGCCCGCTCCGACCGCAAGCTTGTGCGACAGGAACCGCAGGAACGACCGCTTCGCCGGCGGCGCTTTCGACTTGCCGGCGCGGTAGTCGGCCCATCCGGCATAGGCGCCGACAAGGGCCGCGGTCGCGGCGAACGACATCTGGAAGCTCGGACCAACCACTTCGTGCGGTGACACCATGATGACGGCAATGGCCGAAATCGCCAGGTTGCGCATCGTCAACGCCGCACGGTCGAAGAGCACGGCGACCAGCATGACGGCGAGCATGATGAAGCTTCGTTCGGCGGCGACCACCACGCCGGAGATGACGAGGTAAGCAGCGATCGACACCAGCGCGACCGCTGCGGCATATTTCTTCACCGGCCGGCGTGACGAGAAATCCGGAAGCAGCGCGAAGACGCCGCGCAGCAAAAGCATGACCGTGCCGGCGACCAGCGCCATGTGCAGCCCGGAAATCGAGATGATGTGGTAGATGCCGGTCCGCCGCATCGCCTCGTTGATGTCCTCGGGAATGCCCGCGCGAACGCCGACGATCAGCGCCGCGGCAATCTCGCCTTCGGGTCCGCCGACGGTGCTTCTGATGTGATCGGCAATCGTCTCGCGCGCATTCTCGATCGCCCAGGCGATGCTCGCCTGGGCGGGAGGGTCGCTTGCCGGAATGACTTTCGGATCGCCGAGGAAAAATCCACTGGCACCGATGCCGGAGAAATAGCTGTCGAAGGAAAAATCATAACTTTCGGGGCGAACCGGTCCGGTCGGCGGCAGGAGCCGTGCATAGCCCGTCACCAGCGATCCAGCCTTGACGTTAGGCGGAATCCCGCGCGCCGAGAGCCTGACGCGATCCGGCGCGTAGCGCAGTTTTGGCTGCGCGGTCGAGACGAGGTCGATGGTCAGCCGCACCCGGCCATTGGCCATCTCCTCGGCGACGACAACGCGACCCGTCAGCCGCGTCTGTATCTCGGAGCCGAGCATCGGCGTTGCGGCCCGCCATGTCTCGACCTTCGCGGCGACAAAGCCCAGCGCGCAAAACAGCGCCGCCATGAAGATAAGATGCGTCTTCGGCCAAGAGCGGGAAACCGCCGCGCAGACGGCCATCAGCGCCACCGCCGCCAGCGGCCGGTAGAGATCCGGCTCGCTGTTCAAGGAGAAATAGAGGATTACGCCGGCGGCAAGGAACACCGGCACCAGCAGGAAACCAACGCCGCGGTCGAGTTCGGTGGTGGCGGCTTCGGCGACGCTTCGGCGAAGCACGGAAAAAGAGGTACGGCGGAACTGCCTGCGGATCCGATCGATAGTCGCCGGCTGAAGCGGCTGCAGCGAGGCATCACCGCCCGGCGGCAAGATCTCCGCAGCCGGGCGCGGCGCCGGAACCGAAACCGGCGTTGCTTCGGCAGGCGCGGTGCCGGCAAACAGCAGGCGCTCGCTGACGCCGGCCGTCGTCCCCTCGCCCTTCTCCGCACTCCGGCCACGTCCAGCCATCGGGTCTGCCCCTTGCGCCCCAGACCTCCTATGCTACATGAACGCCGACCGCGCGAAAGTCCGCGCAATCACGCCTGCTTCAGTGCCACCCTGAGAGTTCCATGTCCGACAAGGTCGTCACCCGTTTTGCCCCCTCGCCCACCGGCTACCTGCATATCGGCGGCGCGCGCACGGCGCTGTTCAATTGGCTCTACGCCAAGCACACGGGCGGCACGATGCTGCTGCGCATCGAGGACACCGATCGCGAGCGCTCTACCGAGGCGGCGACGGCCGCCATCCTTGACGGGCTGACTTGGCTCGGTCTCTCATGGGACGGCGAGGCCGTATCGCAGTTCGAGCGCGCGCCGCGCCACCGCGAGGTGGCCGAGGAGCTCGTGCGCCTGGGCAAGGCCTATTACAGCTACGAGACGCCTGCCGAGTTGGAGGCGATGCGCGAGGCAGCGCGAGCCAAGGGCCTGCCGCCGCGCTACAACGGGCAGTGGCGCGACCGCGACCCGTCCGAGGCGCCTCCCGGCGTCAAGGGCGCCATCCGCATCAAGGCGCCGACCGAGGGCGAGACCGTCGTGCACGACCGCGTGCAGGGCGAGGTGCGCTTCCCGAACAAGGACCTCGACGACTTCATCATCCTGCGCTCGGACGGCAACCCGACCTACATGCATGCCGTTGTCGTCGACGACCACGACATGGGCGTCACGCACATCATCCGCGGCGACGACCATCTGACCAACGCCGCGCGCCAGACCGTCATCTACAACGCCATGGGCTGGGCGGTGCCGTCGATGTCGCACATCCCGCTGATTCATGGCGCCGACGGCGCCAAGCTGTCGAAGCGCCATGGCGCGCTCGGCGTCGAGGCCTATCGCGCCATGGGCTACCTGCCTGAGGCCCTGCTCAACTATCTGGCCAGGCTCGGCTGGAGCCATGGCGACGACGAGGTCATGTCGATCGAGGACATGATCGCTTGGTTCGACATCGGCGACGTCAACAAGGGCGCCGCCCGCTTCGATTTCGCCAAGCTCGAGGCGCTGAACGGCGTCCATATGCGCAAGATGGACGACAAGGCTCTCTTCGACATCTTCGTCGCCACCCTGCCCTATCTCGAGGGCGGACTGGCGCTCGCGGCAAAGCTCGACGACAGGCGCAAGGCGCAGCTGCTTGCCGCCATGCCCGGCCTCAAGGAGCGTGCAAAGACGTTGGTCGAACTCGTCGATGGAGCCGCCTTCCTCTTCGCGGATCGGCCGCTGCAGCTCGACGAGAAGGCGGCCGGGTTGCTTGGCGGCGACGCGCGCGCCATTCTGCGCGGCGCTCATGACGCGCTCGCGGCGGTCGCCGGCGAATGGAACGCCGCAGCCGCGGAAGCCGCTATTCGCAACTTTGCGCAGACCGGCGGTCACAAGCTCGGCGCCGTGGCCCAACCGCTGAGAGCCGCGCTCACCGGTCGAAGCACATCGCCCGGCGTGTTCGACGTGCTTGCCGTGCTGGGACGCGACGAAAGTCTAGCGCGGATTGGAGATCAAATCGATTAGGAGCGAACTGGCCCAAGAAGATTGGCATTGAAAGGTGTGTTTCGCAGTGCAACATTAGGCCTTGGCCCAATCTGGCACGCACCCCCTTAAAATGCGGTGGCAAGTTCGCGCATTCCGGTGATTTCGACGTGTCGTTTGCAGGAATTGCCTTGCCGGCATGAGGAAACAAAAGGAGTTTGCAATGAGCGAAGCTGCGACAAAACTGGAACCGGGCGGCAAGGCGCATGAGTCGACCGCCAGGCTCGAACTCGCCGGCAAGACCCACGAATTCAAGGTGCGAAGCGGCTCGACCGGGCCCGACGTCATCGACATCGGCGCTCTCTACAGCACCACCGGCGCCTTCACCTACGATCCCGGCTTCACCTCGACGGCGAGCTGCGAGTCGGCAATCACCTTCATCGACGGCGATGCCGGCATCCTCTTGCATCGCGGCTATCCGATCGACCAGCTTGCCGAGCACGGCGACTTCCTCGAGGTCTGCTATCTCCTGCTCTACGGCGAGCTGCCGACCAAGGCGCAGAAGGACGACTTCGACTACCGCGTGACACGCCACACCATGGTGCATGAGCAGATGTCGCGTTTCTTCACCGGCTTCCGTCGCGACGCGCACCCGATGGCGGTGATGTGTGGCGTGGTCGGCGCGCTGTCGGCCTTCTACCACGACTCGACCGACATCTCCGACCCATACCAGCGCATGGTCGCCTCGATGCGACTGATCGCCAAGATGCCGACCATCGCGGCGATGGCCTATAAATACCACATCGGCCAGCCCTTCATTTATCCGAAGAACGAGCTGAACTTCGCCGCAAACTTCCTGCATATGTGTTTTGCGGTGCCCTGCGAGGAGTACAAGATCAATCCGGTGCTGGCCCGCGCGATGGAGCGCATCTTCATCCTGCACGCCGACCACGAGCAGAACGCCTCGACCTCGACGGTGCGCCTTGCCGGTTCTTCGGGCGCCAACCCGTTCGCCTGCATCGCCGCCGGCATCGCCTGCCTCTGGGGGCCGGCGCATGGCGGCGCCAACGAAGCGGCCCTCAACATGCTGGGCGAGATCGGCCATGTCGACCACATCCCGGAATTCATCGCCCGCGCCAAGGACAAGAACGATCCGTTCCGCCTGATGGGCTTCGGCCACCGCGTCTACAAGAACTACGATCCGCGCGCCAAGATCATGCAGAAGACCGCGCATGAAGTGCTGGGCGAGCTCGGCATCAAGGACGATCCGCTGCTCGACATCGCGATGGAGCTGGAAAAGATCGCGCTCACCGATTCCTACTTCATCGAGAAGAAGCTCTATCCAAACGTCGATTTCTATTCGGGCATCACGCTGAAGGCGCTGGGCTTCCCCACCACCATGTTCACCGTGCTGTTCGCCGTCGCCCGCACCGTCGGCTGGATCGCGCAGTGGAAGGAAATGATCGAGGATCCGCACCAGAAGATCGGCCGCCCGCGCCAGCTCTACACCGGCGCCACCGAACGCGACTACGTGCCGATCGCGAAGAGGTGAGCGAGTAGCGAATGGGGAATAGCGAATAGGGAAAGAAGACCGGGGCGCCGGGCGGCATCCCAACCCCTACTCGCTATTCGCTACTCCCTATTCGCTTTCTTGATGCACCCCATCACGACTTCCGCCGCGATCTCACCGGAAGGCCTCTCGGTTGCCATGCGCCTTACGATCTCGGCGAAGCCCGCCTTCTGCCAGGCGCGCATGCCGGTATCGGCAAACAGCGCTTCCAACTGACGCGCCAGGTTCTCCGGCCGGACATATTGATTGTAGAATTCCGGGATCAGCGTCCGGTCCGAAATCAGGTTGGGCAGCAGCGCCGACCAGGTGGTCACCAGATATCGGGAAATGAGACGCGCGATCGGATCGAGCTTGTAGCTGGAGACCATCGGAACGCCGCAAAGCGCCAGTTCCAGCGAAACGGTTCCGGACGCGATCAGAGCCGCATCGGCCTTGCCGAAGGCCTGCCATTTCCGCTCCGGATCGGTGATGATCTCAGGCTTCTCGTCCCAGCTTGCGACCGACGTTTTCACCAGATCGGCGACATGCGGCACCGTCGGCAGCAGCAGGCGCAACCGATGGCCGCGCTGGCGCAGGACCGACATGGCCTTGCCGAAAGGCTCGATCAGCCGCCGCACCTCGCCGCGGCGCGAGCCCGGCAGCACGAGCAGCGTCTTGACGCGATCCTCCGGCAGGTCGCGCGGCAAGGCCTGCGCCTTGGCGGCGCCAAGCACCCCGGGGTCCCGCGTCAGCCGGTGGCCGACATAAGTGCCGGGCGGCCCGCCGAGGCGGGCAAGCGCCTTCACCTCGAAAGGCAAAATGCAGAGGATGTGGTCGACATAAGGCCTCATCGCCACCGCCCTGCCCGGCCGCCATGCCCACACGCTTGGGCACACATAGTGGACGATCGGGATGGCGGGCGCGGCGGCACGCACCTTCTTGGCGACCCGCAGCGAAAAGTCGGGGCTGTCGATGGTGATCAGGCAGTCCGGCCGTTCCGCCGCGATGATGGCGGCCGTCTGGCTGATCCGGCGCATCAGCCGCGGCAGGTCGCGCAAGACGGCGCTGAAGCCCATCAGCGCGATCTCGCTGCCGTCGAAGAGCGGTGTCAGCCCCAGTTCCTGCAGGTGCCGGCCGCCAATGCCGACAAGCTGGATCTTGCGACCGGTGGTCTTTTCCAGCGCGCGCACGATGTCGGCGCCAAGCAGGTCGCCCGACTCCTCGCCGGCGACGACGGCGACCTTGAGCGGTTTCTCACCGGCCATCGGCCGGCTCCTCTGCGGCGAGACCGACAATGAACAGGCCAAGCGCATTGGCTCGCAATAATGCCTCGGGACCTTCGAGAATGAGCGAGCGGCCCGCCTCGACGGCTATGCCGGCCAGGCCGGCGGCATGTGCGGCCTCGACCGTCTGCGGGCCTATCGAAGGCAAGTCGGCGCGCAACTCCTGACCTGGCTTGGCGCATTTGACGAGAACGCCGCGCGTCTTTCCGGCGAGCCTGCCATGCCCGCGCAATTCCCGCGCCCGCTCGAGCAGGCCCTTGGTGCCTTCGATGCCTTCCAGCGCGATCACCCTTCCTCCGACCGCAATCGCCGCCTGGCCGATGTCGAGCGCACCGATCGCCTTGGCCGCCGCACGGCCCGCCTCGATATCGCGCCAATCCGATTGCTTTGGTCCGGCGGCCGTCAGCGTGCCTTCTGCGGCGGTCAGTTCGGGGACGACCTCATGCGCGCCGACCACCTTGATACCGCGCTTTTCGAGGCCCCGCGTCAGAACCTTCAGAAGTCCGTCATCGCCGCGCGCCAGCGCGACGATCACCGACGGTACGATCGCCAGCAATCCGAGGCTGGGGCGCATGTTGCCTAGCCTTGGCCTGCGCTTGATCTCGCCGGCGAGGACCAGATGGGTGACGCGGTGGCGTTTCAGCGTCGACACCAGGGAACCGATCTGCTCGAGAGCCATGGTAACGTGCTCGTATCGGCCAAGCTGCTGCTTGCGGTCAGCCTCACCTTCCATCAACAGAATGAAGGGCGAATAGCCGTGAGCTGCGAGACCGTCGGCGACTTCCACAGGCAGGCTGCCGCCGCCGGCAATGATGCCGACCCTGGAGCCCGGCGCGAGTGCAAGCCTTGTGTCGGTGGGCTCAGCCCTCGTCATCGCCGTCGTCATCGTCGCCACCCTTGAGCGGCGGGACGGCATAATGCCGCTTGCCGCGGCTGGTGACGAAATCAATAATTTTCATGGCCGTTGGCGACGCGGCGAATTCCACCTTGGCGATTTCCACATTCTCGCCAACGGTCCGGGAGCGGTCGAAAATCGTCCGGTAAGCCTTGCGCAGCAGGTAGATTTCCGCACGCGGCAGACCGGAACGCTTCAGCCCGATGATGTTGAGGCCGCGCAGCTTGGCGCGATTGCCGACGGCGATCGCATAAGGGATGACGTCGCCGACGACGGCCGAGCAGCCGCCGATGAAGGCGTTGTCACCGACGCGGACAAACTGATGAACCGCAGTGAGGCCACCGATATAGACGTTGTCGCCGATCTCGCAGTGTCCGCCGAGCGTTGCCCCGTTGGCAAAAGTGGCGTTCTTGCCGACGACGCAATCGTGGGCGATGTGGGCGTAGGCAAGGAAATTGCCGTTGTCGCCCACGATCGTCTCACCACGGCTGGAATCCGTGCCGAGATGCATGGTGACGCCCTCGCGGATCGTGCAGCTCTCGCCGATGACCAGCGTGGTGCGGCCGCCCTTATGCTTGGTGTTCTGCGGCGGGCCACCCAGTATCGCCATCGGGTAGACCTTGGTCGCGGCACCGATGGTGGTCGCGCCCATCACCGAGACGTGGCTGACCAGCTCGACCCGGTCGCCGATCACCGCGTCGGCGTTCACATGGCAGAACGGCCCGATGCGGACGCCTTCGCCGAGCTGGGCGCCGTCTTCGACGACCGCGGAAGGATGGATTGACGTCTGAATTTTCATAAGCATTTTGAACCGTCAGCCGGCAACCATGGCCGAAATCTCGGCCTCCGCCGCCTTCGCTCCGTCCACCATGGCTTCGCAAGCGAATTTGAGCAGGTTGCCGCGCATCTTGATTTTCTTGACGTGGATCTTCAACTGGTCGCCTGGACCGACCGGCTTGCGGAATTTCGCGTTGTCGATTGTCAGGAAATAAACCAGCGACGGCTTTTCCGTGTTGAGGCTGCGGATGCAGATCGCGCCGGCCGTCTGAGCCATGGCCTCGATGATCAGCACACCAGGCATCACCGGATGTTCCGGGAAATGGCCCTGGAAATGCGGCTCGTTGATGGTCACGTTCTTGATGCCGACGGCCGAGTCGTTGCCGTCGATATCGACGATGCGGTCGATCATCAGGAACGGATAGCGGTGCGGCAGGAGCTTCATGAGCCCCATTATGTCAACCGCTTCGAGTGTCGTCGCCACCATGTCAGCCATTTCCGTCGCCCTGCTTGCGCGTCCTGGCCAGTCTGCGCAGCATCGCGATCTCGCGCATCGCTTCCGCCATCGGCTGCGCCGGATAGCCTCCCCAGACCTCGCCCGCCGGCACGTTGCTCATGAATCCACTTCTCGCAGCAAGCTTGGCTCCCGGGCCGATGGTCAAATGATCGGCGAGGCCGACACCGCCACCCATGGTGACGTTGTCGCCGACGACGACGGAACCGGAAATACCCGAAAGCCCGGCTATAATGCAATTGCGGCCGATGCGAACGTTGTGGGCGATCTGCACCAGATTGTCGATCTTGGTGCCCTGTCCGATGACCGTGTCGGACATCGCGCCGCGATCGACGGTCGAGTTGGAGCCGATCTCGACGTCGTCCTGGATGATGACGCGGCCGATCTGCGGCACGCGCTCAGGTCCCTTGGCGCCGGCCACGAAGCCGAAGCCGTCCTGGCCGATCCTTGCGCCGCCATGAATGATGACGCGGTTGCCGATCAGCGCATATTGGATGCTGGCGCCCGGGCCGACGTAACCATCGCGGCCTATCTTGCAGGAGCGGCCGATGACGGCATGCGGCGCAATGACCGTGCCGGCGCCTATGGAAGCACCGGGACCGATCACCGCGCCTGCCTCCACGATCGCTCCGGCCTCGACATGCGCGGACGGATCGATATGCGCCACCGGCGAAACGCCGGTTTCGCCGGTCATCGGCCCTGGAGTCGAGGCTTGCGGAAAGAGCAGCCGCCCGACCATCGCGAAGGCCTGCTGCGGGCGCGGATGCACCAGCACCGCGATCCCCTGCGGGGCTCTGGTGGCAAAGTCCGCGGGGCACAGCACCGCTGCCGCCTTGAGCGACTGCATCAAAGCGAAGTTGCGTTTGCCGTCGACGAAGACGAGCGCACCGTCACCGCCCTCATTGGCGGGCGCCAACGCTTCGATAGCGATATCGGCCTGCGAGGCATCAATGAGATTGGCGCCGGTCAGATTCGCGACCTCGCCAGCCGTATACCGGCGTGAAGGCGCGAAGAACACCGGATCGGTCATTCCACAAACATTATCCAGCTAGGTCGGATCAGTCCATTCCGGGCCGCCAGACGGCCCGGAAACATCGTAACCCGCGGATTAGAAACGAGTTGCAATACCGAAGTTGAATTCCTGCACGTCGTCGCCAGGCTGCTTCTCGACCGGGATCGCATAGTCGATGCGGATCGGGCCGAACGGCGAAGCCCACATCAGGCCGACACCGACCGAAGCGCGCAGATGCATGTCAGCCGAGCCTGCCTTTACCAAGCTCGGATCGAGCTTGCTGCCGTAAAGCGTTGCCGCGTCGGCGAACACCGCGCCGCGCAGGCCGAAGCTCTCCGGAATGACCGGCAGCGGGAACTGGGCTTCCGCCGAGGCATTGAAATAGGTCGTACCGCCGAGATGATCGCCGCTGGTGTCGCTGGCGATCGGGCCGATGCCGCCATAGGCGAAACCGCGGATCATGCGGTCGTTGCTCTGGAAGTGGTCGAAGATGCGCAGGTCGCCATTGCCGTAGCCCGCAACATAACCGGCGCCACCCGACACCAGGCCGACCAGGTCGAGCTGCTCGGACAAGGTCTGATAGACACTCGCGCGCCCGGTCAGCTTCACCCACTTGGCGTCGCCGCCCAGACCGGCGACCTCGGTCGTGCCGGTGATGTAGAGACCCTCATGCGGGTTCTTCATGTCGTCGATGGTGTTGTAGACCAGCCCAAGGCTGACCGAAGATTTGACCCATGGGCTCTCTTGGATACCATCAAGGATCGCCGGCGACACGACGCAGGGCGCGTCAGGTACCCCGTCCCCGTTCGGATCGCAGCCGTCGGACAGCGAATACTTCTCTTGCGCAATGTTATACGCCAGCTGCGTCGAGATGCTGTCGGTGATCGGCAGGCCGAAGCGAATGGTTGCCCCGGTCGTGTCCGTATCGTAGTGATCGTACTCACGCGTCGACTTGTAGATATCGAAGCCCGCCGCGATGCGCCGGCCGAGGAAATACGGCTCCGTGAAGGAGAGGGCGTAGTCGCGCGAATGCCTGCCGCCGCCGGCCGACAGCTTGATGTATTGGCCGCGGCCGAGGAAGTTGCGCTCGGTGATCGAACCTTCGATGGATGGGCCAGGCGTATCGCCACCCGTCGAATAGCCGGCGCCGATCGAGAACTCGCCGGTCGACTTCTCGACCACGTCGACGACCAGGACAACCTGGTCGGGCGCCGACCCAGGAACAGTCGAGATATCGACTTTCTCAAAATAATCGAGCGCTTCCAGCCGCTTCTTCGCGCGCTGAATGAGAACCTGGTTGAAGGCGTCGCCTTCGCTGACGTCGAATTCGCGGCGGATGACATAGTCGCGCGTGCGGTCGTTGCCGCGGATTTCGATGCGCTCGATATAGGCCTTGGTGCCCTGGTCGATGGTGTAGACGACCGAGATCGTATGGTTCTCGAAATTGCGGTCGCCGCGCGGCGTCACCTGGGCAAAGGCATAGCCCGAACCGGCGACCTTTTCGGTCAGCGCGACGATCGAGTCCTCGACGTCCTTGGCGTTGTAGACGTCGCCCTTATGGGTCTCGACCACCGATTCGAGCGACTTGGAGTCGACCTCGGGGATCGTGCTCTCGACGCTGATGTCGCCAAAGGTGTAACGCTCGCCTTCCTGCACGGTGATCGTGACCGTGTATTTGTTGGTGGCCTCATCCAACTCGCCGACGGCCGAGACGACCTGGAAGTCGGCATAGCCGTGATTGTAGTAGAAGCGGCGCAGCAATTCCTGGTCGGCGCGCAGCTTGTCCTCGTCATAGACGTCGTCGCGCAGCACGAAGGACAGCCAGGTCGAACGCTTGGTGTTGATGACGTCCGACAGGCGGCGGCTGGAAAAGGCGCTGTTGCCGACAAAGTTGATGGCCGCGATCTGCGTGCGTGCGCCTTCGTTGATGTTGAAGACCACGTTCACGCGATTGTCGCCGAGGTCCATGATCTGGGTGGTCACGGCGGCGTCGTCGCGGCCGATGCGCCGATAAGCGGCCTTGACCGCCTCGACGTCTGCATCGAGCGCCTGCTGCGAGAAGGTCGCGCGCGGCTTCAACTGGATGGCCACCTGAAGGGCGTTGTCCTTGAGCTTCTTGTTGCCCTGGAACAGGACCTGGTTGACGACCTTGTATTCGGAAACCTTGACGACCAGGGTCGAGCCGACCTGATTGATCTGGACGTCCGAGAACAGCCCGGTGCCGAACAGAGCCTTCACGGCGCTATCGATGTCGGCGCTCGAAAAGGCCTTGCCGGGCTTGATCGAAATGTAATTGCGGATGGTTTCGGCATCGACACGCTGGTTGCCGCTGACCTCGACCCTGCTGACGACCGCGGCTTCTGCTACCGATGTGGCAACGAACTGCACTGCGAGCGCGCCTGGCAAAACCAGGGCGGCGGACAAAGCCGCCGCGGACGCGGCGCTCAGAAACTTGGATGCTGCCTTCATCGGGCTTTTGTACCTTTTTCTCGTAGTCCCCACGGCGAGAAAACCGGACGTGCGGTATTTTCCCTTACCGTATTAACCGGATTTCCCCTACACGCAAGGCTCCCGGTTAATTTGTATTTACTTAACCCTGTTGCGTGGCTTTCGTGTCACGCATATCCCCACGCATGGTAAACGGCGTCTCAATATGGCCGGGGCCGAAGCCAAATTTCTTCATGATTTCAGCACCCAAACAGATCATTCCAAAAAACGAAGCCCATAAATCCGAGCACCAGAAGGAGACCGGTCCGGTAGGCCATCTCCATCATCCGCTCCGACACGGGCCGTCTTATGACGGCCTCCACGCCGTAGAACAACAGGTGGCCGCCGTCGAGAGGGGGAATCGGCAGAAGATTGAGAATCCCTATCCCGACTGACAGGAATGCAACAAGCTGCACCAGCCACTCGAAGCCGAGTTTGGCCGCCTGACCCGACATTTTTGCGATCTTGATCGGTCCGCCCAGCTGGCACTTATCCTCGCGCCCGATAACAAACCGCTTCATGAACTGGCCGGTGCGCTCGATCACATGGCCGGTTTCCTCGACAGCCGCCGCCAGCGCGCCCGCAGGCGTGTAGGAGACCAGTCGCGGCTGCCCGAACTCGGCATTGTTGGCGACGCCGATGATCGCGACCTTGACCTTGTTGCCCAGCGCGTCCTGCTGCTCCATCGGCTCCGGCGTCGCCGTGGCGGTGATTTCCTTGCCATCGCGCAGCATGGTGAACGTGATGGCGTCGCCGGCGCG
This sequence comes from Mesorhizobium sp. WSM4904, assembly GCF_029674545.1. Taxonomy (NCBI): domain Bacteria; kingdom Pseudomonadati; phylum Pseudomonadota; class Alphaproteobacteria; order Hyphomicrobiales; family Phyllobacteriaceae; genus Mesorhizobium; species Mesorhizobium sp. WSM4904. Next base: position 4,268,748 of record NZ_CP121354.1, on the reverse strand, counting down.
GCCCGAAACCAGGCGCTGAACGTCGGCAAAGGTTTCCACCTTGCTGCCGTCGACCCTGACGAATCGGTCGCCGGGCTGGATGCCTGCCCGCGCGGCTGGGCTGCCAGCGGTGACTTCGGCCACTGTCGGCTCCATCACCGGACGGCCGTAGAGCGAAAACAGCACCGCAAAGACGGCGATCGTCAGCAGGAAGTTGAACAGCGGCCCGGCAACGACGGTCGCCGCGCGCTTCCAGATCGGCTGGGTGTGAAAGGCGACCTCGCGCTCGGCCTCGGTCAACGATTCGATCTCCTCGGCGCTCGGCTGGCTCGATGTCGCATTCATGTCGCCGACGAATTTGACGTAGCCGCCAAGCGGTATGGCGCAAAGCTTCCAGCGCGTGCCGTGGCGGTCGTTGAAGCCGAAAAGCTCCGGGCCGAAACCGATGGCAAAAGCCTTCACGCCGATGCCGCACCAGCGACCGATGAGATAGTGGCCCATCTCATGCACGAACACGACGACGGTGAGCACGAACAGGAACGGCACAAGGGTGCCGAGGACAAACCCTTGGGTGCTGAAGACGGCGTGAAGAATCTCGTTCAAGTCATGCCCTCAAATTCGCCCGCGAACGCGACACTCCGCCGCGACTGTGACATCAATCCGGGCGAATCCGTGGCGTGCCCGTTTTTCCGCCCTGCGGCGGTGCATTAGAACGGAAACAGCCCCTGCGCCGGATGATCGGCGGTGCCCGCCGAAACCCAGCCGATCAGGTACAGGGCGAAAGCCGCCGCGACAAGCCCATCGACCCTGTCCATGACGCCGCCATGGCCGGGAATGAGATTGCTCGAATCCTTGCAGCCGTGTCGGCGCTTGACCCAGGATTCGAACAGATCGCCGACCTGCGAGACGATCGAGAGCGCCAAGGCGACAAGGCCAAGCATGATGAGATTGCCGGCCCCGGTCGCGATTGCCATCAGCAATCCGGCAACCACGCCGCCCACGGCGCCGCCAAGCGCGCCGCTCTGCGTCTTGCCGGGCGAGATCGACGGCGCGAGTTTTGGCCCGCCGACCGCCCGACCGACGAAATAGGCCGCAATGTCGGTCGCCCAGACCACCGCGAACAGGAAGAGGATGGCGATCAGCCCCGAATGGTTGTCATCGCGCAGATAGGCGAGTGAAAAGCCCGACAACGACGCATAGGCCAGCCCCGATGCCTCCCATTGCGCTGCTCCCCGCAGCCGCGCGGCAGCAGCGGCGATAGCTGTGAGGGCTGCGACCAGAGTGAGCAGCCACAGGGCCGGTGGCCCTGCAATCAGCACTCCGACAAAGACGAGAATCAGCGCTTCCGCCAGGAAGCCGAGCCTCGCGCCGCTCTCGGCGCGCGACATGCGCGTCCATTCGTAGAATATCAGCGCCGCGATAGCCGCGCAGAACAGCCGGAACGGCAGCGCCCCGAGCCACGTGAGCGCAAGTGTGAGCGCCGCCATCACGATGGCCGAGATGACGCGCTGTTGGAGATTGCTCATTGATGCCGGCGCTACAAAGCAACGTCGCGGGCGGCGAGCCCGCCGAAACGGCGCTCGCGGCCGGCAAAGTCCCGCAGGGCGTCGGCCAGATGCTCCCGGCTGAAGTCCGGCCAGTAGCAAGGCAGGAAGACGAGTTCGCTATAGGCGGCCTGCCACAAAAGGAAGTTCGACAGCCGGAGCTCGCCACTGGTGCGGATCACCAGGTCGGGATCGGGAATGCCCTCGGTGTCGAGCGAACCGGCAAAGCTCTCCATCGTGATGGCGTCGCTCGTCATTTCGCCGCGAGCCACTGCATCGGCGAGCTTGCGCGCGGTGCGCACGATCTCGTCGCGGCCGCCATAGTTGAAGGCGATGACGAGTGTCAGCGCCTCGTTGCCGGCGGTCAGCGATTCGGCTTCCTGCAGCAATCCCCTGATGTCTGGTTGCAGCCCTTCCCGGTCGCCGATCACCCTCACCCGCACGCCATTCTGGTGCAGTTCGGCGAGATCGCGGCGGATGAAGAGCTTCAAAAGGCCCATCAGGTCGCTGACCTCGGATTTCGGCCGCGACCAGTTTTCGGAGGAGAAGGCGTAGACCGTCAGGTAGGAGATGCCGAGCTCGGGCGCGGCGCGCACCGTCTTGCGCAAGGCCTCGACGCCGGCGCGGTGGCCGGCAAGCCTCGGCATGCCGCGCGCCTTGGCCCAGCGTCCATTTCCGTCCATGATGATCGCGACATGCGCGGGCGTTGCCATGGTCTCGCTTTCGAGCCGGTGAGAACCCGACCCTAAACCTGCATGATTTCAGCTTCCTTATCGGAAAGCAGGTGATCGATGGTGCTGATCATCTCGTCGGTCAGCTTCTGTACCTGGTCGGACCGCTTGCGATGATCGTCCTCGCTGATCGTGCCGTCCTTTTCCGCCTTCTTGAGGAAATCCATGCCGTCGCGGCGGACATGGCGCACCGCGACGCGGGCGTTCTCGGCATAGCCGTGCGAGATCTTGACCAGTTCCTTGCGGCGCTGCTCGTTGAGTTCGGGCAGCGGAATCCGGAGATTGGTGCCGTCGACGATCGGGTTGAAGCCGAGATTGGCCTCGCGGATGGCGCGGTCGACGGCGCTGACCATCGACTTGTCCCAGACCGAGACCGAAATCATGCGCGGCTCCGGCACCGTCACATTGGCCACCTGGTTGATCGGCATCGTCGTGCCGTAGGCCTGGACCTGGACGGCGTCGAGCAGGTTGCTGGAGGCGCGGCCGGTGCGCAGCGAAGCAAGATCATGCTTGAAGGCCGCGATCGCCCCGTCCATGCGCCGCTTAAGATCGTCATATTCGCCACTCATGATCATCTCCTCGACCCGTTCGCCGGGTTCACTGCTTGTCTTCTAGTCACGTCCGAAACCGGCGATCATTTAGCCGACTCCGGCCCCGGTCAATTGTCCGCGACGATCGTGCAACGGCCGCCGCCCCTCAGAATTTCGCCGAAACCACCCTTTTCGTGGATCGAATAGACGATTATCGGAATGTTGTTTTCGCGCGCAAGTGCAATCGCGGCCGTATCCATGATGGTAAGCCCGCGTTTGATGACCTCGGCATGACTTATGCGGTCGAAGCGTACCGCGTCCGGATCCTTCTTGGGGTCGGCCGAATAGACACCGTCGACCTGGGTGCCCTTGAACAGCGCGTCGGCTCCGATCTCGGCGGCGCGAAGCGCGGCGGCCGAATCGGTGGTGAAGAACGGGTTGCCGGTGCCGCCGGCGAAGATCACCACCTTGCCCTGGTTCATGTAGGCGGTCGCCTGGCGCTGTGAAAAACTCTCGCAGAGCTCGGGCATGGCAATGGCCGAGAGCACCACGGCGTCGACGCCGATCTTGTTCAGCGAGGTGCGCAGCGCCAGCGAGTTGATGACTGTGGCCAACATGCCCATGTGGTCGCCGGTGACGCGATCGCCGCCCTTGGAGGCGACGGCTACGCCGCGGAAGATGTTGCCGCCGCCGATCACGACACCGACTTCGATGCCAAGTGCCCGCGCCTCGGCAATGTCGGCGGCGATGCGGTCGACGACCGAGACGTCGATGCCGAAATGCTGTTCTCCCATCAGCGCTTCGCCCGAAGCTTTCAGCAAGACACGTCGATAGAGGGGCTTCACCGTCATCTGGTTCCTCGAAAATCTCGGCGCGGGCAAATCTGGAGGCGAAAATTGCCCCGCTTCGCCTGGCGGCGCTGGCATGATGGTTCGACCCGATACACGAAGGGCGCGGCGATGTCACTCCGCGCCCTTGCGCAAAATCCCAGGCTTTTTCGATCAGTTGCTGCTGACGCTGACCGCCTCGCCTTCGATCAGGACCGGTGAAGAATAGCCGGACGGTTTGTCGCCGGTAGTGGCGCCGCCGGTCACCCGCCCCTGGATTTCGGGCCCGAAATAAGAATGCGGGAACGGCGCCGGCATGCCGCTCGCCGAATCCAGCCGCTTGCGAAGCTCAGGCGCAATCGAAAAGCCGAGCGCCGCGAGATTGTCCTGCAATTGGGCAAGCTTCGTCGCGCCGAGGATGACCGTGGCGATACCAGGCTGCGTTGCCGCCCAGTTGAGTGCCACCTGAGCCATGCTGCGGCCGAGTTCGGCAGCCACCTTTTCGAGTTCCGCCACGATCGCCCAATTGCGTTCGGTGAATTTCTGGAAACCCGGATGCGTGGTGTTGCGGAAACCGTCCAGCCGGCCGGAATTGCCGGCCTGTGTCGGGCGGTATTTGCCGCTGAGCATCCCGCTGGCCAGCGGGCTCCAGACCATGATGCCTGCCCCATGGCGTGTGGCGAAAGGCACGAACTCATGCTCGATGCTGCGCTCGGTCAGCGAATATTCGAGCTGCAGCGCCGAGATCGGTTCATAACCGCGCAATTCGGCGATCGCCTGCGCCCGGCCGGCATACCAGGCCGGCACGTCTGAGAGGCCGACATGGCGCACCTTGCCCGCGCGAACGAGATCGTCCAGCGTGCGCAGCACTTCCTCGGCCGGCGTCAGCCTGTCCCAGATATGCATGAGATAAAGGTCGATATAGTCGGTTCCGAGCCGCTTCAGCGACGCGTCCACCGCGCGCATGATGTTCTTGCGCCCGTTGCCGCCCGCATTCGGATTGCCGGGGTCTACGTTCATCGAGAATTTGGTCGCGATCACCGCCTTGTCGCGCAAGCCGCGCTCGGCGACGAATTCGCCGAGCCAGGTTTCGGCGGTGCCGCCGGTATACAGATCGGCGGTGTCGAAGAAATTGCCGCCGGCCTCGACGTAAGCGTCGAACATGGCGCGGGCGGTTTCCCTGTCGGCGCCCCAGCCCCATTCGGTGCCGAAGGTCATGGTGCCCAGCGCCAGCCGGCTGACGCGCAGGCCGCTGTTGCCGAGCGTGTAATAGGTCATGCTCATGATAGGCTCCAATCGTGTTTGATGTCGGCTTATTGGCCGGGGGTCGCCTTGACCCATGGATTGCCGCGCTCATGCGTCATGCGGAAGGTGAACCCGTCGACCTTCCAGCCGGCGGCCGAGCGGGTCAGGCGATGCTCATACGTGCCCCAGACTTCCCAGAGCGGATCGCCATTGCCTTCCATCCTGTTCCAGGCATAGCCGTTGGAAAGGACGGTAGCCTTGTCGCCTTCGATAACGACCTGGTGGTTGGTGCGCAGATGCAGGCTCGTCTTGCTTCCCTTGAGATTCGCCGCCCAGGCGCCGATCAGGTCGTCGGAGGCGATGTTGGCAGCAGGCTGCCCGGAAAGGCTGCTGAAGTCGGCAGCGACACGGTCGGCGAAATAACTGCGCGCAAGCTTCCAATCCTGTGCATCGACGGCGCGGTCGATGGCGTCCGCGATTCGGATGACGGCACGCTCGTCGGCGAGCGCTTGCCAAGCGGTTGGCTCGGTTCCGCCGGCATCGACCGGCGCCAGCGCCAGTCCTGCCGCGAAGGTCACATGTCTCAACGCATTCATGTCTCTTCTCCTTGAGCTATCGGCCCGCGCCAATGTGTTGACAGCAATGTGGGCTATCGCGCCGGCATCGATAAGATTGCATTGTTCGCAAGGACCATGCGATATCATTCATGAATGGACCGGGATCTGCTCACGCATCTGCCTGTGATTGTCGCCGTGGCGAGGCGGGGCCGCTTCGCGCTGGCCGCGGCCGAGCTTGGCATGAGCCCGTCGGCCGTCAGCCATGCCGTGCGGCTGGTGGAAGAGCGCATCGGCCAGCCGCTGTTCGCGCGCACGACGCGCAGCGTCTCGCTGACCGAAGCCGGCAAGGCGCTGGTGGAGACGGCGGCCCCTGCCCTTCAGGACATCGCCGAGCGGATGGACCGCATCCGCGGCGTCAAGGGCCGGCCCTCCGGTCTGCTCCGGATCAATGCCTCCAACGTCGCGATCCCCTTGGCGGTGACGCCCGTGGTCGCGGCCATGGCCGAGCGCTATCCTGACGTGACGGTCGAGGTCTTCGCCGAGCAGGGCCTTGTTGACATCGTCGGCGAGGGTTTCGACGCCGGCATCAGGCTTGGTGAGATGATCGCGCAGGACATGATCACCGTGCGGCTCACGTCGTCCTTCAAGGCCGTGATCGTCGCTTCGCCCGGCTATATCGGAAAGCACGGCCGGCCGCGCGACGTGGCCGACCTCGCGAAGCACAATTGCATCGGCTACCGGCTCGTACGCTCCGGCGGCCTCTATCGCTGGGATTTGAGCGATAACGGCAAGGATGTCGCCGTCGAGACGCGCGGCACGGCTGTCGTCACCGATTCGCTTGCGGCTATCGATTTGGCGCTTGCCGGTGTCGGGCTTGCCTATCTCTTCGAGCCGCTGGTGCGCGCCGATCTCGCCGCCGGTCGCCTGGTCCAGGTGCTGCCGAAGACGGCGATCGAGGAGCCGGGCCTCTTCCTCTACTTCCCGCGGCGGGCCTCGATGGCGCCGAAGCTGAGGGCCTTTATCGACACCGCTCATGAAATCGGCCGGGCATCCATGCGGACACCCGGCCGAGTTGCCTGAGCTCTTTAGCCTTACTGCTTGCTTCGGGCTATTTCTTGACCGCGGCCGCGACTTCCGCCGCGAAATCGGTCGTTTCCTTCTCGATACCTTCGCCAAGCGCGAAGCGCAGGTAAGCGCTGATCTTGGCCGGAGCGCCGATCTCCTTCTCGGCATCCTTCAGTGCCTTCTCGACGGTGATGTCGGGATTGAGCACGAAGGCCTGCTTCAGAAGCACGACCTCTTCGTAGAACTTGCGCAGGCGGCCCTCGACCATCTTCTCGATGATCGCTTCCGGCTTGCCGGACTGGCGGGCCTGGTCGGAGAAGATCGCCTTCTCGCGCTCGACAAGCGCCGGGTCGACTTCCTCGGCAGTCAGCGCGACCGGGTTGGTTGCTGCGACATGCATGGCGACCTGGCGACCGAATGCATTGGCGGCATGTTCGTTGCCGGTGGTCTCGATCGCGACCAGCACGCCGAGCTTGCCGAGGCCGTCGGCGACGGCATTGTGGACATAGGTCGCCACTGCGCCATGCGGAACGGTGAGCTTGGCCGAACGGCGGAAGCCCATGTTCTCGCCGATGGTGCCGACCGCATCCTTGATGGTGTCGGTGACCGACTTGTCGGAGCCCGGATACTTGGCTGCGGCCACCGCCTCGGTCGTGCCGTAAGCGAGCCCGACCTTGGCGACGTTGGCGACGATTTCCTGGAAAGCGGCATTGCGCGCGACGAAGTCGGTCTCAGAATTGACTTCGACGATTGCGGCTTCGCGAACGCCGGAATCGACGCCGATCAGGCCCTCCGCCGCAGTGCGGCCGGCCTTCTTGTCGGCCTTGGAGATGCCCTTCTTGCGCAGCCAGTCGACGGCCGCTTCCATGTCGCCGTTGGTTTCGTTCAACGCCGCCTTGCAGTCCATCATGCCCGCGCCGGTCAAGTCGCGGAGTTCTTTGACCTGTGCAGCCGTAATGCTCATTGTCGCCTCTTTGTTTCAAATGCGCCGACGCACCATCGGTACTCGATGATGCGCCCGGCAAAAGCGCTTTAGCGCGCCAACTTATTGGAAAGATGAAGGCCGCAACCGGCCTTCGCTTTTCAAGCTTCCGGAGCCTCGGTGGCCGGGGTGTCGAGCGCCGGCTCGACCGGAGCCTCCGCCGACGCGCCGATATCCATGCCGAGCGCGCCCTGCTGGCGCGCGATGCCGTCGATCGCAGCCTTGGCGATCAGATCGCAATAGAGCTGGATGGCGCGGGCCGCGTCGTCATTGCCGGGGATCGGGAAGTCGATCTTGTCCGGGTCGCAGTTCGAATCGATGATGGCGACGACCGGAATGCCGAGGCGCTTGGCTTCGAGGATGGCGATCGCTTCCTTGTTGGTGTCGATGACGAACATCAGGTCGGGCGTCGAGCCCATGTCCTTGATGCCGCCGAGCGCCTTGTTGAGCTTCTCGCGCTCGCGGTCGAGGTTGAGCCGCTCCTTCTTGGTGAGGCCCTGGGCCTCGCCGGCGAGCGTCTCGTCGAGCTTGCGCAGGCGCTGGATGGAGTTCGAGATCGTCTTCCAGTTGGTCAGCATGCCGCCCAGCCAACGCGAGTTGACATAGTACTGGGCCGAACGCTGCGCGGCGTCGGCGACGATGTCCGAGGCCTGGCGCTTGGTGCCGACGAACAGCACGCGGCCGCCCTTGGCGACGGTGTCGGAAACCTGCTTCAGGGCCTGGTGCAGCAGCGGCACGGTCTGCGACAGGTCGATGATATGGATGTTGTTGCGGGCGCCATAGATATAGGGCGCCATCTTCGGGTTCCAGCGGTGGGTCTGGTGGCCGAAGTGAGCACCAGCTTCCAAAAGCTGGCGCATGCTGAAATCAGGCAGAGCCATTCTTTAGTTCCTTTCCGGTTGGCCTCCACGGACACAGGCATTTCGGACTTATGTCCTGATGCCACCGGAGGTTTCAGCCGGATTTCTCCCGGGCAGACACCAAAGTCCGTGTGTGGAATGAGCGCGCATATAGAGGGGAAGGCCAACAAACGCAAGCCGGGCGTCCGAAAACGCCCACACCTGCGGCGATCCGCCCAAATCTCAGCGTTTTACCTTGCCGTTAGGCACCCGCACGCGGCGGAAGATCGCGACGATCTCCTCGCGGCTGCATTCAACCGCGCCAAGCCGCACGGCGCGGTCGCGCTCGAAGCCGGTGATATCGTAATGCGGCGCCGAAGTCTTCGGCGGCCCCTGATAGGACGAGCGCTTGACGCCGAGCTCGGCGGCGAAGCGGTGGAGTTCATCGGTATCGTCGGCAAGCAGATGACACCACCGATGGCCGGCCCATTTCCAGATCGCCGCATCGACATAGACAGCCATTGAACCTGCTGCACTCCAACCGACAGGGCCGGCCCGTCACAGTCACCCGGGCCAACGTCAAGTCAGCGATGATAGAAGGGATTCGGATAGGAAATGAAGCCGCCGCCGGCTTCGAGATCGGTGAGTATCCTAGTCACGGCCGCCTGCATACGCGTGCGCAGCACGACGAGCGCCTCGTCGACGGAACCGTCGTAGTCGTGCAACCCCAAGGGCTGGGGCACGCGGATGTGCGCGCAGCGCGGCCCCACGGGCTGCGGGATGAAGCGGTTGATCGTATCGCGCAACGTGCCTTTGCAATAGTCGTTGCGGATGCGCTTCAGGTGCTCGGCGATCTCTTCCTGCGTGATCGTTCGATCGGCGAAGGCCCAGGAGCCGACGCGCTGGATGCGCTGGATCGTTTCCGCCAATTTCCGCACCCGTTTCTGTTCCTCGGTATCGGCCTCGCCCTCGCGCAGCCAGCGACGCGAGCGCCGCAACAGCTCGGCCAGGTCGAGGCCGGGCTCAGCCGCAACGCCGTCGGCAAGCCGCTGGCCGAGCTCCGCCAGCGCCCTTTGCTGGCGGACGGCATAGGAAGCGCCCTGCACTGCCGTCAGGCCAAAGGCCTGTTCGTCGCGGGACAACAGATCCGAATAGATGCGATAGACGCGCTCCGGCAGCGAGCCGTGTGCGGCACCTTCGATTTTCAGGCTTTTCTCGACATAGGCGCATTCCCTGGCGAGCGCCCGCTCGACATTGCCGGTGAAGGCGAGTTTCCAGACCACCGGCGCGACCCATGCCTTGAAATCCGCGTTCGTTTCGCGACCGCGCTGCAGCGCCTCGAGCCCCATCTCCACCGCGCCGGGAAGCAACGGCCCGACATGGTCGCCGTGCCAGCCGACGCCGCCCTCCGGATGAAGCAGCACGCCATGACCCTTGAGCGCCCAGTCGACCGAATGCGCCTTGGCGGCTTCGTTGTTGCCGGGAATCTGAGCGATGAGATTGTTGGCCAGCCAGAATTTCTGCATCAGCCGGCCGAGCCCGTTGACCACGCCATGCGTCGCCCAGGATGCCGCAAGCGGGCTGACGCGCGAGACGATCTCCTTGTCGATCATCCAGTCGGTGAAGAATTCCGGATGGTTGGGCGTGATGAACGTCGCCTGGCCCTCGCCGCAGCAGGCCTGCAGCTTTTGCTGGTCGGCGGCGGGAAAGTCGATGTGGCGGACATTGGCGACACCGCGCAAGCCGGCGAGCCGGTTGAACGGCAACAGGTCGCGGAAACCTGGAACCCCACGCAGCATGACGATGCGATTGACGATCGTCATCATGTTGATCAGCGCCCGATTGGGTCGCGGCGCCACGAACACGTCGATCCTGCCCAAACCTTCTCCCCCAACTGCCGTCAGGAAAGCTGGGACTGGATTGCGGCGCCTTCAAGTCGGGCCGTTCGGCAGCCTGCTTCGTGGTTAACCCGCGGCTATTTCGAAGCCGGGCAGGGCTTGGTCTGATCGAACAGCGACAGGTCGACCAGTTTGCCGGTCATCGAGAAGTCGCCGTAGTCCATGACGAGATCGCGCGTGATGCCGTTCTCATGCAGCTTGAAGCTGATCCGGTACTCCGGCACTTCCTCGCCGCTTTTGTCGGTGTCGTCGAAATAGGCGATGTCGACAGGCCAGTATTTGTCGGTGGCGAGCTTGGCGAGCGCCGGCGCTTCCGGGTCCGACTTGTCGGCGTCGGTCTTCTTGCCGACGACGACCGTCGTCGTCATCACCTTGTTGGCGTCCTCGGAGCCGTCGAACAGATTGGTCTGGTAGAAGTTCTCGCCCTTCTCGGCCTTGCCGATCAGCTCGACGAGATGCTGGGTGGGGAACTGCGTGGCGGCGAGTTCGAGCGTGTTCTTCTCGGGCTTGTCGATGTCGACCTTGAGGCCCTTCGGCTCCCTTGTCGCCATGCCTTTGACCTCCTTGTCGAGGTTCTGGTCGACGAAGGACTTCGTTACAAAGGAGAAGGTCTTGCCTTCGGCGTCCTCGAACGTCGTCGTCTGCTGGTCGGTCAGCCTGGTGTTGTCGCTGGTCACGATCTGGGTGACGAAACGGAACTTCACCGTATAGCCCTCGCAAGGAGAGCCGTTGAACTCATACACCATGCGGCCGGAAATGCCGGTGATGCCCGAGCGGTCGGACGCCTTGTTGAGGGTAAGGTCGTAGACGGCGCGGTGCGCCTGCAGCGCGGGCACGGCAAAGGCCGGAGCCATCGGGATGACCGTCGACAGCAAGGCGGCGGAAAGGAAAAGGCGCGTCACGCGCATGAAGTGCTCCGATCGTCGCGACCGATGGCAGGCCGCAGGGAAAGATGGTCCAGCTTAAAAAAAGTCATGGCGGAAGCGAGGCAAAAATAGCAATTTCGGCCCGGCCAACGCGGCGCCTTCCAGCAATAGGGAAAACCAATGAGCGAAACAATCGAAAAGCGGCTAAGCGATCTCGGCGTCACTCTTCCGGCCGCCGCGGCCCCCGCCGCAAACTACGTGCCCTACTGCCGGACCGGCAACACACTCTTCACCGCCGGCCAGCTTCCGCTGAAGGACGGCAAGCTGCAGGCCAGCGGGCTGCTTGGCCGCGACATCGATACTGCCGCCGGCAAGGAAGGCGCGAAATTCTGCGCCATCAACATCCTGGCGCAGGCCAAGGCAGCGCTCGGCGACCTCGAGAAAATCCGCCGGCTGGTCAAGATCACCGTCTTCGTCGCCTCGGCGCCGGATTTCGTCGAGCAGCATCTGGTCGCCAACGGCGCGTCCGATTTCCTGGTCGCAGTCCTCGGCGAGCGCGGCAAGCATGCCCGCTCCGCCGTCGGCACCGCTTCGCTGCCACTCAATGCCGCGGTCGAAATCGAAGCGATTTTCGAAGTCGAGTGAACGAGCCTGACATGACCGACCTTTCCTGGCTGATTGCCCGCCCCGTCGCGCATCGCGGCTTCCACGACATGAACAAGACGCGCTGGGAGAACACGCTGTCGGCCTTCGCGGCGGCGGCCGAGCGCGGCTATGCGATCGAATGCGACGTGCATATCTCGTCTGACGGCGTTCCCGTCATCATCCACGACGGCGATCTGAAACGCCTGACCGGCGAGGACGGCTTTGTCTGGCAGCGCACCGCGGCCGAACTCACCGCGCTCAAGGTGGGCGGCACGAGGGATCACCTGCCGACATTGCAGGAGGCGCTCGACCTGATCGACGGTCGGGTGCCGCTTGTGGTCGAGCTGAAAGGTGTTCCCGGCCACGACAAAGGATTGGTCGCGAGCGTCGGCAGACTGCTCAAGCGCTACAAGGGCAAGGTGGCGATCATGTCGTTCGATCATTGGCTGATCCGCGACTTCGCCAAGGATGCGCCGGACATTCCCGGCGGGCTGACCGCTTATGGCAAGGACAACCAGCTGATCGAGGCGCATTTCGCCATGCTGGCGCACGACATCGCCTTCACGTCCTACGCCGCCGGCGACCTGCCCAACCCGTTCGTCAGCTTCGTGCGCGAAAAGCTCAAAATGCCCGTCATCACCTGGACCGTGCACGACCAGCCGGCGGTCGACCTCACGTTCAGATATGCCGACCAGATGACCTTCGAGGGCTTCGAGCCCGATCTGGTCAAGGTCGCCTAGAGCCGGATGATTTCAGGTCGAACGACCTGAAATCTGATCCGCCCAAACAAACCAAAGAGAGAGCATGATGTCGTCCGAACCGAAGGTCAGCGAAGCAAAAAACCTTTTCGTGCTTTTCGGCATCGTGCTCTGAGGCGGTGCCTGAAACGTGACTTGTAGCTGCACTGATGACGCTTAAATAAGCCCCATGGATCAGGGTGACGACGGCGATGGACGGACAACGAATGCGGACTATGCCATCCGCGTCGCGGCGGGCATAGGCGCGTTCACCTGCGAGGAATGGAACGGCTTCGCCGGAACCACACGCGGCGATAATGAAAATGGTTACAACCCGCTCGTTTCATTCGCTTTTCTGAGCGCGCTCGAGGACTCCGGCTGCGCCGTGCGGCGCACCGGCTGGCAGGGCCATCACCTCAGACTCGAGACGGCGCAAGGCAAGCTGCTCGGCGCCGTGCCTTGCTATCTCAAGTCGCACAGTCAGGGCGAATATGTCTTCGATCATGGCTGGTCGGATGCGTTCGAGCGTGCCGGCGGACGCTATTACCCCAAGCTGCAATGCTCGGTGCCGTTCACGCCTGTCACAGGCCCTCGCCTGCTGGTCGGCAAGGAGGAGGACCAGAGCGCGGTGAGGGCCGGACTTGCCGCTGGCCTGAAATTGGTGACCGACAAGCTTGGCGTGTCTTCCGCCCATGTCACCTTCGCGGCGGAGCCCGACATAGCGACGCTGGAGGCGGCAGGGTTCCTGCATCGGACCGATCAGCAGTTCCATTTCTTCAACGAAGGCTTTTCGAGCTATGACGACTTCCTCGCCACGCTTGCCTCGCGCAAGCGCAAGGCGATGAAGAAGGAGCGCCGCGAGGCGCTGGCCGATGGCATCTCGATCGACTGGCTGACCGGCAGGGACATCACCGAACGCGCCTGGGACGATTTCTTCGCCTTCTACATGGATACCGGCGGCCGCAAATGGGGCCGGCCCTATCTCAACCGCCAGTTCTTTTCGCTGATCGGGGAGCGCATGGCCGACGATATCCTCCTGGTGATGGCCAGACGCAATGGCCGCTACATCGCCGGCGCCATCAACTTCATCGGCTCGGACGCGCTCTATGGCCGCAACTGGGGCTGCATCGAGGATCACCCCTTCCTGCATTTCGAGGTTTGCTACCACCAGGCGATCGACTTCGCGATCGAACGCAAGCTGAAAGTGGTGGAGGCAGGCGCGCAAGGCGAGCACAAGCTGGCGCGCGGCTATCAGCCGGTGACCATGCATTCGGCGCACTACATCGCTCATCCCGGCCTGCGCAACGCGGTCGCCGACTATCTGCGCCGCGAGCGGCGCGAAGTGGAGCGGATGGGCGAGTATCTCGAAGAGCACACGCCGTTCCGCAAGGATCTCAAGGAATAGCTCCGCGCGCTACGCCCCGGTTATTGCGGCTTTCTGGCCGCGATCGGGACAAGGAACGAAAAGCAGGCGACCAGGAAGAACACGCCGCCTGCGAGCGCCAATAGATCGCCCGCGCGCCATGCCGCGGCGATGAAGAACAGCGCCGACACGATGAACAAAAGCCAGCCGGCAACGATCCACTTCATGGCTGCTCCATCTTGACGCTACCCTGTCCGGCGACAAACATCGTCGATCATCAAATAGCGAGGCATCATGACCGTCTACGATACGAACAACATTTTCGCAAAAATCCTGCGCGGCGAAATCCCCTCGCACCGCATCTATGAGGACGATGCGGTCGTTGCCTTCATGGACGTGATGCCGCAAGGAGTCGGCCACACGCTGGTGGTGCCGAAGGCTCCGTCACGCAACATCCTCGACGCCGATCCGCCGACGTTCGGGCCGCTGTTTGCCGTTGTGCAGAAAGTGGCGGTGGCCGTGAAAAAGGCTTTCAACGCCGACGGCGTCACCGTGATGCAGTTCAACGAGCCGGCTTCGGGGCAGACCGTCTACCACCTCCATGTCCATGTCATTCCGCGCTTCGATGGCGTGCCGCTGAAGCCGCATTCCGGGCAGATGGAAAAGCCGGAGGTGCTCGCCGAGAACGCCGGCAAGATTCGGGCGGCGCTGGGAGGCTGATCCGGCTCAGCCGGCCCGCGATTGCGCCAGCGTCGGGAAGGCGGTGGGCTCCGGTCCGTCGACGAGCCGCCGCCGGATGGCTTCCGCACACTCAGCCGGGCTCAGCCGCGACGTATCGATCTCCAGATCGTAGATGCCGGGCTTGTGCACCCCTTCCTGCCACAGGCGCACGGGCCGCGGCAGCGGATCCTCGTCCGATCCGGTCACGTAGGTTCGGTCAGCCGCGCCTGCGGCGCGTCTTTGCAGGATCATTTCGATCGGGCAGCGGACGCCAACGAACAGCACCGGCAGGCCCGCGAGGCGCCGGGCGCAGTCGGGAAGGATGTCGAGCGGCCTCGAATAGGCATCGTGGTGGCCGACATCGGTGGCGACATTCAGCCCCTGCCGGCTGTGTGCCGCGATGGAGTCATAGAGCGCGGCATAGAAGCCCGGCAGAAAGGCCTCGAGGTCGGGGCGTTCGCCGCCGGGACGCAGGCCGATGCCCGGACGCAGTCGCGGCGGCGTGATCTGCGCATAGGCGTCGACGCCGAGATTGACCCACACGCCATCGAACATCTCCTGGACGGCGCCGGCTATGCTCGACTTTCCGGAGCGCGGCACGCCGTTCAGTATGATGATTTGTCCGGCCGCCAATGCCGATCCCTCTAACGAAAAAAGCCCCGTTGTGAACTGACCCCCGAAGGTTGTGTCCAACTTTCGGGGGTCAGTTCATGCCGGGACTTTTTTGATTTCCAGGCCGATCAGCCCTTGCGAGGCAGCTGCGGGACAAGGCTGCGCTTGCCGCCGTCCTTGCCCTTCGGGTCCGGCTTCTGCGCCACCGCCTTTTTGGCGGCGGGCTTCTTCGCCGCTGCCTTCCTCGTCTTCGGCGCGT
Organism: Mesorhizobium sp. WSM4904; assembly: GCF_029674545.1. Classification (NCBI taxonomy): domain Bacteria; kingdom Pseudomonadati; phylum Pseudomonadota; class Alphaproteobacteria; order Hyphomicrobiales; family Phyllobacteriaceae; genus Mesorhizobium; species Mesorhizobium sp. WSM4904. Next base: position 4,253,349 of record NZ_CP121354.1, on the reverse strand, counting down.
CCTCCGGCTCTTCCTTCTTCGGCTTCACCGGGGCTTCGTCGGCGAGCGATTCGAGCTTCAGGCCGGTCTCGCCGGTCTCCTTCTTCTCGACGGTGACGCGCACCGTGCCGCCCTTCTTCAGCTTGCCGAACAGCACCTCGTCGGCCAACGGCTTCTTGATGTGCTCCTGGATGACGCGGCCGAGCGGACGCGCGCCCATGCGCTCGTCATAGCCCTTGTCGGCCAGCCAGGCGATCGCCTCGGGCGACAGGTCGAAGGTGACGCCACGCTCGGAAAGCTGGGCCTCGAGCTGCATGACGAACTTCTGCACCACCTGGTGGATGACCGGCACCGGCAGCGAGCCGAACGGGATGATCGCATCGAGGCGGTTGCGGAACTCCGGCGTGAACAGCCGGTTGATCGCCTCGACGTCGTCGCCCTCGCGCTTCGTCGAGCCGAAGCCGATCGCCGCACGCTGGGCGTCCGACGCGCCCGCATTGGTCGTCATGATCAGGATGACGTTGCGGAAGTCGATCTGCTTGCCGTTGTGATCGGTCAGCTTGCCATGGTCCATCACCTGCAACAGGATGTTGAACAGGTCCGGATGCGCCTTCTCGACCTCGTCGAGCAGGAGCACGCAATGCGGATGCTGGTCGACGCCGTCGGTCAAAAGGCCGCCTTGGTCGAAGCCGACATAGCCGGGAGGCGCGCCGATCAGCCGCGAGACGGTGTGGCGTTCCATATATTCCGACATGTCGAAGCGGATCAGCTCGACGCCGAGCGAGGCGGCAAGCTGCTTGGCCACTTCCGTCTTGCCGACGCCGGTCGGACCCGAGAACAGGTAGGAGCCGATCGGCTTCTCCGGTTCGCGCAGGCCGGCGCGCGCCAGCTTGATCGCCGAAGTCAGCGCGGTGATCGCGGTGTCCTGGCCGTAGACGACGCGCTTCAGCTCGACATCGAGACCCTGCAGCACCTTCTCGTCGTCGGCCGAAACCGTCTTCGGCGGAATGCGCGCCATGGTGGCGATCGTCGCCTCGATTTCCTTGATGCCGATCGTCTTCTTGCGCTTGGCCTCAGGCACCAGCATCTGCGAGGCGCCGGTCTCGTCGATCACGTCGATCGCCTTGTCCGGCAGCTTGCGGTCGTTGATGTAGCGGGCCGAGAGTTCGACCGAGGCCTTGATCGCTTCGCTCGTGTAGCGGACCTTGTGGAACTCCTCGAAATAAGGCTTGAGGCCCTTCATGATCTCGATGGCGTCCTCGATGGTCGGCTCGTTGACGTCGATCTTCTGGAAGCGCCGCACCAAGGCGCGGTCCTTTTCGAAGAACTGGCGGAACTCCTTGTAGGTGGTCGAGCCGATGCAGCGGATGGCGCCGGACGACAGCGCTGGCTTCAACAGGTTCGACGCATCCATGGCGCCGCCCGACGTGGCCCCTGCCCCGATCACGGTGTGTATCTCGTCGATGAACAGCACCGCGCCGGGGTAGTCCTCGAGCTCCTTGACGACCTGCTTCAGCCGCTCCTCGAAGTCGCCGCGATAGCGGGTGCCGGCCAAGAGAGTGCCCATGTCGAGCGCGAAGATGGTGGCGTCCTGCAGCACCTCGGGCACGTCGCCTTCGACGATGCGCTTGGCGAGGCCCTCGGCGATCGCCGTCTTGCCGACGCCCGGGTCGCCGACATAGAGCGGGTTGTTCTTGGAGCGGCGGCACAGCACCTGGATGGTGCGGTTGATCTCGCTCTCGCGACCGATCAGCGGATCGATCTTGCCGGCCTTGGCCTTGTTGTTGAGGTTGATGCAGTAGGCCGTCAGCGCGTCCTGCGGCTTCTTCTTGCCGCCGTCCTCCTGCGGCTCGGCGCCGTTCTGGCCGCCCTGCTCGTCCTCGGCGCCGCGCGGCGTGCGCGACTCCGAAGCGCCCGGGCGCTTGGCGATGCCGTGCGAGATGTAATTGACCGCATCGTAGCGGGTCATCTGCTGCTCCTGCAGGAAATAGGCGGCGTGACTCTCGCGCTCGGCGAAGATGGCGACGAGCACGTTGGCGCCGGACACTTCCTCGCGGCCGGATGACTGCACGTGGATGACGGCGCGCTGGATGACGCGCTGGAACCCGGCGGTCGGCTTGGAATCCTCGTCGTAACCGGTGACGAGGTTGTCGAGCTCGGTGTCGATATAGGTCAGAACGGTATGCTTGAGCTCGTCGAGATCGACGTTGCAGGCGCGCATGACGGCGGCCGCCTCGGTGTCGTCGATCAGCGCGAGCAGCAGGTGTTCGAGCGTTGCATACTCATGGTGTCGTTCGTTGGCGAATGTCAGCGCCTGATGTAGCGCCTTTTCCAGGCCTTGGGAGAAAGCCGGCATGTTACCTCACTTCTTCTCCATCACGCATTGCAGCGGATGCTGATTCTGTCGGGCGAAATCCATGACCTGAGACACTTTGGTCTCGGCCACCTCGAATGTGTAGACCCCGCACTCGCCCACTCCATGATTATGAACATGCAGCATGATGCGTGTGGCGGCCTCGCGGTCCTTCTGGAAAAAACGCTCCAGGACGTGGACCACGAACTCCATCGGAGTGTAGTCGTCGTTGAGGATGAGGACCCTGTAGAGGCTGGGCTTCTTGGTCTTGGTTTTGGTGCGCGTGATGACCGCTGTGCCGCGACCGGGATCGTTTCGGTCGCCGTCACCTTGCATTCGCACCACGTCTGCCGTGGCAGTCAAACCGATCGTCACGTAGTCCTGCCTTTTCGAATCCTCGTGCGAGTTCAACATGTAGGTCTTCGATGGCCGATTTTAAGCCCTTCTGTTTAGCTGACAATATGGCTAGGTGGGCAAACTTCAGCGATTTTCTCAATCGTGAATGCGGCAGGGCTCGGGCGGTTGCAGCCGCGCATGAAAAAACCCGGCCGCGCTTCCGCGACCGGGTCCTTCCTGCGGGCCCGCAGGCCGTGTCATATGCGATCCGACGAAATTACTTCGCCTTGGCGACGACCGATTCGAACGGCTTGTAGGCTTCCTTGGCGAGCTCGGCATAGAGGTTGCCGATCTTGCTGGCCTCGGCCACGAAGCTCTCGTAGCTCTGCTTGGCGTAGTCGGTCTGGATCTCGATGGCCTTCTCGATCGACTTGGCCGAGAACAGCTTCTCGAAGGCGGCGCTGCCGGCCTCGAAGCTCTTCTTGGTGTATTCGCCGGCTTCCGTGGCGATTGCCTGCGCACCCTTGGTGAGCGAGGCAAAGCTCTTCAGCCCGGTGTCGGCAAACTCCTTGCCGTATTTCGTGAAGTCCTCATAGGTCTGGGTCATTTCACTTTCCCTTGGTTGAAACGCCCTTTAGCCCCGGGCGCCCTTGTGCAACGCATCGAATGTATTGTGCACTGCACAAAAAGTCAAGATTCCCTTGAGCCGCAAGGGGCCGAGAGGCGGCAACGGCTAAAATTCGAATAAATAGAGGCTCAAATCGCCGGAAAATGGTGAACGCCGCGGTTACCATAAACGGATTGGTAACGCTGCCCGCGATAGCTTGGCCGGAAGCGGGGCGGGCACTCCCTCAGCCGCCTCCGGGGCAACGAAAATTCAGGGTAAGTAGCGGTGCGTCAGGCGTTGTCGGGCTTCGTCTCGAAATCTTCATTCTCCTTCAAGGCAATCATGGTCGCCGCGCTCGCGGTGACGATTGTCGCCGCCGATGTCGCATCGGCTCTCGCCGCGAAGTCCGCGGCTATCGTCGTCGACGCCAAGACCGGCAAGGTGCTCTATTCGGCCGACGCCAACGGCCGGCGCTATCCGGCCTCGCTCACCAAGATGATGACGCTCTACCTCACCTTCGAGGCGCTGGCGAAGGGCAGGATCAGCAAGAACACGCCAGTGCCGTACTCGGCCCATGCCGCGTCCGAGCCGCCGACCAAGCTCGGCGTGCGCGCCGGCGGCTCGGTTCCGGTCGAGACCGCGATCCTGTCGATGGTGACGAAGTCCGCCAACGACTCGGCCACCGCGCTTGGCGAGTTGCTGGGCGGCAGCGAAGACAATTTCGCCCGCATGATGACGGCCAAGGCGCGCCAGCTCGGCATGAACGGCACCGTCTTCCGCAACGCCAACGGCCTGCCCGATCCCGGTCAGTTCACCACGGCGCACGACATGGCCATGCTCGGCATCGCGCTCCGCGAGCACTTTCCGCAATATTACGGCTATTTCTCGCAGCGCTCGTTCCTTTACGGCCGCCAGCGCATCAACGGCCACAACCGCCTGCTCGGCCGCATCAAGGGCGTCGACGGGATCAAGACCGGTTACACGCGCGCTTCGGGCTACAACCTGGTTTCCTCCGTCGCCGATGGCGATCGCCGCCTCGTCGCCGTGGTGATGGGCGGCGCTTCCGGCCGCAGCCGCGACAACCAGATGGCCTCGCTGATCAACACTTACCTGCCGCGCGCCTCGACCCGCGGCGGCAGCAATCTGATCGCCAAGGCCGGCGGCGACAATCCGATCAAGGCCCTGGCGAAGGTCCTTCTGCCGAAGCATGACGCGCCGACCCCAGACGAAAAACCGGCCGTCGACGACACCGAAGTCGCGTCGGCCGACGACAATGCGGCTGACGACAGCACCCCGATCGCCGAGGAGACCAAGCCGGTGATCCAGGTCAGGAAGGTGAAGACGGTTGCCGTGGCCGCGATGGCTCCGGCCCCCGCGCCTCAAGAAACCGCGTCGCAGACCGAGACCACATCCCAGGCCGTTGCTGCCTACGCCGAGCCGGCTACGGCCCCCGCGCCGTCCGTCGATCCGGTCAAGACCTCGTCGGTGCCTTCTGGATGGGTGGTGCAGGTCGCCTCCTCGCCCACGCAGTCGGGGGCCAAGGCCCTGCTCGACAAGACGAGCAAGCAGGCGCCGAAGGTTCTCGCAGACGCTGAGGGCTTCACGGTCGCGTTCGACAAGGACGGCGTCACCTACTACCGCGCCCGTTTCGGCGGGTTCGGGTCGAAGGACGCCGCCTGGAAGGCCTGCGATGCGCTGAAGCGAAAGAAAATCTCGTGCTACGCCGTCCAGCAATAGGCGGCTTTTGAACCTCCCGGGAAGTTCCGCGTCGAAGGAGACTAGTCGTGATTGGAGAGCAAGACGTCCTTGGCTTCATTGATCCGCGCCGCCAGGACAGACGTGCCGCCGACATCGGCGTTCAGGCGCTGCATCAGGCGGCGGTGCGCCTTGCGGATATCCGCCGCGGCAGCCCCCGCTTCAAGACCAAGGATCTTGTAGGCCTCCTCCTTAGTCATGGCGCCCGCACCTGGCGCAACACCCAGCCCCTCGCCACTGTCCGGCTGCGCGTCCTTGCGCCAGACGGGAAAACGGCCGTCAAGATACGTCTCTAAGAGCTGGCGGCTCTCCGGATCGGACCGCAGCTCGGCATGGAGTTGCTGCAGGTCCGCAATTCCCATCGCGCCAAGCATCTTACCTTCATAGTGGCCGGCGAGAACCAGGCCCTCGAGCTTGCCGCTGTCGTGGTCGAGATCCATTTCGAGAGCCGCGGTGCGCACGGTCGAGCGTTTGGCCGCCACAGGTTTCGCGAGCGGCCGCTTCGATCGCAGCCAGGCATACCAGCCGACCGCCGCAATCAGGAGTAGCCCGCCGATGCCGCTGCGGCCGACCACGAGCATCGCGGTGCCGATCAGCCCCAGCAGCGCAGGTCCAAGCGTTCTGAGATTGTCCGCCATCGTGGCGGCATCGGCGCGCACGAAGATAGTGGCGGCGCCGAAAAGCACCAGCAGCAGGGCCGCCAACGCGATGATCACGCCCATCGGTTTGCATCATCCGGATGATTGCGTCTCTAATCAGGATGGGGCGCAGTCGCCGTGCTTGCAAGTCCCACATTGGACGAGCAGCGAGGCCAGCCGCCAAGTGACGGTGCGGTGCTAAGTTAGAGCAGGCCGAGCTCGGCGAGCTCCAGGCGCAGTTTCGGCGGCATCTCGGCCAATGCCGCCCTGCCCTTGCCGAGATCGGCCGGGGCATCGGGCGGCTTGAGATAACGCCAGCCCTGGAAGGCGCGGCGCGGCTGCCAGTCGGTGCGCACCACTTCGGGGTCGAGGACCAGATGGCAGCGGCCGATGCCGTCGCCGTCAACGAACGGGCGTATCTCGGTGATCAGCTGCCGGCACTGCACGTTGCCCTTGATCACCCAGTAGAGCGAACCGCCGTCGGTGATCTCTTCGCCCCGAGTCGGCACCATGCGCGTGGTGTGCCAGTGCTCAGCCGGCTCGCCGGCGCGGCGCCGCTCGTCAAGGCGAAAAGCGATCCACTCTTCCAAATCCTCGACGCTGTCGCAGCCGACACAGAGCTTGATGAGATTGAGAGACATGCCCGCAATCTAGCGACTGCCACCAAGGCGTTCAACGACGGGCGAGGTTATACACAGGCCTGTAACTGCCAGATCATGAGGCCAGAGCGGCCGTTTCGATCGCTTGGGCAACCCACTCGTTGAGGCTTTTGTTCTCGGCGGCGGCGGCGATAACGGCGGCCTGATGAGTAGCGGGATCGAGCCGAACATTGAAGCGGCCGGAAAATTCCCGAAAAGGCTTGATGCCTTTCTCGCGGCACATTTCGAGGAAAACTTTCAACGACGCCGCGCCCTCGGCGTAGAGTTGTTCGACATTCGCGGCGTAAAAATCCGCGCCGCCGGCCAGACCCAGGAATTCGCCCCTCAGCATTCCCAGCTCCGGGTCGAAAGACACCGATGCCTTGTGGCCGTCGATCTCAATGATGTTCTTCATGGTCTCACTCCATGGCTCTCCAGCCATTTCCTGATGCTGGCAACCGCGCCCTTATCAGTGTCCGGTGTCGGATGAGGCCGATGGAAAACGCGGACCTCACCGAACAGAAACACGCCGACACGCGATCCTTCGCGTTCGCTGACTTCAGCACCCAAAGCCACGAACAAGGCTTCGATATCCGACCATCGAATTGTGCCGCTTACCGGTCGCGAGAAAATCTGCGCAAGCGTTGCCTGATGCTTTCGCTTCATGCGGTTTAGTACCACAATTTGGTATCGTTAAGCAAGAAATGCAAGGGTCGGAAAGCGTAGGGTCTTCAGCACTCGACCACGTTGACAGCCAGCCCGCCGAGGCTGGTTTCCTTGTACTTCTCGTTCATGTCGAGACCGGTCTGGCGCATGGTTTCGATCGCCGCGTCCAGCGGCACGAAATGCGTGCCGTCGCCCTTGATGGCGAGCGAGGCGGCGGTCACCGCCTTGACCGCGCCGAGCGCATTGCGCTCGATGCAGGGCACCTGCACGAGGCCGCCGACCGGATCGCAAGTCATGCCGAGATGATGCTCGAGCGCGATTTCGGCGGCGTTCTCGACCTGCTCCGGCGTGCCGCCCATCACGGCGCAAAGGCCGGCGGCAGCCATTGCCGAGGCAGATCCCACCTCGCCCTGGCAGCCGACCTCGGCGCCGGAAATCGAGGCGTTGGACTTGATGATGCCGCCGACGGCGGCGGCCGTCAGCAGGAAGTCGCGGATGCTCGGCTGGTCGGCTTCGGGATGGAAATGCAGCCAGTAGCGCAGCACCGCCGGCAGCGTGCCGGCGGCGCCGTTGGTCGGCGCGGTCACCACGCGTCCGCCGGCGGCGTTCTCCTCGTTGACAGCCATGGCATAGATCGACAGCCAGTCATTGGCGAGCAAGGGGTTGGGCCGGTTCTGCTGCCACTGCTCCTGCAGCTTGTCGTGCAGCTGGCGCGCACGGCGGCGCACCTTCAATCCGCCCGGCATGACGCCGTCCTGCGACAGGCCTCGATCGATACAGCCCTTCATGGCGCTCCAGATCGCGTCGAGGCCGGCGTCGAGCTCCTCGCGCGACATGTGTTTTTCCTCGTTGGCGCGCTTCATCTCGGCGATCGAAAGCCCGCTCTTGGCGGCCATCTTCAGCATCTCGACGGCGTTCTTGAACGGATACGGCACCTTCTTGCCTTCCGTCGTCACCGAGCCCTTGGCCTTCATGCGCTGCAATTCTTCCTCGGAGACGACGAAGCCGCCGCCGATCGAATAATAGATGCGCTTGAGCAGGAGCCGGGCGGAGGCGTCGTAGGCGTAAAAGGCCATGCCGTTGGCGTGGCCAGTCAGCGGCGTCTTGCGGTCGAGCACCAGGTCCTTGGCCGGGTCGAAGCGATAGGACGGATGCCCAGGCGGCGAAATCCGCTTGTCCGCTCCGATGCGGGCAACGATACCATCAGCCTCATCCGGATCGACCGTCTGAGGCGTCTCGCCGGCAAGGCCGAGGATCACGGCGCGGTCCGAGCCATGGCCGATTCCAGTGTAGGCGAGCGAGCCGTGCAGGCTGGCGCCGATGCGATCGACCTTGACGCCCGCGGGGCGCGGCCAGTCGCCGGCGAGGATCTCGTCCAGGAAGCGGCGCGCGGCCGTCATCGGCCCCATCGTGTGCGAGCTCGATGGACCGATGCCGATCTTGAACAGGTCGAAAACCGAAAGGAACACGCGCCGTTGCCTCCTGGGGCCGCTTGAAAATTACATATAGGAATTCCTGCGATGTTTCCGCTGTTTTGCGTGTCGCGTCGCCGCGTCTGCCGACCTTGTCTGCTCCGGCAGCGACATCCTCCGGCGCTTGCCTCCGCCCGTCGAAGTGCCTGCCGGGCCTGTGGTAGAAGAATGCATGGGCGATTCCATTCATCTTTCCGCCGCCGATGTGGCGGCGCTGGCTTTCTTCCTGGTCGTCTGGGTGCTGCACACGCTGGCCTCGGACGGCAAGCTGATCAGCCGCGTGTCGCTGACGACCGCGATGAACGCCCAGCGCGAGGCCTGGATGCGCAACATGGCCGAGCGCGAGGTGCGCATCGTCGACACCGCCATCATGAGCGGGCTGCAGCAAGGCACCGCCTTCTTTGCGTCCAGCTCGCTGATCGCGCTCGGCGGCTGCTTTGCCCTGCTAGGGGCCTCGGACCGGGTTCTAACCATAATGGCCGACCTGCCGTTGGCCGCCGCATCCTCCCGCGAGGCCTTCCAGACCAAGATGTTCGGCCTGGTGCTGATCCTTGCCTTCGCCTTCTTCAAGTTCGGCTGGGCCTACCGGCTGTTCAACTACTGCTCGATCCTGATCGGCGCCGTGCCGGTTCCGCATGGCGAGGCCTCGCGCAATCCCGCCAGTGACACGGCGGTATGGCGTGCCACCCGCATGAACGTGCTTGCCGGCAAGCATTTCAATTCCGGCCTGCGCGCCGTCTTTTTCTCGATCGGCTATCTCGGCTGGTTCGTCGGTCCGACCGTATTCGTGCTGTCGACGCTGGTGCTGCTTGCTGTGCTGGTGCGCCGGCAGTTCTTCTCGGCCGCGCGCCAAGCAGTGCTCGGTCAGCCGCCCGGCGCCGGGAAGGGCCGATCGATGCGACCCGACAGCCAATAGGCGAAAAGTCCTATCCATTCACGGATCGCCACCGTCGTCGCCTGCAGCGCGTCGGCCGGGTTGTCGCGGTAGAGGCCGATGCCTTCGCGACCTGACGTGCGGTAGTCGACCGGCCAGGGAACGGTCGGAAAACCTGCCTTGTCGAAGAGAGCCTTGGCGCGTGGCATGTGGAAGGCGGACGTCACCAGCAGCCATGTCTCGCCCGGCTTCGGGTCGACCAGCCTGCGGGTGAAGACCGCATTCTCATAGGTATTGCGCGACTTGTTCTCGAGAACCAGGCGATCGGGCGCGACACCCAACGCGCCAAGCAGGCGCGGTGCGGTATCGGCATCGCCCTCGCCATCGAGGAAAAGCTCGCCATTGCCGCCGGAGACGACCACTTTCGCTTGCGGGAAGCGCCTGGCGAGGATCGCGGTCTCGACCATGCGGTCGCCGCCGCTGTTCAGTTCGTACCCGCCGCGCGCGAGGTTGATGGCGCCCTCGAAGCCGCCGCCGAGCACGACGATGCCGTCGACGCTGGCCGGCAGCGGCGGCTTGGGGAAGCGCTCTTCCAATGGATTGAGCATCATCGCGCCGAGCGACGTCCAGGCCGAAAGGGCGAGAATCAGGAAGGCGAGCACGCTGCCGGTGGCAGCCAGCCGACGGCGGCCCAAGAGCGCCGCCAACAAACCTGCAAGCAGCAGGAAGATCGCCAGGTTCAGCGGCTGGATGAAGAACCAGAGGATCTTGGAAAGATAGTAGAACATCCCTCACCCCGTTTCAGATGAGGGACAACGTTACCACCACTTGTCCGGCTGGAACCTGCCCGCCGCCTGTTCGATGACATGCGCGGTCTGGAACAGCGTTTCCTCATCGAACGGCCGGCCGATGAGCTGCAGACCGAGCGGCAGGCCCTTGCCGTCGAGGCCAGCCGGCACCGAGATGCCTGGCAATCCGGCCATGTTCACCGTCACGGTGAAGATGTCGTTGAGATACATTTTCACCGGATCGGAATTCATGTCCTCGTCGGCAATACCGAAAGCGGCGGACGGCGTCGCCGGCGTCAGGATCACGTCGACGCCGGCGGCAAAGACGGTCTCGAAGTCGCGCTTGATCAGGGTGCGCACCTTCTGCGCCTGCAGGTAGTAGGCGTCGTAATAGCCGGCCGACAGCACATAGGTGCCGATCATGATGCGGCGCTTGACCTCGCGGCCGAAGCCGGCGGCGCGCGTCTTCTCGTACATGTCGACAATGTCCTTGCCGGGAACGCGCAACCCGTAGCGCACGCCGTCATAGCGGGCCAGGTTGGAAGAGGCCTCGGCGGGCGCCACGATGTAATAGGCCGGCAGCGCGTATTTGGTGTGCGGCAAAGAGATGTCGACGATCTCGGCGCCGGCGTCCTTCAGCCAGGCAATCCCCTTCTGCCACAGCGCCTCGATGTCTTCCGGCATGCCGTCGACGCGGTACTCCTTCGGGATGCCGACCTTCATGCCCTTGATCGGCTTGCCGATCACCGCTTCGTAATCCGGCACCGGCCGGTCGACCGACGTCGTGTCCTTCGGATCGGAAGAAGCCATCGACTTCAACAGGATCGCGGCGTCGCGCACGTCGCGGGCGATCGGCCCGGCCTGGTCGAGCGACGAAGCGAAGGCGACCACGCCCCAGCGCGAGCAGCGGCCATAGGTCGGCTTGATGCCGACCGTGCCCGTAAACGCCGCCGGCTGGCGGATCGAGCCGCCGGTGTCGGTCGCGGTGGCGCCGGCGCAGAGGAAGGCTGCGACGGCCGAGGCCGATCCGCCGGAGGAGCCACCCGGAACCAGCTGGGCGTTGTCCAGAGTGCGCTGGGTCTTCGCGCCTCCGGCCGAGACGAAGCCGCCGTCGCCCTGATGCGTCGTCGGCATCACCACCGTGTCGAGGCGCGCGCGCCGCCACGGGTTGATCACCGGGCCGTAATAGGAGGTTTCGTTGGAGGAGCCCATGGCGAACTCGTCCATGTTGAGCTTGCCGAGCATGACGGCGCCGTCGGCCCAGAGATTGGCCGTGACGGTCGATTCATAGCGCGGCTTGAAGCCGTCCAGCACATGGCTGCAGGCCTGGGTGTGGATGCCTTCGGTAGCGAACAGGTCCTTGATGCCGAGCGGAATGCCTTCGAGCGCCCCGCCCTCGCCCCGAGCCAGCTTGGCGTCGGACGCCTTGGCCATGTCGCGCGCCTTGTCGGCGGTTACCGCGATATAGGCATTGAGCAGTGGATTGGCGCGGTCGATCGCCGAAAGATAGGCTTCCGTGATCTCGGTAGCCGAAATCTCCTTGCCGCGCAGCTTGGCGCGGGCCTCGGAAATGGTGAGATGTGTGAGGTCGCTCATCAGGCAAGGCTCTTTTCGTAAAACACCGACCACATGGAGTCGGGATAATCCAGCACCGGGCCGCAACGCGAAAAACCGGCACGTTCATAGACGGTCCAGGCGGCAGGGTGGCGGTCGCCGGTTTCGAGAACCAGGCGCTTCAGCCCTTCCTGCCGTGCCAGCGCCTCGACCTGTTGGACGATTTGCGCGCCGATCTTCTGGCCGCGATGCGATGGCCGCGTATACATGCGCTTGACCTCGCCGGTCGCGTCGCCGTGGCGCTTCAGCGCGCCGCAGGCGACGGCAAGGCCGCCGTCGCGGGCGATGAACACGGTCGTATCTTCGCCGGCCATCTGCTCGACGCTCAGGTGGTAGCAATGTTCCGGCGGCGTCAGTTCGAGCAACGTCGCATTGAGTTCCGCCACCAGCGCGCGCACATCGTCCTGCAAGGGCGTCTCGACGGCGATCTCGATGGCCATCGTGCCCTACTCCACGACCTTGGGAACGAGGAAGAAATTCTCGTCCGTGGCCGGCGCGTTGGCGACGATGTCGGTCGCCTTGCTGCCGTCGGTGACGACGTCCTGGCGCTTCTTCATCTCCATCGGGGTGACCGAGGTCATCGGCTCGACGCCGGAGACATCGACCTCGTTCAGTTGCTCGACGAAGCCGAGGATGGCGTTCAGTTCGCCGGTCATGCGTTCGGCATCCTCCTCGCTCACCGCAATGCGGGCAAGGTGCGCGACGCGCTTAACGGTCTGAAGATCAACGGACATGTTTGTTGCCTCGGGAAAACCAGTGCGGGCTATAGCGGCGCGACGCTTGCGGCGCAACATCGATCATGCCGGGCGGACCGCATACGGATGCTTCGGGCGCCGCCAAAGGCAGCGCAACAGGGCGAAGCGTCTAGATCGTGATCGCTTTGCCTTTCTCCGGCAGCGCCACCTTGACGCCGGATCCTTCCATGCCGGCCACGAATTTGTCGGCGGTCTGGTCGATGATCGGGAACGTGCCGAAATGGCAGGGGACGACCGTGTCGAAGCTGAAAAAGCGGCGGCAGGCAAGGGCCGCCACGGCGCCGCCCATGGTGAAGCGGTCGCCTATGGGCACGATGCCGATCTTCGGCTCATGCAACTCGTTGATCAGCCCCATGTCGGAGAAGATGTCGGTGTCGCCCATGTGGTAGAGGGTCTTCTCCTCCGGGAAATGCAGCACCAGCCCGCCCGGATTGCCGAGATAGGTGTTGGTGCCGCCCTGCCCGCCGAAGGAGGAGGAGTGCAGCGCCTGGACGAAGGTGGTGGTGAAGGGACCGCAATCGACGGTGCCGCCGATATTGCCGGGGTTGATCTTCTTGTCGCTGACGCCCTGGCCGACGAGATACATGCAGACCTCGAAATTGGCGACCAGCATGGCGCCACTCTTGTTCAGCACCTCGATCGAACCGCTGACATGGTCGTTGTGGCCATGGGTAAGGAGAACATGCGTCACACCTTCCGCCGGGCCTTCCCAGCCGCCCGTCCACGAAGGATTGCCGACCAGATAGGGGTCGATGAGGATGGTGGCGTCCTTTGTCTCGATGCGGAATGCCGAATGGCCATACCAGGTGAGTTTCATGAATGCGTTCCTCGATTTTCCCGTTATCAAAGGATAGAACGCCGGCGGCAAATTGAAAGTCCAGCGGCCTGTCAAAAAGCCGCGCAGCGAAAGATCATGGAGGGCTGTTGAGCATCATCGGCATCGAGGAATTGCCGGCAAGGCTCGTGGGCGGCCGCACGCTCGCCGGCCTCGATCTCGGCGACAAGACGATCGGCCTGGCGGTGTCGGACCGCGGCCTGTCCTTTGCCCATCCGCGCCCGGTCATCCTGCGCAAGAAGTTCTCGATCGATGCCGCCCAGTTGCTGGCCCAGCTCGAGAAGGACAATGTCGGGGCGATCGTGCTCGGCCTTCCCGTCAACATGGACGGATCGGAAGGGCCGCGCGCGCAAAAGTCCCGCGCTTTCGCGCGCAACATGGCGCCCCTGTCCGACCTGCCCTTTGTGTTGTGGGACGAACGGCTTTCGACAGTCGCCGCGGAGCGGACGCTGATCGAGATGGATTTTTCGCGCAAGAAGCGCGCCGGCAAGATCGATTCGGCCGCGGCGGCCTTTATTCTGCAGGGAGCGTTGGACCGGCTTCAGTCGCTCCGCCGAGCCTCTCAGGACTGACCGGGCCTTCACGGCGCTGCCTGATCCATTCGAAGATCTGGCGCCGACGCCGAAAAGCCACCAGTCCGGCCAGCAGGAAACTGTCGAACACGCAGGCCCGCGCGACCATGCCCGGGATGATCGCCGGATCGATGCCCAGCATCTGGCCGTAGAGTTGGAAGACCAGGTCATGCAATTGGCGGCTGAGCATCACATAGCCGAAATTGATGTCGTTGAGCGACAGGAAGAACCAGCCCCAGAACAGGACCAGCGGAGCCGCCCAGAATGCGAACAGCGCGCGCATCAGCGGCGGCCTCCGGGTCTGGTTTCCGGTCGTGCGGAGATGCGGGAAAGCAGGGAGCTGTGCGCGGCGCCGGCTGCCATGCGATGGGCGGCCAGGCGGGCGTCGCTGTCATGCGAGGCGATGGCGGCTGCAAGCGTCGAGCGTCGCTCCGCGAGCACCGCGACATAGGAGGCAAGCAGCGCCGTCATCTGGATGGCGACCACCATGAACAGGCCGTTGATGCCTTGCGCGGCGCCGCCGACGAGGATGATCGAAAGCAGGAAAGAGGCGCCGATGAAGGCGATCCGCACCACCGCATCGCCGGTATCCGGCCTCGCCGCAATGTTGAGCAGCGTCTCGACAAAAGCCCAGCAGAACAGCAGCGCGACGATCAGCAGCGCGATCGAAAGCGGCGCCACGACGACGGCGTGTTCGAGCCCCGGGAAACGGCTGCTTTGCACCGACACGCCAAGCACGCCGAGCGCCGACGCGATGCCGCGGTCACCATCCACGCAGATGTAGGCCAGCAGGGCGAAAACGACCGCCCAGTGCAATGCCAGAAATGATGTCAAGACGTGCCGCATGCGCTTCCTGCCTGGCGGAGCACGGGAGTTCATGGTTAACATTTCCCTACTCCGGTGGACAGAGTGGGCTTTGCAAAGGCTCCCGGCAACGGAAACTATTTGTTAAGGTTAATGGCTATCCACAGCCCGGATGGGACCGCGTTTCGGGCTTGTTCAGGTCAGCGGCGGATAGAGCGTGTCGATGATCATGCGCGCGTCATGGCGCGAATCGAGCATGCCGTAGGTGGTGCGCCATTGGCCGCCGAGCCGCGTCTCGACGAAGGCGTCGGCAATCCGCCCTGCTCCCAGCCGGCGCAATTCCGCAGCTGCGGCCGACAGCGCGAGCTGCTCGGTGAGCAGGCGCGCCGAGCCCTGGTCGGTCGAAGCCACCTGCATTGCCGCCTTGAGCACGCCTATGGTGCCGCGGCCGCCTGTGCCGAGATCGCGATCGATGCCGGCCAGCACTTCCTCGAACAGGCCGGGCGCGCGCCCGAGCACGCGCAGCACGTCGAGCGCCATGACATTGCCGGACCCTTCCCAGATCGCGTTGACCGGGGCCTCGCGATAGTAGCGGGCGAGCGGCGCTTCCTCGACATAGCCGTTGCCGCCCAGGCACTCCATCGCCTCGTAAAGCAGCGCCGGCGCGATCTTGCAGACCCAGTATTTGACGACCGGCGTCATGGCGCGGGCAAAAGCCGCCTCGCCGCGATCGCTCGCGGCCTCGTCGAAGGAGCGCGCCAGCCGAAACGACAGCGCCGTCGCGGCGGCGACGTCGAGCGCCATGTCGGCCAGCACCCGCTGCATCAGCGGCTGGTCGATCAGATTGGTGCCGAACACTTGGCGATGGCGGGTGTGGTGAACGGCTTCCGCCAGCCCTGCCCGCATGACCGCAGAAGACGCGACCGCACAATCGAGCCGGGTCAGCGTGACCATGTCCATGATCGTCTTTATGCCGGCGCCCGGTTCTCCGACCATCTCGCCGATAGCGTTGACGAATTCCACTTCCGACGAGGCGTTAGAGCGGTTGCCGAGCTTGTCCTTCAGGCGCTGGAAGCGAAAACCATTGCCGGAACCATCGCCCAGAATGCGTGGAACGAGGAAGCAGGACAGGCCTTCCGGTGCCTGGGCAAGCGCCAGGAAGGCGTCGGACATCGGCGCCGACATGAACCATTTATGGCCGGTGAGCCGATAGAAGCCGTTTCCCGCGCGCTCGGCTTTTGTGATGTTGGCCCGCACGTCGGTGCCGCCCTGCTTCTCGGTCATGCCCATGCCGAGCGTCAGTCCGGTCTTTTGCACCGGCGGCTTCTGGCTCTGGTCGTATTTGCGCGTCGTCACGCGCGGCGCCCACTCGCGGAACAGTTTTGGGCTTGCCATCAGCGCCGCCAGCGAAGCGCTGGTCATGGTGATGGGGCAAAGATGCCCGGTTTCGAGCTCCGCGGTCAGGTAGAAGCGCGCCGCCCTCACCTGGTGCCGGCGCCCTATCTCGGCATCGCCGTTTTCCCAGACCGAGGAATGCAGGCCGCCGGCGATGGAACGGCGCATCAAAGCGTGATAGGCCGGATGGAATTCGACCAGATCGATGCGCCGGCCCTGGCGGTCATGCGTCTTGAGTTTCGGCGTGTCGGTGTTGGCGAGGCGTGCAAGCTCCTGCGCCTCCTGCGTCATGACGAACCGGCCGAGAGCGTCGAGGTCCTTGCGCACCGGATCGGAAAAACGCTCGGCAAGCTGGATGAGCAACGGATCGCCCCGCCATGCATTGCCGCCCGTCAATGGCGGCGGCTGGTTGATCACCTCGTCGGTCACGCCCAATCCTTCAGTTGGCAGAGAGGTCCTTACCATCTCAAGGCCGCGGTCGCGAATCCGAAGCCACTGGGCCTTATAGCCCAAGCAATGCAAGGCGCGCGACGAAAATACCGGGGAGAACGCCCGCAATCCAAAGCTGGCGCTTGCGGCTGGCCGGGCCGCACCCTATAGCAGCGCCTTGAGATGACCGACGCTTCGTCCCTGCCGCTTTTTCCTCACCGCCATCTTCTGGGCATCCGCGATCTTTCTCCCGCTGATATCGAGCTGCTGCTCGATCGCGCCGACCAGGCCGTGGCGATCTCGCGACAACCGGAAAAGAAGACCTCGACCCTGCGCGGCCGCACCCAGATCAACCTCTTCTACGAGGCCTCGACCCGCACGCAGTCGTCCTTCGAGCTCGCGGGAAAAAGGCTTGGCGCCGACGTCATGAACATGTCAGTGGCGAGCTCTTCGGTGAAGAAGGGCGAGACACTGATCGATACGGCGATGACGCTCAACGCCATGCGGCCCGACATCCTGATCATTCGGCATCAGTCGGCGGGTGCTGCAGCACTTCTGGCGCAAAAAGTCGGCTGCTCGGTGGTCAATGCCGGCGATGGCGCGCATGAACATCCGACGCAGGCGCTGCTCGACGCGCTGACGATCCGCCGCGCCAAGGGACCGCTGTCGAAGCTGATCGTGGCGATTTGCGGCGACATCCTCCATTCCCGCGTCGCCCGTTCCAACATCATGCTCTTGAACGCGCTCGGCGCGCAGGTGCGGGTCGTCGCGCCCTCGACGCTGCTGCCGGCGGGCATCGAGCGGATGGGCGTGATCGTGTCGCGCTCGATGGCCGAAGGGCTGAAGGGCGCCGACGTGGTGATGATGCTGCGCCTGCAGCGCGAGCGCATGGAAGGCGCCTTCGTGCCTTCGATCCGCGAATATTTCCGTTATTTCGGCCTCGACGCCGAGAAGTTGAAGGCGGCCAAGGAGGATGCGCTGGTCATGCATCCAGGACCGATGAACAGAGGCGTCGAGATCGCCTCGGAGATCGCCGACGGACCGCAGAGCGTCATCCAGGAACAGGTCGAGATGGGTGTCGCCGTTCGCATGGCGGTGATGGAAGCGCTGCTCGATCCCCGCCGCAACTATGAGAGCCGCAACCATGAGGGGCGCGGCGCATGAGCGTGACGGTCTTCAGCAAGGCGCATATCGTCGATCCCTCGCGCGGCGTCGATGAGATCGGCACCGTCGTCGTCGATGGCCGCAAGATCGCGGCCGCCGGCAAGGCGGCGCTGAACCAGGGCGCGCCCGAAGGCGCCGTTGTCATCGACTGCGCCGGCAGGACGATCATTCCTGGCCTTGTCGATGCGCGCGTCTTCATCGGCGAACCCGGCGGCGAGCATCGCGAGACGATTGCCTCGGCAAGTATCGCGGCGGCCGCCGGTGGCGTCACCTCGGTTGTCATGATGCCCGACACCAACCCGGTGATCGACAATGTGGCGCTGGTCGAGTTCGTGCTGCGCACGGCAAGGGATACGGCAAGCGTCAACATCTTCCCGGCAGCAGCGATCACCAAGGGTCTGGAAGGCCGCGAGATGACCGAATTCGGCCTGCTGCGCGAAGCCGGCGCCGTCGCCTTCACCGACGGCCGCCACACGATCCCCAGCGCGCTGGTGATGCGCCGGGCGCTGACCTATGCGCGTGATTTCGGCGGCGTGATCGCGCATGAGACGCAGGATGCCGACCTCGCCTCGTCCGGCGTGATGAACGAAGGCCTCTATGCGAGCTGGCTCGGCCTTTCCGGCATTCCGCGCGAGGCAGAGCTGATCCCGCTGGAGCGCGACCTGGCTCTGGCGCGGCTGACGGGCGGCGCCTATCACGCCGCCAAGATCTCGACGGCGATGGCGGCTGGAGCCGTGCGCCGGGCAAAGGCGGACGGCGCCAATGTCACGGCCGGCGTCGCCATCCACAATCTGTCGCTCAACGAGAACGACGTCGGCGAATACCGCACCTTCTTCCGACTGACTCCGCCATTGCGCGCCGAGGACGATCGCCTGGCGATGATCGAGGCGATCAAGGACGGCACCATCGACATCATCGTCTCCTCGCATGATCCGCAGGATGTCGACACCAAGCGCCTGCCCTTTGCCGATGCCGCCGCCGGCGCGATCGGGCTCGAGACGCTGCTTGGCGCGGCACTTCGGCTCTACCACAATGGCGACGTGCCGCTGCTGCGGCTGGTCGAGACGCTTTCGACCGCACCCGCAAAGCTGTTCGGCCTGCCCGGCGGGACGCTGAAGCCGGGTGCTGCGGCCGATCTCGCCGTCGTCGATCTCGACGAGCCCTGGATCGTCAGTGAAGGCGGCCTGCGCTCGCGCTCCAAGAACACCTGCTTCGAGAGCGCGCGTCTGCAGGGCAAGGTCTTGCAAACCATGGTGGCGGGCCGCACAGTGTTTTCGGCCTGAGCGTTCGGTCGACAGCGCCGGAAGCACGGTTCGACTGACAGAAATAAGCGGGGGAACAATGGGTTACGGGCTCGCACTGATCTTCGGCTACCTGCTCGGCTCGATCCCGTTTGGGCTCTTGATCACCCGCGCGGCCGGTCTCGGCGACGTGCGCCGGATCGGCTCCGGCAATATCGGCGCGACCAATGTGCTGCGCACCGGCAACAAGGGCCTTGCCGCCGCCACGCTGCTGCTTGACGCGCTGAAGGGCACCGCGGCGGTGCTCATTGCCGGCCGCTTCGCGCCGGAGCTGGCGCTCGCGGCCGGTTTCGGCGCCTTCCTCGGGCATCTCTTTCCGGTCTGGCTCGGCTTCAAGGGCGGCAAGGGCGTCGCCACCTATCTCGGTGTGCTGCTCGGTCTTGCCTGGCAGGGCATGCTCGTCTTCGCCGTCGTCTGGCTCGCCATGGCCTTCCTGTTCCGCTACTCCTCCCTGGCCGCGCTGGCGGCGGCCGTGGTGGTGCCGATCGCGCTTTACTTCATCAGCACGCCCCAGATTGCCGGCCTGTTCGCGGTGATGAGCCTGATCGTCTTCATCAAGCATCGCGCCAACATATCGCGGCTCGTCGCCGGCACCGAGGGCAAGATCGGGGCGAAGGGATGAGCGCGCCCGCCGCTGGCCCGCGCCTCAGCGACCGGCAGCGGCTGAGCTGGCTTCGCCTGATCCGCACGCCGAATGTCGGCCCCGCATCTTTTCGTGAATTGATCAACCGCTTCGGCTCGGCCGAGGCCGCGCTCGAAATGCTGCCAGAGCTGATGATTTCGGGCGGTGCTAACCGCATCGTCCGCATTCCGACGGCCACTGAAGCCGAAGCGGAGCTGGAAGCGGCCCGGCGCGCCGGCGCTCGCTTCGTCGGCATCGGCGAGGCCGACTACCCGTCCATGCTGAAGACCATGGACAACCCGCCGCCGCTCCTGGCGATGAAGGGCGAAGGCGCGGTGTTCCGTCTGCCGGCGGTGGCGATCGTCGGCGCCCGCAACGCCTCGCTCGCCGGCATCAAGATGGCGCGCATGCTGGCGGCGGATCTCGGCCGCGACGGTTACGCCATCGTGTCGGGCTTGGCGCGCGGCATCGACACTGCAGCGCATCAGGGCAGTCTCTCGACCGGCACCGTCGGCGTGCTCGCCGGCGGGCTCGATGTGCCCTACCCGCCCGAAAATGCCGGCCTGTGCGAAGACATAACCGAGCGCGGCGGTGCCATCGTTTCGGAAATGCCGTTCGGCTGGCAGCCGCGCGCGCAGGATTTTCCGCGCCGCAATCGCATCGTCGCCGGCATGGCGCTCGGACTGGTCGTGGTCGAGGCGGCACAGCGCTCCGGCTCGCTGATCAGCGCCCGCCTCGCCAACGAGATGGGCCGGCTGGTTTTCGCCGTGCCGGGCTCGCCGCTCGACCCGCGCGCCGCCGGCAGCAATGCCCTGCTCAAGGACGGCGCCACGCTCGTCACCGAGGCTGCCGACATTCTCGGCGCGCTGGCGCCTCTTGCCGGAGTTCGCGTATCCCGGCCGGCCCCGCTCGCCGAGGCGCCCGACCTGTCGGCAATGCCGCCGCCCGGCGAGAACGACCGCGCCGACGTGCTGGAAGCGCTCGGGCCCACGCCGGTCGGGGTGGACGAGATCATCCGCCACACGGGGCTCAGTGCGGCGCAGATCGCCATGGTGCTGCTGGAGCTCGACCTTGCCGGCCGGCTCGAGCGCCATGCCGGCGGAAACGTCTCGCTGGTTTTCGGACGTTCCTGAATCGCTCCAGAGCAATTCCAGGAAAAGTGTGTAACGGTTTTCCGTCCGGAATTGCGTAAAGACAAATAGCTAGAGCAGTTCAGCGTTTTCATGAAACGATGAACTGCTCTAGCGGAACAGATACTTGGATACTTCCGGATTGCCGCGGCGCCACATCACATTGTCCAGGAAATAGTGGTGCACGTTGATGAAGATCAGGACGATGAAGAAGAACAGCGAGGAGCCGAGGACTTGCTGGTCGTAGGGGATCAACGCAGTCAGCGCGAATGGGATCAGCCAAAAACCGAGATATCCCAGCGCCCCGCCCCCGACGATAAACCCCAGCACCCGCAGCCTGTAGAGCGGCCCGACAAGGGAGAGTATCTTCGGTTCCGGATTTCTTGCGGCATCCGCGACGTCGCGCTCGACATTGGTCTGGTAACGCCAGACCACGGTCAGATATTGCAGCGAATGGAGCGCCGGCACCACCAGCAGCCAGAGCGGGTTAATTCTGGCAATCAGGATCCACAGATAGAGCGACGCGGCATAGGCCACGATGCCGTTATACGGCAGCGTGCGGCCGTTTTTTCGCCAGCGGTTGACCAGCATCAGAATCGTGGCCGCCGTGGACGCGACGGCCGCCAAAAGAGCGACGTTGGCGATCCATGAAGGAGCGGCGAATGTGTAATATTGCAGGCCGTAGTAGTTCCCTTGGGTGACTGCAGTGTTCGTCTGCAGCCACGCCAGGATCCACACGGCATAGCTGTTGACCAGCAGCACCTTTTTGTCGCGGTTGTCGAAGAACTTGCGCTTGAGCACGGCGTCCACCATCAGCATGCCGTAGCCTTGCTTGACGTAATGCCAGCCCACGAAGAAGAACATCGCATTGGCCGCATAGCCGAGCAAACGCGTGTTCGCCGTCGCCGCGCCATAGGCAAAGAATGCGCCCATGATCACGGGAACGACGATGCCCGCGAAAATGTAGCGAAGCTGCAGGCTCCTGTCGTAGCCGTTCCCGCTCACCTTGCGCCCGAAATTGCGGTAGAAAATCTGGTACGAGTGAGCGAAGTGGGGATAGTTCACAAGATAGGCCACGACGACCATCGTTGCGGCGACCAGGCCTTCGTATTCGAGCGGCACCAGGAACAGGATTGGCAGGATCAGAAACGCGCTGCCTCCGAGCATGAGGAAGTCGGCGACGGGGCCGAAGAGATATTTGCCAGGCGTCGCCACTTTGGCGGCTGAAGCATCTACCGAAAGGTCAAGTGCCATCTTGGAGCCTCCCTCGGGAAAGCCGACTTTAGCCATCACCCGGTTTGGCGACAAGGTTGGGCTCCTTCTGCGCTTGCCGATCACCTCCAAGCCTTCATCGCTATCAGAACGGAAAAGACCAAAATTGCTGTTAGGGTCAGCGCCCATATCACCGCATTGCGAGAAAGGCGCTACCGGTGGCCTCGCGCTACACGCTTGCGCCACTGTCCAGAACGAGCGTCGTAACGCCACTTGTCCAAGCCCTTTCTCCGACAGGCTCCGATCCTGAGACTCTACGCTTCACTGCGTCAGCGTAGCTGTGTGCGTTTCGGCGCCTGCAGCTCACGCCCCATCTTCGCCGCCTGAAAGATCGTCATCAAAACCAGGATCGGCTCGCCGTCGGCGGGGTTGACCGTCAAGGCCACACGACCAAGCTCATCGCTCATGGCGCAGCTCCAGTCCTTGACTGCGATCACCTTTTTCTCGGACAATTTCGCCCTCCCCTTGGACGCCCTTGAGCCTGTCCGCAACCCAGCTTGCGCAGATCGAGGAGCCCCGGCAGTGCCCTTCAATGTGGATGATCCAGCAGCCTGGTCGCGACGGTTTCGCGGCGATGTTCGGAATTGGCGCGATCGATGCCTTCCACGGTGATCGCGAACATGCCGTTCTCGATCCTGGCTATCCAGCCCTTTGCTTTCAGATACCAGAGATGAAACTCCAGATGTTCTCGCGGGCAGCCCGACAAGCGTTCGAGCTCTTCATCGCCAATGCCGGGATTGTTGACGTCCTGTCGGCGTTTTACGTAGAGAAGCGACAGCAGTTTTGCCTGAATGACAGCGTCCCGCTCAATCCCCTTGGTGTCGCTGGCCTCCTCAGTCAGTTCACGGTGAAGGCTTAGACGGTCTTTATACTGGACATCGTATTGGGCGCGCTTGACCGGATCCTTGAGCGTATTGTGGGCTTCGACGATTTCGCTGAAGCGTGATTCATCGCCGGTTTCCCGATTGTCGGGATGATAGCGCATGGCAAAATAACGAAATATCCGTTCAATCGTTTCCGAATTCGCGTTCGGGCTGATTTCCAGAAGTTCGTAATAGTCGATGAACATAGTGGTGCTTTCCACAGAATCGGCATTGCGAACACCACACCCCGACGACAGCATCGCGCAACCGTTCTGCCCACGCAAGCCGCCTTCCCCGCGTCTGCCGGCCCGGCACATTCATCTTCAGCCATGGGCGGGAGCTGGGGTACATCCGTCGGCCATCACCGGCTGCCGAAGGCGATCGACTTGCCGGCGACGATGCTGGTGGGCTGGAGGAGGAGCCACGCTACGAGGATGTAAGTGATCATGCGGCGCGCCTCGGTTCGGCATGGATGCTAGATCAAAAGCCCGGCTTGCTTTGGGGTGGATTGAGGTTCGCAAGCCGGGCTGTACGCCGACTGATGGGCGGGGGGCTTGGGGTTATCAGCCAGCGCGCTGCAAAATGCCTGAGTTGCCGGCAGGCCCACAATCGGCTGAGGTCCATCCTTCCAACGGCATTGGTCCGAATAAACGACAGATATAGCCCCTTATTCCGTTGGGGCAGCGGCCAATACCCTGGGGGGAAGCAAAAAATGCGACGGCGAAATCGAGTGCCTGGGGACACTAGGCAGCGGCGCCGCCAAACCCGCGCGATCTCTGACAAACCATTGAATTTCTTGGTAAAATCTTGGTGAGCGCGATGGGATTCGAACCCATGACCTACTGATTAAAAGTCAGTTGCTCTACCGGCTGAGCTACGCGCTCCCGTGGGCTGGAAACGCCGCCCTCGAAATTGCGCGGAACATAGGGAGAGTACATCGGCCGGTCAACCGGAAAAAGATCGCCCGCAAGTCTTGCTTTTTCGCGACATCAGGGTCCGTCCGAACCCTGTTCCACGCAAGACCGAAGGGGAGACGCTTCGGGTCGTGCGCTTCGTGTTGAGCGGAATCGCGATATGCGCTTAAGTTATTGTTTTCACGCATGTCTTACGCTCAGATCGACTGCGCGCATCGGGCGTGCTCGCTGAACGCGACCAGGCGTTTGGCGGAACTATCGCACCGCCCGACCGTTGCCTCCGCAAGGGACGACAACCACCATCGAGGAGAAGACCATGAACAAGATTTCATCGGGTCTGCTGGCAACCGCGCTATCGGTTTCGTTCGCCGCGGCGGAGGTCGTGCCGGTCAATGCCCAACCGAATTATGTGCCGCAAGGCCAAGACCTCTCGAATGTCCAGACGGTACAGTACCGGGACTGGAGAAAGCGCCGTAGTTTCAATCGCTCCCAAAGCGGCATGTATGAGCGCAATGGCGCCGTGTACTGGAACGGCCATCGCGGCTACCGCGAATATCATCGCGGCTATCGCCGTCACGGCGATTTCTGGTTCCCGCTTGCCGCATTCGCTACCGGCGCGCTGATCACCGGCGCGATCGTCAACAGCCAGAACCGCTATGCGGATGCGCATGTACAGTGGTGCTATGACCACTACAGAAGCTATCGCGCGTCGGACAATACATACCTGTCCAGCTACGGCAGGCGCGAGTGCCGCTCGCCCTACTGACGGGCCTCAGTCAGTACACCGGAGTCGTTGACCGAGCCCGCATCGCAAGGCGCGGGCTCTTCTTGATGGGTCAGTGCGTGCTCAGCGTGCGCCTCACCGCATCGCGCCAGCCCGCCAGCTTCGCCGAGCGGCTGGCGGCGTCCATGTCGGGCTTGAAACGGCGATCGAGCGCCCAGGTCTTGGCGAACTCCCTCGCCTTCGGCCACACGCCGGCTTTCGATCCGGCAAGCCAGGCGGCGCCCAGCGCGGTCGTCTCCAGGATCGTCGGGCGGTCGACCGGCGCGTCGAGGATGTCGGCCAGCCGCTGCATGGTCCAGTCGGACGCCACCATGCCGCCGTCGACCCGAAGCACGGTCTTGGCGGAAGCGCCTCTCCAGTCCTTGCGCATGGCGTCGAGCAGGTCGCGCGTCTGGAAGGCGACGGACTCCAACGCGGCCCGGGCAAATTCCGCAGGACCCGAATTGCGGGTCAGTCCGAAAATGGCGCCGCGCGCGTCCGCGTCCCAGTGCGGCGCGCCGAGGCCGACGAAGGCCGGCACCAGATAGACCTGCTGCGCCGGGTCGGCCGCCGCCGCCAGAGTGCCGCTCTGCTCGGCCTTGCCGATCACCTTGATGCCGTCGCGCAGCCATTGCACGGCCGCACCCGCGATGAAGATCGAGCCCTCCAGCGCGTAAGTGGTCTTGCCGTTCAGCCGATAGGCGATGGTGGTCAAGAGCCGGTTCTTGGAGCGCACCAGATCGGCGCCGGTGTTGAGCAGCGCGAAACAGCCGGTGCCGTAGGTGGACTTCATCATGCCGGGCTCGAAGCAGGCCTGGCCGATGGTCGCCGCATGCTGGTCGCCGGCGACGCCGAGGATCTTCATCTCGGCGCCGAAGAGGCCTTTCTCGGTGACGCCGAAATCGTCGGCACAGTCCTTCACCTGCGGCAGGATCGCTGCCGGTATTTTCAGGATGGCCAGCAGCTCGTCGTCCCAGGCGTTCTTCTCGATGTTGTAGATCAGCGTGCGCGAGGCGTTGGTGGCGTCGGTGGCGTGCACCTTGCCGCCGGTCAGCCGCCAGACGAGAAAACTGTCGATGGTGCCTGCGAGCAATTCGCCCTTCTCGGCGCGCTTCCTTGCGCCCTTCACCTTGTCCAGCATCCAGGCGATCTTGGTGCCGGAAAAATAGGGATCGAGCAGCAGCCCGGTCTTTTTCGTGAATGTCTTCTCCAGCCCTTGGCTACGGAGCTTCTGGCAGAGCGGTGCAGTGCGACGGTCCTGCCACACGATCGCATTGTGGATCGGCTTGCCGCTCGCCTTGTCCCAGATGACGACCGTTTCCCGCTGGTTGGTGATGCCGATCACCGCCACATCGGATGCCGTACGGCCGGCCGCTTTCATCGCCGCCTTCACCGTCGCGACCACGCTTGCCCAGATGTCTTCCGGGTCATGCTCGACCCAGCCGGAAGCCGGATAATGCTGCGTGAATTCCTGCTGGCCGAGGCCTGCCACCTTCATCTTTTCGTCGAACACGATCGCCCTGGTCGAGGTCGTCCCCTGATCGATGGCCAGCACAAAACCGCTCATTCCATATCCCTCCGCTTCTCATGCAACAGGGGAGACGGCAAAGCCGCCTCCCCTGCATTTCCTAATGGGCGAGCCCGCCCACGTCATGCCGTTACTTCTGCCAGCTCTTCACCAGCTCGTCGTAGTTGACGGTGATCGGCTTGTCCTTCTCGTTCTCGACCTTGAGCTGCGGCGCAAGATTGCCCTTCGAGACGGCGTCCTTGTTCCAGTAGTCGAGGTCGTGCTCCTCGGCCATCTTTGGGCCGATGTCGCCCTGCACGCCCGCCTTTTCGAGACGTTCGAGCACCTTCTCCTGGTCGGCGCAGAGCGAGTCCATCGCTTCCTGCGGACTCTTGGCGCCGGAAGAAGCATCGCCGATGTTCTGCCACCAAAGCTGCGCCAGCTTCGGATAATCCGGAACATTGGTGCCGGTCGGGGTCCACTGCACGCGTGCCGGCGAGCGGTAGAACTCGACGAGGCCGCCGAGTTTCGGCGCCCGTTCGGTGAAGCTCTTGTCGTGGATGGTGGAGTCGCGGATGAAGGTGAGGCCGACATGGCTCTTCTTCACGTCGACCGTCTTCGACACCACGAACTGCGCATAGAGCCAGGCGGCCTTGGCGCGGTCGGTCGGCGTCGACTTCATCAGCGTCCAGGAACCCGCGTCCTGATAGCCGAGCTTCATGCCGTCCTTCCAGTAGACGCCGTGCGGCGACGGCGCGACACGCCATTTCGGCGTGCCGTCCTCGTTCACCACCGGCAGGCCGGGCTTGGCCATGTCGGCGGTGAAGGCGGTGTACCAGAAGATCTGCTGCGCGATCGTGCCCTGCGAGGGCACCGGACCGGATTCAGAGAAGGTCATGCCCTGCGCTTCCGGCGGCGCATAGGCCTTCAGCCAGTCGAGATATTTCTGGATGGCGTAGACCGAAGCCGGGCCGTTGGTGTCGCCGCCGCGGGCGACGCAGGAGCCGACGGGACGCGAGTTCTCGTCGACCTTGATGCCCCACTCGTCGACCGGCTTGCCGTTCGGAATGCCCTTGTCGCCATTGCCGGCCATGGACAGCCAAGCGTCGGTGAAGCGCCAGCCCAGCGACGGGTCCTTCTTGCCGTAGTCCATATGGCCGAAGACCTTCTTGCCGTCGATCTCGCGGCCGGTGAAGAAGGCGGCAATATCCTCATAGGCCGACCAGTTGACCGGAACGCCGAGGTCGTAGCCGTACTTGGCCTTGAAGTCCGCCTTGTTCTTCTCGTCGTTGAACCAGTCGTAGCGGAACCAGTAGAGGTTGGCGAACTGCTGGTCGGGAAGCTGGTAGAGCTTGCCGTCCGGCGCGGTGGTGAACGACTTGCCGATGAAGTCGTCGACGTCGAGCATCGGGTCGGTGACGTCCTTGCCGTCGCCCGCCATCCAGTCGGAGAGATTGCGCACCTGCTGATAGCGCCAGTGCGTGCCGATCAGGTCGGAGTCGTTGACCCAGCCGTCATAGAGATTCTGGCCGGTCTGCATCTGGGTCTGGATCTTCTCGACGACATCGCCTTCCTGGATGGTGTCGTGCGTGACCTTGATGCCGGTGATGGCGGAGAAGGCCGGCGCCAGCACCTGCGATTCATAGGAATGCGTGGCGATGGTTTCCGACACGACCTTGATCTCCATGCCGGCAAACGGCTTGGCTGCGTCGATGAACCACTGCATTTCCTTTTCCTGGTCGGCGCGCGAAAGCGTCGACAAGGGGCCTATCTCTTTGTCCAGAAAGGCTTTTGCCTCGTCCATTCCGGCGTAGGCGTGGCCCGCGCCGAGCAATAGAACAAGGGCGCTCGTTGATGTTAGAAATTGCCGTCGCATGTGTCTCCTCCAGTCTTAAGTTTCAAGTGCGATCTGGAGCGGCCGCCAGCACGCGGCCGCTCCAACTATTTCCCCCTCTATACGTATCGGAATACGCCAATCGCGTAGACCACGGAGAGAGCGAGAGCCCACCACAGGTTGGGCCCAACCAGACCCAGCCAAGCGAGATGGATAAAGGCGCTGCCGAGCAGCGAAACGAAGAGGCGGTCGCCGCGCGTCGTCTCGAAGCGCAGCACGCCGACGCGCGGATTGCCGCCGGGCGTGACATATTCCCACACGCCCATGCCGAAGAGCATCAGCACGATGACGACGAAGAAGGCGGCCGTCGGCCAGGTCCATGCCATCCAGGAGAAGTCGAGATTCATGGATCACACCCTCCCCAGGGCGAAGCCCTTGGCGATATAGTTGCGGACGAACCAGATGACCAAAGCGCCGGGGATCAGCGTCAGCACGCCGGCGGCGGCGAGCAGGCCCCAGTCCATGCCCGCGGCCGAGACGGTGCGGGTCATGGTGGCGGCGATCGGCTTGGCGTCGGTCGTCGTCAGCGTGCGGGCGATCAAGAGTTCCACCCACGAGAACATGAAGCAGAAGAAGCAGGCGACGCCGATGCCGCTCGCGATCAGCGGCATGAAGATCTTCACGAAGAAGCGCGGGAAGGAATAGCCGTCGATATAGGCGGTCTCGTCGATCTCCTTCGGCACGCCGGACATGAAGCCCTCGAGGATCCACACCGCCAACGGCACGTTGAACAGGCAGTGCGCCAGCGCCACCGCTATATGCGTGTCGATCAGGCCGAAGGCCGAGTAGAGCTGGAAGAACGGCAGCGCGAACACCGCCGGCGGCGCCATGCGGTTGGTGAGCAGCCAGAAGAACAGGTGCTTGTCGCCGAGGAAACGGTAGCGCGAGAAGGCGTAGGCCGCGGGCAATGCGACCGCCACCGAGATCACCATGTTCATCACCACATAGGTGATCGAATTGATGTAGCCGGAATACCAGGACGGATCGGTGAAGATGATGTTGTAGTTGCGCAGCGTCGGCTCGTGCGGAAAGAGCGTCAGCGAGGACACGATCTCCTGGTTGGTCTTGAAGCTCATGTTGATGAGCCAGTAGATCGGCAGCAGAAGCAGGACGATGTAGATCGTCGGCACGATCCACCACCAGCGCGACTCCTCGCCGCGACGGCGCATGAGCTTCGCCACCTCGTCCTGCGACAGCGTGCTGCCTACTTCGGTGATCACCGTTTCGCTCACGCGTGTCGTCTCGTTGGCACTCGCCATCTCAGCGCTCCGCGTCGTAGTTGGTCATCACGGTGTAGAACACCCATGACAACAACAGGATGATCAGGAAGTAGACCAGCGACATGGCGGCCGCCGGACCGAGATCGAACTGTCCGAGCGCCGTCTTGACCAGATCGATCGACAGGAAGGTCGTCGAATTGCCCGGACCGCCACCGGTGACGACGAAGGGCTCGGTGTAGATCATGAAACTGTCCATGAAGCGCAACAGCACGGCGATCAGCAGCACGCGCTGCATCTTCGGCAGCTGGATGTAGCGGAACACCGCCCAGCGCGACGCGCCGTCGATCTTGGCCGCCTGGTAGAAGGCGTCGGGGATCGAGACCAGGCCGGCATAGCAGAGCAGCACGACCAGGCTCGTCCAGTGCCAGACATCCATGACGATGACCGTGACCCAGGCGTCGATCGGATTCTGCACATAGTTGTAATTGATGCCGAGCCTGTTGACGTAGTAGCCGAGCAGGCCGATGTCGTTGCGGCCGAAGACCTGCCAGATCGTGCCGACGACGTTCCACGGAATGAGCAGCGGCAACGCCATCAGCACCAGGCAGACCGGCACGCCCCAGCCCTTCTTTGGCATGTTGAGCGCGATGAAGACGCCGAGCGGCACTTCGATCGCCAGGATGATGAAGGAGAAGATCAGGTTGCGCACCATCGCTTCCCAGAAGCGGTTGGAATGCAGCAGCTCTTCGAACCACTCGGTGCCGGCCCAGAAGAAGACGTTGTTGCCGAACGTGTCCTGCACCGAATAGTTGACGACGGTCATCAGCGGGATGACGGCCGAGAACGCTACCAGCACCAGCACCGGCAGGACAAGGAACCAGGCCTTGTTGTTCCAGGTCTTGTCCATCTATGCCCCCATCTCGACGCGCCAGGAATCGGCGTAGATGTTGATGCCGGCAGGCTCGAAGCGAACTTTTGGTTCGGCCGGCACCTCGTCGTCCTCGCCGATGACGGCGGCGATCTCCTTGCCCTCGAGACTGGCGCGCACCACCTTGTGGCGGCCGACATCCTCGACCTTGCTGACCGACACCGCCATGCCTTCACGGCCGAGCCGCACATATTCCGGACGGATGCCGAGCTCGACGGGGCCGGCTTCGGCCTTGGGAACGCCCGGCAGCTCGATGCGCTGCGCGCCGAGCATCGCCGTCTTGCCCTCGATCGCAACCGGCAGAACATTCATCCCCGGCGAACCGATGAAATAGCCGACGAAGGTGTGGCGCGGCCGCTCGAACAGTTCGGCCGGCGTGCCGATCTGCACGATCTCGCCGTCATACATGACCACGACGCGGTCGGCGAAGGTGAGCGCTTCGGTCTGGTCGTGCGTGACATAGACCATGGTGTAGCCGAAGCGGCGGTGCAGTTGCTTGAGCTGCGAGCGCAGCACCCATTTCATATGCGGGTCGATGACGGTGAGCGGCTCGTCGAACAGGATGGCGTTGACGTCCGAGCGCACCAGTCCGCGGCCAAGCGAGATCTTCTGCTTCTGGTCGGCGGTCAGCTTGCGCGCCTTCCGGTTCGCCATCGAAGCGAGATCGATCATGTCGAGCGTCTCGCGCACCTTGCGGTCGACATCGGCCTCCGGCACGCGGCGGTTGCGCAATGGGAAGGCCAGATTGTCGTAGACGGTCATGGTGTCGTAGATGACCGGGAACTGGAACACCTGGGCGATGTTGCGCTCCTGCGTCGACAGACGGGTCACGTCCCTGCCGTTGAACAAAAGCTGGCCGTGCGAGGGATGAAGCAGCCCCGAAATGATGTTGAGCAAGGTGGTCTTCCCGCAGCCCGAGGGCCCGAGCAGCGCGTAGGCGCCGCCGTCCTCGAAGGTGTGGTGCACCTCCTTCAGCGCGAAATCCGAATCTTTCTTCGGATTGGGCAGGTAGGAGTGGCGGATATGGTTGACCTCGATGCGCGCCATCGCTTCCTCCTCAGGCCGCCAGCTTCGACGCAGTCACGGCGCGGCCGTTCTGGTCGAACACCATGATGTGGCGCGGATCGATGAACACCTCGACCTCGTCGTCGGTCTCGAAATCGAGAATGCCATGCGCAAGCATGACCCAGCGCGCATCGGCGAAGTCGAGATGCACGAAGCTTTCCGAGCCGGTGATCTCGGTGATGGTCACCTTTGCCCGCACCGGCACGGCGCCGGCACTGGGGCGATCGAGCGACAAATGGTGCGGCTGGAAGCCGATCGTGTAGCTGGCATCCGGAATGCCGAGCAATTCCGGCGGGACCGGCAGCTTGACGCCGCCTTCGAGCAGGAAATCGGATCCCTTCTTGGCAAGCACGATGGTGTTGAGCGGCGGATCGGCGAAGGTTCGTGCCGTCACCAGGTCGACCGGCTTGCGGAACACTTCCACGGTCGGCCCGAATTGCGTGACCCGCCCTTCCGAGAGAGTCGCCGTGTTGCCGCCGAGCAAAAGCGCCTCGTGCGGCTCGGTGGTCGCGTAAACGAAGATGGTGCCGGCGGCGGCAAAGATCTTCGGCAGCTCGGCCCGCAGTTCCTCGCGCAGCTTGTAGTCGAGATTGGCGAGCGGTTCGTCCAGCAGCACCAGGCTGGCGTTCTTGACAATGGCGCGGGCAAGCGCCGTGCGCTGCTGCTGGCCGCCCGACAGGCTGAGCGGCGTGCGGTCGAGATAGGGCGTGAGCTTCAGGAGCGCGGCGGCGTTGCGCACCTCCTTGTCGATCCTGGCGTGATCGACGCCGGCGACCCGAAGCGGCGAGGCGATGTTCTCGTAGACGGTCATCGCCGGATAGTTGATGAACTGCTGGTAGACCATGGCGACGTTGCGCTTCTGCACCGGCTGTCCGGTGACGTCCTTGCCGTCGAACCAGACCGAGCCGGAGGTCGGCGCGTCGAGCCCGGCCATCAGCCGCATCAGGCTGGTCTTGCCGGAAAGCGTCGGCCCGAGCAGGACGTTCAGCGAGCCGTGCTGAAGCGTCAGCGACACGTCGCGGATATGCTCCTGCGCACCGACCGTCTTCGTCACGTTCCTCAATTCCAGCATCACGCCTCCTCCCAGGCCTTGCGCGCTATTGGGCGGTCATTATTCGGCCGCCGCGACGTGGCGTCGGCTCAGTCCACGCATGAATTCTTCCAAGGCCGCTGTCTGCTCGCGGCTGAAATGCAGGCCGCGCTTGGTCCTGCGCCACAGCACGTCCTCGGCGGTGACGGCCCATTCGTTCTCGACGAGGTAGCGCAGCTCGGCCTCGTAAACGTCGGCGCCGAAATTGCGGCCGAGATCGGCATTCGACTTGGCCAGCCCGAGCAGCTTCTCGGCGCGCGTACCGTACAGCCGGGTGAGCCTGCGCGCCAGCCGCTGGTCGAGGAACGGATAGGCATTCTTCAACCTGGCAACCTGCGCGTCGAAACCGGTCGCCGGGAAATCGCCGCCCGGCAGCGGCGCATTGGCGGTCCATGGCTTGCCGCGCTTGCCGAGAAAACCTTCGATCTTCTCCAGCATCGATTCAGCCAGCCGGCGGAACGTCGTGATCTTGCCGCCGAATGAATTGAGCAAGGGGGCTGCGCCCTCCCCGCCTTCGGCCTTCAGCACATAGTCGCGCGTCGCTTCCTGCGCCTTCGAGGCGCCGTCGTCATAGAGAGGGCGCACGGCGGAATAGGTCCAGACGATATCCGAGCGCTTGACGGGTTGCGCGAAATATTCGCTCGCCGCGGCGCAGAGATAGTCGATCTCGGCATCGCTGATCTTCACGTCATGCGGATCGCCGGGATAGTCGCGGTCGGTAGTGCCGATCAGCGTGAACTCTTCCTCGTAGGGAATGGCGAAGATGATGCGCCCGTCCTTGTTCTGGAAGAAGTAGGCGCGCGGATCGTCGAACTTCTTCTTGATGACGATGTGGCTGCCCTGCACCAGGCGAACATTGTGCACGTCGTTCTGCCCGACCGCCTTTGCCAGCACCTGATCGACCCAGGGTCCCGCGGCATTGACGAGAAGGCGGGCCCGAACTTCCTCGGTCTCGCCGGTCAGCACGTTCTGGATCTTGATCGTCCACAGCGCGCCGTCGCGGCGCGCGCTGACCACTTTGGTGCGGGTGCGGATGACGGCGCCGCGGTCGGCCGCGTCGCGGGCATTGAGCGCTACCAGGCGGGCATCGTTGACCCAGCCGTCCGAATATTCGAACGCCTTGCGGAAGAGCGGCTTAAGTGGTTTGCCGGCCGGGTCGCTGGCCATGTCCAGCGTCTTCGTCGCCGGCAGCAGCTTGCGCCCGCCGATATGGTCGTAGAGGAACAGGCCGAGCCGGATCAGCCAGGCCGGGCGCAAGCCCTTGGCATAAGGCAGCACGAAGCGCATCGGCCAGATGATGTGCGGCGCGTTCTTCCAGAGAACCTCGCGCTCCATCAGCGCTTCACGCACCAGGCGGAATTCATAGAATTCGAGATAGCGCAGGCCGCCATGGATCAGCTTGGTCGAGCCGGAGGACGTCCCGCTGGCAAGATCGTTCATCTCGGCCAGGAAAACCGAAAATCCACGGCCGACGGCATCACGGGCGATGCCGCAGCCGTTGATGCCGCCACCTATGACGAAAATGTCATGGATCGGGGATGCGCTCACAGGGTTCCTCCACGATTTCGCATTGCACCATTTTTGTGTTTCGCGAAACCGTGACGGGATTATTTCGAACTCAATACGAATGTCAAACGAAATATCACAGATGTGTGAGATGCCCGCGAAGCGACCTTATCCGAGCGCCGTCTCGATCAAACGAACCTCCGTCTCCTCGCAGATCCTGCGCACCGAAGGGATATCGCACCGGTCGGTGATGAAGGTGTTGACCTGCGACAGATGGCCGATGCGAACCGGCGCCGTGCGCTCGAATTTGGTCTGGTCGGAGACGAGAATCACGTGACGCGCATTGGCGATGATGGCTTGCGCCACTTTCACCTCGCGAAAATCGAAGTCGAGCAAGGCGCCGTCGTGGTCGATGGCCGAGGCGCCGATGACGGCGTAATCCACTTTGAACTGACGAATGAAATCGACGGCGGCCTCACCGACGACGCCGCCGTCCGAGCCGCGCACCACGCCGCCGGCGATCACCACCTCGATCGAAGGGTAGATGCGCATCCTATTGGCAACATTGATATTATTGGTGATGACCATAAGCCCGTTATGGTCGAGCAGCGCCTTGCTGACGGCTTCAGTGGTAGTGCCGATATTGATGAACAGCGAGGCGTTGTCGGGGATCAGCCTGGCTGCGGCGCGACCGATCGCCTCCTTCTCCTCGGCCGCAATCTTGCGCCGCGCCTCATATTCCATGTTCTCGATGCCGGACGGAAACAACGCGCCGCCATGGACGCGTGTCAGCAAACGCTGGTCGCAGAGGTCGTTGAGGTCCTTGCGGATGGTCTGCGGCGTCACGTTGAAATGTGTCGCCAGGTCTTCGACCAGAACGCGGCCGTGGTCCTTCGCCATCTGTATGATCTCGGCATGGCGTGGCGAAAGAAACATCCGGCGTCCTCCGTTTTCGTTTTTCTGGTCTATATCGGAAAACGAAAGCGATGAATAGGTATAAGCCGGCTAACGAAATTCACTTGATCGCAAACGCAAACCGGTTCGCAACCCATTTTGCCGCCTCAGACAAGACGACGCGCGACCTCGGTGACCACATCGAAGGCCGCGTCAATATCGGCAGCCGTGGTCTCGAACTGCCCCGCCTGGAAACGGATCGCCACTCGTCCGTCCACGCGGGTCTGCGTCAGATAGATGCGGCCGTCCGTGTTGATGGCATCGACAAGCCGCAGATTGTGCTCGTCCGGGTCGGCGTCCGCCGGGGCGCGATGCCGGAACGAAAACAGCGACAGCATCGGCTCGGTGACGAGCTCGAAGTCGTCCTCCATGGCAAGTCGCCCGGCGAGGCCTTCGCTCCAGGCGACGTGATTGCGGATCATCCTGCGCAGGCCTTCCAGCCCATGGGCGCGCAGCAGGAACCAGAGCTTCAGCGCCCGGAAACGGCGGCCGAGCGGTACCGACCATTCCGAATAGTTGATGATGCCGTCGTGGCCGCGGGTCTTGAGATAGTCCGGCTTGATCGCCAGCGTGCGCACGAGGTCTTCCGGTTGGCGGACAAACTGGATCGAGCAGTCGAACTGCGCGCCCAGCCATTTATGCGGATTGAAGACAATCGAATCGGCGCCCTCGACGCCAGCCCAGAAATGCCGGTATTCCGGGCAGATCATGGCCGATCCTGCCCACGCTGCGTCGACATGAAGGTAAAGCCCATGCCGCTTCGCGATAGCGGCAACAGCGGCGATGTCGTCGGTGCCGCCGGTGCTGGTGCCGCCGACACATGCGATGATGCCGGCGGGTAGCAGGCCAGCCTCGCGATCGGCAATGATCGCTGCCTCCAGCGCCGCCGCGTCCATCGCGCGGAAACGGCCGGCTACCGGGATGCGAACGAGGTTCTCCTCGCCGATGCCCGAAACCCAGACCGCGCGGTCGATCGACGTGTGGACCTGGTCGGAAGAATAGACGCACAGCTTCGCCTGTCCTGCGAGCCCCTTTTTGTTGCCCTGCCAGTCCAGCGCCCGCTCGCGCATGGTGAGCACCGCGGCAAGCGTCGCCGATGAGGCGGAATCCTGGATGACGCCGGAGAACCCTTCGGGCAGCCCGAGCGCCTGCCGCATCCAGTCGACGATGCGCATCTCGAGCTCGGTAGCAGCCGGCGAGGTCTGCCACAGCATGCACTGCGCCGCCATCGCCGAGACCAGATATTCCGCCACGACCGAAACCGGCGCCGCGTTGGCCGGAAAATAGGCGAAGAAGCGCGGATGCTGCCAATGCGTCATGCCCGGCACGATCTTCGCTTCGAAATCGGCGAAGATCTTTTCCATCGGCTCTGCCGTTTCAGGCGGCGAGGCCTCGATACTCCTGAAGATCTCGCCCGGACCTATCGCAGGCCGCACCGGCCGCTCGCGCAGACTCGCGCGGTAGTCCGCGCCCCAGTCGGCCGCGCGTCTCGACCATGCCTTGAATTCATCGTTGTTCATACAGCCTCTCGCCGGATCGACCAGTCATAGCCGGCGATAGCGCCGGCCCATCAGCAATTTGATTAACGTGTTAAATATAATCGATCAACCGCCGCCTGAACGGAAAAAGGCGACCTACCCCGGAAAGTCCGGCAAGCTGGCGAAAGCCGTCTTAAGCGCGTTCGACCAGCCCTCGGAAATAGCGCGATAATACTGGTCGTCCTGGCCGAACCGTTTCTTGAGACCGACCTTGAGCGCGTCCTTCTCCAGGAAGAGCAGATCGAGGGGCAAGCCGACAGACAGATTCGACTTCAGCGTTGAGTCGAAGGAAACCAGAAGCAGCTTCACCGTCTCGGCCAGGCTCATCGCGCGGTCGTAGGCGCGAATGATGATCGGCTTGCCGTATTTGGTCTCGCCGATCTGGAAGAACGGCGTGTCGTCGGTCGACTCGATGAAATTGCCCTCGGGATAGATCATGAACAGCCTTGGCGGACTGCCTTTGATCTGACCGCCGAGGATGAAGGAGGCGTTGAAATAGGAATCGGCCTGGTCGCCGGTTGGCGACGATTGCGCGATCACCTCTTTCACAGTTTCGCCGACCAGCCGCACGGTCTGGTACATGGACGGCGTTTCGAGCAGCTTCTCGTGGCGGTCGCCGACCGCCTTGTTGCGCTCGTCGAGCAGGCTGACGACGGCCTGGGTCGTGGCAAGATTGCCCGCCGACATCAGCACGATGACGCGCTCGCCGGGCTCTTCCCAGACATGCATCTTCTTGAAGGTCGAGATCGAATCCATGCCGGCATTGGTGCGCGTGTCCGACATGAACACGAGCCCGCGATCGATCTTGAGGCCGACGCAATAGGTCATGGTCGCTCTTCTAGAGCAATTCCAGGAAAAGTGTGAAACGGTTTTCCGTCCGGAATTGCGTCAAGACAAAGAGCCAGAGCAATTCCAGGAAAAGTGTGAAACGGTTTTCCGCGCGGAATTGCATCAAGACAATGAGATAGAGCGGTTCGCGGTTTACTGCTCTACCGTGACGGTGACGGCAAGCTTCTCTTGCGCTTGCCCCAGCACTATTCCCGACACAGGCGAGGCATCGCGATAGTCGCGACCCGTCGCCACTCTCACGTAGCGTTCGTCGGGAGAGATGCCGTTCGCGGGATCAAAGGCAACCCAGCCGAGGCCGGGCACATGCGCTTCGGCCCAGGCATGGCTTGCCGCCTGCTCGACCGAGGCGTCCATCATCAGATAGCCGCTGACATAGCGGGCGGGAAAGCCCATCACGCGCGCGACGGCAGCGAAAATGTGGCTGTGGTCCTGGCAGACGCCGGCCTTCAGAGCCAGCGCTTCCTCCGCCGGCGTCACGGCGCTGGTCGTGCCGGGCTTGTAGGCGACGCGCTCGCGGATCGTGCCCATCAGCCTGTGCAGCCGGTCGATGTCGGTCCCCTCGCCGACCGATGCGGCCAGTTGGCGGATGCCGTCACCGGCGATGGTGAGCTGCGTTTCCTGAGCGAACAGCCAGAGCGGCGTAAAACCATGGTGCGCTCCGGATACACCGGCCGTGTCGCGCGTCGTCACCTCGCCCGCGGCCTCGACCGTGATGACGTTGTGGCCGCCCTCGGCGCTCACCAGCCGGGTATCGTTGCCGAAATGGTCGATGAAACGCACTTCCTCGCGCGCGCCGTCGATCCTGGTCGCCCAGGACGCGACTGTCTGCGTCGGCCCGCTGAGCGGCATCAGGCGCAGCCGCTGCAGCAGATACTGTACGGGTGCGTCGTAGCGGTACTCGGTCCGGTGGGTGATCTTGAGCCGCATGGCGCGTGCCCCGCTCAATAGAACCGATAATCCTGGGCAATCTCGTCGCCCAGCCTGGTGTTGTCGCGAATGAATTCAGCCAGGAACTCGTGCAGGCCGTGGTCGAAAATGTCCTTGATCGACCCCTTCTTCAGCATCGCCTGGGTCTTCTCGGCCGTCGCGTGGCAGGCGTGGCGCTCGCCATAGTCGTCGGCGAGGAATTTCAGGTGCTCGCCGAGGAAGCGATAGCAGAAGGTGAGCGAGCGCGGCATGCGCACGTTGAGGATCAGATAGTCTGCAATATTGGTCGGCTTGTAGTCGGCGTCGTAGACCCAGCGGTAGGAACGGTGCGCCGACACCGAGCGCAGGATCGATTCCCATTGATAATTGTCGAGCGTCGAGCCAACCCATGAAATCGACGGCAGGAGCACGTAGTATTTGACGTCGAGGATGCGGGCCGTGTTGTCGGCGCGCTCGACATAGGTGCCGAGCTG
This sequence comes from Mesorhizobium sp. WSM4904, assembly GCF_029674545.1. Lineage (NCBI taxonomy): Bacteria > Pseudomonadati > Pseudomonadota > Alphaproteobacteria > Hyphomicrobiales > Phyllobacteriaceae > Mesorhizobium > Mesorhizobium sp. WSM4904. The sequence continues at coordinate 4,214,859 of NZ_CP121354.1, read as the reverse complement.
CGAGAAGTCGAAGATCTCGTTGCGCAGCATGGTGCCGTAGAACGAGCCGCGGATCAGCGCCGTCTCGCGCTTGATGGCATCGAGCACGGTCGGCAGGTCGCGCTCGTCGATCGGCCTTGCCAGCATGCGCTTCAGCGACATCCAGGCCTCGTTGATGCTCTCCCAGGTTTCGCGGGTCAGCGCGGTGCGCACCATGCGCGCATTGTTGCGCGCCGTCTCGATCGACGACATCGTGCTCGACGGGTTCGAGGTATCGCGCACCAGGAAGTCGGAGACGTTGGCGACCGTGTAATCCTGGTATTTCTGGCTGAAGGCGTAGTCGGAGCCGGCGCTCAGCAGCACCGAATTCCATTCCTCCGATGCGTTCTGGGTACGCGTCAAAGCCATGCGCAGGCCGGCATCGACCAGGCGCGCCATGTTTTCGGCCCGCTCGATATAGCGGTTCATCCAGTAGAGACCGTTGGCGGTGCGGCCCAAAAGCATATCAGCTTGCTCCGGTGTCGAGCGAATAGCGAATAGCGAATAGCGAATAGCGAATAGCGGAAAAAGGGCCTCATGACTTTTGTTGCAGGCTCCTGATCATCGAACGCAGCATTTTCCCGATTTCATCAGTTTGGCCAAGCAAGCTGGCGACCTCCGCTTCGACCATCAGTCCTACCTCTCCACTCAGTATGAGATGAGTCTCCAACTCTTTCAGAGAGCCCTGCGCCGTGCGAAGAAATTGGATAAAGGCTCCTGTACTTTCTCTTCCGTGACCCTCTGCAACATTCGCTGCGATGGAAGCCGCCGAGCGTCGTATCTGAGATGTCATCCCGTATGCTTCGCTGTTCGGAAAACCTTTTGTGGCCGAGTAGCAATTTACTGCCAACTTCAAGGCCGCCTTCCAAACGATCAGATCTCGGTAGGAATTGATTGCCGTCGTATTCCCCCTTTTTCCCTACTCGCTACTCGCTACTCGCTATTCGCTCGTCTCAATCGTCCAGCACCCACGTATCCTTCGTCCCGCCCCCTTGTGAGGAGTTGACCACCAGCGACCCCTCCTTGAGCGCCACCCTGGTCAGTCCACCGGGCACTAGTTGGATGCGGTCCGAGACGAGCACATAAGGCCTGAGATCGACATGGCGCGGCGACAGGCCCTTCTCGGTGAGGATCGGGCAGGTCGACAGTGCCAGCGTCGGTTGGGCGATGTAGTTGGCGGGCTTGGCCTGCAGCTTCTTGGCGAACGCCTCACATTCCTTCTTGGTCGCCGCTGGACCGACGAGCATGCCGTAACCGCCGGAGCCGTGCACTTCCTTGATCACGAGCTCGCCAATGTGCTCCAGCACATATTTCAGGCTGTCCGGCTCCGAGCAGCGCCAGGTCGGGATGTTGCCGAGGATCGCCTTGCGGCCGGTGTAGAACTCGACGATCTCGGGCATGTAGGAATAGATCGCCTTGTCGTCGGCGATACCGGTTCCCGGAGCATTCGCAATCGTGATGTTGCCGGCTCGATAGACGTCCATGATGCCCGGCACGCCAAGGGCGGAGTCCGGCCGGAAGGTCAGCGGATCGAGGAAGGCGTCGTCGACGCGACGGTAAAGCACGTCGATCTGCTTGTAGCCTTCGGTGGTGCGCATCGTGACATGGCCGTCGACCACGCGCAGGTCCTGTCCTTCGACAAGTTGCACGCCCATCTGATCGGCGAGGAAAGCGTGCTCGAAATAGGCTGAGTTGTAGCTGCCCGGCGTCAGCACCGCGATGGTCGGCGCGCCCTTGGCGCTCTGCGGCCTTACCGCTGCCAGCGACTGGCGCAGCAGCTGCGGATAGTTCTCGACCGGCCGCACTTTGACCTGCTGGAACAGCTCGGGAAAGAGCTGCATCATCGTCTCGCGGTTCTCCAGCATGTAGGAGACGCCCGACGGCGTGCGGGCATTATCTTCGAGCACGTAGAATTCGTTCTCGCTGATGCGGACGATGTCGACGCCGATGATGTGGGTGTAGACGCCGGCCGGCGGCCTCACCCCGATCATCTCTGGCAGGAACGCTTCGTTCTTCGCCACCAGCTCCTTGGGAATGCGCCCGGCGCGCAGGATTTCCTGGCGGTGATAGATGTCGTCGAGAAAAGCGTTCAGCGCCTGCACGCGCTGCTCTATGCCCTGCGTCAGCCGGCGCCATTCCTGGCCGGAGATGATGCGCGGAACGATATCGAAGGGGATCAGCCGCTCGGAGGCGTCCTGCTCGCCGTAGACGGCAAAGGTGATGCCGGTCTTGCGGAAGACGCGCTCGGCGTCCTGCATTTTCTCGGTAAGCCTGGCCGGATCCTGTTCCTTCAGCCAGCGATCGTAAGCCTGATATGGTCTTCTCAATCCGGAGGCTTCCGGAAGCATTTCGTCGAACGCTGCCAATCGCGTACTCCCCTCTGAAGCCATTTCACTGGCCTCGCCGGAGAAAATCAAGCGCAATCGGTGATTTGAGAGGCGGCGGCGGCCGCTCTATGCAAATTGCCTAAGATTAGGGCAGCGGGAGCGATGCTGGGTCAGACCCTGCCCGGTGACCGGGCATAAAAGGCGAGTCAGAATGCCCGGAAGGTAACGATGGTGAAGGTGTCTTTGATTCCAGGCAGGATCTGCACCCGTTCATTGACGAAGTGGCCGATATCCTCTTCATCGTCGACATAGAACTTGGCGAGCAGGTCGTAATTGCCGGCGGTCGAATAGATTTCGGAGGCGATCTCGGCGTCGGCGAGCGCGCTGGCGACCTCGTAGGCCTTGCCCAGATCGCACTTTATCTGCACGAAAAATGCCTTCATTGCCGATCCTGTGAGCTTATATGCGAATAAGCGGCCCTTGTGGCAGACTGCCGCCCTGCTTTCAAGCATCAGGCGGCGCAGGTCTCGGCGACCGCTTGCCGCAATCAGGCGATGGGCATACCCGATCGGCCGCCGCCATTGACCAGCCCAGCATGTCTTTGAATGAGAAGCGCCGGCTTAGACGGCGGCGCGGGTAAGAAGAATATTCCGAGCACGATGAAACCGCGGCACGCCGCCCAGCGTATGTTAGACTGAGCTTTGCAAGTGAGTTCCGGGAGGCAGGCCATGCGCCGCGCTTTGTTCGCATTCGCTCTCGTTCCGATGCTTCTGATCTCCATGGCCTTCGCCGGCGATGCCGAGATCAAGGCGGCGCAAACGGTCATCGACAGCCAGCTCAAGGCTTTCCTCGCCGATGACGGCGCAACCGCCTACAGCTTCGCGGCACCCAACGTGAAGCGCACCTTTCCGACCATCGACACCTTCATGAACATGGTGACCAACGGCTATGCGCCGGTGCGCAGGCCGCAGAGCTATTCCTTCGGCAAGGTCGAGCAGACCGGACCGAGCTCGATCATCCAGCAGGTGCTGATCGTCGGTCCCGACGGCAAGGACTACGAAGCGGTCTACACGCTGGAACAGCAGCCGGACGGCAGCTTCAAGATCACCGGCTGCAGCCTGCGCGCCTCGACTTCGGTCAGCACCTGACCTACGGCCGGACCAACACAGGTGCGGGACGCCCTTGATAGAGTGTCCAGCTCAAGCCTGACAGGCCCCAATAGCGGGAAGACTCGGCGCGGTCATAGACGAGATCACCGCATTTCGGTTCGATCGTCACCGGCTGGGCGTCAGGATCGCCTTCATAGATCAGCCAGCCCGGGCGTTCGGCACAGACCTTGCTCTGCGGAACAAGCGACGCCTTGCGGTTGGACCGGGCGGCAAAATAGTCGACGACCATAACGGTACGGAAGCTGCTGTTGCTGGCGTAGGTGGCGGTGCCGTTGGCCGTTACTTTTTCGACAATCACGGAATAGGAGCCACGTCCGTATTGATAGAAGCCAAGCAGCGACGATGCGGCACCTGCGACCACGACGGCCAACGCCCCGAAAGCCAGCAGCCCTTTCATCCTTCCGGCGTCGAAGCCACGGCCGAGCATCTCCCCGGTCCAGAGCAGCAGCAATGTTCCGCTGACGAGAAAATAGCGCGGAGTTCCAAGGTTCGGCAGACGCGCCACGCCCATGACAAGGGGCAATCCGACAATCCCGATCACGTACAGGCTGGCCCGCCGGTCGCGCCAGACAAAGGCGGACACACAGACGAGAGCGCAGGCCGCGATGATCGAGGTCAAGTCGCCGATCCTGGACGGCAGACCGAGCTCGCCCTTGATGAGTCCGCCATAGCCTTGCACCAGGTCCGACCACGAAAACTGTGAGAGCCCGCCTATCTTGAAGCCGAACAATTGGTCCAATAGAGCCACGCAAGCAGCCACCGGAAGCACGGCGGCGAAGATCGGCCACAGCTTCTGGCCGCCATCGATGAGCGTGCGGCCGTGGCTGTCCTTGCTTCGCAAAGTCAGCCAGAGGGTCCCTCCCGCAAGGATCGCCGCTGTCTCGATCATTGTGAGATGCGACAGTATGCCGAGCAGGATCATCGCGGCCAGGCCGAAGGCCGATCCGCCTTTGTCGAGGCGCCGCTCCAGCAAGATCAAGGACAGGAGCGTGAACAGTACGAGGCCGGCGTAACCACGTGCCTCGGAGCCATATTCCACCATCGGGAAGCTGATGGAAAACAAGAGGCTGGTGGCAATCATCGCCCAGCGTCCGCGTGGCGCGGCCGCCGCTGCCGCGGCAGGGATCGTCAAGACGCCAAGAGCGATCGACAGGCCCCTCTGGATCAGCGGCGAGGTGTCCGGGCCGACCAGATAGAGGTAGAAGGAGTTCAGGAAATGGTTGTTGTCGTGATTGACGCGCCAGAATATCTGGTCGATCGAGGTCAGAGGCTTGAGGAGAGTAAGGCTCCAGATCTCGTCGAGCCAAAGATCGCCGCGGGCGCCCAGTAAGCGCAGGACGAGGCCGGCCACCGCAATCGCCGCGATCGCCAGCGATACCGCGCTTGTCCACCGTCGGATGGCAATGACCGGCTCAGAAGAGCCGCTTGCGTGGCTGGGTTGCGCCTCGCCTAGCGCCGCGGCTTGTCCCGAGATGCGCAAGGTGTTGACCTTCGCCTGATGTCATCTCGGCGATTTGTATATCCAAAGTTGTTTCAAAACAGTTCGCGCTCGAGGCGGTCACGTCAATACCGTGCCCTGCCGCCAGACATGTCAAACACCGCGCCGGTGTTGAAGCTCGAGGCATCGGAACAGAGCCAGAGAACCAGCGCCGCGACCTCCTCCACCGCTCCGAGCCGCTTCAGCGGGCTGGCGCCGACCATGTCGCTGACGACCTCGTTTCCGAGACGCCGGATAAGATCGGTGTCGATCGGACCCGGCGCGACGCAGTTGACGCGGATGTCGGTGTCGCAGACCTCACGCGATAAGGCCTTGGTGAAGGCAATGATGCCCGCGCTCGCCGCCGAATAGACCGCTAGGTTCGGCAATCCCTCCTTGCCGGCGAGCGACCCCATATTGACGATGCGGCCGCTGCCGGCCTTGCGCATGACCGGCAGGACCTGATGCGTGACCTCGAACGTGCCGATGACATTCACACCAACGATGCGCTGCCACTCGGCCGGATCGAAAGCCTCGAAGCCAAGATAGGGACCAAGATAGCCCGCATTGTTGACGAGAATGTCGACCCGCCCCGTCCTGGCGACGACCTCGCCGAGGGCACTGCTTATGTCCTGAGCCTTGGTGACGTCGACTGTCTGGCTGCGGATTCCGTCGGCAGGCGCGGGGTCGGCGTCCCATATCCAGACGTCCGCACCCGACCGGGCTAACAGCGTCGCCACGCCCCTGCCAATGCCCCTTGAGCCGCCGGTCACGATAGCCGTCTTGCCGGCAAAGTCGTAGGTTACACTCATGCCGATCCCCAGGGCACCAAGTCTGCTCCCGGGAGCGGCCGCCCGTCAATTGCGGGAACGGAGCGGCTAGAGGACGGGAATGTCGCCCCTCGCCCAGCCCTCCGAAATCTCGGCGGCGCGCGTCTCGAAGGCTTTGGCCTCGATCGCGGCGCGGATGTCCTGCATCAGCTTCTGATAGTAGGACAGGTTGTTCCAGGTGAGCAGCATTGCCCCCAAAGACTCCTGCGAACGCACGAGGTGATGCAGATAGGCGCGCGAGTAGTCGCGCGCGGCCGGGCAGTCGCTTTCCTCGTCCAGCGGACGTGGATCGTCGGCATGACGGGCGTTGCGCAGGTTGATCTTGCCGCGACGCGTGTAGGCGAGCCCATGGCGGCCGGCGCGCGTCGGCATCACGCAGTCGAACATGTCGATGCCGCGTGCCACCGATTTCAAGATGTCGTCCGGCGTGCCGACGCCCATCAGGTAGCGCGGCCTGTCGGCCGGCAGTTCCGGGCAGGTGATGTCCAGCATCTCCAGCATCACGGCCTGCGGTTCGCCGACCGCCAGCCCGCCGACGGCGTAGCCCTTGAGGTCCATCGCCTTCAGCGCCTGCGCCGAGCGCACGCGCATCACCGCGCTGTCGCCGCCCTGCACGATGCCGAACATGGCCTTGCCCGGCTGGTCGCCGAACGCCGTCTTGCAGCGCTCGGCCCAGCGCAGCGACAGCTCCATGGCGCGTTCGATCTCCGTCGGCTTGGCCGGAAGCGCGGTGCATTCGTCGAGCTGCATCTGGATGTCGGAATCGAGCAGCCCCTGGATTTCGATCGACCGCTCCGGCGACATCTCGTGGGGAGCGCCGTCGATATGCGAGCGGAAGGTGACGCCCTTTTCGCTGAGCTTTCTCAATTTCGACAGCGACATGACCTGGAAGCCGCCGCTGTCGGTCAGGATCGGGTGCGGCCAGCGCGCGAACTCATGCAGACCGCCGAGCTTCGCGACCCGCTCGGCGCCTGGCCGCAGCATCAGATGATAGGTGTTGCCGAGGATGATGTCGGCGCCGACGCTGCGCACCTGGTCCATATACATGGCCTTGACCGTGCCGCCCGTTCCGACCGGCATGAAGGCCGGCGTGCGGATCTCGCCGCGCGGCATGCGGATCACACCTCGCCGCGCCTTGCGGTCGGTGGCGGTGAGCTTGAACGAAAAAGTCTCAGCCATCGAATTCCTTGTCGTGTACGGGTGCGCCGGGTGCCTGCTCGTCGAGCGACTGCCGGTAGCGGATGCACCCGCGCATGAATTTCGGCCAGGGCGGCACGGCGATCGCCGGCTCGATCTTTTCCGGCAAAAGGTTCCAGAGGTCGGGGTGGTGCCAGCACAGATCATGGCCGGTCGCATCGCGATGCGCGCGAATGCCGGCACGCAGCTTCTTGACCTCCGCGATCAGCGCGTCGTGCCCCATTGTCTCGAGATCACTGTCCATCGCGTGTCTCCGCTCGGAAAAGCAGGCTCGAGTCCCCGTAGGAATAGAACCTGTAACGGCTTGCGATGGCATGCGCATAGGCCGAACGCATCGTCTCCAGCCCGCTGAAGGCCGAGACCAGCATGAACAGCGTCGAGCGCGGCAGATGGAAATTGGTCATCAGCATGTCGGCCGTTCGGAAGCGGTAGCCTGGAGTGATGAAGATATCCGTCGGTCCGGACCAGGGCTCGATCCTGCCGTCTTCGCGCGCAGCACTTTCCAGGAGGCGCAGCGACGTCGTGCCGACGGCGACGATCCGCCCTCCCCGCGCCCTTGCCGCATTGAGCGCATCCGCCGTGTCGGCGCTTACCAAGCCGGTTTCGGCATGCATCTTGTGGTCGGCGGTGTCGTCGGCTTTCACCGGCAGGAAGGTGCCGGCGCCGACATGCAGCGTGACGAAGCGGCGCTCGATGCCCTTGGCATCGAGCGCGGCAAACAGCTCCGGCGTGAAATGCAGTCCCGCGGTGGGGGCGGCAACGGCGCCCTCTTCCCTGGCATAGATGGTTTGATAGTCGCTGCGGTCGCGCTCGTCGTCGTCGCGTTTTGAGGCGATGTAGGGCGGCAGCGGAATGTGGCCGACGGCGTGCATCGCCTCATCGAGGAACGGGCCGGAAAGATCGAAGCCGAGCAGTGCCTCGCCCGCCTCGCCCTTCTCGATCACCGTCGCGTCGAGCTGGCCGAGGAAGCAAGAATTCTGGTCATGGCCGAAATGGATGCGGTCGCCGACAGCGATGCGTTTGCCCGGCCGCATGAAGGCCTGCCAGCGGTCCGGCGCCACCCGCATATGCAGCGTCGCCTCGACCTGCGCCATCGCCTCGCCGCGCTTGCGGATGCCTTTGAGCTGCGCCGGGATGACCTTGGTGTCGTTGAACACCAGCACGTCGTCCCTGCGGAGCAACGCCGGCAGATCGCGCACGATCCGATCTTCCAGGCCTTCGCCGGGCCTGACGACCAACATCTTGGAGCTGTCGCGCGGCTCGGCCGGGCGCAGCGCGATGCGCTCCTCCGGCAGATCGAAGTCGAACAGGTCGACGCGCATCAGAACAGCCGGATGAGCAGCGCTCCGGCCAGCAGCAGCACGGCCCCGGCGACGCGGCCAAGCGAGATCTCGCGCACCGCGACGCCGAGGAAGCCGACGCGATCGACGAGCATGCCGGCAATCAGCTGGCCGGCGACCAGGAAGGCCATCAGCGCGGCGGCGCCGATGCGTGGGGTCAGGATTGTGGAGAGCGTCACATAGAAGCCGCCGAGAACGCCGCCGGCCACGAACAGCCACGGCGCCGGCGCCTTCCAGTCGAGCGAGATGCCTTGCAGCCTCACCACGGCGACCGCGATGATACCTAGCACGATCGCGCCCGACAGGAACGAAAAGGCTGCGGCCGCGACCGGCAGGCCGAGGCCGCGCGCCAATTGCGAGTTGATCGGCGCCTGGATGGCGATGAAGGCGCCGGACAGGATGCCAAGCAGGGACCAGACAGCGCCCATTATCGATATGCCTTTACTTGACGTCCGCTGCGACCTTCAGCGACACGATCTTGTCAGGATCCTGCACCGGCTCGCCGCGCTTGATCTTGTCGACATTCTCCATGCCTTCGATGACCTGGCCCCAGACCGTGTACTGGCGGTTGAGGAAGGAAGCGTCGTCGAAGCAGATGAAGAACTGCGAGTTGGCCGAGTTCGGGTTCTGCGCGCGAGCCATCGAGCAGGTGCCGCGGCCGTGGTTGGCGTTGGAGAATTCGGCCTTGAGGTCCGGCTTGTCAGAACCGCCCATGCCGGCGCGGGACGGCGCGAAAGAGGGTTTGCTCGAATTGCCGAACTTGACGTCGCCGGTCTGCGCCATGAAGCCGTCGATGACGCGGTGAAAGACCACCCCGTCATAAGCGCCTTCGCGCGACAGCTCCTTGATGCGGGCGACGTGACCGGGCGCAAGGTCCGGATACATCTCGATGACGACCTGGCCTTTGGTCGTTTCCATGATGAGCGCGTTCTCGCGGTCCTTGATCTCAGCCATGTCAGAAAATCCTTTGAAAATTGAGTTGGTTACTTGTTGTCGGCGGCGATGCGAACCTTGATCATGCGATCGGGATCGGTGACCGTGCCGTTGTCCGCCTCGTCGCCCTTCTTGATCTTGTCCACCAGTTCCATGCCGCTCTCGACCTTGCCGACGATGGTGTACTGGCCGTCCAGGTTCGGCGCCGGCGCGAACATGATGAAGAACTGGGAATTGGCCGAATTCGGGTCCTGCGAGCGGGCCATGCCGACGACGCCGCGGGTAAATTGCTCGGTCTGCGAGAACTCGGCGGGCAGGTCGGGAAGGTCGGAACCGCCGGTGCCGACGGCTTCGGGGTTGAAACCCTTCTTCATGTTGCCGAACTTGACGTCACCGGTCTGCGCCATGAAGCCGTCGATGACGCGGTGGAACGCGACGTTGTCGTAGGCGCCGTCACGCACCAGCTTCTTGATCTGCGCGACATGTTTGGGCGCGAGATCGGGACGCAGCGCGATGGTCACGTCGCCGTCCTTCAGCGTGACGACCATGGTGTTTTCCTTGTCGGCGGCGAAGGCAGGCAGGGATGCCGCCAAAACGCCGGCAAGCACGACAAGGAACGAAGCGAGCTTTTTCAGCTGCATGAACTCTTCTCCGAAAGTCTTTTGTTTGGGTGCATGTCGTTACCCCAAAACCGGGATCCACTTTTGGGCGACATGCACTATTTCGCGAATTTGGCAGTGAGCGCGCCTGCAACGGCAGCCGGCACGAATGGGCGGATGTCGCCGCCCATCGACGCAATCTGGCGGACAAGTGTGGCGGTAATGGTGCGCACCGACGGGCTGGCCGGCAGGAAAACGGTCTGCAGCTCCGGCGCCATGGTCTCGTTCATGCCGGCCATCTGCATCTCGTAGTCGAGGTCGGTGCCGTCGCGCAGGCCGCGGATGATGATCGAGGCGCCATGCTTCCTGGCGGCATCGATGACCAGACCGTCGAAGGCAACGACCTTGATGCGGGCGCTGTCGCGGCCGAACTCCGCCTTGGTCGCGGCCTCGATCAGCTTCACGCGTTCCTCGAAGGAAAACAGCGGCGTCTTGCCCGGGTGGATGCCGATCGCCGCGTAGACGGTGTCGGCCACGGCGAGCGACGCCTTCAGGACGTCGAGATGGCCGTTGGTCAGCGGGTCGAAGGAGCCGGCGTAAAGGGCGGTGCGTTCGGTCATGGCAGGCTTCTAGAGCAATTCCAGGAAAAGTGTGAGCGGTTTTCCGTCCGGAATTGCGCAAAACAAAAGAGGGGTTCGCCGTTTCCTTGAGACGGTGAAACGCTTTAGCGAGCCTCTCGAACAAACGCAAATCCCATTGATGTGCCCGGATGCGCAACGGCCGTGAACCTTTTCACGGACATGAACGACAGATGAATGCGACAATCACGAACGTTTCACGCAGCGTTCACTAGGTTGCCGCTTCAGGAGATGAAACCAAAGCACCATCTTTATCGTTGTGAGCGCAGGAGAACACGCAAATGCTGATCTACATGCTTGCCACTGCAATGACCATCGTGATGCTGATCGCAACCGCCTTCGGGCTGCATCAGGAAGCGGCGCGAGTGCGCGTCAAGGCCAACACCAAGCGGTTCGATGGCTTCATTGCCCGCAACGTCTACCGTCGCCACTGATTTCAAGCCATGATCGCACCGGCCCAGGGGCCGGTGGCGCGTAGCCAAAGCCTATTCGGGATTGCTCTCGCCCGCATCCTCTGCGGTGCCAGCCTCACTCGAAGGCGTCTCTTCGGCTTCCTCGTCCGACTGCGGCTCCGAAATCCGCTCAACCGACACCACCTTCTCGCCTTCGGCCGTGTTGAAGATGGTCACGCCCTTGGTGGCGCGGCTGGCGAAGCGTATGCCGTTGACCGGCACGCGGATGACCGTGCCGCCGTCCGAAACCAGCATGATCTGATCGTCGTTGCCGACCGGGAAAGTCGCGACAAGGCGCCCGATCTCGGCCACTTTCGACACATCCGTGGCGCGAATGCCCTTGCCGCCGCGGCCCGTCAGGCGGAAATCGTAGGACGACGAACGCTTGCCGTAGCCGTATTCGGTCACCGTCAGCACAAGCTGCTCATGCACCTTGAGGAATTCGTAGCGCTCGTCGGAAAGCTCGGCTTCCTCGCCGATCTCCTCATTGGTGAGCGCGATCTCTTCCTCCTCGGCAGCACCGCCGGCGGCCAGCCGGCGTTCGGACGCCGCACGCTTGAGATAGGCCGCACGCTCAGCCGGTGAAGCATCGACATGTTCGATCACCGACATCGAGATCACGCGATCGGTCTCGGCCATGGCGATGCCGCGCACGCCGACGGAATTGCGGCTCTGGAAGACGCGCACGTCGCTGACCGGGAAGCGGATGCACTGACCGGAATTGGCGGTCAGAAGCACGTCGTCATTGTCGGTGCAGGTCTCGACGCCGAGGATCTCGTCGCCCTCTTCCTCCAGCTTCATGGCGATCTTGCCGTTGCGGTTGACCTGGACGAAGTCGGACAGCTTGTTGCGGCGCACCGTGCCGCGCGTGGTGGCGAACATCACGTCGAGCTCGCCCCAGCTCGTCTCGTCCTCGGGCAATGGCATGATGGTGGTGATGCGCTCGCCCTGCTCGAGCGGCAGCATGTTGATCAGCGCCTTGCCGCGCGATTGCGGGTTGCCGACCGGCAGCCGCCAGACCTTTTCCTTGTAGACGATGCCGCGCGAGGAGAAGAACAGCACCGGCGTGTGCGTGTTGGCGACGAACAGCCGGGTGACGAAATCCTCCTCCTTCGTCGACATGCCGGAGCGGCCCTTGCCGCCGCGGCGCTGCGCCCGGTAGAGCGACAGCGGCACGCGCTTGATGTAGCCCGAATGGCTGACGGTGACGACCATGTCCTCGCGCTGGATCAGGTCCTCGTCTTCCATGTCCGCTCCGCCCTCGGCGAGCTCGGTGCGGCGCGGCGTGCCGAACTCGTCGCGGACCGCGATCAGCTCGTCCTTGACGATCTGCTGGATGCGCGCACGGGACGACAAAATGTCAAGGTGATCAACGATCTCGGCGCCGATCTTGTTCAGCTCGTCGGCGATCTCGTCGCGACCGAGCGCGGTCAGGCGCTGCAGGCGCAGATCGAGGATCGCGCGCGCCTGTTCCTCGGAGAGATTGTAGGTTCCGTCCTCGTTGATACGGTGGCGCGGATCGTCGATCAGCTGGATCAGCGGAGCGACGTCGTGGGACGGCCAGCGCCGCTCCATCAACTGCTCGCGCGCCGTCTGCGGATCGGGCGCGGTGCGGATCAGCTTGATCACCTCGTCGATGTTGGCGACCGCGATGGCAAGGCCGACCAGCACATGAGCTCTCTCACGAGCCTTCCGCAAAAGATACTTCGTGCGCCGGCTGATCACTTCCTCGCGGAAGCCGACAAATGCTTTCAGCATGTCGATCAGCGTCAGCACCTCCGGCTTGCCGCCGTTCAGCGCCACCATATTGGCGCCGAACGAGGTCTGCAGCGGCGTGAAGCGGTAGAGCTGGTTGAGGATGACGTCGGCGACGGCCTCGCGCTTCAGCTCGATGACGACGCGGTAGCCCTGGCGGTCGCTCTCGTCGCGAATGTCGGAGATGCCCTCGATGCGCTTCTCGCGCACCAGCTCGGCCATCTTCTCGATCATCGCCGCCTTGTTCACCTGGTAGGGGATCTCGGTGACGATGATCGATTCACGGTCGTTGCCGCGCGCCTCGATGTTGACGCGGCCGCGCATGACGATCGAGCCGCGGCCCGTCGAATAGGCGTTGTAGATGCCGGAACGGCCAAGCACGATGCCGCCGGTCGGGAAATCCGGACCGGGCACGATCTCCATCAGCGACGGCAGGTCGATGGCCGGATTGTCGATGATGGCGATGGCGCCGTTGCAGACTTCGGCCAGATTGTGCGGCGGGATGTTGGTGGCCATGCCGACGGCGATGCCGCCCGAGCCGTTGACGAGAAGGTTCGGGAAGCGGGCCGGCAGCACGCGCGGCTCGGTGGCGGAGGCGTCGTAAGTGTCCTGGAAATCGACCGTTTCCTTGTCGATGTCCTCCAGCAGCTCATGCGCGACCTTGGTCAGCCTGGACTCGGTGTAGCGCATCGCCGCCGGCGGATCGCCGTCGATCGAGCCGAAATTGCCCTGACCGTCGATCAGCGGCACGCGCAGCGACCAGTCCTGCGCCATGCGCACCAGCGCGTCATAGATCGAAGCGTCGCCATGCGGATGGTATTTACCCATCACGTCGGCGACCGGGCGCGCCGACTTCACATATTTGCGGTTCCAGTGGTAGCCGCTTTCATGCGAGGCATAGAGGATGCGGCGATGGACGGGCTTTAGGCCGTCGCGCACGTCAGGCAGCGCGCGGCTGACGATCACGCTCATGGCATAATCGAGGTAGGAGCGCTGCATCTCCTCGATGATCGAAATCGGCTCGATGCCGGTGGGGCCGCCGTCCGGCCCGCGCGGTGTCTTCTGGTCGGTCAAATCAGGTCACAATCCTGTCGGGAATCACTCACCGCTTATATAGGAAGCCGGGCTGAAACTCCAATGGCGGCGACACTTTTCCAGAGACAATTTCGGTGGTAATTTCAAAAGGATACCGCTGATTGCGACGATATGGCCAAGGTCAATTTCTCCGTCAAAGGGGCAAGGTCGGCCATGGATCGTCTTCCTCGGGCGGAAACTGCGAACGCGATGAACTGGATCTCGTGGCTGCCTCTGCGGGCGTTGAGCGGCTGGACGGCAAAGGACCTCGACGGCGATCTGGCGGCCGGCATCACGCTGGCGGCGATCGCCATTCCCGAACAGATGGCGACGGCCAGGCTCGGCGGCTTCCAGCCGGAGATCGGTTTCTTCGCCTTCGTCGCCGGATCCGTGGCATTCGCCCTCTTCGGCGCCAACCGCCAGCTCTCGGTCGGGGCGGATTCGACAATCACGCCGCTTTTCGCCGGCGGGCTTGCCTTGATCGCGACATCCGGCTCGCCGCACTACCTGGCACTGGCGGCCATGCTGGCGCTGATGGTCGGGCTGCTGGTGGCGCTGAGCGGCATCTTCCGCCTCGGCTGGATCGCCGACCTGGTCGGCACGCAGCGGATATTCCACAGCGTCGACGCCGCCATCAAGGCGCTTGGCCCAGGACAACCTCAACAGCAGGACGACGTGCAATGACAAGTCCACGTGAACCCATCGATGAAGCGGGCCCTTGCCCTGGCCAAGAGCAAGGACGCGGATTATCTGCCCGGCTGGTGCGGCCCGACATCGGACTGACGGTGCATCCTATTGGCTGGAGCAAATCCCGGGAAAAGTGCGTAGCGTTTTTAAAACAAACGGTTAGAGCGGTTCAGTGAAGCGCCGGATCGCTCTGACGCGGCGGGCGCGATAGGCGCCCGGCGCCTCCCCCATCTCGCGCTTGAACCGCCGGTTGAAGGTCGACAGATCGTTGAAGCCGGCGTCGAAAGCGATCGTCGAGATCGCTTCGTTCGACGCGCGCAGCCGCACGGCGGCTCGGTGCAGCCTGGTCCTCAGCAGGAATTGATAGGGCGTCATGCCGGCGACGTGCCGGAACGTGCGCAGGAAGTGAAACGGGCTGGTCGCCGTGCCGTCGGCGAGCTCGGTCAGCGACAACGGCCGCTCGGCGTTGAGCTCTATCAGGCGCACCGTCTCGGCAACGCGTCTCTGATCGCGGCGGCTGGGTGCGGATGCGACCCTGGAAGAACTGGGCGTGGCCCCAACCACCGCGCCGGCAATGCGCAGGCCGAGCTCCTCGAGCGCTTCGCCGTCGCCCGTTTCCCGCGCGGCCTCCGCTTGCGCCAGCAAGGATGCCAGCGCCGGCAAGGGCGGCAGGCGCGGACCGGCGAAGCCGAGCCGCTTCGCGCCCGGAACGTCGGCGACGACGCGCTCCATATAGGCCGGCGAAAAATGGAAGGAGAGGCAGCGGTCGCCGGCGCCGTGCTCATGGCCGCATTCGTAGCAGGCGCCGGGATTGCCGAGCAGGACGGCGCCGGGAGCAAGCATCGCCGTGCCCTGCCGCGTCCGGTAGCGGAATGTGCCCCTGGTCACGGCGGCGACGCAAAAACAGCGATGCTGTTCCTCGAACGGCCTGTCGCCCGCTCGTGCTGTGCAGATCACGTCGGACACCTGCCAGCCAGGCCCAGAGGCAAGATTTTTCTCGGTCGTCGTCATGGGCGAAAAATAGCAATTTTTCCCAAGCGCAGAACCCGGCCGTGCCCCTATTGCTTCCCCTCTCCTGACAAACGAGGCAGCAACATGACCGATCCTTTTGCTGAAGCCCTGCACAGCGACGGTCCCGATCCGGGCCTTGCCGAGAAGCTCGAGCTCTACGGCCGCTTCGTCGGCGCCTGGACATTCGACGCCACACGCACTCTCGAGGACGGCACCCGGCTTGCGGGACGCGGCGAGGTGCATTTCGGTTGGGTCCTGGAAGGAAAGGCGGTCCAGGACGTCTGGATATTGCCCGATCGAGACGCCGGCCCCTCGCCCTCCCTCGGTCCCTGGACTTTCTACGGCACGACGCTGCGCGTCTACGATCCCGGCATCGATGCCTGGCACATCTTCTGGAGCGATCCGCGCAGCCGCTATTTCAGCCGCCAGATCGGCCGTGGCGAGGGTGACACGATCGTCCAGCAAGGCGTCGATGACACCGGATCCTCGGTACGCTGGAGCTTTTCGCGCATCACCCAGAACTCGTTCCGCTGGCTGGGCGAGCGTTCGCATGACGGCGGCGAGACCTGGCGCATCGAGGTCGAGTTCCTGGCGCGACGCTCGACTCCAACCTGACCGATCAACCAACTGTAATCATGGAGAAAACGATGCTCGACCACATCTCGATAGGCGTCCGCGACACCAACGCCTCGAAACGTTTCTACGACGCGGCCTTGCAACCGCTAGGCTATTCCTGCCTCAGCCGGTCGCCCGGCTCGCTCGGTTACGGCGCTGAAGCCGTCCGGCTCTGGGTCAACGAGGCCGGCCGCCCGGTGCCGGCCGACACGGACTCCGGCTTGCACTTCTGTTTCGCCGCACCGACGCGCGCCGGCGTCGATGCATTCCATGCGGCGGCCTTGCGCGAGGGCGGCAGGGACAATGGCCGGCCTGGCCTGCGCGCGGCTTATGGCGACAACTACTATGCGGCATTCGTCATCGACCCGGACGGCTATCGCCTGGAGGCCTATTGCGGCAGAGCCCAATAGCCGGCTGATTTCCTCCTTCCGGCTGTTTCCAGCGCCCCGGCTTTGCTCTACCAATTGCGGGCTTGGGCTTCGCCCGGCGGGAGGGGACCAGCGATGCCGAGCTTCGACAGCCTGTTCAACGCCTTCGTGACCATCCTGGTGACCATCGACCCGCCGGGTCTGGCGCCGCTCTTCCTCGCGGTGACGCGCGGCATGAACCGCGAGGAGCGTCAGCAGGTTTCCGTCCGCGCCTCGGTGATCGGCTTCCTGGTGATGGCGCTGTTCGCGCTCGCCGGTGCCTCGATCCTGTCGGTGTTCGGCATCACGCTGCCGGCCTTCCGCGTCGCCGGCGGCTTCCTGCTCTTCTTCATCGCCTTCGAAATGGTTTTCGAGCGCCGGCAAGACCGCAAGGAGAAGATCGGCGACGTCGCCATCACCAAGGACATGATCCACAACATCGCCGCCTTCCCGCTGGCGATCCCGCTGATCGCCGGCCCCGGCGCGATCTCAGCGACCGTTCTGCTGTCGGGACACTTCGAGGGTTTTGCCGCGCAGGCGGCCCTCGTCGGCATCATCTTCGCCTGTCTCGCCATCACGTACCTGGTCTTCGTGCTGGCAGAGCGCATCGACCGCATTCTTGGTCAGACCGGCCGCTCGATCCTGACGCGACTGCTCGGCGTCATCCTGGCGGCGCTCGCCGTGCAGTTCGTGGCTGACGGCGTCAGGGCGCTGATGGCTGCTTGAGCGACGCCCCTACTGCCTACTGCCTACTGCCTACTTCACCGCTGTATCGACGACCTCGAAATCATGCGTGACCGTCGCCGTCTTGGCCATCATCGCCGTCGCCGAGCAGTATTTTTCGGCAGAGAGGTCGATCGCCCGTTTCACCTTGTCGCGCGACAGCGCACGGCCCTTGACGATGAAATGCATGTGGATGCGGGTGAAGACACGCGGCTCGGTCTCCGCGCGGTCGGCATCGAGCTCGACCACGCAGTCCTCAACCGCCTCGCGGCCTTTCTCGAGGATATGGACGACGTCATAGGCGGAGCAGCCGCCGGTGCCGATCAGCACCAGCTCCATCGGGCTTGGTCCCGGCGTCCTGCCTTCCGGCCCATGCGCCGTGCCCAGCACGACCTTGTGACCGCTGCCGGACTCGCCGACAAAAGTGCGTTCCTCGACCCATTTGACGCGTGCTTTCACGATAAACCTTCCTTGCAACATTGCATGCAGCGGACGGTGACCCGCTGCGAATGTTTGTTTATACGCAATTCCGAACGGAAAACCGGCGCACGCTTTTCCTGGAATTGCTCATTGGCCGAACACGACCGCGTGCATGACGCGGCCGGGCAGCAGCGTGAAGATACCGGCGCCGAGCAGAGCGAACAGGTAAAGCCTGATCATGGCGCTGCGATGCGCGGTGACCTTGTGGGTGTGCGCATACCAAACCGCCAGCGGTACCGTGACTAGCACCAGGATCGATAGGAGATGGATCGGACTGAACGGCCCGATCACTCGAAGCTGCTGGATCCAGAAGCTGCTGAGCGCGACGACCAGCATCAGCGCTGCCCAGACGTAGCCCATCGCACGGTGTCGCGACGTGCCTTTCGGCAGCGCCAGTTGGGCGCCGCCGACTGCCAATGCGGCAAAGGCCGCGAACGCATGCCATGGGATCGGAAATGGCGAGGATAAAAGCGGTCCGAGCGACATCGCCTGCCCCTCAAATAGCCACCGCGCGATTCCGGTTCTCAGAACGGAATCTCGTCGTCCAGCTCGCGCGACGAGCCGCCGCCGCCGCCCCTGGAACCGCCACCGCCGCCACGGCTGAAGCCCTCGTTCGGGCCCGACTGGCCGAAATCGGAGCCGCGGCTATTGCCGCCGGAATAATTGCCGACCTGGCCGCCGCCGCCTTCGCCGCGTGCGTCGAGCATCTGCAATTCGCCGCGGAACTTCTGCAGCACGACCTCGGTCGTGTAGCGGTCATTGCCGGTCTGGTCCTGCCATTTGCGCGTCTGCAACTGGCCCTCGACATAGACCTTCATGCCCTTCTTCAGATACTGCTCGGCGACCTTGGCGAGCTGGTCGTTGAAGATGACGACGTTATGCCACTCGGTCTTCTCCTTGCGCTCGCCGGAATTCTTGTCGCGCCAGCTTTCAGACGTGGCGATGCGGATGTTGACGACCGGATCGCCCGAATTCAGCCGGCGGATTTCAGGGTCCGCCCCGAGATTGCCGACCAGAATGACCTTGTTGACGCTACCCGCCATCGTACTTCTCCGCGCTCATCCGAAACAAATTTTAAGTCGCTCACCTTACAGCCTGCGGGTCGCCCATGCCCGCAGAGGCTGGCTTTTCCCACAAGGTTTTTGTTCTCCTTTCGTTCTAGTTAGATCCCTGCGCGTTGTCAAGGAACGTCAGCAACATGTAGTGTTATGCTCGGCAATTTCGACATGTTGCGGTGGAGTTCGTTTTCGAAATGAACGTGATTGCACATGAGAAGCAGCCGAGAGAGACGTGGCGAGCAGGCGTCGAAAGCCGCATGCTTGTCTCGGCGATCAACGGCGCGCAACAGCTCTGCATATTCGAGCAGTGGGTGCAGCCGGGAGTTGGTGCCCCGTCGCATTTCCACACGGTCGAAGAGGTGCTCACTGTCATTGCCGGCGAGGCCGAGATGTGGATCGAGGACGAACACATGATCTTGACCGCCGGGCAGTCCCTGGTCGTTCCCGCGCACCGGCGACATGGCTTCCGCGCCGTCGGCTCCGGGGCGGTGCACATCCACGCCGTGCTGGCTTCACCGATTTTCGAAGCGACGTTTGACGGATCGCCCGAGCCCGTGAGGCGTTGGATTCCGGTCGAATAGCACTTGCCAAACCAATAAGTATCGACTTATGCTTTGGCCATGATCGAAGCAGAGATCTTTCGCGCCTTGGCCGACCCGACACGACGTGCGGTCTACGAGCGGCTGGCGGCTAGCGAGCTGACCGTGTCCGAGCTGCGCGCCGGCATGAGCGTGTCGCAGCCGGCGGTCTCGCAGCATCTTGCCGTGCTGCGCGGCGCCGGTCTCGTGGTCGAGCGGCGCGCCGGCCGCAACGCCTATTATCGCGCCGACCCGCAAGGGCTCGATCCTCTGCTCGGCTGGATCGAACGCTACCGCGCCTTCTGGCCGGAGCGCATCGAGAGGTTGAAGACGGTTCTGAAGGAAATGGACCAATGACGACTGCAAAACACCCGGAAGCGGCCAATGCGCCGCTCAGCTTCGAATGTGATCTTCCCGACCCGCCGGAAAAAGTGTGGCGGGCGCTGACCGAGCCGGAGCTGCTCGCCGCCTGGATGATGCCGAACGACATGAAGCCTGAAACCGGCAAGCGCTTCGCCTTTGCCGGACCGGACGCGCCGATCGACTGCGAGGTGCTCGAGGTCGAGGCCGGCAAGCTGCTGCGCTATTCCTGGCGCGAACGGCCTGGCGCGGATACCGCCGACCGATTGCCGGCATTCGACAACCCCTCCTTCGACAGCATCGTCACCTTCACGCTCGCGCGCACGGTTTCCGGCGGCACGCATCTTCGCATCGTCCATGACGCCTTCGTGCCGGCGGCGCAGCCTGTCATCGCCGTGGCCGGCGCCGGCTGCGGTCTTTCGCTCGACGCGCGCAAGAAGCCTATAGCCGCCAATGCGCCATGCATGATGCTGCGCGCAGCCTGACCCCGAGGAGACCCCGCCCATGAGCGCCCTTGCCAATCTGGTACCGATGGTGATCGAGCAGTCGAGCCGCGGCGAACGCGCCTTCGACATTTTCTCGCGGCTGCTGCGCGAGCGCATCGTCTTCATCAACGGCGAGATCAATGACGGCGTCTCGGCGCTGGTCTGCGCGCAGCTCCTGTCGCTGGAATCGGACCATCCCGACAAGGAGATATCGATCTACATCAACTCGCCGGGCGGCGTGGTGACCAGCGGCTTCGCCATCTACGACACGATGCAGTACATCTCCTGCCCGGTGTCGACGGTGTGCATGGGCTTCGCGGCGTCGATGGGCTCCTTCCTTTTGATGGCCGGCTCGCCCGGCCGGCGCATCGCGCTGCCCAACACCAGGATCGTGCTGCATCAGCCGCTCGGCGGCTTCCAGGGCCAGGCCTCCGACATCCAGCGGCATGCCGAGGACATCCTGCGCACCAAGCGCCATATGACGGAACTGTACGCCAAGCATTGCGGCCGCAGCTACGAAGAGGTCGAACGCACGCTCGACCGCGACTATTTCATGACCGCCGAGGAGGCCAAGGCCTGGGGCCTCGTCGACCATGTCTACGACACGCGCAAGAAGGCGGCCTGACAGCGCTGCGCGGCAATTTGATTGCCGCGCGTCTGGCTTCGCTTTCGGCGCGCCTCTATAGTCCCGGCATGATCCGTTCGTTCAGAAATCCACTTGTTGCTGCGCCAGCGGCACTCGCGGTCGCGCTGATCGTCTCCAACACCGCCTTTGCCGACGATAGCTCGACGCAGAAACTGCCAGGCGTCAGCAGCGACTATCGTATTGCCAAACCTGCCCCGCAGCCCGAACCGGACGACGCGCAGCCCGCCGGCAGCAACGGCACGTTCAAGATCGGTAAGACCGATGTCAGGATCTCCGGCAGCGTAACCATCGACATGGCGACGGGCGGCATCAGGCCGCCCAACCACTGAGGCAATTCCAGGAAAAGGCGCAGCCGGTCCCAGTCCGGAATTGTGTAGACGGTAGAACAACCGCCCGACTTCTGACCGTAAAATGTAAGCCCCGCCACTGCTTCCGCAGGTGGACGGGGCTTTCATGGATCTGAAACCCAACTTTGGCCGGGAGTGGACTGCCGGCGTTCTGTTTCGGATGCAACGCGGCCTTCAGCCGACGATCCGACTATGGTCTCTGATTGTAGGAATCGGCAGGTCACGGTTTGTCGGGTCGGCGCTCACGCCGCCCTGGCACTTATGCCCGCCGCGGCCCCTTGCGTGGAGCCTCAAGGGACTGTCCGGTGGCGTCATGCTCCGCTCCTTCTGTCCGTTGCGACCATTGTCGTACGAAGCTCTAATCGCAAGTGCCTGCGGCGTCTCGCAGGCCACCTTCGGGTGGCGAGGCCATCAAAAGACGGCCGGCTTCGCTGACGACCCGAGACTGCTCCCGCGGGTCGCCTGCGTCAACCGTTCAGTAGCCGATTACCGAAAAATGTGATCGCCGGGAGGTTACGTGCGGGTTAGTCGGGCACCGCCGCTGATCAGTGAGGCCGGCAATCGACGGCGTTTGTTTCCACAGCGCTTTGTCAGGAGCGTGTTCGGCCTTTGTTCTTTCCGCTTGCCCGCTCGCGCGAAAGACGGTTAAACCCATAGTTGGCCGCTTCCGTCGAGATTGTGGCGTCTCTCGACGCGGCGGCCAAACTACCTACATAGAGGATGGCCGGGACAAACCCGCCAATCCAGCAAAATTCCAGACCTGAGGCGGCGACCGGCGATGGCCGACCAAAAATACCTTTCCATTCGCGGGGCGCGCGAACACAATCTCAAGAACGTCGACCTCGACCTGCCGCGCGACAGCCTGATCGTCATGACCGGCCTGTCAGGATCCGGCAAGTCGTCGCTTGCCTTCGACACCATCTATGCCGAGGGCCAGCGCCGCTATGTCGAGAGCCTTTCGGCCTATGCCCGCCAGTTCCTGGAGATGATGCAGAAGCCGGACGTCGACCAGATCGACGGCCTGTCGCCCGCCATCTCGATCGAGCAGAAGACTACCTCGCGCAACCCACGCTCGACGGTCGGCACCGTCACCGAGATCTACGACTATATGCGCCTGCTCTTCGCGCGCGTCGGCATCCCCTATTCGCCGGCCACCGGCCTGCCGATCGAGAGCCAGACGGTCAGCCAGATGGTCGACCGCGTGCTGGCACTTGACGAAGGCACGCGCCTCTATCTGCTGGCGCCGATCGTGCGCGGCCGCAAGGGCGAGTATCGCAAGGAACTGCTGGAGCTGCAGAAGAAGGGTTTCCAGCGCGTCAAAGTCGACGGCGTCTTCTACGAGATCGCCGACGTGCCGGCGCTGGACAAGAAGTACAAGCACGACATCGACGTCGTCGTCGACCGCATCGTCGTGCGCGGAGACCTGGCGACGCGGCTTGCGGACTCGATGGAAACCGCGCTCAAGCTGGCCGACGGGCTGGCGGTGGCCGAGTTCGCCGACCGGCCGCTCGACGCCAGCCAGACGGGCGAGGACTCGGTCAACAAGTCGAAGAACGAGACACATGAACGCATCATGTTCTCGGAGAAGTTCGCCTGCCCGGTGTCCGGCTTCACCATTCCGGAGATCGAGCCCAGGCTGTTCTCCTTCAACAATCCGTTCGGCGCTTGCCCGACCTGCGATGGCCTCGGCAGTCAGCGCGCCATCGACGCCAATCTCGTGGTGCCGGACGAGAACGTCTCGCTGCGGGACGGCGCCATCAGCCCATGGGCGAAATCGACGTCGCCCTACTACGCGCAGACGCTGGAAGCGCTCGGCAAGGCCTACGGCTTCAAGCTCGGCGACAAGTTCAAGGACCTGAGCGCCGAAGCGCAAGAAGCCGTGCTGCACGGCACCGGCGAGCGCGAGATCACCTTCCAGTACGACGACGGCCTGCGCTCCTACAAGACCACCAAGACCTTCGAGGGCGTCATCCCCAATCTCGACCGGCGCTGGAAGGAAACAGAATCGGCCTGGATGCGCGAGGAGATCGAGCGCTTCATGTCGGCGACGCCCTGCCCTGCCTGCAACGGCTACAGGCTGAAGCCGGAAGCGCTCGCCGTGAAGATCGCCGGAAAGCACATCGGCGAGGTCACCGAGCTGTCGATCCGCAAGGCCGACCAGTGGTTCACCGACCTGCCGGCGCAGCTCAACGAAAAGCAGAACGAAATCGCGGTCAGGGTGCTGAAGGAAATCCGCGAGCGGCTGCGCTTCTTGAACGATGTCGGCCTCGACTATCTGACGCTGTCACGCAACTCCGGCACGCTATCGGGCGGCGAGAGCCAGCGCATCCGATTGGCCTCGCAGATCGGCTCCGGTCTCACCGGCGTGCTCTATGTTCTGGACGAGCCGTCGATCGGCCTGCACCAGCGCGACAATGCGCGACTGCTCGACACGCTGAAGCACCTGCGCGACATCGGCAACACGGTGATCGTCGTCGAGCATGACGAGGACGCCATCCTGCATGCCGACTATGTCGTCGACATCGGCCCCGCCGCCGGCATCCACGGTGGCCAGATCATCGCGCAGGGCACGCCGCAGCAGATCATGGCGACGCCCGCCTCGATCACCGGCAAATATCTGTCGGGCGAGCTCGAAGTGACGACGCCACAGCTGCGCCGCGAGGCGAAGAAGAACCGGCGGATCAAGGTCGTCGGCGCGCGCGGCAACAATCTGAAGAATGTCACGGCGGAGATTCCGCTCGGCACCTTCACCTGCGTCACCGGCGTTTCCGGCGGCGGCAAGTCGACCTTCCTGATCGAGACGCTGTTCAAGGCGGCCTCGCGCAGGATCATGGGCTCGCGCGAGCATCCGGCCGAGCATGACCGCATCGAGGGGCTTGAGTTCCTCGACAAGGTCATCGACATCGACCAGTCGCCGATCGGCCGCACGCCGCGTTCCAACCCGGCCACCTATACCGGCGCCTTCACGCCGATCCGCGACTGGTTCGCCGGCTTGCCGGAGGCGAAGGCGCGCGGCTACCAGCCCGGCCGTTTCTCCTTCAACGTCAAGGGCGGCCGCTGCGAAGCCTGTCAGGGCGACGGCGTCATCAAGATCGAGATGCACTTCCTGCCCGATGTCTACGTCACCTGCGACGTCTGCCACGGCAAGCGCTACAACCGCGAGACGCTCGACGTGCTGTTCAAGGGCAAGTCGATCGCCGACGTGCTCGACATGACGGTCGAGGAAGGCGTCGACTTCTTCTCGGCGGTGCCAGGCGTGCGCGACAAGCTGGTGACGCTGAACCAGGTCGGCCTTGGCTATATCCATATCGGCCAGCAGGCGACGACGCTGTCGGGCGGCGAGGCGCAGCGCATCAAGCTCGCCAAGGAATTGTCACGCAAGGCGACGGGCAAGACGCTCTACATTCTCGACGAGCCGACCACCGGCCTCCATTTCCACGACGTCGCCAAGCTGCTCGAAGTGCTGCACGAGCTGGTCGACCAGGGCAACACGGTGGTGGTGATCGAGCACAATCTCGAGGTCATCAAGACTGCCGACTGGGTGCTCGACCTCGGCCCCGAGGGCGGCGACGGCGGCGGCGAGCTGGTCGCCTCCGGCACGCCGGAAGCGATCGTGCGCGAGAAGCGCAGCTACACCGGCCAGTTCCTGAAGGAGCTGTTGGAGCGACGCCCCGGAGGCAAACGCGAAGCGGCGGAGTGATGACGAACGACGGCCTCGTCTCCGTTGAAAGCCGTTTTGGCGTGGCCGAAACCATCGACCGGCTGGTCGATACCATCACCTTTGCCGGATTGCGCGTCTTCGCTCGCATCGATCACGCAGCCGGCGCGCATGAAATCGGCGCCGCGCTGCGCCCGACCGAATTGCTGATCTTTGGCCATCCCAAAGGCGGCACGCCGCTGATGCAGGACCGGCAGCTTGCGGGCATCGACCTGCCGGTGAAGGCGTTGGCCTGGGAAGATGCGCAGGGCAAGGTCTGGCTGTCCTACAACGAAGCGCAGTGGCTGGCCGAGCGGCATGGCCTCGGCGATACCAGCCGCGATGCAGTCGCGGCGATTGCCGCAGGGATGCATAAGGTTGTTTCGGCCGCCGCTGGAACCAATCAATCATGAGACTAGCCCGCTCCGAAGATCTCTCCGCCATCGTCGTGCTGACAACGGAAGCCTATGCGCCCTACACCGCCCTGTTCGGCGCGCCGCCGATCCCGGTCACCGAAGACTACGCGCCGCGCATCGCGCGCGGCGAGGTCTGGCTGCTGGAGGAAGGCTCCGAACTGGCCGGGCTCATCGTGCTGGAACGGCATCCCGACCACGCCATGATCTTCAGCGTCGCGGTGGCGCCGGCCTTCCAGGGCAGGAAGCTCGGCATCAGGCTGCTCGACTTCGCCGATGAACAGGCGCGAACGTGGCACGTACCGGAGGTTCGGCTCTACACCAATTCGCGGATGGAGCGGAACATCGCGCTCTACTCGGCCTATGGCTATCGCGAGACGGGCCGCCGGCCCAATCCGCACCGGCCGGGATGGACCGTGGTCGACATGGCCAAGCCCGTCGACAAGGCCGCCTGATCGTATTTTTTGCAAATGGGAGGAAGACGATGACCAGCCAAGGAAAGATCCGCTCCGGCATGGGCGGCTGGACCTTCGAACCCTGGGATACGTCCTTCTATCCGGACAAGCTCGCCAAGGCCAAGCAGCTCCACTATGCCAGCCGCCAGGTGCCGACCATCGAGGTCAACGGCACCTATTATTCCAGCTTCAAGGAACCGACCTTCGTCAAATGGGCCGGCGACGCGCCGGAAGGCTTCGTCTTCTCGCTGAAGGGCAACCGCTTCGTCACCAACCGCCGCGTGCTCGGCGAGGCGGGTGAATCGATGATGCGCTTCCTCGGCTCCGGCGTCGCCGCGCTCGGCGAGAAGCTCGGGCCGATCCTGTGGCAGTTCGCGCCGACGAAGAAATTCGACGCGGACGATTTCGAGGCTTTCCTGAAGCTGCTGCCCGAAAAGCAGGACGGCGTGCCGCTGCGCCACGCGCTGGAAGTGCGGCACGACAGCTTCATCGTGCCCGAATTCCCGGCGCTGGCGCGAAAATACAACGCCGCAATCGTCTATGCCGACCATGCCAAATATCCGGCGATCGCCGACGTCACCGGCGATTTCGTCTATGCGCGCCTGCAGACCGGCAGCGATGACAATCCAGACTGCTACACGCCGAAGGGGCTCGACGAATGGGCCGCGCGGGCCAAGACCTGGGCGGAAGGCAAGCAGCCGGCCGACCTGCCGCGCGCCGATCCCAAGACCGATGCGCCGGTCAAGCCCCGCGACGTGTTCGTCTACTTCATCACCGAAGGCAAGGTGCGCGCGCCCTTCGGCGCCATGGCGCTGATGAAGCGGGTAGCGGCTTAGGGCAATTCCAGGAAAAGTGTGTAACGGGTCGGGCTCGGCGACTTCGCCCCAGCCTTCCGTCCGAAATTGCGTTCCCGTGCGTGAAACGATGAACTGTTCCAGAGTGCGGACATCCACCGCGGCCTATTCAAACGCCGGAGCTCTGCCCGGCGCGTCACGCGACGCCAGTCGGCGGTTGGCTTGTCGGAACCTGTCAGCCACCTTGACCGTTCTGCCTAATGCATGTCGCCCAAAAGTGCGCAGCGGTTTTGGGAGAAACGACATGCATCAAAACGAGGACTTAAAGCGCGTCGTCTGAATCCGTTTCAGCGCGACGCGCTTTAAGCCGCCGACCGCAGAGACTGAAGTCGCACCACTCGTCTCGCCGAAGGTCGGCACGGCGAGGCAGCCACCTCCCGAACGCTTGCCAAATCCCACGGCGTCGGAAAGGAGCGAGGAAAGATGATCGCCATCCTCGGTGCGTTGCTTACCATTGCCGGCGTCGTGTACATGGCAGGCGCCACTTTGAGGCGTGGGCGCCTAAGCGATCCAGCATCTACGGCGCCGGATCGTCCGGCGCCGAACCTGGCAACACCAGGCCCAACACTGGAGCCGCGGCGGCGCGGACTCGGTTTCCTCGGCCTGTCGCAGAATTGGCCGGGTCTGGTGATGATGGGGGTCGGCATCATACTGCTGTTGTCGGTGGCGGTCCTCTGACGCCCCGGAATTATGGCATCTTCACCACTATCGTAACGTAATCGATACTTCCTTGCCGCATTAAGGCACCTACGCCAGGTTGCAGAAGCCCGGCGCTGGCAAGGACGGGTGCATGCTGCTCGACTACAACTCATTGCTGCTGGCCGTCGGCTTCTCCGCCGCCTGCCTCAGCCTCACGCTGTTCGGAACCTGGCTGACCGCCCGTTCCGACAAGTTCCTGCTGACATGGGCGATCAGCGTGCTTGTGGTTGTGGCCGAGGTCTTTGCCTATGACGCCTATATCGCAGCGCCCGGAGCGGCCCTCGGCGTCCTGACGCTGGCGCTGCTCCTGCTCGGCTTCTCGGTAATGCTTGGCGCCGCCCACCAGTTCCGGACCGGCCGCTCGCCGCTGCCGCGCATCGCGCTTGGCGCCGGCATCTCCTTCGCGCTGGCTCTGCCGCCGATGGCGCTCGGCTATGACGGGCTGGGCTTCATGCTGGAGAATTTTCTTGCAGCGCTGCTTCTGTTCGGCACCGCGTATGAGTATTGGAAGGGCCGAGGGGAAGCGCCGGCGCAGCTTATTGGCGTGGCGCTGCTTTATTCGCTGACCGCCGCGTCCTTCGTGCTGTGCGCGGCCGTGCTGGCATGGGAGGGCAGGCTGGTCCTCGGCCACGCACCGAGCAACTGGGCCGAGGATCTGAGCCTGGTCATCGTCATCGCCTCGATGACCGGCATCGGCGCGCTGTCGCTGGCGCTCAACCAGGGGCGGCTCGCGCGCCACCACAAGCGCGAGGCTGAGACCGATGCGCTGACCGGGCTGCTCAACCGTCGCGCGTTGTTCGACCTGCATGGCAAGATGCCCGTCGGCGCCTTCATGGCGGTGGTCGTGTTCGACCTCGACGGCTTCAAGGCGATCAACGACCAGTTCGGCCACGCCGCCGGCGACGAGGTGCTGAAGGTTTTCGCCGAAGAACTGGCCGGCAATCTGCGCCCGAACGATGTCGCTGCCCGCATGGGCGGCGAGGAGTTCGCGCTGGTGCTGAAACGCACCTTGCCGGAGATGGTCGAGAGCACGGCCGAACGGATAAGGATGGCCTTCGCGGCGCGGACGATCGAAACCGAGACGGGCCTGTTGAAATGCACGGTGAGCGCCGGCTTCGCCTTTGGCAGCAATGAAGGCACGAAATTCGACAAGGTGCTCAGCGCCGCCGACAAGGCGCTTTACGCAGCCAAGCGCGGCGGCCGCAACCGTGTGCTCGACATCCGCCGCTGCGCTTGAAGCTCTGACAATTCCAGGAAAAGCGTGAAACGATCGGGCTCGGCGACTTCGCCGTAGCCTTCCGTCCGGAATTGCGTCAATCCCTAAAGCAATTCCAGGAAAGGTGTGAGCGGCTTTCCGTCCGGAATTGCGTCAAAGAGATAGAGCGGTTCGCCGTTTCGGTGAAACGGTGAAACGCTCTAGCGGCTCAAGCGGTCAGTGATGCCCGATCACTTCGTTATAGGCGTCGAGGTCGACGTAAAAGACCTTGGTTATTTCTCCAAGCAGATCGTCCTCGTCGTAGCCTTGCGACATCAGGATGTTGATCGCCGTCATGATGTCGATGCGTTCGGTGAGGCGCCGCTTCTGATAGTCCTCGACAAAACGTTCCATCGCCTTCCCCTGGCAAGTTCCTTGTTGGACGCATCGACCGACAATCACTCAGGAGAAAGCTAGGCAGGCTTGCTTGCGTGGAACTTGCCGGCTGAGCGCCCCTTCCCCTCATTCGCGACTGGTACGGAAAGCGGCCGACTCACCAAGGCCAGGGAAAGACTAACATGCAGCTTTGAAGCCGCCAGAGTAGAATGAGTTCGTCATCCTTGGGCGTAGCGACGCGAAGCGGAGCGAAGACCCAGGATCCTGCCGTTACTTCCAAATGTCACTATCGGTGCAGAATCCGGAAATGGTTGGGGCCGCCACACAAGAATCTATTCTCTGTCGCAGCACTCTTCGGCCAGCGTCACGGAATGGATCCTTGGGTCTGCGCCGCGTCGCTTCACTCCTTGCTTCGCCCAAGGATGACGACGAGGCGCGTTATACTGTCAAAAACTTCCGCACGTCCGCCCTGTCGAGATCCTCGGCCGGTCCGGTGTGCACGATCTGGCCGCGGTCCATGATGTTGACCTCGTCGGCAAGCTCGCGGCAGAAGTCGAGATATTGCTCGACCAGCAGCACCGCGATTCCGGCCTGGTCGCGCAGATAGCGGATCGCGCGGCCGATATCCTTGATGATCGACGGCTGGATGCCTTCGGTCGGCTCGTCGAGCACGAGCAGCTTCGGCCGCATCACCAGCGCGCGGCCGATGGCGAGCTGCTGCTGCTGGCCACCGGAGAGATCGCCGCCGCGGCGACCCAGCATCTGCTTCAGCACCGGGAACAGCTCGAAGACATGCGCTGGAACGCTGCGGTCGCCGCGCCTGAGCGGCGCGAAGCCCGATTCCAGGTTCTCGCGCACCGTCAGCAGCGGGAAGATCTCCCTGCCCTGCGGCACGAATGCGATGCCCGACCGGGCGCGATCATATGCCGCGCTCCGGTCGAGCGCCTTCCCCTCGAAGGCAACGCTTCCGCTCGTCAGCCGGTGATGGCCGACGATCGATCTCATCAAACTGGTCTTGCCGACGCCGTTACGGCCGAGCACGCAGGTGATCTTGCCCGCGCCGGCCTTCAGCGAAACGCCGCGCAGTGCCTGGGCGGCGCCGTAGTGGAGCGTGGCGTTGGAGACTTCGAGCATGGTCAGCCCCTTCTCCAGCGCTTCAGGAAGGCGAAATCGAAACGGTGGAACGGAACCCGCCAGATCATGCTTAGCGCCCCAGATAGACTTCGACGACGCGCTCGTCGGCCGAAACGAAATCGAGCGTGCCCTCCGACAGCACCGAGCCTTCGTGCAGGCAGGTGACCTTGACGCCGAGCTTGCGCACGAAATGCATGTCGTGCTCGACCACGATCACCGAATGATCGCGGGCAATGTCCTTCAGCAGACGCGCGGTCTCCTCGGTTTCGGCATCGGTCATGCCGGCGACCGGCTCGTCGACGAGCAGCAGCTTCGGGTCCTGCGCCAAGAGCATGCCGATCTCCAGCCACTGTTTCTGACCGTGGCTCAGATTGGCGGCGAGTTCGTCGCGCTTGTCGCCGAGACGGATGATACCGAGGATATCGTCGATGCGCCGCGTCTCGGCGGCCGAGCGACGATGGAAGAGCGCCGGGAAGATCGAGCGCGGACCCTTCAGCGCCAGCATCAGATTGTCCTCGACACTGTGGCTTTCGAAGACGGTCGGCTTCTGGAATTTGCGGCCGATGCCCATCATGGCGATCTCGGCCTCGTCATGCCGGGTGAGATCGACCTGGCCATCGAAGAAGACCTCGCCCTCGTCCGGCCGCGTCTTGCCGGTGACGATGTCCATCATGGTCGTCTTGCCGGCGCCGTTAGGGCCGATGATCGCGCGCATCTCGCCCTTGTCGAGCACCAGCGACAGATTGTTGATGGCGCGAAACCCGTCGAAGGAAACCGAGACGCCGTCGAGATAGAGGATGGTGTTCGACTTGCCCATGGTCGCTCACTCCGCCGGCTGCGGTTCGGGGCCGGTGGCGGACCAGGCGCCGGGCGTCCTCGCCGCCGAGCGCATGATCTTCGGCGGCGGCGCGACGGTATCTGTGCCGACCTCCGCAGCGAGCGAGGCCGCGCGCAGTGCCTTGGCCTTGCCGCGCCAGCCATCCCAGGTGCCGACGACGCCTTTCGGCAGGAACAGCGTGACGGCGACGAACAATCCGCCCAGTGCGAACAGCCAGAATTCCGGCAGCACGCCGGTGAACCAGGATTTTCCCGCGTTGACGAGCAGCGCGCCGATGATCGGACCGACGATGGTGCCGCGACCGCCGACGGCGGTCCAGATCACCACCTCGATCGAATTCGCCGGATCGAACTCGCCGGGATTGATGATGCCGACCTGCGGCACGTAAAGCGCGCCGGCAATGCCGGCCATGATCGCCGAGACGGTGAAGACGAACAGCTTGACGTTCTCCGCCCGCCAGCCGAGGAAGCGGGTGCGGCTTTCGGCGTCGCGCACCGCCATCAGCAGCTTGCCGTATTTGGAGCGGACGATCGCCGCGGTGACGAAGACGGCCAGCGCCAGCGTGACCGCGCTCGCGGCGAACAGTGCCGAGCGCGTCGCGTCTGCCTGCACGTTGAAGCCGAGAATGTCCTTGAAGTCGGTCAGGCCGTTGTTGCCGCCAAAACCCATGTCGTTGCGGAAGAAGGCGAGCAGCAGCGCATAGGTCATCGCCTGCGTGATGATCGAGAGATAGACGCCGGTGACGCGGCTGCGGAAGGCGAACCAGCCGAAGACGAAGGCAAGCAACCCGGGCACGGCGAGCACCATGAGCGCCGCGAGCCAGAAATGGTCGAAGCCGTACCAGAACCAGGGCAATTCCTTGTAGTTCAGGAACACCATGAAGTCGGGCAGGATCGGGTTGCCGTAGACGCCGCGCGAGCCGATCTGGCGCATCAGATACATGCCCATCGCATAGCCGCCGAGCGCGAAGAA
This sequence comes from Mesorhizobium sp. WSM4904, assembly GCF_029674545.1. Lineage (NCBI taxonomy): Bacteria > Pseudomonadati > Pseudomonadota > Alphaproteobacteria > Hyphomicrobiales > Phyllobacteriaceae > Mesorhizobium > Mesorhizobium sp. WSM4904. The sequence goes on along the minus strand of NZ_CP121354.1, from coordinate 4,183,000 downwards.
GGCGCCGTGGCCGAGCGAGAGGATGCCGCAATAACCCCAGACCAGGTCGAGCGCCAGGGCGAGCAGCGCATAGCAGAGATACTTGCCGAGCAGCGCCACGATATAGGGCGGGACATAGAACGCGCTCGACGGCGAAACAGCGAGGTTGAGCAGCGGCACGATCATGGCGGCCGCCAGCAGGACGAAGATCGTGACGGCGATGCGCCGGTCGGCGCCGAACAGGCGTTGGGCGATCATGCTTCCACCGCCCTGCCCTTCAGCGCGAACAGGCCGCGCGGGCGTTTCTGGATGAACAGGATGATCAGCACCAGCACGACGATCTTGCCGAGCACCGCGCCGGCATAAGGCTCGAGAAATTTGTTGACAATGCCGAGCGAGAAGGCGCCGACCAGCGTGCCCCAGAGATTGCCGACGCCGCCGAAGACGACGACCATGAAACTGTCGATGATGTAGCCGCGGCCGAGATTGGGCGAGACGTTGTCGATCTGGCTGAGCGCGACGCCGGCAATGCCGGCGATGCCGGAGCCCAGCGCGAAGGTCAGCGCGTCGACCCAAGGCGTCCTGATGCCCATCGAAGCCGCCATGCGGCGGTTGGCGGTGACGGCGCGCATCTGCAGGCCCCAGGGCGTGCGCTTCATGACGTAGAGCAGCACCGCGAAAACGACGAGCGCGAACACCAGGATCCACAGCCGGTTCCAGGTGATGGCGAGCTGTCCGATGTCGAACGAGCCCGACATCCAGGACGGATTGCCGACCTCCTGGTTGGTCGGCCCGAAGATGGTACGCACCGCCTGCTGCAGGATGAGCGAGACGCCCCAGGTTGCCAAAAGCGTCTCGAGCGGCCGGCCGTAGAGGAAGCGGATGATGCCGCGCTCGATGGCAAGCCCGACCAGCGCTGCGACGAGAAAGGCAAGCGGCAGCGCGATGACCAGCGACCAGTCGAACAGGCCAGGAAAAGAGCTGCGGATCACCTGCTGGACGACGAAAGTCGTGTAGGCGCCGAGCATCACCATCTCGCCATGCGCCATGTTGATGACACCCATGACGCCGAAGGTGATGGCAAGGCCGATCGCGGCCAACAGCAGCACCGATCCGAGCGAGATGCCGTACCAGATGTTCTGGCCGGCATCCCACAACGCCAGCGTCGAATTGATATGTCCGATGGCGGCGGACGCCGCGTCCTTGACAGCGCCCTGAGCGCCGGCCTCGACCGAGGTCAGCAACGACAGCGCGTCGCGGTCGCCGCGCGCCGCGATCATCGAGATGGCGGCGAGCTTGTCGGCTTCCGGCTTATCGGAAACGAGCACCGATGCCGCGCGCGCCTGTTCGAACATCGCCTTGACTGCGGGATCGGTTTCGGCGGCGATCGCGGCATCGAGCGGCTCGATGTTGGCCGCATCGGGCGTCCTGAACATGGTCGCCGCGGCGGCGAGGCGCACGGCAGGACCCTTGGCGCGCAGCGTCAGCGTGCCCAGCGCATCGCGGATCGTACGGCGCAGGCCGTTGTTGACCTTGATCTTGGTGAGGTCGGCCTTGGCCGCGTCGGCTGCCTTTTCGCCGCTCAGCGGATCGAGCAGTTCGATGCCGTCACCGGCGTCCTTACCGACGAATATCTGGGAATCGGCCTTGCGGATATAGAGATTGCCCTCGGCCAGCGCCGAAAGCGCCCTTTCGACGGCCGGATCGCCGCTCGCGGCCAGCTCGCGCACGACGGCCTCCGTGGCCGAGAAACCGGTGGCGGCCGCGAATTTGGCGATCGTGGCGCGAAGATCGCCCTCGGCAGCGCCAGACGGCAACAGGCTTGCCATCGTCAGCAGCATCATCAGGCCAAACACGCGCAACAGGATCATCGTCTTCGAGCGGCTCTCAAAGGTTTGAAGGCTTTGCCCGGGCCAGCCAAAGCCCGCCCGGGCAGCGGTCTCGGATTGCGGGGCCACGCCGCGATCCGACAGACCTGGGAGGTCACGGACCAGGTCCAGACCGGGATCAGTTGGTGCCCTTGCCGCCGCACTTGCCGGTGGCGACGTTGAAGTTGCCGCAGCTGAGCGGGGCGCGCCAATCCGAGATCAGGTCTTTGGAGTCCGGCAGGTAGTCGGACCATTCGTCGCCCATGACGAGGCCGGGTGTTTGTGAGACGGTCTCGAACTGGCCGTCGGCCTGGATCTCGCCGATCAGCACCGGCTTGGTGATGTGGTGGTTCGGCATCATGGTCGAATAGCCGCCGGTGAGATTCGGCACCGACACGCCGACCATGGCGTCGATGACCTTGTCCGGGTCGGTGGTGCCGGCCTTCTCGACCGCCTTCACCCACATGTTGAAGCCGATGTAGTGGGCTTCCATCGGGTCGTTGGTGGTGCGCTTGTCGTTCTTGATGAACTTGTGCCAGTCGTCGATGAATTTCTTGTTCTCCGGCGTATCGACGCTTTCAAAGTAGTTCCAGGCGGCGAGATGGCCGACCAAAGGTCCGGTGTCGAGACCGGCCAGTTCTTCCTCGCCGACCGAGAAGGCCATGACCGGAATGTCTTCGGCCTTGATGCCCTGGTTGCCGAGCTCCTTGTAGAACGGCACGTTGGCATCGCCATTGACCGTCGAGACGACCGCCGTCTTCTTGCCGGCAGAGCCGAATTTCTTGATCGCCGAGACCTCGGTCTGCCAGTCGGAGAAACCGAACGGCGTGTAGTTGACCATGATGTCCTCGGCCGGCACGCCCTTGGACTTGAGATACGCCTCGAGGATCTTGTTGGTGGTGCGCGGATAGACGTAGTCGGTGCCTTCGAGCACCCAGCGCTTCACCGAGCCGCCATCGGCGCTCATCAGGTAGTCGACGGCCGGAATGGCCTGCTGATTCGGCGCCGCGCCCGTGTAGAAGACGTTGCGCTCGCTCTCCTCGCCCTCATATTGGACGGGGTAGAACAGGATGTTGTCGAGCTCGGAAAACACCGGCAGCACCGACTTGCGCGACACCGACGTCCAGCAGCCGAACACCGCCGCCACCTTGTCCTTCGAAATCAGCTCGCGCGCTTTTTCGGCGAAGAGCGGCCAGTTGGACGCCGGATCGACGACGACCGCCTCGAGCTTCTTGCCGAGCAGGCCGCCCTTGGCATTCTGTTCCTCGATCAGCATCAGCATGACGTCCTTCAACGTCGTCTCCGAAATCGCCATGGTCCCCGACAGCGAATGGAGAATGCCGACCTTGATGGTGTCCTCAGCGGCCTTCGCGGGCGCCGACATTGACAGGCCGGCAGCGATCAAGCCGGCCCAAAACATTTTTGTTATTGTCGAAAAATTACCCCTCATGTTCCACGCTCCCACGCTGGTTGTTTTTGCATCGCCACATTTCGTTGCAAGCGACGTGCCAGACGCGGAAGCGCGGTGGCAAATAGTGAGATAGCGAAGCGTTTACAGCCGGTTATCTTGTAGCCGTCGAACTTTCGCGTTTCCTGCAGCGCGCGAAGGTTGAGAAAAGTTTACGCAATGCTGCCTAGATTTTGCCCAAATGATAAAAATGCCTAAACTTTAATCTGACCGGATGCAAACCAGGCCCGCGCCTGTTGCGGGGCGCCGGCAAAATGGGGCAAGGTCGCCGCGCAACCGAGCGACGTCATGGCCTTCCGCTTTTTCCTGAGTTTCCTGCTTTTGATATCCGCCGCCGGCAGCGCCCATGCCGACTTCGCCGAAGGCAAGCTGCCGGACGGCGTCTATCACTGCGAGGTCTATCTGCTCGGCCTGTTCCTCAACCTTGGCGACATCACCATCAAGGGCAATGTCTATAGCGGCCCCGTGACCTTCGGCACCTCGGGAACCTACAACTACCAGATGGACGCCAATGGCGAGATCAGCTGGCTCGGTCCGCTCGGCGGCTATACCAGCGGCGGTAACTCTATCTCGCTGACGCAGGCCACGCTGGACGATCCGAACGCCCCCTCCTTCGACATCATCATGAAGCAGCAGGACGGCGCTTTCACCGCCTCGACCTGCACCAGGAGATAGCAGCGGCGTCCCTGCCGTCCGCGTTCCGCCTCTCGTGTCATCCGGATGTTGCCGAAGCGGCCTAGGCAGCGCGTGTCGTCAACATCCACTCCGAGAGGCAGACACGATGGCCAACTCTCCGTCTTCACCCTCCCCTGTCATTCGCGACGTCATTGCAGCGCGCGTCTCGCGCCGCGAGCTGCTGAGAGGCGGCCTTGCCTCCAGCGCGCTGGTTGCCGGCGGCAGCTTCGTCGGCTCCTTGTTTGCCGGCGAAACACATGCCGCTGCCGCCCTTTCCACGCTCGGCTTTCCGGAGCTGAAGCGGGTCTACGACAAGAACCACGCCGCCGCCGAAGGCTATGAGACGACCATCGTCGCGCGCTGGGGCGACCCGCTCGCGGCCGGCCTGGGCGAATTCGACGGCAACAAGGTCGCGGCGGAAGAGCAGGAGAAGCGCTTCGGCTACAATTGCGATTACATCGCCTTCATGCCGCTGCCCAAGGGTTCGGTGAATTCCGACCACGGCCTGCTCTGCGTCAACAACGAGTACATCTCGCCGAACGTCATGTTCCCCGGCATGACCGAGGACGGTGCCGGCAAGGCGATGACGAAGGAACAGGTCGACCTCGGCCTCGTGGCCATGGGCCATTCGATCGTCGAGGTAATGCTGAAGGACGGCAAGTGGCAGACCGTCGAGGATAGTCCGCTCAACCGCCGCATTACCGCCAACACCGAGATGGCAGTCTCCGGTCCCGTCGCCGGCCATGCGCTGATGCGGACTTCGGCCGACGCGACCGGTAGCAAGGTACTCGGCACCAGCTACAATTGCAGCGGCGGCGTCACGCCCTGGGGCACGGTTCTGACCTGCGAGGAAGGCGTTTCCGATCTCTTCGGCGGCAACCCGAAGAAGGCGCCGACCGCCGACATACTCGACCGCTACGGCTTTGACGGCTCCGACATCTACGGCCGCGGCCGGTTCCACGACCGCTTCGACATCGACAAAGAGCCGAACGAGCCGAACCGCTTCGACTGGGTTGTCGAGATCGACCCCTATGATCCGCAGTCGAAGCCGGTGAAACGCACCGCGCTCGGCCGCATGTCGCACGAGGCCTCCACCGTCGTGCACAACAAGGATGGCCGTATCGTCGTCTACATGGGTGATGACGACTATTTCGAGTACATGTACCGCTTCGTCTCCGCCAAGCCCTACGACCCTGCCAATCCCGCTTCCGGCAGGGATCTCCTCGACGATGGCGTGCTTTCGGCGGCGCATTTCGATGCCGACGGCTCGATGAGCTGGCTGCCGCTGGTTCACGGGCAAGGCAAGCTCACCGCAGAGAACGGCTTTGCCGACCAGGCCGAAGTGCTTCTCAAGACCCGCCTTGCCGCCGACGCGGTCGGCGCGACGCCGATGGACCGGCCCGAGGACATCGAGACCAATCCGGTCACCGGCCGCGTCTACGCCGTCATGACCAAGAACAAGAAGCGCGACGAATCCAAGATCAATCCGGCCAACACGCGGCCGGAGAACCTGTGGGGCCACATCGTCGAGCTGATTCCGCCCGGCGGCCGCGGCGCAGACGCCGATCACGCCGCCGACAAATATGCCTGGGACCTGTTCGTGCTCTGCGGCAATCCCAAGGACGCCAAGGTCGGCGCCACCTTCCATCCGGACACGTCCGACAATGGCTGGTTCGTCTGCCCCGACAACATCACCTTCGACCCGGCCGGCCGGCTGTGGGTGGCAACGGACGGCGCCAACGACTTCGACCTTCCGGACGGCGTCTATGGCGTCGACACCGAGGGCGCGGCGCGCGGCCTGCCAAAACTGCTCTTCACCTGCCCGCATGGCGCGGAGGCGACCGGACCCTGCTTCACGCCCGACGGCACGACGCTGTTCCTGTCCGTCCAGCATCCGTCCGAGGATGCCGAAACGCTCGACAAGGCACAATCGCTGTGGCCCGACTTCAAGGACGGCCAACCGCCGCGGCCATCCGTGATCGCCATCCGCCGCAAGGATGGCCAGCCGGTCGGCGCGTAAACCGGTCGAGCGTTTGACAAAAAAGGGCGCGGAACCCGGTCGGGTCCCGCGCCAGCAGGCAGTCGGGAGGCAGTACTAGATGCTCTTCGCCGACATCTGGGCGGCGATATAGTCGGCCTGGCGGATCGCCAGCGACACGATGGTCAGCGTCGGATTTTCGGCGCCTCCCGTGGTGAACTGGCTGCCATCCGAGACGAACAGGTTCTTGATGTCGTGCGTCTGGCCATGCTTGTTGACGACGCCGTCGGCCGCCTTCTCGCTCATCCGGTTGGTGCCGAGATTGTGGGTCGAGGGGTAGGGCGGCGTCGGGAAGGTCCTTGTCGCGCCGACCGCGGCGTAGAGCGACTGACCCTGCTTGTAGGCATGGTCGCGCATCGCCGTGTCGTTGGGATGGTCGTCGAAATGGACATCGGCGATCGGCATGCCGTGCTCGTCCTTTTCGTTTTTGTGCAGCGTGATGCGGTTCTCCTCGCGCGGCATGTCCTCGCCGACGATCCACAAGCCGGCCATATGGTCATAATGGTCGAGCGCCGTGGTGAAGGAGCGGCCCCAGCCGCCCGGATTGAGGAAGGCCGCCATGAACGGCAGGCCGAGCGACAGCGTCTCCATCTCGTAGCCGCCGACGAAGCCGCGCGACGGATCGTGGCGCGCCTCGTCGCGGATGATGCCGGCCATGGTGGTGCCGCGATACATGTGCACCGGCTTGTCGAAGACGGCATAGACCGAGCCCGTGGTGTGGCGCATGTAGTTCTTGCCGACCTGCCCCGATGAATTGGCAAGCCCGTGCGGGAACTTGCTCGATTCGGAGTTGAGCAGCAGCCGCGGGCTTTCGATGGAATTGCCGGCAACAGCGACGATGCGGGCCTTCTGCTCCTGCAGCTTGCCGTCCTTGTCGGCATAGACGACGCCCGTCACCCTGCCCGAGGCGTCATGGTTGATCTTGATCGCCATGGAGTTCGGCCGCACCTCGAGATGGCCGGTCGCCTCGCCCTTCGGGATCTCGGTATAGAGCGTCGACCATTTTGCGCCCCACTTGCAGCCCTGGAAGCAGAAGCCCGTCTGCTGGCAGGAGTTGCGATCGTCGCGCTGCACCGAATTGATGGCCATGTTGCCGGTGTGGCATTCCTTGTAGCCGAGCTTGTCGGCGCCGGCTTTGAGCACCTTGAAGTTGTTGTTGCCCGGCAGCCGCGGCCAGTTGTTGGTTCCGGTCACGCCCATCTTGGCCTCGGCCTTGGCGTAATAGGGCTCCATTTCGGCGAGCGTCACCGGCCAGTCGAGCAGGTTCGCGCCTTTCACCTTGCCGTAGGTCGAAAGCGTCTTGAACTCATGCTCCTGGAAGCGCAGCGACGCGCCCGCCCAATGCGTGGTCGAACCGCCGACCGACTTGACGATCCAGGCCGGCAGGTTCGGGAAATCCTTTGCCACGCGCCAGTCGCCGGACGTGGTGCGCTTGTCCTTCCAGGCGAGCTGGGTGAACGAATCCCACTCGTCGTTGATGAAGTCCTCGTATTCGTGGCGGGCGCCCGCCTCGAGGATCACGACGTCGATGCCCTTCTGGGCGAGTTCGTTGCCGAGCGTGCCGCCGCCGGCGCCCGAGCCGATGATGACGACCACGCCATCGTTCTTGAGATCAAATTGTGCTGCCATGGTTTCCTCCCATGAAATCGGTCAAAAGCGGTTCAAGAACAGAATGGCTCAGAGCCACTCGATGTCGTTGAAGCCGCGCGCGATGTAGCCGCCCTTGGAATAGGACTCGCCCTCGTAGCCGAAGATCGGCCACACTTCCTTCTGGTTGTAGAGGCTGACGACGAGGCCGCCGCGCACCGCCTGGAAGAAGGGCGTCTTCTCGATCTCCTTCAGCAGCGCGACCCGCTCTTCTTCCCAGCCGAGCCCGCGATAGCCGCCGCTGCCGGCCTTCTTGTCGAGATCGGCGATGCCCATCTCGATCAGTTCCTTGTGAGCCGGATCCTTGGCGGCCGTCTCGTCATGACCCTTGACGGCGATGGCGTAGTATTTGTCCGGGACCTGGTCGTGCGGGTAGATGTCGCGCGCCACCTGGATCAGCGTCGCCATCGTCTCTGGCTTCAGCGACGTGGCTTCCAAGCCCCACGCATATTCGGGGCTGATGACGGCGCTGCCGGAAATGACGAGCAGCGCGCCTGCGCCGCCGCGTTTGAGGAGCTCGCGCCGCGAAAGACCAGGCTTCCTCTCATGGGGCTTCCTCTCATAGATCGTGACCATAATTTCCTCCCTGCTTGCTGTTCGTACCCCAACGGGTGCCGTTGCTGGCGCCGCGCCGGCCCGCGCGGCATTTGTCCCCTATTGGAAGCGCCCTCCCCGCTGCAGGACCTCGATCTTGTAGCCGTCGGGATCCTCGATGAAGAAAAAGCGGGCGATGAGCGCTCCGTCGCGGTTGAATTCCACGATCTTCTTCGGATTGAGTCCGAGAGCGCCGAGCCGATCGTGCTCGCTGTCGAGATCGATGACGGACACGGCAAGGTGGCCGTAGCCGTCGCCAAGCGTGTAAGGCTCCGTGCGACCCTTGTTCACGGTCAGCTCGACCTCGAACGGAGTATCGGCATTGCTGAGATAGACGAGCGTGAAAGTCTCGAAATCGAGCCGCTGCGCGACATCGAGGCCGAAGGCCTTGTTGTAGAAATCGACGGACCGGGCCTCGTCGAGAACCCGGATCATGGTATGAATCGCCTTCGCCAAATCGGACTCCGCAGCTTTTGGTGCTTTCGAAGCAGATTATGCGCGCCGGCGAAAAAAGGTGGTGGCAGCCGATTACCACGCATGCGCATGGAAAACGGCTAGTGTCGCGCCAGTTTTGCAGGGCGACCAAAGTGCGGCGCGACGCACTTTGAGGACCAAAGTCTGATTGCCGTAACCGGCCGTCAGGCCGAAAATGGAAGCGCAGGCAGTGTTCAAAAGGCGCCCAACCGATCAATCGGCGCCCAAGACCAACAAGAACGGGAGGTAACGATGTGCAGAGTCTTTGCCGGACAAGATCCGGAAGGCTACCGGCAGATCAATCGGTCGATCCGCATAGACGGGCATTCGACCAGCATCCAGCTTGAGGCGACATTCTGGGCACTCCTCGACGAGATCGCCGAGAGCCAGGGTCTGACGACACCCAAATTCATCTCGACGCTCTATGACGAGGCGATCGAGATCAACGGTCAGATCCCGAACTTCGCTTCGATGCTGCGCACCACCTGCGCGCTCTATCTGCGCGGTCACCGGCCAACGACGCAGGAGCAGGCAGCGCTCAAGCGCGAAGCCGCCTAAGAGCAATTCCAGGAAAGTGTGTAACGGTTTTCCGTCCGGAACTGCGTAAACGAAGACAGCTAGAGCAGTTCAGCGTTCCCGTGAAACGATGAACTGCTCTAGCTTGCCGCGGCGACTTCCAGCGCGAGACGGGTCATGTCGGTGAACAGCGCCTGGCGCTCGGAATAATCGGTCTGCTCGTCCGTGGCGACGTGGTCGACCACGGTCAGCAGCGACAGCGCGCGCGCGCCGAACTGCGCCGAGATGCGGTAGAGCGCGCTGGTTTCCATGTCGACCGCCAGTGCCCCGAGCGCCCTGGGCTCGTCAAACCGGGCGCGGCCGTCGGGGTGATGGAATATGTCGCTGCAGACAGTCAGGCCGGCGCTGCACGCGATGCCGAGGTCGGCGGCCCGCTGCAGCGCCAGCTCATGGAGCGCCTCATCCGGCCCCGCCGGCCGGTAAAGTCCGAACACTTGCCCGCTCATCGCGCCCTCGGCGCGTACGGCACTGGAAATGACCACCCCGCGCAGCGGAACGTTCTCGGACAGGGCGCCGCATGTGCCGGTGCGGATCAGCGTCTTCACGCCGTGGAAATCGAGCAGTTCATAGGCATAGATCAGGAAGGACGAGACGCCGATGCCGGTTGCCTGGATGCTGACCGGCTTGCCGCGGAATCGGCCGGTGAAGCCAAGAGCACCTCGACGGCGATTGACGCAGCGCGGGCTTTCGAGAAAAGTTTCCGCCATCCACTGCGCGCGCTCGGGGTCGCCCGGCAACAGCACCGTTTCGGCATAATCTCCCCGGCCCGCCTCGATGTGCGGCGTCACGCTTTATCACCCCCATGATGGGATCCATCCCGTTAACCATCATGACAGGGTCGCCGCAATGTGCAAGCGGTAGCTGTTTTAGGATTCCAGCACGTCCTTGACGATCGTCGCCAGTTGCTTGAGCGAGAACGGCTTGGGCAGGAAACCGAAATGCGCATCGGCCGGCAGGTTTTTGGCGAAGGCGTCCTCGGCATAGCCCGAAACGAAGACGAACTTGATGTCCGGCTGCCGTTTGCGCAGCTCGCCGAGCAGCGTCGGACCGTCCATTTCCGGCATCACCACGTCGGAGACGACGATGTCGACCTTGCCGCCGAGGGCTTCGAAGACTTCCAGCGCCTCGACGCCGGAGGACGCCTCGTGGACGGTGTAGCCGCGCGAGGTCAGCGCCCTGACGCCGCCCATGCGAACGGCGTCCTCGTCCTCGACCAGAAGCACCGTGGCCGAGCCGGACAGGTCTTTGGCGGTGTCGGCCGGCTTGGCCGGCGCCGAAGCCGCCGCCTGCATCTCGCCTGCCTCGACAACCTTCCTTGCCTCGGCGACATGGCGCGGCAGGAAGATGCGGAACACCGTTCCCTTGCCGACCTCGGAATCGCAGTAGATGAAGCCGCCGGTCTGCTTGATGATGCCATAGACCATCGAGAGGCCAAGGCCGGTTCCCTTGCCGACCTCCTTGGTGGTGAAGAACGGCTCGAAGATCTTCTTCAGCACGTCGGGCGCGATGCCGCTGCCGGTGTCCTCGACCTCGACCAGCACATAATCGGCCGGTGTTAGCTCCCGGTAGCCGAAGGATTTGCACTCCTCGCCCGCGACGTTGCGGGTGCGCACGGTAAGATCGCCGCCGGCGGGCATGGCGTCGCGTGCGTTGACGGCGAGATTGACCACCACCTGCTCGAACTGGCCGATGTCGACCTTGACCGGCCACAGATCGCGGCCATGGTCGATCTTCAGCCGGATGTCGTTGCCGACCAGGCGGGCAAGCAGCATTCTGAGATCGGCGAGCACATCGGTCAGGTTGAGCACTTCCGGCCGCAGCGTCTGCTTGCGCGAGAAGGCGAGCAATTGCCTCACCAGCGACGCGGCGCGGTTGGCGTTCTGCTTGATGTTCATGATGTCGGGGAAGGACGGATCCGACGGACGGTGGTTGGTGAGCAGAAGGTCCGACGCCATGATGATGGCGGTGAGCACGTTGTTGAAGTCGTGCGCGATGCCGCCGGCAAGCTGGCCGACCGCCTGCATTTTCTGGCTCTGCGCCATCTGGCCTTCGAGCGCCTTCTGCTCGGTGGTTTCGACGGCGTAGACGATGGCCGATTCCTCCGCCCCCTCGCCGCCGGCGCCGTCGGCGACTGCGTTGACGTAGAAGCGGATGTGGCGCTCGTCATTGCCGGGCAGCAGCGAGTCGATCGGCTCGATATTGGCCTGACGCTGCCGCGCCTTTTCGAAGGCGGCGGCGAAGGCCGGCCTATCGCGCTCATGCACCACGCTCTCGAAACGCACGCGCCGGTCGACCGCGTCGCGGTCGACGACGGACGAAAACAGCGACAGGAACGGCGCGTTGGTGCGCAGGATGCGCCCGCTGGCATCGACGCCGGCAATCGCCATCGGCGTCGAGTTGAAGAAGCGGGTGAACCGGACTTCCGAGGCGCGCAGATCGGCGGAGGCGTCCTCGCCCTGGGTGCGGTTGAGCACGATGGTGCGGGTCGGCCCGTTCACCCCCTCGCGGCTCGCCGAAACGCGATGCATGAAGCGGACCGGCAGCGCCTGCCCGCTCATTGTGGTGAGGTCGAGGTCGATGACGGCGTTGCGCGTAGTGCCGGGATCAGCCTTCACCGAGCGGACGAGCGCCATGCCGTCGCCGGCGACGATTTCCGGCAGCGTCACGGCGCCGGGGGTGAAGCTGGCAAGGTCGATGCCCAGCCATTCGGCAAGCGTCGCGTTGATATAGGTGACGCGGCCTTCCTGGTCGGCCGAGAAGAAACCGGCCGGCGCGTGATCGAGGTGGTCTATCGCTTTTTGCAGGTCGAGGAAGAAACGCTCCTGCTCCGCCCGCTCCTGCGAGATGTCGGCGATCTGCCAGGCAAGCATCGGCAGCCGCTGGCCTGGCACGTTGAAGGCGCGTGCCCGGGCACGGTACCAGCGCGCGCCAGGCTCGGCCCCGGGCTTGATCGACTGCGCGAGCCGGAATTCACCGTCGCCGGCCTGGCCGTCGCGCAGGCCGGACGCCAGCCGGTAGATGGTCATCGAGGCCTCGGGGATATCCGAAAGCAGCCCTTCGACCGTCTTGAGGTCGGTCGCCGAAGCGGCGCCCGTCATGTCGGCATAGGCCCGGTTGGCGTAGATGACGCGCCCCTTGGTGTCGGTGACCAGGAGGCCTTGCGACATCGAATCGACGAAGGCCTTCGACAACTCGTCGCCCGTGGAGCGCGGAGCGATCTGCACGAAGCCGATCGCCGTCGCGAACAGAAAGCCGACGCCGATCATGGCGAGCACGCCCAGCATGCCGAGCAGGAACGGATCGCCGAGGCGTTCGCGGAAGAGCCCGAAGACGATCGCGGCGCCGGTCAAGACGACGATGAAGATAATGAGCCTGGCAACGGCGCCCGGACGCGTGTTTTGGTCGACGATCGGTACCGGATAGAAATCGCCGCGCGTTTCCTTGGCCATGTGCCCCCTGCTCGTGATTCCGGTGCCCCGACACCCGCGAACGGCAGGTTGAATCACATTCTCCTGTAGCGGAAAAGGCCCCGGCGGCAAATGTCCGATAAAATCAACGATTCATGTTTCAAACTGTTCACGATGCGTGATGCGAACTTGCGGTCGCTAGTCCCAACGGTCTAGTGTCGCGTCACCTCAAGAAGGCGATTGGGTGCACCGATGATGGAGTGGGTGGAGCGCACAGCGGGTCCGGGTTATGTTGGTGCAATCCTGTGGACGTTTGCAGCACTCATTTTGCTTGTCGTCGTCCTGCTCGTCATCAAGGTGGTCCGCAACCTTACTTTCGGCACCTTCGTGGCCGGCGGCAGGAACCGCAAGACGCGGCTCGCCGTCATGGACGCCACTGCCGTCGACAGCCATCGCCGGCTGGTGCTGGTGCGCCGCGACGACATCGAGCACCTGATCCTGATCGGCGGCCCGACCGATGTCGTGGTCGAACGCGACATAAGGCTGGTCGCGCCTCGCCGCCCGGCGCTGACCGGCGACGGCGGCCAGCAGCAGGCCGCCGCGCCGCGTCCGCGCGGGCCTCAGCCGGCACCGACGCCGGCCCCGGCGAGACAGCCACCCGCACCGGCGCCGGCTCCGATGACAGAGCCAGTGTCGCGTCCGCACGCAGCACCCCCCACGCCAAAGCCGGCGGCGCCGAGCCAGCCGACCGCGAAGGTCATGCCGCTCCCAGCTCATGGAACGAATGGCAGCGTCCGCCATGTCCCGCCGCCGCCCTCCAACGACTCGATCGACGATACGCTGATGCACGAACTCGAGGCGTCCCTGGACGAGTCGCATCCCAAGCCGGCGACCAGCAAGCCGGCCGCCAAGCCTTCGCTCGATGACGAGATGACCAAGCTTCTCGGCGAGCTTGCCAGCCACAAACGCTGACTCGGCAATACGCGAACATGACGGCCTTCATGGCCTCGGGCCGGGCAAGCGGGATGACGGGGACCACCGTGAACCTGCCCATGGGTGCCTTGGGCAAATAAGCGGCCGGCCGCTCTGCAGCTTACGAAGGTAGCGGAAAAAACAAAATGGCCGGAAACCCCGGCCATTTTTTCAAATTCTATGCCTGCGCTGCCCGCCTCAATCGTCGCGGTAGACCTTCTCGCGGCGCTCGTGGCGCTCCTGCGCCTCGATCGACAGCGTCGCTATGGGGCGGGCGTCGAGCCGCTTCAGCGCGATCGGCTCGCCGGTCTCCTCGCAATAGCCGTAGGTGCCTTCGTCGATACGCTGCAGCGCCGAATCGATCTTCGAGATCAGCTTGCGCTGGCGGTCGCGGGCGCGCAGTTCGATGGCTCGGTCGGTTTCGGAAGAGGCGCGGTCGGCTAGGTCGGGGTGGTTGGCGTTTTCTTGCTGGAGGATTTCGAGGGTTTCACGCGCTTCGCGAAGGATATCGTTCTTCCATGTGATAAGCTTCATGCGGAAGTAAGATTTCTGCCGTTCGTTCATGAACGGCTCGTCTTCGGAGGGTACGTAATCGGCGGTAACGATATCGTTCATTCGACTCACCCAACAACCCCAAATTTGGCGCCTATATATTCGCGGACCGAAGGCTGCACAAGCGCAATCGGCGACAGTTTCACGCAATTGTTAGGAAGGGGGAGGCCAGCACAGACAGGCCTTTTCGCAATAAGGGGACAGCCGAATTCCTGTACGATTCGCTATGTTTGAGCGATGCCGGCCATTGTGCATGGGACCATTCTCGTGGCTAATCCCATAACGCCTTGGACGGATTTTCGTTGCTTGCTAGTAGTGAGGGACCGGTTGAGCAAACTTTATTTGTTGAGGCATGCCAAGGCCGGATGGGCGCTGCCCGGGGTGCGCGATTTCGATCGCCCGCTCGACGAATCCGGCATGGCTGATGCCGAGGCGATGGGCGATGCCATGCGGGCCCGCAACTACGTGCCGGACGTCACGCTTTGTTCCAACGCCAAGCGGGCGCGGCAGACGCTGGAAGGCCTCGCGGGCCGCACAGACATCGGCCGCGTGCTGTTCCTGGACACGCTCTACAGCGAGGATGCCGCCGGCTATCTCGACATCATCCGCAGGAATGGCGGGACCGGCTCGCTTCTGGTGATCGGCCACAACCCGATGACGGAGGATCTCGCCATGGCGGTGTCGGGTGACGGCGATGAGACCGCGCGTGGCATGCTCAACCACGGCTTTCCCACCTCCGGCCTCGCCGTCGTGCGTTTTCCCGGCAATCTCGGTGAAGCAGGCCAAGGCAACGGCTATCTCGAAGCCTTTCTCACTCCGGCCGATCTCTGACACCATTTCAAACGCCTCGCCCGAGGCCTATATCGGGCCCTGACGGGCGACCCAGAGGCAGATTTGGCATCATCGCTGACAACCTTTACCGACGAGGCGAAGATTGCGCTCGACACCCTGTCGGGCCGCGCCGCAGGGCTCTTCTCTCCATCGCTGCGCCTGGGCGTCACCGGCCTTTCCCGCGCCGGCAAGACGGTGTTCATTTCCGCTCTCGTGCACAACCTGATCCATGGCGGGCGGCTGCCGCTCTTCGAAGCGCAGAAATCGGGCCGCATCGCTCGCGCTTTCCTCGAGGAGCAGCCGGACGACGCCGTCCCGCGCTTTCAGTACGAGGACCATATAGCTGCCCTGGTCGACGACCGCGTCTGGCCGGATTCGACGCGCGCCATTTCCGAGTTGAGGCTCACCATCGAATATGAGTCTGCCTCCGGCTGGAACCGGCTGTTTTCGGCGGGAAAGCTGTCGGTCGACATCGTCGACTACCCCGGCGAATGGCTGCTCGACCTGCCGCTGCTCGGCAAATCCTTCGCCGATTTTTCGCACGAGGCGGTCGAGCTCGCAGCCCTGCCTGTGCGGTCCGACCTGTCGCATGCCTGGCGCGAGCTCGCCTCCTCGATCGATCCGGATGCCGATGCCGACGAAATGACGGCGCGCCGTCTCGCCGAAAGCTTCGCGGCCTATCTCAAGGCTTGCAAGCTGGACGAACGGGCGCTGTCGACCCTGCCGCCCGGCCGTTTCCTCATGCCGGGCGATCTCGAAGGCTCGCCGGCGCTCACCTTTGCGCCGCTGATGAAGCCGTCGGAGCGACGTCCCCGTTCCGGATCGCTGCAGGCGATGATGGAGCGCCGCTACGAGGCCTATAAGACGCATGTCGTGAAACCGTTCTTTCGCGAGCATATCACCCGTCTCGACCGCCAGATCGTGCTGATCGACGCCATGCAGGCGCTGAACGCCGGCCCCGCCGCCATGGCCGACCTCGAACGCGCCGTCACCGAGATCCTGTCCTGCTTCCGGCCAGGGCGTGGCAATTTCGTCACCGACCTGTTTTCAAGGCGCATCGACCGCATCCTGGTGGCGGCGACCAAGGCCGATCAGCTGCATCATGAAAGCCACGACCGGCTGCAGGCGATCGTGCGCCGCCTGGCCGACCGAGCCGTCGCGCGGGCGAATTTCAGCGGCGCCGATGTCGATGTCGCCGCCATGGCGGCGGTGCGCTCGACCCGCGAAGGCACGGTCAAGCAGGGCCGCGAGACATTGCCGGTGATCATCGGCACCCCGTTGAAAGGCGAAACGATCAATGGCGAGACATTCGACGGCAAAACCGAAACCGCCATATTTCCCGGTGACTTGCCGCAAAAGGTCGACGCGGTGTTCGACACTTCAGGGCCGCAGGGCGAAAGCAGTGAACCAGCGATCCGCTTCGTGCGGTTTCGTCCGCCGAAGCTCGAACGCACGGCCGAAGGCGTCTCGCTCTCGCTGCCGCATATTCGGCTCGACCGCGCGCTGCAGTTCCTGATCGGAGACCATCTGGCATGACCGCGCCCCGCAAACCGGCGGCCTTCCGCATCGAGCCCGAGCCAGCGCCAAAACAGGAGGCGCCGCAGAAGCATCGTACCGACGAACGGCCGACGCGCAAACCGCAGGCCGCAAGGGCCGATGTCGCGGTCGTCGTCCCTTCGCCGATCGACGTCTTCGACGAACCGGATATCGAGCAGGCCGCGACGCCGCCGGCGACCGCCCCAAGGAAGCGCTCGCTGCTGGCCCGCCTGTTTTTCGGCGCTTTCGGCGTGCTTGTCTCGCTTGCGGTCGGCCTGTGGACGGACCAGCTCATCCGCGATCTCTTCGCGCGCGCCGAATGGCTGGGCTGGCTGGCGGCCGGCATGGCGGCGATCGCGCTTTTGTCGCTGCTCGTCATCCTGATCCGCGAATTCCTGGCGATCGCCCGCCTCGCCGAGGTCGAGAAGCTGCAGCGGCGGGCCTTGGATGCGGTGGCGCGCGACGACCCCAAGGCCGCCCGCGCTTTGGTCGATGAGCTCGCCGCCTTCGTCGCGGCAAAACCAGAGACCGCGGCCGGCCGCCGCTCGCTCGCCGAATTGCGCGGCGAAATCATTGACGGCGGCAATCTGGTGCGGCTTGCGGAGACCGAGATCCTGTCGCCGCTCGATACCCGCGCCAGGGCGATGATCCTGGAGGCCGCAAAGCGCGTCTCGCTGGTAACCGCGGTCAGCCCGCGCGCGCTCGTCGACGTCGCCTATGTCGTGTTCGAGGCCGGCAGGCTGATCCGGCGCCTGTCGGAACTCTATGGCGGCCGTCCCGGCACGCTGGGCTTCATCCGCCTGGCGCGCGGCGTGCTCGCTCATCTCGCGGTAACCGGCTCCATCGCTGTCGGCGACAGTTTCGTGCAGCAGATCGTCGGCCACGGCCTGGCCGCCAAACTCTCCGCAAAGCTTGGCGAAGGCGTGGTCAACGGCATGATGACGGCGCGCATCGGCATCGCTGCGATGGAAACGGCGCGCCCGCTGCCGTTCATCGCGACCAAGCGCCCGGGGCTCGGCGATTTCCTTTCGGCGCTGACCTCGTTCGCCACCCGGAAGGACGGTCAAAGCGAGCAGTAGGGTAAATGCCGAAACGGCCACCGGTGACGAAGCATTAACCAATCTTGTTCATGGTCGTCTCTGTCCCAAGAACAGACTCTGTCGTGCCGGGTGTCGTCCATGAAAAGCGTGTTTCTGTCCTGCGTCCTGCCCGTGACGGTTGCGGTCGCCGCACCGGTCGGCCTCGTCGAAAAAGCCTTTGGCGCAGAACCGGACAAGCAGTTCTTCCGTTCGGTCGAAGGCAAATGGGTCGGCCCCGGCGAAATCATCGCCGGCAAATACAAGGGCACGAAATTCACCTGCAATTTCAACGGCTCGACGCCTGACGGCAAGGTCGGCATGACGCTGGACGGAGACTGCCGGGTCGGTGTGTTCACCCAAAAAATGTCAGCGAGCGTCGAACGCAAGGGCCATGAAGGTTACAAAGGCAACTTCATGGGCGGCTCGGCCGGCAACGGGCTCGACATCATCGGCGGCAATGTCGTCGACGCGCAGAAGGTGGTCTTCACCATCAACCGCAATCAGTTGAATGGCGTCATGCAGGCCCGCATCCCCGACGACAATTCGATGACCGTCACGGTTGCCGTGCGCGTCAACAAAGAGCTGGTGCCGGTCATCGGCATGAGCCTGAAGCGGGTCGATACGGTCGAGGTCGGCTCGATAGCCAAGAACTGACCAGACAAGCGTGGATTGACAAAAGGCGGCAGCCATGGCCGCCGCCTTCATCCGTTTATGACTTAGCTCAACCCTTGATGGCGGCGGTCACTTCGTCATAGGCCTTGCAGGCCTCGTCCAGCGTCGTGGCGTTCTGATATTTCGTCGTCACGGCCTGCACCTTGGCCGTCAGATCGGCCGCCTTGCTCGGATCCTTGGTGATTGCTTCCTGCAGCGCGGCGGCCATATCCTGCGCCTTCTTGGTGGCAATTTCCTGCGTGCACTCCGGTCCCTTCGAACAGGCCGAAACGGCCAGCGCCGCAACACCAACGGCAACGAGCAAAAACTTCTTCATGTCAGTCATCTCCTCAAAAAAGGCAGCGGCCCATCGCCGCTGCCTTCCAATGGCCGAAGCCCAATGGCCAAAGCCGGTCGTGCCTTAACCTCTGATTGTGGCGGCACGCAACGACCGGGCCGCGTAAACTTGTGTAACGAAGCTGCAACAGGAGTTTGCCGGACAGGCGTCACCTTTGTTTCCTGCCAATGGCCCTGCTCTTCCTGCCAGGCGCCCTGCCCTTGCCTCCCACTCCCGCTGCATGCAAGGAGTGCTTCGAGACAACGGAACGACAGGCATGGCGGCTGAAGCATCGAGCAGCGATCTCGTACAGGTGGTGGCGCTGCTTGCCGCTGGCGTGGTCGCCGTGCCGATCTTCAAGCGCATGGGACTGGGCTCCATCCTCGGCTATCTCGCGGCGGGCGTGGTCATCGGGCCGTTCGGCCTCCGCGTCTTCTCCGAATCGGAAGCCATCCTCCACGTCGCCGAGCTCGGCGTCGTCATGTTCCTGTTCATCATCGGCCTGGAGATGCAGCCGTCGCGGCTCTGGGGCCTGCGCCGCGAGATTTTCGGGCTCGGCGCGCTGCAGGTCGGCGTTTGCGCCCTGCTGCTGACCGGCGTCGGACTGGCCGGAGGCTTTCCGATCGCGCAGTCCTTCGTCGCCGGCGCCGGTTTCGTGCTGACGTCGACGGCGATCGTCATGCAGTTGCTCGAGGAGCGCGGCGAGATCGCTACGCCCAAGGGCCAGCGTATCGTGTCGATCCTTCTGCTCGAAGACCTCATGATCGTGCCGCTTCTGGCGCTGGTTGCGTTTCTGGCGCCCGGCGGCGCCGAGACCAGCCTGTCCGAACGGTTGACCGAAGTCGGCATCGGCATCGCGGCGATCATCGGACTGGTGGTGGCGGGGCGCTATCTGCTCAACCCGCTCTTCCGCATCCTGGCGGACGCCCGCGCCCGCGAGGTGATGACGGCCGCGGCCCTGCTTGTGGTGCTTGGGTCGGCTCTAGCCATGCAGCTTTCCGGCCTCTCCATGGCAATGGGCGCTTTCCTCGCCGGTGTGCTGCTCTCCGAATCGACCTTCCGCCATCAGCTCGAAGCCGACATCGAGCCGTTCCGCGGCATCCTGCTCGGCCTGTTCTTCCTTGCCGTCGGCATGTCGCTCGACCTCGGCGTCGTCGCCCAGAACTGGCGGCTCGTCGCCATCTATGTCGTCGCCTACATGATCATGAAGGCGCTCGGCATCTATATCGTCGCGCGCATGCTCAAGAGCGGCCACCGCGAGGCGCTCGAACGCGCCGTCTTCATGGCGCAGGGCGGCGAATTCGCCTTCGTACTCTACTCCTCGGCGGCCGCGGTCGGCATCATCGACGGCCAGGCCAACGCCACGCTGACCGCCATCGTCATCATCTCCATGGTGCTGACGCCCTTGGCGATCGTGGCGCTGCGCTATCTTACGCCGCGCGACGAGCAATCGCTCGAAGGCGTCGACATCGCCGACGGCCTCACCGGCAGCGTGCTGATCATCGGCTTTGGCCGTTTCGGGCAGATCGCCAGCCAACCGCTGCTTTTGCGCGGCCTCGACGTCTCGATCATCGACAACGAGGTCGAGATGATCCAGGCGGCGGCCGATTTCGGCTTCAAGGTGTATTACGGCGACGGCACGCGGCTCGACATCCTGCATGCGGCCGGCGCGGGCCGCGCGCGTGCCGTGCTGATCTGCGTCGACAAGCCGGACGCCGCTGTGCGTATCGCGCAGCTGATCAAGGCCGAATTCCCTTTGGTCACCATCCTGGCGCGCGCCTTCGACCGGGGCACCGCTTTGCAGCTCATCCGCGCCGGCGCCGACTATCAGTTGCGTGAGACCTTCGAATCCGCGCTGGTGTTCGGCGGCTCGGCGCTGGAAGCGCTAGGCGTCGACCCAGAAGAGGTTGCCGAGGTCATCGAGGACGTGCGCCGCCGCGACACCGCCCGTTTCGAGACGCAGCTTGCCGAAGGCATCCGCGCCGGCCAGCGCTTTCTGAAAGGCAATATCGGCACGCCGATCCCGACGCCGCTCGCGCAGCCGCGCCACGCCGGCCGGGCACTGAACGAAGAGACGGCGGGCGTGCTGAACAAGGCAGAGACGAAGAACTGAGGAGCAACGCATGGCAGGGCTCGACGCGCGGGCGCTTTCCGTCACCAAATTCTGGCGCGATGCCGGCGAGGACGCCTGGTTCGAGAAGAACGATGCGTTCGACACGGATTTCCGCAACCGCTTCCTGGAGCTGCACTATGCCGCCGCCGGGCGTGAATGCGACGACTGGAACGCCCATGCCGAGGGATCGTTGGCGCTGATGATCCTGCTCGATCAGTTTCCGCGCAACTGCTTCCGCGGCACCGGGCATATGTACGCGACCGATCCGCTGGCCAGGCATTTCGCCGACCGGGCGATCGCCGCCGGCCAAGACCTTGCGCTCGACGAGAGCCTGCGCGTCTTCCTTTATCTGCCCTTCGAGCATTCGGAGTTGCTTGCGGACCAGCAGCGATCGGTGGAACTCACCGCCGCGCGAGCGCCGGACTACCTCAAATACGCCAAGGAGCATCTGGAGATCATCGAGCGCTTCGGCCGCTTTCCGCATCGAAACAAAATGCTCGGCCGCCAGACGACGCTCGAGGAAAAGGCCTTTCTCGACGGCGGCGGCTTCTCCGGCTGAGTTTCAGCTCAGCCACCATTCCCGGCCTGACGGCAGGCGCTCGATCCCCGACGCATCGACGGCGCCGAGCCGCTCCGACACGTTTTTGCCGCCGACAACGAGGTCGGGCGCGATCTCGGCCAGCGGGGCCAGCACGAAGGCGCGCTCCAGCATGCGTGGATGAGGAACCTCAAGGCCGGTCTCGTGGATCACGCGGTCGCCGAACACCAATATGTCGATGTCGATCAGGCGCGGCCCCCAGCGCTCCTCGCGCACCCGCTTCAGCCGTCTCTCGACGTCGAGGCAGAGGTCGAGCAGGGCGCGTGGCGGCAGCGCCGTTTCGATCGCAGCCGCGGCGTTGAGGAAATCCGGCTGGTCGAGCTTGCCCCAGGGCGGCGTGCGGTAGAGCGAGGAGACGGCGGTGACGCGCGTCTTGTCATCGCCATCCAGCATGCGCAGCGCCGCGGCCATGGACTTTGCCGGGTCGCCGAGATTGCCGCCGAGACTGAGGTAGACGACGCTATTGGGGCCAGACAACGGTCACCTCGACATGATCGAGCACGCCCGGCACCGGGGCGTTCGGCTTGCGCACCGTGATCTCTGCTTTCTTGATCTGTGGAAACCGAGCGGCCAGCGCCTTCGCCACTTCCAGCGCCAGCGCCTCGATCAGGAAACGGCGGTGCCCGGTGACGATCTTCTCGATCACCGAAAAGGCGATGCCGTAATTGACGGTGTCCTCGATGGAATCTTCCTCCAGCGGCCGGCTGGGCTCGACCGTCAGTTCGGCGTCGACATAAAAACGCTGGCCGAGCGTCTCCTCTTCGTCCAGCACGCCGTGCCGGGCAAAGAAGGCGCAGTTCTTCATGCGGATGACATACATGATCAGCGTCCGGGAGAGTGGGTTTCTCGCGCCAACATAGCATCGGCCACCGCCAGCGCATCCACGTTGATTGCGACATCGTGGACGCGAAAAAGATCGGCGCCTTTGAGCCGCAGGATGACGCTGGTGGCCGCGGTGCCGGCCGCCCGCTCAGCAGGTTCGCGCCCCGTGACGCCTCCAATGAAACGCTTGCGCGAAGTCCCCGCCATCAGCGGGAAGCCGAGCGCCTGAAGCTCGGAGAACCGCGCCATCAGATCGAGATTTTCCTCCGTCGTTTCCTTGGCGAAGCCGAAGCCGGCGTCGAGCACGATCTGGCTATCGGAAACATTGCCGGCGCGCGCGATCTCCAGCGATTTGCGCAGGAACAGGAACTGGTCCTCGATCAAGTCCGGCAACTTCTGCCGTTCGCGTCCGGTGTGCATGATGATGAGGCCGGCGCCGGTCTCGGCCGCGACACGCGCTATGCCGGGCTCGCGCTGCAGGCCCCAGACGTCGTTGACGATATGCGCACCGGCTGCGACGGCCCGACGCGCCGTATCCTCGCGATAGGTGTCGATCGAAATCAGGGCCTCGCCCGATCCTGCGAGCGCCTCGATGATCGGCAGCACCCGCCCCTGCTCTTCCTCGGCGGTGATCGGGGCAAAACCCGGCCGCGTCGATTCCCCGCCGATATCGATGATGGCGGCCCCCTCTTCCGCCATGCGGCGCGCCTGGGCTATCGCCTTCTCGGGCGCAATGAACAATCCACCATCGGAAAAACTATCCGGTGTCACGTTGAGGATACCGACGACCACCGCCTTGGGGCCGAGGTCGAGATGGCGTCCGTGCGCGAGCTGCCATCGCCTTGTCGTCATTGTCCATCAACCATGTGTGATCCGCGCGAAATCAATTTCGTTGCGCCGGCAACGGCCGTAAAGCAAGGTGCGTGAAGAGGCAACATGATGAACCGTCCCCTGCTCAGCGCCCTGATGCTCGTCCTCGCCACCGCGCCGGCTGGCGCGGCGAATCTGGTGAAGACCTACAGCTATTTCGCCGTCACCGGCCGCACGCTGGACGACATCGAAAAGCAGCTGACAAAAAACGGCCCCGAAGTGAAGAGCACCGGCTCCAGGCATCCGGGCGCAACGCAGATGGCCTTCACCACCCGCGTCAGCTACGCGCAGACTGCGAATTCCTGCCGGATCGCGAACGCGCAGGTCACTCTGAAGGTCAAGGTGATCCTTCCCGAATGGCGGCGACCGCGCAAGGCCGATCCGGACGTCAGGCTGTTCTGGGACACGCTGTCGGCGGACATCAAGCGCCACGAGGAGCGCCATGTCGAGATCGCCAAGAACCATGCCCGCGACCTCGAGGACGCGTTGAAGGCGACCTATCCGCAAAAGACCTGCGAAGCGGTGAAGGCCAAGGCCGCCGAGATCTCTTCCGCCATCCTTGCCGAGCACGACCGCGCCCAGGTGCAGTTCGACCGCGTCGAAAGCGTCAACTTCGAAAGCCGGATCATCCGGCTTCTGCGCTACCGGATGCAGCGCATCCAAAGTGGCCAACTGCCGCCGGCTTGATCGACGGAGCCGCAGTCCCAGCGAAGGCCAATCCCGCCCTAAACATGGTGCCAGATTCGAAAAACTTTCGAGCGGCGGTCGAAAACGACCTATATCGGACGACATGTACCGGGTCCGCCTCGGGCGGGCTTCGGAAGCAGAGATAGGAACGGCAAGCGGAAGACGTCCCGGAACCGGCCGTTTCTTGCGGACCGCGCACAAGCCTTGAGCCGGCCTTTTTGAAAGAACGACGCATGGACCAGACCGTCGACAATCGCACGACGATGGCGACCTCGCCGCCGATCAGCGAAAGCGAGAAGAACGCCATTATCGGCGGCGTGCTGCTGTCGATGCTTCTGGCGGCACTTGACCAGACCATCGTCGCCCCTGCCCTGCCGACCATCGCGCGCGCTCTCGGCCACGCCGAATATCTGCCATGGATCGTCACTGGCTATCTTTTGACCGCGACGGCGATGGCGCCGCTTTACGGCAAGATTTCCGACGTCTATGGCCGCCGGCCGGTCATCTACGCCGCTATCCTGATCTTTCTTCTGGGCTCGCTGGTCAGTGCCCTGGCCCCCAACATGCTGGTGCTGGTCATCGGCCGGGCGATTCAGGGCGCGGGCGGCGGCGGTCTGTTCGCGCTTGCCCAAACGGTCATCGGCGATCTCGTGCCGCCGCGCGAGCGCGCACGCTACGCCGCCTGGATAGCCGGCACATGGGCGGTCGCCAGCGTCGCCGGTCCGCTGCTTGGCGGCGTGTTCGCCGAGCACCTGCACTGGTCGCTGATCTTCTGGATCAACCTGCCGATCGGCTTCCTGGCGATGGCAATAATCAACAACCCGCTGAAGAAGCTGCCGATCGCGGCCAAGCACCACCGCATCGACGGGCTGGGCGCCGTGCTCCTGGTGATCGCCACGGCCCTGCTGCTCCTGGCGCTGAACTGGGGCGGCAGCACCTATCCGTGGCTCTCGCCGGAAATCCTCGGGCTGGTCGCCTGCTCGGCCGTGTTCTGGGCGCTGTTCGCGCTACGGCTGCTGAGGGCCAGTGAGCCGCTGATCTCGCTCGAAGTGCTGGGCAATCCGATCGTGCTCGCCGGCACGCTGTCGTTGTTCCTGCTGCAGGCGGCAAACATTGGCGCCTCGGTCTACCTGCCGGTCTATCTGCAGTCGGTCGTCGGACTCTCGGTCAGCGAATCCGGCACCGCCATGCTCGGGCTGCTTCTCGGCACCGTTGCCGGCGCCACCTTCAGCGGCCGCATGATCCCGCGC
Source organism: Mesorhizobium sp. WSM4904 (assembly GCF_029674545.1). Taxonomy (NCBI): domain Bacteria; kingdom Pseudomonadati; phylum Pseudomonadota; class Alphaproteobacteria; order Hyphomicrobiales; family Phyllobacteriaceae; genus Mesorhizobium; species Mesorhizobium sp. WSM4904. Next base: position 4,157,976 of record NZ_CP121354.1, on the reverse strand, counting down.
TTCGTCCACTACAAGCGCATCGCCATGATCGGCATCATTTTGGCGATCGTCTGCATCGGCGTGCTCAGCGCCATTGCGGGGCAAGCCTCGCTGCTCGAAGTCGAGGTCCTGACGACGCTCATCGGCATCGGCAGCGGCACGACCTTCCCGGTCAGCACCGTCTCGGTCCAGAACGCGGTCGATCGCGCCCATCTCGGTGTCGCGACCGGCGTGCTGACCTTCCTGCGCTCGCTGGGCGGCGCGCTTGGCGTCGCCATGCTCGGCGCCGTCGCGCTCGGCTATGGCCTGCCGCTCGCGGCCGAGGGCTCTGAGACACATATCGAGCTGACATCGGCGATGCCGTTCGTGATGATCTTCCTCACCGCCGGCATCACGCTCGTCCTGGCGCTCGTCGTGCTGGCGCTGATGCCCGAAAAGCCGCTGCGCGGCCATGACGAGAACGCCGCGCCCGTGCTTGCGGAGTAGTCTCTCCGAGGTGTGTTGAGATTCAGGTCAGGCCGAGCCGAGAATGGTGGCTTCCGAGAACCGGCCTACGCCGGCCGTAGCCTCAATTCGGCTGCTTGGCCACTCACGAGTGGCTCCGGCCGGCGAAGGCCGGAAGCGCAGGAGGCTCCGTTCGCAGGCCGGCATCACCTGAATATCAACATAGCTCAGTCGTGGACGCCGAGCTTCTTCTGCAAGCTGGTCGACGAGGTCGTGTACTGGAATACGATCCGCTCGCCGGGGCTGACGATGCGCTTGGCGGCCTGCGCCATCAGGGCGACCTCGTGGAAGCCTGACAGGATCAGCTTAAGCTTGCCGGGATACCAGTTGATGTCGCCGACGGCGAAGATGCCGGGCACCGATGTCTGGAATTTCTCGGTGTCGACCGGGATCAGGTTCTCGTGCAGGTTCAACCCCCACTCGGCGATCGGCCCGAGCTTCATGGTGAGGCCGAAGAACGGCAGCATGCGGGTGCACGGCACCTCGATATCGCCGTCTGGGCCGCCCTTGATGGTCGCGGATGAGAGCTGGCCCTCGGCGCCCGCCAAGCCGCTCACCTGACCGACCAGGAATCTCAGTTGCTTCATCTCCTGCATGGCATACATCTTGTTGACGCTGTCCGGCGCCGCCCGGAACTCCGCACGCCGGTGGACGAGCGTCACGCTTTTGGCGATCGGCTGCAGATTGAGCGTCCAGTCGAGCGCCGAATCGCCGCCGCCGACGATGACGAGGTCATGGCCGCGGAAATCCTCCATGCGCCGGACCGAGTAGAAGACGCTCCTGCCTTCATAGTCCTCGATGCCCGGGATGGGCGGACGCTTGGGCTGGAACGAGCCGCCGCCGGCGGCGATCACCACAACCTTGGCCTCGAACACTTCATTTTCGTCGGTGGTGACGCGGAACGTACCGTCCTCGAGTTTCTCCAGGCTGGAGACCATGCGGTTGAAGGTGAAGTCCGGCTTGAACGGATGTATCTGCTCGAGCAGCTTGTCGACCAGGCCCTGGGCGGTGATCAATGGCCAGCCCGGAATGTCGTAGATCGGCTTTTCCGGATAGAGCTCGGCGCATTGTCCGCCGGGACGGTCGAGGATGTCGATGAGATGGCACTTCATGTCGAACAGGCCGAGTTCGAATACGGCGAACAGGCCGACCGGCCCTGCCCCGACAATAAGTACGTCCGTCTTGATCGTATCCGTCATCAGCTCCGCCCCATTTTGGGAAATGGTGGGGACAGTGCATGACCTATGGCCCGCTGCCAAGCAGCCACGGGAAAAATTGGAAAATGGAGGGTTGGTTCAGCCCTGGCGTTCGGGAACGCGCACGACGAGGCCGTCGAGCGCGTCGCGCACCTTGATCTGGCAGGACAGGCGCGAGTTCGGCCGGACGTCGTAAGCGAAGTCCAGCATGTCCTCCTCCATCGCTTCCGGCTCGCCGACCTCGGCCGTCCAAGCCTCGTCGACATAGACGTGGCAGGTCGCGCAGGCGCAAGCGCCGCCGCATTCCGCCTCGATGCCGGGCACCGCGTTGCGGATCGCGTTTTCCATGACGGTCGAGCCGTTCTCGGCCTCCACGTCGAATTGAGTGCCGTCATTGGCGATGAAAGTCAGCTTTGTCATTTGTCACCTGAGGAGTCGCAGCCGAGATAATCACTCCGCCGGACAAGTCAACTGCGGCGCGAAAAACGCCACCAAATGACGTTTTCAGCCAAATGACGTTTTCGGAAGGTGCTCTCGCGAGGGGCTAGCGGCTGATGGCGGCGATGAAGTCCCGCACTTCCTCGATCAGCACGCCAAGCTTCTTCAAGATGCGGGCATCCTCGGGCTGCTTTTCGATCGCCGCGGCGCATTCGGCGACGGCAAAGGCGCCGATACCGCGCGCCGAGCCCTTGAGGCTGTGTGCGAGGAGCACCCGTTCCTTGGCATCGGCATCGGCAATCTCGTCGCGCACCGATAGCGCCTGCTGCACGAACAGCGCCAGCACTTCCTGTTCGAGCGCGCGATCATCCATCGTCTGCCGCGCAAGATGGGCCATATCCACAGGTCGCGACCCTGCCGTTCCCGACACGTCACCGCCGGGCATGGAAAACGCGATCCCACTGTCACCACGCATACGCACTGCAACTCCCGAAAGGCGGCCTACCGCCAAAAAATAGGCGACTTGCGTCGCCATCGCGTTAACGATTGCCAGGGAAAAATGTTGTCACAGAGGCAGCCCAAATCACGCCTCCGTTAACCTTATATTTAAAGTTTTACGTATCGCCCTGAATGCATGTTTTCTTTACCCCCGTGTGTCATTACGATACGAACGTCCATTTTCAGCCTCCTGTCTGGGACCAGACAAGCCAAAATCAGGCCAGAATCATAAGTCCCGCGGCAGCTAGTACAGGGTAGCGAAGGCATGGCTAAGAAACCGACGACGACCAAATCCCTCGAGAGCGACGTGGCCGCGGAACTGGAAAAGGCGCTTGACCTTGACCTCAACGGCGACGAAGGCGGGCTCGACATGGCGGCGTCGATGGAAGATCTCGAGGCCCAGATTTCGGCGGCCGCGGACGAGCTGGCGCGCGAAGGCCGCAGCCAGAGGATCGAGCCGGCAAATGAGGCTCCGGCGCCGAAGGCGGCGCCTCAGCCAAAGCCGGCGGAGCTGCGCCCAATCGAATCGCGCGGTTCGCAGCCGGCCGGCTTCACACCGGCTCCCGCCGGTTTCACGCCAGCCAACGACGATCGCCAGAAGGATTACCGGACGCTTTTGCATGGCCTCAACCGGCGTGCGTCGAGCACCGTCTACTGGGTCATAGCGTTCATCTCGCTTGCCTGGATCGCCGGCGCCGGCGGCCTCGCCAATCTTCTGTTCGGTTCGGACATCTGGAAGATCCGCAGCTTCGACCAATTCTTCGCCCGCCCCGAGCTGATCGGCCTGGCGGTCGCGGCGATTATCCCGGTCATTCTGTTCTGGGCCTTCGCCGCCATGATCCGGCGCGCCCAGGAAATGCGCATTGCGGCGCAATCGATGACCGAAGTTGCCTTCCGCCTCGCCGAGCCGGAAAACCTTGCCCAGGACCGCGTCATGATGATCGGCCAGGCCGTTCGCCGCGAGGTGGCGGCCATGGGCGAAGGCATCGAGCGCACGTTGGCGCGCGCCGTCGAGCTCGAAACGCTCGTCCACAGCGAAGTCAGCCAGATCGAGCGCTCCTATTCCGAGAACGAAGCGCGCATCCGCTCGCTGGTCGACGGGCTCGGCAGCGAACGCGAGGCGGTCGTGAGCCATGCAGAGCGCGTGCGCGCCTCGATTCACGGCGCGCACGAGACGCTGCGCGACGAGATCGGCGCCGCCAGCGACATCATCCGCGACTCGATCCTCAACGCCTCGACCAAGCTGTCGATGACGATCAACAATTCGGGCGACACGCTGATCGATCGCATCAACGAAAGCTCGATGTCGATCTTCGATTCGGTAGAGACCCGGCTCGATACGATCACCGACCGCCTGTCGACCTCCGGCGAGGCCTTCGCCAGCTTGCTCGACACCCGCATCGCCAAGCTGACCGACACGACCGACGGCCTCACCCGCTCGCTCACCGACCTGCTCGACGACCGCACCACCGGCATGGTCTCGCTGCTCGGCGGGGCCGCGCGCACGCTGAGCTCCGAATTCGAAGCGAGCCTCAGCGGCATCGAGCGGACGCTGGCCGAGCGCGGCCAGGCGCTGATCAGCGAGTTCCAGACCCGCGCCGAGGCGCTCGACACCGGCACGCAGAAGCTCAACGCGGCGCTTGAGGCGCGCGCCCGTCAGATCAATGAGACGCTGGTCGAACGCGCCCGCGACATCGCCAATACTTTCGCCGAGAGCAAGGACCAACTGTCGTCGATGATCGATCAGGGCAAGACCCAGATCGGTGCGGACATGGCCGACATCATCTCGTCGACCTCGTCCATGCTCGAAGCCCGCGCCACTGATTTCGCCGGACGCATGGAAGCTGCCCGCCACGTCGTGTCGCGCTCCTTCGACGCCGACATCCAGCGGCTAGCCGATGCCCGCGCCGGCATCGACGAAGCCATCGAAGACCACAGCCGGAAGCTCTCCGAAAGCAGCAGCCGTATGGCGGCCGCCATGCAGGAGGACCTCGCGAAATTCGCCGAGAGTCGCGCCGGCATCGATGACGCCGTGGCCAGTCAGGTCCAGAAACTGGCCGAGGGCCGCAGCCTGATCTCGCGCGCGCTGGAAGATGACCTGCGCAAGGTCAACGAGGCGCACGCAGCCATCGATGCCTCGCTGGGCAGCCACCTCGAACAGCTCGAAGAGGGCCGCAACCGACTGTCTCAGGCCCTAAACGAAGACTCCGGCAGACTCGTCCAAGCCCGTACGATGATTGACGAAATGGTCGCCGGCCATGTCGGCAAGCTGGCTGAGGGCCGCAACATTCTGGCGCGCGCGCTGGAAGCCGATCTCGGTAAGCTGTCAGACAGCCGCACCTCGATCGACGGCCTGGTCGCCGGTCAGGTCGAGAAGATAGCCGAAGGCCGCGCGGTGCTCGCCAAGGCGCTGGAGACCGACATCGCCGGTATAAGGACCCTGATCGAAACACATTCGGCCAAGCTCGCGGAAGACAGGGGCGAACTCAGCCGAGCCCTGGAAGGCGACTTGAGCGGAATCCGGGACCTGATCAACAGTCATGCCGGCAAGCTCGTCGAGGACCGCAGCCTGCTGTCGCAGACGCTGGAATCCGACCTGGCCAAGCTCGCCGAAAGCCGCGCCTCGATCGACGGGCTGGTCGCCGGTCAGGTCGAGAAGCTCGCCGAAGGCCGCGATATCCTCAAGCGCGCGCTGGAAGCAGACATAAACACCATCAGGGGTGCCATCGCGGGACATTCCGAGCGGGTGCAGGAGGAACGCGCCCAGCTGTCCAGGGCTTTGGAAACCGATCTGCATACGGTCAGCGGTGCGATCGCCGACCATCAAAACAGGCTCGTCCAGGATCGCTCGGCATTGTCGAAGGCTCTCGAGGACGATCTCGCCAAGCTGGCCGAAAGCCGCTCCAGCATCGACGGCCTTGTCGCCGGCCAGGTCGAGAAGCTCGCCGAAGGCCGCGATATCCTCAAGCGGGCCCTGGAAGCCGACCTCAATACCATCCAAGGCGCCATCGTCGATCATTCGCAGAAGATCAGCGACCATCGTGCCGAGCTGTCGCGCGCTCTCGATTCCGACATGGTCAATGCCAGCGGCCTCATGCAGACCCACGCCGACAGGCTGTCGCAGGACCGCGCTGCGCTGTCCAAGGCCCTGGAGGACGATCTCGCCAAGCTGGCCGAAAGCCGCTCCAGCATCGACGGGCTGGTCGCCGGTCAGGTCGAGAAGCTCGCCGAGGGTCGCGACATCCTCAAGCGCGCTCTGGAAGCGGACCTCGCCAAGCTCGCCGAAAGCCGCGCCTCGATCGACGGCCTCGTTGCCGGCCAGGTCGAGAAGCTCGCCGAAGGCCGCGACATCCTCACGCGCGCCCTCGAGGCCGACCTTGCCAAGCTCGCAGAAAGCCGCGCCGGTATCGACGGCCTGGTTTCCGGCCAGGTGGAGAAGCTCGCAGAGGGTCGTGATATCCTCAAGCGTGCGCTCGAAGCCGACCTGCAGAAGCTGGCCGAAAGCCGCTCCGAGATCGAAGGCGTCATTGCCGGCCATGTCGGCAAGCTGTCGGAGGGCCGTGACATGCTGGCCCGCGCCCTGGAGGACGATCTCGCCAAGCTCGCCGAGGCGCGCAAGGACGTCGACCGCTCGGTGTCCGGGCACATCGACCAGATCGCGGCCAAAAGCGGCGACATCTCAGCGGCGATCGCCGCCGATGTCGAGAAGATCGAGCAGGCCTTCAGCCGACAGACCGGCATTATCGAGGAACGCTCGGCCACCATGGAACGTGCGCTGTCGACCGGCGTCGACAATGTCCGCGGCGTGCTTGAAAAGACCGCCGTCTTCGTTGCCGGCGCGCTGCGCGACAAGGTGATGGAAGTCACCAGCGCCCTGCACGAACAGGCCGGCGCCGCCTTCAGCGACGCCGATCGCAAGATCGCCGAGCGCGCCGAGCAGACTTCGGCCGCCCTGCTTGCCAGGGCCGAGGACATTGCCAACGCTTTCGAGGCTGCGGATCGCCGCCTGCATGAGCGCGCGCAGGACACCTCCAGCATGCTGATGGCCCGCGCCGACGATGCATCCAATTCGCTCATGGCCCGCGCCGAGGAAACCGCCGACAAGCTGGCCGCACGCGCCAGCGAGATCGCCGGCACCTTCGATGCCGCCGACCAGAAGCTGGTCGCCCGTGCGGTCGAAACGGCGCAGTCGCTGGCCGCACGCGCCGGCGATATCCTGCGCAACTTCGAGGGCGCGGACGAGCGGATGGGCATGCGCATCTCCGAATCGGCCGAAGCGCTGGCCGCACGCGCCTCGGATCTCGGCCGCATCTTCGATGCCGCCGATCAGCATCTGATCTCGCGCATCGCCGAGGGGTCGGAAGCGCTGTCGTCGCGGGCGTCCGAAATCGCCCGTATCTTCGACGACGCCGACAGCCGCCTGGTGTCGCGCATCGCCAGCAGCACCTCGACCATCGGCGAACATGCCGACACCATTGTCGGCGCATTCGCGGCCACCGAGCAGCGCGTCGCCGATCGTGCCCGCCAGACCGGCCAGGAGCTCGCCGTCCACGCCCGCGAGATCGAGCAGGCGCTTGCCGGAGCGGACGAAAGGCTGGCGTCGAGCGCCGCCGCCGCCGCCGCCCGCGTCGAGGAGCAGGTGGCGAGCGTCGAGAACCGCCTCTCCTACAGCGCCGAAACGATGGGCCAGAAGCTCAGCGAGCAGGTGTCCAGCGCCGAAGCCCAGCTGATCTCGCGCGCCAACGTCATCGCCGAAACCTTCACTGCGGTCGGCCAGCACATCGGCCAGAGCACCAACGAGGCGGCAAAGACCATCGGCGCCAACACCCGCGAGCTCAACACCATGCTTGCGGCGCGCTCCGCGGAGATGTCGAGGATCCTCGACGAGACGGCGCGTCCCCTGGTCGAGCGCTTCGCCCAGGGCGGGTCCGAGCTGCAGAAGAGCGTGGAAGAGGTCACAGAACGGGCGACCGAGAAGCTGCGCAGCGAAAACGCCGTCCTCGTCAACGCGCTTGCCAGCCGCACGGCCGAAACGCTTTCGGCCGTCGAGGGCGCGCGCTCGACGCTGGCCGACAGCGTTGCCGACCTCATCGGCCGCATGGGCACCTCCAGCGCTCAACTCAGCCAGCTGATCGACCAGGCTGCCGTCAACCTCGGCCAGATCGAGGAACGGCTGAACGGCAGCACACAAAGCTTCGCCTCGACCACGGAAAAGGCAGCCCAGACCTTTGCCAGCTCGGCGCGTCTCGTCGACTCCAACACGACGCGGCTGACCGACCTGTCGTCGGCGACCTTGCGCGAGGTCGCATCGATCGCGACCAAGTTCGACGAGCATAGCCGTCTGCTGTCGAGCGCCTCCAATCTGCTCAGTTCCGCGCAGAGCAATCTGGAGCACACGCTGGAGCGGCAATCTTCGCTCGAGGACCTCGCCGTCGGCCTGGTCAAGAAGTCGGAAGACCTCGAGAAGGTCATGCGCTCCTTCGAGAACCTCGTCGGCCAGACGATGCAAACCGCCGAGGGCCGCACGATGGAATCGGCGGAGAAGATCCGCACGGCCATCGCCGAGGTCGTCGATTCCGCCACGCGGCGCTTCGCCGACGCGACCGAGGAGATGCGGCGCACCGCCAGCTCGATCAAGAGCGAGCTGGACCTTACCCGCGCAGAGCTCAAGAAGGGCGTCATCGAGATGCCGGAAGAGGCCAAGGAATCGACGTCTGCCATCCGCCGCGCCGTCTCCGAGCAGATCAACGCGCTCAAGGAACTGTCGGATATCGTTGCGAAATCCGGCCGCAGCGGCAGCAGCGAGACCGGCGAGCCGCGTGGCTTGCGCCCCGCACCGCAGGCTCCTGCCCGCCCCGCCGAGCCGCCGCTGCGCCGTCCGCCGGCGCCGCAGCCTCAAGCTGAGCGCCAAGCCACACAGGCGCCGCTCGCCGAGACGACGCTGCGCGGCACGCTGGACCTCGCGCGCCCCGCCGAGACGCCGCGCCGCGATCCGAACGGCCGCACGCCGCAGGGCGGCTGGGTGCGCGATCTCCTGACCAACGCGTCGCGCGAGGAGGACCTGAAGCCGGCCGCCCCGGCGGAAGCGCCGCGCGCCGCGCCTGCCCAGCGCTCGCCGCTGCATGTCATGGAATCGCTCAACTCGCTGTCCGTCGACATCGCGCGGGCTATCGACCATGACGCCTCGATCGAGTTGTGGAACCGCTATCGTCGCGGCGAGCGCGACGTGTTCACGCGCCGCCTCTACACTCTCAAGGGCCAGCAGACCTTCGACGAGATCCGTCGCAAGTACCAGGCCGAAGCCGAGTTCCGCGCCGCCGTCGACCGCTACTGCGACGATTTCGAAAAACTGCTCAAGGACGTGTCGCGCAACGACCGCGACAACATCATGGCGCAGACCTACCTGACGTCGGACACCGGCAAGGTCTACACCATGCTGGCCCACGCCAGCGGCCGCCTGCACTGAAGCCGGCAGGCAGAATCGGAAACTAAAAAGGCGGGTTTCGACCCGCCTTTTTCATGTCCACGATGTCGATTGTCGGCTCGGCCGGCGCTTACAGCAGGATGAATTTGAGAGGAGTCATTCATCCCGCTCCGACTCTTTGTTCTGTCGCATGGTCTTAATCCGAAAGGTCTGCAACTCTTTTGCCGTCGCTGACCTTCTTTTCGGGATCATGCTCTATGCCTCGCCGAGACGGACGTCGCTCGCGATCACCCGGTGGTGCTCGACAAATTCCAGACGGTCGAGCAGGAAGCGATCGTCTTCCGGGTAGTAGACTGCACGCTCCGGCTGCGGCCCGGCGAAGGCGCGAATGGCATCCATGTGGCGCCACCAGCTCAGCGTGGTGATTTCGCTGACGCCGTCGCCCAGCGTGCGCATCAGCATCTGGCAGCCGAGGTTGCCGGGCGTCTCTGAGTAGTCTTTCAACCCTGTCTTCACGATGTAGGCGGCATACGCCTCCTCATCGGCCGTCCTGATGCGGCCGCTCCATTTGCGGAGAATGACTTGGGATTCGCTCATCATTGTCTAGATCGTCTGGTCCGTCCAGCGCACGATGTCCTTTGCCGCCTGGCCGAAGGCGTTGTCCAGCGCGTCGACATAGGCAGCGTTGCCGCTGCCGGAGACCGGCGCGCCCGCGGTGAAGCTCTTCGAGGCGCGCACCTCGCCGTTGCGGTCGTTGAGGATGCGCACGAAGAGGTCGACGTCGGCATGTTCGCCGCCATTGACGCGGACTTCGAAGGAGCGGACCTCGACGATGATCTGATAGTCGATCGCCAGCCCCTCGCCCGGCTTGCCGACGCCGGCAAAGCTGCCGGAGCGCTGGAAGGTTTCGGCGAGCCTTGCCTGCACGATCAGCGGCAGGCGGTCCGCCCACTGCGCGCCCTTGAGGAACTGGATCGACTGGTCGGACGGCCTGATGACGATGTTCTGGCTGTCCAGCGCCTTCAGCGCCGAGGGTTGGGCGATCAGGATCTGACGGCGGCTATGGCCGTGCATGTCGACCGAAGGCGCCGAAAGCTCGAACGTGTCGAGCGGCGCCGGCTTGCCTCCCAACGCCGCGCAGCCGGCTAGCCCAAACACGAGCGCCGCGGCGGCAACCGGCTTCAACCACCCTCTACCCGATTTCACGCACGATCCCCGTTTATGTCCCCGGATCTGACGATCAACTTACAGCTGCAATCCATGTTCTTGGCGTTCGCGGCAGCCGAAGTCAACGCCGCGCCCTGCCATCAAACTGACGAACCTCTCCTTCGCCACCTGTCAGGATGCGCTGCGGATTGCGGCTGAGATCGGTCACCGCCTCCTCAATGCGATTGATGGACCGGCGGCTGTCCTGCACCAGCGCTTCCACATTCTGCAGCCCCGAGCCTGAGAAACGCGACAGATTGTCTACGATGGTGCCGAGGCGGGAGTTCAGCGTGTCGGCAACCTGCTTGAAGGATTTCAGCGTCGACCTGGCATCGGCCATCACGCCGTTGGCCTCGCCGGATCCGAGAAGCTGATCGACCTTGGCGAGGATGCCGTCGACGCGCACCGAGGCATCGTTGAGGCGCTGCGCGAGCTGGCGGGCATTCTTGATGGTATCGTTGATGTCGTCGGAGCGGTTGGCGATCTTGTCGGTGACCTTGGCGATGTCGGCGGCCGCCTTGTTGGCGCTGTCGCTGGCTTTCTGGATATTGGCGAGCGCCGTGCGGACGTCGTTCGGATCGATGCCGTCGAGCACGCCATTCACCTTGGCGAGCGTGCCTTGCGTCTGCTTGGCGAAGTCGTTGATCGAGCCGACCGCGGTGTTGACGTTGTCGATGGTCGTGTCGAACTGCTTCGAAGTTTCCTTCAGGTTCGCCGTGACCGTATCGACATTGGCGACGATGCTCTTGATCCGGTCCTTGTCGACCGAGTTGAGCAGGCCCTCAGCCGCCTTCAGCGTGCTGTCGAGTCGGCCCGACACATTCTGCAATTGCTCCGAAAGCGAGCTCACGGCGGACAGGAACTTGTCGATACCGTCCGAATTCTTGGCCAGCGCGTCGGAGAAGGTCTCGACGTTCTTGACGGTCTGCGTCAGCGGACCGCGAACGTCCTTGGTGAAGCCTTCGAGTTCGGAAAGCACTTTGTCGGCGCGAGTGAAGATGTTCTGCGCCGTCTGCAGCAAGTTGGTCACGGCCGAAGGATTGGCGACGATCTCGGGGATCCTGCCCTCCTTCTCCGCCTCGTCGAGCAGCTTGGCTTCCTTGGGATCCGCACCCCTGAGCTCGATATTCGCCTGACCGGTGAGGCCCGCCAACCCAATGTCAGCCTGCGTCGACTTGGTGATCGGCGTCATGCGGTCGATCTCGGTGTCGGCGATGGCGACGGTGGGGTTGTCGACGTCGATATAGACCCGTTTGACATCGCCCACCTTGACGCCGTTGAACAAGACGAAGCTGCCGCGGCCAAGGCCCGAAGCCGAGCCGGGGATGCGCACGCGCAGCATCGTCGTCTCGCCCCGTTCGCCGATTGCGGCGGTCCAATAGACGAAGGCGAAGGCCGCAAGGATCGCAGCCAGCGTGAAGATGCCGACAATGACGTAGTTGGCTCTGGTTTCCATTGCCTCACTTATGGCTAAGCGCGCGCCGCAAGATCAAGTTGCCGGGCGCGTTTTCCGCGGAAATAGGACTTTACCCACGGCTCTTCGCTCTTCAGCATGTCGTCGATCGTGCCCTCGACCAGCACCCTCTTCTTGCCGAGCACCGCCACGTGGTCGCAGGCGGTGAACAGCGTGTCGAGGTCGTGCGTGACCATATAGACCGTCAAATCCATCGTATCGCGCAGCTTGACGACCAATTCGTCGAACTCGGCCGCGCTGATCGGATCGAGGCCCGAGGTCGGCTCGTCGAGAAAGACGATGTCCGGATCGAGCGCCAGCGCGCGTGCCAACGCCGCACGTTTGATCATGCCGCCCGACAGCTCGGAGGGGAATTTCTGCGCCGCGTCCGGCGGCAGCCCGACCAGCTCCACTTTCAGCATCGCGAGCTCGTCCATCAATTTCTTCGGCAGGTCGAGATATTCGCGCATCGGCACCTGCACGTTTTCCTGCACCGTCAGCGCGGAAAACAGCGCGCCGTGCTGGAACAGGACGCCGAGCCGCATGTCGATGCGCAGGCGCTCGGCCTCACTTGCCTTGTCGACGTCGACGCCGAACAGCCTGATGCTTCCCGATTGCTTCGGCATCAGCCCGAGGATGGTGCGCAGCAGGACGGACTTGCCGGCGCCCGAGGCGCCGACGAAGCCCAGGATCTCGCCACGCTTGATGTCGAGCGAAAGCTTGTCGAGGATCAGCTTGTCTTCGATGGCGACGGTGACGTCCCGGACCGAAAGCACGATCTCGCTTTCATCCGCGTTCCGCGTCGTCTGGGCTCCATTGCCGTTCGCGATTGCCATCTCAGAACTCGATCGCTGCGTAGAACATGGCGAAGAGCCCGTCGAGGATGATGACGACGAAGATCGACTTCACCACCGAGGCGGTCACATGGAGGCCGAGCGATTCGGCGCTGCCGCCGACCTTCATGCCCTCCACGGAAGCGATGGTGCCGATGATCATGGCCATGAACGGCGCCTTGATCAGTCCGGCGAAAATAGTGCTGAGGTCGATGGCGACACGCAGCCGGTCGATGAACGCGGCCGGCGGAATGTCGGAATAGAGCCAGGCCGCGACGATGCCGCCACCAAGCGCCGCGAAATTGGCGATGATCGTCAAACATGGCAGCGCGATCACCAGGGCGACGAGCCGTGGAAACACGAGCACGCCGATCGGGTTGAGCCCGATCACCTTCAGCGCGTCGACCTCCTCGCGCATCTTCATCGAGCCGATCTCGGCGGTGATGGCGCTGCCCGAGCGGCCGGCCAGCATGATCGCCGTCATCAGCACGCCGAGCTCGCGCAGGATCAGCACACCGACGAGGTCGACGACGAAGATGTCGGCGCCGAAATAGCTGAGCTGATAGGCGCCTTGCTGGGCGACGATGGCGCCGACGATGGCCGACATCAGCACCACCACGGGGATGGCGCCGACGCCCATGCGGTCGATCTGGTTGAAGATCGCGGCCGGATTGACGGCATGGCCGCGGCCAAGCTTCATCTGCGCGCCACGGATGGTGGCGCCAAGGATATTCATCGAGGCGAGGAAGTCGTCGCGCATCTCGTAGACGCGGCGTCCGACCAACTCCAGCGCGCGCAGGATGATGTTGGGTGGCCCGGCCGGCCCCGATTCGGGTTCGCGCCGCACCGCGTCGCCGACCGCGCCGAGCAGGATCGAGGCGATCTCGCTCTGGCCCCGCACTTGGACGTCCACGCCCTTCTTCTCGAAGGCGCTGGCCAGCCGGTCGATCAGCCAAGCGCCGGCGGTGTCCATCTTCTCGATCTGGGAAAGATCGAGCGTCAGCGTCTTGGCGCCGTTGCGTTTCTCGATCTTGCGCATCTCGGCATCCACCGATGCGACGGTCCGCGTCGTCCAGACGCCGGAAAAGGCGCAGCCGAGCACGCCGCCCTCCTCGCCGACGGCGATACGCGGCTGGTGATTGGCCTCACCGGCAGGCGTGCGGCTTGCGTCGCGTTTGCGGATGGTCAACATGGCGTCCTGTTTAGCGTGACGGGACTGGCGTGTCGATTTGCCGGCAGACCGGTGTCGCCCAGCCGGAGAAGAAAAATATGGCGCGTGTCATTTCGGTCGAGGCCGAGCGGTTTCCGATCGCGGGCACCTTCACCATCTCGCGCGGATCGAAAACCGAGGCCGAGGTCATCACGGTGACGATCGGCGACAACGGACACGTCGGGCGCGGCGAATGCGTGCCCTACAAGCGCTACGGCGAGACGATGGAGGGCGTGCACGCCGCGATCGAAGCGATGCGCGGCCAGATTATCGGCGGCATCGGCCGCACCGCCCTGCTCGCGGCCATGCCGGCCGGCGCGGCCCGCAACGCCGTCGACTGCGCCCTGTGGGATCTCGAGGCCAAGCTGAGCGGCAAGCCGGTGGCGGACGCGATCGGCGTTGCTTCGGCGAAGGCGCTCGAAACCGCCTACACGCTGTCGCTTGCCGAGCCGGAGGCGATGGCCGCTCAGGCGCGCGCCAACGCCTCGCGGCCGTTGCTCAAGGTCAAGATCGGCGGCGACAACGATATGGCAAGGATTCGCGCGGTGACGGAAGCCGCCCCGCAAAGCCGCATCATCCTCGACGCCAACGAGGGTTGGACCGACGACAACATCGAGGCCAATCTTGCCTTTGCCGCCGGGCAAGGCATTGCGCTGGTCGAGCAACCGCTGCCCGCCGGCCGCGACGGCATCTTGCGCGAAATCGCGCATCCCGTGCCGATCTGCGCCGACGAGAGCGTGCACGAGGCGAGGAACCTCGAATCGCTGGCGGGTCTCTATGACGCCGTCAACATCAAGCTCGACAAGTCGGGCGGCCTGACCGAAGCGCTGATTCTTCGCGACCGCGCGCGCGAACTGGGTTTCGGCATCATGGTAGGCTGCATGGTCGGCACGTCACTCGCCATGGCGCCCGCGGTGCTTTTGGCTCAGGGAGCCGATTTCGTCGATCTCGACGGCCCGCTGCTGCTTGCGCGCGACCGCGAGCCGGGTCTCGCCTACCAGGGATCGCTGGTGTCACCCCCTGACCGGGCGCTGTGGGGCTGAGCGCGCGGCAAGGCCGATCAGCACCAGACCGACGATCGCAATCGGAATCATCGCCAGGAAGCCGTCAACGCCGAGACGGTCGTAGAGCGGTCCCGAGGCAAGCGTCACCGTGGCCATGAAGAAGCCGTTGAAGAAATAGGCGATGCCTTGCGCAGCGCCCGTGCGCTCTTCAGAAACCGTTTCGCCGATCATCTTCTGCAGGCCGATCAGCACCATCGCCACCGACACCGAATGCAGCGTCTGCACGCCGAAGAAGCCGGCGACGCCCAAACCGAGCGGCCAGACCAGCGGAAAGGCGATCCAGCGCACGATCGAGCCGATGCCGGCGATCACCATCGCCCTGACGACCGAGGCAGAGGCGAAAATGCGGTTGAAGAGCACGAACATGCAGACCTCGGAGACCACGCCCCAAGCCCAGAGCAGGCCGACGACGGAATCGCTGATGCCGATCGACTTCCAGTAGATGGACACGAAACCGTAGAGGAAGGCATGGCTGGCGGTGATGATGCCGACGCCGAGGGTAAAATAGAGGAAATAGGCATTGAAGAGGCTCGGCGCCGAATGCTGGATGTCGATCGCCGACAGCGGCGAGGCCTTGCGCGGCTTGCCCATGCGCGGCGCCCAGAGCCCCGCGACAAGGGCAGCCGCAAGGGCCACGAAGATGATCGCCGGAACGGCTTGAGGGCCGGTCGCCGCCAGGATGAAGCCGCCCACCACATTGGCGCAAAGGTAGGAGATCGAACCCCATTTGCGCATGGCGGTGTAGTTCGAGCCGAAGCGGCGCACGCCCGACAGCGCCAGCGAATCGGCCATTGGCGAATGCGGCGTCCACACGATCGTCAAAACAAGCGATACGGCGAGCACGATCGCATAGGTGGCGGGCAGGAAATAGCCGGCCGAAATGATCATCGACGCCGCAACCAGAGCGATATAGACGTTGGCGCGATCCTTCGCCCGATCGGCCAGTGCGGTCAGCATCGGCGTCGTCACGACGCGCAGGAACATCGGCGCGGCCAGGATGACGGCTATCTGCTCGGCATGAAAACCTTTCGCCTGCAGCCAGAGCGGGAAATACGGCAGATGGGTGCCCTGCGACACGAACAAGGTCGCGAAGATCAGGCTCATGCGCAGTTCGAAATGGCTCGGCTTGACGAGTTGCTCAGGCGAAAGCGGCGGCAGCGGCATGAATCGATCCAATTACGCTGCATTCCACGACCTGCAACGCGTTTCGATCCCTATCATGCGGCAAAGCGCGGCGGAACTGCCTGGACCAATCGATCAGGCTAAAGCTGTTGAAAGGCAAGGAAACTCAGGGCCGAGACTGCGGAAGACGCTCAGGCGGCCTTGACCGCCCTGCCCTTGAGACTGACGATATCGACGGGCACCAGCGTGTCCTTGCCGGCCGGAACCTCGGGCAGCACATGCGCCCAGGTCAGTATTTCCATGCGGCCGTCGAAATGTTCGACCACCGCCGTGCAGCTCTCCACCCAGTCGCCGGTGTTGATGTACTGCACATCGCCATAGTTTTCGATCGCCGCGTGATGGATGTGGCCGCAGATGACACCGTCGACATGCGAGCGCCGCGCTTCATCGGAGAGCACCGTCTGGAACGAACCGATGAAGTTCACCGCCTTCTTGACCTTGACCTTGGCCCAGGACGAGAACGACCAGTAAGGCAGGCCGAGCAGATGGCGCAGCTTCGTCACGACGCGGTTGATGAGCATCGCCGCATCATAGGCATGGTCGCCGAGATAGGCGAGCCAGCGCTGATTGTGGACGACGGTGTCGAACTGGTCGCCATGGATGACCAGCAAACGCCTGCCGTCGGCGGTCTCGTGGATGGCGCGGTCGGCAACGACGATGCCGCCGAAATGCACGCCCTGGAACTGGCGGGCGAACTCGTCATGGTTGCCGGCGATATAGGTGATCGAGGCGCCCTTGCGCGCCTTGCGCAGCAATTTCTGCACGACGTCATTGTGGCTTTGCGGCCAATGCCAGCTGCGCCGTAGCCGCCAGCCGTCGACGATATCGCCGACCAGATAGATCGTATCGGCATCGTGATAGCGCAGGAAGTCGATCAGGAAATCGGCCTTGGCCGCCTTCGAGCCGAGATGGACGTCGGAAATGAACATAGTGCGGAAAGTGCGGGGCTCTGGACCGGACATCGCGATTTCACCCTTTGCTTTCGCGTGCCTATGCCTCGATTCATGCAACAACCGTGTGACGGTTGCGGTTGGTCCAGCCCAGGCGCTAGCTTGCCGCCCTTAAAAAAGGAGAAATCACCATGGATCTCGGCATTCGCGGCAAGAAGGCCATCGTCTGCGCCTCGAGCAAGGGACTGGGGCGTGGCTGCGCGATTGCGCTCGCCGAAGCTGGCGTCGACCTCGTCGTCAACGGCCGCAACGCCGAGCTTTTGGCGAAGACCGCGCAAGACATCCGCGACAGCTTCGGCGTCAAGGTGATCGAAATCGCAGGCGACGTCTCGAAACCGGAGGTGCAGAAGGCGTTGCTTGCCGCCTGCCCCGACCCCGACATCCTGGTCAACAACAACGGTGGCCCCCCTCTTCGTGATTTCCGCGAGCTCGACCGCGCAAAAATCCTCGAAGGCGTGACGCAGAACATGGTGACGCCGATCGAGCTGGTCCAGGCGGTGATCGACGGCATGGCCAAGCGCGGCTTCGGCCGCATCGTCAACATCACCTCGCTGTCGGTCTATGTGCCGATCCCCGGGCTGGACCTGTCGTCGGGCGCCCGCGCCGGCCTGACCTCGTTCCTCGCCGGCGTGGCGCGCACGGTGATCGACCGCAACGTCACCATCAACAGCCTGTTGCCCGGCAAGCTCGACACCGACCGGCTGCGCGGCCCGCATGAGGCCGGCACGCCGGAAGATCCGGCGGCGGCCGCCGCGCGCAAGGCCCGGATCAGCGCCGACGTGCCGGCGAAGCGCCTCGGCACCCCGGAGGAGTTCGGCCAGATCTGCGCCTTCCTCTGCTCGGTCCACGCCGGCTACCTCACCGGCCAGAACATTCCGGTGGATGGCGGCCTCTACGTCAGCGCCTTCTGACCGGGCCGGTCTCCGGCTATCGAAAAACTGGAGAGTAATACTTCAAGAAGCTGAAATAGCTTGATTATTTTGGCTTCGGCAATGTGAACGCCAGTATCGAGATTTGGCGTCGCGAAGAATCGTCGCCGCATGCTACAAGGCTCGAAAGCAAGCAAGCAGGGAGGGGCCGCGATGGACGGCGAGAGCAAGAAAACGGCCCGGTCGGACCTCGACGAGGCTGCGCTCTTCTTCCACAAGCACCCCACCCCGGGAAAGCTCGAAATCCAGGCCACCAAGCCGCTCGGCAACCAGCGGGATCTCGCGCTCGCCTATTCGCCGGGCGTGGCCGCCCCTTGCCTCGAAATCCGCGACGATCCGGCGACCGCCGCCGACTACACGGCGCGCGCCAACCTCGTCGGCGTCGTCTCCAACGGCTCGGCGGTGCTCGGCCTCGGCAATATCGGCCCGCTCGCCTCCAAGCCGGTGATGGAAGGCAAGGCCGTCCTGTTCAAGAAGTTCGCCGGCATCGACGTCTTCGACATCGAGATCGACGCGCCGGAAATCGAGCGCATGGTCGAGACGGTCGCGACGCTCGAGCCCACTTTCGGCGGCATCAACCTCGAGGACATCAAGGCGCCCGAATGCTTCGAGGTCGAGGAGCGGCTGAAGGCGCGCATGGGCATTCCGGTTTTCCATGACGACCAGCATGGCACGGCGATCATCGTCGCCGCGGCGGTGCTCAACGGGCTGGAATTCGCCGGCAAGACGATCTCCGACATCAAGATCGTCACTTCCGGCGCAGGCGCCGCGGCGCTCGCCTGCCTCAACCTCTTGGTCTCGCTGGGCGCCAAGGTGGAAAACATCTGGGTCACCGACCGTTTCGGCGTCGCCTACAAGGGGCGCGCCGAGGAGATGGATCGCTGGAAAGACCCTTATGTGAAGGATACGGAGGCGCGTACGCTGGCCGATGTCATCCCCGGCGCCGATGTCTTTCTCGGCCTCTCCGCCGCCGGCGTGCTCAAGCCCGAACTCCTGCAGCACATGGCGCCGAAGCCGCTGATCCTGGCACTCGCCAATCCGACCCCGGAGATCATGCCGGAAGTGGCGCGCGCCGCCCGCCCGGACGCCATGATCTGCACCGGGCGTTCCGATTTTCCCAATCAAGTCAACAACGTGCTCTGCTTTCCTTACATCTTCCGCGGCGCGCTGGACTGCGGCGCCAGCGCCATCAACGAGGAGATGAAGATGGCCGCCGTGCGGGCGATCGCGGCTCTTGCTCGTGAAGAGCCTTCGGACGTCGCGGCGCGTGCCTATTCCGGCGAGACGCCGGTGTTCGGCCCGGATTTCCTGATCCCCTCGCCCTTCGACCCGCGTCTCATCCTGCGCATCGCGCCGGCGGTGGCGAAAGCCGCTTGCGAGACCGGCGTGGCGACGCGGCCGATCGCCGACTTCTCGGCCTATATCGACAAGCTCAACCGCTTCGTCTTCCGTTCCGGCCTGGTGATGAAGCCGGTGTTCTCGTCGGCCAAGACCTCGAGCGCCAAGCGTGTGATCTACGCCGATGGCGAGGACGAGCGCGTGCTGCGCGCGGCACAGGTGGTGCTGGAGGAAGGCATCGCGGAGCCGATCCTGATCGGCCGCCCGCATGTCGTCGAGGTCCGGCTGAAGCGTTACGGCCTGCGTATCCGGCCGGGTGTCGATTTCGGTCTAATCAACCCGGAAGACGACCCGCGCTACCGCCACTATGTCGATCTCCTGATCGAGCTCGCCGGCCGCCGCGGGATCACGACGGAAGCCGCCCGCACCATGGTGCGCACCAACAATACGGTGATCGCGGCGCTCGCGCTGAAGCGTGGCGATGCGGATGCGATGATCTGCGGGCTGGAAGGCCGCTTCGAGCGGCACCTGCGCAATGTCACGCTGATCATCGGGCCTCGCGCCGGCGTCAAGGACCGCGACCTGTCGACGCTCTCCATGCTGATTTCGCAGCGCGGCATCATTTTCCTCACCGACACCTATGTCTCCATCGACCCGACGGCCGAGGAGATCGCCGAGATGACCGTCCTGGCAGCCGAGGAGATCAGCCGTTTCGGCCTGGAACCCAAGGCCGCCCTGCTCTCGTTCTCGGATTTCGGTTCGCGCGACGCGCCGAGCGCATTCAAGATGCGGCAAGCCGCGGCGATCCTGGCGCGCATTGCGCCCGACCTGCAATGCGACGGCGAGATGCATGCCGATACCGCGCTGTCGGAACATCTGCGCCAGCGCGTCTATCCGCATTCGCGACTGAAGGGCGAAGCCAACCTGCTGGTATTCCCGAACCTCGATTCAGCGAACATCACGCTGACGGCGCTGGGCGCCATGATGGATGCGCTGCATGTCGGACCGATCCTGCTCGGCACCGACAAGCCCGCGCATATCCTGACGCCGTCGGTGACGTCGCGCGGCGTCGTCAACATGACGGCACTGGCGGTGGTCGAGGCTGCGCACAAGGCGCAGGCGATCGCCAATCTGGGTTGAGGACCGCTCTGGCCGAAAACGCCGATGGTGCTTCATTGAAAGTTGGTGGCGGCCATCGCGGCCACACTGTCGCGTTCCGATATTCAAGCGTAAAAGACGAATGGGCAGGTGCGAGGATTGAATGAGCTTCGAACTAGCCATGCTCGCCGCAAGTTGCGTGCTCTGTTTCATCCACATAGTTCTCGCCTCGCATTCGGCGAGCTTGCAGCGGGGTTACCGCTGGACGGCGAGCGCCCGAGACGCCGAAGTCCCGCCGCTCACGGGAATGGCGGGGCGCCTGGAAAGGGCCCTGCGAAACTTCGTCGAGACATTTCCGGTGTTCGTGGCGGCGGTTTTTCTCGTCTACGCCGCTGGCCGCGAGACCGCGCTCAGCAAGTGGGGCGCCGGACTCTATTTTTCGGCCAGGCTGATCTATCTCCCGCTCTATGCATTCGGCGTTCCCTTGCTTCGCTCGCTCGTTTGGAACGTTGCGTTTGTTGGAATCGTCATGCTCTTGCTGGCATCGGTATGGCCATACTAGGAAACAGTTAACCACGAACGCGGTAGCCTTCCGGCCACGGGCAATCGGGATTCCAGGCGGATGAAGGGGTTGAAGCTGACGCACCTCGCGGCGCTGCTTGCAGCCTTGGCGGCGTCAGCTGTGGCCGTCACCGAGCCGCAGGCGGCTTCCCCTGCGTGCCGCCAGCTCGAAGCCGAACTCGCCGCCACGCGCGGCGGAGGCGGCGGCCCGGGGCTGATCCGCAAGTATGACGACGCGATCGCGCGCCAGCGCGAACAGCTTTCGAAAGCGCGTAGCCGCGCAAGCGATGCCAATTGCGGCTTCACGCTGTTTTCGCGCAATGTCGGCCAATGCGCGGCGATAAACGCCTCGATCCAGCGCATGAACGCCAATCTCGACACCTTGCAGGCGAAGCGCGAGCGGCTGGCCAGCGGCGGCACGCGGCGTGACCGCAGCCGCATCCTCGCGGCGCTCGACGCCAATGGCTGCCGCGACGACGAGATCGCTCCACGCCGTGCGCCCATTCAGCAGGCCAACCGCGACAATGGCGCCGGCAATCTCTTCGAACAGCTTTTCGGTCGCGGTCAGGAAACAGAGCCTCTCGACGTGCCCGATGCACCGGAGGTGCCATCCGACGATCCGAGCGTGCGCAACATTCGCCGCGTGATCGGCCAGCCGGACGGCATGGATCTGCCGCGCCTCGACGGCGAATTTCATACCGTGTGCGTGCGCACTTGCGACGGCTATTTCTTCCCGATGTCGAACGCCGCCTCTGTTGCGGATTTCGAGCGCGACCAGAAGAATTGCGAATCGAGCTGCCCGGGCACCGAGATGCAGGTCTTCTACACGCGCGGCATGGATGATGACGCCGGCGCGATGATCTCGTCGGCGACCGGCCGTCCCTACAGCGAGCTGCCGACCGCCTTTCTTTACAAGAACGCCAGTTTCCCACGGCCGCCGGCCTGCGGCTGTAACGCGCAAGCCGGCAATTTCTCGATCATCGCCGGCAATCCGCCCAATCCGGAACGGCCGCAACCTGACGGTGAAGCGACGCGTCTCATCCCGATGGCGCCGGCTTCCAAGCCCGATCCTGGCGCCGACCCGGAAACGCTCGCCGATGCCGAAGGCGGGTTCGACCGCGCGGCGATCAAGCGGCTGGTCACCAAGGTGCCGGTGTCGCCGGTGTCGGCATTGCCGCCGGATCAGCGCAAGGTCAGGGTCGTCGGGCCAGCGTTCCTTCCCGACCCATCAGCGGCAATAGATCTGCAAGCTCCGGCCCGGAAGTCCGCCCAGTAAGGGCGAGCCGCAGCGGCATGAAAAGCGGCTTGCCCTTGCGGCCTGTCGCTTCCTTGATCTTGCCGGTCCAGTCCTTCCAGACGGTGCCGTTCCACGGCTCTTCCGGCAGAAGGTCGAACGCCTGGTGAAGGAAGTCGCGGTCCTCGCCGGAAAACTCCGCCGGCTCTTGCGGGCCGTCGGCGAGGATTCGCCACCAGGCGACCGCGTCGGACAGACGGTCGATGTTGCCACGCACCGCCAGCCAGAAGGACTCCGCCTTGTCGCCGGAAATGCCGAGCACGATCAGCCGGTCTCGCACCTCCTCGAACGGCATGTGATGCATGAGCGTCCGGTTGAGCACGAAGAGCTCGTCGGGATCGAACTTGGCGGCGGACTTGGACGTCGCTGCGGGGTCGAAATGCGCGGCGAGCTCGTTGAGGTCGTGCGCGGCCGTGACGTTCTCCGACGTGCCGACGAGCACGGCGAGCGAGGCGACCGCCATCGGCTCGATGCCGTCCTCGCGCAGGCTCTCGATCGACAGCGCGCCGGTGCGCTTCGACAGCCCTTCGCCCGACACCGTGGTCAACAGATTGTGGTGGCCGAAAATCGGAGGTTCCGCTCCCAGCGCCTGGAACAAAGCGATCTGGACACCGGTGTTGGTGACGTGATCATCGCCGCGGATCACATGGGTGACGCCCATCTCGATGTCGTCGACCACGGAAGGCAGCGTATAGAGATAAGTGCCGTCCTCGCGCACCAGGACGGGGTCGGACAGCGAGGCGAGATCGACGGTTTCCTCGCCGCGCACCAGGTCGTTCCAATGCACCTCGGTGCGCTCCGGCTGCAGCGGATCGCCGGTGAAGTTCGGCAAAAGAAAGCGCCAGTGCGGCCGCCGCCCGTCCGACTCGTATTCGGCGATCTGCTCCGGCGTCAGCGTCAGCGCTTCGCGGCCATAGACCGGCGGCAGGCCGCGCGTGCGGCGGACCTTGCGGCGCAGGTCGAGTTCCTCGGGTGTTTCGTAGCAGGCATAGAGCACCCGCGCCGCCTTCAGCCGCTCAACCGCCGCGTCGTAGATCTCGACGCGCCGCGACTGATATTCGGTGACGTCCGGGAAAATGCCCAGCCAATGCAGGTCGTAGAGGATGGAATCGGCGAATTCCTGCTTGGAACGGCCGATGTCGGTGTCGTCGAAGCGTTGGATGTAGCGGCCCTTGTTGTTCACGGCGAACAGCCAGTTGAACAACGCGGTGCGCGCATTGCCGATATGGATGCGGCCGGTCGGCGATGGGGCGAAACGAACGGTAACTGTCATGAGCGGGGCGTAACGGATGCTTTTAGGCTTGACAAGACGCGCCCCCGCGCAAGCGCAAGAGATAGTGCAAGCCAGCTGGAATGAAAAGCCTGCCGGCCGGGTGTCGGGTCCATGCGGTTACGGGGTTCCGTGGCGCCAGCCCAGCCGCTCCTCGATACGCCTGGCGCTTTGCCGGACCAGCGACGTCAAATCGGGATCCTTTTGCCGGAGCTTCACATCCGGCACGACGATTGAAATCGTCGCCCGGCAAGCTCCGAGATTGTCGCGGATCGGAGCCGCGATGCAGGCGACCGAAAAATCCGATTCGCCGGCCTGGATCGCAAGCCCGTCGGCCAGCGCGGCTGCCGAGGCGCGAGCGAGTACATGCTTGTCCGTTTCAGCGCGTCCTGTCGGTGAAGCGGTCGCCGAGCGGGCAAAAATGGCGAGACGCTCCGCCTCCGGCAGGTGGCCGACGAGCAACCGGCCCGACGCTGTCCAGTTGAGTGGTGTGCGCGTACCCACACGCGACGTCACCTGGAAATGGTCCTTGCCCTCCTCCATGGCGAAGACGACCATATAGTCGCCGTCGCGACCGCATATCTGGATGGTTTCCTTCGAACTCTGGGCGAGCTCGTGCATTTCCTGCGTCGCCACATTGAGCAGGTCGAGCGTGCGGGCATAAGTCAGCCCATACTGATAAAGCCTCGGCCCGAGCCATAAAAGGCCGCCATCCTTGCGATCGAGAAGCTCCTTCTCGACCATGTCGTCGACGATGACGTAGACGGTCGACAGCGGCGCGCCGATATCGCGCGCGATCTCATAGGCGGTCGCCGGGCGTCCCCGCCGTTGCAGGCAGTCCAGGATCTGCAGCACGCGGTCGATGCCGCTGGTGCGTGAACGGCGCGGTTCGACGGCGACTTCGGTGCGGCTCAGGTCTTGGTCTCTCACGTTGGCGGTCATGTGGTCTCGAATGTTGATCGCGATGATCTAAAGGGCAGCACCCTGGCGGCGGTCAACCCGATTCCGATCAGGCAGTCTTTCATTGTGGCGGATGCAAGCCACGTGGTGTCCGCCGCCGACATGTTCGACCGGCGGAACGGCTTGCGCGCAGGCGGCGATCGCTTCGGGACAGCGGGTGCGAAAGACGCAGCCGGACGGCGGCGCGATCGGGCTCGGGATATCGCCGTGCAAAGGCATATGCGTGCGACGCCGCGACGGGTCGGGCACCGGCGCCGTTGCCAGCAGCGCCTTGGTGTAGGGGTGGCGCGGCGCGGCATAGACGAGCCGGCTCGGCCCACGCTCCATCACGCGGCCGAGATACATGACCACCACCTCGTCGCAGAGATATTCGACCACCGACAGGTCGTGCGCGATGAACAGAAGCGTGAGCCCAAGCTTCTTTTGCAGATCTCCGAACAGGTTGAGAACCTGTGCCTGCACCGAAACATCGAGCGCCGAGACCGGCTCGTCGGCGACGATGAATTGCGGCTCGACGGCAAGCGCGCGCGCAATGCCGATACGCTGGCGCTGGCCGCCGGAGAACTCGTGCGGATAGCGGCCCGCATGCTCCGGCGACAGGCCGACCAGCGCCAGCAATTCGCCCACACGTTCGGCGCGCCGCCTGCCGCGCGGGTAGTCGGCCGCGTCGAGCGCCTCGCCGATGATGCCGCCGATTCGCATGCGCGGATTGAGGCTGGAAAACGGATCCTGGAAGACGATCTGCAGCTTCTGCCGGTAGCCGCGCATCTCGCGCTGCGACAGCGAAAACAGATCGACGCCGTCGAACAACGCCTTGCCGCCGGTCGGCTCGACCAATCGCAAAAGCGCGCGGCCGGCGGTGGTTTTGCCGGATCCGGACTCGCCGACGAGGCCGACGGTCGAGCCGCGCTTTATGTCGAAACTGACATCCTCGACCGCGTGAACGATGCGGCCGCCTCTGGCTGGAAAATGCTTGGTCAGGCCTTGCACGCTGAGCAGCGGTTTCGCCTCGATCGAAGGTGCGGGGGCGCTCATAGCTCGGCGCTCCGGATACAGCGGGATGCGCCTTGTGGGCCGGCAGGTACCAACGGCGGCGGGGCTGCCCGACAAGGCGCGATGGCGAAGTCGCAGCGCGGCTCGAAGGCGCAACCGGGCGGCAGGTTGGTGATCGGCGGCACGCTGCCCGGGATCGAATGCAGGGCGCGGCGCTGCCCCGCGGCATCGATGTCGCGCGCGGCGTTCGGGGTGCAGGCGAGCAGGCCCCTGGTGTAGGGATGACGCTGATGCTCGAAGAGATCGTTGACCGGCGCCTGCTCGACGACGCGGCCGCCATACATGACGACGACGTCATGGGCGATTTCGGCCACGACGCCAAGATTGTGGGTGATGAACAGGATCGACATGCCCATCTCGGCCTGCAGCCGGCGCAACAGGTCGAGGATCTGCGCCTGGATGGTGACGTCGAGCGCCGTGGTCGGCTCGTCGGCGATCAAGAGCGACGGGTTGCACGACAGCGCCATGGCGATCATCACCCGCTGACGCATGCCGCCGGACATCTGGTGCGGATAATCGTCCAGCCGCGACTCCGCATCGGGAATTTCAACGTGTTTCAGCATGGCGAGCGCACGCTTGCGCGCCTCGCTGCGGTCGACCGGCTCGTGCAGCGCGATCATCTCGCCGATCTGGTCGCCGACCGTGAACAGCGGATTCAGGCTGGTCATCGGCTCCTGGAAGATCATCGCGATCTCGCTGCCGCGCAGCTTGCGGAACCGCTGCTGGCTGAAGCCGGCGAGATCGTGAACGTGCTCCTGCCGGTCGCGAAACAGGATGCTGCCGCCGGCGATGCGGCCCGGCCGCGACAAAAGTCCCATGATGGAAAGGCTGGTGACGGATTTGCCGGAGCCGGATTCGCCGACCACCGCGAGCGTCCTGCCGCGCTTCAGATCGAAGGTCACGCCATCGACCGCCTTCGCCGTCACCCGGCGCGTCACGAACCAGGTCTTGAGATCGCGAACCGAAAGGATGACGTCGCTGGCTAAAGGCTCGGTCATGATTTCCACCCGCAATGCGGACAGACGTGGGAACCACCCTCGCCTTGCGCCGGCACATGACGATGCGCGTCAATAGCCTCTGCGCCTAGGATGGCGTGGCGCGGTTCGAACAGCCGACGCAGCGTGCTCAAAGCGCCCTGTGAGTCGCGCACCGTGAGATCGGCGTCGACGAGGTCGAACAGCGTGAATTCCGCCGGCTTGCCTTTCTCCAGCAGCCCTTCGATCGGCAGGCGGATGGCGCGCCTCGGAGCCGTCGTCGACGCCGCCACCACGTCCTCGAACTTCATGCCAAGCGACAGCAGTTTCGACATGGTCGTGGCCATGTCCCAGACCGAGCCGTCGAGCGAACGGTTGTGGAGATCGGTCGAGATGGTCGCCGGCGGCAGGCCCCGCTCGAGCGCGGCCCTGGCGACGTCGAAGGAGAAAGAGGCGCCGCCATGGCCGACGTCGAGCACGATGCCGCGCGCCGCCGCCTGTTCGGCAAGCCGGTAGAGGTCGTCATCCTCGATGATCGAGCCGCCGGCCTTGCCGTTGAAGCAGTGGGTGACGATGTCGCCCTCGCTCAGGAGGCCGAGCACATCGTCATAGAGCGGCGGCGGTTCGCCGACATGCACCATGATCGGCAGCTTCAGGATGCGGCCGAGCTTCTTGGCCAGCCGCACCGGCGTCAGGTCCCAGGCGCCGGTAATGACGTGGCTGGCGCGGACCTTCAGCCCGATGATGACGTCGCGATTGGCCTCGACAGTGGCGATCGTCCGGTCGAAATCGATCGAGCGCATGTCGATCAGCTCGCTGACGCGGTTGCAGGCGACAAGGCCGATTGAGCCGATGTTCAGGAAGGCGTAGACGTTCTCCTTCGCGGGCTCGATGATGAACTCGCGAAAGCCGTGGAAATTAGCCTCGCCGGCCGAGCCGGCGTCGACCATCGTGGTGACGCCGCGCGCGGCGCCGCATTGTTCGGGGCGCAGCGAAATGTCGGTGCCGCCATACCAGACATGGACATGCAGGTCGGTCCAGCCCGGCGACAGAAAAGCGCCCTTGGCGTAGACCACCTTGACGTCATCGCCGGCGGCAATCGCCGACGAGGTTTCGGCGATGCGGCCTTGCTCGTCGATCATCACGTCGATCGGCTGCTCGAAGCCGCCGCCGAACCCCACGGGTTTGGCGCCCTTGATCAGCAGCGGCCGGTCGGCCTTGGGGAAGCGATTGGCAAACATCAGATATCCTTGGCGAGACGTGGATCGAGAAGGTCGCGCAGCCCGTCGCCGAGAAGCTGCAGCGACAGCACCGTCACGACGATCGCGGCGCCGGGAAACATCATCACCCAACCGGCCTGGTCCATGTATTGGCGGCCGGTGGCGATCATCGTGCCCCAGGTCGGAATGTCGGGCGAAATGCCGACGCCGAGAAAAGACAGGCCGGCCTCCGCCAGGATGGCATTGGCGAAGATGAAGGTGCCCTGCACCAGGAGCGGCGAGGTGACGTTGCGCAGCACATGGCGGATCAGGATGATCGGCGTCGGCACGCCCAGAGCCCGCGCCGCCTCCACATAGGGAAGCTCGCGGATGACCAGTGTCGAGGCCCGCACGACGCGGGCGATCCTCGGGGCATAGACGATGCCGAGCGCCACCACGACGTTGGTCGCGGTCGCGCCGAGCGCCGCGACCAGCGCAATCGCCAGCAGGATGTCCGGGAAGGCCATCATGGCATCGATCAGCCGCGATACCGGCGTGTCGAGCCGTTTGAAATAGCCCGCGGTCAGCCCCAAAAACGTGCCGATGATCGATGAGAGGATGACCACCGCGAAGCCGACGCTGAGCGAGGTGCGCGCGGCATAGAGCATGCGGGTGAACACGTCGCGGCCGAGATCGTCGGTGCCGAACAGGTGATCGAGGCTCGGCGCATGCAGCCGGCTGGCGATCGAGAGCTTCGACGGCGCATAGGGCGCGATGACGGGCGCCAAGACGGCGGCAGCAACGATGATCGCCAGCACGATCAGGCCGATGGCCGAGGTCGGCCGGCCGATCAGCCGCGACAGGATATTGGGTTCGGAATGAAGCGGGACGGAGATCGAGGCCATCAGTAGCGAACCCTCGGGTCGACGACGAGATAGAGCATGTCGATGGCGAAATTGACCAGCACGTAGAGGCCGGCAATGACCAGCAGCGCGCCCTGGATGACGGGATAGTCGCGCCTGAGCACCGCCGACACGACAAGGCTGCCGACGCCCGGCAGGCCGAACACCGTTTCGGTCACCACCGCGCCGGAGATGAGCAGCGCGGCGGTAAGCCCGATGACGGTGATGATCGGGATCAGTGCGTTCTTGAAGGCGTGCTTAAGCACCACGCGCCATTCGCTCATGCCTTTTGAGCGCGCCGTGCGCACATAATCGTCGTTGAGCACGTCGAGCATCGAGGCGCGGGTGAAGCGGGTGATCAGCGCCGAACTGACGAGACCGAGCGCCAGCGCCGGCAGCACCAGGTGGTTCAGCCTGACGGCGAAGGACGCGCCCGGCCCGCCATAGCCCGAGGTGTCGAACCAGCCGAGCCTGACGGCGAAGAACTGGATGAACAGCAGGCCCAGCCAGAAGCTCGGCACGCTCGCCGCGAACATGGCGACGGTGGTGGTCGCCTGGTCGAAGATCGAGCCGCGCTTGTAGGCGGCCAGGATGCCGACCGGCAAGGCGATCAGCGTTGCGATGAGCAGCGAGAAGACGGTGAGGAAGAAGGTCGGCTCCGCGCGCTGGGCGAGCGCCGTCGTCACCGGCTCGTTGAGGAAGATCGACTGGCCGAAATCGCCTTGGACGACGCCAAGGACGTAGCGCCCGAACTGCTCCGGGATCGAGCCGTCGAGTCCGAGCCTGGAGCGCAGCGCGGCGATGTCGGCCGCGGACGCTTCCGGCCCGAGCATCACCGCGGCCGGATCGCCCGGCGTCACGCGCACGATGACGAACACGATGGTGACGACCAGCGCCATCACGACGATCATGCCGAGAAGCCTGTTGAGGATCGAGCGCAGCATTGGCGTTCTCTTCGGTGGTTCATCGAAGCGTTCTCGGGCGCCGGCCTTGACTGGCCGGCGCCCGTTTTGCCTGCCCCGGTTGCGCACGGGACAGGCGGGAGGAACTTATTTGCCTTCCAGATAGGCGTTCCAGAAATAAGGCCATGGCGCGGGCGTCACGCCTTTGAGCGTCGGCGCCTGGGCGGCCAAGGCGTTGAAGTCGCCGATCTTGACCGCCGGCACCTCGTCGAGGACCGCCTTTTGGACATCCGCGAACAGCGCGACGCGCTTGGTCGGATCGGGCTCGGCATTGAAGGCGCCGAGCACCTTGTGCTTGCGGTCGGAAACCCACCATCCGGGCGAAGAGTCCGACATGATGCCGGTCAGCGACGGCTCGGGCAGGAAGGGGCTGTGGGTGATGTAGATGTCCCAGAGTGCCGGATCGGTGCGGTTCTTGGTCAGCGTCGCCCACTCGACGACGTCGAGCTGGACCTGGAAGCCGGCGGCCTTGAGATATTCCGCGGCGACCTGCGCCATCTTGTAATGGAACTCGTACTGGCGGCTGGTGAGGATGCGCAGCGGCTTGCCGTCATAGCCGGCTTCCTTGAGCAGGGCAGCGGCGGCTTCCGTATCGCCGTCAGGTTTGTAGGCTTCGGCGCCGGCATCGGTGTGCCAGGCATAGCCTTCAGGATAGAGCGCGCCGTCGGCGGCGAAGAAATCCTTGGAACCGAAGGCCGCGAGCAGCATGTCGTTGGGCGCGAGTGCTGCCTGGATCGCCTTGCGGACGCGGATGTCGCTGTTCAGTCCCTGCTTGGTGTTGAGGACGAAAACCGGCCAACCGAAGGGTTTCAGGATGACGGGCGCGGTCTTGCCGCCGGAGATCTTGTCGAAGGATTCGACCGGAAGCGAATCGACATAGGCGAACTGGCCGGCGACCGCTCCTTCCACGCGGGTGTTTGCATCGGGAACCGGCACGAAGCGGATCTCGTCGAGATACTGCTTTCTGGCGCCGCCATAGCCGTTCGGCTCGCCGTCGCGCGATTTGTAGCCGTCGAAGCGGGCAAGCTGGATGAACTGGTCGGGCTTGCGGTCCTTCAGCATATAGGGCCCGGTGCCGACAAAGCTGGTCAGCGGATCCTGCCCCGCATTCTCGGACGGAATGATGATGGCGGCGGCGTTGTTCAGCGACAGCAGCGCCAACAACGGAGCGAAGGGTTTCTTGAGCGTGATCTTGACCGTGTTGTCGTCGACCTTGTCGACCGAGGCGATCACTTCGGCGGCCTGCTTGCCGCGGGTGGCGACCTTCATCCAGCGCTGCAGCGACGCGACGACGTCGGTGGAATTCATGTCGCTGCCGTCGTGGAACTTCACGCCTGTCCTCAGCTTGATCGTGTAGACGAGGCCGTCGGGCGAAATCTGCGGCATGTCGGCAGCGAGAAGCGGGGTGATGCCCCAATCCTTGTCGAAAGTGTAAAGCGTCTCATAAACGTGCTGGGTGACGATGCCGACGAGATCGGCCGTGGACGCCATTGGGTCGAGTGTCGGCGGCTCGCCGATCGTGGCTACATCGATAACGCCGCCTTTGGCGGGCTCGGCCCAGGCAGTGCCCGTTGCCGAGAGCACAAGCGCGGCGAGCGAAGCAGCGATTTTCACGAAGCGCTTCATCTTGGTTCCCTTCCATTATTCCATATTTGTGGAATTTATATCTTAGTTACGGACTAATAAGTGCATTGCGGTATCCGGCCGTCAAGGTCTTTCGGCAGCCGAAATGGATCGCGCCGAGGCGCCGGCGGGTCTTGGGTGGATAGAAATGCGCTGGCGCGTTCGACTGGTTGCGGGAGCGCGCGACGATCGCGGCAAGTAGCCGGCTTTGAACGCGTCCGGAGCGAGTCTCACTGCGCCGGTTTTCTGTCCCCGTTATCCACATATGCGACACACAAGATATTGGGGGTCACAAAAGCTACAAAAACGAATCCTTGACGGGTCAGAACGAGTCGCTTTTTATAGGCCATGCGCTCCTGTTTGCGGGCGTGACCGGAGAGTTCAGAGGCCGGTCTTTTTTCCCGGATTTTGTGCGTTTTGCCCACATTTCCGCCGTTCACGAGGCCGGCGGAAGCGTTGGGAATGTTGGGGCTTGGGTGGCAAAAGGGAGAATTGTCGGCCTGGAAAAAATGATCTGTTAACACTATATTTAGTGTTTGCAGGCAGGCTCGACCCTAGATAGTGTGAACCTCCCTCGAGCGAGGGAATCGACCAAAGTTTCAGTTTAGGGACCCGCGGGTCGGTCTGCAGCCTGGGCAAATGCCTGGGAAGACGTGCTGTCGTCTGCATGCCGGCACCCGCGACGAGGAGAGTGCCGGCGCTGCTCGCAATGCCGGCAAACGGCGGAGCGCGCTTTTCACTCTGTGGGGCAGAAATCCCTGGGGAAAAGCGCTATATATAGACAAAAGGGACCGGACCAATGCGCATCGAGCGTCGCTTCACCAAGCCAGAAAAGTCTGCCTATGCGGAGATCGAATTCCGCAAGGCCCTGTCGGAGATCAAGAATCCCGACGGCTCGGTGGTGTTCCGCCTCGACAACATCGACGTGCCGGCGCAGTTCAGCCAGGTCGCGGCCGACATCCTGGCGCAAAAGTATTTCCGCAAGGCCGGCGTGCCGGCGCGCCTGAAGAAGGTCGAGGAGAATGATGTCCCCTCCTTCCTGTGGCGCTCGGTTGCCGACGAGGCCGAACTTGCCAAGCTCCCCGAAGCCGAGCGTTATGGTTCGGAAACCGACGCCCGCCAGGTCTTCGACCGGCTGTCCGGCACCTGGACCTATTGGGGCTGGAAGGGCGGCTACTTCAAATCGGAGGAAGATGCGCGCGCCTTCCGCGACGAGCTCGCCTATATGCTGGCCACCCAGCGCGTGGCGCCGAACTCGCCGCAATGGTTCAACACCGGCCTGCACTGGGCCTACGGCATCGACGGCCCGAGCCAGGGCCACTTCTATGTCGATCCCTTCACCGGCAAGCTGACCAAGTCGAAGTCCGCCTACGAGCATCCGCAGCCTCATGCCTGCTTCATCCAGAGCGTGCAGGACGACCTCGTCAACGAGGGCGGCATCATGGACCTGTGGGTGCGTGAGGCGCGCCTGTTCAAATACGGCTCCGGCACCGGCTCGAATTTCTCCATGCTGCGCGGCGAAGGCGAGAAGCTCTCCGGCGGCGGCCGCTCGTCCGGCCTGATGAGCTTCCTCAAGATCGGCGACCGCGCCGCCGGCGCCATCAAGTCGGGCGGCACGACGCGCCGCGCCGCCAAGATGGTGATCGTCG
The DNA here is from genome assembly GCF_029674545.1 of Mesorhizobium sp. WSM4904. Classification (NCBI taxonomy): domain Bacteria; kingdom Pseudomonadati; phylum Pseudomonadota; class Alphaproteobacteria; order Hyphomicrobiales; family Phyllobacteriaceae; genus Mesorhizobium; species Mesorhizobium sp. WSM4904. Next base: position 4,125,227 of record NZ_CP121354.1, on the reverse strand, counting down.
ACGCCGACCATCCCGACATCGAGGAATTCATCGACTGGAAGGTCAATGAAGAGCAGAAGGTCGCCTCGCTGGTCACCGGCTCCAAAATCGTCAAGAAGCATCTCGAAGCGATCATGAAGGCCTGCGTCAATTGCGAAGGCAATGGCGACGACTGCTTCGACCCGGCGCTGAACACCGCGCTGAAGCGCGAGATCAAGGCCGCCAAGAAGGACGCCGTGCCGGAGAACTATATCTACCGCGTCATCCAGTTCGCCCGCCAGGGCTACACCTCGATGTCGTTCAAGACCTACGACACCGATTGGGATTCGGACGCCTATCTCACCGTCTCCGGCCAGAACTCCAACAATTCGGTGTCGCTGAAGGACAATTTCCTGCGCGCCGTGGAGGCCGATGGCGACTGGCAGCTCACCGCCCGCAAGGACGGCAAGGTGCTGAAGACGCTGAAGGCCAGGGATCTCTGGGAAAAGATCGGCTATGCCGCCTGGGCGTCGGCCGACCCCGGCCTGCACTTCAACACGACGATGAACGACTGGCACACCTGCGCTTCTGCCGGTGCGATCCGGGCCTCCAACCCGTGCTCGGAATACATGTTCCTCGACGACACGGCCTGCAACCTCGCCTCGATCAACTTGCTGCCCTACCGCAAGGAAGACGGCACGATCGACATCGCCGCTTACGAGCACACCGTTCGCCTGTGGACCGTCGTGCTCGAAATCTCGGTGATGATGGCGCAGTTCCCGTCGAAGGAGATCGCCAAGCTTTCCTACGACTACCGCACGCTCGGCCTCGGCTACGCCAATATCGGCGGCCTGCTGATGACTTCGGGCATTCCCTACGACTCCGACGAGGGCCGCGCCATCTGCGCCGCGCTCACCGCGATCATGACCGGCGTCGCCTATTCGACCTCGGCCGAGATGGCCTCCGAGCTCGGCGCCTTCCCGGACTATGACCGCAACGCGCAAAACATGCTGCGCGTCATGCGCAACCACCGCCGCGCCGCCTATGGCGACAAGGACGGCTACGAGAAGCTCGCCGTCAACCCGGTGCCGCTGGTCGCTGCTGACCTGAAGCAGCAGGCGCTGGCCGAGCATGCCCGCGCCGCCTGGGACCGCGCCATCGAGCTCGGCGAGGAGCATGGCTACCGCAACGCGCAGGCGACCGTGATCGCGCCGACCGGCACGATCGGCCTGGTCATGGATTGCGACACCACCGGCATCGAGCCCGACTTCGCCCTGGTGAAGTTCAAGAAGCTCGCCGGCGGCGGCTACTTCAAGATCATCAACCGCGCCGTGCCGGAAGCGCTGAGGACGCTCGGCTATTCCGAAAGCCAGATCGCCGAGATCGAGGCCTATGCGGTCGGCCACGGCAACCTCAACCAGGCGCCTGGCATCAACCCCTCCACGCTCAAGGCCAAGGGCTTCACCGACGAGAAGATCGCGGCGCTCAACGCTGCGCTGAAGTCGGCCTTCGACATCAAGTTCGTGTTCAACCAGTGGACGCTGGGCGCCGACTGGGTGAAGGAGACGCTCGGCTTCACCGACGAGCAGCTCTCAGACGTCTCCTTCGAGATGCTGCCGGCTCTCGGCTTCACCAGGAAGGATATCGACGCCGCCAACATCCATGTCTGCGGTGCGATGACGCTGGAAGGCGCGCCCTTCCTGAAGGCCGAACATCTTTCGGTGTTCGACTGCGCCAGCCCCTGCGGCAAGATCGGCAAGCGTTCGCTGTCGATCCAGAGCCACATCCTGATGATGGCCGCGGCGCAGCCTTTCATCTCGGGCGCCATCTCCAAGACCATCAACATGCCGAACGAGGCGACGGTCGAGGATGCCAAGAACGCCTACATGCTGTCCTGGAAGCTGGCGCTGAAGGCCAACGCGCTCTATCGCGACGGCTCGAAGCTGTCGCAGCCGCTCAATGCCTCGCTGCTCGCCGATGACGACGAGGATGAGGACGAGGTCGTCGAGCAGCTGATTGCCGCACCCGCCGCCCAGCGCGCCGTGCAGGTGACGGAAAAGATCGTCGAGCGCGTGGTGGAGCGGCTGTACCGCGACCGCGAGAAGCTGCCGAACCGCCGCAAGGGCTACACGCAGAAGGCCGTCGTCGGCGGCCACAAGGTGTACTTGCGCACCGGCGAATTCGACGACGGCCGCTTGGGCGAGATCTTCATCGACATGCACAAGGAAGGTGCGGCCTTCCGCGCGATGATGAACAACTTCGCCATCGCGATCTCGCTCGGCCTGCAATATGGCGTGCCGCTCGACGAGTATGTCGAGGCCTTCACCTTCACCAAGTTCGAGCCGGCCGGCATGGTGCAGGGCAACGACGCGATCAAGAACGCGACGTCGATCCTCGACTACGTGTTCCGCGAGCTTGCCGTCTCTTATCTCGGCCGGCACGACCTCGCCCATGTCGACCAGTCGGACTTCGACAAGACCGCGCTCGGCCGCGGCATCACCGAAGGCAAGGCGACGCCCTTCTCCAAGGGCCTCTATCGCGGCGCCTCGCCGGTGAAGCTGGTCTCGGGCATCGGCAGCGATCCCAAGGGCTTTGGCGGGGGTTCAAATCCCTCCTCCGCTACCACTCCTGCCCGCGCCGCCTTCGCCGGTTCCAACGTACTGGCGCTGAAGCCGGCGAGCGACGAGGCCTTGGCCTACAAGCGCGACTATGAGGAGCGCGCCAGGGAACTGGCCGAGGAGATGGTGGAAGAGGAAGCCGAGGCCGCCGGCAGCGCCGAGGCGCTCTTCACCGACGCTGCCGCCAACGAGGCCGCCGAGGCGAAGAAGCTCGCCGCGACAAGGCGTCAGCAGTCGCTGCTCCAAGGCTACACCGGCAACGAATGCTCGGAATGCCACAACTTCACCATGGTGCGGAACGGCACCTGCGAGAAGTGCGATACTTGTGGTTCGACGAGCGGGTGCAGCTGAGAAGGCATATCGAGAATGAAACATATGGCCCGCACTGCTAAGTGCGGGCTATTTTTTGGAGGAGCCCATGGCTACCTTCTTTGGACTAACAGCCACAGATTTTTTAACTGGAATTTTGGTGATTATAACCGCGATATACGCATGGCTTACATATAGCATAGCACATTCTAACAGGCGTATGGTTGCAGAGGTTCAAAAACAGATCGAGGTTCAAACCCGGCCAGTTATTTCGTTCAACATCGAAATTCAGCACCACACCATTTTTGTCGCTCGCATTTGGAACCGAGGCGCCTCACCAGCAGAGAACTTGAGACTTTCGATCGATAAGGATTTCTATCGATTTGGCGAAATGAGAGGGGAATCAAAAAATATTGCTGATATGTATATTTTCAAAAATACGCTATCAACGCTTGCCCCTGGGGACGGTTTTTGGATTGAGCTTTGCACAGGTCCTGAAGTAGGAAAGACCATTGATGGCAAGGTCATAACGCCCGATAAATTCACAATTCAAGCCTCTTACAACTATGGATCACGTAAATATATTGAGAGCTTTGTTATAGATCTAAGGGCATATTTCTACACCTCAGGCGCAAAGAGATTACCAGAGCAACTTGAAAAGATAGCCAAGTCTTTGGATAATATAGCAAAATCGAGCCAGACTTAGCATCACGAGATGGCCATTTCGGTGGATGTAGCTAGATTGAACAGTATCCTCAAGCAGTCCGGCTTAAAGGAGTGATGGCATGCGCTATGCCGTAGTAATTGAGAAAGCGGAAAACAATTTTTCTGCCTATGTGCCGGATTTGCCTGGCTGCATCGCGACAGGCGCAACAGTGCCTGAGGTGGAGAACGAAATCCGCGATGCAATTCGTTTCCACATAGAGGGTCTGCGCGCCGATGGGCTGGAAGTGCCCAAGGCAGTCAGCCTATCTGAGTACGTTGAGGCATAGCCGACTGACAAGCGCTGTGGGCCGGTAGCGCGCTTTTGCCATGATTGATCACATCACCATCGAAGTCAGCGACCTCGCCAAGAGCAAGCTATTCTACGAAAAGGCTTTTTTGCCTCTGGGCTATCGCCTCTCCTTCGGCAAGGAAGGCGTGTTCTGGGCCTTCGATGTCGGCAATGGCTGCCTGTTCGAGATCCAGTGCACCGGCGAGAAACCGCCGCTCACCCACCTGCATGTCGCCTTCCGGGTGAAGAGCAAGGCGGAGGTCGATGCGTTTTATCGGACGGCGCTCGAGACCGGCGCGGCGGACAACGGCGCGCCCGGGCCGCGTCCGGACTATGCGGAGCACTACTACGCCTGCTTCGTGCTCGATCCCGATGGGTACAATATCGAGGCGATGATCAACGAGGCGTAGTTTGCGAACGCCCCGCAGCTTCGTCATTCCAGGGCGGAGCAAGGAGCGAAGCGACGCGCGCAGACCCTGGAATCCATGCCGTTACATCAACGCGTTGCAACGGCTCAGAATTCTGCGCCGTTGCGCCCTACGATAAGGGTCACGGCAGGATCCTCGGGTCTGCGCGCGTCGCTTCGCTCCTTGCTCCGCCCGTGGATGACGAAGGCGCGCTGCGATGCGGCGATTTCGAGCATATCGCCAAGCTGGAACACCCCTCATCCGGCCGCTTCGCGGCCACCTTCTCCCGCAAGGGGAGAAGGGAAGAAGAGGTTCTCATGGAACTCCAGGCCGAGCCCGCAGTTCCTGGTGTGATTTCGGAATTCTTGAATCGCAGGAACTTCAAATTCACCGCACACGCGAGGAAGCGAATGAACGCGGTGCCGCCGAAGGAAATGGACGTTGTCCTGCAACAACTGCCGCTGAGGATCGGCGCCTATGTGCCGGACGATCTGCTGGAGGATTGGTTCGCGCCGGGAACGGGCATGCGCCCCGTCAGCGAGGCAGCGCTTGCTGCCGCCGCCAGCTACGGACGACGGTTCGAATGTGAATTCAAATACTATCCCGAGAGGATGGAAGGCGTGTTCTGGAAATGGGTTCCGGCGATCTGATTTGGACACGTCGGCGGAATTCTTCTGCCGTCGGCTTGGGAAATGTCGGCTCCTCCGGCGGGATCTCAGGTGGCGCGTCCGGCGGAATATCAGGGGGTCCCCTCCCCGGTCCCGGGATAGGATCGGGTGAAGGCGGAGGAACGCCTGGTGGTTCTCCGGGCGGCTTTTCCGGTGGAACTGGAGGGCGGGAAGGCTCCGGCCCGGGATCGCCCGGCATCGGTTCGGGATTGTTCGGGTCTGGATTGTTCATTTGCGGGCTCCCGAGTGACGCGGCCGGCACTGCCTGACGGGAAAAAGCCTTCGCCACTCAGGCGGCATGTTCGTATGTGCCCACGAGTTCCGCCGCCTCGATCGCATGGCGCCTAGCCTCCTTCCAGATTTCCTTGATGCCGGTCTGGCCGGGAATGCCGAGGCTCGGCACATCGAGAGCCGCCAGCCGGAAATGGTAGTGGTGAACTCCGTGCCCTACCGGCGGGTCCGGGCCATCGTAGGAGGCGTTGCCGAAGTCGTTCTTCCCTTGCTGGAGTGCTTCGGTTCCCGGCTTTCCGTCCGCGCCTTCGGCAAGTTGCTCGACGTCGGGCGAAATGTTGAACACCGCCCAGTGACCGAACGTCCCGCGTGGTGCATCGGGGTCGTCCACGACGAGAACGAGGCTCCTGGTCCCGTCAGGGATCCCCGACCATTTCAGAGGCGGAGAAACATTTTCGCCATCGCGGGTAAAACGTTCGGGGATGGGATCGCCGTCGGCGAACGCAGGACTGGTCAGTGTCAGTGGCATGTTGGTCCCTTCCGCTTTTGATGCCGCAAGGCGGCCCGCAACGACCCACTGGCTTCGGCAGCAACCAGGTTCTCTTCCTTCCGGATGGACGACAGGTGCGGTTTGGTCATTCGCCTGATTGTTCGCAGAGCGCTCGCTTTCGCCGCACGATATCCCTGGTCGATTCCAACGAATGCCTGGCCGGATCGTTCCGTAGCGCCAGCGAGTTGCGGCGCGCATGCAAGTGTGTTCGTCCGGTCGGACATCGCGACCAGGCGCGTTGCAGCCCATGCGTTGACGTACGTCAAAGCCACCCTATCCATGATCCTTACCATGGCCACCGTAAGCAAAGACTTCGGAGGCAAGGATGGACAAGGAGATCAAGAACAAGATCGAGACGCTGTTGGATCAGCATCGGGTCATGACGATTGCGACCTTGAGACCCGACGGTTGGCCGCAGGCGACGACCGTCGGCTACGTCAACGACGGCCTCACCCTCTACTTCCTCTGCGGCCTGGACAGCCAGAAGGCAGCGAACATCGCGCGGGACGATCGTGTGTCGCTGACCATCGACCACGACGCGCCTCAGGTGATGGAGATTACCGGACTTTCGATGGCGGCGCGCGCGCAACCGGTCACCGACAGGACCGAGGCCGAGAAGGTTCTGCGGATGCTGCCGATGAAATATCCGCCGCAGGCCTCGCTACCAGGCCCGATGCCGACGCCGGAGCAGGTCCGCATTTTTCGCGTGATGCCTTCAGTCATCTCCGTGCTCGATTACTCGAAGGGTTTCGGCCACACGGATCTGGTCACCTGCTGAGCGCGGTACGGCGGCAAGGCGGGCGGCGCGAACCGCACTTTTGTTTAGTGATGGGGTCCCTGGCCCCCGACGTCGGCCCGGAATCAGGTCACTGCAGCTGCCTATTGATGGATCGCATGATCCAGATCAAGGCAATGCCGTACGGCCCGCTGTCTCCTCGGCCGTTCTCTCGAGGAGATGGATATGCCCACCGATACCCTGATCGTCGTCGCCGTCGTTCTGGCCTATTTCGCAGTCTTCATGGGTGTGCTGGCCTATGCGGCAATCACGGATTCGCGACCTCTGCCACCGAAATAGGCGAGGCAATCCGAAAGCGGCTCAATCCGCGTCGGCGACCATCTGGCCGCCGCCCAGCCAGGCACGCCACTGCCGCTCGTCGCCGTGGAAGACGTTGAGGTCGACGCGCCCCCTCACGCCATGCGACAGGCCGGAGCCCGAATACTGCCAGAACAGCCAGTTGCGGCCCGGATAGACCTTTGACGGGTGCGCGGCCACCGCGCGCAGCCAGAACGGATAGTCCGGGAAGGCGCCGCGCAGATTGTCGCGGTAGAAGTCGGGGCTGGTGTAGATAATGGGCCGCTGGCCGTAATGGCGCTCCAGCTTGTCCATGAACACCTGCATCTTCTCCAGCACTTTTTCGCGCGACGGCCGCCGCCTGCACGAGGAGTCGCCGTTCCACTCGACGTCGATCACCGGCGGCAGCGCGCCCTCGACCTTCGGCACGTTGCGGATGAACCAGTCGGCCTGCTCGCCCGCGGTGCGGCACCAGTAGAAGAAGTGATAAGCGCCGCGCTTCAGCCCGGCAGCGTCGGCGCCGCGCCAGTTCCTCATGAACATCGGATCGAGATGATCGCCGCCATCGGTTGCCTTGATATAGGCGAAGTTGGCGCCCTGGGCACGCAGCTTGCCCCAGTTGATGTCGCCCTGCCAGCGCGAGACGTCGACGCCGTGCACCGCAAGGTGCCGGGGCGAAGACCGGCCGAAATTGATCGGCTTGGCATCGCGGAACGCATAGCGGGTGACCGGGCTGGCGAGCATGGCTGGTGCAGCGCGCGACAGCCGCTTCGGCGGCGAGACGAGCGCCGCCGCCTCGACCGGCGGCTCGACGCTGTCCGGCAGGTCCGGCGCGGGGAACGCGACCGTCTCTTCCTCGGCGAGGCCGAAGGGGCGCGAATTCTCGTCGCCGGGACGCGAGTTCTCGGCGTCAAGGCGCGAGTTCTCGTCGCCGGGACGCGCATTGTCCTCGTCAAGCAGCGGCGCCGGCGGCTTGATACGCGCAGCGCCCGACATCGACGCGGCCTCGACTGTTGTCTCGGTGTCAACCGTCCTCATGGCCTTCGTCACCGGCGCGCTCGGCCGCACGACGGAGCTTGTCGTCTCGCTGGACGGCACCTGCAAGGCGTCGACGCCCGACGTGGACGAGCAGCCGGCAAGGCAAAGCGCTGCGAGCACGAAACTGACGACGCTAGGAATCCGCATCTTGACCTGTACGCAAAACAAAACAGACCGAGGGCAGGAACAGCGCCGCCGGAAGCCCCATTCCTAACGAGAAATTACCAACAAAGTTTGAATCAAAATTTACTTTTGGTCCGGCCGGGCGATTCGCGGACGGCCCAAGCCGCCATGAAGCCGGAAGCCGCAAGGCTCTGATTGGACGGCTGCAGGCCCTAAAGCGACTGACGTCTGAAAGACGGGGTCTAACCCCGCCTCAATTCGTACCCATATAGGGGGCTCGCTAGATGCGTTTGAAACGCTCCGACCCAAGGATTGTCACCCCAAGGATCTGTCACCAATGTCAAAATCACGGACGATCAAAGTCGCGTCGATCTTCCTGATCCTGCTGATGGCGCTCGGAAGTGTGTCCATAGGCACCGCCGAGGCGCGCATGGGCGGCAGTTTCGGCAGCCGCGGCAGCCGTACTTTCCAGGCCCCGGCACCGACGAAGACCGCGCCCTATACCGCGCCTGTAACGCGCTCGATGACGCCGAACACCACCCAGTCGATACCGCCGTCGCAGTCGTTTCCCGGCCAGGCGCGACCGGGATTCTGGAACGGGTTTGGCGGCGGCTTCGTCGGCGGGCTGGTCGGCGGACTGCTCTTCAACGGCTTGTTCGGCATGATGCTCGGCCATGGCTTCGGCGGCATCGGCGGCGGCTTCAGCTTCATCTTCCAGCTGCTGCTGATCGGCGGCCTCATCATGCTGGCGATGCGGTTTTTCAGCCGCGACAATGCCGCGCCGGCCAATATGAGAAGCTCCGGCTTTCCGTTCGGCCAGCAAGGCTGGGGAGGTTCCCAACCCAGCTACCCATCCCGCACCACGGGTTTGGGCGCGGCCGGCGCATCCGGCGCTGACGAAATCGGCATCACGGATACCGACCGGGACGCGTTCGAACGTATCCTCGGCGACGTGCAGACCGCGTTCAGTCGCGAGGATCACCAGGGATTGCGAAGGCTGACGACGCCCGAGATGGTCTCCTATCTTTCGGAGGAGCTCGCGGACAACGCGACGCATGGCCTCAAAAACGACGTGACCAATCTCGAGCTGCTGGAAGCCGACATTGCGGAGGCGTGGCGAGAAGGCTCGCGCGACTACGCCACGGCGGCAATGCGCTGGCAGGCCATCGATGTCATGCGCAATCGCCAGACCGGCGCTGTCGAAAAGGGCGATCCGAAAAATCCGGTCGAAGCGACCGAATTGTGGACTTTTACACGCGAGGCTGGCGGCCCGTGGCTGCTGTCCGCAATCCAGGACGCATCCAACTGAACGTGAAGGCGCCGCGGTGCTGTCCGCGCCGCGGCGCCCTGCCTGATGCAGCTTTCCGCCGCTGGCCGATGGCTGATGTCTAGCCACCTCGCCTGAACACGCCGATCATCGGACCGAGATTCCAGAAATCGTCGTTGCGGCCGATGGCCGGCGCATAGAGGCTCGATATCGAGCCGTCGAGGAACAGCGCGTTCGGGCAGCCAAGCTCGTCGCGGAACAGGCGCGCGAATTCGTGGAATGTCACGACGTCGTTCGAGATGGCAAAGACGGCGACGCCGTCGGCCCGCACGCCGACGCCGTCGCGGATTTTTCGCGATGGGCTGCCGGCCTGGAATTTCGGATGCAGCCTGCCGTCGATGACCAGCATCGGCCCCGATTGGGTCGCGTAATCCACACGCGGCGGACGCTTCAGATAGTCCCTCGTCGCGCGAACGCCCGCCTTGCCGCCGCTGAGATAGAATATTCCGTTCGGCTGCATGGAGAAATTGCCGGTGCCGGCCCCGGTTTTTGCGGGCGTGACCTGCCTGCCCTGTTCGACATAGAGTCCCACCGGCGCGAGGTCCGGATGATACATGCCGGCATTGATGCCGAAGAGCATTGTGCGCCCGGCCGCCTGCTCGGCCGTGCGCAGATTGTGCAGCGAGCGATAGAGGTCGCCATCCTTGTTCTTCCAGAACAGCTCGATCGAAAATTGCCGCGGATCGGTCTCGCAGACGAGATAGGTCGCGGTCTCGAAGGTCAGGTTGCGGCACGGCGGCAGCGCCGCCAGCCATTGCCCGGCGCTTAAAGTCGCGCCGACGGCGGCCGGCAGCGCCGATTTCACCAGCGTTGCCAGCAAGGGCACCGATTGCAGTAGCGTCGCAAGATCCATCAAGACACCCGAAGCGGAGGTTCAGGTGTCGATATAGCCGATTTTGCGGCTGCCTCTAGCTCAGCCAGCCGGCAGCGACGCTGATCAAGAGCACGACGCCCAGCAGGCCGCGATAGACGACGAAGGGCCAGGCGGAAAAGCGCTCGAGCACGCGCATCAGGCCCCATATGGCGAAGAAGGCCGAGATCGAGGCGACGACGAGGCCGACGGCCAGGACCGACCAGCCATATGCACCGAGGTGAATCTTGTGCAGTTCCCAAAGCTCCTTCAGGCCAGCAAGCGCGATCGCCGGCAGGCCGAGCAGGAAGGAGAGCCGCGCGGCCTCCGGCCGGGCATAGCCAAGGCCCAGCGCCGCCGTCAGCGTCGAACCCGAGCGCGAGACGCCAGGAATGAGCGCGCCCACCTGGGCAACGCCGACAAGCAAGGCGTCGAGCACCGAGACCTTGTCGAGTGTAAGCCTGTGGCTGGCATAGATTTCGGAGAGCGCAAGCAGCACGGCCATGACGATGCAGGACAAGCCGATCACGGCCAGTCCACGCAGCGGCGAATTGCAGGCATTGAGCACGCCGGAAAGCGCAAGGCCGACGATGACGATCGGAACCGTCGCAAGCACGATGCCAATCGCCAGGCGAAAGTAGCGGTTGGCGTAATCGCGCCGCGCAAGCGCCGACAGCGAACCCACCGCGACTTCCCTGACATCGCTCCAGAAATAACTGATCACCGCGGCAAGGGCCGCAAGCTGCATGGCGGCCGAGAAGGCGGAACCCGGATCCTGCCAGCCCAGCACGGCCGGCACGATGCGCATATGCGCCGTCGAAGAGATCGGCAGCAATTCGGTGATGCCTTGGACGATGCCGAGAAACGCCACCTTGGCATAGCCCAGGCCGACAAAGCCGGTGTCCAACCCTTGAGTGCAGACGTCGGTCATCCCAGTCCTTTCCCCAGCGCCCCGGTCCTGCCGGAGCAAAAGTGAATCGCCATTCGCAAAGCCCCTCGAGGACAGCCTTAGCCTCACGATCCCGTGAATCCAACTCACGGATTTGTAAGGTGCCGCTAATCCTGCTTGACAATGGGCGCACCCATATTATCATCCACTAATCTTACACTGTAAGGTAAATCGGAGGAGGACCACCATGTCGACCGCCGCCCTCTCGGAGCTGCAGCCGGTCGTGCCGCCGGACACGCATGTTCCCGAAATCGCGATCGAGGAGGTGTCACGCGACATGAGCCGCGCCATCGAGCGCGCCGAGGTCAATGCCTGGCTCGACCTCTACGACGCCGCACCCGCGGATTTCGCCGCGCGGCACGACCTGTCGATCGCTCGCGACGGCGACCTCGTCTGGACCACCTGCACGATGATCCCGTTCATCCATTTCAACTGCGTGAAGAACATCGGCGTCGACGGCCCGGCCTCGGAGGCTCAGCTCGACGCGCTGCTGGCGCACTATCGTGCTGCAGGCATTCTCCGGCCGTGGTTCTATACAAGCCCGCATACCGAGCCGTCGCGATTGAGATGTTGGCTGGAAGCTCGCGGGCTGCAGCACCAGAGCGGCTGGGAACGCATCTTTCGCGATGCGACGCCGCTGGCGGCCGAACCGCTGTTTTCGGCCGACGATCTGTCGGTCGAGGAGGTCACGCCCAAAACGGCTCCGGAATGGGCTGCCTTCATCGATGGCAAGTACAGGTTGCCCACCTCGCCTTGGCTCATAGCGCTGGTCGGCCGCAAGGGCTGGCGTCACTACATGCTGAAACGTGATGGTGCGGTGGCCGCGGTGCGCTCACTGTTCATCTCGGACGGCGCCGCCTGGAGCGGCATCGACGCGCCGGTGCCCGGCATCATGGCGCCAAGCTTCGATCTCGACGCCATGCTTGGCGAAAGGCTGGTTCGCGACGGGATCGCCGCCGGCGCGAAACTGTTCGTCGCCGACATCGAGGCGCCGCGCCCGGAACGTGATGGTCCGGCCTACCGCAACTACGCGCAGCTCGGTTTCAAAATTGCCTATTTCCGCAGTCATTACAGCTATTTGCCGGCGCATTCGAGCTGATGGGATGAACTAGCGGTACAGCCATTGCTTCAAGCAGCTTCTGGCCACGACATGCGCCGGCGGCAGCACCGGCTGGTCGATGCGGGAATCGTCGACGGTCTTGTCGCGAGCCTTTTCCAGGAGCATGCGAATCTCGGCCGGGCGCACGCGGTCACGCTCCATCACGAGTTGGATCATCGGGTCGTTCAAAAGCTCGTCCAGGGTATTGATGCTCTCGCTCATCCGTCGCCTCCTCGATGCCTTCCCGCATGGCGGTCAGATAAGCAGCCAATGATGGCTCGCCAATGACGCTTTGCCGGCTATCTCGTGAATCGAAGATGAAATTTTTTTGCAGGCATTCTTCCTTCTCCCCTTGTGGGAGAAGGTAGATCGGCGCGCAGCGCCGAGACGGATGAGGGGTGTTCCAGTGGAGTGAGACGCTGGCATTCCCTGGAACACCCCTCATCCGACCGAGCTTCGCTCGGCCACCTTCTCCCACAAGGGGAGAAGGTTAAGCTCTACGCCGGCGGAGCACCCTCATATTGCGGCAAGCCGTCGTCGAGTCGCACCCAGGGTTGCATGGAAGCGGTCCAGAAATGCATGTCGGGCCTGAACGCCGACGGATCGTCGAGTGAACCGGAGGTAACGCCGAGAATACCTCTGGAATCGCGCCGCGAAAACAGCGTCGTGCCGCAGGAAGAACAGAAGCCGCGCTTGAGGTCCGGCGAGGAATTGACCGTCGCCAGAGGCCCTTCGACGGTGACGTCGTCGATGCGGAACAGGAGCCGCGCGTTGAAGGCCGCGCCGATAGCCTTCTGGCAGAGCCGGCAATGGCAGACGCGCTCGTTGATCGGTTCGGCCTCGGCCCGATAGCGCACCGCGCCGCACAGGCATCCGCCCTGGTATTTCGTCATCATCGACACTCGCTTCGTGGAAATAGCTCACGGTAGCGGCGAGCATCGCAGCGTCAATCAAAAAGCGTTGATGGGACGTGATCGCTTGCGGTGATGCAGGGGGCGACGCGGCAGCAAAATAGGATGGAACTAGTGGCGCCGGGCCTGGACGAGATAGGCGTCGATCTCGGTTTCGCCGAGCCATTTGGCGGCTTCCAGCCGATGCAGCCCTTCGACCAGAACATGGCGCTTGCCGTCGTGGCGCACCTGGATCGGCATCTTCATGCCGTTTTCGAGGATGTCCTCGGCGAGATGGCGCACGGTCTCGGGATGCAGCGTCTTGCGACGCGCCGTCGGCACGTAGATGTCGTCGACCTTGACCCTTTGCACGCGCAGCATGTCGGCTCCCGGCGTTGGAAACATCGCCTGAGAATGAAATTAGTTCGTTTGCCGGATATCGCCAAGCGCAGACGTTTGCTGGCCCGATCGTTTCCATTTGACGCTTGCCCGGCCAATGGTCTCAATGGCGGCCTGTTGGTTTCAGGTGCTTCTTGACGCAGTTGCCCGCCGAATTTCCCGATTTCGGGCTGACGCCCGAGCAGCGCCGCGAGGCCGTGCGCGGCCACTATTACGAGTGGCCGGGAATGGACGGCGCGAGCGGCGAGATCTGGGGCTACAGCGACCGATTTTCCTATCGACCGGGCGAGACGGTGACGCTGTTCGTCAGCTCGACGTCGCCGCGGTTCGACATCGTTGTCGTCCGCGATGGTGGAGACGAGACCAAGGTCTTTGAGGGAACGGGCCTGTCGGCGCGCTGGCAGGATACGCCCGACCAATGCTCGGTCGAAGGCTGCGGCTGGGAGGCTTCGTTCGAGCTCAGCGTCGGCGACGACTGGCCGTCAGGCGCCTATCGCGTGACGCTCTCGGCGGACGGCCGTGACGGCGAGCCGATCCACAGCCACCACCTCTTCATCGTCGCACCCCTGCCCGGCCGCAAGCCTGGCCGCCTGCTGCAGGTCGCGGCGACCGGCACCTGGATGGCCTACAATACCTGGGGCGGTTCGAACCATTACCAGGGCATCACCGGCCCGAACCGCGACCAGTATGCCACGATGGTCTCCACGCAGCGCCCCTGGTGCCGCGGCTTCGTCGTGTTGCCGAAGGAAGCGCCGCGCGTGCCGCTGGAGGTCGCGGTGCCGCCGAGAACCGTGCCGCGCTATCCGCATATGGAATGGGCCTTCGCCACAGGACATTCGAAGAAATACGCCTCTTCCGGCTGGGCGAGCTACGACAGCCATTTCTTCCGCTTCGCCGAGCGCGCCGGCTATGCGGTCGATCTCGCCAGCCAGCACGAGCTGCATTTCTCGCCGGAGATCCTCGACGGCTATGACTGCGTCGCGTTCGTCGGCCACGACGAATACTGGACCTGGGAGATGCGCGACGCGGTCGACGCTTATGTCGAGCGCGGCGGTCGTGCCGCCCGTTTCGCCGGCAATTTCATGTGGCAGACCAGGCTGGAGGACGAGGGCCGCCGGCAAGTCTGCTACAAGTACCGCGCCCGCGCCGAGGATCCCGCCTATCGCGACGGCGATGTCACCCGCGCCACCAACTCCTGGGAAGCGCCGGAGATCGGCCGTCCGGGCAGCGCCACCTTCGGCCTCAATGCAACGCGCGGCGTCTATGCCGGCTGGGGCGGCTGCGCGCCGCGCGGCGTGCGCGGCTTCCCGGTCTATCGGCCGGAGCACTGGGCCTTCGCCGGCACCGGCGTCTATTATGGCGACCTGCTCGGCGCCGACAGCCACGTCTATGGCTATGAGGTCGACGGGCTGGACTTCGAGATCCGCGGCGGCCTGCCCTACCCGACCGCGCAGAGCGGCGCGCCGGACGGCTTGCAGGTGCTCGCCGTCGGCATGGCGAGCCAAGTCGAGGAAAGCGCCGACATCCCGATCGAGGACCAGTTCCTCACCGACGAGGACGGCCGCTTCACCGCCGAGACTTTGTTCGGCGAGGCGAGCGACGCCAATCTCGACAAGGTCAAGCGCGGCAACGGCATGATCGTCAATTTCCCGCGCGGCAAGGGCGAGGTCTTCCACGCCGGAAGCTGCGAGTGGGTCGCCGGCCTGCTAAGGCAGGACGCGATGGTCGAACGCGTGACCAAAAATGTTCTCGACCGCTACCTTGGCCGAGACGAGAGAGGGTGAATGAGCGCTGTGCAGTCCGTCGAAACCGACCGCCGACCGAATCTGTTCCATTTCACGCGGCGGCCCCAGCCAATCGTGGACCGCGCTGACGGCATCTATCTGTGGGATAAGAGCGGCCGCCGCTACATCGACGGATCGAGTGGCGCGGTCAACGTCAATGTTGGTCACGGCAATCGCCACGTCATCGATGCGATGAAGCGGCAGCTGGACCGCGTCAGCTTCGCCTACATCTTCCAATTTGAGAACGAACAGGCCATCGAACTTGCGCGGGGGCTCGCCGCTCGACTTCCGAACGGGCTCGACCGTATCTATTTTGTATCGGGCGGCTCTGAGGCGGTCGAGGCCTGCATCAAGCTCGCGCGACAATGGGCCGTTGCAACAGGTCAGGAAAACCGCTGGAAAATCATCGGACGTATGCCCTCCTATCATGGCATCACGCTCGGCACGCTTGCCGTCACTGGCGATGATATCCTTACCAAGACATTCGACCCGGTCGGGCGGCCAATGCCTTTGGTGCCGGCCCCGCTTGTTCATCGCGACCACGACAATCTGTCGATGGAGCAGCGAGGAGTTCGCTACGCCAATATGCTGGAAGAAAAGGTCTTGGAGGAAGGGCCGGAAAGCGTGCTCGCTTTCATTATGGAGCCGATTGGCGGCGCCGCGACCGCGGCACTGGTTCCGCCCGACAGCTATTTTCCGCGAATTCGTGAAATCTGCGATCGCTATGGCATTCTGCTTATCCACGACGAGGTGATGACTGGCATCGGACGCACCGGCAAATTTCTGGGCGGCGATCACTGGTCCTGCCGGCCGGATATCGTCGCGTTGTCGAAGGGGCTGAGTTCAGGCTACGCACCGCTTGGCGCGCTTGCCGCGACACAGAGGATCGTCGGGCCGGTGGTTGAGAACGGCGGGTTCCTTCACGGCCATACATATGGCGGCAACCCTGTTGCCTGCGCTGCGGGCCTTGCTGTTCTCAGCGAAGTCGACCGCCTCGGCTTGATAGAGAATTCCGCTGCCATGGGCGAGGTGCTGAGGAACGAGCTTGAAGTCCTCTCCGGTCGCTTTCCTTTCATTGCCGACGTGCGGGGCAAGGGCCTGTTCATGGGTGCGGAGCTCTACGCCGACCCCTTGGCCAGGACGCCATTGCCACAAAATCTCAACGCCAATTTGCGGCTCATCGATCTTGCCTTCGAGCGTGGACTCATCATCTACTCGCGGCGCGTGCGCGGCGGGCCGGTGAGTGATAATTTCATGGTCTGCCCGCCTTTGATCACAACCCGCAAACAGATCGGCGAGATTATCGCGGTGCTTGGCGACACGCTGGAGGCACTTGCCGCCGAACTTGACCTGCCGGTAAATCACTGAGCCCTCGCCGAGGGAGGTGCCGATATGGAGAGAGTGCTTGTCTCGGCCTGCCTGCTCGGAAGCAAGGTGCGCTACAACGGCTCGTTTCGGCTCGATCACCATCCCGTACTGGTGCGGTGGCAGTCGGAAGGCCGGATCGTGCAGATCTGTCCAGAGGTTGCGGCAGGTTTTTCGACGCCGCGTCCGCCTGCGGAAATCCAGGCCGCGGGCGACGGCCATGCGGTCCTGCTGGGCCACGGCAGAGTGATCGAGCAAACCGGCAGCGATGTCACCCGCCTTTACCGCGAAGCCGGGCAACTGGCACTCGACCTCGCCCGGGAAACCGGATGCCGCTATGCCGTATTGACGGACGGCAGCCCGTCATGCGGCAGCAGTTTTATCTATGACGGGAGCTTTTCAGGGGCCAGCATGGCTGGCCAAGGCACGACCGCCGCGCTGCTCGAGGAAAACGGTATCCGTGTCTTTTCCGAAGACAGGATCGGCGAGCTTGACGATCTGTTGACCGGCTCCAACGCCGGCGGACATGCGGACTGACCGATGCGGCAGCACATCCAGGCCACCGACATTCTGCTCCGCACCGGCACCATCGACGACGTCGAAACCATCCACGCCGCCCTGCTGCGCCTTGGCACCCACATCGGCGCGCACCAGGAAATCACTTCGACGGCTGACGATCTGCGCCGCTACGGCTTCGGCGACAAGCCCGCCTTCTCGACCCTGATCGCCGAGGTCGACGGCGAGTTCGCCGGGCTCTGCCTGCATTTCCCGATCTTCTCGACCTGGATGGGCCGGCCCGGCGTCTTCGTGCAGGATCTCTACGTCGAGGATCGCTTTCGCGGCCGACGCATCGGCGAGAAACTGCTGCGGCGGGTGGCCAAGGAGTGCCGCGCTGCAGGCGGCGTCTATTTGAGGCTCTCCGTCGACACGGACAATGAGACCGCCAAGACCTTCTATGAAAAGCTCGGCATCGGTTGGTCGAGCTACGAGCAGGTGCAGAAGATCGTCGGCGAGGCCTTCTTCGCCTTTGCCGACGCGCCGGAGAAAGAACGATGAAAGCCTTCCATGCCGAGGAGCAGAAGCGCCACGACCCAAAGGCCTTCCTTTCCAGCGGCGCTCCCCAGCCCAATCCGGAAAAGCCGGAACGGGTCGAAAGATTGCTAGCCGGCGCAAGATCGGCTGGTTTGACGGTCGAGCGGCCCCAAGAATATGGCCTCGGCCCGATCGCGGCGGTACACACGCCGGAATATCTCGACTTCCTCGAGCACATTTTCACTCGCTGGCAGCGCATCGAAGGCGCTTCCGCCGAAGTCATCCCCAACATCCATCCGATCGCCCGCAACGGTTCCTACCCGGCCTCGGCAGTCGGTCAGGCCGGCTATCATATGGCCGATACCGCCTGCCCGATTTCGGCCGAGACCTGGAACAGTGCGTTGTGGAGCGCCTGGAGCGCGGTGGAGGCGGCCGAAGCCGTCATGGCCGGCGCGACGTCGGCCTATGCGCTCTGCCGCCCGCCGGGTCACCATGCCTTCGCCGGTGTCGCCGGCGGTTTCTGCTTCATCAACAATTCGGCGGTGGCGGCGCAGGCGCTGCGCAGGCAAGCGGCGCGGGTCGCCATCCTCGATGTCGACCTGCATCACGGCAACGGCACACAAGGCATCTTCTACGCCCGGCCCGACATACTGACGGTCTCGCTGCATGCCGATCCGGTGCGCTTCTATCCCTTCTTCTGGGGACATGCCGACGAGCGCGGCGAAGGCGCAGGCCTCGGCTACAATCTCAACCTGCCGCTGCCGCGCAAATCCGCCGACGCGGCGTTCCTCGAAGCACTGGCGACGGCTTTCCGGCGCATCCGCGCCTTCGCGCCGGAGGCGCTGGTGGTGGCGCTCGGGCTCGATGCTTTCGAAGGCGATCCGTTCGGCGGGCTGTCGGTGACGACGCCCGGCTTCTCGCGTATCGGCGAGGCGATTGCCGGGCTCGGCCTGCCGACGGTCATTATCCAGGAAGGCGGCTATCTCTGCGATGCGCTCGGTGACAATCTCACCGCTTTCCTGACCGGCTTCGGCGGCAAGCAGCGATAGTTCTCTAACTGCGCTGCTGCCTCAGCATCGCGATCACACGATGCACGCTGTCCAGCGTCTCGGCGATCTCGGCCGCCGTGTTGTAGTGCGCGATGCCGATGCGCACGACGCCCTGCTCCGGCGGGATGCCGAGCTGGTGGACGATCTCCCACGCATAGTTGTGGCCCGACCACAGGAAGATGTTTTCGGCATTCATCTGCCGCACCATCGTCTCCGGCGCGACACCGTCGACCGTAAAAGAGACTGTCGGTACGCGTTCGCTGAAGCGTTCGGGATCGGTGATGCCTCGGATGGTCAGGCCATCGATGTCGGCCAGGCCTTCGATCAACTGCCGGGCGAGCGCATTCTCGTAGGCGACCGACATCTCGAAGGCCCTCGCGATCTGTTGCCGCCGCGAGCCGTCCTCGCCCGCCGCGGCACCGAGATCGGCGAAGTAGTCGACAGCGGCGGTGAGGCCCGCCATCAGCTCGATCTGCGGCGTGCCGAGTTCGAACCGCTCCGGCAGGCCGTTGGACGAGCAGCGGCATTTGTAAGGCTTCAGCGTATCGATGACGGCGCGGCGGCCCCACAATATGCCTATATGCGGCCCGAAGAACTTGTAGGCCGAGCAGACCAGGAAATCGCAGCCGAGCGCCTGCACGTCGATCAGCCCGTGCGGCGCGAACTGGACGGCATCGACATAGACCAATGCGCCGGCCTGCTTGGCGATCGCCGTCAGCGCCTTCACCCGGTTGATCGAGCCGGTGAGGTTCGAGGCATAGTTCAGCGCCACCAGCCGCGTCTTGTCCGAAAGCAGCGCCTGAAGAGCCGTTTCTTCGACCTGCCAGCTCTGCTCGTCAAAAGGCAGGAAGCGCACGACCAGACCAAGGTCCTCGGCAAGCTGCAGCCAGGGCGAGACATTGCCCTCATGGTCCATGCGGGTGAGGATGATCTCGTCGCCCGGCTTCATCATGCGGCCGAGCGTGCGCGACATGTGATAGGTCAGCGTCGTCATGTTGGCGCCGATGACGATTTCCTCGACACTTGCCGCACCGAGGAAATCAGCCATCGCCGCGTGCACGTCGTCGACCACTTGCTGCGCCGCGACCGTCGTTTCGAAGAACCCGCCGAGATTGGCATTGGTCGTCAGCAGGCAGCGCGACACCGCGCCCGCCACTGCCTGCGGCACCTGCGTGCCGGCCGGATTGTCGAGATAGATACGGCGGCGGCCTCTGTCGGTCAGCGAAAGTGCCGGAAATCGTTCACGCACGGCCCCGATCGGAAAATCTGCCATCGTCTCTTGTCTTTTTCTCAATGATTTCCGGTCACGGGCAGGGATTGCCGACGCGCTGGTGGATGGCGTCGACCGCCTTCTGCATCTCCTCCGTCCACCTGACCTCGGCGGAGGACAGCGCCGTGTCGAGCTGCGCGACGGTTGTTGCGCCGACGATGTTGGCGGTCACGAACGGCCGGCTCGACACATAGGCATTGGCGAAGAGCGCCGGCTCCATGCCGAAGGAGCGTGCCAGCTCATTGTATTCGAGCAGCACTTCCGCGGCATTCGGCGTCTCGTAGCGCTGTCCACGGTTGAAGAGTTGCGAACGCGAGCCGAGTGGGCGCGCGCCGTGGTCGTATTTGCCGGTAAGGTAGCCCTGCGCGAGCGGCGAATAGGCAAGCATGGACACCTGCTCGCGCTCGCAGACCTCGGCCAGGTTCACCTCGAAGGTGCGGTTGACGAGATTATAGGCGTTCTGCAGCGAGGCTACGCGCGGGCCGATACCCTTGTCGGACTCGGCGAGGAAGCGCATGACGCCCCAGGAACTCTCGTTCGACAGGCCGAGATGGCGGATCTTGCCGGCCTTCACCAGTTCGTCAAAGACGGCGAGCGTCTCGGCAATCGGCGTCTCGCCCGCCGGCGCGCCGGCAGCGTCGGCCCGCCGTGCAACCGCGCCGACGCGTGTCGGGTTCGAACCCCACGGAATATCTCGGTCCGGCCAGTGAATCTGGTAGAGGTCGATATAATCGGTGCCGAGTTTGGCCAACGACTTCTCGATCGCGTCTAAGATGTCGGCGCGCACCAGCTTCGACGGACGGTCGCCGCGGAACCAGGCATTGGCGGTGCGGCCGACCACTTTCGAGGCAAGGATGACCTTGTCGCGGTTTCCCTTCGCCTTCATCCAGCTGCCGATGATCCTCTCGGTCCGCCCTTGCGTCTCGGCCTTCGGCGGAATCGGGTAAAGCTCGGCGGTGTCGATGAAATTCACGCCGTACGAGAAAGCCAGGTCCATCTGCGCATGGCCTTCGGCCTCGGTGTTCTGCTGGCCCCAGGTCATCGAGCCCAGGCAGATTTGCGAAACAAGGAGGTCGGTCCGACCGAGGCGGCGTTTGTGCATGGAATGTCTCCGGCGGGAGGTGTTGCGCGGGCTGCGCGAAGAGGAGGTTGAACATAGAGCAAAACGCTTGCGTTTTGCAAAGTCGCCCAGTTTCGAGATTGGCCGAAGCGTCAGTCAGTTCGTCATTCTAGGGTGGAGCAAGGAGCGAAGCGACGCGCGCAGACCCTAGAATCCATTCCGTTACCCTAAGGCGTTGCAGTGATTACAGAATTCTGCACCGTCGCGCTCTACGGTGAAGGTCACGGCATGGATCCTTGGGTCTGCACTCCGCTTCGCGTCGCTACGCCCAAGGATGACGAATATTGGAGAGGCTCCAGCCAATCTCGATGGCTTGCGATGGGTCGCCGAAGCGAACAGTTGAAGTCTCTGATGGAGGGAACTACCGCCTGGGGCCGGCCAGCGCGCGTCGCTTGGCCTCGTCGATCAGCATGTTGGCCACCTGCATGCGGATCATGGCGCGCTGGCGCAGATGCGGGGCGACACGGTCCGGATGGTTGGCGAAGGCGAAGTTGCGGCGCATGCGGCCGAAATCGGCATTCTTGCCAGGGCGGTCGAGGCCGAGCTCGCCGGCAATCGATTCGGGATCGATCGGCGGCAGGTCTTCTTCCGGCCGGTGCTCTTCATCGGCAAGCGACAGCTTGGCCGGGTCGAGAAGCGCGGCGAACTCGGCGGCAAGATCGGCGCCGGCCTCACGATATTCGGTGGCCACGCTTTCGCCCGCAACCTTGATGCGGCCGGAGTGAAGCTCGTCCGCTACCGACAGATAGTCGAACGGAATGGATGGCCGGGCGCCTCCATCGTCGCCCTTCTCGGAAGCGGTGATGAGGTCGTCGAGCAACGAAGCGAAATCGAGCTTGTTCCCGGTGCCGATCTCGGCCTCCCTCTGTCGCGACAGTATTCACTGTCGTTGCCGACCTTAGATCGCTGTCGTTAAAAATGAATGCCAACGGTGCTAACAATTGTGGGCATTCCGCTCCAAACGTCGGCCGCAAGCAAAAGGCCGGGCTGCATTTTCGTGCAGCCCGGCAAGATCGCCAGGAGTGGCGAGGAAAAAGCCGGCCATGTGCCAGCATGGGGCGTACGATCGAGCTTCGGCTAAAGTTTCAAAAAAAATCGATTGTGGCGAAAAAAGCTCGCCAGGCATGGCTGCCATGCAATTGCTGCACTGCACAATTTTAACAAATCACCTATATTTTGGCAGTGTGGAGGGCAAACTAGGGGCATGGGATATGGGGTTCTTCACGGAAATGTTCGCGCGGCCGCGGCCGCAGGAACAGCAGCGTTATCGCTCGGCGCTCGCGCTTCTGAACGCGATGAGCAATGCCGACCGCGCCGATATCGGCATCAAGCCGGCCGATTTTCCGCGTATCGCCCGCGAGATGTCGATACGCTGATCTGGCGCCGGATCAATCCGGAAAAGCCCGCCGGGCTTTTCCGTCCGGGTTGCGAAACCAAAATAAGGAGGGTTTCCGGGCCGCGCCGGGAAACCCTTGGGCCTAGCGTCCCAGGAAAATCGACTTACCAAGCGGCACGCCATTGTGCCGCAGGATGTCGTAGGCCGTGGTGATGTGGAAGTAGAAGTTCGGCATGGCGGCGTGCAGCAGATATTGCAGCCCGCTCAACGACACCTCGCGGCCGGCAAGCCTGAGTTCGATCGTCCGCTCCTCCGACCCGTCCAGATCGGCGGCCGAGAATGTCGCCAGATGATCGAGCGTCTTGGCGATTCGGGCGTGCAACTCCTCGAAGCTTGACTCATTGTCCTCGTATTTCGGCACTTCGCGGCCGGCGAGCCGCGACGGCGCGCCCTTGGCGTGGTCGGTTGCGATCTGCACCTGCCGGGTCAGCGCGAACATGTCGGGCGCCAGCCTGGCGGTCAGGAACACTTGCGGGTCGATCTTGCGGTCGGCCGCGTTCTGCTCGGCCAGCGAGAGCACGCTGGCCAGCGCCTTCAGCCGGGCCGAAAAGACAGGCACGGAAAAATCGTACATGGATATGGTCACGTTGGTAATCTCCCAGGCGGCCTCAGCGCCGCGGGCCGTGAGCTAGCGCTTCCTGGCTCGATTCTTCAAGCAGCCCTGCCCCCGCGTCACCGCCTCGCCGCAATCGCCGTGGTAGTATTTTCGTTATCGAGCGGAGATTCCCGATGAGACGTGTCCTTCTCGCAGCGACTGCCTTGTTCTCCCTTGTCGGCATCGGCCGGTCGGCACTCGCCGCCGAAGCGCCCTATATCGACGACAGATCCAGCGCAGAGGCGGTCGTCCGCTCGCTCTACAGCGCCATCGGCCGGCATGAATTTGCCCGCGCCTGGGGTTATTTCGGGGATACCAAGCCGGCAAAAGATTTCAGTGCTTTCGTCAAGGGCTACGACAACACCGACACGGTCGAGGTCAAGACCGGCGCGGTATCGGACGAGGGTGCCGCCGGCAGCATCTACTACAGCGTGCCCGTCGCCATCCAGGCGACCGACAAGAAGGGGGAGGCCAAGGTCTTTGCCGGCTGCTACACCCTGCGGCAGGTCAATGCGCAGATCCAGGAGCCGCCGTTCCAGCCGATCTTCATCGACAAGGGCGCGCTCAAACCGTCGACCTCGGATTTCGAAGATGCCGTGCCGGCCGGCTGCGGCAACGGCCCGCCACCTCCGAAGAAGGATGAAGCACTGGAACAAGCCAAGAAGGCGTTCCTCGCCGCCTACGGCGAACAGTGTGACAAGGAGACTCCGGAAGGCAAACCGGTCGGCGAGCCGGACGCCTACTCCATCCACTACAAGGACAAGGACGCCGGGGCCGACGAACCGGAGCGCGAGACGCGGCTCTTCCGTTTCTTCTGCTCGATGGCCGCCTACAATGAGAGCGCGGTCTACTACATCCATGACGACGTTTCCGGCGTCAGGCAGCTGCAATTCGCAGCGCCGGAACTCGACATCCGCTATGAGAACAACAACAGCGAAGGCAAGGTCGAGGGGATCCACATTATCGGCTTCCAGACCGACGATCAGCTGGTCAATTCCGACTACGACGACAAGACCAAGACGATCACGTCCATGAACAAATGGCGCGGCGTCGGCGACGCTTCATCGACCGGTACCTATCTGTTTCGCAACGGCAATTTCTCGCTGGTGCAGTATGATGTCGACGCCTCCTATGACGGCGAGATCAATCCCGAGACCGTCCTGGACTACAACACCCCGCCTTGATTAGAGCGATCGGGGTCTGTTGAGATTCAGGTCAGGCAGAGCCGAAAACGGTGGTTTCCGAGAACCGGAGCGGAGCGTACTGAAGTACGTGAGCACCGGAAGCGCAGGAAGCCGCCATTTGCAGGCCGGCCTCACCTGAATATCGACAGACCCTAAGGTGCTTTCGTCAGCATCCAATTGAGCGTGCCGCGCCAGTCGACCATGCGGATCGGCGTCCCGTGCGTGCCGGTTTCGAAACGCACGAAGCGGGTCGGATAGGTCTTCGACTTGGCGAGGATCGAGCGGAAGAATGCTTCCTGCTTCGCCACGTCGAACACCACATCATGGCTGCCCTGGCCGAAGAACACCGGCACCCGGCGCTTGAAGGCGGGGCTGGTCAAAAAGCTTTCGTCCCAGAGTGAACCGAGCAGCAACAGGCCGTTGATGCGCCCACCCGTTTCCTTGCTCGCGGCCAGCTTCCAGCAGAGCATGCCGCCCATCGAGCCGCAGGCCACGAAAATCTTCGCGCCGGGCGATGTCTCGGCATAGTGATCGATCAGTGCTGCCACTTGCGCGGCGCCCTTGTCGCCGAAATCGGGAAAATCCGGCGAGAGGTAGAGGCCGCCATTGTCGGCCATCAGATTCTTGATGCGATTGAAATTGCCGCCGAAGGTGAAGTCGTCGACGCCCTGCTTGCGGCTGCCGCCCTGCCCGTGCAGGTAGAGCACGATGATGGCCGCCCCTTCCGTCTTGCCGACCGCGACATGCCTGACGTCCCCGGCATCGGTCTTCAGCATCAGATCCTGCTGCACCTTGCGCACGCCGGGATCGGTATATTGCGCATGCACACGCCTTTCCGGCACCTCATCGCGCTGGTTGATGTCGCGCGTCTCGCGATAGTCGAGCACCGTGTAGGCGCCGTTGTCGCCGCTCGACAGCGTCGCCGGATAGGCGAAGAGGTCGTCCTTGAAGGGTCTCAGCGTGAGCGTCTGTCCCTCGGCGGCCGAGAGGGAAAGAGCTGTTGCGGTGACCAGAGTAAGGAAGGATCGCAAGCGGAAGGCCATTCCTCAGCCATGCGTGCTTCGGCTTCGGTTTGTCAATCCTGCAGGACGCCGCCTGCCCCTTCCAACGCCTCGCGTGTGTCGACGTCGATCGCAGCGCCCTGCCCGATCTCGACATCGATGACGTCCAGACCCTCGGCCTCGACCAGATGGCGCGCGCCGGTATCGCCCTCGAGATGCGCGATAGCCGGAAACAGCGGACGCGGCAGCAGCACCGGATTGCCGCGTTTGCCTTGATGCGCGGCACGCACCACGGCGCGGCCGCCTGAACGGCGAAACGCGTCGATCAGGCTGTCGAGGTCCTTCGACGAGACACCCGGCATGTCGCCGAGCACGATCATGGCGCCGGCGGCGTCGGGCGCGACCCGCGCGATACCAGCCTTCAACGACGAAGCGAGACCCTCGGCAAAGTCCGGATTGTCGGCCAGCGTGACCTTGAGACCCAAGAGCGCCGAGCGCACGCGCTCGCGCTGATGCCCGGTGACCACGATGGTGCTGGCGGCTTTCGACCGCAGCGCGCGCTCCGCGGTGCGGCGCACCAGCGGCTTGCCGTCGAACAGCGCCAGAAGCTTGTTCGGCCCGCCCATGCGGCTCGAACGGCCGGCGGCGAGAAGCACGATGTCGACTTTGGGCTCCGCGCTTGCCGACTGTGGGGCCGGCAACGGCTCGCGCGGCTGCGGCCTGGTCGGGATTTCCATCAGCAGGCCGCCGACGCCCATGCCGGCAATGTCGCGGGCCGTGACATCCAGTCCGGCAATCAGCCGGTCCAGCACCCAGTCGAAGCCGTTCTCCTTGGGGCTGCGCGCGCAGCCGGGCGCGCCGATGACGCGCTTGCCGCCCAGCGTTCCGAGCACCAGCAGATTGCCGGGATCGACCGGCATGCCCGCGCGGATCACGCTACCTCCCGCGCGCTCGATCGCCGCCGGCACGACGTCGGCAAAATCGCTCATGGCCGAGGCGCCGAAGATCACCACCATGTCGTTGTCGCGGGCCAGCGCGGCCGCGGCTTCCGCGACGGGCGCGACCTCATGCGGCGTGCGTCGCTCAGCCGTCAGCCGGCCGCCGGAGCGCGCCAGCCGCGCCTCGGTGACGCGCAGGGTCTTGTCGAGCACGCTCGGCTTCACGCCGGGCAGCGTCGTCTGGACGACTCCGACATTGATCGGACGATAGCCGTTGACGGCAAAGATTTCGCCGCCGGCGCAGATCTCGATCACCGCATCGACGAGGTTGGCGGCGACGGCGAAGGGAATGATCTTCACCGTTGCCACCATCTGACCCTTCTCGACCGGCGCATGCTGCGCCAGCGTGGCGACGGTAATCGCCGGATCAACTGCATTGATCGCGTCGATCATCTTGGCATCGACAGTGAAGACGCCGGCGGTTTCGGCATGCAGGTTCACCCGTCCGGTCGCGGCGGCCTTCACCTCGACATTGCGATGGCTCATCCCTGCTGCGATTTTTTCGGCAGCGGCATCCTCGCCCAGATCGTCGGAAGCAAGCACGGCTGCCACGACTTCCCTGACGCCAGCCGCCTTCAGCGCCGCGACATCCTCGCCACTTAGCCGATGTGCCTTGCGCAACCGGCGTTCGCCGGCCGCGGTCGCATGCGCGAGCACCGCGCCTTCGGCCTGCTCGATCGGAACCGGACCAAACTTCACGCCACGGCGCCTTTGCTTTCCAGGCCGCGCGAGCGGAAGGCATGGATGGTCTGTGCCAGCACCGCGACGGCAATCTCGGCCGGGCTCGCCGCGCCGATGTCGAGACCGATCGGCGCGTGGATGCGGGCGATCTGTTCGGCGCTGGCGCCGAGCGCCAGCAGGCGCTCGATCCGCTTGGCGTGGGTCTTCCTGCTGCCCAGCGCACCGACATAGAAGCATCTGGCGTCGAGCGCCGCCTTCAGCGCGAAATCGTCGATCTTCGGATCGTGAGTGACGGCGGCGAGCGCGGTGTAGCTGTCGAGCGGCTGGCGCTTCAGCACGTCCTCGGGCCATTCGGCATGCAGCGCCACGTCGGGAAAGCGTTCGGGTGTGGCGAAGGCCGTGCGCGGATCGACGATCTCGACCGGATAGCCGGCAATCCTGGCCATCGGCGCCAGCGCCTGGCTGATATGCACGGCGCCGATCACCACCAGCCGTGGGCGCGGCAGATGCGCATTGAGAAAGAAGGTCCGCCCTTCCGCCTCCACCGACCTCGAATTGCCGGTTCGGAACGCGCTGGCGATCGCCGCCCCGAGCTCGCCAGCGACGGGGTCGCCCTCGCGCACGATGCGGTCGCGACCGTCGCCGAGATCGGTGACCAGCACTGCGGCGCGCCGGGCGCGGCGCTCCTCGTTCAACGTTTTGAGAGCGTACGGATCCATAAATGATCAGCCTAGGCGCTCGACATAGACCTTGATGCGTCCACCGCAGGAGAGCCCTACCTGCCAGGCGGTTTCGTCGGCAACTCCGAACTCCAGCATCCTGGCCTTGCCTGAGCCGATGACGTCGATCGCCTCGGTCACCACGGCGCCCTCGACACAGCCTCCGGAGACGGAACCATGGAAATTCCCCTCGGCGTCGATGACCAGATGGCTGCCGACAGGGCGCGGCGCCGAACCCCAGGTCTCGACCACGGTTGCGATGGCGACATCCTTGCCGTCCTTCATCCAGCCTTCCGCGATGATCAGAGGATCGCGGGCCTCATCGAGATAAATGCTCTCGTCCATCGTCGCTTCTCGCAAAGTCTGTTTTTCCCGAGGAACGCATGCTCCCCACCAACATATGGCTAAGCCGCGCGCCTCCCGCCAGTCTGCAGCCAGCGGCGCGGATCGACCGAAGCCGTCGGCCGCCGGTCGAGCGAGGCGCAAAGATCGGCCAGCGCGTCGAGATTGTGCACTGCGCGGAACTCGTCGACATGCGGTAGCATCGCCTTCACGCCGCGGGCGCGCGCCTCGAACCCGTCGAAGCGCAAGAGCGGATTGAGCCAAATCAGCCGTCGGCAGGATTTGTGCAGCCGCTCCATCTCCTCCGACAGGCCGGTGACGTCGTCGCGCTCCAGCCCATCGGTGATCAGCAACACCACGGCGCCCTGCCCGAGTACGCGGCGCGACCACAGCCGATTGAACTCGGCGAGCGCGTCGCCGATGCGGGTGCCGCCGGACCAGTCCTTCACGGCCGTCGAGCATTCGGCCAGTGCCTCGTCGGGATCGCGATGGCGCATCTGGCGGGTCAGGTTCGTCAGCCGCGTGCCGAATACGAAGGCGTGCACGCGCCGGCGCTTTTCCGTCAGCGCGTGCAGGAAGTGGAGAAAGATGCGTGTGTACTGGCTCATCGAGCCGGAAATATCGGCAAGCACGACCAGCGGCGGATGCACTTCGCGCGGCGATCGGAATTTCGGCAAGATCAGCGCACCGCCTGTCCGCGCGGCCGAACGCATCATGGCGCGCGGATCGATCCGGCGTCCTTGCGCGTCAGGCTTGAAACGCCGCGTGCGCACCAGATCGAAGGGCAGCCGCAAGGCCGCGATCGCCTTTTTCGCCTCGGCCAGTTCGGCCGCATCCATCTGCGCAAAATCCCTGCCGCGCAGCACCTCGTTGCCGGAGAAGGTGAAACGCGCGTCGACCTCGATCTCCGGCACTTCCCGCGCCGGCTGGTTCTTGTGATGGCCTTCGAACATCGCCTGGCTGACGCGGTTTTCGGCCGCGCGCGGCTTTTGTTTTTCGCGATCGTCCGGCGCGACGGGCGAAAACATCGCCAGCAGCTTCTCGATCAGCTCGCGTGACTTCCAGAACAGGCGGAAGGCCTCGTCGAAGACGGGATGATCCTCGTGCCGCGAAACCAGCACCGCATGCAGCGTCCAGTAGAAATCGTCGCGCGAGCCGATGCCGGCGGCGAGCACCGCCTCGATGGCGTCCTTGACCGAGGCCGGACCGACGCGCATGCCGGCCTTGCGAAGCGCCCGCGCGAAATAGACGATGTTGTCGGCGATATGCCCATCCGCTGTGGCCTCTTTGGGTTCCGGGCGCGGCGATGGCATGGCGCCTACTCCGCGGCCGAAAGCTCGGCCTTAACCTCATTGAGGATACGCCGGCCTTCGCCCTGTTCGATGCGGGCAATGTCGTCCTGGTACTTTAGAAGCACGCCGATCGTGTCGGACACCGTCTCCGGATCGAGCGCGATCCTGTCGAGTTCGGTGAGCGCGCCGGCCCAGTCGATGGTTTCAGCAACGCCGGGCGCCTTGAACAGCTCGATCTGGCGCAGCTTCTGGATGAAGGAGACGACCTCGGCCGACAGCCGGCGGTTGGCCTGCGGCACCTTGCGGCGCACGATTTCCAGCTCGCGCTCGGCGTTCGGATAATCGACCCAGTGATAGAGGCAGCGCCGCTTCAGCGCGTCGTGGATCTCACGCGTACGGTTGGTGGTGATGATGACGATCGGCGGCTCTTCGGCCTTGATCGTGCCGAGTTCCGGAACCGTCACCTGGAAATCCGACAGGATCTCGAGCAGGAAGGCCTCGAACGCCTCGTCGGTGCGATCGAGCTCGTCGATGAGGAAGACCGGCGCCGCGCCCGCCTTGCCGGTCAGCGCATCGAGCACGGGGCGGCGGATCAGGTATTTTTCGGAAAAGACGCTGCGCTCCATGTCGGAGCGCACGACCTTGCCGGCCGCCTCCTCCATGCGGATCTCGATCATCTGCGCGGCGTAGTTCCACTCGTAGACGGCGGAGGATACGTCGAGCCCTTCATAACATTGCAGGCGGATCAGCCGGCGGCCGAGCGCATCGGCCAGCACCTTGGCGATCTCGGTCTTGCCGACGCCCGCCTCGCCTTCGAGGAACAGCGGCCGCTTCATGCGCAGCGACAGGAACAGCACGGTTGCCAGCGAGCGATCCGCGACATAGTCCGCGCCGGTCAGGAGATCGAGCGTCTCGTCGATCGACTTCGGCGCGGGGCGCGGCGCAGGCCCTGTCATCTTGTCTCCGTGGATCCGCTCGCCAGTTTCACAGAACGTGGTAGCCGCGGTTATGGTAGATTAGCGGCCGCAAATTATCGCCGATACGCAGACCTGTCACCTTGCCAAAAAGCACACGATGGGTGGCGAGATCCTTGGCATCGATGATCTGACAATCGAAGACGGCGAGCGCGCCTTTCAGCGTGGGGGCGCCGGTCGAGATCACGTCCCATTCGCCGAGCGCGAAGCGCTCTTCCGACGGCAGGCCGGTCATGCCGGAAAAGCCTGCCGAAAGCGCCTCCTGGTCCGAGGCGAGCGTATTCAGCGCAAAGTTGCCGTTCTTGATGAAGGCTTCGTTCTTCGGATTTTCACGATTGAGGCAGACAAGCACGGTCGGCGGCGTGTCCGAAACCGAGCAGGCGGCGATCACCGTGGCACCTCTTTTGCCGGCGGGGCCATCGGTGGTCACCACATGCACATGGCCGGCAAAATGCGCCATTGCATCGCGATAGTGTTGCGGCCCGATATCGTTGATCTTCAGCACCTGATGATTCACCTGTCAGAAAACCAGCCCGTTATATATGGCTACATATTGCATGCCACAAGCGAAGTGCTTGACCGCAATCCTGAAATTCGCGTGTTGCGCCAGGATTAGCCAGCCTTTAGGTCTTTGCTGGAATAGTGCCGGATTGCAACTCCGGCATGGGGGACCTCTTCGCCCGAATGCGCCATATCACGACAACATTAGCCGCGCTGTTCTGGCTGTCGCTGGCCGCGAGCGCCGACGCCGATGTCCTGGTCGGCGTCGCCGCGCCGCTCTCCGGTCCATCGGCGATCCTCGGCCAGCAGATCGAGAATGGCGCCCAACAGGCGGCGGAAGCGAATGGCCTCACGCTCAAGACGGCGGACGATGCCTGCACCGCCGACGGCGGGGCCGCGGCCGCCAGGCAGTTCGTGGACGCCAAGGTCAATATCGTGGTGGGTTTTCTCTGCACCGAGGCGATCGAGGCAGCGCTGCCGATCCTGAAGGACGCCAATATTCCGGTCATCACTGTCGGCGTGCGCACCGAGAGCTTGACCGACAGGCGTGCCAAGACCGGCTGGCCGGTCTACCGGCTCGGGCCGCGCGGCGACGACGAACGCAATGCGGTGGCCGCGATCCTCACCCGCCTTTGGCAGAACGAATTGTTCGCCATTGTCGATGACGGCACCATTTATGGTCGCGAGATCGCCGAGACTTTTCGCGCGGCCGCCGAGCAGGCGGCGCTCAAGCCGGTCTTCGTCGACACGTTCCGGCCGCAGCTCGACAACCAGATCGGGCTTGTCGGCCGGTTGAAGAAGGCGGGCGCGACCAAGGTATTCGCCGGCGGTGACGGCGACGACATCGCCATCATGGGGCGCGACGCCGCGCAGCTCAATGCCGGCATCACCTTCGCCGGCGGCGAAACGCTGCGCACGCCGCCCGGCGATGTTCCTTATGCGGTAGGCACGCTGATGATCGCATTGCCGGAATGGGCGGAAGCCGCGGACCCCAAGGTCGTGCAGGCATTTGGCGAAAGGAAGATCGTGACGGACGGCTATACCTTGCCGGCCTATGCCGCGGTGCAGGTCGCGAAGGCGACGGCAGCCGATGCGGAAAGCTCCGGCAAACCGCTCGCCGAGGCGCTGACCGGGCATGACTTCGCGACTGCGATCGGCACCATCCGCTTCGACGAAAAAGGCGACCTCAGCCGAAACCCCTTCCGCGCCTTCCGCTTCGACGGCACGCATTTCGTGCCGCTGGAGGAAAAGTGATGTTCCGCACCGGGCCGCGTAATCTGATCACCGACGTCGCCGGCCTGAGAGTCGGCAATGCCGCCGACGCCAGGCTCAAATCCGGGGTCACGGTGGTGCTGTGCGAGGAGCCTGCGGTGGCCGGCGTCCAGGTGCTGGGCGGCGCGCCGGGCACGCGTGAAACCGACCTGCTCGAACCGCAAAACTCCATCGCCGCGATCCATGCCGTCGTGCTGTCCGGTGGCTCGGCCTTTGGCCTTGATGCTGCTTCCGGCGTGCAGGCGGCGCTGCGGGAGAAGAACATCGGTGTCGAGGTCGGTGGCTTCCGCGTGCCGATCGTGCCGGCGGCGATCCTCTTCGACCTGCCCAATGGCGGCGACAAGGACTGGGGCCGCTATCCGCTTTATCGCGAGCTCGGCTATGAGGCTGCGCAGGCGGCAACGGCCGACTTTCCGATCGGCACGGTCGGTGCCGGCACCGGCGCGCTCACCTCCGGGCTGAAGGGCGGGCTGGGCTCCGCCTCGACGGTGCTCGACAGCGGCGTCACCATCGGCGCGCTCGCCGCCGTCAACCCGACCGGTTCGGTGACGGTCGGCCGCAGCCGTCACTTCTGGGCAGCGCCGTTCGAGATCGGCGACGAATTTGGCGGCCTGGGCTATCCCGATCCGATGCCGGGAGATGCAAGGAAAATCTTGCTGAAATACCGCGACCGGCAGATCGGAGCGCAAGACGGAAACACGACGATAGCCGTCATCGCCACCGACGCGGTTCTGACCAAGGCCGCCGCCAAACGACTGGCGATTTCGGCGCATGACGGCTTCGCACGGGCCATCTGGCCGACGCACACGCCGGCCGACGGCGACCTCGTCTTCGCGCTGGCGACCGGCAGGAGCGGCATCGAACTCGGCGCCGACGCGGCAATCGATCTTTACGCCGCCGCCGGCGCGACCATGGCGCGCGCCATCAGCCGCGGCGTCCATGCGGCGACGCCCGCAGAGGACGATTTGTTCCCCGTCTGGTCGTCGCGCTGAGTTTTCCGGTCAGGTCGGGTCGGACTTCTCTTCCTCGAAGGTCACCGCGACATCGGAATTCGCCGACAGCCAGACCTTTTTCTCGTCGATCTCCGCGACGAGGCTGAGCGGAATGTAGTGGTGATGGCCCTTATGCATGCCCATGCCGCTGTCGGCCCTGGTCAGCTTGATGCGCTGACCGTCGACCTTGTCGACGGTGCCGATATGCACGCCATCGGCGCCGATCACTTCCATATGCTCGCGTATCTTGCTGGTGTCGGTGGTCATGCTGGTCCTCCGTTGGGTGGTGGCCGCGCGTCCTACGCTGGGACGGTCCACAATAACAAACGAACGCCGGATTGGATGCATCGAGCAGCACGTCTCATTCACCATGGCGTGATAGGCATGAGGCCGATGACACGGACCCTATCGCCAATGACGCGCTATCCGAACGGCTATTCGCCGTGCGACGTGGTCCGCTGCCCGTGACGCCGCTGCAGCCGACCTCCTTGCGCCTGCGCCTGGGAAACCGCCTGCGCGATGCCCTGCCCTCGACAGGCGCGGCGGTCATTGGCGCCTTGCTCTGGGGTATGGCGATGGGTGCCAGCGCGTTCCTCAACCTCCGGCTCTACGAATGGGAGACATCGGACAGCGTCCGCTTCGTCGTGCTTTTGTATTTCATGGGCGGCGCGCTTGCCTTTCCGGTCGGGCTGACGTTCGCCAGATTGGTGTCGCGTGGCCGCCACTGGGAAACCGCGCCCGCCGCCGCTTTCGTGTGCTTGCTCAGCGCCACGCTCGCCTTCACCGGCGGCCTGTTCGCGCTGCAATACCGTTCCTATTACGCCGAGTGGCACGCGCCGGCCTTCACGCTCACCTGGGCATTCGAATTCGCCTTCACCGTGCTGACGGCGCTCTACCAGTTCGTCGTCCTGGGTGTGCGGCTCTATTTTCCGCTCGGCTTCGCGGCACTTGCCGCCGCCACTGTCTGGTTTGCGCGGCAGCGGCGTTGAGCATTGGGCCGGCCTCTGTTAGGACGCGGCCGAAGCTTTTCCCAGCAGGACTCTGAAACGATGATCCCTCGCTATTCCCGGCCGGAAATGGTCGCCATCTGGTCGCCCGAAACCCGGTTCCGCATCTGGTTCGAGATCGAGGCGCATGCCTGCGACGCGCTGGCCGAACTCGGCGTCATCCCGAAGGAGGCGGCCAAGACCATCTGGGAGAAAGGCGGCGCCGCGAAATTCGACGTCGACAAGATCGACGAGATCGAGCGCGTCACCAAGCATGACGTGATTGCTTTCCTCACTCATCTCGCCGAGTTCGTCGGCCCGGATGCCCGCTTCATCCACCAGGGCATGACCTCGTCGGACGTTCTCGACACCTGCCTTGCGGTGCAATTGACGCGCGCCAGCGACATCCTGCTTGCCGACATCGACGCCCTGCTCGCGGCGCTGAAGCGCCGCGCTTTCGAGCATAAGGACACCGTCACCATCGGCCGCAGCCACGGCATTCATGCCGAGCCGACCACCTTCGGCGTCAAGCTGGCGCTGGCCTATGCCGAATTCTCGCGCTGCCGCGAGCGGCTGCTGCACGCGCGCGAAGACATCGCCACCTGCGCTATCTCGGGCGCGGTCGGCACCTTCGCCAACATCGATCCTTATGTCGAAGAGCATGTGGCGAAGAAGCTCGGCCTGAAGCCGGAGCCGGTGTCGACACAGGTGATCCCGCGCGACCGCCATGCCATGTTCTTCGCCACCCTCGGCGTGATCGCCTCGTCGGTCGAGCGGCTGGCCGTCGAGATTCGTCATTTGCAGCGCACCGAAGTCCTGGAAGCAGAGGAATATTTCTCGCCGGGGCAGAAGGGCTCGTCGGCAATGCCGCACAAGCGCAACCCGGTGCTGACCGAGAACCTCACCGGCCTTGCCCGCATGGTGCGCTCCTACGCCATGCCGGCCATGGAGGATGTGGCGCTCTGGCATGAGCGCGACATTTCGCACTCCTCGGTCGAGCGCATGATCGGGCCGGACGCGACGGTGACGCTCGACTTCGCGCTGGCGCGGCTCACCGGCGTCGTCGACAAGCTGCTGGTCTACCCTGAGAACATGCTGAAGAACCTCAACAAGTTCCGCGGCCTGGTGCATTCGCAGCGCGTGCTGCTGGCGCTGACGCAGGCCGGCGTGTCACGCGAGGACGCCTACCGGCTGGTGCAGCGCAATGCCATGAAGGTATGGGAACAAGGCGCTGATTTCCTTGAAGAACTGCTTGCCGACAAGGATGTGACCGCAGCCTTGCCGGAAGCCGAGATTCGCGAAAAATTCGACCTCGGCTACCACACCAAGCACGTCGACACGATCTTCAAGCGGGTGTTTGGAAAAGCTTGAGGCCGAACAAAGGCGCCCTGGAGCCAAGCTGGAACACCCCTCATCCGTCTTGTCGCTTCGCGACAAGCCACCTTCTCCCACAAGGGGAGAAGGGGAATCTGGCGCCTACATCTCGGATAATCACCAACATCCGCGATTGGCGGCGGCGCTGACGCGGCCTTCCCTTCTCCCCTTGTGGGAGAAGGTGGCCGAGCGAAGCTCGGTCGGATGAGGGGTGCTCCAGCTTGGCGCAAAGTCCGGCTTCAAGCCCTCCCAGGCACGGTTCTGATCACCGTACCCCAGGGATCCTCACGCATCGTCTCCGTCTTCGCATTGTCCGAGCGCATCTCCACCCAAGCGAGGCCCGAACGGGCCGGATCACGGCGGCCGGCGCCGGCGCTGTGCCAGGCATTGGCGCCGATGTGGTGGTGGTAGTGGCCGGAAGACAGGAACACTGCCTGGCCGCCATATCTGGCCACCGTATCGAAGCCGAACTCGTCATGCCACCAGGCCTCGGCGTCTTCCGGGCGGCCGACGCGCAGATGCACATGGCCGACGATGGTGTTTTCAGGGGCGCCCTGCCAGCCGGCATCGCCCGCCGGCACGCTGGCCACGACCGCCGGCAGGTTCAGCCGCTCGGTCGCCATTGCTATTCTGTCGCCGTTCCACTTCCAGTCCTGCGGGCGGCGGTCTGCGTAGATCTCGATGCCGTTGCCCTCGGGATCGGTAAGGTAAAGTGCCTCGCTTACCAGATGGTCCGACGCGCCCTCGATGCCGATCCGGCTGGCGGCGGCATGGTTGATCCAGCGGCCGAGATCGGCGCGCGACGGCAGCAGGAAGGCTGTATGGAAAAGGCCGGCGCTGCGCGGATCGTCGGGTTTTGCCGAGGCATCCTGCTCCAGCACCAGCAGCGGACGGTTCGCGGCGCCAAGCGTGATCGCGCCGTCAGCACGGCTCAGCTCCTGCAGGCCGACGACCGCGCGGTAATAGGCGGCAAGGTTTTCGGCATCCCGCGCCTTCAGGCCGACACGCGAGACGCTGACCGGGGTGGTCGCGGCAAAAGGCAGTTCGCTCATCAAACTCTCCGTTCGGACGCCAACCTCGCAGAGGCAATCGCGCCAGCTTTTATTAGTCGTTCCTGTTTTCGCTTTTCAGATCGTCCATTGTGATCGTTCACACAAGCCGGAAAGAATCGAACACGTTGTTCACAATTGTGACGTGACCACCGGCATGGTTGCATGAGACAAGGCCGCTCGCTACATCCGCGCCATGAAGGTCAAGAACGCAGATATTCTCATCGTGCCGGGCTACA
The DNA here is from genome assembly GCF_029674545.1 of Mesorhizobium sp. WSM4904. Taxonomy (NCBI): domain Bacteria; kingdom Pseudomonadati; phylum Pseudomonadota; class Alphaproteobacteria; order Hyphomicrobiales; family Phyllobacteriaceae; genus Mesorhizobium; species Mesorhizobium sp. WSM4904. The sequence continues at coordinate 4,088,530 of NZ_CP121354.1, read as the reverse complement.
CCAATTCCGGCCCCGAGCACTGGCAGACCCGCTGGCAGTCGAAACTGTCGACGGCGCGCCGGGTCGAGCAGGCGGAGTGGTCGAAGCCGGTGCGCGAAGACTGGACGGCAAACGTAGCCAATGCCGTCAACGAGGCCGAGCGGCCGGTGGTGATCGTCGCGCATTCGCTGGGTGTGGCGGCCGCGGTGCAGGCTGTCCCGCAATTCCAGAAGCCGATCGCCGGCGCCTTCTTCGTCGCGCCGCCCGACGTCGCCAATCCGGAGATCAGGCCGAGGCATCTGATGACCTTCGGCCCCTATTCGCGCGATCCGCTGCCCTTTCCGTCGATCGTTATCGCCAGCCGCAACGATCCCTTCTGCGCCTTCGAGGTCGCCGAGGACATCGCCGCCGCCTGGGGATCGCTGTTCATCGACGCCGGCGAGGCCGGCCATCTCAATGCCGACGCCGGGTTCGGCCCCTGGCCGGAAGGCTCGATGACCTTCGCCAAGTTCCTGACGGAACTGAAGGAACCCTAGATCTACTCGCCTTTCAGGCGTCGATCGAATCCCGCATGCTCTTCAACAAAGTCTTGGCGCCAAGCGAAATCAGCGTGTGGTCCGAGCCCATGGCGAGCAGCCGATAGCCCATCGAAACCACGCGGCCGGCAATGGCCGGCTCGATGACGTAGATCGCGGCATGCTTGCCGGCCTTGCGCGTCCGCTCGGCGATCGAGGCGACCGTCTCCATCATGCTTTCCAGCGTCGAATTGACGGTGGTGCCGTTCGACCAGGCGATCGAGAAATCCGACGGACCGACGAAGATGCCGTCGATGCCGGGCGTATCGAGGATGCCGTCGAGCGCCTCGAACGCCGCGCGCGTCTCGACCATGGCGAGGGCCATGGTGCGCTGGTTCGAGTCGCGCAGCCACTCGGCGTGGTCGCCCTTGCCATGGCGAGGGAAAGCATAGGTCGGGCCCCAGGAACGCTCGCCCGTCGGCGGATATTTCATCGCGGCGGCGAACTGCCTGGCGTCCTCCACGGAATTCACCATCGGCGCGATGACCGCCTCGGCGCCGAAATCGAGCGCGCGGCTCGCCATATCGAACCGGCCGACGGGTATACGCACCAGCGCCGGCTTATTGGCGGCCAGCACCGGTACTAGGCCGCGCAGCACGCTATCCTCATGGTGGCCGCCATGCTGCATGTCGAGGGTAACGGCATCGAAGCCCTGCTTGGCAATGATTTCGACCGTCAGCGCGTCCGGTACGCCGGACCATGCGGTGAACAGCGTTTCGTCGGCGGCCAGGCGGGACTTGAGCGACATCGGAACTTTCCTTGTTAACAACGCATCGGCCCGCAAATCGGAACGATTTCCGGAAAGCGCGATGCGAAAACTCAAATGTCAGAGCGATGTGCGTCCGGAAGGACGCACATCGCTCTGACGCAGTTTCAGCCGGAAACGGCGGCAAGGCAAAGAAAAACCGCCCGGCTGAGCCGGGCGGTCGATTGGTCCAATGATTTCTACGTGTTCTTGATCTGCTCGATCGCCTGCGCCATCAGCTCGTCCATCGTGCGGCGGATCTGATGGTCCGACTGGTTGACGCCGGCCGCGTCAAAATCCTTGCGGATCTTGCGGAAGACATCGTGATCGCCGGCTTCCTCGATGTCGGAGACCACCACTTCCTTGGCGTAGGCCTCGGCATCGGCGCCGGTTTTGCCGAGCTTTTCGGCGGCCCAGAGGCCGAGCGCCCTGTTGCGGCGCGCCGCGGCCTTGAAGCGAAGCTCCTCGTCGATGACGAATTTGCGCTCGAAGCCTTCTTCGCGGTCTTTCATGCTGCTCATGACGTCCCTCCGGTCAAATCGATTCGCTTGGCGATGAATATGTGCGCTCAGCCAGCACAAACCAAAAGGCCGCGGGCCGGTCAATATGCTTGATCGCATGCTGCACTGCGGCATTTCGGTCCCGAAACCGGTTGATCGGCAGGATTTGCCGATTGAGCAAACATTGCGATTGCTATAGACACCGGCATTGAACGCCACCGTCGCCACAACTAATTTAGGCAGACGGACAGGAACTGGTCGCTTGCCGCCTGCCCGCCAATCCAGAGAAAAAATCAGATGAAAAATCGCCGCCGCATTTACGAAGGCAAGGCCAAGATCCTCTATGAAGGACCTGAGCCTGGAACGCTCATCCAATTCTTCAAGGACGATGCCACCGCCTTCAACAAGAAGAAACACGAGGTGGTCGATGGCAAAGGCGTGCTCAACAACCGCATTTCCGAGCACATCTTCAACCATCTCAATCGCATGGGCATCCCGACTCATTTCATCCGCCGGCTCAACATGCGCGAGCAGCTGATCAAGGAAGTCGAGATCATCCCGCTCGAAGTGGTCGTGCGCAATGTCGCCGCCGGCTCGCTGGCAAAGCGCCTCGGCATCGAGGAAGGCACGGTGCTGCCGCGCTCGATCATCGAGTTCTACTACAAGGCCGATGCGCTGGACGACCCCATGGTGTCGGAAGAGCATATCACCGCCTTCGGCTGGGCCAGCCCGCAGGAGATCGATGACATCATGGCTTTGGCCATCCGCGTCAACGACTTCCTCTCCGGCCTGTTCCTGGGCGTCGGCATCCAGCTCGTCGACTTCAAGATCGAGTGCGGCCGCCTGTTCGAGGGCGACATGATGCGCATCGTCGTCGCCGACGAGATCTCGCCGGATTCCTGCCGGCTGTGGGATGTCGCCACCCAGGACAAGCTCGACAAGGACCGTTTCCGCCGCGACATGGGCGGACTGGTCGAAGCCTACCAGGAGGTCGCCCGCCGCCTCGGCATCATGAACGAGAACGAGCCGCCGCGCCCGACCGGCCCGGTGCTGGTCGCCTCCTCCGAGCCGTCGAAAGGCACGAAGCATTGATTGCAAGCGGCCTGCCGGCACGGCAGGCCGCTTTCCGCACTACCGATCACCCAGGAGTACCGATGAAAGCCCGCATCACCGTCACCCTCAAGAATGGCGTTCTCGACCCGCAGGGCAAGGCGATCGAGCATGCGCTCTCGGGTCTGGGCTTCGACGGCGTCGGCCAGGTCCGGCAGGGCAAAGTGTTCGACATCGAGCTCACCGGTACCGACAAGGCCAAGGCCGAGGCCGACCTCAAGGCGATGTGCGACAAGCTTCTGGCGAACACCGTGATTGAGAACTATAGTGTGACGCTTACCTAAGGTTGTGCCGGAGGCGTTATGCCGGAAGCCACGAACGAGTTGATGTTTGAACTGTTGAAGCGCGTTCATCACGAAATTGGCGAGCTTCGCCAGGATGTGACCGAGACGAAGCGGGAGTTGAACGTGATGCGCGGTCACATGGCGGCCACGCAGAGCGATATTCATAACATTTATGGGATTCTGGGCCGACAAGACGATCGGCTGGAGCGAATAGAAAAGCGCTTGGATCTCAGGGAGCTCGCCGAGACCCAGAAGCCTTTTGAGCCGAAATGACATGCGTTCGGCATGTGGGATTGAATCAGCTTCGCCATGCCGAACGACACCCAGATCTCGAAATTCATGAGTCTCGTACTGCGGCATGCACCGGAAGAGGCCGGGCTTGTTCTTGACGATAGTGGTTGGGCCGATTTCGGCGCACTTTGTGTGGTGATCCGACAGAAATTCGGTGCATCGGCGGCCGACGTCGAGCGCGTCGTCGCGGAAAATCCGAAGAGGCGGTTCGCTATCGACGGCAATCGCATCCGCGCCGTCCAGGGCCACAGCGTCGACGTCGATCTCGGATTGATGCCAAGCCCGCCGCCGGCGGTGCTCTACCACGGCACGAAGGAAGAATTCCTCCCCGCCATCCTGCGTGATGGTCTGACCGGCCAATCGCGCCTGCACGTGCATCTATCCATGGATATCGAGACGGCACGCGTCGTGGCGCGGCGCCGGAAAGGAAAAGATGTTATCCTCCGGGTCGACTCGGCGGCCATGTCCGGGAACGGAATGACATTCTTCCTCTCAGACAATGGAGTCTGGTTGACCAATCAGGTTCCGCCCCGGTATCTGCATCAGATCAGCAAACGGGAACTGCCATGAAATCAGCCGTCGTCCTCTTGCCTGGCCTCAACCGCGACCGCGACATGATCGCGGCGCTGACCAAGATTTCGGGGCAGGCGCCGGCGACCGTCTGGCAGACCGATACCGAAATCCCCGATGTCGACCTGATCGCCATTCCCGGCGGCTTCTCCTTTGGAGACTATCTGCGCTGCGGCGCGATCGCGGCGCGCATGCCCGTCATGCGCGCGGTGGCGGAAAAGGCCGCCAAGGGCGTCATGGTCATCGGCGTCTGCAACGGCTTCCAGATCCTGGTCGAAGCGGGGCTGCTGCCCGGCGCGCTGATGCGCAATTCGTCGCTGAAGTTCGTCTGCCGGCAGGTGAAGCTCCAGATCGCCAATGCCAACACCATGTTCACCCGCCGCTATCAGCCGGGCCAGATCATCCGTTCGCCGGTGGCGCACCATGACGGCAACTATTTCGCCGACGCCGAGACGCTTGCCCGCCTCGAAGGCGAAGGCCAGGTGGTGTTCCGCTATGCCGAGGGCACCAATCCCAACGGCTCGATCAACGACATCGCCGGCATCGTCAACGAAAAGGGCAATGTCCTCGGCCTGATGCCGCATCCGGAGAACCTCATCGAGGCGGCGCATGGCGGCAGCGACGGCCGGGCGCTGTTCGAAGGGGCGCTTGGCATCGCCGCTTGATCCGTTTCAGACAATTCCTTCAGAACGATCCTTTCAGAACAACGGGGCGGCCTGACCATGAGACTGACGATTGCTCGCCTTGCTCTCCTGGCCGCCGCCGGATTTCTGCTGGCATCCTGCCAGTCCGGCTCCAAGACCACGCCGACGCCTTCAGGCAAGAGCGCCTCGCTGCTTGCCATGGAGCAGGTCGCGATCGCCGCGCATAAATGCTGGATCGCCAGCAAGGACCCGGCCTTCAAAGCCTATCAGATGGCCAACGAGCTCAATTCCTACAGCGGCACGCCGCGCTTCCTGCTGGTGCCTGCCAAGCACTATGGCGGCAAGCCGCTGCTGGTGGTGCAGGCGCAGGGCAATTCCAGCAAGGTCGACGTCTTCGGGCCGCTGATGGCCGAGCCGCTCGGCGCGCGCATCGGCTCCGACATCGCCCGCTGGCAGGCCGGCAATCCGTCCTGTACCGCCGCGGCGTGAGCTTGCCATGGGCCGGTTCCTGCAGATAGCGGGACTGGTTATCGGGCTGATAGCACTCATCCTGCAGTTCGCGATCACCATCCCGGCGTCGATGGCGGCGGGCCGCAGCCTGCTCGGCTCGATCGTCTTCTATTTCAGCTTCTTCACCATCCTGACCAACATCGCCGCGGTGATGGTGCATGCGTCCCTGCTGTCGCCAACCGGCTATGCCTGGTTTCCGGCCTTCGCCGGCAGGCGCATCCGGACGGGCGTCGCGGTCGCCATAACGCTGGTTTTCATCGTCTACACGACGGTGCTCGCCCGCCTTTGGGCGCCGGAAGGGCTGTTCTTCCTCTGCGACGTCCTTTTGCACTATGTGGCGCCGCTGGTCTTTGTCCTGTGGTGGCTGATCGCCGGCGCCGACGGCAGCACGCGCTGGCGCGATATTTCCTGGTGGGTGATCTATCCGCTCGCTTATCTTGCCTATGCGCTGATACGGGCGCCGTTCGCCGGCGAGGTGCCCTACCCGTTCCTCGACGTGGCGAAGAACGGCGCGGTTAGCGTCGCCGTCTCGGCGCTGACCATCACCGCACTGTTTCTCGGCCTCAGCTTACTCGCCGTCCTTGCCGACCACGGCATCGGCCGCCTGCGGAAATAGCCCGCCGGCTGGCCTGTCGAACCCGACATGCAGATCGCCTGAACCCGTTCCGCCCGACGCGCTTCAGTCCCAGAACGGCCTGATGCCTTCGCGATGGGCGTCGCAACGCGAGACGCCGATATCCTTGAGCTGCTCGTCGGTCATCTCGAGCAGTGCAAGGCGTCCGCGACGCCGCTCCAGCATCCGGCCGATCTGCCTTGCCAGGGAAGCGAGCACAAACACGACGCGGTCGATGAACCTGCGGCAGCCGGACGGGCGGCCATGCAATTCGGCATCGCTGTAACGGAATGTATCAATTGTATTCATCTTTCGATCCGCCAAACTTATCAATTGTACCCCAACCGCTCGCGACTTCATATCGATTGACTCATCCTGCGGCGCAATATAGAAAATTGTCACCATGACAAATTGGCTCCCAGACCTGTCTTCCGGCTCCGGCCCTCTGTATCAGCGCCTTGCTGACAGCATTGAGTCAGATATCGACAAGGGCGTCATCGACGCCGGTGCAAAACTGCCGCCGCAGCGCGACCTCGCCTATGACATCGGCACGACGGTCGGCACTATCGGCCGGGCCTATCAGCTGCTGCGCGAACGCGGGCTGGTGAGCGGCGAGGTCGGGCGTGGCACCTATGTGCTCGCGCAACGCACGGAGATCCCGAAAGCGGATATCGAGCCCGCCGTCCAAGGCACGCGCGCCATCGATGCGCCGACGGGCAAGCTGCGCTTCGACAGCACCGCGGCACCCGATGTCGGCCAGGGCACCGTGATCGCGGACTTGCTGGCGCGCACTGCGCAGGAACATCCGCACGACATAGCGAGCTACACCAGGGATTTTCCCGCACGCTGGTACGAGGCCGGCAGCCGATGGCTGTCGCGCAACTCCTTCCGCCCCTCGCCCGATTCGATTGTTCCGGCTCTCGGCACCCATGCCGCCGTGATGGCGGCGATCGCCGCGCTCACCACGCCCGGCGACTATGTCGTCTTCGAGCACCTAACCTATTCGCAGATATCACGCAGCGCCGGGCTGATCGGACGCCGCACCGCGCTGGTGTCGGCGGATGATGGAGGCGTCGACCCCGACGATTTCGAACGCGTCTGTGCGCAGAAACATCCGAAGATGATGTTCGTGATGCCGACGGCGAAGAACCCGACGCTGGTGACGCTGTCGGCGGAGCGGCGCCAGGCGATCGCGCGCATTGCGCACGAGTACAATGTGGTCCTGATCGAGGACGACCTCTATGGCGAGTTGACCGACGAGCCGACGCCGCTGCTTGCCGAATATGCCCCGGAGCGCACGATCGTCGCCGGCGGTCTGTCGAAATCGGTCGCGGCCGGTGTGCGCGGCGGCTGGCTTTCCTGTCCGCCCGCCTACCGCCACCGCATCCGCGTCGCGCACAAGATGATGACCGGCGGCCTGCCCTTCCTGCTGGCGGAGGTTGGAACGAGGCTGGTGACGTCCGGCCAGGCCAGCGAGATCCGCAAGCGCTGCATTGCCGAAATCCAGGCACGTCTCCATGTCGTGCGCGAGACGCTGGCAGGGTTCGACTTCAAGGCACGAGACAATGTGCCCTTTGTCTGGCTGACTTTGCCGGACCCCTGGCTGTCGGGCACGTTCAAGAATGCCTGCCTGGCGCAAGGCGTGCTCATCGACGACGAGGACGAGTTCAAGGCCGGCCGTTCCGAGCAGGTCTTCCACAGCGTCCGCTTCGGCGTGTCGCAGCCGCGGCAGAGCGAGGATGTCGCCCGCGGCGTCGCTGTCGTCCGCCGTTTGCTCGACGAAGGCCGGGCCGGCTACGACAGTTTTTCCTGACCCGCCCGGCACTGCCCGGTCGCGCAGGCGCGAGGCTGCGGTTTTCCGGCGTTTTTCGTCATCCGGTGGGGTGTATCGCGCGAAAGCTTGCGATAAGAGGAGACTCAGAAAATCCCCTCACCACGGATACCAATCGCCGCCCATGACCATTTCCAATTCCGTGCCGATCACCCCCGAGCTCGTCGCAGCGCATGGGCTGAAGCCCGACGAATACCAGCGCATCCTCGACCTGGTCGGCCGCGAGCCGAGCTTCACAGAGCTCGGCATCTTCTCGGCGATGTGGAACGAGCACTGCTCCTACAAATCATCCAAGAAATGGCTGCGTACGCTGCCCACCAGCGGCCCGCAGGTCATCCAGGGACCGGGCGAGAATGCCGGCGTGGTCGACATCGGCGACGGCGACTGCGTCGTCTTCAAGATGGAGAGCCACAACCACCCGTCCTACATCGAACCCTATCAGGGAGCCGCGACCGGTGTCGGCGGTATCCTGCGCGACGTGTTCACCATGGGCGCGCGGCCGGTTGCGGCGATGAACGCGCTGCGCTTCGGCGCGCCCGATCATCCCAAGACCCGGCACCTTGTCGCCGGCGTCGTTTCGGGCGTAGGCGGCTACGGCAATTCCTTCGGCGTGCCGACCGTCGGCGGCGAGGTCAATTTCGACCCGCGCTACAACGGCAACATCCTGGTCAACGCGTTTGCGGCCGGCCTCGCCAAGACCAACGCCATCTTCCTCTCGCAGGCCAAGGGCGTCGGTCTTCCGGTCGTTTATCTCGGCGCCAAGACCGGACGCGACGGCGTCGGTGGCGCCACCATGGCCTCGGCCGAGTTCGACGACAAGATCGAGGAGAAGCGGCCGACCGTCCAGGTCGGCGACCCGTTCACCGAAAAATGCCTGCTGGAGGCCTGCCTGGAACTGATGGCCTCCGGCGCCGTCATCGCCATCCAGGACATGGGTGCGGCAGGCCTCACCTGCTCGGCGGTCGAGATGGGCGCCAAGGGCGATCTCGGCATCGAGCTCGATCTCGACAAGGTGCCGGTGCGCGAGGAGCGCATGAGCGCCTATGAGATGATGCTGTCGGAAAGCCAGGAGCGCATGCTGATGGTGCTGCGCCCCGAGAAGGAAGAGGAGGCCGAGGCGATCTTCCGCAAATGGGGCCTCGACTTCGCCGTCGTCGGCAAGACCACCGACGACCTGCGCTTCCGCGTGCTGCACCAGGGCGACGAGGTCGCCAATTTGCCGATCAAGGAACTGGGCGACCAGGCGCCGGAATATGACCGCCCGTGGGTTGAAGCCACGAAGCCCGCGCCGCTCGCGGCCAGCGATGCGCCGAAAGCCGATGTTGCGGACACGTTGCTGAAAATGCTTGGCGGACCGGACCTCTCGTCGCGCCGTTGGGTATGGGAGCAGTACGACACGCTGATCCAGGGCAATTCGCTGCAGCTTCCGGGCGGCGATGCCGGCGTTGTGCGCGTCGACGGCCATCCGACCAAGGCGCTCGCCTTCTCTTCCGATGTCACGCCGCGCTATTGCGAGGCCGATCCGTATGAAGGCGGCAAGCAGGCGGTGGCCGAATGCTGGCGCAATCTGACCGCGACCGGCGCCTTGCCGCTTGCCGCCACCGACAACCTGAATTTCGGCAATCCGGAGCGACCGGAGATCATGGGGCAGTTCGTCGGGGCGATTAAGGGCATCGGCGAGGCCTGCCGCGCGCTCGGCTTCCCCATCGTCTCCGGCAACGTCTCGCTCTACAACGAGACCAACGGCCGCGGCATCCTGCCGACGCCGACCATCGGCGGCGTCGGACTGATCGCCGATTGGTCGAAGATGGCCCGTATCGGCTTTGCCGCCGAGGGCCAGATGATCGTGCTGGTCGGCGCGCCGCCGACATGGGGCAGCCATCTCGGCCAGTCCATCTATATGCGCGATATCCACGGCCGCGTCGACGGGCCGCCGCCGCCCGTCGACCTCACGCATGAAAAACGCGTCGGCGACCATGTGCGTTCGCTGATCGCCTCCGGCATCGTCACCGCCGCGCATGACGTCTCGGACGGCGGCCTTGCCGTGGCGCTTGCCGAAATGGCGATGGCGTCAGGCATCGGCGCCACCATTCCCGGTCTTACCGGTACCGACCTGATCCCGGTCTGGTTCGGCGAGGACCAGGGCCGCTATCTGCTGACGCTGTCGATCGACCCGCAAAGCGGCGAATGGGACAGGATCCGCGAGGAGCAGAGCAGGCTCGGCATCTTCGCGCCTTGGATCGGCACTACCGGCGGTCGTGAATTGAAACTCGGTGAGGCGCGGGCCGTACCGGTCAGTGAGTTGACCGCCGCCCACGAGGGTTGGTTCCCGCGCTTCATGGATCAGGCCATTTGACCAGGCTGGCGGTCCGGGCGCTGCTTGCAGTCGTCTTCTGGCCGTCCCTGTTCTTCTTCTGGTTTCTCGGCCCGTTCGTCTTTCTCTCGCTGTCGGCGACCTCGAGCGAGGTTTGTCCGCGGCTCGAAACGCGGGTCGAATTCCTTGCCGCGGCCAACGGCACGATCCCGATGCTGGCGGTTCAAGGCCTCGTCTACGCGGTTCCGATTTTGTGCCTGGTCCTATGGGAGCGGCTTTTGCCGGAGCCGGCTCGAGCCAGGCATATCGCCACATGCGTCAAGCTCTTCGCCGTCACGATCGTCGTCGGAACGCTTTGGGCGTATGGCTCCTCGCTTATGTGCGACGGCTACGGCCAGCCGTTTTTCTCTCCGGTCTGGCAGTGGACGAGCTACTTGCCCCTGGTCGGTATCGCGTTCAATGTTCCGCTCTATGTGCTGACCGTCAGCCTCGGTCGCGCCTATTCGACACGCGAGGACGTGCCCGCCGGCGATGTCCCCCAACCGGATCAGATCGTTCCATGAGTCTCGGCCATGGACGGAACGGCTTCAATCCGGACCAGAAAGGCTCTACGCTTATCCCGACTCTCATCGTACGGGCTGCACCGCTCCCCGCTCGAAAACAGGATTTTTGTCATGGCAATGGACGCGCGCGACATCGAACGGCTGATCAAGGAAGGCATTCCGGACGCCAAGGTGACGATTCGCGATCTGGCCGGCGACGGCGACCACTACGCGGCCGAAGTGGTGGCCGAAAGCTTCCGCGGCAAGAGCCGGGTGCAGCAGCACCAGATGGTCTATGACGCGCTGAAGGGCAATATGGGCGGCGTGCTGCACGCGCTGGCCTTGCAGACCAGCGTTCCGGACTGAGCTCTTCGTCACTCAGTCTTGGCCCAAATCGCGCCATCCTTTGCGCCATTTCGGATGCGTCGCGGCTAACGTCTTGTTTCAGCCAACCTATGGGTTTATTTGATGGACATGCTTCGAGCCTGACTCCCACAGGCGTGAAAGGATTCCCCATGAGTGGCATCAACGACTACATCGACAGCGAAGTGAAGAGCAACGACGTCGTGCTCTTCATGAAGGGCACGCCAGGCTTCCCGCAGTGCGGCTTTTCCGGCCAGGTGGTGCAGATCCTCGACTATGTCGGGGTCGACTACAAAGGCGTGAACGTGCTGACCTCGGCCGAGCTGCGCCAGGGCATCAAGGATTATTCCAACTGGCCAACCATTCCCCAGCTTTACGTCAAGGGCGAGTTCGTCGGCGGTTGCGACATCGTGCGAGAGATGTTCCAGGCCGGCGAATTGCAGGATTTCCTGATCGAGAAGGGCGTCAGCGTCAAAGGCGCCGCCTGATTGAACGCCGGCCGGCTTGCCCAGCCGGCCAAGCAATTCCACGAAAGGTGCGCAGCATTTTGCGTCCGGAATTGCGTTGAGCAAGACTTCCGGGGCCGCCCCCACCTCGGCATTGTAGTTCCCGAGCACGGGAACAGGACGAACCGATGCGCCGGTCAACCGGCGCACATTCGTTTGAACGATCGGATTTTGCCGTGGACAAGCAGGTAGTGGCGCAGCAATCGGCAAGCAGCTTGCCCATTCCGCGCTGGGAATTCATTGCGCTTTGTGCGGCGCTGATGGCGCTCAACTCTCTGGCCATCGACATCATGCTGCCGGCGTTGCAGCAGATCGGCGCCTCGCTCGGCGTCGAGAACGAAAACCACCGCCAATACGTCATCACCGCCTACATCCTCGGCTTCGGCACCGGTCAGCTCTTCTTCGGGCCGATCTCGGACCGTTTCGGCCGCCGCGCGCCGCTGGTCGCCGGCCTGATCATCTATGTCGCGGCTGTGGCTGCTGCTGCTGTCGCTCCAACCTTCGCCATCTTGCTCACCTGCCGTGTCGTGCAAGGCATCGGCGCTGCGGCAACGCGCGTCATCGCCGTTTCGATCGTGCGCGACACCTTCGAGGGCCGGCGCATGGCCGAGGTGATGTCGCTGATCTTCATGGTGTTCATGGCGATCCCGGTCGTCGCGCCCGGCATCGGCCAATTCATCATGCTCTTCGCCACATGGCACTGGATCTTCGTCACAATGGCCGTCGGCGCGCTGATCGTGTCGACCTGGTCGCTGCTGCGCCTGCCGGAAACGCTGCATCCTGAATACCGCCGCCCACTGACGGTCAATGCGGTTGTCGGCGGCTTCCGCATCGTGCTCACCAACCGCATCGCGCTTTGCTATGCCTTCGCCAGCACCTTCATCTTCGGCGCCATGTTCGGCTTCATCAATTCGGCGCAGCAGATCTATCTCGACGTCTTCCATGTCGGCGAGTTGTTCCCTTTGATCTTCGCCGGCGTCGCCGGCGTGCTCGCCTTCTCGAACTTCCTCAACGCGCGGCTCGTCGGCAAGATCGGCATGCGTCGGCTCTCGCAAAGCGCGCTGTTGCTGTTTCTCGCCATCAGCCTGATATGGCTCGTCGTCTCGCTCGAAATGCAGATGCCGCTATGGCTGTTCATAGCCTTCTTCGCCGGCGCGATGGTGCCGTTCGGCTGCCTCGGCGCGAATTTCAACGCGCTCGCGATGGAGCCGCTCGGCGAGCTCGCCGGCACGGCGTCCTCCATCCTCGGCTTCATGCAGACCTTTCTCGGCGGCCTCCTCGGCACGCTGATCGGCCAGGCCTATAACGGCACGGTCACGCCGCTCGCCGCCGGCTTCTGCAGCGTGTCGGTCGCGGCCCTGCTGATGATCCTGGTCGCCGAGCGCGGACGACTGTTCCAGCCACACAATCCGCCGGTGTGAGGCGACAGCTCGGGATCAGTCCGCCCAGAGCTCGCGGCGCAACTCGTCCCAGCAGTTCTTGTCCGGCGCGACGAGCAGTCCGCCATCGATATGCGACGGCAGGTAAGGATCGCCGTCGATGCGCGCGGCATAGCCGCCGGCCTCCTGATGGATCAGCACGCCCGCAAGGTGATCCCACGGCATCAGCTTGTTGTAGACGACGAAATGCGCGTGGCCGCTCGCCAGCAGCCGGTATTCGTGCGCGGCGCAGCGGTAGCCGAACTGCGACAGCGCCTTGGTGTGGTTGCGCGCAAGCCGCGACCTGTCCGGCTCCTTGAGATACTGCCAGGACACGGCACCCGTCATCTCAGAGATCGGCGCCGGCGCGGCGACCCGCACCTTCTCCAGCGCGCCATGCGTATGGCGGATATGGCTGCCCGCGCCCCTGGCGCCGATCAGCCAGTCCTTGCCGACCGGATCGTGGATGATGCCGGCAACCGTCTCGCCTTCGACGACCACGCCCAGCATGACGCCGAACAGCGGCACGCCGGAGGCGAAATTGAAAGTGCCGTCGACCGGATCGATGACGAAGGCAAGCGCGGCGTCGCCGAGACCGGCGAGCAGGGTCGGATCGTCGGAGCAGGCCTCCTCGCCGACGATCATCGCCGAGGGATAGCGCTCGTGCAGCCTGGCGGTGATCAGCCTTTCGGCATTGACGTCTGCTTCGGTCACCAGATCGGCGGCCGAGGTCTTCTGGCGGACATCGCCCTCGGCCAGCCGGCGGAAGCGCGGCATGATTTCGGCCGTGGCTGCATCGGCGAGAAGGTCGGCCAGCCAGTCGATCGCGCAGTCGTCAAATGTCATCGGAAATGTCTTGCCCTGTGATGAGGCGCTGATCGAGCGCGGCGAAGTCGAACAGTTTTCGGTCGAGCAGGTGCGAGGGCCGCACATTGGTCATGGCGCGGATCATCGTGTCCTTGCGGCCGGGCATGTGCTTCTCGATGTCGTCGAGCATCGCCTTCATGGCATTGCGCTGCAGCCCTTCCTGGCTGCCGCAGAGGTCGCATGGAATGATCGGGAATTTCATCGCGCCGGCGAATTTCTCGAGATCGACCTCGGCGCAATAGGCGAGCGGGCGCAGCACCATGACGTCGCCCTCGTCGTTGATCAGCTTGGGCGGCATGGCGGCGAGACGACCGCCATGGAACAGATTCATGAAGAAGGTCTCGAGGATATCCTCGCGGTGGTGGCCGAGCACCAGGGCGGCGCAGCCCTCCTCGCGCGCGATGCGGTAGAGATGGCCCCGCCTCAGCCGCGAGCAGAGCGAGCAATAGGTGCTGCCTTCGGGCAGCTTGTCGGTGACCACCGAATAGGTGTCCTGGTACTCGATGCGGTGCGCAATGCCGTTGGCGCTGAGATAATCCGGCAGGATGTGTTTCGGAAAATTCGGCTGACCCTGATCGAGATTGCAGGCAAGCAGTTCCACCGGCAGCAGGCCACGCCATTTGAGGTCGAGCAGCAGGGCAAGCAGGCCGTAGGAATCCTTGCCGCCCGAGAGCGCCACGAGCCAGCGCTCGCCGGGCTTCACCATGGCGAAATCCTCGATCGCCTGGCGGGTGAGTCTCAAGAGCCGCTTGCGCAGCTTGTTGAACTCGACCGAGGTCGGCACGTCGCGAAACAGCGGATGAAAGCCGCCCTCTTCCTGGTCGGCGATCGGTTCGAGCGATTTGACGCCAAGTGATTTGGCATCTGGCAGCATGTTCATGGCGCGTATGCCCCACGTTCTTTCTTGTCGCCCGGATTAGCGGACCTGGCGGGCAAAGAAAAGGCCGCCTCGAGGGCGGCCTTCGATTGCCTGCCGATAGAATTTCCGATCAGCGCGAATAAAATTCGACGACCAAATTCGGTTCCATCTGGACGGCGAATGGCACGTCCGAAAGACCGGGAACGCGGCCGTAGGTCGCGGTCATCTTGTTGTGGTCGGCTTCGATATAGTCCGGCACATCGCGCTCGGCCAGACCGACCGATTCCAGGACGATGACGAGCTGCTTCGACTTCTCGCGCACCTCGATGACGTCGCCCGGCTTGCAGCGGTACGAGCCGATGTTGACCCGCTTACCGTTGACGTTGACGTGACCGTGGTTGACGAATTGACGGGCGGCGAAGATGGTCGGCACGAACTTGGCGCGATAGACGATCGCGTCGAGGCGTGACTCCAGCAGGCCGATCAGGTTCTCGGAGGTGTCGCCCTTGCGGCGGTTGGCCTCCTCATAGACCTTGCGGAACTGCTTTTCCGAAACGTCGCCATAGTAGCCCTTGAGCTTCTGCTTGGCGCGCAGCTGCAGGCCGAAGTCGGAAAGCTTGCCCTTGCGGCGCTGGCCGTGCTGGCCGGGGCCGTATTCACGCTTGTTGACCGGGGACTTCGGGCGGCCCCAGATGTTTTCGCCAAGACGGCGGTCGATCTTGTATTTCGCGGATTCGCGCTTGCTCATCGCATTCCCTTTCAAAACAATATACCCGGAGCCCCATGGCTCCGGGTGAAGGAAACGCGCCCTCCTCTGGCCTCCGTTTTCGAGACCTGACAGGGTTTTCCACGCAACGCGACGGAAAACCCACGGGACACGTCATTTTCGACAAGACTGCCAGCATGCCGGCGAGGTCTTGTCCATGCAAAAGAAACCACCGGGCGTCGCCACCCGGTGTTGGTGGGCCTGTTAAACAGAGATTTAACTGCTGTCAAGCTTGTGACTGGCGTGACGATCGGCAGCCCTATAACCATTCAGCGTTGCATGCGGTGCCGGCGGACGGCACCAGGGCGGGGTGCGATCGCTTTGGACATAGCTCGCCCTGACGCTTTGATGAAGGGACTGGAGCAGAGGAGTCCGAATCCCATGAAGAAGTTCTTCCTTACCTTGACCGGGGCTGCGGTGCTGGCCGGGTCGATGGCGGTCATGACGCCGGAGCCGGCGATGGCAAGGCACTGGCACGGCCATAGGCAGGTCTGCCGCGTCGTGGTGCAGAAAAGGGTCGTATGGCGGCACGGCCACCGTCACGTCATCCGTGTCAAGGTGCGGCGCTGCCGCTGGATCTGGTAGACCCGACCCCGACAGCCCAAGGCAAAGCCCGCGGTCTCGCCGCGGGCTTTTTCTTGTGAACTTTGTCAGCCCTCACGACTTCTTGTTGGGCAGGCTCTTGCGCTTGGTTTCGGCGAACTCCTCAAGTTGCTCTTCGCTCATCGATTCATACATGTCGCGCGAAGCGCCCTTGAGCTCGCTCTTCTTGATCTCGCCGCGCTTGGCCGCAAGTGCCGCGCCGGCGGCCTTTTGCTGAGCTTGCGATGTGGCAGGCATGGTGGTTCCTCCTGTGCTCGGAGGAGAAACGCGGCTTCAGCGCCGCAGTTCCAAGGCTGAAGCATGTCTCCCGAAAGTGGGAAACCGGTTTCGGGATAAAGACATGCGTAGATCAAAAACCCTGAAGCGCATGGAACGAATCTGAAAGATCGCGACGCGCTTTAGCCGCCGTCAAGCCGAAGCCCTGGATGAGCCTCCGCGTGGCGAAATCCACCTTGCCGGAGGTGAAGACGGCAATGTCGGGCTCGCTTTCGCCCAACGGCTCGCCACCGTGCTCGAGCAGCGACATGGCCCGCCGCGCGATGGCTTCCGCCGGATCGATCCAGTCGACGGGCCAGGGCGCCGTCTTGCGCATGCGATTGGCGAGGAACGGGTAATGCGTGCAGGCCAGCACGACGATGTCGGTGCGATTGCCGTCGCGCTCGATGAAACAGGGCGCGATCTCGGCGCGCACGGCCTCCTCGTCGACAAAGCCCTCGCGCATGTAGATCTCGGCCAGTCCGGCCAGCCTGTCGCTGCCGACCAGGCGGACATGGCATTTCTGCGCCCATTTGCTGATCAGGTCGCGTGTGTATTGGCGCTTCACCGTGCCCGGCGTCGCCAGAACCGACACCAGGCCGGAACGCGTACGTTCGGCCGCCGGCTTGATCGCCGGCACGGTGCCGACAAAGGGATGGCCGGGGAATTTTTCGCGCAGCGCATCGATCACCAGGGTCGAGGCGGTGTTGCAAGCGATTACAGAAATCGCCGGCTGCAGGCGGTCGAGCAATTTGCCGAACAGAGCGAGGATGTGTTGCTTGAGCGCCGGCTCCTCCCACGCGCCGTAGGGGAATGCCGCGTCATCGGCGACATAGACGAAGCGACGATCCGGCATCAGGACCCGCGCCTCGCGCAGCACGGTCAGCCCGCCGATGCCGGAATCGAACATCAGGATCGGGCGGTTGCTTGATCGATCGCTCATTGTCATCCGACCACAGGAAGAGGCTGGCCGCTGAATTGGCCAACGCCGCTTCTATCCTGAACGATCATGGTCTTGAAGTGGCAAATGCCGGCAGCTTTTGCGCAGTGCTCAGAGCCCGCGCTTGCCAAAACCGGCGGGCCGCGGCCGACCGAACGGCTGGGGCGCCGGCGCTGCACGCGTGGTTTGCGCGCGCGGTGCGACCGGAGCCACGCTCGCTGCCGTCCTCTCGGCGCGCGCCGGTTCCGGCAACGAGCCTTCGAAATCGAAAACCTCGGTCAAATCGTTGATATTGCTGCCGGCGACGGGCTTCGCCCACAGGATGGTGCACCAGAGGCCGAATATGGCAAGGCCGAGCAGGTTCAGGCCGCCAGGCGCGCTCTCGGGATTGCCGAAATCGATGACCAGCAGCGCGCCCGCCTGCAGGAAGGCATAGATGCCGGAAAAGACGATATAGGACCACAGGATCCAGCCCGAAGCATCGGCGTCGCGGCTGCGGCGCCAGGCGATATTGCCGCGCAATGCAACGAAGATGAGCGACACGACAAGCGCGGCGCCGGCCAGACCTTGCCGCGACGGCCCAGGCATCGAATTGATCAGCCCCGCAAAGCCGACCGTTGCGGCAATGCAAAGGGCGATCGCCACCGCTTCCGCCATGAACAAGCCGAGCGAATAGAAGAAGAAGCGCAGCCGACCAATATTGGACGTGAACATTGCTACCCCCACCGTTTCAATAACGATGGGTCGAAACCGAATAATATTCGGTTACTTCGAACGCCTGGACCTTACGGATTTTAACTTTCTTTGTCCGCTGCCCGCTTTCGTGCTGCCGGCATCCGCCTCGGATCGTCGCCCGGCGAGCCGTCGCCACGCGGCATTGCAGGAGAAAACCTGTCGAGCGACGAGATGATGCCACGCAACACCTTCAGCTCCGGTTCGGCGAACCCCGCCCGTGTCAGCACGGCGCGCAGATTGTCGACCATCTTCGGCTTCTTCTCTTCCGGACGGAAGTAGCCGCGCGCCTCGAGCGCGCCTTCAAGATAGGTGAACAGGCTAAGCAGCTGCTCCTTGGTCGCCGGCACCAGCTCCGGCCCTGAGAAGTTGGTCGCGGTCTCCTCGGCAAGGCCCGACTTCATCCACTCATAGGATATCAGCAGCACGGCTTGCGCGATGTTGAGCGAGGAGAAGCCCGGATCGACCGGAAAGGTGACGATCTCATCGGCGAGGCCGACCTCGTCATTGTAGAGACCGAAGCGTTCGCGACCGAACAGGATACCGGTGCGCAGTCCGGCCTGCTCGCGCGCCCGAAGCGCCCTGCCCGCTTCCACCGGACCGCGCACCGGCTTGAAGCCGTCGCGCTCGCGCGCCGTGGTGGCGAAGACGAAGTTGAGGCCGGCGACCGCCGAGGCCAGATCGTCGAAGACTTTCGTGGCATCGATGACATGGTCGGCGCGGCTGGCGGCCGCGCGCGCCTTCTCGCTCGGCCAGCCGTCACGCGGATTGACCAGGCGCAGCTCCGACAGGCCGAAATTCGCCATGGCGCGCGCGACCATGCCGATATTCTCGCCGAGCTGCGGCTCGACGAGGATGATCGCCGGTCCGGCGGTCTTGGCGGGGACGTTTGCGGCTGGCATGGCTCTCCGTAACCAGTGTTTGCGGCGTTTCAGCGTCCCCTGCCACATCCGGTTCGGAAAATGAAGCATTCACGACGGCGGCACTCGTCCATAGTGGTATGGATCGCGGTTTGCGCGCTCAAAAAGGCTTTGATATACGCTCCGCAACCCCGGCCGAAGCCATGCGGGCAAGGCCGTTCAGATCCCCAGCAACGAGGCATTCTTTCCATGGCGAAGATCAAGGTGGCGAACCCGGTCGTCGAGCTCGACGGCGACGAGATGACCCGCATCATCTGGCAGTTCATCAAGGACAAGCTGATCCACCCCTATCTCGACCTCAAGCTGGACTATTTCGATCTCGGCATCGAGAACCGCGACGCCACCAACGACCAGGTGACGATCGACTCGGCCAACGCGATCAAGAAATACGGCGTCGGCGTCAAGTGCGCGACGATCACGCCCGACGAGGCTCGCGTCGAGGAATTCAAGCTGAAGAAGATGTGGAAGTCGCCCAACGGCACCATCCGCAACATCCTCGGCGGCACCATCTTCCGCGAGCCGATCATCATGAAGAACGTGCCGCGCCTGGTGCCGGGCTGGACCAAGCCGATCGTCGTCGGCCGTCACGCCTTCGGCGACCAGTACCGCGCCACCGACTTCCGCTATCCCGGCAAGGGCAAGCTGACGATCAAGTTCGTCGGCGAGGACGGCACGGTGATCGAGCATGAGGTTTACGACGCGCCTGGCGCCGGCGTCGCGATGGCCATGTACAATCTCGACGAATCGATCCGCGAATTCGCCCGCGCCTCGCTGAACTACGGCCTGCTGCGCAACTTCCCGGTCTATCTGTCGACCAAGAACACCATCCTCAAGGCCTATGACGGCCGTTTCAAGGATATCTTCCAGGAGGTCTACGAGAAGGAATTCGAGGCCGAGTTCAAGGCGAGAAAACTCTGGTACGAGCATCGCCTGATCGACGACATGGTGGCTTCGAGCCTGAAATGGTCCGGCGGCTATGTCTGGGCCTGCAAGAACTATGATGGCGACGTTCAGTCCGACACGGTGGCTCAAGGGTTCGGCTCGCTCGGCCTGATGACCTCGGTGCTGATGACGCCGGACGGCAAGACGGTGGAAGCGGAAGCCGCGCACGGCACCGTCACGCGCCACTATCGCCAGCACCAGAAGGGCGAGGAGACTTCGACCAATTCGATCGCCTCGATCTTCGCCTGGACGCGCGGCCTCGCCCACCGCGCCAAGCTCGACGACAATGCCGAGCTGAAGCGCTTCGCCGAGACGCTGGAAAAGGTCTGCATCCAGACCGTCGAGGCCGGCTTCATGACCAAGGACCTGTCGCTGCTGATCGGCCCGGACCAGCCCTGGCTGTCGACCACCGGCTTCCTCGACAAGATCGACGAGAACCTGCAGAAAGCGATGGGGTGAGGAGCGGTGCGCGAAGCGCATGAAAGGTTCCGAAATGGGCTTTTCAAGCGACGAGCGCCCGCAGCCATAGCGGAGGGCCGGGCCCGATGACCAAGCCGATCCTCTACGGCGCCGACTACAGTGTCTATGTCCGCATCGCGCGGATGACGCTGGAGGAAAAGGGCGTCGACTACGAGCTCGTCCCTCTCGACATCTTTGCGGCCGAAGGCATTCCCGCCTGGTTTCTCGAACACCACCCGTTCGGCCGCATCCCGGCCTTCGAGCATGACGGCTTTCGGCTGTTCGAGACCGGCGCCATCGCGCGCTACGTCGACGAAGCCTTTGATGGGCCCGCACTGCAACCTGCGGATCCGCGCGTTCGTGCGAGGATGGGCCAGATCGTCGGCATGCTCGATGCCTATGGCTATCGGGCCATGGTCTGGGACGTCGCTGTGGAGCGGCTCGAGAAGGCGCCCGCCGACGAGGAACTGATTGCCGCCGGCCTCCGCCAGGCAGAAACTGTGCTGAAAGTTCTCACGTCGCTGAAGGCAAAAGGCCCATGGCTGCTGGGCGAGCAGCTCACGCTGGCCGACCTGCACACGGCACCGGTCATCGCGTATTTCCTCAAGGTCGCCGAAGGACGCGACATGCTGGCGCGTTTCGCGGACATCGAGAGCTGGTATTCGCGCATCGCTGCGCGTCCGAGCTTTGCCCGGACGGAGAAGGTTGGCTGAAGCAAGCGCGTCCGATCTGCGGCAGTTCAGGCCGGGTTCTATGGCCAAAATCCTGTCTCCGGCCGGGTCACCATCAGCCAGAGAATGGCAAGCACCGCGCCGAAGGCTGGAAAGCCGCAGGCGAACCAGATGCGGAAGAGGCGCCTCTCCTCCTCGGGCAGAGGGGCATTTTCCAACACGGCTTGCCGTGCCAGATCGCGCATGCGCAGCTGGATCCAGACGACCGGCAGCCAGAAGGCGCCGGCAACGGCATAGAGCAGCAGCGAAAGCACGATCCAGCCTTGACCGAGCGACCATCCCATCTCGCGCGCCAGCAACGCGCCGGTGATTGGCTGCACCACGACAGCGGTTGCCGTGAAGATGGCGTCGGCGATCACGACCGTGCCGGCGACATGAGCGACGATCTCGGGCTTGCCGGTCCGCTGCGCCATCAGCATGAAGAACGCTATGCCGGCACCGGTGCCGAACAGCACGGTAGCGCCGATAATGTGCAGCCAGCGCAAAATGTCGACCCAGATGCTCATCGCTCTTCCAAAATCGCCAGAGCCACAAGAACGAGGCAAAGCGTCGGCACGGCCTTCACGATGGCTCCGAGAGGATCAAGCCAGAGATCGGGAGCAAGCGCCGCCGCTGCGGCAAGGTAGAGCAAGGTGATGGCAATCATCGCCATCAGCGCCGATCGTGCGAAGGGTCGAACGACAACCGCTGCACCGACAACGATGTCGGCCACACTTCCGGCCAGAACCATCCCGAGCGCGAGGCCGTCCGGTAGGCCACGCGAGGTTAGAATGTCTGCGGCCACATTGTGCCGGGCAAGCCCGACAATGCCCGAAACCAGCCAGAACGCGGACAAGGCGGCAAACACGACCGGCTTCAGCAGCCAAAGGCGTGCGAACCACCGCTCCTGAACATGCGCCGGCACAGCCGCCAGCGTTGCCTCCAAAGGTTGCGGCGAGCGGCCGGCGATTTCGGTCCAGGGTTTCGCGTTGCCGGTAACGCCCTTCTCGAGCGCGGCAAGCGCAGCACTGCGCAAGGGAGATCGCCACCCGAGAAGGCCGAGCCCATCCGCGACCTTTGCGGCGAGCCGGCCGACAATCGCCGGGACCGCCACGACCGGCGCCTTGGATAAGCCGAGCCAGGCCCGGAATTCGAGCAGGACGGCGCCGAGAGGCCTGGCCCGTTCCTCGACGAGATCGATGACCTGCCCTTGCGCCAGAGACCCGCCGACGGCCCGCGATACCGCCTCGGCGACCTCCGTGACCGATACCGTTTGGATCGGTCGGTCCGCGAGCACGGCCGGCACGAAGCATGGAAACGCGGCCAGCGCGCGCAGCAAAGCCGTTCCGCCATAGGCGGCGGGCGCGAAGACGAGGCCGGGCCGCAGGATCGTCCAATCCAGGGAGGACGACGCGACGGCGCGGTCGCCTTCAGCCTTGGTCCGAAAGAACGCATCGTCGGAACCGAGGTCGGCGCCGATCGCCGAAATCTGCACCAGTCGGCGCACACCGGCCTGTTCGCAGGCAGTTACGAGGGCGGCGACCGACCGCCGGTGGATGGCGTCCAGATGGTCGCGCGGGCCGTCCTGCAAGGCGCCCGCGGCATTCACGACGGCTTCCACGCCGGCAAGCAAGGGGCGCCCAGTCCGCCGCCGCGAGCAGCCGCGACATATCGGCCGCGATCCACTCTACGCCCGGCTTGCGCCGCCGCGCATCGCTGACATCACGACCGAGCCCGACAAGTTCGTGGCCGTCCTCGATCAAACGTCCGAGGACGGCTTCTCCGATAAGTCCGTAGCCGCCAAGGACGAGGACTTTCATCCGCTGGCTCAGGCGGCTTCGAGGGCCGCCCTCACCGCCGCGATGGCGTCGTTGGCCTTGGAGGCGTCGGGGCCGCCGGCTTGCGCCATGTCGGGGCGCCCGCCGCCGCCCTGCCCGCCGAGCGCGGCGGAAGCGACGCGCACCAGATCGATAGCGCTGAACCGGTTGGTCAGGTCTTCGGTGACGCCAACCACGACGCTCGCCTTGTTGTCCTCGCCCGCGCCGACAAAGACGACCACGCCGGAACCAAGCGTCTTCTTGCCGGCATCCGCGAGCGGCTTCAGGTCCTTCGGCGCCACGCCGCTGACCGCCTTGCCGAGGAAGCCGACGCCGGCGACGGTTTCGTTGGTGGGCGGGGCATCGGATACGGCCGTGCCGGCGCCAAGCGCCAGCTTCTTGCGCGCCTCGGAGAGATCCTTCTCGAGCTTCCTGCGCTCCTCGAGCAACGTCTCGACGCGGGCCGGGACATCGGCCGGCGAAATCTTCAAGGTCGCCGCCGCTGCCTTCAGGCGCTTGTCCTGCTCGTCGAGATGCTTGCGCGCCGCCTCGCCGGTCAGCGCCTCGATGCGGCGCACGCCGGCCGCCACCGCGCTGTCCGACAGGATGCGCACCAGCCCGATATCGCCGGTCGACCTGACATGCGTGCCGCCGCAGAGCTCGACCGAGTAGGGACGGTTGGCCTTGGCGCCATGCAAGCCCGTACCCATCGACACCACACGCACCTCATCGCCGTATTTCTCGCCGAACAGCGCCATGGCGCCCTCGGCGATCGCATCGTCGACCGACATCAGGCGCGTCGTCACCGGGCTGTTCTGCACGACGATCTCGTTCGCCATGCGCTCGACGTCCTCGAGCTCGTCCGACGAGATCGGCTTGTTGTGCGAGATGTCGAAGCGGAGCCGATCCGGCGCGACCAGCGAGCCCTTTTGCGCCACATGGGTGCCCAGCACCTCGCGCAGCGCCTTGTGGATGAGATGCGTCGCGGAATGGTTGGCACGCAGCTTCGAACGCCGCGCATGGTCGACCTTGAGCTCCACGGTGGCACCCAGCTTGACCGTGCCGCTGGCCACTTTGCCGAAATGCACGAACAGCCCGTCTGCCTTCTTCTGAGTGTCGGAGATCTCTATCGAGAAGCCGTCACCTGAGATAACGCCGGTATCGCCCATCTGGCCGCCGGATTCGCCATAGAACGGCGTCTGGTTGACGACCACGGCAATCGCGGCGCCTTTGCTTGCGCTGTCGACGGTCTTGCCGTCCTTGACCAGCGCCTGGATGAGGCCTTCCGCTTGCTCGGTCTCGTAGCCGAGGAATTCGGTCGCGCCGTTCTTTTCGCGCACGGGAAACCAGACCGTCTCGGTCGCCGCTTCGCCGGAACCCGCCCAATGCGCGCGCGCCTCCGCCCTCTGCCGCTCCATCGCATCGGTGAAGCCGGCCAGATCGACGGAGATGTTGCGCTGACGCAGCGCATCCTGCGTCAGGTCGAGCGGAAAGCCGTAGGTGTCGTAAAGCTTGAAGGCGGTCTCGCCGTCCAGCATGTCGCCGGCGCCGAGTGTCTCCGTCGCGTCCGCCAGCAGGCCGAGTCCGCGCACCAGCGTCTTGCGGAACCTGGTTTCCTCGAGCTTCAGCGTCTCTGTGATCAGCGCCTCGCCGCGGCCGAGCTCGGGATAGGCCTGGCCCATCTCGCGCACCAGCGCCGGCACCAGCTGCCACATCAAAGGCTCCTTGGAGCCAAGCAGCTGCGCGTGGCGCATGGCGCGGCGCATGATGCGGCGCAGCACATAGCCGCGGCCTTCGTTGGACGGCAGCACGCCGTCGGCCACCAGGAAGGAGGTCGAGCGCAAGTGGTCCGCGATCACGCGGTACGATGCCACATTTTCCTCGGTCGGCCCGTGGCCGAGCGCCGAGGACGCCGCGTCGATCAGATGCTTGAACAGGTCGGTCTCGAAGACGCTCTCCACCCCTTGCAGGATGGATGCCATGCGCTCCAGGCCCATGCCGGTGTCGATCGACGGGCGCGGCAGATCGATGCGCTCGTCCTTCGTCACCTGCTCATACTGCATGAACACCAGGTTCCAGAATTCCAGGAACCGGTCGCCGTCCTCTTCCGGACTGCCGGGCGGACCGCCCCAGATGTGCTCGCCGCGGTCGATGAAAATTTCCGAGCACGGGCCGCAGGGTCCGGTGTCGCCCATCGCCCAGAAATTGTCCGAGGTCGGGATGCGGATGATGCGATCGTCCGAGAAGCCGGCGATCTTCTTCCAGTAGCCGGCCGCCTCGTCGTCGGTGTGATAGACGGTGACCAGGAGCTTGTCCTTCGGCAGACCGAAATCCTTGGTGATCAGATTCCAGGCGAGCTCGATCGCTCGCTCCTTGAAGTAATCGCCGAACGAGAAATTGCCCAGCATCTCGAAGAAGGTGAGATGGCGCGCGGTGTAGCCGACATTGTCGAGGTCGTTGTGCTTGCCGCCGGCGCGCACGCTCTTCTGCGCCGTCGAGGCGCGCGAATAAGGCCGCTTCTCCAGGCCGGTGAAGACATTCTTGAACTGCACCATGCCGGCGTTGGTGAACATCAGCGTCGGATCGTTGCGCGGCACCAGCGGGCTGGAGGCGACGATCTCGTGACCCTCCTTGCGGAAGTAGTCGAGGAATGTCGACCGGATGTCGTTCACGCCACTCATGGATGCTGCCTTTTCGTAGGAACCGCCGGCATGGCCGGCGGCAGATGGGCTTTCGTGTTTCAGAAGATAGATTGGCCTTTTAGCCGTAGCTCTTGAGCCTGTCCAGAAACACGGAACTGGCCAATTCACGAGCTGTCCGTGCATGCATACCGGCTCTGAAACGCAAACCGCCGGCACAAGGCCGGCGGTTCGGGACGCAATACCAAAGAACTCGATTACATAAGCACAACTTAATACATTTCGATTGTGGCACCTACATGGCGCCGGCTTCGTCCTCGAAGCCGTCATCGCCGCCTTCGGAGCCGCCATTCTCGAGGAATTTCTCGGCGATAAGCCCGGCATTCTGCCTCAGCGCCAGTTCGATCTCGCGCGCCGTGTCCGGATTGTCGCGCAGGAACAGCTTGGCGTTCTCACGGCCTTGGCCGAGACGCTGCGAATTGTAGGAGAACCAGGCGCCCGACTTCTCGACCACGCCGGCCTTGACTCCGAGATCGATCAGCTCGCCGGTCTTCGATACGCCCTCGCCATACATGATGTCGAACTCGACCACCTTGAAGGGCGGCGCCAGCTTGTTCTTCACCACCTTGACGCGGGTCTGGTTGCCGACCACCTCGTCGCGGTCCTTGACCGAACCGATGCGGCGAATATCGAGGCGCACCGAGGCGTAGAATTTCAGCGCGTTGCCGCCGGTGGTGGTTTCCGGCGAGCCGAACATGACGCCGATCTTCATGCGGATCTGGTTGATAAAGATGACCATGGTGTTGGAGCGCGAGATCGAGGCGGTGAGTTTGCGCAGCGCCTGGCTCATCAAGCGGGCCTGCAGGCCGGGCAGCGCATCGCCCATCTCGCCTTCGATTTCGGCGCGCGGCGTCAGTGCCGCGACCGAATCGACCACCAGCACGTCGATGGCGCCGGAACGCACCAGCGTGTCGCAGATCTCCAGCGCCTGCTCGCCGGTGTCGGGCTGGGAAATCAGGAGGTTTTCGAGATCGACGCCGAGCTTGCGGGCATAGACCGGATCGAGCGCGTGCTCGGCATCGACGAAGGCGCAGATGCCGCCCTTCTTCTGGGCCTCCGCAACGGTATGCAGCGCCAGCGTCGTCTTGCCCGAGCTTTCCGGCCCGTAGATTTCGATGATGCGGCCGCGCGGCAGGCCGCCGACGCCGAGCGCGATGTCGAGGCCGAGCGATCCCGTCGGCACGGTTTCGATCTCGACGACCTGCTCGTTGGCGCCGAGCCGCATGATCGAGCCCTTGCCGAAAGCGCGCTCGATTTGCGACAACGCCGCATCCAGAGCCTTTGATTTGTCCACTGCCTTATCCTCTACAAGCCGCAAAGTATTCTGAGCCATGATACATCACCCCTTGGTCGTCAATGAAGGCCGGACAATCCGTGATCCCTGCTGTTTTGTACCTTTTTTGTTCTCATTTGGCAAGGGGCAGCAAATGACTGAAAAACAATCGATATCTGGATTTGTTCTTTTTTTGTCTCACTAGAGCTAGGGCGCGCCAGCGCCGCTGACCCAAAGACACTTCGACATCCGGCCGGCCCGAATCGCGTCACCGATTGCGGGGCGATGCGCGGAAACCTAGTGTGCGCACGCGAACAATCAACGAAGGTCACCTCCGCGGCATGCCGACATCCCCGAAAATTCTGGCGCTTGGCGGCGCCCATATCGACAGGCGCGGCCAGGTGTCGGGGATTTACGTGCCCGCCGCCTCCAACCCCGGCATCATGCGCGAGGATGTCGGCGGCGGCGTCTTCAACGCGCTGCGCAGCGTGGTGAAGCGCGGCGTGTCGGCGTCGCTGCTTTCGGTACGCGGCGGCGACGCGGCGGCCGAGACGGTCGCAGCGGCGATCGCAGGGGCCGGCATCACCGATCTTTCGGTGGTGTTCCTCGACCGCACGACGCCGAGCTACACGGCGTTGATCGACAGCGAGGGCGAGCTGATCGTCGGCTTTGCCGATATGGGCCTCTACGATCTCGCCTTCCCGAAGCAGATCCGCCGCGCCAAGGTGCGCGAGGCGATCGCCGAGGCCGACGCGATCCTCTGCGACGCGAACCTGCCGACAGCCGCGCTCGAACGTCTGTTTGCACAGGCAGGCGACAGGCCGGTCTTCGCCATCGCCATCTCGCCGGCCAAGGTCGTGCGGTTGGCGCCGCTGCTCGGCGATCTGTCGCTGCTGTTCATGAACCGCCGCGAGG
Organism: Mesorhizobium sp. WSM4904; assembly: GCF_029674545.1. Classification (NCBI taxonomy): domain Bacteria; kingdom Pseudomonadati; phylum Pseudomonadota; class Alphaproteobacteria; order Hyphomicrobiales; family Phyllobacteriaceae; genus Mesorhizobium; species Mesorhizobium sp. WSM4904. The sequence goes on along the minus strand of NZ_CP121354.1, from coordinate 4,060,978 downwards.
CGGCGGCGCTTTGCGGCGCCGACATGTCCAGCCCGGATCTCGTCGAGGCGCTCAGGCGACAGGGGCTGACGGCGGGCGTGATCACGGCCGGCAGCGCTCCGGTGCTGGGCTTCGACGGGTCCGGTGCCTTTGCCATCGACCCGCCCGCGCCGCGACGGGTCGCCGACGTCACCGGCGCCGGCGACGCCCTGACCGGCGCCACCGTTGCCGCGCTGCTGCGCGGCCTGCCTTTGCGGATAGCGCTGCGCGAAGGCATTGCCGCGGCGATTCTGGCCATCGAGAGCGCCGAGGCGGTGCCGTCCTTCACGACCGCCGGTTTCGGCCAAGCGCTTGCCCTTGTGCCGGAGGCACGGGAGGTGGCATAGGGCCACCGGATCATCTTGCGCAGATCATCTTGCCCAGATCATCTTGCGAAGCGTTTGGCGCTTCGATCGGAGAACAGACATGACACCCGAAACCGCCCGCCCCTTCATCGACATCCACCCGCCGGTGGCGGAGGCGCTTGCCGCCGGGCGGCCGGTGGTGGCGCTAGAAAGCACCATCATCACCCACGGCATGCCCTATCCCGACAATGGCGCGATGGCCGCCAAGGTCGAGCAGATCATCGCCGATGGCGGCGCGGTGCCGGCGACGATCGCCGTGGTCGACGGCCGCATCAAGATCGGCCTGTCCGACGGCGAGCGCGAATCGCTCGCCATGACCGGCGACGCCATGAAGCTTTCGCGCGCCGATCTCGGCTTTGCCGTCGCTCAAAAGCGCACCGGCGGCACCACGGTGGCGGCCACCATGATCGCGGCGCATATGGCGGGCATAAAAGTCTTCGCCACCGGCGGCATTGGCGGCGTCCACAAGGGCGCGGAAAAGAGCTTTGACATCTCGGCCGACCTCGACGAGTTGGCGCGCACGCCGGTCATCGTCGTCTCGGCCGGCGCCAAGGCTATCCTCGACATCGAGAAGACGCTGGAGGTGCTGGAGACGCGCGGCGTGCCGGTCATCGGCCATGGTTGCGAAACCATGCCCGCCTTCTGGTCGAGGCAGTCGCCGTTTCGTGCCCCGCTGACGCTGCATGGGCCTGAGGACATCGCGCATTTGTACCATACGCGCCAGGCGCTGGGCCTCGGCGGCGGCATGCTGGTCGCCAATCCGGTGCCGCAGAACGACGAAATCCCGGCCGCCGAGATGGACGGCTATATCCAGGCCGCGCAGAAGGCGGCCGAAGCGCAGAGCGTCACCGGCAAGGCGGTGACGCCCTTCCTGCTGGCGAAGATCCTGGAACTGACCGGCGGCCGCAGCCTCAAGACCAACATCGCGCTGGTCGAGAACAATGCGCGGCTGGCGGCGGAGATCGCCAAGGCGTTGTAGCGCCGTCAGCGAAGCTGCTGATCTCCCCCCTTGCGGGGGAGATGTCCGGCAGGACAGAGGGGGTGCTGTCCCTCGACGTTTCAAGGTCGCCACAACGCGCCCTTAAAAAGTCACTTCCCAGCCCGCCTTCCAGCCTCATAAGCCCGCCGCGCCCACACCGCCATTTCATCGGGATCGTCGATGGCGCTGTCAGGCACGCTCCAATAGGGCATCGCCACCTCCTTGCCGTGGCGCGAGCCGGTATAGGTCCATTGGCTGCAGCCAGCGGCTTCGAAATCGGGAATGCTCTCCTCGTCGGCCTTCAGCATCAGCTCGTCGCGCACGACGACGGCGACGATAACGCCGTCGCGATAGACGCCTTTGCCGCCGAACAGCTTGCGGATGCTTATCGGGCCAAGGCTTTCGAACAATTCCCGAAGGCGCTCATCGTCCATGCCGCAATCATCGCATCCGGAATGGGCCTTGTCATCGCCGCAACCAAAAGCATGCTGACAGGTTGAGACCTGGAAATGGAGTTCCCGCCATGCCCGTCCTGCTCAAAGGCTCCTGCCGCTGCGGCGCCGTCAGCTTCGAGGTGGAAAGCCACACGCCCGTGCCGTTCATGCTCTGCTACTGCTCGATCTGCCGCAAGCAGCAGGGCGGCGGCGGTTTTGCGATCAACCTCGGCGCCGACTACAAAACGATGAACGTCACAGGCAAGCGCAGCCTCGGCGTCTACCGCGCCGAGATCGAGGACGACGAGCACCCGCATTGCGAGGTCTCCACCGGCGAGCGCAATTTCTGCAGGAAATGCGGCGCCGCGCTCTGGCTCTACGATCCGACCTGGCCGGACCTCGTCCATCCCTTCGCCTCGGCGGTCGACAGCGACCTGCCGAAGCCGCCGGAAAAGGTCCATCTGATGCTGAAATACAAGGCGAACTGGGTCGAGCCGGTGATCGGCAGACAAGACAAGGTGTTCGACGTCTATCCCGAGGAATCGATCGCCGACTGGCACAAGCGGACTGGGATGTGGGTTGATTAACGCCTAAATCTAAGAGCGGTGGCTTAGAGCAACCCAGCGCTCGATCTGCGTCACGTCCACCCCCTCGCGCTGCGCGACGACCAAGGGGTGGTCTGCATCATGCAGAAAAACCTTGGGCCGCAGATTGCCGGGCTGAAACACAACATTGGCATGCAGGTACATCGAGCTTGGATACTCAGGAATGTCGTGCATCAAATAACCGAAGCAGAGCTCGTCCTCATATTGGCCGCTATCATATCCACCTCGATAGACATTCCAGCTTCTTTCCGAGACTGACATCCAAACACCGAAACAGAACTCCTCGGATAACTGAGGCACGGGCAAAGGCAGCAGACAACGAATGAACCGGTCTGTTTGCCCTGTGGCGTAGGTCACCACGCAAAAATCATCATTCTTGCGGAAGTTCGACCGAGCCACTTCGTCAAGCGCGTCCGGATTCACCGGCGCGTCAAAGGCCATATCGGTGGGAAGCCCGGTAAACTCCCGGTCACAGCAGGCACATCGCCAACGATATGCCTCGGCGCTCACTTAAGCAGCGCTTGAAGCGCGCGCCTCGGCCAGGGCCTTGAGGTCAGCCGGCTTCAGCTCGACGGATTCGCCGCAGCCGCAGGCTGAGCTCTGGTTCGGGTTCTTGAAGGTGAAGCCGGTGCGCAGCGCCGTCTGCTCGAAATCCATCTCGGTGCCGAGCAGGAAGAGCGCGGCTTCCGGCGCGACATAGACATGCGCGCCATCGCGCTCGACATGGTCGTCCTTGGGGTTCGGCTCGGTCACGAGATCTATAGTGTATTCCATGCCGGCGCAGCCGCCCTTCTTGATGCCGAGGCGGATGCCGTTGGCATTCTCCCGCGTGGCGACGATCTCGCGCACGCGGTCGGCGGCCTTGTCGGTCATCGTGATGACGGCGAAGCGTCCCATGTTATTCTCCACGTTCGCGCGGGTTCAAGGCCCACGGAATGAGTCTGCCCTTAAGATGGTGAAGTTTCACCTTTGCTGCAAGCCAACCAATCTCTGTCGGGTCGTTGGTCAATACCATCCCACCGCGACCTGCGCCTCTTCCGACATGCGGTCGGGCGTCCATGGCGGGTCGAAAACCATGTTGACCTCGACCCCCGAGACGCCCTCGACGGCGCCGACGGCGTTCTCGACCCAGCCCGGCATTTCGCCGGCGACCGGGCAGCCCGGCGCGGTCAGCGTCATGTCGATCTTGACCGAGCGGTCGTCCTCGATGTCGATCCTGTAGACCAGGCCGAGCTCGTAGATATCGGCCGGGATTTCCGGATCGTAGACCGTCTTCAGCGCCGACACGATGTCGTCGGTCAGCCGCGCCAGTTCCTCGGCGGGAATAGCCGAGGCTGACACGATACCGTTGCCGGCCGTTTCCGGTGCGGTCTCTGCGGTGGTGCTTACATCGTCCATGGTCGTCACCCGAAGAATTTCCGCGCCTTTTCCAGCGCATCGGCCAAAGCGTCCACTTCGGCCCTGGTGTTGTACATGCCGAACGATGCCCTGCATGTGGAGGTCACGCCGAAGCGTTTCAACAGCGGCTGGGCGCAATGGGTGCCGGCGCGGACCGCGACGCCCTGCCGGTCGATCACCATCGACACATCATGGGCATGGATGCCCTGCAGTTCGAACGAAATGATGGCGCCCTTGCCGGGCGCGTCGCCGAAGATGCGCAGCGAATTGATGGCGCGCAGCCGCTCATGCGCGTAATTCTTGAGGTCCGCCTCGTGTGCTGCGATGCGCTCGCGGCCGACTTTCTCCATATATTCCAGCGCCGCGCCCAGGCCGATCGCCTGCACGATCGGCGGCGTGCCGGCCTCGAAACGGTGCGGCGGCTCGTTATAGGTGACGATGTCCTGCGTCACTTCCTCGATCATCTCGCCGCCGCCCATGAAGGGCCGCATCTCTTCCAGCCTATGCTTCTTGCCGTAGAGCACGCCGACGCCCGACGGGCCGTAGACCTTGTGGCCGGTGAAGACGAAGAAATCGCAGTCGAGATCCTGCACGTCTACGGCCATGTGCACGGCGCTCTGGCTGCCGTCGACGAGAACGGGAATTCCACGCGCATGCGCGATGCGCACGATCTCCTTAATCGGCGTCACCGTGCCCAGCGCGTTGGACATGTGAGTGATGGCGACGAGCTTGGTACGGTCGGTCAGCCGCTTCTCGAATTCCTCGATATGGAAGGCGCCGAGGTCGTCGACCGGCACCCAGACGAGCTTGGCGCCCTGCCGCTCGCGGATGAAATGCCAGGGCACGATGTTGGAATGGTGCTCCATGATCGAGAGCACGATCTCGTCGCCTTCGCCGATCCTGGGCATGCCCCAACCATAGGCGACCGTGTTGATTGCCGATGTCGTGTTGGAGGTGAAGACGATGTTGTCGGTGCTCGGCGCGTTGAGGAAGCGGCGCACCGTTTCCCGAGCTTTCTCATAGGCATCAGTCGCGGCATTCGACAAAAAATGCAGGCCGCGATGGACGTTGGCATAATCCTGTGAATAGGCATGCTGGATGGTGTCGAGCACCACCTGCGGCTTCTGCGCCGAGGCGCCATTGTCGAGATAGACCAGCGGCTTGCCATAGACCTGGCGCGACAGGATCGGAAAATCGCGGCGGATTGCCTCGACATCATAGGGAGCGGTTTCGATCTTCTGGTCCATTTCGAAGTCCTTGGCGGCCAAAGCCGCGATCCTTCCAACACCCCTCATCCGACCGAGCTTCGCTCGGCCACCCTCTCCCACAAGGGGAGAAGGGAAGTGCTACCCGTGCGTCAGGAACCAGCCGTCGAGCCGCGCTTCGAGCGCGTCTACCAGCGCCTCGTCGTCCAGTTCCTCGATCACTTCGGCCACGAAAGCCTTCACCAGCAGGCCCCGCGCCGTCTTCTCGTCGATGCCGCGCGCCATCAGATAGAACAGATGGTTGTGGTCGATCTCCGTGACCGTCGCGCCGTGGCCGCAGACGACGTCGTCGGCGAAAATCTCCAGCTCCGGTTTGGTCGAGAACTCGCCGTCATCCGACAGAAGCAGCGTGTTGCAGGCCATCTTGGCGTTGGTCTTCTGCGCATACTGGTGCACGTTGATGCGGCCCTGGAAGACGCCACGCGCCCTGCCGGTCACCACGTTGCGCATCACTTCCGTCGAGCTCGTGTGCGGCACGGCATGGTCGAGCACCATCGTGGTGTCGGTATGCGTGTCGCCGGCCAGAAGGTTGATGCCGCGCAGCTTGAAATCCGCGCCCTCACCCGTGGTCCTGACCACGACTTCCTGGCGCACGAGCTTGCCGCCCGCGTTCATGACGAACAGCGTCAGCTTCGCATCCTTGCCGATATGCGCCTTGAACTGGGCGAGATGCGTGGCCGTATCCGGCTGCTCCTGCACGATCAGCCAGGTCACTTCGGAGCCATCGCCGACCACGAGCTGGCTGACGGAGCTGATGAGCGCGCCGCCGTTTTCGTCCGCCTCGCCCGCCTGGCGCTCGACGATGATCGCCTTGCCGCCGGCACCGACGCGCGTCAGCAGCCGCACATGCGCCTGGCCACCGGACTGCAGGTTCTGCAGCTCGATCGGCTTTTCCAGCACCGTGCCGTCGGCGATGTCGACGAAATAGCCGTCGGCGACGAAGGCGGTGTTCAGCGCGCCGATCGCGTCATCGGCGCCATAGGGATCGAGCCCAGGCGCGACACTGCCATCGGTGAGTTTTTCCGACAGGCGCTGTACCGTGACACCCTCGATCTCGGGCAGCTTGCCGGTGGAGACGCCGTTCAGCACCGGCAGCACCGCGGCGCCGTCGAGAACCGGCTCGAGTGCCTTCGCAATCGTCTCGGCCTCGAAAATCGGCACCGAGGTCAGCAGCCGGCGCAGGTCCGTATAGTGCCAGGATTCGATGCGCCGCGTCGGCAGGCCGTGCTTGATGGCTTCGATCGCGTCGTCGCGCTTCGTCATCACCGCGCCATCGCCGGGCAGCAGCGAAAGCCGCTCGCCGAAGGCATCGATCAGCGCCGTCTCGGCCAGTGTCCGCTGGGGCTGTGCGTGCATGTTCATTGCTCTCGCCTCACTCGGCCCCATCTCACGCGGCTTCGCCAATCACGCCGGCATAGCCGTTGGTTTCGAGATCGAGCGCCAGCGACTTGTCGCCCGACTTGATGACCTGCCCCTTGTAGAGCACGTGCACGCTATCCGGCACGATGTGCTCGAGCAGGCGCTGGTAGTGGGTGATGACGACGATTGCCCGCTCCGGCGAGCGCAGCGCATTGACGCCGTCGGCGACGATCTTGAGCGCGTCGATGTCCAGGCCGGAATCGGTCTCGTCGAGCACACAGAGCTTCGGTTCCAAAAGCTTCATCTGCAGGATCTCGGCGCGCTTCTTCTCGCCGCCCGAGAAGCCGACATTGAGCGGCCGCTTCAGCATGTTCATGTCCATGTTGAGCGAGGCGGCGGCGTCCTTCACGCGCTTCAGGAACTCCGGCACCTTCAGCGGTTCCTCGCCGCGCGCCTTGCGCTGCTCGTTCATCGCCACCTTCAGGAATTCCATGGTCGCCACGCCCGGTATCTCCATCGGATACTGGAAGGCGAGGAAGACGCCGGCGGTGGCGCGCTCGGCCGGATCCATTTCGAGGATCGACTGGCCGTTGTAGAGAATGTCGCCTTCGGTGACCTCATAGTCCTCGCGGCCGGCAAGTATGTAGGACAGCGTCGACTTGCCCGAACCGTTCGGGCCCATGATGGCGGCGACCTCGCCGGCTTTCACCGAGAGATTCAACCCACGGATGATCTCGGTGCCGTCATCGACGATGCGGGCGTGCAAATTCTTGATCTCGAGCATAATTTCTTCCTGAATATCTTTTTGCGGTCAGCCGACCGAACCCTCTAGGCTGATGCCGATCAGCTTCTGCGCCTCGACGGCGAACTCCATCGGCAGCTGCTGGATGACGTCCTTGACGAAGCCGTTGACGATCAGCGCGATCGCCTCCTCCTCGGGAATGCCGCGCTGCATGACGTAGAATTTCTGGTCCTCGGAAATCTTCGACGTCGTCGCCTCGTGCTCGAACTTCGCCGTCGCGTTCTTGGCTTCCATGTAAGGCACGGTGTGCGCGCCGCACTGGTCGCCGATCAAAAGCGAGTCGCAGTTGGTGAAGTTGCGCGCGTTGGCCGCCTTGCGGTGCGCCGAGACCTGGCCGCGATAGGTGTTCTGCGAGGAGCCGGCGGCAATGCCCTTGGAGATGATGCGGCTCGACGTGTTCTTGCCGAGATGGATCATCTTGGTGCCGCTATCGACCTGCTGATAGCCGTTCGACACGGCAATCGAATAGAACTCGCCGCTGGAATCGTCGCCGCGCAGGATGCAGCTCGGATATTTCCAGGTGATGGCCGAGCCCGTCTCGACCTGCGTCCACGAGATCTTCGAGCGGTCGCCGCGGCAGTCGCCGCGCTTGGTGACGAAGTTGTAGACGCCGCCCTTGCCTTCGGCGTCGCCCGGGTACCAGTTCTGCACCGTCGAGTATTTGATCTCGGCATCGTCGAGCGCGATCAGCTCGACCACAGCGGCATGCAGCTGGTTCTCGTCGCGCTGCGGCGCCGTGCAGCCCTCGAGATAGGAGACATAGGCCCCCTCCTCGGCGATGATCAGCGTGCGTTCGAACTGGCCGGTGTTGCGCTCATTGATGCGGAAATAGGTCGACAGCTCCATCGGGCAGCGCACGCCCTTCGGCACGAAGACGAAGGAGCCGTCGGTGAACACGGCCGAATTCAGCGTGGCGTAGAAATTGTCCGAGGTCGGCACGACCGAGCCCAGATATTTCTGTACCAGTTCCGGATGCTCGCGGATCGCCTCCGAGATCGAGCAGAAGATGACGCCGGCCTCGGCCAGCTCCTTCTTGAAGGTGGTGACGACCGAGACCGAATCGAACACGGCGTCGACTGCCACGCGGCCCGACTTGTAGACGTTGTCGTTGGCCTCCTCCAGTTCCGAGGTGTCGGCCTTCTGGACGCCGGCCAGGATCTCCTGCTCCTTCAGCGGAATGCCGAGCTTCTCGTAGACCTTGAGCAGTTCGGGATCGACCTCGCTCAGCGACTTCGGACCCGGCGAACTCTTCGGCGCGGCGTAGTAGTGGATATCCTGGAAGTCGATCTTCGGATATTTGACGCGCGCCCAGGTCGGCTCTTCCAGCGTCAGCCAGCGCCTAAAGGCGCCCAGCCGCCATTCCAGCATCCAGTCCGGTTCGCGCTTCTTCGCGGAGATCAAACGAATAATATCTTCGTTCAGACCCTTGGGGGCCTTGTCCGTCTCGATCTCTGTCTGGAATCCGAATTTATACTGGTCGACGTCGATCTTTCGGACTCGATCGATCGTCTCCTGCACAGCAGGCATAAGCGTTCTCCATCCTCGCCGGGGTCAAGGCCCGGCAGTTTTCAAACTATGGCACCGCTGGGACGAGCACCTTGGCGGCGCCCGAAGCGGCGTAAGCTCCATATAGTGCATTCCGACCTGGAATTCACCCGGCCAAGACGAAACGCACAACTCTACCAGGCCGAATGGCCTGAATTCGCTTTCGAGCACCGGATTTCCGAGAACCGCAAGGTGCTCTCGGTGCGACGCTCCGCCGCCGTCAGGCAGCCTGTTCCTTCCCCGCCCGGCGCGCGACGACGCCCGCCAGCGCCGTCCGGAACGCCTCGATCTCCTCGGCACCGGTGGCGCGACCGATCGAGACGCGCAAAGCACCAAGACTGTCGCCGCGACCCATAGCCTTCAGCACGTGGCTTGGCCCGACTTTCCCCGACGAGCAGGCGGAGCCGGCCGACAGCGCCACGCCTGCAAGATCGAAGGCGATCTGCGCCGTCTCGGCCTTGATGCCGGGAATAGCGAAGAATGTCGTATTGGCAAGCCTTGATGCCGCCACTCCGAAGATTTCCGCGTCCGGGACCAGTTCCCGCACGATCGCCTCGACCTCGTCGCGCCGACGCGCGACCGCGTCAATGTCGTCCAGACCGGCGAGCACTGCCCGCGCCGCGGCGCCGAAACCGGCAATGCCGGGAAGATTCTCAGTGCCGGCGCGATGGCCCTTCTCCTGGCCACCGCCATTGATCAGCGGCTTCGGCATCATCAGGTCGGCCTGGGCGACGATGGCGCCGACGCCCTTCGGGCCGCCGATCTTGTGCGAGGACAGGATCAGATAATCGGCATAACCGGCTGACATGTCGATAGGAATCCGCCCGGCAGCCTGCACGGCATCGACGACCAGTACGCCGCCAGCGGTCTTGACGATTTCGGCGATGCGGCCGATCGGCTGGATCACGCCCGTCTCGTTGTTGGCGGCATGGATCGCGACCAGCGGCAGGCCATCGGCCCGGTCATGCGTGGTGAGCGCCTTGGTCAGCGCCTCGATATCGGCAATGCCGTTGCGATCGACACCGATACGCGTCACCTGTGCGGCCGGAAAGCGCCCGCCGCCGAGCACGCAAGGATGGTCAGCCTCCGAAACATAAAGGCGGCTCATGCGGATGGCGCCGCGCCCCATCTGCCAGTCTGGGGTAAGCAGCGTCGAGGCCGCCTCGGTCGCGCCGGAGGTGAACACGACATGCTCGGGCTTGGCATTGACCAACCTCGCCATGTCGCGCCTCGCATCCTCGATCAGCCGCCGCGCTACACGGCCCTCGGTGTGGACCGACGACGGATTGGCGGCATCGAGCGCAGCAACCATTGCCGACCGCGCCTCTCCGATGAGAGGTGCGCTGGCGTTGTAGTCGAGATAGGCGCGAGTTGCGGCCATTTTCCTTCAGTCAATCCCGTCAGCAGCCATTCCGCGAGGATAGCGCGTTATTTCCTTGAAATTGCAAGGCAAGCCGTCCTATTTACCCGGCTTGCGGCGCGGGCGGCCGAACTTATACGTTTCGGCCACCCAGTTTTGAACAATTCTAAACTAGCTTCTAGGAAGACGCTTGCCCGGCGTCAAGGCCACAGAAAACTTGGGGCCGCAGAAGAGGTCCGGGCTAGCGCCTTCGTATGCCACGTGGAGTATTTTATGCCTGAGGTCATTTTCGCCGGTCCGGCTGGTCGCCTGGAGGGACGCTATCAGCCCTCGAAAGAAAAGAGCGCGCCGATCGCCATCGTGCTGCATCCGCACCCGCAATTCGGCGGCACGATGAACAACAAGATCGTCTACGACCTCTTCTACATGTTCCAGAAGCGAGATTTCACCACGCTTCGCTTCAATTTCCGCGGCATCGGCCGCAGCCAGGGCGAGTTCGATCACGGCACCGGCGAGCTGTCGGATGCGGCCGCCGCGCTCGACTGGGTGCAATCGCTGCATCCGGATTCCAAGAGCTGCTGGGTCGCCGGCTATTCCTTCGGCTCCTGGATCGGCATGCAGCTCCTGATGCGCCGGCCGGAGATCGAGGGTTTCATCTCGGTCGCCCCGCAGCCCAACACCTACGACTTCTCCTTCCTGGCGCCCTGCCCGTCATCCGGCCTCATCATCCACGGCGACGCCGACAAGGTGGCGCCGCCCAAGGACGTGCAGACGCTGGTCGACAAGCTGCATACGCAAAAGGGCATCACCATCACGCAGAAGACGATCCCCGGCGCCAACCATTTCTTCGCCAACCACGCCGAACTGCTGATCGAGGAATGTGCCGACTATCTCGACCGGCGGCTGGCGGGCGAGCTCGCCGATCCGCGGCCAAAGCGGCTGAGATAAACCTTCTTACGCTCTCAGACGTTATCTATGGGCGGTCAGCCGACAGTTGGCCGCGGCTCCGCCTTGCCGGCGATGCTCTATCCGTAGTCCCGCTGGAAGACAGCAGCCGGAACGTGCGCTTCGGCACCGGTCTGGTCGAGGACGGCCGCCGGAAGATGAAACCGAGCCGCGCGAAGACCATCCCCGAGACGATAGCGAAGGCAAGCCCGAGCCCGAAGCCGGCCACCGTGTCGCTCGGATAATGCGCGCCGACGAAGACGCGCGTCGAGGCAATGCAGGCGGTGACCGCCAGCGCGATATACCAGCGCCTGGGGAAGAGCAGCAGCAGTATCCCGAACACCGCGCCCATCGTCGTGGCATGGCCGGACGGAAAACCGGCGAAACGCGCATCCATGGCGAAGGGATGCAGCGACAGAACGCCAAAACTGTCGAAATAGAGCGGCCGGGCGCGGCCGATGCCGTATTTCAAGAGATTGACCGCAAGACCGGAAAGACCGACCGCGCAGAGCACCAGGAACGCGAAGCACGTCCAGTTGTAGACCATCATCCGCGCCTGCCGTGAAAGGCTGCGCCAGTCCGTCAGGTTGGCAGCGACGAGGCAGAGAGCCGCCGGGATGAGATACCAGCCGCCCAGGCCGAAATCCGTGAAGAAATCGGTGAAATGGACAAAGGCGGGCGTCCATTCTCCGCGCATCCTGCCGGCGGCGCTGTCCAGGCTGAGGCCGACGGCCACCGCAAGCAGAAGCCATGCAGCGACCCAGACGAGCCAGGGAATCTCGGGGTAGCGCGCCGGTCGCATGGCAAAGCGCCGCTTCACGATTGCAATCGTGTCGAGGAAGTTGCCGAGCGAGCGGCGGTAAAGGGCGGCGGCGGACATGATTGCGCAAAGCCTATAGGGGCACCCGAGGCCCGACACTATCCCTCACGGGGCCACCCGATAAAGCCCGAGCGCCAACTTGTCTCCTGACGAATAGTTGAGCCCGTCGATCTCGGTGAGACGCCTCGCCGACTTGCCCTGCCCGGCAAGCAGTTCGTTGAGCTTCTGCTCGTCCTTGACCGGAGCGAGGCCCAGCGCGCAGCCCGGATCGGCAGCCAAGTGCTTTGCGACGCCGTCGACGTCAGTCAGCACCGTGTTGGTGCCGACCAGGAACACCAAGCTCGGCTCGTGATAGGGAGACGAGGCGAGCACGGTAGTATCGCAAAGGCGATTTGCATCGACCGCTGCCTTGATGGCGGGGCTCAGCCAGATCGGCTTCAAGGACGGCGCAATCACGCCGAACAGCAGGCTGAAGGTGATGCCGGCGCCGACAGCAATCGCCGCGATGCGTCCGAGCGGCACCTGCAATTGGCGTGGGAAGGCAAGATAGCCGGTGGCGAGCGCGGCGATCGCCGCCGGGATGCTCCACCAGGAAAAGGTCTTGGCGAAATAGATCGGCGTCCCGATGCACACCGCGGCCAGCCCAATCGACACGACGACGACACCGAAGGCCGTCGACCACCAAAGCCAGCTCTGCCAGCGCTTCAGTGGCGCGTTGGCCTGATCTGCCGGCAAGGTCAGCAGCCAGCCGATCAGCAGCGCCATACCGGGATAGGCGGGCATCACGTAATGCGGCAGCTTGGTCGGGATCGCCTCGAACACCAGCCAGAACGGGATGTACCAGGCAAGGCAGAAACGCAGACCCGGGTCGTCCCAGAAGCGGTTGATGGCTTGCAACCCGGCGCCGACCGCGATCAGGCCGAAAGGCCACATGAACAGCGAATAGGTGAGCATATAGAAGCCGGGCGGCAAGCCATGCGATTCCTCGCCTTGCGCCACCTTGTTCAGCATGTCCTTGCCGACCGCCTCCTGGAAGAAGGCGCCGCCACTCTTCCAGCTGATGAGGGCGAGCCAAGGCAGCACGATGACGAGCACGATGGCGACGCCGCGCACCAGCTTCAGCTTCAAAAGCCAGCGCCAGTCGCGCTCGAAGGCGAACAGCGCTGCTGCCGTCAGCAGCGACAGAAGCGGGGTCACCGGCCCCTTGATGAGGATCCCCAGCCCCTGCGCGATCCAGAAGATCCAGGGCAGATGGCCGGCCACCGGCTCTTTGCGACGCGCCGCCAGATAGACCTGCGCCAGCGCGCCTTGCGCGGCCACGCAGCAGGCGAGCAGCATGGCGTCGGTCTTGGCGTCGCGGCCCTCGAAGGCGGTGGCGAAGATCGCAGCCATCATCAGCCCGGCGGCCAGGCCGGCATCGGCGCCGAAGAGTTTGGTGCCCGTCCAGCCTATGCCGACGACGGCGAGCGCGATGCCGAGCATGGAGACGAGGCGGTAGACCCAGATCGGCGCGTGCGCCCCCTCGCCGCTCAGCGCCACCGCCGCCGATTGCAGCCAGTAGATGCCGATCGGCTTTTTGTAGCGGGAGACATCCTGCAGGCGGATGTCGATATAATCGCCGGTCTCGACCATCTGCTTGGTCGACTGGACGAAGCGGGATTCGTCGCGGTCGACCGGCGGCAGGCTTGCCAGCCCACTGACGGTCATGAGAATGCTGAACAGAAATAGGATGAGATAGTTCCTGTTCATCGCGGGAGCTGTCCGATCTGAGATTGCGGGATGGCCCCGTCGCGGCGCGTCGGGCCGTGCTGCCCTTGCGCGGGCGCCTCATTACGCCAGCAAGAGGGGCGAAGCAAGGACGCGCCGCATTGCGGGCGATCGAATGCAAAACCGGAAACCACTTTTGCTGATCGCGCAATTTGAGTGGCGGGCGATCTTACGCAAAACCGGAAACCACTTTTGCTGATCGCCCGCTGATGCTAAACGCGCCCCTTCACGTCAGGCTCGGCCGGTTGCCGAGCGATCTCCGGGAAGAAAAGATGTCCGCCTTCAAGTCCGATTTCCTGCGCATCATGAGCGAGCGCGGCTTCATCCATCAGATTTCGGATGAAACCGGCCTCGACCAGCTTTTCGCCAAGGAAACGGTGAGCGCCTATATCGGCTTCGACGCGACGGCGAAGAGCCTGCACGCCGGATCGCTGATCCAGATCATGATGCTGCACTGGCTGCAGCAGACCGGCCACCGGCCGATCGCGCTGATGGGCGGCGGCACCTCGATGGTCGGCGACCCCTCCTTCAAGGACGAGGCGCGCAAGCTGCTGACGCCGCAAGACATTGAGGACAATCTCGTCGGCATCCGCCGCAATTTCGCGCCTTACCTCAAATTCGGCAGCGGCGCCGGCGACGCGGTCATGGTCAACAACGCCGATTGGCTGATGGAGATCAACTACGTCAATTTCCTGCGCGATGTCGGCCGGCATTTCTCCGTCAACCGCATGCTCGCTTTCGATTCCGTGAAGCTCAGGCTCGACCGCGAGCAGTCGCTGTCCTTCCTCGAATTCAACTACATGATCCTGCAGGCCTACGACTTCGTCGAGCTCTACAAGCGCGTCGGCTGCAGGCTGCAGATGGGCGGCTCCGACCAGTGGGGCAACATCGTCAACGGCATCGATCTCGGCCACCGGATGGAAGGCGTGCAGCTATTTGCGATGACCACGCCGCTGCTCACAACCTCGTCGGGCGCCAAAATGGGCAAATCGGCCTCGGGCGCCGTCTGGCTCGACGGCGACATGCTGTCGCCCTACGAGTTCTGGCAGTACTGGCGCAATACCGAGGACGCGGATGTCGGCCGTTTCCTGAAACTCTACACGACATTGCCCTTGGATGAGGTCGCGCGCCTCGAAAAGCTCGGCGGCTCGGAGATCAACGAGGCCAAGAAGATCCTCGCCACCGAGATCACCGCCATGTTGCATGGCCGCGAGGCGGCAGAGACGGCAAGCGAGACCGCGCGCAAGACTTTCGAGGAAGGCGCGCTTGCCGACACGCTGCCGAGCGTCGAGGTGGCCAAGGCCGATCTCGAGGCCGGTATCGGCATCCTGTCGCTATTCGTGACCGCAGGGCTCGCTGCTTCCAATGGCGAGGCGCGGCGACACATCCAGGGCGGCGCCGTGCGCCTCAACGACCAGCCGGTGACCGACGACCGGCGCATGGTGACACCTCAGGATCTGGGCGCGGAGGGTGTCGCAAAGCTCTCGCTCGGCAGAAAGAAGCACGTCCTGGTGCGGCCGATCTGACCCATTCGCCGCCATGTGCCACCGGCCGCGACGTTGCCGGGACGCAGGGCCGATCAGCTTCGCAGGTATTTGACCAGCGCCGCTATGCCGAGCAGAAGCGTGATGAAGACCAAGACCCAGATGAGCGCCATGCCCCCCATCATCCAAGCCGAACCGTCCATCATGGCGATCATCCTCCCTGGGTGGCGAGAGCCGGCCTCCCCGGGGCGTGTACCGGCGATTGCGAGGTGAACTAGATCGCAGCGCAGGTCTGTCAAGTCGACGAGGTTTCCGGTTGGCCAGCCGCGATCAGCGGGCGGAATGTCACTTCGCCGGCAAGCCTTACATTCCTCCGCCGCAGCCGTCGGAGAGGTTCCACACATCCACGATCTGCTTGCCGTCGAAACCATGCTCGTGGATCAGGTATTTCGCCAGTCCGCCATACACCTTCCAGCGCCAGCAAGGACAGCAGCAGGGACCTTTCTCCTCGGAATTGGCCATCGCGTAGTCATAGGCCTTCTGCTCGTCTCCGGTGAGCTTCAGATCGTAATACGGCATCATCTGCTGCGCTGTCGCGGCCGCAATGTCATAAGGATCGCCGGGGATCATCGGGATGGCGCGGTACTTGGCAAGGCCTCGCACCTGCTCGCCGTAGCGCTTCAATTCCATCGGACTGCAGCATGAGCCTTTGATGCGAGACATCGGTGGCATCGTCGCGATCGAGTCCGTGAACTTGGCCGAGCAGGTGCTGTTGCCGTTCTCGCTGAGATCCTTGAAACGCTTGGCCAATTCGGGATCGTCGGCGGCGATTGCTGGCCTCGGCCGCTCGAAAAGGCCCGCAGCCGTGGCGACGCCGAACGCGCCGAGAACAACCGTGCGCCGGTTTGGGGTGCTGCTCATTTGCCGGCCCTCGCTTGGTTGACCAATGTCTTCAGGGTCGCAAGATTGGTCGCGCCGGGATAAATCTGGTCGCCTGCAACGAAGCCCGGCGTCCCGGTGATCCTCAGTGCCTGGGCCAGTTCCGTGTTGCGGTCGATCGATGCCTGGATGTCCGGCTGACGCATGTCGGTATTCATGCGTTCGACGTCCAGCCCGGCCTCGGCGGCGGTCTTGAGCACGACCGCCTCAGTCACCCTTGTCTTTGCCGCATAGAGCGCCTTGTGAAACGCCGCGTATTTGCCTTGCTTGTCAGCGGCGAGCGCGGCCTTGGCCGCGAACACGGAATCAGGGCCGAGGATGGGAAATTCCTTGTAGACGATTCTAAGCTGCGGATCGTCGGCCACGGCCTGTTCCATGATCGGCGCCATCATTCGGCAATAAGGGCAATTATAATCGAAGAACTCGACCAGGGTGACATTGCCTTGCGCATTGCCGCCGACTGGGCTCCGCCTGTCGTGGAAGATGTCGTCCGCACGCGCCTTGAGCACCTTCCTGGCTTCGGCCGCCTCCGCCTGACGCTGGCGCTCGTCCAGGCTCTGCAGCGCCTGAACGAGAACCTCCGGATGGGCCAGGATATAGTCGTGGATCCGCTGGTCGAGCTGGTCCTGGGACATTTCGCCGGCCGCGAATGCCGGCATCCGAGCGCCTGGCAAGCCCGGATTGAGCAGCAGCCATCCCGCCAGTGCAGCGAGCAAGATGGTGCGAAAGATGCTTCCGAAAAATCGGCTCGTGTGCGTCCTGGTGAACATGTGCTTCCCTTTCCTCTCCGGAGCGATGGTTCTGCCTCACAGCAGGTTCTTCAGTTTCGCCAGCCAGCCTTCGCCCTGATCATGGTGCGGGCGCTCGACGTTGTTGGTGAGCGCGTTGACGAAGGTGACGAGGTCGGGCGTGTCTTTGCGCGGGTCGGTGGTTATGCTGATGAAGACGACCCGATCCTTCATCGGAGTCGAGTTCACCATCTTCTGGACCTCGGCGATCTTTTCGGCATGCAGCGGGCAAACGTCCGGGCATGAGGTGTAGATGAAGTGGAGCACGACGACCTTGCCGACGAGGTCGGCCGGGCGCAAGACGCGCCCGTCGGCGGCACGCAGCGTGAAGTCCGGCAGCGGCTTGTCGATTGGCTGGAAATACTTCTCGTCGTTCCGCAGCATGGCGTCGATGTCATCCAGCGAGTGCGCGCGTGCGCCATGCGCGAAGCCGACGGCGAGCGCCGTCAGTGCGAACAGGGCGCATAGCAAGCGCATCCACTGGTCCCGAACCAACGAAACACACCGGGCCACCGACTGACTTTGCACCCAGACGGACATCAATCACTGCCTTTCGTGTCGGCGGGAAGCGCTTTCGGACCGTCGGCGGCTTCTCCGGAAGAAACGTTTTCGGTCGCGCATGAACGGCCCGCTATCCGGTTCATACACAGCCCAAGCGCGCACATGGCCGCGCAAGGCAGGATGCTGAGCAGCACCGGCGCGACGCCGGCGGCGACAAGCCACGACCAGTTGAAGGCAAGGCCAGCGACGGCGATCGCTACGCCGCCAGCGACCAAGCCGCGGCGTCCGCCTGCAATAGAGCGAACGATGGATTGGCGGCCCAGTGAAACTTGACCGCTTCGGGTCAGTTCGGTCGTTGTCATGTCGTTTCCTTTCTCATTTGGCGGCGATGCGGGCGCGGATGAAGTCGACCATGTCGGGGGCGTCCCACTCGGCCGGGCCGATCAGCCGCCCTATCTCCTTGCCTTGCCGGTCGATCAGCAGCGTCATCGGCAGGCCGACGGCGCCGAGCGTGAACATCGCCTGGGCCGAAGTGTCGATGTTCGGCGCAAGGTGCGTGACGTCCGTCTCGGCGAAGAACTTCCTCACGGCATCAGGGCCTTTCCGGTCCATCGACAGCGCGACGACCTCGAAGTCCGGTCCGCCGAGCTTGGCCTGCAGCCGGTCAAGCGTCGGCATTTCCTTGCGGCAGGGCCCGCACCACGTCGCCCAGACGTTGAGCAGCACCACCTTGCCGGCATAGCCGGCCAGCGTCTTCGGCTGGCCGGCGGCGTCCGCGAAGCTGATCTCCGGCAGCGCGGCGGGCGTGTCGAGAACGGCGAAGTTCTGCGGCGCCTCCGCCGCCGCTGCGGGCAGCGAGGCCGCAAGCAGTATCGCCGAAAGGGTCACGGCCAGTTTGCGTGCGGTCATGGCGCTCATTCCGTCGCGTAGACGGTCGGCGCCTTGCCATCCTTGGTGAAGGCATAGACCGTCCAGGTCTCGCTCTTCTCGCCGCCCATGCCGGGCGCGCCGGCCGGCATGCCGGCGAGCGTGATGCCCGCGATGGCGGGCCGTTCGGTCAAGAGCTTCTTGACGTTCTCGACAGGCACCAGGCCATCGACGACATAGCCGTCGACCATGATCGTGTGGCAGCCTTCGAGGTCAGCGGGCACGCCGGCATCGCTGCTGATCTGCGAGAGATTGTTGACCGGCTTGATGTCGACCTTGAAGCCGTTCTTTTCGAGGTAGGCGGCATAGGCCTCGCAGCAGCTGCATTGCGGGTTCTTGTACATCACCGCCTCGATCGTCGCGGCCAGTGCCGGCAGCGGCGTTGCGATTGCAAGGCCGAGGGCGGTCAGCGCGTAGGTCAGTTTCATTTTTGCAGTTCTCCTTGTTTGATGGGTTGGATTGAGAATCAGGTCACCCGGAACACGGTCATCAAACCGGCCATCTGGTGGTCGGCGACGTGGCAGTGCAGCATCCAGTCGCCGGGATTGTCGGCGACGAAGGCGCATTCGATCACGTCCTTGGGGGCTAGAAGCACCGTGTCCTGCCATTGCCTGTGCGGCACGGGCGCACCGTTGCGCGACAGCACCGCGAGGCTGAAGCCGTGGACATGCATCGGGTGCCACCAGGCGGTTTCGTTGCGCATGGTGAGACGGCAGGTCGCGCCCCGCTCGAGCGTGAACTGCGGCGCCATGCCGGCATGGCCGTCGCCGGTCATCGACATGCCGTTGATCGCCCAGGCGGGGGAGCCCTTCATGCCGGGCATGCCCATGCCCATCATGCCGCCGACGCCGGCGAGCTTGCCGCCGCCCATCATGCCGCCTTGCAGCACGATTTCCTGGCGCACGGCGTTCGCGAGGTTCGGCGCAGGCAGCGGGTTGCGAGGCAGGGCAAGGCGGGCGTCGAGCGGATGCGCCCTGAGCGGGGGCCTCTTATCATAAGCAAGATTGGTCAGCATATAGGCAAGCCCATCGTAGAAGTCGTCGATCACGGCATGCCGGCTACCGGGGTCGCCTTGCATGTCGAGCACGACGTCGATGCGCGTTGCCGGTGCAAGCACAAGACGACCGTCAGCCGGCTCATGCGGCTCGCACGGCTGGCCGTCGACCGCGACGATAACCGGACGGTGGCCTTCGAAGCGCAGGGCCATCATGCGGGCAAGTGCGGCATTGGCGAGCCGGAGCCTGACGCGCTCGCCGGCCCTTACGCTCTGGTCCGTCGGCGCCTGCCCGTTGATGGTGACCACATTGCCGACGCGGCCGGACATCGAGGCATCCATCATGCTCCCGAAGCCGCCGGCGATCTGGCCGTCTTTGGTGAGCCGCCAGTCCTGCAGCAGCCACAGAAGGTCACGGTCGAAGGCGGCCGGCTCGGCCTCCTCGACGATGAGCGGGCCAGCCAATCCACTGCCAAGCTGCACGAGGCTATCGGTATGCGGATGGTACCAGAAGGTGCCCGCGTCCGGCGGCGTGAATTCGTAGACGAAGCTTTCGCCAGGCCCGATTGGTGGCTGAGTCAAGCCGGGGACGCCGTCCATGGCATTCGGCAGGCGGATGCCGTGCCAGTGGACGGTCGTGTCCTCATCCAACCCGTTTTCGACTGTGATGCGGACCGGCTGACCTTGCCTGAGCCGCAGCGTTGGACCGGGGATGGTTCCGTGATAGGCCCAGACAGGCGTGAATGGACCGTCGGCGTCGCCGAACCGCGCCTTGCCTGGCGCGACCTTGAGCGAGCGTTCATCGACGGCGGAGGCGCGTACGGGACGCAGCGAAGCGGACGCGGCAGCGCTCGCCACTGCCGCGAGAAACCCACGGCGTGATATGCAATAATTGGATTCGTATTTCACCCTTCTGACCCTTTGCGATCTCGATCGATGGCGAGTGGTTCGGCATCGACCTGCCTTGCGCACCCACGGCGCAACCATGCGCGCGCAGGCGATCAGGCGCCGGGGATCAGCCGTGGTGCGGCTGAAACGGCGTCAGGCGCTGGGTCTAGGAGGGTATGGATCGGGCAGAGAACTTCGCCCGCGCAGGAACGGAGTGGGCTCCGCCGATGGCTGTTGCAAGTGGAGCACCGTCGTCATGGCAAAGTCCTGCGGCAGCACGGCGAGCACGGGCGCAATGCAGACAGGCGGACACTGCTTCAGGCTATCGCCCGTGTCCTTGAGGCACGCCTTGCAATCGCTCTTCATTGCGCTGCCGGCGCCCATGCCCGCATCGACGGTCATAGCCATGCCGCTCGCCATCGTGGCCGACATGACGTCAGCCTGAGCGGCAGACAGGCTGAACCCGGCGGTCAGAAAGACAGCCAGCAGCATGACGATGAGATGTTTTGGCGATAGCCTTGCCATCATCCGCTCAGGCTGACGGCAAAGTGCTGTTTTTGCAAGTCCCAAGCCCGTGATCGCCCGCCGCTGCGACATCAAGGCCGGTCCAAGCCCTCTGGTCATGCGATGCGCAGCCTGCACTTACCTGTACTCGAAGATCGACCTGAATATCCCTGGCGCCACCACGGACAGCGGATTGATGTTGAGGGTCGGCTTGTTGGCGTTGCCGCGCAGCCTGTAGGTAACGCCGATCAGGCCGCGGTCGCGGCCATTGCCAAGCAGCGGGCCGAACAGCGGCAATTCGCCGAAGATGCGGTTCAGCCCGTAGACCGGCATGAAGGTGCCGGTCATATCCATGTTGTTGTCCTGGTCGTAGAGCGTGCCTTGGAAAGTCGTGCCGATGCGCGGGCCGCGCAGCAGGCCGTTTGCGAGCCTCAGATAACCCGAGCCCTTGTCGATCTCGGCAAAGCCGCGCTCGAACTGCACCCTTGAGGTGTCGATGTCGGCCTTCACCGCCTGGTTGAGGCTCCGCGTATCGCCGGCCGGCTTCGTCGACACGATCGAAGCGAGCTTCGGCTCGTTGACGACGTAGAAATTGCTGGCATCGACCTGCCCCTTCATCGGCCCGTCGGCGGCGCCCGCAAGCGACAGCGTGATCGCCCCGCCCTCCATATGCTCGTAGATGTTGAGGAAACGCAGGATCGCACCGGCATCGGCCGACTTCATCCTGAGCGACCGGCCGCCGTCGCCTGTGGTGTTCCTGACGGTGATCGCCGCACCGGAACTCGCCGTCGCGCTGACATCGAGACCGTTCACCCGGAAGCCGGCGCCGCTGTAGTCCAGTTTCAGGTTCGACAACACCTCGTCGTGGAAGCCGGTCAGCGATTTCACGTCGGCGCTGACCGAGATCGCGTCGGCGCCGGCGCCTTTCGTGGCCGTGTCGACATCGGAGGTGAACTGCTTGATCAGCGAACGGGCATCGAGGGACTCGCCGCTGACATCGACGGCGTAGCTCTTGCCCGATCGCTTCACCGAGACTGCGACATCGTCGCCCCGGTTGAGCGCGACCTTGCTGAAGCGAGCCGAGGATAGCGCCCCATTGACCAGCGTCACATCGCCGTCGACCGAAAAGCTCTTTCCGTCGAGCGCGAAATCCGACAGCGTGGTGGTGCTGCCGAACTTTGCCATCGTGAAGGTGGCCTTGGCCGGAATGCCTGCCCCCTTGCTCCAACCGACCCAGGGAATGTCGAGCTTGGCGCTGGTCAGGTCGGCCTCGACGCTCTGGCTGCCCTCGCCGCTCTTGTCGATCGCCACTTTGATGGTGCCTGAAAGCAGCGGCGACAGGCCGGGCATCGTTGCGTCGCGGGTCTTATCGTCGAGCACCAGCGCGACCTTGCGGCTGCGCGGCGGCCCCTTGTCCTCGAGCGGCTCGACCAGATCGAGCTCGGCCGGAATGCCGTTCAGCTTCGCCTTGGCCGATATCACCGCGCGGTCGGGGCCGACGGTGATTGAGCCGTCGGCCTCGGTGACAGTCTGGTCCTCGAATGGCTTGGCTAAAGAAAGGTCCTGGTAGTCCAGCGCGACCAGCCAGTCGAGCCTCGATGTGTCGACGCCGGAAGTCAGCGGAATGTCGGCCCGCACATGCCCGGTGACGGTACCGCTCAAATCCTCTGGCGCGAGGCCGACATGGCGCATGGCGTTGATCGGCTCGTAAGAGGCGAGCTCGGCGATTGCCGGCGCTTCGCCGGCGACGTCGATGTCGAGCGCGCCGATGACCGGCGAGACATTCGCCTGCTTCACCGTCAGCGTGCCGCCGCTTGCCGCCACGGTGCGGCCGCTCGGCATGTAGACGCTGCCGGAAGACAGGCTGATATCGACGTCGTTGCCGTGGAAGGCAACGACGCCGACCGCGTCGCGGATCGGCGGGATGCGGCCCGCCGTGTCGAAGCGCGAGCCCTCTACCTGGAAGCGGCCGAACACCTCGTCGCCGGAAAGCGGAACGCCGTTGCCGAGCCGCCCCGGCACGACCTGGAACTGCAAATTGGCGTCGACCACGCGGCCGCCGAACAAATTATCCAGCACCCAAAGCCGCGCGTTGCGGGCGGAGAACCAGGGCCACAGCTGCTTCACATGCGAGACCGGCATGTCGTGGACGTTGAGCGACAGCGACACACCCGGCGGCCCGTTGTCGATGAAGGCAAGCGAAGCGGTGCCTAGCACCTCGCTCGAGCCTCCGGAGCGGACGCCGATCTGCTCGGCGACGAGCTTGCGGCTCTTGGTCTGGTAGACGCCGGCGATGCGCGCGAGGAACTGAAGCGCAGGCTCCGGCGATTCCGACGGCGCGAGCGTCGAGCCGTCGCTGACAAGGTCGTAGCGGTAGGACGGTTCCTCGCCCGCGACAGCCGGCTTCGGCCCGATCGAGCCGGAGAAATCGAATGTCGAGCGGCCGGTCTTGAATAGCAGCCCGTCGATCGAGATCTTGTTCGACCCCGCCACAAGCGTGGCATTGGCATCGACGTCGGCCGGCAGCAGCCCGCGTGAGCCGAGATCGAGCACCGAGCCGCCGAGCGATAGCGAGGCCGCCAGCCGCGATGGCGTTTCGCCGGACGCCTCGGCGCCCGAAAGCTTCAGCGCAATCGAACCAAGTTTGCCTCCCTGGGGCTTGTCAGTGGGCGCGGCGGAGTTTCCGCCGCTCGAGCTTCCCCCGACCGGGGTTCCGCTGGCGTCCGCCACATCGAGGCTGGCGTCCAACGATGCGATCCGCCTGGCGCTCGGATCACGTGCGGCGGAAGCCGTCAGGCTGACATGCCTGCCGTCGACATCCGCATCGGATGAGAGTTCCATACTGCCGGTACCGGTCTGCGCGACCGTGGCCTCGGCGACGGTCACGCGCTTGACCGATCCGCCCGCCGGCAATTCGAATTCGACATTGCGGAGGTCGATCTGACGCATCGAATCCTCGCGCACCGCGTCCAGGGCTTCGTTGACGCCGGAAAACACCGCCGCCGACACTTTCTCCGGATCGACGAGACCATCCTCATTGCGCAACGCCGCCGTCCAGTCGCCGCCGCCGGAAGGCATCGCAGCGACCATGATGTGGGCATCGGAAAACCGGGCGCTGGTCAGCCGGACCTCGCCGGACAATAGCGGCAGCAGGCGCATGCCGAACCGCACGCGCCCGACATCGGCCATCGGCTTGCCGTCGGCCGTCTTCAGGCTGACGTCGCTGACCTGCAGGGCGATGAAGCTCGACCCGTCGAGCGTCAGCCGCGCCGGTCCGACGGTGACGTTGACATCGACGCCCGCGAGCTTCTCGATGGCCGTCTCGGCTTCGGCGCGAAGCCGCTCCGTGCCGATGCCTGACGTGCCAAGCACATAGACACCGGCCGCCGCCAGAAGCACCAGAGCACAGAGCCCTGCAAACACCCGGCCGATGACGCGGAAACGGCGGCGCACCGAGGCGCGGCCGAGCGGCGGCACGCTGCACGCGGACGGAAACATCCCCAGGTCGGTGATCTCGTCACGCCTGAACCTGATCTTCTCGTGCTGCGGTTGCTCCTGATCCAAGCAATATTCCGTTGTAAACGAACTCGTCGTGGACGAATCCCCGCTTCACGTTATATCGATGCTCGATCCGCGCGTAACCTCAGACAAGGGCATCGATATGGCTGATCTCGAAGTGGGCGACGTCGCGCCGCAGTTCGATCTTCCACGCGACGGCGGCGGCTCCCTCAGCCTCGCCGCATTCCGGGGAAAGCCCGTCGTACTCTACTTCTATCCGCAGGACGACACCACAAGTTGCACCAATGAGGCGATCGGCTTCTCGCAGCTGAAGCCGGAATTCGAGAAGGCCGGCACCGTGGTGATCGGACTGTCTCCCGATAGCGTAAAAAAACACGACAAATTCAAGGCAAAATACGATCTCACCGTCGATCTCGTCGCCGACGAGGAGCGCAAGGTGATCGAGGCCTATCGTCTGTGGGTCGAGAAGACGATGTATGGCCGCAAATACATGGGCGTCGAACGTGCGACCTTTCTGATCGACAAGGACGGACGGATCGCCCGCATCTGGCGGCAGGTGCGGGTCAAGGGCCATGCCGAAGAGGTGCTGGCGGCAATGCGCGCGCTCTGAAGCGGAGACCGCAGCTTCCGCGATTTTTGCTGGCCTTCCCTGCCGCAATTCAGCACCCGCAATGCGGGAATTAGTTACTGGCGCATTGCGGCCAGCAAAGCTTTGTTAACCCTAATAATGTGTAATCCCGGGCTGTCGTTGGAGTCGTAATGAGAGCTCGGTCCCGTGAAACCAAACGGTCAGTCAACGGTCTTCGGCAGGCGCAAGGAGCCCCACACGGTCATCATCGCCCGGGGCAACGAGATCAGGCATTTCACCATCCGCCCCTGGCTCGCCGCGTTCATCGGATCGGCGCTTGCAGCGATCGCCATCGGCTACCTGCTCGCAACCTCCTATCTGGTGTTGCGCGACGACCTGATCGGCGCCACGACCGCCAGGCAGGCGCGCATGCAGCAGGCCTATGAGGACCGCATCTCCGCCCTTCGCGCTCAGGTCGACCGCATCACCAGCCGCCAGCTTCTCGACCAGCAGCTCATGGAAACCAAGGTCAGCGAGCTGCTGGCCAGGCAAACCCAGCTCAGCCAGCGTCATGGCCGGTTGGGACCGATTCTCGAACGTGCCGAAAACGAGGTCGGCGACGTGCCCGCCGCAAGCGATGCACCGGCGAAGCCCGATGCCGAAATCACCGGCAGCCTCTCGCAGGCCCCGAGCTACTCCGTCGCTAGCCTGAGCGCCGGCGACACCAGGCCCTTCTCGCTGTGGTCGACACGCTCCGATCCGCTCGACAACGAAACCGCCGCGGATCGAGCCGACAAGCTGTTCGTGTCGATCAACGCATCGCTCAAGGCCATCGAGAGCCAGCAGCTTACCCGTATCGCCACGCTCGCTGACAATGCCTACAGGAACGCGGATGCGATCTCGCAGGCATTGCAAGCCGCAGGCCTGCCGGTCGACGCCGAGCTCGACAAGAACGATGTCGGCGGGCCGCTGGTGCCGCTCGATTCCTCTATGATCTTCGACAGCAAGGTCAAGGAGTTGGACGAGGCTCTTGATGCGCTTGATCAAGTCAAGAAAGAGGCGCGCAAGCTGCCGCTGACCAATCCCGCCCCAGGTCGCGCCGTCACCAGTCCGTTCGGCGTGCGCACCGATCCGATCCTCGGCACGGCCGCCTTGCACACGGGAATGGATTTCAGGGCGCCGATCGGCATGCCGGCCAAGGTCACGGCCGCCGGCGTCGTCACCAAGGCCGGCTGGAACGGCGGCTACGGCCGCATGGTCGAGGTCGACCACGGCAACGGTTTCTCCACCCGCTATGGCCATCTCAGCGAAATCGACGTCACCGTTGGCCAGAAACTCGCGGCCGGCGACGTGATCGGCAAGACCGGCAGCAGCGGCCGCTCGACCGGCCCGCATCTCCACTACGAAGTGCGCCACAACGGCGAGGCGGTCGACCCGCTGCGCTTCCTCGTCGTCGGCAAGAAGGTTGCGCCGTACCTTTAGCGCACGGACTCGCGGCAGACCGGAGATCCCTCCAGATCCATCCACAGTTCGGCTGGCAACAGCGCTCGCTTCGGATTGACTCGGCCCAAGTTGTAGGATGATATGTATCGCCCTATTGCCCGATGTTGGTTATGCCGCTGATGACCATTCGCCGTCTCTCGTCTGAGATACTCGACGCTCTCGAAGGCGCCGTCGGGCGCAACGGCTTGACTGCCGAGCCGGCAGGAATGGCGAAGTTTCTCGGCGATTGGGCAGGCGACTATAGCGGTGGCGCGCTTGCCGTGCTGCTGCCTGCGTCGGTTGCCGAGGTGCAGGCCTCGATACGTCTCTGCAGCGAGCTTGGACTTGGCGTCATTCCACAAGGCGGCAATACCGGACTGGTTTCGGGCGCCATCGATGGCAACGGAACCGGCCTGGTCGTCGTCAGCCTGGAGCGGCTGAACGCCGTCCGCCGGATCGATCCTGAGAACTTCACGCTTCAGGCGGACGCCGGCTGCGTCCTGCAGACGATCAAGGATGCGAGCGAGGCCGAAGACTGCCTGTTTCCGCTGGCGCTCGGTGCGCAAGGCAGCTGCCAGATCGGCGGCAATGCCGCCACCAATGCCGGCGGCGTTAATGTGCTGCGTTACGGCATGGCGCGCGATCTGATCCTCGGGCTGGAAGTGGTGCTCGCCGATGGCGAGCTGTGGAACGGATTTTCCGGGCTGCGCAAGAACAACAGCGGCTATGACCTGAAACAGCTCTTCATCGGCTCGGAAGGCACGCTCGGCATCATCACCGGCGTCGAGGTCAAGCTGTTCCCGAAGCCGGCCCGCGTCGAGACGGCCTATCTCGGCCTCGCCTCGTTCGAAGCGGGGGTCACGCTGTTCAACCGGGCGCGCCGCGCCTGCTCCGATCTGATCTCCGCCTTCGAGATCATCGGTTCGGAATGCATCGATCTGGCCCGGTTGGTCGATCCTGGAGTGACGGCGCCTGTCGCAGCGCCCGTCCAGGCGCTGATCGAATTGTCCTCGGGGCCGGGCATCGATCTTACCGGCGTGCTGGCCGGCTTTCTCACCGATGCAATGGAAAAAGGTTTAGTGGCCGACGCAGTGCTCGCGACCAGCGGCGCGCAGGCAAAGGCCTTCTGGGCGATCCGCGAGGGACTGGTCGAGGGCCAAGCAAAGCGCGGCTACCACGTGCGCACCGATCTCTCGGTGCGAATTACGGACATCCCAGCCCTGATCGAACGATTGCGCCGCTTCGTCGCGCTCGAACATCCCGGCTGGATCCCGCTCGCCTATGGCCATGCCGGCGACGGCAACATCCATTTCAACGTGCTGCCGCCACTCGATCTCGCCGCGGCCGATGCCCGCTCACGCGGCGCGGAGATCACAGCCGGTCTTTATGAGATCGCCGTCGACCTCAGTGGCTCGATCAGCGCCGAGCATGGCATCGGCCGCAGCCGCCGGCGCGAATTCTGGGCCGGGCTCTCGCCCACGCATCGCCGTATGGTCACCGCGCTGAAGGCCACGCTCGATCCCAAGGGACTGATGAATCCCGGCTGCCTGCTGCCCTCGACGGAGACTTTCTCATGAAACAAAGACTGGCCGCCATCGGCACCGTCGAGACCCTGCCGCACCGGGTCGCCGCCTTCCTCAGCCGCGAGATCGAATCCGGCGAGCTGAATCCCGGCACGCGGCTGCCGACCGAACAGGAGCTTTCCGAGAAATTCGGCGTCAGCCGCAATGTCGTCCGAGAGGCGATCGCCCAGCTCCGGGCCGACGGCATGATCGAGGCGCGGCAGGGCATCGGCGCCTTCGTGCTGGCGCCGGAGCAAAGGGCCGCGATCCGCATCGACCGCGAGGCGCTCAAGGACACGCACAATATGGAGCGGCTGTTCGAGCTGCGCTGCATCCTCGAGGCCGAGTCCGCCGCGCTCGCCGCTGCGCGCCGCAAGCAGGAGCATCTCGATTCGATCAAGGCCGCGCTCGACCGCATGGGCGGCGAGGAGCGCTGGGAGGAAGGCAGCATCGACGCCGACCTGTTGTTCCATCGCGAGATCGCGCGGGCGACCGGCAACAGCTACATCCACACTTTCATCTCCTTCGTCTGCGAACAGATCCGCCGTTCGATCCACTACGCCCGCATGACCAACCCGCTGCACGATCTCGTCGAGATCAATGTCGGCGAGCATGTGCGCATCTACGAGGCGCTGGTGGCAGGCGACCCGGCAGCGGCGGAAGCAGCGATGCGCGCGCACATCGTCGGCGCCGCCAACCGCGTCGGCGTCAAGCTGCCGCTCTCCAGGACCAGCGAGGCGAAATAATCATGTCGGCAAGCCTCACCCGCATCTCCGACGTCTGCCTGCTGGTCGAGAACATCGAGCGTACAGTCGATTTCTATGTCGACAAACTCGGCTTTCGGCTGCGTCGCCGCGCCGAGGGCTTTGCCGATTTCCATGGCGAGGGCGTGACGCTCGCCGCCTGGGAACTCGACCATATCAACCGGCATACCGGCGTGTCGAACCTGAGATCGCCGCGCCATGCGCACAAGGTTTGCGTCGCCGTTCAGCTCGGCACGCCGGCCGATATCGACCGGCTGCATGGCGAACTGAGCGCCAAAGGCGTGCCCTTCTGCGGCCCGCCGGAAGACTATGTCTGGAATGCGCGCTGCGCCTATTTCACCGACCCGGACGACACGCTCTGGGAGCTTTACGCCTGGCTCGACGGCGGCCCTGGCGACTACCACGACGAACAGCCGTAGACGACGCCGCGCCGAGGGAGCGGCGCTTGGAAGAAAGAAGTCTTCAACAGGAGCGAAAAATGAGTGGGAACCGAGACTGTGAATTGAACCGCCGCACTTTCGTGAAGGGCGGCCTCGCAGCGGTCGCGGCCGCGTCGGCCGGCATGCAGCTGGTGCTGACGCCCAGCGCCAGGGCGGCCGGCAAGGTCGTCATCCAGTATGACTGGCTGATGTCCAACGGCCAGATCGGAGACATCGCCGCCGTCGCCAACGGTTATTTCAAGGATGCAGGCCTGGAGGTCGAATTCAGCCCAGGTGGCCCCAACGCTTCGACCGTGCCGCCGGTCGTCTCTGGAGCTGCCCAGCTCGGCCAGTTCTCCGAAACACCGCAGCTCTATGCCGCGCGCGCCAGCGGCGTACCGGTCAAGATCATCGCCTGCGGCTTCCGCACCGGCCCCTATGCGCTGACCTCGAAGCCGGGCAAGCCGATCCGCAATGTCGCAGACCTCAAAGGCAAGAAGATCGGCATCCAGCCGACAGCGCGTTTCGTCATCGACGAGATCCTGGCCAAGAATGGCATCGATCCGTCCGAGGTCACCATCGTCAATGTCGGCTTCGACAAGGCGCCGCTGGTGCGCGGCGATGTGGACGCCATCGGCGGCTGGATCACCAACACCCAGGCGCTCAGTGTCGTCGGCGATGACCGCGTCGACCTTTTGGTGCGCGATCTCGGGCTTAGCTCCTACGCCGACGTCTATTTCGCCACCGACAAGGCAATCGAGGAAAATGCCGACACTCTGGCGAAGTTCATCGGCGCCGTCGGCAAGGGCTGGGGCTGGGTGCATGCCAACCCGCAGGAGGCCGTCAAGAAGATGATTGCCGCCTATCCGGAAATGGATCTCGGCTGGGAAGAGAAGACCGTCAACCTAGTGCTCAAGCTTTCCTTCGACGGCGCGACCGCCAAGGACGGCTGGGGCACGTTCGATCCCGCCTCGATAGAGGAGCAGCTGGCGCTGCTCGACAAGGTCGGCCAGTATCCGAACGGGAGACCGGCCGCCAAGGACGTCTACATCACCAAGATCCTGGAGCTCTCGGCTGCCGACCGGCCCAAGCTCGACGCGCCCGCGGCCTAGAGCATGATCCCGAACCGAAGGTCAGCGTAGCAAAAAAGTGGGAACCGGGTTTCGGAAAAAGATCATGCTCCAACAAGGAGGTAGATCAGCATGACGATTCAACCAAACGTCATGCCGATCTAATGGCGAACGCTATCGAAGCCCAGAGGCTCGATGTCGGCTACGGCGGCCGACAGACGGCCGTCAAAGTGCTTTCCGGCCTCGACTTGACCGTCGCGGCCGGCTCCTTCCTGTCGATCCTCGGCCCGTCGGGATGCGGCAAGTCGACCTTGCTGAGGGTGGTAGCGGACCTGCTAGACCCGCTCGGCGGCACGATCAGCGTGCTTGGCGCCACACCGCATGCGGTGCGCTCGCGCCGCGATGTCGGCTTCGTGTTCCAGGATTCCACCCTGTTGCCCTGGCGCACGGTGCGCGACAATGTGCGGCTGCCGCTCGGCATCGGCCAGCGCAGACTGACGCGCAGGATCGAAGACCGAAGTGCGGAACTTTTGGAACTGATGGGGCTGGGCGGTCTCGGTGAACGCCTGCCGCATCAGCTTTCCGGCGGCCAGCGCCAGCGTGTCGCGATCGCCCGCGCCCTGCTTGGCGAGCCCAGGCTGCTGTTGATGGATGAGCCTTTCGGCGCGCTGGACGAGATCACCCGCGACCGCCTCAACGACGAATTGCTGGCGCTCTGGCGGCGCGCCGGCACGACGATCCTGTTCGTCACTCATTCGATCGCCGAGGCCGCCTATCTCGGCGAGCGCGTCATCGTTCTCGCCGCCAATCCCGGACGCGTGGTGAAGGATCTCGACATGCGGCCCTTCAAGCAGGAGGGCAATCGCTGCAAGCGCGAGGATGCCGCTATCGTCGCCGCCATGGTGGAATTGCGCGCCGCGCTGGAGCGCGCATCGTGAGACAGACGCCGCTCTCCCCGCAAATGATGATTGCGCTACCCGTTCTGGGCGCGGCGTCGATCCTGTTCGCCTGGCAGTACCTCCTGCCGCTGCTCGGCGTGCCGGCCTATATCGTGCCGGCGCCGACGGCGATCTTCGGCGTCTTCCAGAAGAATTTCGCACTGCTCATCGACAATCTCAGACCGACGCTCATCGAGGCGCTGGCCGGCTTCGTCATCGGCAACCTGGCAGCCGTGCTGCTTGCGGTGCTCTTCGTCCACAGCCGCATCCTGCAGGCCGCCTATTTCCCGATCGTGCTGTTCTTCAACACCATTCCGATCCTGGCGCTGTCACCAATCATCATCCTGATCTTCGGCCTCGGCATGACGCCGAAGATCGTCATCGCCGCGGTGATCTGCTTCTTCCCGACGCTGGTGAACATGATCCGCGGCCTCGATTCGGCAAGCGACAACGAGCACGAACTGTTCCGCGTGCTGTCGGCGACGCGCTCGGAGATCTTCTGGAGCCTGCGCCTGCCACGCGCCCTGCCGATGCTGTTCTCCTCGCTCCGCATCGCCTCGGCCACTGCGGTGATCGGCGCCATCGTCGGCGAATGGATCGGCTCGGACAAAGGACTTGGCGCGCTGATCATCCAGGCGACCTTCAATTACCAGTCCGACCGTCTCTACGCCGCGATCGTGCTCTCGTCCTCGCTGTCGATCGCGCTGTTCTGCATCGTCGTGCTGATCGAGCGCCGGGTGATCAGATACTGAACGGGCGTCGCAGCCGGTCCGTACCCACTCCGCACGAGCCGGTGTTCGCCTTGGCCAGTCCGGTTGCACGGACAGAAAACGGACCGCCGCCGCGGCCGAGGGCGCGGCGCCCGCCTTCAATGCCGCCTCATCGACGCGGAAATCTGGGGTGATGAAGCGGATAGACCGATTCGACCTCCGTTGCGGATTCCAAACCGAAAATCGACCGACGGGCGTCTCTGACAGATGTTGGCCGCAGCGGCGCTGCCGGCAGGGCCTGCCATCGCCTCGCCCTCAGGATTTGACATGGATCTCTCGCGGGAACTTGGTCAGGGTCTCACAGCCGGTTTCGGTCACCAGGATGGTCTCGCTGATCTCGATGCCCCAGCCATCCATCCACATGCCGAGGATGGAATGAACGACGTTGCCGGGCGCAAGCACGGTCTTGTCGCCCGGCCTGAGGCTGATCGTGTGTTCGCCCCAATCCGGCGGATAGGCGACGCCGATGGAATAGCCGATGCGCGATTCCTTCTTCAGCCCATGGCGTTGGATGACCTTGCGCCACGCAGCCTCGACCGCTTCGGCCGACGTTCCCGGCCTGACGGCGTCAAGCACCGCATCCATGCCCTCGATCACCGCCTTGGCGGTGTCCGAGACACGCGTCGGTGTCTTCCCTAGCTGCATCGTTCGCGCCAGCCCGGCCGCGTAGCGGCGGCAGACGCCAGCGAGTTCCAGCGCAATCGTCTCGTTTTCCCCGAACCGCCTGTCGCTCCACATGATGTGGGGGGCCGAAGCATTCTCGCCGCCGAGGATCGTTGGCGGAAGGGCGGTGATATCGCCTGCAAAGTCCGGGCTGCCGGCGATCTGCGCCGCCTGGATGGAGGCAATGGCATCGCATTCGCGCACGCCCGGCGCAATGACTTCGAGGGCCCGCGCGACGGCGGCTTCGGCGAGCGTCGAGGCCTTGCGCAGATAGGCGATCTCGGGCGCGGATTTGACCGCGCGGATCCAGTTCACCAGGAGATCGGCATCATGCCATTTTGCGTTGGGAAGCCCGGCGACGAGCCGGGCATGCCCTTTCGGGGAGAAATAATACGCTTCGAGTTCGATGCCGATATGCCTGTTTCCCCAGCCCTTGGCGACGATCCAGCCCGCGATCCACTCCATCGGGTGGCGGTCGGCCCGTTGAACATGGTCTTCTGGGAAACCGACCACATTCTCAGGCTTCATCCATACCGTCAGAAGACCGCCTGCCGCATCCATGGCGCGGCCGATCCAGACCGGTTCGGCATCCTCGATGGGAACCAGCACCACCTGCGGCGTGTAGAACGACCAGCCGTCATAGCCGGTGATGTAGTGCTGGTTGGCGACGTCGTTGACGATCAGGAGTTCGAGACCACGCTTCGACATTTCGCTGCGGATCTTGCGAAGCCGCTGCTGATATTCGTCGCGGGCAAACGGCAATTCGATCATCTCTGCTCCATGCGTGCTGCGTCAAC
This sequence comes from Mesorhizobium sp. WSM4904, assembly GCF_029674545.1. Lineage (NCBI taxonomy): Bacteria > Pseudomonadati > Pseudomonadota > Alphaproteobacteria > Hyphomicrobiales > Phyllobacteriaceae > Mesorhizobium > Mesorhizobium sp. WSM4904. The sequence continues at coordinate 4,027,739 of NZ_CP121354.1, read as the reverse complement.
GGTCGCTGGTTCACTCACCATCACCATCGAGGAGGCTTCGGCGGGGAGCAATCAGCCAAGGCCGCCACGTCGACAGGTCCTAACCCGTCCTGTCGTTCCCCGATTTCAGTGATTTCATCGCCGATTTATTTTTGAATTCCATTTGACTGAATAAATCTTCTCTGCGAACTTAGCGTCAACTGGGAGCGCAGGCGATGGCGTTGCGGGGGACCAATCAGGAGTTCGGACGGCCGTACAACCGGCGCATCGTGCTCGAATCCATTCGCCGCTTCGGCCCGATCGCCCGCGGCGAGATCGCGCGGCATGTCGGCCTCACCGTACAGACGGTGTCGACCATCGTGCGCGAATTGGAAGAGCAGGGCTACATCCTGTCGGTTCGCGAGGAGCCGAAGGGCCGCGGCCTGCCGCCGGCAACGCTGCGCGTCAATCCGGAAGGCGGTTATGCCGTCGGCATCCACCTCACCCCGCTCGGTATCGATGCGGCGCTGATCAACCTCAGCGGCGACGTTATCGAGAGCGCGCATCGCGAAGCGCCCAACGCCGCTCCCGACGATGCATTCGATGCAATCGGCGCCATGGTCGCCGAATTGACCGGCCGCCGCTCGGGCGGCCGCGTCATCGGCATCGGCATGGCGCTGCCGGGACCGTTCGGTGTCGAGCCGATGAGCTTTGTCGGCCCGACCACCATGGCCGGCTGGCAGGAAGTTCCGCTGCGCGAGCGGCTGACCGCCGTCACTGGCCTGCCGGCCTTTTTCGAGAACGACATGGCCGCAGCCGCGATGGGCGAACGCTTCTACGGCCTCGGCACGAAACATTCAGAATATTACTATCTCTACTTCGGCATCGGCCTTGGCGGCACCATGCTGCATGACGGCAGCGTATTGCGCGGCGCCTGGGGCAATGCCGGCGAGATCGGCCACATTCCGGTCGTTCCGGGCGGCGAGCCCTGTCCCTGCGGCAACCGCGGCTGCCTCGAACGCTACATCTCGCTGGAAGCGCGAGGCCGCTGGAGCGGCGATGATGCCGACTGGGTTACCGAGATCGCGCCGGTCTTCCGCAATGCCATCACCATCATCGAAAACCTCTTCGACCCCGAAACGATCGTCCTCGGCGGGCTGGCTTCCCCTGCCCTGCTCGAACGGCTGGCGGCGTCGGCCGAACCGCTGCACAATTCGGTCTCGGCCCGCAGGGATCGCACGGCGCCGCGCATCCTGGTCGCCCGGGGCGGTCAGCATGCAGTGTTGCGGGGTGCGGCCGCGCTTGCCGTTTCCGGCGTGCTTTCCCCGCGCTTCGGCCAGATCTTCACCGCCAAGCGGCAGCGCGAGGGCGACCTTCTGAAAGGCGGAGACATCGCGGCATGAGCGAACCCCTGTTGGTCCTCGACAACGTCACCAAGAACTACGGCGCCATCCAGGCGCTGCGCGGCATCAGCTTTTCGATCGGACGCGGCGAGGTAGTGGCGCTGCTGGGCGACAACGGCGCCGGCAAGTCGACGCTGGTCAAGATCATCGCCGGCGGGCTCGAGCCGACCTCCGGCCGCATGCTGTTCGAGGGCAAGGAGTTCCTTGCCAAATCGCCCGCGGAGGCCAAGGCCGCAGGCATCGAGACGGTCTATCAGGACCTCTCGCTCTGCACCAATGTCGACGTGGTGGCCAACTTCTTCATGGGCCGCGAGATCACCCGCAAGGTGCTGGGCGTTCCGGTGCTCGACGAGCGCGCCATGGAAGCCGTGGTGGCGAAGGCCTTGGCCAATGCCGGCACGCGCATTCCCTCGTTGCGCACCAAGGTCGAGCATCTCTCGGGCGGCCAGCGGCAGGCGATCGAGCTTAACCGCTTCGTCCATTGGGGCGGCAAGCTGGTGCTGCTCGACGAACCCTTCGCCGCGCTCGGCGTCGAGCAGACGCGCCGCGGCCTCGACATGATCCGCCAGGTGGCGAGCCAGGGCATCGGCGTCGTCATCATCACCCACATCATGCAGCAGGCCTTCCAGGTCGCCGACCGGATCGTGGTGATCCGCCAGGGCGTCGTGGCCGGCGACGTTGCCCGCAACAAGACAAGTCCCGATGCGGTGATCAACATGATCACCGGAGAGACGCTCGCCGGTGCCGGACCGGCGGGCTGAGGGACAAATGAGGGGTCCGGCGAAAAGAGGAGCCAACGACATGAAACGACTGCTACTTTCTGTCTTCGGTATCCTGGCCCTGGCATTTGCCACGCTCACGCCGGCATTCGCCCAGTCCAAGGGTACCGTCTACTACCTGGTCCCGACATTGCTCGACGAATTCCAGACCGGCTCGGTGAGCGCGCTGGAATTGTTCCTGAAGCAGGTCGGCTACGAGATGAAGACGCTGAACGCCGACAACAAGACCGACGCCCAGCAATCGCAGATGAACGACGTCATCGCGCTGAAGCCCAAGGCGATCATCCTCGCCGCGGTCGATTTCAACGCGCTGAAACCATCCGTTGAAGCCGCCCGCGCGGCCGGCATCCCGGTGGTCGAGTTCGACCGCCAGATCACCGCGACGCCGTCCGACTTCACCTCCGTCGCCGGCACCGTCGAGATCGGCCACATCGCCGCCGAACAGGCCGAAGCGCTGCTGAAGGCCAAGAACGGCTCGGTCAAGGGCAAGATCCTGCAGGTGCTCGGCGATCCCGGCGACCCGTATACCCTCGACATCCAGAAGGGTTTCGAAGAGAAGATGAAAGCGTTTCCGGACGTCAAGATCATCTCGCTTCCGGCCATGCAGTGGGAGGCGAGCAACGCCGGCACCATCGTCGCCGACCAGATCCTGGCCAATCCAGACATCGACCTGATCTTCAGCCACGCCGCGCATCTTTCGGTCGCCGCCGTCGCCTCGCTGGAGGCCGCCGGCAAGAAGCCGGGCGACGTGATGCTGATGAGCTCGAACGGCGCGCCGGTCGGCCTCGACCTGATCCGCAAGGGCTGGCTGAACGTCGAGGTCGAGCAGCCGCTTTATGCGCAGGCCGCCGCGGTCGCGATGTTCATGGACAAGGTCGCCAACAAGCAGGAGATCAAGCCCGGCGACTATGACGTGCTCGGCTTGAAGTCGGTCGTGACCAAGGAAGCCTGGGGCCCGAACATCAAGATCCCGGGCGCGGCGATCACCAAGGCGAACGTCGACAACCCCGCCTTCTGGGGCAACCAGAAGCCGCCGACGGATACGGTGAAGTCCGTCGAATAGGCTTTGCCGCATCGAGCTCCGGGCCTGCCGGCCCGGAGCCTCTCGGCGCGTCCGCAGGCAGCGGCCGCGCATCCAGTCCTGACGTCAACCGGATCGGCCCTACCCGGATCACATGATGAGCCCACGCACCCGCCATATCCTCGAGCTCGTGCTCGACAATCTCGTCTGGTTCATGCTGGTCTTCGTGCTGGCGGTGTTCTCGATCTTCATTCCCAACTTCTTCCAGCTCGGCATCTTCGCCAACATCATCGAGGCTTCGAGCGTGCTCGGCGTCATGTCGATCGGCCTGGCGCTGGTCATCATCGCCGGTCACATGGACCTTTCGGTCGAATCGGTGGCTGCCCTCAGCGCCATGGCGGTCGGCATCATGTTCTGCTCGTCCGGCATCGGCCTTGGCCTGCAGCTGCATCCGGAGTGGCTGATGGTGCCGGTGTCGCTCGCCGTCGCGCTTGTGGTCGGCGCCGTCATCGGCGTCGTCAACGGCTTCCTCATCGTCAGGCTGAAGATGAGCGCCTTCATCATCACGCTGGCCTCCTACATCTGGGTGCGCGGCCTCGTGCTGGTGGTCTCGGGCGGGCGATCGGCACAGGACCTGGCGCCGGCCATCCGCTGGTTCGGCATCCAGCGCCTCGCCGGGCTGCCGCTCACCGCCTGGATCGCCGTCGGCTGCTTCGTCGTCTTCTCGCTGATCCTGGCCAAGACGCCGTTCGGCCGGCATCTGGTGATGATCGGCGGCAACGAGACGGCAACCTTCCGCGCCGGCATCCGCGTCAACCGCAACCTGATCATCGCCTTCGTGCTTGCCGGCGCCATTGCCGGCCTCGCCGGCTGGCTGCTCGCCATCCGTACCTCCGGCGCCACCGCCAATCTCGGCGTCGGCCTGCTCTTCAACGCCTTCGCAGCCGTCGTCATCGGCGGCGTCAGCCTCAAGGGCGGCGTCGGCACCCTGCCCGGCGTCTATGCCGGCGTGCTGCTTTTGTCGGCCATCAACACCGCCATCAACCTCATGGGCCTGCCGGCCAACTTCACCCAGGTCATCCACGGCTTGCTTGTGCTGGCGGCCGTGCTGCTCGACGCTTTCAAGCAGACCATTCGCCAAAGACTCGCATGACAGGACGGCTCGCATGACTGGACGCATCGAAGGCAAGGTGGCGGCGATCGTCGGCGCCGCGCGCGGCATCGGCAAGGGCATAGCCCAGCGCTTCGCCGAGGAGGGGGCGAAACTCGTCCTTGCCGACAGCGAAGCCGAGGCCGGCAAGGCGAGCGCCGACGAGCTGGGCGCCGCCTTCATCCACACCGACATCTCGAAAATGGCCGACGCGGAAGCGGTGGTGACATTGGCGCTGCAGCGCCACGGCCGTCTCGACATCATCGTCCAGAACGCCGGCATCTACCCCTGGCAGCTCATCGAGAACACCAGTCCGGAAGACTGGGACCGCGTCATGGCGGTCAATCTGCGCGGCAGCTTCAACGCCGCCCGTGCGGCGCTCACGCCGATGAAGGCGCAGGGCAGCGGCCGCATGCTCTTCACCTCCTCCATCACCGGCCCGCAGGTGAGCAGCCCCGGCCACGGCCATTATTCGGCGAGCAAAGCCGGCATCAACGGCTTCATCCGCGCCGCGGCGCTCGAATTTTCCGGCTATGGCATCACCGTCAACGGCGTCGAGCCCGGCAACATCCTGACCGAAGGCATGAAGCTGCACCGCGACGACGCCTTCATCAAGAGCATGGAGGACGCCGTGCCGCTCGGGCGCCTCGGCACGCCGCGCGACGTCGCCAACGCCTTCCTGTTCCTGGCTTCCGACGACGCCAGCTACATCACCGGCACGACGATCGTCGTCGATGGCGGCCAGCTCCTGCCCGAAGGCCAGGATTTCCGCCTGACGCCGCCGTGATTCTTTGATCGGTGCCGGGAAGCTGGTGGGCGATGACGGGCTCGAACCGCCGACATCTTCGGTGTAAACGAAGCGCTCTACCAACTGAGCTAATCGCCCGCTCCGGGCCGGACCTTTAAGCAGTTAGGGCTCCGTTCGCAAGGCCCAATGAACGGCCGGCGCACCCGCTATCCGGCGGATTTCCCCAACGCCGGCTCACTTGTCAAAAAACCTTCCGCTGATTGCCGTTATGCTCACATGCCGCGCTTGACACCCGCAAACGAACCCCTTATCCAGCGCCCCAACGACGAACACGCCTGACACGTGCTCGTCAGTGCGCGGGTGTAGCTCAGTCGGTTAGAGTGCCGGCCTGTCACGCCGGAGGTCGCGGGTTCGAGCCCCGTCACTCGCGCCATTCCCTCTCGGAAATCATTGTATTTATTGTCCTGCTGTTCTGGCGGGGAAAATCATTCGATTTCTCGAGTCCGCATCTTGGCAGCCCGACGAGGCAGGCGAACAACATGGATGTTTGTCTGCCGCGCCCTTGAAATAGCAAGTGTCAAGCTCATCCTTGAGAATGGTGGTGGCGCCGGCGTGGGGTTGAGAAAGGCTTGATCTTCAAGCTCTTTTCTCCGACGGCTCTGAGAGCAGGCGTTGGTCACGCCGGCAGCCATTTATGAAGCTCGTATCTTCGTCAGCCGTTCGGGTAATAGCCGCCGTCGCCGCCACTACCGATGTAGGTGCCTTGGCCGGTGGCATTCTGAAGCCGCTGATCCAGTGCGTTGATCTGCCCTAGCGCCGAACGGTCTCCGGAAGTCAGCGCGGTACGCTGGATGGTATCCGCCTGCTGCATCAGGTCGCGTGCCTGGTCCTGCGTGATCTTGCCGGCTTGCCTTGCCGCTCGGATACCCTGCCTTACGTTCAGCAACTGATCCAACGCCGCTTTCGCCTTTGGATCCGCCGGCACCGATGCCGTGGTCATGGTGTCGACCTTGTGGTGACGGTGCACCGCATAGGCGCTCGAAAGCGGTATGGCCGCGAAGATCGATGCGGCCGCGACGATTTTTGGCATGAAAGAGCGCATGATGGCTTCTCCCTATGGTGGAGGAAGCGGTTGTACCGCTTCTCCGAAATGGGCCGTCTGGTCGCGTCGTGTCGCGATGCAGCCACTCACCGCCGGCGGTTCTCGGCCCGCGACGAGATATAGAGGCCACCCCTGCGTTGAAACGGAGGTGGAACGCAAACGTTATCCGATGTGATCGAGCTTTGAATCGTGGCCGCACATACGTCGGCTACCCGTCTGTTTTGGGCGAATATCGGGCGCTCGCCAAGCAGCTTGTACTTCACCTTCCCTTGAACTGCCTCAAGAAAAGGTGGCGGCCAGTGGGCCATAGCTGTCGTCGTCTTTTTCAGGATGCGCCACTTGCCTACTTTCCCGTTCTCCGAAGCGAACCCCATTCAATATCCCGGTCCCCCGCCGAAAAGTTCGGACGTCGTGATCATCGGCGGCGGCGTCATCGGTGTGACGACGGCGCTTTTTCTTGCGCGGCGCAACATCTCGGTGACGCTGGTGGAAAAGGGCCGGATTGCGGCCGAGCAGTCCTCCCGCAATTGGGGATGGATCCGCAAGCAGGGACGCGATGCGGACGAGCTGCCGATCGTGATCGAGGCCTCCCGTCACTGGCGGCAGTTGGCTGAGGAATGCGGCGAAGACATCGGCTTGAAGCAGACAGGCGTGACCTACCTGGCAAGCTCGGAAGACAAAATGGCCGGCTTCGAAGCATTCATGAAGATCGCCGCCGTCCACAAGATCGACACTCGCCTTCTGAACGCGCAGGAAACCGCTGGCCTCATCAAAGGCATGTCACGCAGTTTCAAGGGCGCGATGACGACACCTTCCGACATGCGGGCGGAGCCCTGGATGGCCGTGCCCGCTCTCGCTCGGCTTGCGGCCCGCAAAGGCGTCAAGATCGTGGAGAATTGCGCGGCGCGAACCCTGGAAATCTCGGCCGGCAGGGTCAGCGGTGTCTGGACCGAGGCGGGTCACATCGAGACGTCCAGCGTTCTGCTCGCTGGCGGTGCGTGGTCTTCCCTGTTCCTGAGAAGACATGGCGTTTCCATTCCCCAGCTCAGCGTCAGGTCGACCGCCGCGGCAACGGAGCCGCTGCCAGAAATCCACGCAGGCGCCGCGGCAGGAGAGCATATCGCTTTCAGACGCCGACAGGATGGCGGATACACGCTCGCTCCGGGAGGCAGCCATTTGCTCTACCTGGGGCCCGACGCATTCCGGCATGCGACGAAATACCTTCCCGCCCTGATCGCCAATCCTTTCGGCTCACGCTATTCGCCGGCCGCGCCGGCGGGTTACCCGGACGGCTGGTCGACGCGACGTCAATGGGCGCCGGATTCCCAAAGTCCCTTCGAAAGAATGCGGGTGCTCAATCCCGCTCCCGAACGTTCCGGTCTGCGTTCGATCGAACGCAATTTCAGGCGCCTGTTCCCGCAGCTCGGGCCGGTCCGCCTAAAGGCGAGCTGGGCAGGCATGATCGACGCGATGCCGGACGTCGTCCCCATAGTGGATCGCGTGCAGGCGATCGTCGGCCTCGTCGTCGCAACGGGTATGAGCGGTCACGGCTTCGGTATCGGGCCGGGAATCGGTCGGGTCGTCTCCGACATGATCCAAGGAAACGAGATTGGGCACGACCTCACCCGCTTCCGCCTGTCGCGCTTTTACGACGGCAGCGCCATTCGGCCAGGCCCTGCTCTCTAGCGGCGTCACGTTCGGTCTCAAATAAAGCTCCAAGCCTCAGTTGTTCAGCTCGTCAGCCGAGCAACGTCTCACCAGGCGGCGTCAACAGATATGCCGCCTGAGCGCACGGCCACGCATCTCCGCCCAAAGCATGTGCTCTGCCGACCTCTCGGAACCATTGCGTAGCTGTCTCGTTCCGCACAGGGACAAAAGACGAGAGATTGAGATGGCTGTGCTATGCCGCTTTTCGATTGACGACGCCAGGGAGGTGGACGAGCTCGCGTTTCAAGAATTGCCGCGGGTTGGCGAAAGCGTGTCCTTGCTGATCGAGGGATCGAACAGGGACCTTCGCGTCATGCGCGTGGTGCATGTTCCCGGCAGCGAGCAAGGCGCGACGACGACGCTCGAACTGACCAGCAAGATTCTTTAGCCGCGCTTCCGGTTCACTCGCCCAATATCACGCCGGAGGCGACGATCTGGGCGGTGCGCGCGGTGAGCTTCTCGCGCCGTACAAGCGTGGGCTTTTCATAGGGCTTTTTCATCTCACCGTTCCGGGAACCGGGCTGCCTTGTGTTCGATCAAGACAGTGAACGCACTCGCACTCGTTGCGTTCCGAGGAGCGGATTGACAGCTGATGTGAGCCGGACCGAAGGCGGGACCGGGCGCACGCCCACTAACGCGGACGCGCTCGATGGACCGAGGGCGTGGAGCTTGTCGATACCAAGTCAGCCTCGGTACCTTCCGTTCCCCGTTTGTAGATCAACCGGACCACCAGTCCGAAGTATCCAATTTGAAGGATGATCAAGGCAAGGATGGCCCAGCCGAGCGCCTTCCAGATGGAGCCGGTCTCCAGCTCAGCCCAGATCGCAACGATCAACGACGTCGCGAACATACCGATCAGAAATTGAGGAAAATACATCGGCACGGCACCCAAGGCTTTGGCGTCTCGAGGCGACCCTCAACTCGATTCTCAAAAAGCCCGCCGCCCCGTTCGGGAGCGGCGGGCCCCCAAATTTGCCCCCGGCTACCGGAGCGCGGTCCACTCCGGCATTGCTGGCAATGCAATAGGGATGCCAGACACAGTGACCCATTACGGGACAGCTGCGCCGTCGAAGCAAGGCGTTGGCGTCGAATAATATTAACCGTTGCTAATATGCAACCATGTCGTCGTAAGACACTGAATTACAAGGGTCGTGGCAGGCGCCCGACGAGCGCTACCGACCCGTTGGGCCATACGTGAGGTTGGCGGCTTCAAGCCCTCGCCAGCAGCGCCTCGACCTCCTGCAGCGTCGGCATGGACGGAGCCGTGCCCGGACGGGTCACCGAAATGCCGGCGACAGCGCAGGCGAAGCGTACCGCCTCCAAGGGCTCGACGCCCGTGGCAAGCGCCGCCGCCAAGCCGCCATTGAAGGCGTCGCCCGCGCCCGTGGTCTCGACCACCGGGCCGGCGTTGACGGCGCCGACATGGTCGGAACGGTCCTTGGTGTGGAGCAGCGCGCCCTTCTCCCCGAGCGTCACGATGACGGCGCCGACGCCTTTCGCCAGCAGACTGTCGGCGGCGCGGCGGGCATCATCGACCGAAGCGACGGTGATGCCGGTCAGCCCTTCGGCCTCGGATTCGTTCGGCGTGACATAGTCGCAGAGCGCGTAGATGCGGTCCGGCAGGCTGGCTGCCGGCGCCGGGTTGAGGATGGTCGTCACCCCTACCCCGCGTGCGATCTCGAGCGCCTTCAGCGCCGCGTCGATCGGCTGCTCGAGCTGGGTGACGAAGACGCCGGCCGAGCGGATCAGATCGGCGTGAGCTTCGATGTCGGCGGGCGAGATCAGCATCGCAGCACCCGGGCTGACGATGATGGCGTTGTTGCCGCTGCCTTCTTCGACGAAGATGTAGGCGGCGCCCGTATAGCTGTCCGGCGTGTCGATCACGGCGCTCTTCACGCCCGCCGCCTTCCAGGTCTGCTTGGCCATGTCGGCGAAGGCATCGACGCCGAGCCTCGTCAAGAACGTGACGTCGGCACCCAGCTTGCCGGCGGCGACCGCCTGGTTCGAGCCCTTGCCGCCCGGTCCGAGCTTGAACGAGTTGCCGAGGATCGTCTCGCCCATGCGTGGCTGGCGGTCGGCGCGATAGGCGGTATCGGCGACGAAGACGCCCAAGATCACAACAGGCTTCATGACGACTGGCTTGCCGGCGGCCATTTCTCTACTCCGCTTCCGGCGGAATGACGCCCTTGCGGAAGGCGAAACAGCCGTAGAAGCGGCGCTCGCCGGTCTGGATGACGCAATAGGACTTCTTGGCGCGCTCGTAGAAGGCGTAACGCTCGATCGAGATCATCGGCCAGGACTTGCCTTCGGCCGCGTCGATCTCCTTCTGCACCTCCTTCTGTACCGGCGGGATTTCGTTCGGCTTGCCGACGATTTCCATGCGGGCGGCCGCATCGTTGACGAAGCTGTCCAGCGGGTAGAGCGACAGCACCGCCTTCACCACCTCGGCCGCCGGCGCATCGATGCGCAGCAGCTTGCCGAGCACGGTCTGCTTCGCGACGGAGTCGGATGGAAAATTGGAGTCGGCGATGATCAGGTCGTCGCCGTGCCCCATAGCCCGCAGCGCCTGGAGCACATCGGCATTGAGCAGCGGATTGATCCCTTTGAGCATGGTTCCCTCTCGGAAGTCTGTGTGCGGTCTGGAGCAATTCCCGGAAAAGTGTGAGCGGTTTTCCGTCCGGAATTGCGTAAAGCTCTAAAGGCGCTTGCCGGTCCCCGCATCGAAGAGATGGACGTGGTCGAGCCGCGGCCTGAGTTTCAACGTATCGCCCGGTTTGAAGTCGTGGCGCTCGCGGAACAGCGCCACCATCTCGCCCTCGCCGAAGCGCACGAACACCAAGGTCTCCGAGCCTGTCGGTTCGACCACCGAAATCGTGGATGCGACGCCGTCGGGATGGATTTCCAGATGCTCCGGGCGCACGCCGTAGACGACGGCCTGTCCGTCCTCGGTCGCGACACCGGCGGGCATCGGAAAGGCCGAGCCCGCTATGTCGACGACTGGCTTCTCACCCTTCTTCACCGTGCCCTTGAGCAGGTTCATCGCCGGCGAGCCGATGAAGCCGGCGACGAACAAATTGGCCGGCCGGTCGAACAGTTCCAGCGGCGCGCCCACCTGCTCGATGCGGCCGTCGCGCATCACCACGATCTTGTCGGCCATGGTCATGGCCTCGATCTGGTCGTGGGTGACATAGATGGTGGTGGTTTTCAGCCGCTGGTGCAGTTCCTTGATCTCGGTGCGCATCTGCACGCGCAGCTTGGCGTCGAGATTGCTGAGCGGCTCGTCGAACAGGAACACCTGCGGATTGCGCACGATGGCGCGGCCCATGGCGACGCGCTGGCGCTGGCCGCCGGAAAGCTGGCGCGGATAGCGCTTGAGATAGGGATTGAGGTCGAGGATATCGGCTGCGCGCTTCACTCGCTCCGCAACGACGGCCGGATCGGTGCCGCGCAGCTTCAATGCGAAAGCCATGTTCTGCTCCACCGTCTTGTGCGGATAGAGCGCGTAGTTCTGGAATACCATGGCGATGTCGCGCTTGGCAGGCGCCAGGTGGTTGACGACACGGTCGCCAATCGAGATCGTTCCGCCGGAGACCGTTTCCAGTCCCGCCACCATCCTGAGCAGCGTGGACTTGCCGCATCCCGAAGGGCCAACCAGCACGACGAACTGGCCGTCGGCGATATCGACGCTAACCTCATGCAGAACCTTGACGGTTCCGAATGCCTTGGCCACATTGTTAATTGCGACTTGAGCCATCGTCTCCCCTATCTTTTTCGTGGAAGCTAGCCATTGCCAACGGCAAGGGCAAGTCGGTATCTTATAGATAAAAAGCCATTCTTGTTGACAAGGTAATCGATTACGCGAATAGTGGCGAGTGCCAATCCGACAGCCGGTCCTTGTCCGGGAAATCGGATCTCCAGGCGACGCAGGGTGGGGTCCCACGTCCCCCTATGGTATAGGAGAACCGCAGACGTTTCGGCGTCCGAGAGATTGGCAAAATCAATTCGCGACTGAAGTTCTGGGAGGAACCTTGAGATGAGAGTCGATCTTTACGAAAAACTGGTGCGAGCCGGGGTGACCCGCCGCGATGTGCTGAAAGGCGCGGCCAGCATGGCGGCACTTGCCGCGGCGTCCGGCGCCGGGCTCGGCGCGCTGACCAAACCGGCCGCCGCCGCGGATGATCTGCGCGCGAAAATCCTGCAGATCCCGGGCGTCGGCAAAGGCCAGCCGACGGACGCCGACTTCCAGAAAGTCGGCGAGCTTTGCCTGGAAGCGACCAAGGCCAACGTCAAGGAAGGTGAATTCGCCGGCGTCGAGCTCACCTTCATGGGCCTCAACAATCAGAACCTGCACAACGTGCTGTTCCGTGGCTTCCTGAAGCCGTGGGAGGCCTATACCGGCGCCAAGATCAGCTGGATCGACCTTGCCCAGGCCGATTACAACGCCCGTCTGCAGCAGTCGATTGCAACCAAGACCGTCGATTTCGACATCATCGAGATGGGTGCGCCCTTCGAAGGCGACGTCTGCGGCAAGGGCCTCACCTCGGAGATGCCCGACTGGGTCAAGAAGCAGATCGACATGGACGATCTCGTCAACTACCTGAAGCCGCCGGTCGGCACCTGGGACGGCAAGCAATACCGCGTGACCATCGACGGCGACACGCACAACTTCAACTACCGCACCGACGTGTTCTCCGACTCCGAGCTGGCGGCAGCCTGGAAAGCCGACGGCGGCGACAAGGCAGGCATGGCCGAATGGGGCGTGCCGAAGACTTGGCAGCAGGTGCAGGCCGTCACCAAGTTCCTCAAGGGCAAGCAGTTCAAGGGCCAGGACGTCTATGGCTACCTCGACGCGCCCAAGCCCTGGGGCGGCTTCGGCTTCTACTTCCTCGGCAGCCGCGCCTCGGCCTATGCCAAGCACCCCGACGACAAGGCTTGGCTGTTCGATGCCGACACGATGAAGCCGCGCATCAACAATCCGGCCTGGGTGCGGGCCATCCAGGACGTGATCGACGCCCTGCCCTCGGAGCCGCCGGACCAGATCAACGCCGATCCGAACACCACCGGCTTCCAGCAGTTTCTGGCCGGCACCGGCTCGATGATCCCCTGGTGGGGCGACATCGGCTCCAACGTCAAGACCAACGACTCCTCGGTCATCGGCGACGTCACCGGCTTCTCGATCCTGCCGGGCTCGGACGATGTCTACAATTCCAAGACCGGCAAGTGGGACAAGCTGGCCAGCGGCCCGAACTATGCGCCGAACTGCGCCTATCTCGGCTGGGGCGTCTATGTCATGGCCCGCGTCGACAGCGACGAGAAGAAGAAGAAGGCGGCGTGGTCGGCGGCGGCCCATCTCGGCGGCAAGGATCTGTCGCTGTGGTGCGCGGCCTATCCTTCCGGCTTCCAGCCCTATCGCAACTCCCATTTCAACATTCCGGAATGGGTGGCGGCCGGCTATGACGAGGCCTTCATCACCTCGTATCTGAAGTCGGAGGGCGACTCCTACAACCATCCGAACGCCGCGATCGAGCCGCGCATCCCCGGCATCTTCCAGTATTACAGCGCCGCCGAGGACATCCTGGCCAACACCTTCGCCGGCAAGATGAAGGCGCAGGAAGGCGCAGATGCCATCGCCGCCGCCTGGGAGAAGCTGACCGACCAGATCGGACGCGAGAACCAGATCAAGCTCTACAAAGCCTCGCTCGGCATGTAGGCTGTCTCGTGAGAAAGTCGCGGCCCGGCGACACCTCGTCGCCGGGCCGCATCTTGACCGGCATCGCCCGATCACTTGGGCTTCGAGCAATTCCAGGAAAAGTGTGAAGCGGCTTTCCGTCCGGAATTGCGTGAAAACAAAAGGTAGAGGCGATAAGCGTGGCTGAGCAGACTTCGACCGCGAATGCGTGGCCGGCAAATTCCACGGCGACCGATCTCATTCCGCCCGGCCGCAAGCGCCTCGGCTGGGCCCTGATGGTTGCTGCGACGCTCGCGCTGCTGGCGACGATCGTGATGCAGATCCTCTACAAGACCGAAGTCGACACGGTCGGCTTCTATACCTGGCGTCCCGTGGTCTACGCCTATGTGCTGTGGGGTGTCGCGCTCGGCGCCTGGCAGGTGCTGACGCGCGGCGAGGACGGCCAACGCGCGCTGTTCCTGCTGCCGGCGCTGCTCTTCACCATAGCCATGGTGATCTTCCCGACGCTGTTTGGCTTCTACATCGCGCTGACCGACTGGAACCTCAGCTCGTTTTCCGGCCGCAGGTTCAACGGGCTCGACAATCTCTGGCAGATGCTGGGCGATCCCTATTATCGCAACGCGCTGTTCAACATGGTGCTCTACGTGCTGGCGGTGCTGGTCGAATATGTCATCGCCTTCGGACTGGCGCTGCTGCTCAACGCGCAGATCCGCGCCAGAAAATTCTTCCGCGTGGTCTTTCTGCTGCCACTGATGCTGTCGCCGGTCGCCGTCTCCTGGATGGTCGGCAAATCGCTGATGGAATACCGGTTCGGACCGGCATCGACGCTGGCGCGCCATCTCGGCTGGAACAATCCGGCCTTCTTCTCCGACCCCATCATAGCGCGCATCTCGATCATGGTGCTCGACGCCTGGACCTTCATCCCGTTCATGATGATCATGCTGCTCGCCGGCCTGCAGGCCATGTCGCGCGAGGTGATCGAGGCGGCGCGCGTCGACGGCGCGAACGCATGGCAGACCTTCTGGCAGGTCACCTTTCCGCTGATGCTGCCGGTGTCGCTGACGGCGGTGATCCTGCGCATCATCTTCAAGCTCAAGCTTGCCGATATCATCATCACGGTAACGTCCGGCGGCCCCGGCGGCGCCACGGATTCGGTTTCGAGCTTCATCTACCGCGAGTATCGCGACCGCTCGAATGTCGGCTACGGCACCATGCTCGCCATGGTCTACCTGATCATCATCGTCGTGTTCGTCACCTGGCTGCTGAAGATCGCCGGCCGTTTCGTGCGCAACGTCAACTGAGCGGCATCATGAGCGTCCAGACCACCGAATACACCGTTTCCGAGATCCGCTCGCCGGCCGCCTTCATCACCAGCCGCGTCTTCATCTATGGCGCGCTGGTGTTCTGGTCCTTCGTCTGCCTGTTCCCGATCTACTGGACGATCACCACCTCGTTCAAATCGGCCGTCGATGTCACGCAAGGCCACCTCATCCCCTTCATCGACTTCCAGCCCGACTGGAAAGGCTGGCGCTCGCTCGGCCTATCGCCGGATTCGATCTTCCAGACCTCGACCGTGCGCGACGAATTCCTCAAGCGCTTCATGAACTCGGTCATCACCTCGGTCGGCGCATCCAGCCTTGCCATCGTCATCGGCAGCCTCGCCGCCTATGGCCTCACCCGCTATCGCTACAAGTTCGCGTGGTTCAAGAACGAGGACATCTCCTTCTTCTTCCTGTCGCAGCTCATCCTGCCGCCGGTCGTGCTGGCGCTGCCCTTCCTGGTGCTTTACCGCGAGGTGGCCCTGCTCGACACGCGCATCGGGCTCGTGCTCCTCTACACGCTGATGGTCTTGCCGATCGTCATCTGGATCATGCGCGACCAGTTCAACTCCATTCCCGTCGAACTCGAGGAGGCAGCACTCGTCGACGGCCTGTCGATCTGGGGCGCGTTCTTCCGCATCGTCATGCCGATCGCGCTGCCCGGCATGGTCGCCGCCTTCATCCTGGCGATGGTGCTCTGCTGGAACGAATATTTCTTCGCCGCGCTGCTCACCTCGACGGATGCCAAGACCATCCCCGTGATGGTGGCGAGCCAGACCGGCTCGCAAGGCATCAACTGGTGGTCGATGGCAGCCCTTGCCACGGCAGCCATCGCACCGCTGGCGATCATCGGCATCGCGCTCGAACGTTATCTGATCATGGGCATGACAGCCGGTTCGGTGAAGTAGCCCCTTTCCTTCTCCCCTTGTGCGAGAAGGTGGATCGGCGCGTTAGCGCCGAGACGGATGAGGGGTGTTCCAGCGGAGTGAACGTCGGCGTTCCCTGGAACACCCCTCATCCGTCCGCTTCGCGGCCACCTTCTCCCACAAGCGGAGAAGGGGGAGCTAGGCTCGCAGGATCGCCCGTAGGTGATCGAGGATCATCGCGACGCCCTTTTGCCCCAGCTCGGCCGAAGCCTCCGGCGCGCCCTTCGTGTACCAGCCCTTGTTGTCCGCGAAATGGCCGGCATCCACCGCCTCGGGGCATAGCGCCAGCATCAGCGACGTCTCGCCGATGCCGGCATGGTCGAACGGGTATTTGCCGTTCATGGCGGCGGCCGGCATCAGCGGATGCACCTGCACCCAGTTGAAGACATTCTCGCCCTGGGCGTGGCCGGCATAATAGTCGGCCATCTTGTCGGAGCCCCACCAGCCCTCGCCGCGCTCCTTTTCCAGGAAACGGAAAATCGCCTGCCGGCCAGCGGTCTTGAAGGCGAGATCGGTCGGCATGCCGGCGACAAAATTCTCGGTCTGGTGATGGATGATGGCGTGGATGTTACGGAAGCCGATGCGCAGCAGGCCGTAGAACAGCTCTTCCGCAAAGGGAGCCAGCACCGGACCGCCGACCTGCACCGAGCCGCTGCCTTCCGGCGGCTCCACGGCATAGCTCGCCGCGCCATAGTAGAAGGGCGGCAGGATGACGATGTCCCTCTCCTTCTCGACGAGTTCGAGCGTCTTGATGACGGCGAGCGTGTCCATGCCGACCGCCATGTGCTCGCCATGGTATTCGAGCACGCCGAGCGGCAGCACGACCGGCCAGTTTTCTTCGATCGCCTTGCGGATCTGGTGCGGCAGCATCAGTTCGTAGCGCATGTCTCTACTCCAAGTTGGTGTGCCGGGCGCGCATCGCTTCCGGGGTCGCGCCGGTGAGCGCCTTGAGCTTCAGCACCATCACTTCGAACAGCAGGAAAAGCGCGCCCTCGAACAGCGAGCCCATCGGCAGCACCGAAGTTCTGGCGGCGCCGTGGTCGCTGGCCATGGTCTGGGCCGGAACGAGCAGCGTGAAGTCGGCAAGCTTCGCAGCGCTGCCCGCCGGTTCGGCGGTAAGCAGCAGCACCTTGGCGCCGGCGTCGCGGGCGACACGCATCAAGGTGAGCACGGTGGTGGTTTCGCCCGGTCCGGAGCTCGCGAGGAAGATGTCGCCTTCGCCCAGCGGCGGCGTGGTCATATCGCCGACAACCGAAACCGGCAGGCCTAGATGATAGAGCCGCATGGCGAAGCCTTTGACCTGAAGTGCCTCCCGGCCGCAGCCATAGACGACGATCTTGCCGGCATCGGCCAGCATTGCGCAGGCGGCGTCGACCCGGTCGTCATCGATACGCCGCACCACGGCGGCAAGCTCGTCCAGCGCGGTTGCAAACATGTCCGGTCCGGCTTGCGTCATGGCGGTTCATCCCATTCTGCCGAGGCTTGATCAGGCTTGCGGCTTTTCGTGCGAAACACTTGTTTTTGTTCATGCTATCACCGCGAAAATTGCTGTCCAACGAGCCTCGATGCTTTTGCTGTGCCAGCGGCGTGATAGTGTCATGTCAGACAAATCGATCCGGGAACATTGAGGCTATGAAGACACGGCATTTCGACCGCATCGGCAATGGCGGCATCACCTTCACCGAGCTCGGCTTCGGCACCGCGCCGCTCGGCAATCTCTACCGCGCCGTCTCCGATGAGGATGCCAATGCCACGCTGGAGGCGGCATGGGAGACCGGCTGCCGCTACTTCGACACCGCTCCCCTCTATGGCCTCGGCCTCTCCGAAACCCGGCTCAATCCTTTCCTGCGCGGCAAGAAGCGTGACGACTATGTGCTGTCGAGCAAGGTCGGCCGCCTCTTGCGCGTCTCGCCGGCCGACCAGCGCACCGGTATCGGCAAGTTCTTCGAGACGCCCTCGCGCCGGGAAGTCTACGACTACAGCTATGACGGCGTGATGCGTTCCTTCGAGGCATCGCTGGAGCGTCTCGGCGTCGACCGCATCGACATCCTCTATGTGCACGATGTCGACATCTTCACCCACGGCAGCAAGGAGGCGTCGGACAGGCGCATCGAGGAGTTCATGTCCTCGGGCTATTACGCCCTGCTTTCGCTGCGCGACCAGGATGTGATCAAGGCCTTCGGCGGCGGCATCAACGAATGGCAGGTCTGCCAGACGCTCGCCGAGCGCGGCGATTTCGACCTGTTCCTGCTCGCCGGCCGTTACACGCTGCTCGAGCAGGAAGCGCTGGCTACCTTCCTGCCGCTCTGCGAGAAGCGCGGCATCGGCATCGTTCTCGGCGGCCCTTACAATTCCGGTATCCTGGCTACGGGACCGAAGCCGGGCGCTTTCTACAATTATACCGAGGCGCCGCAAGCCGTGCTCGACCGCGTGGCGCGCATAGAGGCGGTCTGCAAGCGCCATGGCGTGCGGCTGATCGAGGCAGCGCTCCAGTTCCCGCTGCAGCATCCTTCCGTGATGTCGGTGATCCCCGGCGGCCAGCGGCCAGCCGAGGTCGAAAGCAATCGCGCGCTGCTCGATGTCAAGATCCCGGCGGCCTTGTGGGCGGATCTCAAGCAGGAAGGCCTTATGCGCGCCGACGCGCCGACCGGCTGAACGCACGCCCCGCGGACGCAGGGCACGAAAAAGAAGAGCCGGGCAAGCCCGGCTCTTCTGAGCTTAAAGAAAAAGGTCTTAGTTGACCGCGTCCTTGAGGCCCTTGCCAGCCGAGAACTTCGGCACGGTGCGCGCCGGAATCTTCACTTCCGCGCCGGTCTGCGGGTTGCGGCCGGTCGAAGCAGCGCGTTTTGACACGGTGAAATTTCCGAAGCCGACAAGCCGGACATCGCCGCCCTTCTTCAGTTCGCCAGTGATCACGGAGAACACCGCATCGACGGCAGACTGCGCATCAGCCTTCGAAATGCTTGCGGAGTCGGCGACAGCGGACACCAGTTCGTTCTTGTTCATCAAAATTCCCTTCCATGAGAAAACCGGAACGTACGACTCATCCGGCAGGAAACGGACTTTAGAAAGAAGCGTTCCGGAACCCAAGCCGAAAACCGCGGAATTCCGGGCTTTTTCCCACTTTTTCGGAGATTTTTCACGTGAAAAAGCCGGGCTGGAAGCCCGGCTCTCTCATTGTGCGTTGCAATGTTAGAAAATGCTAATGTGCAAGTGACTTGCCGGCGTCGTCACCGGCATCCACGCCGGCCGGCGGATTCACCGGCTCGACCCATTCGATCGGCTCCGGCATCTTGACCAGCGCGTGCCTCAGCACCTCGCCGACCCGCGAGACCGGAATGATCTCCATGTTGTTCTTCACATTGTCCGGAATCTCCGCCAGGTCCTTGGCGTTGTCTTCCGGGATCAGCACCTTCTTGATGCCGCCGCGCAGCGCGGCAAGCAGCTTCTCCTTCAGGCCGCCGATCGGCAGCACCCTGCCGCGCAGCGTCACCTCGCCGGTCATCGCCACATCGGCGCGAACCGGAATGCCGGTGAGCACCGACACGATCGCCGTCACCATCGCCACGCCCGCCGACGGGCCGTCCTTGGGCGTCGCGCCCTCCGGCACGTGGACGTGGATGTCGCGCTTGTCGAACAGCGGCGGCTCTATGCCGAAATCGATGGCCCGCGAGCGAACGTAAGAAGCCGCCGCCGAGATCGATTCCTTCATCACGTCGCGCAGGTTGCCGGTCACCGTCATGCGGCCCTTGCCGGGCATCATGACGCCTTCGACCGTCAGCAGCTCGCCGCCGACTTCCGTCCAGGCTAGACCGGTAACGACGCCGACCTGATCGTCGGCCTCGACCTGACCGAAGCGGAAGCGCGGAACGCCGAGATAGTCGGCAAGGTTGTCCGCAGTGATCTTCACCGTCTTCTTCTTCGTCCTCAGGATCTCGGTCACCGCCTTGCGCCCGAGCTTCATCAGCTCGCGCTCCAGGCTGCGCACGCCGGCTTCCCTTGTGTAGGTCTGGATGATGCCGCGGATCGCGTCCTCACCGACCGAGAACTCGTTCGGCTGCAGCGCGTGATCGCGGATCACCTTGGGCATCAGGTGACGCTTGGCGATCTCGATCTTCTCGTCCTCGGTGTAGCCGGCGATACGGATGATCTCCATGCGGTCCATCAAAGGCGCAGGGATGTTCAGCGTGTTCGCCGTCGTCACGAACATCACGCTCGACAGGTCGTATTCGACCTCGAGGTAATGGTCCATGAACGTCGAGTTCTGCTCCGGATCGAGCACCTCGAGCAGGGCCGACGACGGATCGCCGCGGAAGTCCTGGCCCATCTTGTCGATCTCGTCGAGCAGGAAGAGCGGGTTGGACTTCTTGGCCTTCTTCATCGACTGGATGACCTTGCCGGGCATCGAGCCGATATAGGTCCGCCTGTGGCCGCGGATCTCGGCCTCGTCGCGCACGCCGCCGAGCGCCATGCGGATGAACTCGCGCCCCGTGGCCTTGGCGATCGACTTGCCGAGCGAGGTCTTGCCGACGCCGGGCGGGCCGACGAGGCACAGGATCGGTCCCTTCAGCTTCTTCTGCCGGCTCTGTACGGCGAGGTACTCGACGATGCGCTCCTTGACCTTGTCGAGGCCGAAGTGATCCGCGTCGAGCACATCCTGCGCGAAGGCGAGGTCATGCTTGACCTTGGAGTTCTTGCCCCACGGGATCGACAGCAGCCAGTCGAGATAGTTGCGCACGACGGTGGATTCAGCCGACATCGGCGACATCGACCGCAGCTTCTTCAATTCGGCTTCCGCCTTCTCGCGGGCCTCCTTGGAGAGCTTGGTCTTCTTGATGCGCGCCTCGATCTCGGCGGCCTCGTCGCGGCCGTCCTCGCCTTCGCCGAGCTCCTTCTGGATCGCCTTCATCTGCTCGTTGAGGTAGTACTCGCGCTGCGTCTTCTCCATCTGGCGCTTCACGCGCGAGCGGATGCGCTTTTCCACCTGGAGCACGGAGATCTCGGCCTCCATGAAGCCCATCGCCTTCTCGAGACGCTCCTTGACGGAGAGCGTGGCGAGCATCTCCTGCTTCTCGGGGATCTTGATGGCGAGATGCGAGGCGACCGTGTCGGCGAGCTTGGAATAGTCGTCGATCTGGCTGGCGGCACCCACCACTTCGGGCGAGATCTTCTTGTTCAGCTTGACGTAATTTTCGAAGTCGGTGACGACCGAGCGGGCAAGCGCCTCGATCTCGACCTCTTCCTCCTCCGGCTCGACCAGCGCCGTGGCACGGGCCTCGTGGAAATCGGCACGGTCGGTGAACGAGACGATCTTGGCGCGCGAGGCGCCCTCGACCAGCACCTTCACGGTGCCGTCGGGCAGCTTCAGGAGCTGCAGCACATTGGCGAGCGTGCCGATGTCGAAAATCGCATCGGGCTCAGGATCGTCGTCGGCTGCATTCATCTGGGTGGCAAGCAGGATCTGCTTTTCCTGACCCATCACTTCTTCCAGCGCCTTGATCGACTTTTCACGGCCCACGAAGAGCGGAACGATCATGTGCGGGAACACGACGATGTCGCGCAGTGGGAGGACCGCGAAAACGCCGTCGCTGGAAGACTTGGATATCTTGGCCATTGTCCAACCTTTCATGTCGCGGCCGCTAATTGAGCCAACCGCGAATCTCATATTAACGACCGAGCGTCGTTCCGCCTACCACCGTTTGTGACGGGAGTTTTACAGCACAGAATTCGGCACTTCGGCCTTCCGCTGTTAGGTGGATGCGGGCGGAGCAAAGATCAAGGGTTAACATGGTCCGCTCATCCACTCCATCACCAGGCGGCACACCCCTCACAGCAAAACGGCGCCGCACGGGCGCCGTTCCATGAAAAAATTGCCGATCAGCTGTCATGTCAGGCGCTGACGTTGCCCTTCTTTTCCTTCTGCTCGGAATAGATGTAGAGCGGCCGGGCGTTGCCGGAGACCACCTCTTCCGAGATCACGACTTCGCGCACGCCTTCCAGCGCTGGAAGCTCGAACATCGTGTCGAGCAGGATTGCTTCCATGATGGAACGCAGGCCGCGGGCGCCGGTCTTGCGCTCGATGGCGCGCTTGGCGATCGCCGACAGCGCGTTCTCGTGGAAGGTCAGGTCGACGTTTTCCATTTCGAACAGCCGCTGATACTGCTTGACCAGCGCGTTCTTCGGCTCGGTCAGGATCTGGATCAGCGCCGGCTCGTCGAGGTCTTCGAGCGTCGCCAGAACGGGCAGGCGGCCGACGAACTCCGGGATCAGGCCGAATTTCAGCAAATCCTCCGGCTCGACCTGGCGGAACAGGTCGCCGGTGCGCCGATCCTCGGGCGAAGCCACGGTCGCGCCGAAGCCGATCGAGGTCTTGCGGCCGCGATCCGAGATGATCTTGTCGAGCCCTGCGAAGGCGCCGCCGCAGATGAACAGGATGTTGGCGGTGTCGACCTGCAGGAATTCCTGCTGCGGGTGCTTGCGGCCGCCCTGTGGCGGAACGGAAGCGACCGTGCCTTCCATGATCTTCAGAAGCGCCTGCTGCACGCCCTCACCCGACACGTCGCGGGTGATCGAGGGATTGTCCGACTTGCGCGAGATCTTGTCGATCTCGTCGATATAGACGATGCCGCGCTGGGCGCGCTCGACATTGTAGTCGGCCGACTGCAACAGCTTCAGGATGATGTTCTCGACGTCCTCGCCGACATAGCCGGCCTCGGTCAGCGTCGTGGCGTCGGCCATGGTGAAGGGCACGTCGATGATGCGGGCCAGCGTCTGCGCGAGCAGCGTCTTGCCGCAGCCGGTCGGGCCGATCAGCAGGATGTTCGACTTCGCCAGCTCGACGTCGTTGTTCTTGCCGGCATGCGCAAGGCGCTTGTAGTGGTTATGGACGGCGACCGACAGCACCCGCTTGGCGTAGGGCTGGCCGATGACATAGTCGTCGAGGACCTTGAGGATCTCCTGCGGGGTCGGCACGCCCTCGCGCGACTTCACCATCGAGGTCTTGTTCTCCTCGCGGATGATGTCCATGCAGAGTTCGACGCACTCATCGCAGATGAAGACGGTCGGACCGGCGATCAGCTTGCGCACTTCGTGCTGGCTTTTGCCGCAAAACGAGCAATAGAGCGTGTTCTTTGAATCACCGCCGTTGTTGCTTACCTTGCTCATTTTTCTGTCCTTTCACCGCCTGCCCGCCGATGGTCTGGCCGCATTGGCGTCTCACCAATCTATCGCGGCAATCCGCCACCGCCAGTGTCCCGGCTCACACAGCGCATTCCGTACGAAACACAAATCAGAAAACGCGACAATGATTCGCAGCAACCCATGCAAAGCTAAGCCGTCGAAAATCAACATAGCCTTAACGTAGGCAATCCCAGCCTTCGAGGGAACAGGCAATTGTGGCCGAAATGCCGCAAGCCGCGCCAAAAGCGCGTTATCCCGCCATTCAGCTGCCAACCAGGGCCTATGCGGTGGCCGTTTCGCCCAGCTCACGCGTCGTGATGACCTTGTCTATCAGACCAAAGTCCTTGGCCTCGTCGGCGGACATGAAATGGTCGCGGTCGAGTGTCCGTTCGATCTCGTCATAGCTCTTGCCGGTATGCTTGACATAGACCTCGTTCAAGCGGCGCTTCAGCTTGATGATGTCCTGTGCATGACGTTCGATGTCCGACGCCTGCCCCTGGAACCCGCCTGACGGTTGATGGACCATGATGCGGGCGTTCGGCGTGGCAAAGCGCATGTCCTTGTGGCCGGCGCAAAGCAGCAGCGAACCCATCGAGGCCGCCTGGCCGATGCAGAGCGTCGACACCGCCGGCTTGATGAACTGCATGGTGTCGTAGATCGCCATGCCCGAGGTGACGACACCGCCCGGCGAGTTGATGTAGAGGTTGATCTCCTTTTTGGGGTTCTCCGCCTCGAGGAACAAAAGCTGTGCACAAACCAGCGTCGCCATGCCGTCTTCGACCGGGCCGGTGATGAAGATGATGCGTTCCTTCAAGAGGCGCGAGAAGATATCGTAGGCCCGCTCGCCGCGATTGGTCTGTTCGACCACCATCGGAACGAGGTTCATGTAGGTTTCGACGGGGTTCTTCATGGACTGCCCTTATTGGATGGATTCCGGCGCCGTGAAATATGAGAAATCGGGCGGAATCGGTTCTGGATCGTTAGGTCCTAAATAGGATGCCGGCTCACCCTAGCGCAAGGTCGCCCCTCCTAGCCATCTGGTTAAGTCGAATCAAGCGTCTCGGCCCAAGGAATGCCGGCTGCTGGCCCGGGAAATTGTACCGCGTCGAAGAGCGGCTCCGCCAAGGTAGCAGTTTCTTAACCGCGCTGCTTAACGACAAGCCCTGAAATCCCTGTCCGGGAGCGGACCTTCCTATACGCTCCTGCGTTGAATGGGCGTCCTTTTTCAACGGGGGAATGTCATGTTCTACAAGAGCTCCGCATCGCTCGCCGCGGTCGCGATGCTTGCCACCGTGTCGGAAACCGCGGCCGGCGGCCGCGCGCTCGAATGCTACGAGCCGGTGCGCCGGCCGGCGCTTTACGACACCGTCTACGAAGACGTGATGGTGAGCCCAGGCGGCCAGCTCATCGACTATGACCCACCGATCTACGGCACGAGCGAAGGCCTGGAGCAGATCGCCCCTCCCCGAGTCAGTTATGAGGTCGTGCCCGCGGTCACGCGAACCGTCTACCACACGCTCAAGGTGGACGACGGCGGCTACGCCTGGGAATGGCGCGTCATCCATGGCCGCAAGGTGCTTTGCAAAGTGTGGCGCAAGGCGCGCTACGCGCGGGTCGCCGAAACCGTGATCGTCGAACCGGAGCGCGTCCGGCGCGTCGTTCTTCCGGCGGAATATGAAGGCGTCGCCCGCGAGGTGCTAGTGCGGCCGGAAGAGCGGCGCATCACCGAAATCCCGCCTTCATACCGGACGGTGGCGCGTCGGGTGGTGGTGCGGGAAGGCTCGACCGGCTGGCGGCGGGTGCATATCCCGCGGCACTGCCCGCATTAAGGCGGACCGGATTTGGCCGGCATTTCTGCATCCCGTGGAGGGGAAGCCGATCTTTCGGCATGTCGCTTTCGGCATGTCGCCTTGCCCGCCCCGTGTTAGCTTCGACATCGAAACGGCACCGCCAGGAATCCGAAGAATGCGGCCTTCAGACATCCCCGTTGTCGGCATGCTGCTGGCCGGCGACCGATCGTATCCGAGCTTCGGCGCCTTCTGCGATGCAATCAGGGACCTGGGCTACGAGGACGGTGAAACCATCCAGATCGAGCCTCGCTTTGCCGACGGACATCTCGATCGCCTTCCAAGTCTCGCCGCCGAGCTTGTTCAGCACCGGGCCAAGATTATCGTCGCCATCGGGGCAGTGAGCTACTGGGCTGCTCGCGAAGCGGCGCCCGACCTGCCGATCGTCTTTGCCATCGTGCTCGATCCGGTATCGGCGAAAATCGTCCAGAATGCCGAGCGGCCCGGTGGCCGCACAACGGGATGCACGAACTTCGACCTGGCCAGATAGGCGAGCAAGTGCGGATGTTGAAGAAGGTGGTGCCGGGCCTGAGATGCTTGGCGGTTTTGGGCGACGCTGGGGTTCCAGACATCCTGCCGAGGCTTTCTAAAGCGGCTGCCGAAGCGGAAGGCCTAGACATCTGCATTCGCCTGCTTGGCCGCGAGGAAGACCTGGAGGCTGCCTTCGTCGCATTCGCGGTCGCCGGGGCGGGCGGTCTACTGTGCCTTGAGGTCCCGCGAACCACGACATACGGGGCCATGATCGTCGAGATGGCGAACGCCGCGCGGCTGCCGGCCATCTTCGGCAGGGATCATGCAAGATACGGTCCGCTGATGGCTTACGGCACGAGCCTTGCCTTTGCCGCGCGTCGAATGGCCAGCCAGGTCGATACCGTCCTCAACGGAACTGACGCCGGCACGCTTCCGGTCGAATATGTCCGCCGACCCGAGTTGATCGTCAATTTGAACGCCGCGCGGAGAATGGCGATCACGTTACCCGACAACTTCCTGCGGTCGGCCAACGAAATCGTCGGGTAGCTGCAGGCGCACGACGCTTGGCCAACTGGCGGCGGGCGCAGACCCGGCGGTATTGCCGGACCGGGCAGCAATTCGCTGGGGAAGGCTCAGGCCAGATCGACGTCGAGGATCGCCATCGAGAAATTGTAGTCGCCGTCGTCCTCGTCCTTGAAGACGATGCCGAGGAACTCGTCGCCGACATAGACCTCGGCCGAGTCTTCCTTGCGCGGGCGCGCCTTCACCTGCAGCCTGGGATTCTGGAAGACGCGCTTGAAATAGGCGTCCAGCTTTCTGATTTCGTCCGGCTTCAAAAGTCTTCTCCGAAATGTCGGCTTGTTCGTTGGAACGCGCTTCTGACACGCCGACGATGGCGATGTAAAGGCAAGCCGGCAGCATAACACGGGACAATCGGCACCTGAAATGGCGGCCGGATTCCGGCCGCGGCCGATGGCTGCCGAATTCAGATGTCGAAGCTGACGACGTGGTCCATCGTCTGCGAGGGCAGGAGCTGGTCCATCTGCCGCGAAGGCTGGTCGCAGCCGGTTTCTCCCACGACCCGCGCGGGCACGCCGGCGACCGTCTTGTTGTGCGGCACGGGCGACAGCACCACCGAGCCGGCCGCGATCTTCGAGCAGTGGCCGATCTCGATATTGCCGAGGATCTTGGCGCCGGCGCCGATCAGCACGCCGCGGCGGATCTTCGGATGACGGTCGCCGCTGGCCTTGCCGGTGCCGCCGAGCGTCACACCATGCAGGATCGAGACATCGTCCTCGATGACGGCCGTCTGGCCGACCACCAGGCCGGTGGCGTGGTCGAGGAAGATGCCCTTGCCGATGCGGGCGGCCGGATTGATGTCGGTCTGGAACACCGAGGATGAGCGGCTCTGCAGATAGAGCGCGAAGTCCCTGCGGCCCTGGTTCCACAGCCAGTGCGCCAGCCGGTGAGTCTGGATCGCATGGAAACCCTTGAAATAGAGCACAGGCATGATGAAGCGGTCGCAGGCCGGGTCGCGGTCGTAATAGGCCTGGATGTCGACGCGAACGGTCCCGCTCCACTCGGGATCGTCGGCAAGCATCGCCTTGAAGGTCTGCCGGATGAGGTCGGAGCCGATGTCCTGGTGCGCCAGGCGCTCGGCCAGCCGATGAATGACCGCTTCTTCCAGGCTTTCCTGATTGAGGATGGTCGAATAGAGGAAGGCGGCAAGCAGAGGGTCGCGGTTCACCGCTTCCATCGCCTCGTCGCGGATCGCGCGCCAGATCGGATCGACCGGCTGCACCATGCTGGGGCGGGCTATCGTAACGCTGTTCATCGACGGTCTCCGGCCTGCTCGTTCATCCGGCGGCACATATAGGCTAGATCGTAGCACGGTTGAACTCAATTTTCCTTAGTGCTTTGTCAAATGGACTTGGTTCACGGGAATTCAAGCCGCAATGGAAAACGAACCCTTGATCGACGAAGCACTGAAGAGCGAGCTTACCGCGCTCTATCAGGCCGGGGACAGGCATTACCACGACCTCGCTCATGTCGAGGCCATGCTGGCTTTGGCCGAAGAATGCCGACGCCTGCTCCATGACCCGGACGCCGTCGAAGCGGCGATCTGGTTCCACGACGCGATCTATGACAGCCGCGCCAAGGACAACGAGGCCAAAAGCGCGGCCTTGGCGGAGCAAAAGCTTTCCGGCCGCGTCAGCCCGGAGCGTCTCAGCCGCATTGTGGCGATGATCGACGCCACCGCCACGCATCAGTTGCCGCAGCTCGACGACGAGAAGGCGACTAGCGACGCAGCCTTCCTCCTCGACATGGACCTGGCGATCCTTGGCGCCGAACCGGACGTCTTCGATGCCTATGAGAAGGCGGTCCGGCGCGAATATGGCTGGGTCGAAGAGCCGATGTGGCGCGCCGGCCGCGCCGCGGTCCTGAAGAGTTTTCTGGCCCGCCCGCATGTTTTCCATACCGCCGAGTTCCGGCAGCGGTTCGAGGCGCAGGCCCGAAAGAACCTGGCGCGGTCGCTGGCCGCGCTCGAGGCCGGATAATGCCGTTCAGAGCGGATTCTCGGCGTAAAACTCCAGCACGCGCTGTTTGAAGCTTTTGTCGCCGACGGCGAGCATGTGGTCGCGGCCTTCGATATGAAAAGCCTTCGCGTTGGGCATCAGCGCGGCGAGCTCGTCGGGCGAACCGGCGATGTCGTCCTTTGTCCCGACGGCGATCAAGGTCGGCTGCGCGATGCGCGCCACATCCTCCTCGCTCATGGACGCGCGCGAGCCGACGATGCAGACGGCGAGCGCCTGGCGATCGCTCCGCGTCTGGTCGGCGAAGGCGCGAAACGAGCGGCCGCGCGCATGGCTGATCGTACCGGGATCCTCCGCCAGAAGCGCATCGGCGATCGGATCCCAGTCGCCGACGCCGTCGACAAGACCGATACCGAGGCCGCCCAACACCAGCGTCGCAACCTTGTCCGGATTGGACAACGCCATGAATGCGGATACCCGCGCGCCCATCGAATAGCCCATGACATGGGCACGTTCGACGCCGAGATGATCGAGCAGCGCGGCCGCGTCCAAAGCCATCTTGGCCGGCGTGTAGTCGGCCTCGTCGTAGCTCTTCGACGAGGAGCCGTGGCCGCGGTTGTCGAAGGCGATGGCGCGGTAGCCGGCGTCGTTCAGCGTCTTGAACCAGCCGGGCGAGACCCAGTTGACGTAATGGCTCGAGGCAAAGCCGTGGATCATCAGCACCGGATCGCCCTGCCCGGACGCCGGCTGGCGGTCGAGATAGGCGAGTTCGAAGCCGTCATGGGAAAAATATTGCATTGGTGTTGCCGCGGTCAGTTGGAACCGGAGCCCGACGCCTTGGCGATCGCCGGATGGCGCAAGAGATCGCCGTCCCTGAGACCGTCCTTGGCGGCCGTTCCCGCCTTGAGCTCGAGTACGAAGCTTACGGGTTGCCCTGGAGAAATGATGGCTTCGGATTCCGGTTCGCCGCGCTTGATGGCCTTGATCTTGCCGTCCTGGCCGACAAAGACCAGATCGAGCGGCATCGGCGTGTTCTTCATCCAGAAATTCACCTCGCCGGACTTCTCGAACACGAACAGCATGCCGTGATCGTCGGCCATGTCCTTGCGAAACATCAGCCCGGCCTCGCGCTCTTCGGAGGTGTCGGCGATCTCGATGGAGAAGGAGTGCCTGCCGGAGCCGGTCATCGCGACCAGCGGCGTCGGATCGACCGGCAGCATCATGGCCTGGTCGTCCGCCGCACTCGGTTTCAAGGCACTGAAATAGGCGGCCAAAACGATGGCGGCGCAAAGCGCGCCTGCAGTCAGCCAGTTGCGGTTAGCCATTTGATACCTCGTCCGGGCCCCGTCCCAAAACATGTCTCCCGAAAGTGGGAACCGGTTTCGGGACAAAGACATGCGTAAATCGAAAACCTAAAGCGCACAGAGCGAATCTGAAAGATCGCGATGCGCTTTAGACCATGATCCAGGCGAGTGGAACCGGTTTTCGGACAAAGATTGGCCTTGCACGGGCCATCCTGATCGTGTCGGGAAAGCCCTAATGCGAGACCGGCAAGGTGCCCATATCGGGGTGAATTTCGGCGGCCATGAGGCCTTTGTCGCCGCGCCCGAAGCGAACCAGCACGACCTGGCCGGGCCTCAGTTCGGTGATGCCGTAGCGGCGCAGCGTCTCCATGTGGACGAAGATGTCCTCGGTGCCCTCGCCCCGGGTCAGGAAGCCGAAGCCCTTGGTGCGGTTGAACCACTTCACCAGCGCCCGTTCGAGCCCGCTCTCCGCCGTCACGGTGACGTGCGTGCGCTGCTCCTGCTCCGCCGGATGCACCGCAGTCGAAGCATCCATGGAAAGAACGCGGAAAGCCTGCAGGCCACGCTCGCCCTGTTTGACGAGGCAGACCACGCGCGCGCCTTCCAGCGCGGTCTGGAAGCCGTCCCTTCGAAGACATGTCACATGGAGGAGAACGTCACCCGAGACGCCATCGTCCGGAAGAATGAAGCCGTAGCCCTTGGCCACGTCGAACCATTTGATAGCCCCGGCGATCTCGACAAGCTCGGTATCGCCGCCGCTGTCCCGCTTCAAGGCGTCGTCAAGGCTTCCGTCCCGCCCCATGAAAGAGGCTTTTTCCCCCATAAGAATGCCCCCTTTTCCAACTGCAACAACGACTGATTCTTGCCATGAGATTAACACTGCGGCTTCCGGGGTGTGCAAGACCTGACGTGCCTTTTTTCACCGTTGCGCACGGGAAAGCCTTAATTGTTGTTTGCCGGCGCAGGTCGGCACGCAATGGCGCGGCCTGAAATGGACCGCTGCGCCGGTTTTGTCGGACGATTGCCCTTTGACGGAGCGGCTCCTATGGTGCGCCGCAATGCAACGCTCCGAGGAAACCGATATGCGCTATCTCCATACAATGGTCCGCATCGCCGACATCGATCGATCGCTCGATTTCTACTGCAACAAGCTCGGCCTCAAGGAAGTGCGTCGCTACGAGAACGAGCAGGGACGCTACACGCTGATCTTCCTCGCCGCGTCCGAGGACGAGCAAAGCGGCATCAGTGAAAAGGCGCCGCTGATCGAGCTGACCTACAATTGGGACCCGGAAGAGTATAAGGGCGGCCGCAATTTCGGCCACCTCGCCTATGAGGTCGACGACATCTACGCCACCTGCCAGAAGCTGATGGACAGTGGCGTGACCATCAACCGGCCGCCGCGCGACGGCAACATGGCCTTCATCCGCTCGCCCGACGGCATCTCGATCGAGCTCTTGCAGAAAGGCCCGGCAAAAGCCAAGGCCGAGCCGTGGGCCTCGATGCCGAACACCGGAAGCTGGTAGGCGCCGGCCCATCCCGAGGATTTGACCGGCCGGTCCATGGTGTTTCGCCGAATGGTGCCTATCTACCCGCTTGCGGCGCCAGCCTGATCGGGCTGGCGCTTTCCTTGAGCCGTCAGGAGAATTCCATGCCGACCAGCCGCGCCGACGTCGCTACCGAACACGCCAGCCGCTATCTGCAGCAGCTCTGCAAGCATTGGGCGCACAAGTTCCCCGTCGAGTTCGATCCGCACCACGGCGCCATCCAGCTCTCGCTCGGCCGCACGGTGATGGATGCCGACGACAAGGCCCTTCACATCGCGGTTGCCGCCGACGATCCTGCCTCGCTCGAGCGGCTGGAAAGCGTGGTTGCCGACCACATCAAGCGCTTCGCCTTCCGCGAGGAGCTGACCTTCGACTGGCAAAAGGCCGCCTGAGCCCAGCGCAATCCAGGAACGTGCTGCGCGGTTTTCCGTCCGGATTGCGCAGAATGAACAATCAGCCGCCTACCTTGCCCGCCATTTCGCGCAGGGCAAGCACGCTGCGCCAGTTGCGCGCCGTGCCCGGCACCTTCAGCGTGCGCGGGATGAGATTGGCGAACACCGATTTGCCGATACCGTCCGGTGCGTGCAGGTAGAGCACGTCGCCCTTGATCTCGAACCGCTCCGGGCCGGTGCATTTTTCCGCAAGCCGCGTAGTCTCTTCCGCGGTCGGCTCCCGCTCCAGCACATAGGCGTGCAGCTTGGTCGGCTCGCCGGCGACCTCGGGATAGGGATTGCCTTCCACCAGCCGTTCGAGCCAGGCGGCGTCGCGCACCATGATGCGCGAATTGAAGCCCCATTTCTTCTCGAACGCCGCTTCGAGCTGCTTTGCCAGCGCTGCCGCGTTGCCCTTCTCCGCGCGAAACACCACGTTGCCGCTTTGCACATAGTTCGCGACATCGCTGAAGCCGAGGCCTTCGAAGAACGACTTCAGTTCCGCCATCTTGACGATGCGGTTGCCGCCGACATTGATGCCGGAAAACAGGGCCACGAAAACCGTATCCTCCCCGCTCATTTTTTGGCCGCTCATATGATGAACCCCGCCAGCGTCTCGTTGTCGGTGATGTCCTGATACTGCACGCCCTCGGCGTCGAAATTGGCTTTCAGCAGATCGAAGTTGCGCCGGTCCTTGGTTTCGATGCCGATCAGCACCGAGCCGAAATTGCGTGCCGATTTCTTGAGATATTCGAAGCGCGTGATGTCGTCGTCCGGGCCGAGCATCTCTAGGAAGTCGCGCAGGGCGCCGGGCCGCTGCGGGAAGCGGATGACGAAATACTTCTTCAGGCCTTCGAAGCGCAGCGCCCGCTCCTTCACGTCGGGCAGACGCTCGAAGTCGAAATTGCCCCCGGAGACGACCGCAACGACGGTCTTGCCCCTGATCTCCTTGCGCGAAAAATCCTTGAGCGCGTCGATCGCCAAGGCGCCGGCCGGCTCCAGCACCACGCCCTCGACATTGAGCATCTCGATCATCGTCGCGCAGAGCCGGTTCTCCGGGACGAGGCGCACGGAGTCGGCGGTGAACTCCTTGAGATGGCGCAACGGCTCGCGGCCGATCTCGGCGACCGCTGCGCCGTCGACGAAATTGTCGACCTTGGCGAGCTTGACCCGCTTGCCGCTGGAAAGGCTCTCGCTGAGGCTCGGCGCGCCCGCCGGTTCGCAGAACATGAAGCGCGTGTCGCGATGCCGGTCGGAGAAATAGTGGGTGACGCCGGCGGCCAGGCCGCCGCCGCCGACCGGCAGCATGACGATGTCGGGCATGCGCCCGCCTGGCATCTGGGCCGCGATCTCATAGGCAACGGTCGCCTGGCCCTCGATGATGTCCTTGTGGTCGAAGGGCGGCACCATATGCGCGCAGGCGGTCTCGGTGAATTCGAAGGCGGCGCGATAGCAATCGTCGAAGAAATCGCCGACCAGCCTGATCTCGACGAAATCGCCGCCGAACAGCCGCGTCTTGTCGATCTTCTGCTGCGGCGTCGTGACCGGCATGAACACCACGCCTTTTTTGCCGAAATGCCGGCAGACGAAAGCGAAGCCCTGGGCGTGATTGCCGGCCGAGGCGCAGACGAACAGCTCGGCATTGTTTCCGGCGGCGAGCGCCTTGCGAAAGAAATTGAAGGCGCCCCGGATCTTGTAGGAGCGGACCGGCGTCAGGTCCTCGCGCTTCAGAAGGATGCGCGCGCCGGTCTTCTTCGACAGATAGTCGTTCTCCTGCAGCGGCGTTTCCGGAAATATCCCTCGGATCGCCTCGGCGGCAGCGGCGACGCGAGAAGAGAAGCTGTTCATGAGGCGATCGCCCTCGGATTGCATGGCGCGAAACGCTGGCTATCGCACAAATCGACGCTTGCGGCCACCGACGCAGCGGCACAGCCTATTTGGCTTTCGCGCAACAGTGTCGCGGCCGTCGCCAACCGCCGAGCAAATTTCCGCTGGACACGACTTACTTCCGCCGCACTTCGCCTGTCCGGGAGATTTCGCGGAGGTGGATGGCCAGTTGCGGCTGGAGTGGATTTGTGGACGTGCATTTGAAGACGTTTTTGATCATTGCCCTGGCTCTGTCGATGGCAGGCTGCGCCGGGCAGCAGACACAGGAAATTCTGGGCAGCGTCGTCGTGCCGACGACGGCGACCGAGATCGCCGGCAACCACTCGATCTTCATCGCCACCACGCGCAAGCGCTCCGACGACCCGAACAAGGTCTTCGACGGCGAGCGTTCGGCGACGCTGAACTATGCGCGCGTCAGCGTCACGGTGCCGCCCGTCCACCAGACAGGCCAGATCGAGCGGCGTTCGCGCGGCACGTCGAACGACCCGACCAAATATTTCATGGCTTCCGAGGTCGTCGGCTACGACACGCAGCCGAAATTCGCCAGCGCGCTCAATGCCGACATCGACGCCCGCGGAGGCCGCGTCATGGTCTTCGTGCACGGTTACAACACCGGCTTCGACGACGCCGTCTACCGGCTGACCCAGATCGTCCACGATTCCGGCTATCCCGGCACGCCAGTGCTGTTCTCCTGGGCTTCGGGCGCCAAGACCACCGACTACGTCTATGACAAGGAAAGTGCCGCCGCCGCCCGCGACCAGCTGGAAGTGACGCTGAGGATGCTCGCGCAGACGGGCGCGCGGCGCATCGACATCGTCGCGCATTCGATGGGGACCTGGGTGACGATGGAGACGCTGCGCCAGCTCGCCATCACCGGCGACCGCGATCTCAACGGCAAGCTCGGCGACGTCGTTCTGGCCTCGCCCGACATCGATGTCGATGTCTTCAAGAGCCAGATGCGCCGCTACGGCAAGCCCGACAAGCCTTTCATCCTGCTCCTGTCGGACGACGACCGGGCGCTGAGGCTCTCCGGCCTGATTGCCGGTTCCCGCCCGCGCGTCGGCGACTACAGGGACGCGGCCGATCTCGCCTCCTATGGCGTCACGGTCGTCGACCTTTCCAAAGAGAAGGGCAGCGACAGCTTCAACCACACCAAATTCGCCGACAACCCGGCGCTGGTGAAGATGATCGGCCAGCGGCTGCGCGAGGATGACGGTTTTGCCAGCGACCGCGACGTCACCGACCGCATCAGCCAGCTCGCCACCCAGTAACCGCGTTTGCGCGGTTGTTGCCTCTGCATCGACTTTGAACTGGACCGGGCCGGCCTCAGGCTCTATCGGAATAGCGGGAGACTGGCCGTCCTTGGGGGACCCCGGGTGACTGTGCGTGTGAAGATTGTCCTTGGCCTGGCGTTCGCGCTCGCCGTTACCGGCTGCGCCGGGCAAGGCGCGCATGACCTGCTCAACCGAACGGCCGTCACGGTGCCCGCCTCCGACATTGCGGCCAAGCACGAGATCTTCGTCGCCACCACCCGCCAGCAGGCGACCAAGGATCCGCGACAGGTATTCGACGGCGACCGTTCGCTGACCACCGGCTACGCCCGTGTCGACGTGACGGTTCCAAAAGTCCACCAGGTCGGGGCGATCGAGCGCGCCAAGGGTTCGGCCGACAGCAACCCGGCCAAGCAGTTCACCGCCACCGACGTCGTCCACTATGGAGACGCCTCGCAATTTGCCAAGGCGGTCGCCACCGATATTTCGATGCGCGGCGACCGCGCCCTGGTGTTCGTGCACGGCTTCAACAACGGCTTCGACGACGGTGTCTATCGCCTGACGCAGATCGCGCACGACACGAACTATCCCGGCACGCCGGTGCTGTTCTCATGGGCTTCGAGCGCCAAGACGACCGGCTATATCTATGACAAGGACAGCTCCACCGCCGCACGCGACGATCTCGAGGCGACGCTGAGGATGCTTGCCAAGTCGCGCGCCAAAAGCATCGATATTATCGCCCATTCGATGGGGACCTGGCTGACGATGGAAGCTTTGCGGCAGCTGGCCATCACCGGCGACCGCGATCTCAACGGCAAGCTCGGCTACGTCATCCTCGCCTCGCCCGACATCGATGTCGATGTGTTCAAGAAGCAGATGATCCGTTACGGCAAGCCCGACAAGCCGTTCGCCATCCTGCTCTCGGGCGACGACCGGGCGCTCAAGCTGTCCAGCTTCATTTCCGGCGACAAGCCGCGCGTCGGCGACTACGGCAACGCGGCCGATCTCGCCAATTACGGGGTGACGGTCGTTGATCTGACCAAGACCAAGGGCGGCGACCAGCTGAACCATGCCAAATTCGCGGACAACCCGATCCTGGTGCAGTTGCTCGGCAACCGCCTGCGCACGCCTGCCGGCCTTGCCTCCGACGAGCCCGATCCAACGCAGCTCAACAATATCGGCCAAGGGCTCGGCAAAGCGGTCGGTTCAGTCGCCGAGGTGGTTATCACCACGCCGTTCAAGGTTCTGACCATCGCCACCGGCGGCTAAGCACCTTGTCGCAGGAATCGGGTCGGGCCGGCCTCCCCAATTTCGCCCTATCCTACACGAACAGGTCGACCTTCTGGAACGTCGTCACGTCGACCAGACCGACGTCGGAGATTCTGAGCTCCGGAATGACCACCAGCGCCAGCAGCGAGTGCTGCATGTAGGCGTTGTTGAGCGAGCAGCCGACCTTGCGCATCGCTTCGGTCAGCTGCTCGGCCTTGGCGGCGACGGTCTCGGCGCGCTCGTCCGACATCAGTCCGGCGATCGGCATCTCGACTAGCGCCAATTCCTGGCCCTTGGAATAAAGCACGACGCCGCCGCCGACCTCGCTCAGCCGGTTGACGGCTAAGGCCATGTCCTCCTTGTTGGTGCCGACGACGATGATGTGGTGCGCGTCATGCGCCACGCTCGAGGCCATCGCGCAATCTTCCATGTAGCCGAATCCGGAGACGAAGGCGTTGGTGACGCCGCCCGTGCCCCTGTGGCGCTCCACCAGGGCGATCTGGCAGATGTCGTTGCGGCGATCCATGGCAACCAGACCGTCCTCCACCGGCAGGTCCGCCTCCAGCGCCCGCGTCGGTGCCTGGTTCTCGATCACCCCGATCACCCGCGCCCGCACCTCGTTGGCGCCTTGAGGCGCCGCGATATCGAAATCCGTTGCCGCGAGCTTCTTGCTGAGCTTGACCGTGTTCTTCGCCGTCCGCGGATAGTCGTAGGCGGGAATGTCGATCTCGAGCTTGCCGGCCTTCGCCAGCCTGACGCCGCGGCCATAGACCTCATCGATGGTCATCTGGGCGAGATCGGAGACGATCAAAAGGTCGGCCAGCCGCCCCGGAGCGATCGAGCCGATCTCGCGCTCCAGCCTGAAATGCTGGGCGGTGTTGAGCGTCGCCATCTGGATCGCCGTCACCGGCTTCAGCCCCTGGCCGATGGCGTGCCGCACGACCCGGTCCATATGGCCTTCATGGACCAGCGTGCCCGAATGGCTGTCGTCGGTGCACAGGATGAAATTCCGCGGGTCGATGCCGCCTTCGGTGATCGCCTTGATTTGCGCTGCGACGTCGTACCAGGCGGAACCCAACCTCAGCATCGCCTTCATGCCCTGGCGCACGCGCGCGATCGCGTCCTCGGCCCGCGTGCCTTCATGATCGTCCTCGGCGCCGCCGGCGACATAACCATGGAAAGGCAGGCCGAGATCGCGCGAGGCATAATGGCCGCCGACCGTCTTGCCGGCCTTGACCGTCTCGGCGATCTCGCCCGACATCACCGGATCGTTGGCGGCGACGCCCGGAAAATTCATCACCTCGCCAAGCCCGATGATGTTTTCCCAGGTCATCGCCTCCGCGACGTCGGCGACCGTAAGCTCCGCGCCTGCATGCTCCAGTCCCGGTGCCGAAGGCACGCAGGACGGCATCTGCACATGCACGTTGATCGGCATCGCGACGGCCTCGTCATGCATCAGGCGAACGCCCGGCAGGCCCAGCACATTGGCGATCTCGTGCGGATCGACGAACATCGAGGTCGTGCCGTGCGGGATCACGGCGCGGCAGAACTCCGTCACCGTCACCATACCGCTCTCGACATGCATGTGCGCGTCGCAGAGGCCGGGCACCAGATAGCGTCCGCCGGCATCGACCACCCTGGTCCCCTGCCCGATGGCGTGGCTGGCATTCGGCCCGCAATAAGCGAAGCGGCCGGCGGCAATCGCAATATCGGTGCCGGGAATGATCTCGCCCGAATGGACGTTCACCCAGCGCCCGTTGCGGATGACCAGATCGGCGGGCTTGCGCCCCATCGCGACGTCGACCAGATGCGTCGCCGCCTCGGTCCAGGGCTTGGGTTTTGCGGAGCGTGCGGATTTGGTGTCGGTCATTTGCGAGTCCTCTGTTGCAGCCAGTCTCGCAAATGTCGTCGCGCTGAGCCAGAGCCCTTCCGTCCGGCTTCGGGCGCAAAGCCACGCTTGTTGACTATTCCAGGCAAAAGGCGATGCTGGCCGCCGAAACGAACCGTCGGAGGGGAAAGATGACCCGTTTGTGGAAAGCGTTCGCCACCATCATCCTGTTCATCGCATCGACCGCCCTCGCCACCGCGGAGGAACGCTGGCAGACCTTGCCGGAGCCGGCGGCGATGCCCAAACCCGACGAGAGCGGCTACGCGCCTGTCAACGGCATCCAGATGTACTACGCCGTTCTCGGCAAGGGCGACCCGGTGCTGCTCATCCATGGCGGCCTCGGCCATGCCGATATCTGGGCGAGCCAGGTCGCGACCCTCTCCAAGACCCACAAGGTGATCGTCGCCGACAGCCGCGGCCACGGCCGTTCGACCCGCACCGACGAGCCCTATGGCTATGACCTCATGGCCTCGGATTATCTGGCGCTGCTGGATTTTCTCAAGATCGACAAGACCGCCCTGGTCGGCTGGAGCGACGGCGGCATCATCGGCATCGACATCGCGCTTCATCATCCCGAGCGGCTGACCCGACTCTTCGCGCAGGCCGCCAACGTCACCACGGACGGCGTCGACCCCGGCGTCATGACCAACAAGACCTTTGCCGCTTACGTCGAGCGTTCGGGTCGCGACTACAAGATACTGTCGAAGACGCCCGACCAGTATGACGCCTTCGTCGCGCAGATCAGCCATATGTGGGAATCGCAGCCGGCCTGGACCAAGGAACAGCTTGGCAAGATCACCACGCCGACCGCGATCGTCGCCGGCGACCATGACGAGGCGATCAAGCGCGAGCATACGGAATACATGGCTTCCACTATTCCGGGCGCGAAGCTGATCATCCTGCCCAACGCCAGCCATTTCGCCATGCTGCAGGCGCCGGACGAATATAGCCAGGCGGCGCTCGATTTCATCGACGCCAAATAGCCGCCACGTGAGCGAGCGAGAACCCGCTCCCTGACCATCCGGATTGGCGACAGATGGCGCAGACGATCAGGTTCGCGATCTTCGTCATGTCGGCAGCCTTGGCCGGCCTGGCTTTCTTCGCCTTGCATTCGTTCTGGGCCTGGGCGGCGCCGATCGCTCTCTTCATCGCCGGCTCGCTGCTCGCCGAATACGCCTTCGGCCGACTGGCCTCGCCCGAGGAGAAGCAGCGCGACCTGGAAGACCGCGTCCGCAATCCACCGACGTAAACCACTGTTGCAGCCATGCAATTCCGTTCGGCGACGAATGAGGTTAGTCTGCGGCAAAGGAGTCTTTCGAAACCGCCATTTCGGGGAGCTCGATGCGTCGTTTGACGCTCGCCAGTGCCGGCTTTCTTGCGCTGCTGTCCGGACCGGCCTTGGCCGCGGACGCAGGCGCCGACCTGCCGATGACCGCGCCAGGCTTCGACTGGACGGGCTACTATGCGGGCCTGCAGGCCGGCTATGGCTGGGGCTCCTCCGACATCTCCGGTACTGAAGGCGAGCCGTTCGCCGCTTCGCCCGATCTCGATGGCGGCTTTGTCGGCGGACACGTCGCTGGCCTCTGGCAGTTCAACCAGGCGGTAATCGGCGCGCGGGCCGAGCTCAACTATGCCTCGATCGACGGCTCGGCCCTCCTTGGTCCCGGAAATTCTGTCGGCACGGACGTAAAATGGCTCGGTTCGGTCAATGCCGAGGCTGGCCTGGCGGCCGATCGCTGGCTGGTCTACGGCGTCGGCGGCGTCGCCTTCGCCGGTATCGAAACCTCGCAAGATGCCGCTACCGGCTTCGCCAAGACGCGCACCGGCACCGGCTGGACGATCGGCGCCGGGGTCGACTATGCGCTGAGCAACAATATCGTCGTCGGCGCGCAGTACCGCTATTACGATTTCGGCAAGGAGCATTTCGACGTCCCGGATGACTTCTCCGATCGCGACCAGGACGTGAAGCTGCACACGCTAGGCGTGAATTTCAGCTACAAGTTCTGAATTGCGGAGCAGCAACGGAACGCAGGTGGCCGGCGCCCGCAGGGGGCGGGGGGAATGGGTAGGGTCCTGAAGGACGCCGGCCGCAGCGGATCAAATCCACCACGACGGCGACCGTAGCGAACGCCTCGGAAGGCGTAATTGCGCGATCACGCCACTATCCAGGATCAGGCCGGATGGTCTTGCCGGCCGGCATGGCGGCCAGGCACTCCTCCAGCCGCTCCAGGCGCGCCTTTTGCCATCGCAAGCTGTGCGCAATGTCGTGAAGCTTCCCCTTGCCCCCGGAGTTGGCGGCCTCGATCAAATCGAGCTCGAGCTGGGTGATCTGGCGCCGCAGCTCCCGCGCCTCGGCTTCCCGCAATCCCTTGATCCACCCTGCCCCGCGCATTGTCACACGCATCTGCCGTCAATGCAGGCTGGAATGTTGGCAAGGAAACGCTAACGATATCGGTGCGGGCAATCTCGCATTTTAAACACCACTAATATATTGCCGCCACAGTGCCGTTTTGCGCCGTCGTGCTTGGCGGAAGAGCCTCACGCCCGTAAACATGGCTTGACGGCTTCGGGTTGGCATCTGAAAAGGGCTCGCCTGCGGACGTGGCGGAATTGGTAGACGCAAGGGACTTAAAATCCCTCGATCTCTGATCGTACGGGTTCGATTCCCGTCGTCCGCACCAACCCTTCGCTACTTCGAGCTCCGGTGGCAGGTTACCTGATCGAAAGCTTTTCCATGCATCTATCGCTGGCGCGCATGGGAAGGGCTTGGGATGTCGACAATCGGGGCGATCTACCGCCGTACCCATCCGTCGGTCGCAATCGTCTGGCTGGCGCTCAGCGCCGTTCTGAGCCTGCTGCTGTTGCAAGGCAAGATGCCCAACGGCGACGTCGACGACCTGCTGAAACTGCATGAAATCAGGCATCTTCTGCAAACGGGCAATCCGTTCGACAGGACGCTGACCGGTATCGCTCAGCCCGAACCCATGGTCTCGCACTGGCCGTGGATCGTCGACGCGCCCTATGCGCTGTTGGCTGTCGCGCTTGCGCCTTTCGTCGGGATGCAGGCTGCAATCTCCACCGCCGCGTTCATCGTGCCGCCGCTACTGCTCCTGGTCGCGATAACCCTGCTTTTCCTGGTGATCAGGGAGTTCGAATTCGAACACCCCGGCGCGGTATTGGCCGTCGCCGCCTTCGCCGGATTGCCGTCATTTGCGGAATTTCAACCCTGGCGTATCGACTACCACAATCTGCAGATGCTCATCCTCCTGGGGGCAGCACTGCTGACGATCCGAGGCGGACGCCTTGCCGCCGGGCTGAACGGCGCCTTGATGGCTCTGTCTACGGCCATCAGCGCCGAAATGGCGCCGTTCCTTGCTCTGCCGGCCGGCTTCTACGCATTGGCGTTCATCGCCGGGAAGAAAGACGCTGGCAAAGACCTTCGGGCATACGGTCTCGTGCTGGCGGCAACTGGCACGGCCGCGTTCTTTGTGGTGGTGGGCCCCCACGCCTACACGAGCGCCGCCTGCGACCGTTATTCGCTTTTGCACCTCACCGCGCTTGCTGTCACCGGCGTCGTACTTGCGGGCGTCTCCGCGGCGGAGAGAGCTGGAAGCCGGCGGATACGGGCGTTGTGCCTCCTCGCAGGCGCCGGTGCGACCGCCGCGCTGCTTGTCTTCCTTTTCCCCCAGTGCGCC
The DNA here is from genome assembly GCF_029674545.1 of Mesorhizobium sp. WSM4904. Classification (NCBI taxonomy): domain Bacteria; kingdom Pseudomonadati; phylum Pseudomonadota; class Alphaproteobacteria; order Hyphomicrobiales; family Phyllobacteriaceae; genus Mesorhizobium; species Mesorhizobium sp. WSM4904. The sequence continues at coordinate 3,986,617 of NZ_CP121354.1, read as the reverse complement.
GGCGGTCCGCTCGTCGGGGTGAGCGACTACGCACGCGACAATTGGCTTTCACGCATCAAACAGGAGCACAGCGCTTTCCTCAGCCCGGACTTTCTGAGCTCCGATCGTTTCGCCAGGTTTTTCCTCGCCATCCTGGGCACTGCGGCGACGTGCGTTCTGGCCATTTCCGGCAAGACGACAAGGCGAGCCTGGATCGTTCTTGCAGCCTTCTCGACGGTCGGCCTCCTGCTGGGACTGCTCTATCTGCGATATCTCCGCTTTTTCCCGCTCTTCGTCGGCCCAGGGGTCGCCCTGCTTGTCCACCAAGCCTTTCCTGCCCGGCTGTCGCTGCGGCGCTATTTCGGCGCCAGGTCCGACGACGGGTTGCCGGGCGTTTCGCTTTTAGCCGCTCCGGGCGTGGCGATCATCGCCGCCCTCTTTCTAGTCCAAATGGTTTGGCCCCCGGCGGAAATGCGGCCTCTCGGCATCGATATCGCCAGGGCCTGCGAGAAAGCCGGCGCCGGTTTCGTCTGGCCGGACGGCGCGCGGCTGTTCGCGCCGCCCAATATCGGGGCCGCCGCCTTGGGATCTCCCGTCGGGCTCGAGGTCGTGGCCGTCCCTTTTCACACGTCGGCCAAGGGCATCGAGCGCGTCCTGCGATTTTTCGATCCGGCTACGCCCGATCCGGCGCGGCTGCTTGATGAAACCAAGGCCACCCATGTTGCGGTCTGCCGCGTGGAGGAAGAGACCCTCAAGCCGGTCGAAGCCCAGTTTCCGTTGGCCAGCCGGTTGGCCACAGGAAAGCCTCCAGACTGGCTGGCGGAGTGTCCCGTTGCCGGCCCGCTGCGCATCTATCGATATCCGGCGGCAGGCGGTCCATCCGGCCAATGCCCTGTCGCGAGCCGATGAGCCGTAACGCGGTGACGCCCGTCAGGGCGTGATCGGGTTCAATTTCAGATGCTGGATCAGGATGATGGTCTTGGCGTCGACGATACGGCCAGCGGCAATGCCGGCCAGCGCCTCGTCGAGCGGTATCTCCAGAACCTCGATGTCCTCACCCTCGTCCGGCGCTCCGCCGCCGTCGGAGATGCGATCGGCCGGCGAATAGCGCGCGGTGAAGAACCAGAGCCGTTCCGTCACGCTGCCGGGGCTCATGAAGGGTGCGAACAGCCGCTCGACGTCCTTCAGCCGGTAGCCGAGTTCCTCTTCCGCTTCCTTGCGGATGCAGGTTTCCGGATCGTTCTCGTCGAGCAGGCCGGCGCAGGCCTCGATCAGCGGCTCGCGATGGCCGGTGGCATAGGCCGGATAGCGGAACTGCCGCACCAGGAGCACCGTGGAGCGCTCCGGATCGAAGGGCAGGATGACCGCGCCGTCGCCACGGTCGTAGGTCTGTCGGGTCTGCGTCTCCCAGCGTCCGTCGCGGCGGCGATAGTCGAGCACCGTCTTCTTCAGCACCGCCCAGTCGTCGGACAGGACTTCCTCAGAGCGGATGCGGACGCGATCTTCCATGGTGAACTCCATGCTGCCGGCAAGCGTCAGAGCAATTCCAGGAAAAGTGTGAAACGGTTTTCCGTCCGGAATTGCGTCAAGTCAAAACAAAGAGATAGAGCGGTTCCCTGTTTCCGCGAAACGGGGAGCGGGGAACCGCTCTATCGGCGAACGGGCGCCTGCGCAATCCTGGAAACCGGCTGGTCCAGCAACACTTTCACCGGCTCGTGTCTGGCGCGAGGCGCCGCGGCTCCTTAGATAGCGATATCTCTCCCAGGAGCCCGTTTCATGACGCCATCTCTCTTCCAGCCGATCACCCTTGGCAACCTCACCTTCCCCAACCGCATCGCGGTGGCGCCGATGTGCCAGTATTCGGCCGAGGACGGCTCCGCCAGCGACTGGCATCTCCACCACTGGATGAACCTCGCCATGTCCGGTGCCGGCATGGTGACCGTCGAGATGACCGACGTCGAGCGGCGTGGCCGCATCTCGCACGGCTGCCTTGGCCTTTACTCCGAGGACAACGAGGCGGCGGCCAAGCGCACGCTCGATGCCGCCAGGCGCGTCGCCGCGCCCGGAACCAAATTCGGCGTCCAGCTTGCCCATGCCGGGCGCAAGGCCTCCAACCGGAAACCCTGGGAAGGTGGCGGTCCCCTGCAGCCGGGCGAGGATCCCTGGCAGACGGTTTCGGCTTCGGCCATCGCCTATGACACGGGATGGAATGTGCCGCACGCACTGGAGGAAGACGAGATCCAGCAAGTCATCCAGCGTTTCGCCGAGGCGGCCAAGCGGGCCGAGCGTGCCGGCTTCGATTTCATCGAATTGCATGCCGCGCACGGCTATCTGATCTTCCAGTTCCTGTCGCCGCTTTCCAACCGGCGCACCGACCGCTGGGGCGGCTCGCTGGAAAACCGCATGCGCTTCGCCGTCGAGATCGCCAGGGCGGTCAAGAAGGCCGTTCCGAACCTGATGCTCGGCGCACGCCTCTCGGTCAAGGAATGGGTCGAGGGCGGTTTCGATGTCGAAGACGCGATCGAAGTGGCCAAGGCGCTGAAGGCGGAGGGCATCGCTTATCTCTGCTGCTCCAGTGGCGGCAATTCGCCTCTGCAGAAGCTGCCCAGCGGTCCCGGCTATCAGGTGCATCTGGCGGAAGCCGTGCGCAAGGGCGCCGGCATTCCGACACGCGCGGTGGGGCTGATCGACGATCCGAAGCAGGCCGAGGCGATCGTCGCCGATGGCCGCGCCGACATGGTGGCGCTGGCGCGCGCCTTCCTCGCCGATCCGCGCTGGGGCTGGCGCGCGGCGGCGACGTTCGGCGAGGAAATCCGTCCGGCGCCGCAGCTGGCGCGCTCGGTGACGACGATGCGGCACTGGATGAAGGCGGCCGGTTGAACCGCTTCCACAGGTGACGCAAGGGCTGAGACCTTTGGGCGCAGGGGTCTTGCCACGATTGCAACCAAATTGGCCGTTTTGCGTTGGCGCGCCATGACAGACAACAAGCCATTTGAAAAGCCGGTGGTGGTCGAACTCGGCCATGTCGGCAAATATCGCCAGATCCGCAGCACCCGCGAAGCCGCCGAGTGCCTGATGACGGTCTGGCCGCTCAATCGCGGCCAGCGGCATCGTGATGCTCTAGACACTTGCCTCAAGGCGCTGGAGGGCTATCGTTCGACTGCGGACGCACGCCGCGCATTGATCGAGGCAGCCGAGGAATCTGAAGTGCTGGTTCCTGAAGACAGGTTGCCCGACGAAAAGCTGCATTGAGCATTAAGGGTTTCTCTACCGGAGGATTTCCATGGCGAAACTGACTTACAAGATCGTCGAGCATGACGGCGGTTGGGCCTACAAGGTCGGCACGACTTTTTCAGAAACATTTCCCACGCACCAGGACGCGCTGCGCGCCGCCGAAATTGCTTCGGCCGAGCAGCAGGTCGCCGGCAACACCGACGGCATCCAGTATGAGGACTCCGAGGGCGTGTGGCATGACGAACTGGCCGACGGCCGCGACCGGCCGCAAACCGAAGTCTCCGACTAGTTTTTACGCCCGCGCCGCGACCGACCATGCCCTTGCCTTCATGCCGGCCGCTGGCGGACGCGTCAGTTATTATTTGCCGCAGTACTGATCGTTGACGTTCTGCCCGGCATTGGCGTCGGGTCCGGGCGTATTCGAGGCGCATGGGCCGATGGGACCTGGATTGCCGAGGCTGTTTAGGCCGGTGGCTTCGCTGCTCGAAGAGATACTGCCGGTGGCGTAAGGATCGACCGGCACCGTCCGTTCGTTCGAGACCGGACGATCATGGTGCCACCACGACCACATGTCCGAGGACTGCGCCATGGCCGAGGTTGCCATACCCAGCATGAGCGCGGAGGCTGCGAGAATTTTCGTAAGCATTGGATACTCCATTTGGTTGGTCGCCGAGGTGTGACGGCGACGCCAATGAAACCCTGGGTTGGATGCAAAAGTTCCAAGAGAAAATCGGCGTGGAGCGGGATACGCGACACGTTTGTGTGACGAGGCCGTGAGCAGCCGGATCATTCGGCTCGGCGCAATTGCCGTCGAAATTCAGGTCACGCCGGCAAACGCACGGGCGGCGATGCGCTGGATGAAGGCGACAACGCGTTCCGGCTCCACGAATTGCGGCATGTGGCCGAGCCCTTCGACCCGTTCGAAGTCGAGTTCCTCGATCTTGCCCGGCATCGGATCGCCATGGGCCGCGATGCCTATGACGCGGTCCTGCGCGCCGAACAGAATGCCGGCCGGCATCGCGATCTCGCCATAGCGCCGCTCAAGGCGGCCGAGGTCTTCTTCCACCGCCACAAAGTCGGTCGAGGTCGCATGGAAATGGGCGGGCCGCAGCCCGAGCCAACCACCCCCCGCGATCATGTAGTCCTCAGGCACGGCTTGCGGCGCGAAGATGAATTTCATCGTGGGCTCCGCATATTTCACGCTGACCGGTATCGCTACGGTATGGGCCAAGACCCGCCGCCACAAACGCGAGGGAACGTGGAGCAGGTCGAATTTCTGGCGCACCCTTGCCTCCAGGTGCGTCAACGGCGCGAGCAGCGCGATGCCGGAAATCGCTTTCGGATGCTCGATCGCAAGCGCAAATGCGATGGCGCCGCCCAGCGAATGGCCGACGACCAAGGGCCTTTCCAGCCCAAGTTCCTCGATGAAGCGCCGCACCACTTCCGCCTGTTCAGGCAGACGGCCGCTCGCTCCACCCGCCCGCACCGAATATCCCGAACCTGGCCGGTCGAGCGCGACCAGCCGGTAGCCGGCCCCGAAACGTCCAAACAGCGTGTGCCGGAAATGGTGAAGCTGCGCGCCGAGGCCGTGCAGGAAGACGATCGGCCTGCCCTCGCCTTCTTCGACATAGTGGATGCGGTTGCCGTCGATCTCGACGAACTTGCCGCAAGCCGGCACCAGCCTTTCGGCCTTGGCCGCGATCCACCATGTTGCAAGCACAAAGCTGAGCACGACGGCAGCCGCCGCAACGAAAAGGCCGCCGATCAGCCACGACAAAACCGATATCAGCATCTTCCACCCGAGCCGGACCGGCGCACCTTAGCCGCAACTGTCTCTGCCACAAGAGCCTACCCTGCTTGCGCATTGCGGCCGGCTGCCGGCCGCGTTATCTCAGGCGACCCGTTACCGGAGTGAGCCATGCCTGAAATCGTCACCGCCGCCATGCTCGTCATCGGCGACGAGATCCTCTCCGGCAGGACCAAGGATAAGAACATCGGCCATCTTGCCGACATCATGACGGCGATCGGCATCGATCTGAAGGAAGTGCGTGTCGTTCCCGACGAGGAGGACGAGATCGTCGCCGCGGTGAACGCGCTGCGCGCCCGCTATACCTATCTCTTCACCACCGGCGGCATCGGCCCAACACACGATGACATCACCGCCGATTCGATAGCCAGGGCCTTCGGCGTGCCTTGCGAATACGATGCCAAGGCCTATGCCATGCTCGAAGCAAGCTATGCCCAGCGCGGCATCGAATTCACCGAGGCGCGCAAACGCATGGCGCGCATGCCGCGCGGCGCCGACCACATCGACAATCCGGTATCGATCGCGCCCGGCTTCCGCATCGGCAATGTTCACGTGATGGCCGGCGTGCCGTCGATCTTCCAGGCGATGCTCGACAATGTCGTGCCGACGCTGAAGACCGGCACCAAGATGCTGTCGGCCACGGTGGATTGCCCGTTCGGCGAAGGCCTGATCGGCGGACCGCTGGCCGACATCCAGAAAGCGCATCCCGACACCATCATCGGCTCCTACCCGAAATATGGCGACGGCAAGTTCTGGACCGAGCTTGTGGTACGCGCCCGCAACGAAGAGGCCCTCGAGGCCGCGCGCAAGGACGTCGAGGCCATGGTGGCGGGCTTGTCGGCCGCAAGCTGATCTCCGGAACCAGAAAGGCTACACTGGCGTTTCTGAAACGGCATTCTCGTGCCGCCATTGAGGGGGACGTCATGCGCTTCAAGACGATCGTCGCCATTCTGCAGAACGAACAGGACGCCGAGCGCGTGCTCGACTGCGCCATCCCCCTCGCCGAGCGGTTCGAGAGCCACCTCGTCGGCATCCATGCGGAAGCGCTGCCAGTCCCCTATACGTCGGCCACCGGTTTCCCCGACACGGAATTCCTGCAGGTCTCGTCCGAGATGAACAAGGAGCGCGCCGACAAGCTGCAGGCGGTCTTCCTCAGACGCGTCGAGGATTCCGGCTTGTCCTTCGAATGGCGCAGCCTGGAGAGCTTCTCCGGCGACAGCGCGCTGACCGGCATATCGAGCGTGCGGGCGGCGGATCTGATCGTCGCCGCGCAGCGCGAGTCCGGTGGCGACCCGGGCGCCGATGTCGACACGCTGGTCTATGACGCCGGCCGGCCGGTGCTGGTCGTTCCGCATGCCGGGCCGCTGGTCACCACCTTCAGGCGCGTGCTGCTTGCCTGGAACGGCAGCAAGGAGGCGGCGCGCGCCGCCTTCGATGCCCTGCCATTCATCAGCGAAGCCGACAAGACCGACATTCTCGTCATCGATCCGCCGGAAACGCTCGACGAAGCTCCCGAGGCGGCCGGCGCCGAGATCGCGGCCGCGCTGTCCCGCCACGGCGCCAATGTCAGCGTTTCGGTGCAGAAATCGAACGGAGCCTCCGTCGACGACATCATTCAGGAAAGGATCGCCGAATCCGGCGCCGATCTGCTGGTGCTCGGCGCCTACAGCCACTCTTGGCTGCGCCAGTTCCTGTTCGGCGGCGTCACCCGCACCGTGCTGCGCACGGCAAACGTAGCCGCCTTCCTGTCGAGATAAGCACGTCTCGCGAAAGTGGGAACCGGCTTTCGGGACAAAGACCCGCATCGAACAAGAACTTGATGCATGTCGCCCAAAAGTGCGCAGCTGCTTTGGGAAAACGACATGCATCAAAACAAAGACTGAAGCGCGTCGCTTGAACGCATTTAGCGCGACGCGCTTCAAGTCCACAGCCATCGCTGGCTGCCACCTTGCCAAGCCTGGCGCTTTCCGGCTAATTCCGCCTGCATTCCATAGTATCTGCGCGCCACGGAGCGCGCTTCAGGAGTGCGCGAACCATGTCCCTTCCCGAAAAAGCCTTCCCGGTCTCCTGGGACCAGTTCCACCGCGATGCCCGCGCGCTTTCCTGGCGGCTCTCCGGCGCCAGCAGGGGACAATGGAAGGCGATCGTGTGCATCACGCGCGGTGGCCTGGTGCCCGCGGCCATCATCGCCCGCGAGCTCGGTATCCGCGTCATCGAGACGGTTTGCGTCGCCTCCTATCACGACTACACCAGCCAGGGTCAGTTGCAGGTGCTGAAGGAGATTTCGCCCTCGCTTCTTGCCGACGATGGCGCCGGTGTGCTGATCATCGACGACCTCACGGACACCGGCAAGACGGCGGGCATCGTGCGCGCGATGATGCCGAAGGCGCATTTCGCCACCGTGTATGCCAAGCCGAAGGGCCGGCCGCTGGTCGACACATTCGTCACCGAGGTCAGCCAGGACACCTGGATCTACTTCCCCTGGGACATGGGTTTCACCTATCAGAAGCCGATCGCCGACGATCACGCCGGTTGAGTAGCCGCCATATCTTCCAAGAATCCGGCCGCGAAGGCGCGCGCACGCCTAAGATTTGCGCCTCATGGGCCCAATTACTTTGTGAGATCGACTTTTTCTGGGGGGATTTTCCCGAACGAGTGAAGTTTTTTACTTTTAAAGCTCATAATTCGCCGTAAGATTCGTAAGATGGCAAACGATTCCGGAGGCTGGGGGCAGCTTCTCCAATGTTGACGAGGCCGACGACGCACAACCAGATGGCCGAAAGAGTCCGGCGACTCTTCGGCACGGCGCCGTGCCGCCTGCAGGTTGCCGCCCTGCCCTGGCGCAAAGGTGAAAGCGGCGTCGAGATCATGCTGATCACCAGCCGCGACACCGGACGCTGGGTCCTGCCCAAAGGTTGGCCGGAGGCAAGGGAGCCGCTTTGCGAGGCTGCCGCCCGCGAAGCGAGCGAAGAGGCGGGATTGCGCGGCGCCGTCTCGCATCTCGAAGCCGGGCGCTACTTCTACGGCAAGGTTCTGGCCTCCGGTGAGGAAGTGCCTTGCGAGGTCCTGGTCTTCCCGCTCAAGGTCGACCGCGTCGCCGACCGCTGGAAGGAAAAGCGCGCCCGCACCCGTAAATGGGTCGGCTCCGCCGAGGCCGTCAGCATGGTCAACGAGCCCGACCTTTGCCAGATCATCGCCTATTTCTGCGCCGATCCGCATAGATTCGCCTAAATCATCGATCACATAACCACATATGCAGTGCGACGAGCATGCTGCGCATTGCGGTGCACGGGCATCGGTGCTTTGTTGCCGCTGCAAGTGCGATTCGGCTAATGGCGTCGATCAATGATGAACCCCGCGCAACCACCCGAAGAGACCTCCGGCGAACACCGGCGCGAGCATCGCCAGCGCGTGCTCAAGGGCGGGACGATCATTACGGGCATACAGAATTCCGAGGTCAGTTGTACGCTGCGCAATCAGAATCCCGGCGGTGCCGAGCTGAAAGTCGCACCGGAATCGCGCGTCCCCGATCATTTCCTGCTCTATGTTCCGGTCGATGGGGTAGCCTATCGGGCGGAAGTCCGCTGGCGCCGCAACGACCGCGTCGGTGTCAAGTTCACCGGCACCGAGCCCAAGCCTAGGCTGCATTACGGCTGACGGGTCCGCCCGCTAATGCAGTCTCCCGAAAGTGGGAACCGGTTTCGGGACAAAGATGCCGTAAAATCAAGAGACTAAGGCGCAGAGAGCGAATCCGAAAGATCGCGACGCGCCTTAGCCGGGAAGGCACCCGGCCGAAGCCGGATGCCGTTGTTTCACGCGACGAGCCCCTTTGTCAGCTCGAGCGCCTGTCGCTCGAACAGCCGCCGGTAGATGCCGCCGTTCAGCCTGATCAGCTCGTCATGCGAGCCTTCCTCGACGATGCGGCCGCGGTCGAAGACCAGCAGCCGGTCGAGCGCCCGCACGGTCGACAGCCGGTGTGCGATGACCAATGTCGTGCGCCCGACCATCAGTCGCTCCATCGCCTTCTGGATGAGCACCTCCGATTCCGAATCGAGGCTCGATGTCGCCTCGTCGAGGATCAGGATGCGCGCATCGGCCAGGAAGGCGCGCGCGATCGCCACGCGCTGGCGCTCGCCGCCCGACAGCTTCACGCCGCGCTCCCCGACCAGGGTGCCGTAGCCCTTGGGCAGGTTGGCGATGAAGTCATGCGCGCTGGCGAGTTTCGCCGCATGTTCGATCTCTGCCTGCGTGGCGCCCGGCCTGGCATAGGCGATGTTCTCGGCCAGCGACCGGTGGAACAGGATCGGCTCCTGCTGCACGATGGCGATCTGGCCGCGCAGCGATGCCTGCGCGACCTTCGAGATGTCCTGGCCGTCGATCAGGATCCTGCCCGCATTCACGTCATAGAGGCGCTGGATCAGCTTGACGAAGGTCGTCTTGCCGGACCCAGAATGCCCGACCAGTCCGATGCGTTCGCCCGCCGCTACGTCGACCGAGAAGTCGCGGTAGAGCGGCAACCGGTGATTGCCATAGTGGAACGTCACCTTGTCGAACGTGATGCGGCCTTCGGTGATCCGGATCGGCCGAGCGCCTGGCCGGTCCTCGATGCCGAGCGGCTCCGACTGGAAATCGACCAGTTCCTCCATGTCGTTGATCGAGCGCTGCAGGTTGCGGATATGCGTGCCGATGTCGCGCAGGTAGCCCTGCAGGACGAAGAACGAGGTCAACACGAAGGCGATGTCGCCGGCGGTTGCCTCGCCCCACGTCCAAAGCACCAGCGCCAGCCCGATCACCGCGGCCCGCATCAGGAGCAGCATCGCGCCTTGCGTGGTGCCGTTGACCGTGCCGCGCATCCAGGTGCGGCCCGTGCGCAGGCGCCATTTGGCCACGACCCTGGCAAGGCGCGCCTCCTCGCGGGTCTCGGCGCCAAAGCCCTTGACCACCGCGTTGCAGCTCACCGCGTCGGCCAGCGCGCCGCCGAGGCGCGTGTCCCAGCTGTTGGCAAGGCGTGCCGCCGGCGCGACATAGCCGAGCGACAGCAGTGCGGTGACGGCGATGAACAGCACCGAGCCGACGGCGACCACCAATCCCATCATTGGCCAGAACCAGCCGAGCAGCAGCGTCGATCCGACGAGCATGACGACCGAAGGCAGCAGCGCGATCAGGATCGTGTCGTTGAGCAGGTCGAGCGCCCACATGCCGCGCGTGATCTTGCGCACCGTCGATCCGGCGAAGCTGTTGGCGTGCCAGTCCGTCGAGAAGCGCTGGACGCGGTGGAAGGCGTCGGCGGCGATGTCCGACATCATCTTCAACGTCAATTCGACGATCCACATGAAGGCGGCGTTGCGCAGCACGACACCGGCCAACGCCAGCGCTACCAGGATGGAGAACGCCGACATCGCGGCGTGCCAAGCCACCTCGTCGGCGCCGGCACTGCTGGCGACCGCGTCGACCAGCCGCCCGGAGTAGAGCGGCGTCAGCACGTCGGCGAGTGTCGCCAGGAGGAATGCGCCCATGATGAGCGACAGCCGCCACGGCTGGCGGCGCCAGTGGTCGAACGTGAAGCCGAGCACGCTGCGAAAGGCGCTTGCGCGCAGGTCGATCTTGAAACGAGCCATGATGTCATCCGGGCGCAGACAGGCCCGGTCCCGGTAAAGTCAAATTGGAAAACTCGCGTCGGCGCCGACGGCGCCCTCTAAAGCGGAAGGTTCAGTATGGGCTGGCGCCCGCCCGGAGGCGGCGACCGGCAGCGGCAAATGCCTGTTCCGCATCTGGCTTTCCGAAGGGATTTCGGGCAGCCAGTGCAGACCTAGGCTTCGCGGCCTCGCATAACGATGTAAAATCCTGCCATACGGTCCTCCCGAAAGGGAATCGCGGAGAGGCTCTTATAGAGGCGGCTCACCACCTCGCCAAGGCAGGCTGTCGCCAAAACGACATTTGGCCCAAGCACTGCGATGAATTTGCAACAACGGCCGGTTGTGCCCGATCCGATCCATCAGGCTAGGGGGTTGCGCTCCAGTCGCATGTAGCGCCCGTCGGTCTCGAACCCGAATTTCTGGTAGAGGCCGTGGGCGTCGCTGGTCGTGAGGCTCCAATGGGACACGGTCTTCACCTCGGGATGGTCGAGGAGGGCCTGCACGAGTCGCTTGCCTATGCCACGCCCGCGATGCTCCGGCCAGATGATGATGTCGGCAAGATAGGCGAAGACTGTGTAATCGGTGATCGCTCGGGCGAAGCCGACTTGCTTGCCGTCGACATAGGCGCCGACGCAAAGCGAGTGAGCGAAGGCTCGACGATGCATCTCGTCGTTGCGCGCGCTGCCCCAATAGCTCGCCATCAACTGGTCCGAGGTCGCCCGGAAATCGATCCGTGACAGGTCGAAGCTGATTTCAACGTCAGGCATGGTTGCTGGTCTGTCGTGAAATTAGGTTAGCCGCGGTCGCGGAACCGGTTGGTGATCGGGTAGCGGCGGTCGCGGCCGAAATTCTTCCTGGTGATCTTCACGCCCGGCGCCGCCTGCCGGCGCTTGTATTCGGCGATGTATAGCAGGTGCTCGACGCGCGTCACCGTCGCCCGGTCATGGCCGCGCGCGACGATATCGTCGACGCCCATCTCGTTCTCGACCAGGCATTCGAGAATGTCGTCCAGCACCGGATAGGGCGGCAGCGAGTCCTGATCGGTCTGGTTCTCGCGCAGTTCCGCCGACGGCGCCTTGTCGATGATGTTCTTCGGGATCACCTCGCCCGATGGGCCGAGCGCGCCCGGTGGCACATGCGCGTTGCGCCAGCGCGAGAGCGCGTAGACCTGCATCTTGTAGAGGTCCTTGATCGGGTTGAAGCCGCCGTTCATGTCGCCGTAAAGCGTGGCATAGCCGACCGACATCTCGCTCTTGTTGCCGGTGGTTACCACCATCGAACCGAACTTGTTCGAGATCGCCATCAGGATCGTGCCGCGCGCGCGGCTTTGCAGGTTTTCCTCGGTGATGCCCTCCTGAGTGCCCTCGAAAAGCTGGGTCAGCGCATGCTTGAAGCCTTCGACCGGCTCGGAGATCGGCACGATGTCGTAGCGGCAGCCGAGCGCCCTGGCGCAGTCCTCGGCGTCCTTCAGCGAGTCCTTGGACGTGTAGCGATAGGGCATCATGACGGTGCGCAGCCGCTCCTCGCCGAGCGCGTCGACCGCGAGTGCGGCGCAAATCGCGGAGTCGATGCCGCCGGAGAGGCCGAGCACCACGTTCTTGAAGCCGTTCTTGTTGACGTAGTCGCGCAACCCGAGCATGCAGGCGCGATAATCCGCCTCCTCCCGCTCGGGGATCTTCGACATCGGGCCTTCGGAGCAGACCCAATGGTCGGAATTATTTGCATTTTTCGCGCCTGTGGCGACGCGGCTTCTCTTCCAGGTGGTGACGGCGACTGCTTCCTCGAACTGGCTCATCTGGAAGGCAAGCGTCTTGTCCGCGCCGATGGCAAAGGACGCGCCGTCGAAGATAAGCTCGTCCTGGCCACCGAGCTGGTTGGCGTAGATCATCGGCAAGCCGGTTTCGATGACTTGGCGGATGACGACCTGGTGGCGGACGTCGATCTTGGCGCGATAGTAGGGCGATCCGTTCGGCACCAGCAGGATTTCCGCGCCGCTTTCGGCCAGCGTCTCGCAGACGGCGATGTCGCCCCAGATGTCCTCGCAGATCGGAATGCCCAGCCGCACGCCGCGGAAATTCACCGGCCCCTGCAGCTCCGGCCCGGCCTGGAAGACGCGCTTCTCGTCGAACTCGCCATAATTCGGCAGGTCGAGCTTGTAGCGCTCGGCGATGATCTTGCCGCCGTCGGCGAAGACGATCGAATTATGCGTGCCGCTCTTGCGCTTCAGCGGCGTGCCGATGATGACGCCGGGACCGCCATCGGCGGTGTCCTTGGCGAAATCTTGCGCCGCCTTTTCGCAAGCCTTCAGGAAGGCCGGCTTCAGCACCAGGTCTTCCGGCGGATAACCGGCGAGGAAGAGCTCGGTGTAGAGCACGAGGTCGGCGCCCTGACGTGCCGCATCCGCCCTCGCCTCGCGCGCCTTGGCGAGGTTGCCGGCGACGTCGCCGACGGTAGGGTTGAGCTGGGCGACGGCAATGCGCAGGATGTCTGGGGCGGCTTGGGTCATAACGTGGATTTAGCGTGGTGGAATTCGCCGGGCAATGACGTTTGCTTGTGCCACCTCGTACGTGATCGGCAAGCGCCGACGATTTCCGGACTACGGTCGCAGGCGGTCAGGTCGGCTCGCCCATATATTCGCGCAGTGTCTCCGGCGAATGGTTCTCGCCGATCGACATCGCCAGGATGCGCGAGATGTGCCGCCGCGGCAGCCCCGTTTCGGCCGACCACTGGTTGAGCTGCGCCTGGATCTTGTCGAGATCCCGCTTCGAGGTCGGGCTTTCGGCGATGTCGAGGCCGGCATCGCGCAACGCCGCAGCCATGTCGGCGGAAACGATGAAGGTGTCCCACTCCAGCCAGCGCAGGAAGTACTGGCCGGTGTTGCCGCCCAGACGACTGCCATGCTTGCCGAGATAGGCGGTCAGCCCGACCTGATCGTCGGCCGGCCATTCGGCGAGGAACTTGCCGAAGCCGCCATGCTCCTTGGAGACGCGGTCGACGAAGGCCGCATTGTCGCGAACCGATTTGATCTTTTGCGGGTTTCGCACGATGCGCTTGTCGGACGCCAGCTCGTGCCAGAAATCGTCCGGCTGGAACAGGAGCCGCTTCGGCTCGAAGCCAAGGAACGCCTCCTCGAAACCTGGCCATTTCTGCTCGATCACGCGCCAGACGAAGCCGGCGGCAAAGATGCGTTCGGCCATGGTGGAGAGGATGCGGTCATCGGGAACTTTCGCCACGGCCGCGTTGTCGGGCATCGGTCCAAGCAACGACGCCAGCGCTTCTTCACCGCCCTTGCGCTTTGCCGCCCGGGCACGAATTTTCTGGAAATCGGCCATCTCCGCCCTCGTCTGTTCCAATCAATCTATCACTTCCCGTCGGGCTCGGTAGCCTCTACCTCTATGAGCAATTCCAGGAAAAATTACGCACGGTTTTCCGTAGGAATTGCGTGAGAACAAGAGCATTCCACTAAAAGTGTGTTGCAGTTTCCATCCGGAATTGTGCGGCAACAGATGACAGACTGAGGGATGGAGGGACCATGAACAAGACGATCGACGATCTGGCAAACCGCTGGCTGAAGCGAAAGCCCGACGGCCTCACGGCCCTCGAGAGCAGAGTGTTGCAGAGCGCGCTCGACCGCACCACCATCACCAGGGACACCAACAAGGCCGTTGCTTTCCACTCCACCTATGGCGATCGCATCGCCGATACCATCGCCCGGATCGGCGGCTCATGGTCCTTCATCCTTGGCTTCATCGCCTTCCTGCTTCTTTGGACCTTCGGCAATGTCTGGCTACTCACGCGCAACGCCTTCGACCCCTATCCTTTCATCTTCCTGAACCTCGTGCTCTCCATGGTTGCCGCGTTGCAGGCGCCGGTGATCATGATGTCGCAGAACCGCCAGACCGAGCGCGACCGCATCGACGCCGCACACGACTACGAGGTCAACCTGAAGGCGGAGATCGAGATCATGGCACTGCATGAGAAGCTCGATGAGCTGCGCCACAGCGAGATCATCGCCATGCGCGACGAGATCCTGCGCATGGCCGAGCAGATCAGACGGATCGACGAGAAGCTCTCGGCACGGTCGCCAAGCTGATGACCGAGACCATCCACCGTCTCATCGAGCAGTATGGACTTGTCGCGGTCTTCCTGGGCTGCGTCGCCGAGGGCGAAAGCGCCGCAATCCTCGGCGGTTTCTTCGCGCACCAGCAGGTCTTCGTGCTCTGGCAGGCTTTCGCCGCCGCCTTTCTCGGCGCCTTCGCCGGCGACACCTTCTTCTTCATCCTCGGCCGCAGCTTCGCCGATCATCCCTACGTACGCAAGATGCGCCGGCGGCCGGGCTTCCGCCGCGCCTACCGGCTGCTCAACACCCATCCCAACATTTACGTGCTGACCAACCGCTATATCTATGGCATGCGCCTTGTCGGCGGCATCGCCGCAGGATTGTCGACCGTGTCGCTGCCACGCTTCGTCATCCTGAACGCCGTCTCGTCGGCAGTCTGGGCCGCGCTGTTCGGCACCCTCGGCTACGTCTTCGGCCTCAGCGCGGAGCATTTGATCGGCCAGGCGCTCATTCGCCACGAGCGCCTGCTCGTTGCGCTTGCGGTCGGCCTCGGCGTCGCGATTCTCGCGTGGCTGGTCGCGCACCGCGTTGCCGGAAGGGAACGTGCCAAGGACGCGGAAGGCGATCAGTTGGATCGCCCGTCTTAAGCCTATGCCGGCAAGCTCAGATCGGCGCCCCGACGATGCGTTCGATCAGAGCGATACCCCAGACACCGGCGGCAATCACGATCGAAATCAGCACGGCCAGTGAGCCGCAGTCCTTGGCAAGCTGAATCTCGATGTGGAATTCGCGGGAAATGGCGTCGCACGCGGCTTCGATGCCCGTGTTGATGACCTCGACCATGATCATCAGCAGGACCGCGCCGATCAGTAAAGCATAGCCGCGCCATGACACCGAAATGAACCAGCCGGCCGGCAGGGCAAGAGCGAGCAGCAGCAGTTCCTGCTGGAATGCCGCTTCGTGGGCGGCCAGCTTGCGGAAGGCCCGCACCGAATTGATGAAAGCGTCGATAAGCCGCTGCATGCCCAGCCCCGTTTCGAATCACCGTCAGGGGATTATCGCAACGGCCGGATCAAGGGAATAAGGCAGTCACTCCAAAAGTCATTCGTCCGCGACCTTGATCGACGGTGTCGACTTCTCGAATTGCGGCAGTCCGTCGTCGATCGCGTAGTAATCTCCCTTGTCGCCGACGAAGATGTGGCTTTCGGCCGAAAGGCCGGTCGGCTTGTCGAACGAGCCGGCCATGATCGAGATGGTGTCCAGTTCGTTATGCTTCCAGAACAGCACGGAGCCACAGCTGCGGCAGAAGCCGCGTTTCGCAACGTCCGAAGCGCCGTACCAGGCGAGCGTGTCGGCCCCCTCTATGTCGATGTCGGCGTCTCTCGAGGACGTCGCGGCAACGAAATGGCCGGTTTGCTTGCGACATTGCGAGCAATGGCAATAGACCACTCCGCGCAACGGGCCCCTCGTCCTGAAGCGCACCGCCCCGCACAGGCATGATCCACTGTGATTTTCGTCCATCCCGGCCTCCTTCGACGTCGTTCGCCTCGATCGTGCCAGACAAGATTCCAGTTTTGCGGCTGCCGGGCGCAGGCAAATGCGACACCGAAAAGGCGCCTTTCAAAAGCCACGCCCGCAGCGAATTGCAGCCTGTGGTAGCAGAGACAATGAGGAAATGCAGGCCATTAAGGAAACTTTAGCGCAACTGCATCTATGATTCCTGCAAGCGAAGGTCGCGTTGGGGACGCACCGTCGCATTCGCAATTCTCATTCAAATCCCCGCGTAGGCGACTCCCGGCGGTGGCAGGTCTCCGGTCGCACTGAAGGGTAGTGAAAGACTATGCAACCGGCAGCCGTCCCGACCGACCGAAATGGCGACATCGCCAGCACCGTTGTGGCGACCATGCGCCAGCTCGGCGTGCTCGGCCTGCCGCGCAACTATGAAATCTTCTACGAGGCGCTGAGCGGCAGCAACCACGAGCTCAGCCTCGCCGTCGTCTCGTTGAGCAACCGGCCGACGCAGGAGGAGCTCGACGGCATCGGGCGCACCTTCTTCCCGCAGCACCACGGGCCCGCCATCGTCGAGCACGCCCGCGAGATGGTCGCCAAGGAGCTCGAGGACATCGCCGCGCTGTTGCGCAGCGAGCGCTCGCACATCGAGAAGTACGGCCGCATCCTCGACGAGACGTCGAGCGGCCTCAGCAATCGCAGCCTGCTTTCGCAGGAGCTGCTGCAGAAGATCGCCGGCGCCATGTCGGCCGCCACCAGTTCGACGCTTGATCACAACCGCCAGATCTCCAGCACGCTCAGCGAAAAGACCGCCGAGCTCGAGAGCGTCAAATCGAAGCTCGAGGAATACAAGCGGCTCGCCGATACCGATCCGCTGACGCAGATCTGGAATCGCCGCGCCTTCGACAAAGAAATCACGCGCATCTACAACAGCAACCGCGGCATCCTGTTCAACGCGCTGATCCTTGCCGATATCGATCGCTTCAAGGACATCAACGACCGCTACGGTCACCCGGTCGGCGACAAGATCATCCAGATCGTCGCCGAGATCTTTCAAAGCAGCATTCGCGCCGACATGTTCGTGGCCCGTACCGGCGGCGAGGAGTTTGCGCTCATCGTCGAAGGTGCCAGCGAGGACGCCACTTACCAGATTGCCGAGCGCATCCGCGTGCTGATCGAACAGACGCCCTTCACCAGCAGCCAGACCGGCATGAACTACGGCACGGTGACGGTTTCCATGGGCATCTGCATGGCTTCCGAGGCCGACAGCCCGGAAGACCTCTACACCAAGGCCGACCGCGCGCTTTATCGCTCCAAGGTCAGCGGCCGCAACCGCGTGACCAGGCATTCCACCATGGCCGGTCGCGCCGGCAAGGGCTGGCTGCTCTACAAGAAAGACTGATATTTCGGCGCACGCATTCGACCCAATCCCTTTCCAAATGAATTTTTGTGGACTATATTTTCCACAGAAATGAATGGGTGCGCTAAATGCAACGTCCAGTCGCCGCCGCGACGGCGGCGGAAAATGCCGTCATCACCAAGGCCACGCTGCGCGCGGCCGACCTGCTCGACATCACCGCGAGAACGCTGGCGCTGGTCATCGGCGTCTCGGAAGCGACCGTCTCGCGCATGCGCAAGCAGGAATTCCTGCTCGAGCGCGGCACCAAGCCGTTCGAGCTTGCGGTGCTGTTCGTCCGGCTGTTCCGTTCGCTCGACGCCATCGTCGGCGGCGACGAGACCGTCGCCCGGGTATGGCTGAAGAACCCGAACACGGCGCTCGACGGCACGCCGCTCGAAAAAATCCTGACCATTGCCGGACTTGTCGATGTCATCGCCTACCTGGACTCCCGACGCGCTCTCGTCTGAGGCCGTCAGGCTCGAAGGCAAGTATTGGCGGATGGTCGAGGCGCAGCACCGCGTCTCGACCCTGAAGCTCATCGACACGCTCGACGAGCAGGGCCTGCTGGAGGACCTGATCGAGGAGACCAAGCCGCAGATCCCGCTCGAATGCCGCCATCTCCACTATCTTCTGGCGACGCCCTTCCGTTACGGCTCGGTCTATCCGTACGGCTCGCGCTTCCGCCGCGCCGGCAAGACCAAGGGCGTCTACTATGCCGCCGAGACGGTGCTGACGGCGGTGGCGGAGATGGCCTTCTATCGCCTGCTGTTCTTCGCCGAATCGCCGCAGACGCAATGGCCGAACGACGCCGCCGAATACACAGCCTTTGCCGCTTCGATCAAATGCGAGAAGGCCATCGACCTCACCAGGCCGCCGCTCGACCGCGACGAGAAGGCATGGACGCATCCGACCGACTATGCCGCCTGCCAGGCCATCGCCGATGTCGCGCGCGAGGCCGAGATGCAGGCGATCCGCTACCGCTCGGCGCGCGACCCGAAGGGCGCCAACATCGCGCTTCTGACGTGCAGGGGCTTTGCCAAGGCCAAGCCGCTGGAACCTCACACCTGGCGCATCCGCATCGGCTCGCGCGGCGTCCAGGCGATCTGCGAATTCCCGGACAAGCGGCTCGAATTCTCAAGGACGGCCTTTGCCGATCCCAGGCTGGCGAACATGCGCTGGGAGCGCGGGCGTTAAGGCATGTCGCGCAAAAGTGTGCAGCGGTTTTGCGAAAACGACATGCATAGGAGCAAAGACTTTAAGGCTCATGCCAAGATGTTCACGGCGCGCGCGGCCACCAGCGCGATCGTCAGCAGCGAGATCATCGCTTCGGCCATCATCAACAGCTTGGCGCGCTGGCTGAGCGGCAAGGTGTCGGTCGGCGAGAACGCCGTCGCGTTGGTGAACGCCAGGAAGGCGTAATCGACAAAGCCGGGCAGCCAGTCGCGGGTTTCGCGATCGGGCAGCGTCATCTGCGGGAACAGGAAATCGGCATGCGCGCGCTTGACCAGGCCGCAGGTCGGCGGGCCGCCTCGATCCGTGCTCCAGAACCACAGCGCGAAGACGATGACGTTGGTGACCCAGATGTTGAGCGCATCGACCAGCAGCGTCGTGCCGGCGCCGGCATGGCCTTCGAGCAGCTTCTGGACCAGAAAGACCAGCGAGCCGCAATTCATGATGCTGATGACGCCGGTCATGACCAAGGCGGTGCGGCGGATGAAGACGCGGAACCGCCCGATCGCGTACCAATGCTCGTGGTCGACGGCCTTGTGCGTCGCCATTTGCGTCCAGGCCGTTGCAATCGACAAAGGCACGAGCAGCGCCGCCTCGATCGCGGGCGCGAGCCAGCGCGGTCCGAAAGACAGATCGTTGATGACGAGAAGCTGCAGGCAGATGACGACAAGCACCGCCGCCCGCGCCGACCAGAAGTCGATCGCGCGGTGATGGATGATGGCATGCTCGTGCCGCATGGTGGAACCTGTGCCGTGTGCGCGGCTTTCTCGGCCGCGGCGGCGACACCTCCACCTCAATCTTGGTCTCGCGATGGTCGTGGAACTATAAATTTTCGTAAGGTTTGGCGGATGGCGCCTCGCGACCGAGCCCTAAAACGAAACGAGCGCCGGATCTCTCCGGCGCCTGGTCCGATTGCCGGCAAACCTTTCAGGCGTTGGCGGCCTGCTTGTGTTGGACTGGATGGCTTTTCTTGAGTAGATCCGAGACCAGGAAGGCCAGTTCGATCGCCTGGTCGGCGTTGAGCCGCGGATCGCAATGCGTGTGGTAGCGGTCCTGCAGGTCTTCCGCGGTGATGGCGCGGGCGCCGCCCGTGCATTCGGTCACGTTCTTGCCGGTCATCTCGACATGGATGCCGCCGGGGTGCGTGCCCTCGGCGCGATGCACCTCGAAGAAGGTCTGCACCTCCTTCAGGATGCGGTCGAACGGCCGCGTCTTGTAGCCGGCCGCTTCGATCGTGTTGCCGTGCATCGGGTCGGACGACCATACCACGTTGCGGCCTTCCTTCTTCACCGCCCGCACCAGCTTCGGGAGATGCTCGGCGACCTTGTCGGACCCGAAGCGCGCGATCAGCGTCAGCCGGCCGGGCTCGTTCTCGGGATTGAGCAGGTCGATCAGTTCGAGCAGGCCGTCCGGCGTCAGCGACGGACCGCATTTCAGGCCGAGCGGGTTCTTGATGCCGCGGCAATATTCGACGTGCGCATGGTCGGGCTGGCGAGTGCGATCGCCGACCCAGATCATGTGGCCGGAGGTCGCGTACCAGTCGCCGGAGGTCGAGTCGACGCGCGTCAGCGCCTCCTCGTAGCCGAGCAGCAGCGCCTCGTGGCTGGTGTAGAAATCGGTCTCGCGCAGCGCGAAATTCGTCTCGGAGGTAATGCCCACCGCGCGCATGAAATCCATCGTCTCGGTTATGCGGTTGGCGAGCGACTCGTATTTCTCGCCCTGCGGGCTGTCGGCGACGAAGCCCAGCATCCAGCGATGCACGTTCTCCAGGCTGGCATAGCCGCCCTGCGCGAAGGCGCGCAGCAGATTGAGGGTCGCTGCCGACTGCCGGTACGCCATCTCCTGCCGTGCCGGATCCGGGATGCGCGAGGAGGCGTCGAATTCGATGCCGTTGATGATGTCGCCGCGGTAGCTCGGCAGCGTCACGCCGCCCTTGGTCTCGCTGTCGGAAGAGCGCGGCTTGGCGAACTGGCCGGCGACGCGGCCGACCTTCACCACCGGCTGCGCGCCGGCGAAGGTAAGCACCACCGACATCTGCAGGAAGACGCGGAAGAAGTCGCGAATGTTGTCCGCGCCGTGCTCGGCAAAGCTCTCGGCGCAGTCGCCGCCCTGGAGCAGGAACGCTTCGCCGGCGGCGACCGCAGCCAGCTGCTTCTTCAGCTTGCGCGCCTCGCCGGCAAAGACCAGCGGCGGGTAGGTGGCGAGCCGGGCCTCCGTGGCCTGCAGTGCCGCAAGGTCCGGATAGGCCGGGACCTGCTTGATCGGCTTTGCTCTCCACGAATTCGGCGACCATTTCGTCATCGCTGCACCCAAACGCCCTTTCAGAGCAATTCCCGGAAATGCGAAGCGGTTAGGCTCGGCGACTTCGCCGTAGCCCGCCCTCCGGAATTGCGTCAAACAAACCGGCGAACGCCCTCGCTCGCCATTTCAGCCCCGGTATGAGGTGGCGGCTCCTTACACGAAGCCGATTGCCTATTCTAGCCGGGTTTTTCAGTGGTGGCGAATGACTTGGGCCACCGGAGCGTCGTGTTGAAGCCGTTAGGCGGCTTTGTCGGCCAGCCGCGCCAGTTGCGTCATCACCACGGCCGAGCCCGCCAGGCGCTTCTCGGCATTCGGCCAGTCGCGGATGAAGACCACGCTGTGGTCAGCCCTGATCTTGGCCAGAGAGCCCTGCTCGCCGATGAACTTGACCAGCCCGACGGGATTGGGAAACTCGCGCTTGCGGAAATGGATGACGACACCCTTGGGGCCGGCATCGAGCTTCTCGACATTGGCCTTGCGGCAAAGCGCCTTGATGAAGACGATCTTCAGGAGATGCGTGACTTCCTCCGGCAGCGGCCCGAACCGGTCGATCAGCTCGGCGCCGAAACCATCGATCTCCTCGGTGGTTTCGAGGTCGCCGAGGCGGCGGTAGAGCGCCATCCTGAGCTGCAGGTCCGGCACGTAGCTCTCCGGGATCATCACCGCGGTGCCGACCGCGATCTGCGGCGACCAGCCGCCGTCCTGCACCTCTCCGGAATCCTTCACCTCGGCCACCGCCTCTTCCAGCATCTGCTGATAGAGCTCGAAGCCGACCTCCTTGATGTGGCCGGACTGTTCTTCGCCCAGCAGATTGCCGGCGCCCCTGATGTCAAGGTCGTGGCTGGCGAGCTGGAAGCCGGCGCCGAGCGTGTCGAGCGACTGCAGCACCTTCAGCCGGCGCTCGGCCGTGTCGGTGAGCTTGCGGTTGGCCGGCAGCGTGAATAGCGCATACGCGCGCACCTTCGACCGCCCGACGCGGCCGCGCAGCTGATAGAGCTGCGCCAGCCCGAACATGTCGGCGCGGTGGATGATCAGCGTGTTGGCGGTCGGGATATCGAGGCCGGATTCGACGATGGTGGTCGACAGCAACACGTCGTACTGGCCGTCGTAGAAGGCGTTCATGATGTCGTCGAGTTCGCCGGCAGGCATCTGCCCGTGGGCGACCGCCACTTTCAGCTCCGGCACGGATTCATTCAGGAAATCATGGATTTCCGAAAGATCGCTGATACGCGGCACGACATAGAAGGAATGGCCGCCGCGATAGCGTTCGCGCAGCAGCGTCTCGCGGATGACCAGCGGATCGAAGGGCGAGATGAAGGTACGCACCGCCATGCGGTCGACCGGCGGCGTGGCGATCAGCGACAGCTCGCGCACACCGGTCAGCGCCAGCTGCAGCGTGCGCGGGATCGGCGTTGCCGACAGCGTCAGCACGTGCACGTCGTTCTTCAGCTCCTTCAGCCGTTCCTTGTGCTTGACGCCGAAATGCTGCTCCTCGTCGATGATCAGCAGGCCGAGATTCTTGAACGAGATCGAGCTGCCGAGCAGCGCATGCGTTCCGACGACGATATCGACCGTGCCGTCGGCGATCCCCTTCTTGGTCTCGGCCAGTTCCTTGGCACCAACTAGGCGCGAGGCCTGAGCGATGCGGATCGGCAGGCCGGAAAAGCGCTGCGAGAAGGTCTTGAAATGCTGGCGCGACAGCAGCGTCGTCGGCACCACGACCGCGACCTGGAAGCCTTCCATCGCCGCGATGAAAGCGGCACGCAGCGCCACCTCCGTCTTGCCGAAGCCGACGTCGCCGCAAACCAGCCGGTCCATCGGCTTGCCGGCGCCGAGGTCGTCCATGATGGAATCGATCGCCGTCTGCTGGTCGTCGGTTTCCTCATAGGGGAAGCGCGCGGCGAACTCGCCATAGAGGCCTTCGGCCGGGATCATCGTGGGCGCGGCACGCATCTGCCGCTCGGCGGCGATGCGGATCAGTTGTCCGGCCATGTCGAGCAGGCGCCGCTTCAGCCTTGCCTTGCGCGCCTGCCAGGCGCCGCCGCCGAGCTTGTCCAGCGTCGCTTCCGCCGAATCCGAACCGTAGCGCGACAGAAGCTCGATGTTTTCCACCGGCAGGAACAGCCGGTCGTCGCCGGCATAGTGGATTTCGAGACAGTCATGCGGCGCGCCGACCGCCTCGATGGTGCGCAGTCCGACGAAGCGGCCGATGCCGTGGTCGGCGTGGACGACAATGTCGCCGGAAGACAGCGAGGACGCCTCGGCGATGAAGTCGGAGGCCTTCTTCTTGCGCTTCGAACGCCGGATCAGCCTGTCGCCGAGAATGTCCTGCTCGGCGACGATGACCATACTGTCGGTCTCGAAGCCGGATTCGAGCGGCAGCACGGCGAGCCCCGCTTGCCCCGGCTCGAGCTTTTCGACCTCGGCAAGCATCGCGACCGGCTTCAGATTGCCGAGATGATGCTCGGCCAGAATCTGGCCAAGCCGGTCGAGCGAGCCTTCGGTCCAGCCGGCGACGATGACGCGGCGGCGCGCGGCGCGTTCATCGGCGATATGCTTCACCACGATGTCGAAGACGTTGATGTTGGGGTCGGCGCGCTCCTCGGCAAAGCTGCGGCCCTGCCGTGAACCGGCGTGGAAGACTTTTTTGCCGCCGACATCGGGCGCATCGAAGACGGTGAAGTCGATGTCTTCGCGCGGCCCGAGCGAAGCGCGGAGATTCTCCGGCGAGAGATAGAGCAGGTCCGGCGCCACCGGCTTATAGGGCACCGCATCCTTCAGCGAGCCGTCGGCCTGCTTCCGGCGCGCCTCGTAGTGATCGAGGATCAGCGTGTGACGCTCGGCCAGTGCCTCATGCGCCAGATGGTCGAAGATGACAGGCGCATCCGGCAGATAGTCGAACACCGTCTCCAGCCGCTCGTAGAAGAACGGCAGCCAGTGCTCCATGCCGGCGAAGCGCCGGCCTTCGCTGACGGCAGCGTAGAGCGCGTCGTCGCGCGACGGCGCGCCGAACGCTTCGATGTAGGCGCGGCGGAAGCGGCTGATCGTCTCCGGCGTCAGCGCCACCTCGCTCATCGCCTGCAGCGCCATCGACTTGCGCTGCCCGGTGGTGCGCTGGGTCGCCACGTCGAAGACGCGGATCGATTCCAGCGTATCGCCGAAAAAGTCCAGTCTCAGCGCCTCGCTCCAGCCGGGTGCGAAGAGGTCGAGGATGCCGCCGCGCACCGCGAATTCGCCGACGTCGCGCACGGTCGGCACGCGCTCGAAACCGGAAGTCTCCAGCCGCGCGATCAGCACGTTCATATCGATCTGGTTGCCGGGCTTGGCATGAAATGTCTGCGCTTCGATCAGCCCGGCCGGCGGAATGCGTTGCAGCAGCGCGTTGGCCGTCGTGAGAACCACGGCGCGATGCGGCTTCTTGGCGAGCGCAATGAGGGCGGAAAGCGCGTCGAGCCGCCGCGCGGCGGCATCGGCGCCCGGCGAGACACGGTCGTAGGGTAGGCAATCCCACGCAGGCAGTTCCAGCACCGGCAGGCCGGGCGCCGCGAAGGCGAGCGCATCGATGATCGCCGGCAGCCGCTGGCCGTCGCGCGCGACGAACAGCACCGGCTTGTCGGGCGCGATCTCCTGCGCCGTCCGCACCAGCGCGAAGGCTTCGTAGCCGTCGGCGACGCCGTCGACGATGAATTGACCGGCGCGGCCCTTGGGCAGGCCGATGGAAGGAATGAGGCTCATGGGTTATGCGTTTTTCAAAATGTCACGGTCCGGCGCGACGCCAGGATCTTTTGCAGCACCGCGCAATCGATATCGGGCGGAACCGGGCGTTCGCCGATGATCATCGGCAGGAATTCAGTATCGGGGATTTCGAGGAGCATTTCATATTGGTCGATTTCGTCGCCGGTCAAGGCGCCGATCTCGGCATCGGCGAAGGAGCCGAGGATGAGGTCCATCTCGCGCATGCCGCGATGCCAGGAGCGGAACAGGAGCTTGCGGCGGCGGGCATCCAACCCCTCGCTTGATCGCTGTGTTCCGGTCATCGCGCCGTATCCCTGTTCGAAGCGGCGCATATAGCGTGGATAGCGACCGGTGTCAGCCTTTGCGCTGCGGCCGTCGCGACATAAGCTGACACCATGCGTCCTTCCATCCTCGATCCCCTGTTCGTCCCGATCACCTCGCTCGCCGGCATCGGCCCGAAAGTCGCGACCATGATCGAGCGGGTCGTGCCGGCCGATCTCGGCGATCGCGCCGCGCGCGCCGGCGATCTGCTGTTCGTGCTGCCCAACACGGTGATCGACCGCCGCAACCGGCCGGGCATCGCGCTCTCGGCCGAAGGCCAGATCGTGACCCTCGAGGTGCGGGTCGACCGCCATCAGCCGCCGCCCCGCGGCAACAGGTCCGTGCCTTACCGCGTCTACGCCCATGACGACACCGGCGAAGTCGCGTTGACCTTCTTCCATGCCCATGCCGCCTATCTGCAGAAGATGCTTCCCGAGGGCGAACGTGTCGTGATCTCCGGCCGCATGGAGTGGTTCAACGGCCGCCCGACCATGGTTCATCCCGACCATATCGCGCCGATCGACGAGGCCGACGGCCTGCCGCTGGTCGAGCCCGTCTATCCGCTCACCGCCGGCCTGTCGGCAAAAGTGCTGCGCCGCGCCATCGGACAGGCGCTCGGCCGCCTGCCGGAGCTGCCGGAATGGCAGGACGAGGCCTTCATGCGCCGGCACAGCTTTCCGTCTTTCGGCGATGCGCTCAGCCGCATCCATTACCCGAAGGACCCCATCGACGTTGCCGTCGAGGGCGCGGCCTGGCGACGCCTTGCCTACGACGAGTTCTTGGCCGGCCAGGTGTCGCTGGCGCTGGTGCGGGCCAGAATCCGCCGTCTTTCGGGCCGGCCGCTCACCGGCGACGGCCGCGTCGTCGAGAAACTGCGCGCTGCCCTGCCCTACAAGCTTACGCCCAGCCAGGAATTCGCGCTCGGCGAAATCAATGCCGACCTCGCCGATCCCGAGCGCATGCTGCGCCTGCTGCAGGGCGACGTCGGCTCCGGCAAGACGGTGGTCGCGCTGCTCGCCATGGGGCGCGCGGTAGAGGCCGGCGGGCAGGCGGCGCTGATGGCGCCGACCGAAATCCTGGCGCGCCAGCACCTGGCGACGATCGAGCCGCTCGCGGAGAAAGCCGGCCTCAGCGTCGCCATCCTCACCGGCCGCGAAAAAGGCCGCGAGCGCGCTGAGACGCTCGAAGGCCTTGCCAGTGGCGCGATCGACATCGTCGTCGGCACGCATGCGCTGTTCCAGGAGACGGTGACGTTCCACGACCTCGTCCTTGCCGTCGTCGACGAACAGCACCGGTTCGGCGTCCACCAGCGGCTGGCGATTACCGCCAAGGGCGATGCGCCCGACATGCTGGTGATGACGGCGACCCCCATTCCGCGCACGCTGGTGCTGACCGCCTTTGGCGACATGGACGTCTCGAAGCTCACCGAGAAGCCGGCCGGCCGGCAGCCGATCCGCACCGTCACCTTGCCGATGGAGCGGCTGGACGAATTGGTCGGGCGCATGCGCGATGCCGTCGCCGAAGGTCAGAAAATCTACTGGATCTGCCCTCTGGTCGAGGAATCCGAAGAGATCAAGCTGATGTCGGCGGAGGACCGTTTCGCGTCTCTGAAACCGCTGTTTGGCGACCGGATCGGCTTGGTGCATGGCCGAATGAAGGGTGCGGAGAAGGACGAGGCGATGCGCGCCTTCAAGCAGGGCGAGACGCGCATCCTGATAGCGACCACCGTCATCGAGGTCGGCGTCGACGTGCCGGACGCGACGATCATGGTCATCGAGCATGCCGAACGCTTCGGGCTTGCGCAGTTGCACCAGTTGCGTGGCCGGGTCGGGCGCGGCGACCGGCCCTCTTCTTGCGTGCTGCTTTACAAGGATCCGCTCGGCGAGACGGCGAAGCGCCGGCTGTCGGTGATGCGCGAGACCGAGGACGGATTCCGCATCGCTGAGGAGGACCTCAAGCTGCGCGGCGAAGGCGAGCTGCTGGGCACCCGCCAGTCCGGCACCCCAGGCTTCCAGGTGGCGCGCATCGAGTTCCATGCCGATCTGCTCGAGGCCGCGCGCGACGACGCCCGGCTGATCCTGTCGCGCGATTCGGAACTGCAGTCCGAACGCGGCCAGGCGCTCCGGCTGCTGCTTTATCTGTTCGGGCGCGACGAGGCCGTGCGGCTTCTGCGCGCCGGCTGAGCGGCACCCAGCGCCGGGTTGGCGAGCGCCCCCTCGACAGGCTCGCCGTTCAGCGTCACCAGCTTGGCCTTGACCTCCGGCGCCACCATGCCGGCCGAAACGATCAGCTTGGCGCCGTCCTCGATCGTCATGTCGAGCAGCACGATCTCGGATCTATGCACATACATCAGGAAGCCGGTGGTCGGGTTCGGCGTGCAGGGCATGAACACCGCGATCAGCGGATCGCCTTCCTGGTCGAGCTTCTGGTTGATCTCGGTTTCCTTCTCGCTGGCCACGAAGACCAGCGACCAGACCCCTTTGCGCGGATATTCGACCAGGCCGACCTGACGGAACATATCGCCCTTGTTCGACAGCACCGTCTCGAAAATCTGCTTCAGCGAGCCATAGATGCCGCGCACCAGCGGCATGCGGCCGAGCAGCCGCTCGCCGAAATTGACGATGGCGCGGCCGACGATGTTTGCCGTCAGGAAGCCGATCAGCGTGATCAGCACCAAAGCCACGATCAGCCCGAAGCCGGGCACCGGGAACGGCAGATAGGTGTCGGGATTGTAGCGGGCGGGGATGTAAGGTTTCACCCAGGAATCGACCCAGCCGATGAGGGACCAGGCGATATAGGCGGTGATCGCCAGCGGCGCGCAGACGATGAAGCCGGTCAGGAAATAATTCCTGAGCCGGGTCATGCCAGAGGTCTTCAGAGCATCGGACATAGGTTCACCGCGGCGCAGGTTGCAGCGCCGAGATTAGTGAACCGCGAGCCGGTTTGGAACTGCGAAGTTTTTAAAGAGCGTTGGTCATGCCGCTGCGTCCAGCGGCACAATCTTTTCGAGTTCCGCCGCGATCTTTCTCGCCTCGGTCTCAAGCTCGTAGGCCTTCTGGAAGTTCATCCAGAACTCGGGTGTGGTGTTGAAGAATCTGGCAAGGCGAAGGGCTGTATCGGGAGTAAGGCCGACCTCCGATACGCTCGATACGAGTACGCGGCAGGTTGAGCTTCCGCGCCAATGCGCCGGCGCTCATGCGAAGGGGAACAAGATACTCCTCGCGCAGGAATTCCCCAGGATGGATAGGGCGTGCGAACTTGAGCATAGCTCGGTATCCTCAAAGGGTTAGGGCGAGCGCGCCTCCCAGCATGTATCATGCTATGGTACAAAGCCAACTGCAAGGTAACGGCTTTCAACGCTCCAAATGAAAGCTGCTTAGGTTCGCGATTAGCCGAAACATCCTTCCCCTCGTCATCCACGGGCGGAGCAAGGAGCGAAGCGACGCGCGCAGACCCGAGGATCCATTCCGTGACGCTTCGGCCGGATAGAAGCGGTGCAGAATAGGCGCTACCACCCGGTGCCGCGAAAAAGCTCAAACCACTCCGGATTGGTCTATTCGACCAGTTCGATCTTCCATTGGCGCGGCCAGCGTTTCAGCGACTTCTCGCGCTGGATGGCATCCCGGATGTCGAAATATTCCTCGTACCAGAGCCAAGCGCTGCACGCCATAACGCCCGGTAAAGCGCGAGCCTTCGCCGGACCTATGCTCTGGCACTCGACGGGCCAGATCGTTTGTTACTCCGATGTAGATGGTGCCGCGCTTCTTGCTCGCAGTCATATAAACATAACCCGTCATGCACGAAGTATAACGGATGGATGATCAAGCGACCATTCTGATGGGCTGCATTCTTTGTAAGGTCACGGAATGGACCTCGGGTCTGCGCAGGAGCTCCGCTCCTGCTCCGCCCGTGGATGACGAAGGTGCGTTTCGGTCCACCGCTGGCGAAGCCTACTCCACCGTCACGGATTTCGCCAGATTGCGCGGCTGGTCGACGTCAGTGCCCATGAACACGGCGGTGAAATAGGCGAGCATCTGGATCGGCAGCGCGTAGATGATCGGCGCGATGATTTCCGGCACATCGGGCAGGATGATCGTCTCCATCGCCTTGATGCCCGCCTGCGCCGCACCCTTGGCGTCGGTGATGAGGATGATCTTGCCGCCGCGCGCCGCCACTTCCTGCATGTTCGACACCGTCTTTTCGAAGATGCGGTCATGCGGCGCGATCACGATCACCGGCATGTTCTCGTCGATCAACGCGATCGGCCCGTGCTTCAGCTCGCCGCCGGCATAGCCTTCGGCATGGATATAGGAGATTTCCTTGAGCTTCAGCGCCCCTTCCATGGCGAGGGGGAAATTGGTGTCGCGACCGAGATAGAGCACGTCCTTGTAGCGGGAGAGCTCGCGCGAGATGCGTTCGATCTGCTCGTCGAGCTTCAGCACCTGGGTGGCGTAGCGCGGCGCCTCGGAAAGCTCGCGCACCAGCTGCTTTTCCTCGTCGCGCGAGATCGAGCCGCGCGCCACGCCGGCCCGCACAGCCAGCGAAGCCAGCACCGACAGCTGGCAGGTGAAGGCCTTGGTCGAAGCGACACCGATCTCCGGGCCGGCAAGCGTCGGCAGTACGACGTCGGATTCGCGCGCCATGGTCGATTCCCGCACATTGACGACCGCGCCGATCTTCATGCCGGCCTTGCGGCAATAGCGCAGCGAGGCCAGCGTGTCGGCGGTCTCGCCCGACTGCGAGATGAAGAAGGCTGCGTCGCTCGCCGACAGCGGCATCTCGCGATAGCGGAATTCCGAGGCGACATCGATGTCGACCGGCAGCCGCGCGTAGCGCTCGAACCAGTATTTCGAAATCAGCCCGGCGAGATAGGCGGTGCCGCAGGCCGAGATCGCCAGCCGGCCGATCTTGGCGAAGTCGAAGGGCAGCTCGAGCGGCTTCGAGACGCCGGCGACGAAATCCACGTAATGGGCCAGCGTGTGCGAGATCACCTCCGGCTGTTCATGGATTTCCTTTTCCATGAAATGCCGGCGGTTGCCCTTGTCGACCATGAAGCTGGTCGACAGCGACTGCTGGCGCCTGCGGTCGACCTTGTTGCCGTCGATGTCATAAATGGTGACGCTGTTTCGACGCACTTCGGCCCAGTCGCCGTCTTCCAGATAGGTGACCGCGTTGGTGAAAGGCGCCAGCGCGATGGCGTCCGAGCCCAGAAACATCTCGCCGTCGCCATGGCCGACGGCGAGCGGCGGACCGTTGCGGGCGCCGACGATCAGGTCCTCGTCGCCCTTGAACATGATCGCCAGCGCGAAGGCGCCGGAGAGCCGCTTCAGCGCCTGATGCGCGGCCTGGACCGGCTTCAGCCCCTTGGCGAGTTCCCGCGC
This sequence comes from Mesorhizobium sp. WSM4904, assembly GCF_029674545.1. Taxonomy (NCBI): domain Bacteria; kingdom Pseudomonadati; phylum Pseudomonadota; class Alphaproteobacteria; order Hyphomicrobiales; family Phyllobacteriaceae; genus Mesorhizobium; species Mesorhizobium sp. WSM4904. Next base: position 3,956,025 of record NZ_CP121354.1, on the reverse strand, counting down.
CACCAGATGCGCGACGACTTCGGTGTCGGTCTGCGAGGAGAATTTGTAGCCATCGCGGGAGAGCTCGTCGCGCAGCTCGGCGAAGTTTTCGATGATGCCGTTGTGGACGATGGCGACGCCGTCGGAAAAATGCGGGTGCGCATTGGTCTCGTTCGGCACGCCATGCGTCGCCCAGCGCGTGTGGCCGATGCCGATCGTGCCGTCGAGCGGGTCTTCCTTCAGACGGCGTTCGAGGTTGATCAGCTTGCCTTCGGCGCGGCGTCGGCCGAGCTCGCCCTTCTCGATGGTGGCGACGCCGGCAGAGTCATAACCGCGATATTCGAGCCGCTTCAGCGCATCGACGATCAGCGGCGCGACCTGCGAATGGCCGACAATTCCAACGATACCGCACATGCCCTGCCCCCGATTTCATGCGGAAACCCAGCGTTATCTAGGGATTGCCGGACTGCCGCGAAAGTCACTTTGCGTTTCGTTCCGTGTCAGCCGGAACGGTTTTGCGACCGATGCACCATGCCAGGCCGTCGTTGCAATCCCATTACTCGAATTGCTCGGCTTCTCAGAGCCTTGGTTTCCGATCGTTCATCCCTTGGCTCAGATCACGGCCGCGGCGGCCTTCGGCAAAGCCGCCTAAACTACGTGCCGGCGCTACTCCGCAGCCTTCTTCCTTGCCGCCGCGACCGAGGCGAAGCGTTCTCGCAGTTCCTTGCCCTTGCCGGGCAGGGTCTTCTGGCGGGCGCGGCCGAAGGCAAGCGCATCGTCGGGCACGCTCTCGGTGATCACGCTGCCCGAGGCGATGTAGCCGCCCTTGCCGATCGAGACCGGCGCCACCAGCGACGAGTTCGAGCCGATAAAGGCGCCCTCGCCGATGTCGGTGAAGAATTTCGAATAGCCGTCATAGTTGCAGGTGATGGTGCCGGCGCCGATATTTGCCCCGGCACCGACGCGCGCGTCGCCGATATAGGTCAGGTGGTTGACCTTGGCGCCTTCCTCGACGGTCGACTGCTTGACCTCGCAGAAATTGCCGACCTTGGCCCTCTTTCTGAGATCGGCACCGGGACGCAGTCGCGCGAACGGCCCAACCTCGCTGTTTTCCCCGATGGTGGCGCCCGTGAGATGGCTGAAGGCATGGATCGTGGCGCCGGTGGCAATCTTGACGCCCGGCCCGAACCAGACATTCGGCTCGACGATCGTATCGGCGCCGATTTCGGTGTCGTGCGAGAAATAGACGGTTTCCGGCGCAATCAGCGTCACGCCCGCAAGCATCGCCTCGCGCCGCCGGCGCGCCTGCCAGATGCCTTCCGCCTCGGCGAGTTCAGCCCGGTTGTTGATGCCGAGCGCATTTTCGAACTCCGCCTCGGTGGCCACCACGTCGAGGCCCTCCGCGCCGGCAATCTCGACGATGTCGGTGAGATAGAACTCGCCTTTCGCGTTGTCGTTGCCGACCTTGTCGAGCAGTCGAAGCGCATGCTTGCCCGCGACCGCCATCATCCCGGCGTTGCAGAAGCCGATCTTCTTTTCCGCCTCGGAACAGTCCTTTTCCTCACGGATGGCGACCAACTGACCGCCCTTTTCGATCAGCCGGCCGTAGCCGGTCGGATTGGGCGGGCGGAAGCCGATCACCGCGACCGCAGCACCCTCCGCCAGCTTCTGCCGCGCGGCGGCGAGCGCGCCCGCATCGATCAGCGGCGTGTCGCCGAACATCACGAGAATATCGTCGTAACCCTTTGAGATCGCTTCGCGCGCGGCAAGCACGGCATGCGCGGTGCCGAGCCGTACCTCCTGGACGAAAGTCTCGGCTTTCGGCGCGAATTTCTGCGCCGCCTTGCGCATTTCCTCCGCGCCATGGCCGATCACCAGCGCGAGACCCGTTGCCCCTGCGGCTTCGGCGGCTTTCACGACATGGGCCACCATCGGCAGCCCGGCGATGGCGTGCAGCACCTTGGGCATCGCGCTTTTCATGCGCGTGCCTTCGCCGGCGGCGAGGATGACGGACAGGCAGGATGTCTGGCTCATGAAAGGGCAACCATATGAAAGCTGAATCAATGCATGCTAACAGCGGCGTGATGCTGTACCAATGCGGTTAAATTCCGGTGAGACCAACGAGCAGTTCACGCTTAATTGGCAGGTCTCCGGCGGCGACTACAAAAGGCCGTGCTTTCTGAATTCAGCCTGTTCGTCACCTGCAATCCAGCCAAAGACCTTCAGATCGCCATCGCGCCTCTCGACGAGATAGCTGACCTCGAAGTCGATGGTAAGGCGATCTTTGTTCTTGCGCTCGTAGTCGCCTGACCATTGCACTTTGGCCACGCAATGGTCCTGGTCGATGGGCATCACCGTAACGCCTCCGCAGGTCATTTTCTTCGTGCCGATCGCCCGATAGGCCTCGAAGCCCTTCTTCATGACCTCCTTCAATCGCTGGCCATTCTCGCCGACCATGACACCTGCCGGCGTCACCGAGACAAAGCCGGTTGAGTAGATCGCGGCAACGTCGTCCAGACCGACGTCGCCGGCAATTGCGTCGTTGAAGACCTTCGCATACGTCTTGAAGAACGTCTCGGCGTCCGCCCTGGATATCATCTCGCCCACATCGCTCCTTTGCGAAAAGTCCGCGGATTCGGCTTCATCAACGCGAACGCTCGCGCCCGTTCCTGAACCCGGCTTACCCCAACCTCCCCAGCATCGGAAAATTCTCCAGCAGCCAATAGGACGCGCTTTGCACGCCACCGGTCAGGAAGAACACGCCGGCGACGACCAGAAGCGCGCCTATCGCCTTCTCGACACGGCCGAGATGGACGCGGAATTTGCCGAGGAAGCGCATGAAGGCGCCGGAAAACAGCGCCGCGATCAGGAAAGGAATGCCGAGGCCGAGCGAATAGGCGGCGAGCAGCAACGCACCCTCGCCCACCGTCTCGCGGCCGCCGGCCAGCGTCAGGATCGGCCCGAGCACCGGGCCGATGCAAGGCGTCCAACCGAAGGCGAAGGCCAGTCCCATGACGTAGGCGGCGACCATGTTGGCCGGCTTGCCCTGCGACTGGAAGCGCGCCTCGCGCGACAGCAGCGGGATGCGCAGGATGCCGAGGAAATTCAGCCCCATGACGATGATCAGCGCGCCCGCCACCATCGCCAGCGGCTCCTGCCAGACGCGCAGCAGACGGCCAATGGTCGAGGCGCCCGCGCCGAGCGCTACGAAGACGGTCGAGAAGCCGAGCACGAAGGCAAAAGAGGCATAGAGCAGCGCGCCGCGCGCGCCTTCCCGTGCCGTCACGCCCCGATTGCCGCGGAAATCGTCGACGGACACGCCCGCCATGTAGCAGAGATAGGGCGGCACCAGCGGCAGCACGCATGGCGACAGGAACGAGATCGCCCCTGCCCCGACCGCGCTGACATAGCCGATGTCCAATGCCATTTCATCTGGCCCCGATTGTGCTGGCGCCGATATAGCGATGCGCAGGCCTCCATGCCAATCACCATTGTGTGGCACGCGGTCGCCCGGCCGAGGAAGAAATGGCCTTCCCCGTGCGTTGATTGGGCAGCGCGCGATTGCCGCGTGCTTGTTCTCAGGGAGAGATTGCCATGAAATCGATTGCACTCGGGCTCGCGGCCCTGTTGCTCGGCACCGCCGCGTCCCACGCCGCCGAGGCATGGAAAGAGGCCGAAGTCGGCGGCAAGAAGATCTATACCGATGCCATGGGCATGACGCTTTACACCTATGACAAGGACGAGAAGGGTAAATCCAACTGCTACGACAAATGCGCCGCCAACTGGCCGCCGTTGAACGCCGAGGCCGGTGCCAAGGCGGATGACGAATGGACGATCGTGGAGCGCACCGACGGCACCAAGATGTGGGCCTATGACGGTAAGCTGGTCTACACTTACGTTAAGGACAAGAAGGCCGGTGACGTGACCGGCGAAGGCGTCGCCGGCGCATGGCACGTTGTCGCGGCCGACTGATTTTTATCCGGGTGGGCTGCCGGATATCTTTCGGCGCCCGCCTGGTTGCGTCGCTGATGGCGCGCCTGCGTCGATGTCGCTTGTGTGTCGACATGCGTCGGTGACCCGATTCTTCCGTGCTCCGAGATACGAACCTTCCTCCCAAAAAATGTGATCTTCGCCATACACTCTAAGAGTGTATCGCCCCCGGCGGGCCCGCAAATTGGGTCCTTCCCCTTGACCGATTGCAAAAGCGCGGCCATGTGAGCGACGAAAAGAGTGGGATTTCGTCGTGCGCCGCGGAGTTCTTCCGCCGCCTCACAGCTGATAAGAGACCTCATGGACGTCGTCGTCGTCGAATCGCCGGCCAAGGCGAAGACAATCAACAAATATCTGGGCAAGAACTATAAGGTCCTGGCCTCGTTCGGCCATGTCCGCGATCTGCCGGCCAAGGATGGTTCGGTGCGCCCGGACGAGGACTTCGCCATGTCCTGGTCGGTCGACACCGCCTCCGGCAAGCGTCTCGCCGACATCGCCAAGGCGGTCAAGGACGCCGACGGGCTGATCCTCGCCACCGACCCGGATCGCGAGGGTGAGGCGATTTCCTGGCATGTGCTGGAAGTGCTGCGGCAGAAGCGCGCGCTGAAGGACAAGCCGGTCAGCCGCGTCGTCTTCAACGCCATCACCAAGTCTTCCGTGCTCGAAGCCATGGCCAATCCCCGCCAGATCGACGCGCCGCTGGTCGACGCCTATCTCGCTCGCCGCGCGCTCGACTATCTGGTCGGCTTCACGCTCTCGCCGGTGCTGTGGCGCAAGCTGCCCGGCGCCCGTTCTGCGGGGCGCGTTCAATCGGTGGCGCTGCGCCTCGTCTGCGATCGCGAATCCGAGATCGAGCGCTTCATCCGCGAGGAATATTGGCAGATCGCCGCCATCCTCAACACGCCGCGCAACGACAGCTTCGAGGCGCGGCTGACTGCCTATGCCGGCAAGAAGCTGCAGAAGCTCGACATCGCCAACAAGGCACAGGCCGACGACATCAAGGCGATGCTGGAAGGCGCGACCTTCAAGGCCTTGTCGGTCGAAGCCAAGCCCACCAAGCGCAACCCCGGACCGCCCTTCACCACTTCGACGCTGCAGCAGGCCGCCTCCTCGCGGCTCGGCTTCTCGGCCAACCGCACCATGCAGGTGGCGCAGAAACTCTACGAAGGCATGGACATCGGCGGCGAGACAGCAGGCCTCATCACCTATATGCGAACCGACGGCGTGCAGATGGCGCCGGAGGCGATCGATGCCGCGCGCGATGCCATCGTGAACGAGTTCGGCGCAAAGTACCTGCCCGAAAAGCCGCGCTACTATTCGGTCAAGGCCAAGAATGCCCAGGAAGCGCATGAGGCGATCCGCCCGACCGATTTCAAGCGCACGCCGGCATCGGTCCGGCAATATCTCGATGCCGACCAGGCACGGCTCTACGAGCTGATCTGGAAGCGCGCCATCGCCAGCCAGATGCAGCCGGCCGAGATCGAGCGCACCACGGTCGAGATCGAGGCCGTCAACGGCGCCCGCACGGCGGAGCTCCGCGCGGTCGGCTCAGTCATCCGCTTCGACGGCTTCATCGCCGCCTACACCGACCAGAAGGACGAGGACGCCGAGGACGAGGAAAGCCGCCGCCTGCCCGAGATCCGAGCCAATGAGCAGCTTGCACGCGAGGCGATCAACGCCACCCAGCACACGACCGAGCCGCCGCCGCGCTATTCCGAGGCATCTCTGATCAAGAAGCTTGAAGAACTCGGCATCGGCCGGCCGTCGACCTATACGGCGATCCTGAAGACGCTGGAGGATCGCGACTATGTCGCCATCGACCGGCGCAAGCTGGTGCCGCAGGCCAAGGGCCGGCTGCTTTCGGCTTTCCTCGAAAGCTTTTTCGAGCGCTATGTCGAATATGACTTCACCGCTTCGCTCGAGGAAAAGCTCGACGAGATCTCCGACGGCAAGCTCGCCTGGAAGGATGTGCTGCGCGACTTCTGGAAGGATTTTTCCGGCGCGGTCGACGACATCAAGGAACTGCGCGTCACCGACGTGCTCGACGCGCTCAACGACGAACTGGCGCCGCTGGTCTTCCCGGCGCGCGAGGACGGCTCGAACCCGCGCATCTGCCCGAAATGCGGCTCAGGCAATCTGTCGCTGAAGCTCGGCAAGTTCGGCGCCTTCGTCGGTTGCTCGAACTATCCGGAATGTTCCTACACCCGCCAGCTTGGCGACGCCGCCAATCCCAATGGCGAGAATGGCAATGGCGAGGACGGGGTCAAGCTTCTCGGCAAGGATCCTTACACTGCCGAGGAGATCACGCTGCGCAGCGGCCGTTTCGGCCCCTATATCCAGCGCGGCGAAGGCAAGGACGCCAAGCGCTCGAGCCTGCCCAAGGGCTGGACCGCCGAGTCGATCGATCATGAAAAGGCGCTGGCCCTGCTGGCCCTGCCCCGCGACGTCGGCAAGCACCCGGAGACCGGCAAGATGATCTCCGCCGGCCTTGGGCGCTACGGGCCCTTTGTGCTGCATGACGGCACCTATGCCAATCTGGAAAGCATCGAGGACGTCTTCTCGATCGGCCTGAACCGCGCCGTCTCGGTGATCGCCGAGAAGCAGCAGAAGGGCAAGGCCGGCCGCAACGGCGCCACGCCGGCGGCGTTGAAGGAACTGGGCGACCACCCCGACGGCGGCGGCAAGATCGTCGTCCGCGACGGACGCTATGGGCCTTACGTCAATTACGGCAAGGTCAATGCGACGCTGCCCAAGGGCAAGGACCCTCAGTCGGTGACGATGGAAGAGGCGCTCGCTTTGATCGCCGAAAAGGAAGCCAAGGGCGGAGGCGGCAAGAAGCCGTTCCGCAGGGCAGCCAAGAAAGGATAGCAGGACGTGGCGCGCAGGATCTCCGGAAGAAGCCACGGCGATCCGCGCAGCGCCGACACCAGGGCCAGTGTCAAGGACGACTACCGGCCCTCGCGTGACGAAATCCTGCGCTATATCGCCGAGAATCCCGATCGCTCCGGAAAGCGCGAGATCGCCAAGGCTTTCGCGTTGCGTGGCGAGGACCGCATCTGGCTGAAGGACCTGCTGCGCGACTTGCGGGACGAGGGCCTACTGACGAAGGACCGCAAACGCCACACCCGCGCCGGCGCCGTGCCGCATGTCGCCGTGCTCGACATTGTCGGTCGCGACGCCGACGGCGTGCTGCTGGCCAATCCGAGCGAATATACCGGTCCCGGCTCGCCGCCCGTCATTGCCATCCGCATTTCGCGCGGCGCCAGCGGCCCCGTCCCCGGCGTCGGCGACCGCGTGCTCGCCAAGACCTTCCCGACTGACGATGCAAGTGCCGTCCATGGCGGCCCCGCCTACACCGGGCGGGTGATGAAGGTCTTCGAGAAGCGCAGCGAAGCGGTGCTCGGCGTCTTCCGCGTGCTGAAGGACGGCAGCTTTCGGATCGAGCCGGTGGAGCGGCGCCAGCCCGAGCTCATCGTCGACAAGGAATTCCAGAACGGCGCCAAAAACGGCGACCTGGTCGAGGTCGAGCCGGCCCGCGCCTCTCGCTACGGCCTGCCGCGCGCCAAGGTGCTGGCGGTGCTGGGCTCGCTGACCAGCGAGAAAGCGGTCTCGATGATCGCCATCCACGCCCACGACATTCCGCACGTCTTTCCGGCCGATGTGATTGCCGAAGCCGATGCGATGAAACCGGCAATGCTTGCCGGCCGCGAGGACTGGCGCGACCTGCCGCTGGTCACCATCGATCCGGCCGACGCCAAGGATCATGACGATGCCGTCTTCGCCACGTCCGATACCGACGAGAAGAATCCCGGCGGCGTCATCGCCACCGTGGCGATCGCCGACGTCGCGGCCTATATCCGCTACGGCACGCCGCTCGACCGCGAGGCGCTGAAGCGCGGCAACTCGGTCTATTTCCCGGACCGCGTCGTGCCGATGCTGCCGGAGCGCATCTCCAACGACCTTTGCTCATTGCGCGAAGGCGAGGATCGACCGGCCATCGCCGTGCGCATGACCTTTTCCGCGGAAGGCCGCAAGCTCAGGCACTCCTTCCACCGTGTCATGATGAAGTCGGCTGCGAAGCTCGCCTACCCGCAGGCGCAGGCGGCGATCGACGGCGCGCCGGACGACAAGACCGGGCCGATCCTCGATAGCGTTCTGAAGCCGCTCTGGGATGCCTATGCCGTGCTGAAGCGCGGCCGCGACGCCCGCCAGCCGCTGGAGCTCGACCTGCCGGAACGCAAGATCCTTCTCAAGGGCGACGGCACCGTCGACCGTGTCGTCGTGCCGGAGCGCCTCGACGCCCACAAGCTCATCGAAGAGTTCATGATCCAGGCCAATGTCGCAGCCGCCGAGACGCTTGAAGGCAAGAAAGAACCTCTCGTTTTTCGCATCCATGACGCGCCTTCTCTGGCCAAGCAGGAATCGCTGCGGGAATTCTTGCACACGCTTGGCCTGTCGCTGGCGCGTGGCGCGCAGATGCGGCCGGGACAGTTCAACGGTATTCTGGAGCGCGTGCGCGGCGCCGACAACGAGGCGCTGGTCAACGAGGTTGTGCTGCGCTCGCAGAGCCAGGCCGAATATTCGCCGAAGAACATCGGCCATTTCGGTCTCAACCTGAGGCGCTACGCGCATTTCACCTCGCCCATCCGCCGCTACGCCGATCTCATCGTGCATCGCGGCCTGATTGCCGCGCTGGGCCTCGGCCCCGGCGGCCTGGCACAGCAGGAGGCCGATCGGCTGGAGGAGGTCGCAGCGCTGATCTCTGCCACGGAGCGCCGTGCCATGGCCGCCGAACGCGACACTGTCGACCGGCTGATCGCCGCCTATCTCGCCGAGCGCATCAACGATACCTTCGACGCGCGCATCTCCGGCGTCACCAAGGCGGGACTCTTTGTCCAATTGCCGCAATATGGCGCGGATGGTTTCATCCCGGTGTCAAGTTTGAGCGGCGACTACTATATCTACGACGAAACCGCTCGATCCCTGTTCGGAGAACGCACCGGCAAGGGCTATCAGCTTGCCGACCGCGTCGAGGTTCGGTTGCTCGAGGTCGCGCCGATGGCCGGCGCGATGCGTTTCGAGATGCTGAGCGATCCGAAGCCGCTGCCAGGCTCGAGACGGTCGTTCCACAAAGCCAAGGGCCGCGCCCGCGCATCGCAGTCGCGCTTCGGGCCCCGCGGCAGGAGAAGGTGATGGAAGAACAGGTTTTCGGCGGCGAGCATCATTCGGGCCGCGTCGCGCGTCCGCTGTGGACGGCGATCAAGCGCGGCCTGTTTGGCCGCTGCCCGCATTGCGGCGAAGGCAAGCTGTTCTATGCCTTCACCAAGTCCGTCGACAAATGCAGCGTTTGCGGCGAGGAGCTGCATCACCACCGCGCCGACGACCTGCCCGCCTATCTGGTGATCGTCATCGTCGGCCACATCGTGGTTGGCGCCTTCATGGGCGTGGAGGCGACCTCGACGCTCACGCTGTGGCAGCACGCGCTGATCTGGGTGCCCCTGACCTTTGGTCTGGCCGTCGCGTTGTTGCAGCCGGTCAAGGGCGCCGTCATCGGCCTGCAATGGGCGCTCTATATGCATGGCTTCGGCGGCGAGAAGGACGAGTTTGAGCCGCATCCCTAGGCTCAGGCCGCGGCTCAACGTTCGGGTAGAACGCAGTCCCGCGCCAAGCATCTGTTTTTAAGCAATTTTGAACGGAAAGCCGCAGCGCACTTTTCCTGGAATTGCTCCAGCAGCGACTTTTCGTCCGGGGCTGGTGCAAGGACCCGAATGCGCAAGCCACTTTCGCATTCGAGAAGTTTCCGCTAGGTCGAGCGCATGGAAGGAATGACCAAGGCGGATGTCGATAAACTCGATAAAGGCTTGGCCGTGCACGGCGGCCGGCCGCTTCGTCCGCGCGACGCCGCAACCTTGATCCTGCTTGACCGCAGCGGCAGCGACGTTCTGGTGCTGATGGGCCGGCGCCATGCCGGGCATGCCTTCATGCCTGGAAAATTCGTCTTCCCCGGCGGCCGCACCGATCCCGCCGACAGCCGTATTCCCGTCGCTGCCCCGTTACACCGTGAGGAAGAGGCAAGGCTTGCCAGCGGTCCAGGCCGCGCGAGCACTGCCCGGGCGCGTGCCATCGCCTTGTCGGCGATCCGTGAGACTTACGAGGAGGCCGGCTTGCTCATCGGCCGCAAGGGCCCGTTCGCGACCGCCAAGCGCGACTGGCAGGGTTTCGTCGAACACGGCGTGACGCCGTCATTGGACGCCCTGCGCTTCATCGCCCGCGCGATAACTCCACCCAACCGCGTGCGCCGTTTCGATACGCGCTTCTTCAGCGCCTGGCGCGATGACGTCGCCGTGGAGTTGCCGGATGGCGGTCCGACCAACGAGCTTGAAGAGCTCGTCTGGCTGCCGCTCGCCGAGGCGCGCAAGGCCGATATTCCCGACATCACCCGCATGATCCTGGAAGAACTGGAAAAGCGGCTCGCCCACGATCCCTTGCTGTGCCCTGGCGGTGCCGTGCCGTTCTTCCGGCTCATCCGAAACCGCTTCGTCCGCGAAGTCCTTTAGAAGCAGAGCATCCATATCCCATGACGGTCGATACCCAGCAAAAGGGCGACGAACGCGTACACTGGCTGCCGATGGTCGCGGCGATCTCCTCGATCAGCGTGGTCGGCATCGCCATCGGCCTCGGCATGCCGCTGCTCAGCGTCATCCTCGAAACGCGCGGCCACTCGGCCTCGATGATCGGCCTCAACACGGCGGTCGCCGGCCTCGCCTCGATCGCCGGGGCCCCGCTCGCCACGCCGCTTGCCACGCGGCTCGGCGTCGCCTGGACCATGCTTTTGATGATTGCCGCCGGCGCGCTTGCCTTCGTCGGCTTCCATTTCGCGCCGGACTTCTGGATGTGGTTTCCGCTCCGCGTCGCGCTGCATATCTCGCTGACGGTGCTCTTCATCCTGTCGGAATTCTGGATCAGCACCTCGGCGCCGCCGCATCGCCGCGGCCTCGTGCTCGGCATCTACGCCACCGTGCTGTCGCTGGGCTTCGCCGCAGGCCCCTGGTTGTTCGCGCATCTCGGCTCGAGCGGCTTCCTACCGTTCGGCGTCACCATAGCGCTGGTGACGCTCGCGGCCATTCCGGTTCTGGCCGCCCGCAACGAGAGCCCGGCGATCGTCGCCGACGGCGAGACCAGCCATTTCCTGCGCTATATCTGGATGGTGCCGACCGCGACCTTCGCTGTGCTGGTGTTCGGCGCCGTGGAAACCGGTGGCTTCTCGCTGTTCCCGGTCTATGGCAACCGCATCGGCTATTCGGAGGCCGACGCAGCGCTGTTGCTCACCATGATCGGCCTCGGCAACGTGCTCCTGCAGATCCCGATCGGCATGATCAGCGACCGCGTCTCCGACCGCCGCTACCTGCTTCTAGCCTGCGCCACGGTGGGTCTCGCGGGCACCGTGTTCATGCCATTCTTCGCCCAGAACTGGCATCTGATGGCGGCACTTCTGTTCGTCTGGGGCGGCGTGGTCGCCGCCATGTACACGATCGGGCTGGCGCATCTCGGCTCGCAGCTCTCCGGTCATGAGCTTGCCTCCGCCAACGCCGCGTTCGTGCTCTGTTACGGCGTCGGCATGGTGATCGGCCCGCAGGCGATCGGCATCGGCATGGATGCATTTGGTCCCTCGGGCTTCGGCTGGTCGCTGGCCTTGTTCTTTGCCGCCTATATGCTGCTGGTCTGCGTCCGTTTGGTGCGAAAGATTCTCTAGCCGAAAATGTCCGCGGAAGATTTGGCCTGCTGACATCACCGTGTCAGCAGGACCCCTGCTATACCTCGCTCCAACGCAGGAAGAGCGAGGATAGAGCAATGATCGACAGCGGCTTTGAAACCAAATCCCTCAGGATGGAACTGCTTCTGCTTGTCAGCTTCCAGGCGCCGGCGGCCGATGTCGAGCGCATCATGGAGGCGGTCGTGGCGATCACGCCGCTGCGCATGGGCAAGTATGACGGCAACGCCTATCAGTCGGCGCAAGGCGTCGAGCGCTACCGGACGCTGGAAGGTGCTGCCGCGGGCGCCGAGATCGAGCTGCGCCGGCGGCCGGGCACGGTCGAGGTCTCGTTCGAACTGCCGGACGACCAGGCCCTTGCGGCGCGCGTCGCCGAGGCCATATTCCAGGCGCACTCCTACGAGGAGCCGGTCATCCGCATCCAGCCGCTGCTGGCCAGCCGTTCCAAGGGCCTCGACGATCGAGCCAATCCGAACCGCTGGTGGAACACGACCGGCGACTGGAAGGTCGCGGCGGAGTGATGCCGGAACTGGGAAATCGCCCGATGAACGAAGTCGCGCCATGAGTGACGAGGCTACCCGTAAGCCTGCATACGACCCTCAGGATCTGGCGCGGCTGTTGGTTTCTCGCCAGCAGGCGGGAGATGCGGCAGGCATGGCGGCTCTCTACGAGCCCGATGCCGTCCTCCACACCGGCGGCGCACAGTTGGCGCGCGGCAGGGACGCCATCCGCAGCTTCTACGCCAAGCTGGTGGCCGCGGGGCAAAGATTTGAGCTTGGAGATCAGCGTCCGGCCATCGTCAACGGAGATTTGGCGCTCACCTCCACGCGGCTTCCCGATGGCACGGTGACTGTGGAAATTGCCCACCGGCAAGGCGACGGGACTTGGCTTTGGGTGATCGATCAGCCGTCCATACTTCCATGGCCCGCTGTTGGCACCCGAACCGAAACGATCGCGAAAGCCCTCGCGGGCTTGACTTTCCGGGCGCGTTCTTTATGTGTCGCGCCAAGTTTCCCGCGTCCGGGTGTTTCCCCGTGCTCCAGCGGCCAAAACTCCACGAACATTAACGGACGAACATCATGGCCAAAGCCGCAAACATCAAGATCAAGCTTCTGTCGACCGCCGACACCGGTTTCTTCTACGTGACCAGCAAGAACAGCCGCACCAAGACGGACAAGCTGTCGTTCCGCAAGTACGACCCGATCGCCAAGAAGCATGTCGAGTTCAAGGAAACCAAGATCAAGTAATCTGGTCATCCTGGAAATGCCGAAACGCCGCCCACTGGGCGGCGTTTTTGTTTGAACTGGCGGCCAAGATCCAGTGTTCGTTTCATCCCAGGCGGAGCAAGCCGCGAAGTGGCGTCGCGGAAACCCTGCGATGATGAAGCGATGGGCGCTGCGACCGGTCGTTAGACCGCCGTGCACCGGAGCTAAAGCATGTCTCCCGAAAGTGGGAACCGGTTTCGGGACAAAGACATGCGCAAAATCAAAAGCCTAAAAGCGCAGGGAGCGAATCCGAAGGATCGCGACGCGCTTAGCCAACGGATCTATGGGCCGTTTCCTGCCCGTGGCCGAGGGCCCAGGGCGAAAACGGTTCCAGCCCGTTTGTGCGCGAGGTTGAACATATTTGCGGGAAATGGGGGCCGGTCGGCGGTTGGCAGCGGTACGAGGAGGCCACTATGTGCCAGCGCCGGCCGGCCGACCCCACGGACCCAGGAGATGCGGCGGACCTGAGCATCATGGGGTATTTTTCGGATCGAGCCGGGCAGTCTACCCTCGTGCCGGCTTCGTCTTCGGTCTATGCGACGCAGATTTGCGCAAGAACGTATGAAAATCAACCATTTCTTAACCACGGCTGGCGAATCGCTTGGGTTAAGGTAAATTCCTAACCTTGCTGGATGATCCGATATTCGCTGCTTCCACCAACGCATGTCGCTCAAAAGTATGTGGCGGTTTTGAGAAAACGGCATGCATAGATCAAAAGACCTAAGTCGCGTCGCCCAAATCCGTTCAGCGCGACGCGCCTAGGCAGCCTTGGCGACAACCCGGTTGCGGCCGCCGCTCTTGGCTTCGTAGAGCGCAAGATCGGCACGCTTCATCAGCGCCGCGACCGTATCAGATCCCTTAAGCACCGACGACACGCCGACGCTGACCGTCACGTCGATCGTCTTGCCGTCGGTCCCGACTGCGAAGGGCACCTGTGCGATCTCGGCGCGGATTCGCTCGGCCACCTTCTCGGCGACGAGCCCATCGGTGTCGGGCATGACCACGACGAATTCCTCGCCGCCGAACCGGCAGGCGAGGTCGATGCCGCGCACGTTCTTGCGCAGCCGCCGCGCGAACTCGCGCAGCACGTCGTCACCCCCGTCATGGCCGTGAGCGTCGTTGACGGACTTGAAGCGGTCGAGATCGGTGATCATCACAGACAGCGGCCGCCGCCGCGCCACGGCGCGGTCGAACAGCGTCTGCAGATGACTGTCGAGGTAGCGGCGGTTGTGCAGCCCCGTCAGCCCATCGGTCACCGCCATCTCGATGGTCTGGGTGACGCTGGCGCGCAGCTGGTCGTTGTAGCGCTTGCGCCGCACCTGCGTACGCAGGCGCGCCGTCAGCTCGTGCTGGTCGATCGGCCGCGTCAGATAGTCGTTGATGCCGAGCTCGAGGCCCCGGATGATGCGCCCCTCCTCGCCCTCATCGGCCAAAAGGATGATCGGCAGGAAGCGGGTGCGGTCGAGCGAGCGCAGTTGCGAACAGAGCCTGAGCGGATCGAAATCGGAGAAGGCCGTCGAGACCAGCACGCACTCATAGGAAGTTTCGGCGGCCTGGAAGAAGCCGGCATTCGGATCGGTGGCGACGTCGAGCTCGGCGCTGCCGCGCAGCATCTTGCGGATGCGCTCGATCGACGACTTGCGCTCGTCGACCAGAAGCACGCTGGGCTTGGTGTCTTCCGTGGCGAAGTTGCGGCTCAAAAGCTCCTCGATGCCGATGTTGCGCGTGGTCGAGGCGCGCAGCCGCAATTCGTCGGTCAGTGACTTCAGTCTGACCAGGCTCTTCACCCGCGTCATCAGCTGCAGGTCGTTCACCGGCTTGGTGAGAAAATCGTCGGCGCCGGCCTCGAGGCCGCGCACTCGGTCCGACACCTGGTCGAGCGCGGTGATCATGACCACGGGAATATGCGAGGTCGCCGGGTCGCTCTTTAGCCGCCTGCACACCTCGAAGCCGTCCATGCCGGGCATCATAACGTCGAGCAGCACGACATCGACCTTGCCATTTTCGCAGGTTTCGATCGCGTCCGGGCCGTTGCCGGCCGTCAGCACCTCGAAATATTCGGCGAGCAGCCGGACCTCCAGCAGCCGCACATTGGCGGGAATGTCATCGACGACGAGGATCCGCGCGGTCATTTCAAAGGCTCCGGCTCGGCATCAGGCATCGCCCAGATAGGATTTGATCGTCTCGATGAAGCGCGGCACCGAGATCGGCTTGGAGATATAGGCCTCGCAACCGCCCTGGCGGATGCGCTCCTCATCGCCCTTCATCGCGAAGGCGGTGACGGCGATGACCGGGATAGAATGCAATTCGTCGTCTTCCTTCAGCCATTTGGTCACCTCCAGGCCCGAAACCTCGGGCAACTGGATGTCCATGAGGATCAGGTCGGGCCGATGCTGGCGCGCGAGATCAAGCGCTTCCAGGCCATTGCGTGTGCGAACCGTCTCGTAACCGCTGGCTTCGATGAGGTCCCGAAAGAGCTTCATGTTGAGCTCATTGTCCTCGACGATCATGACCTTCTTAGCCATCAATTTCCCGTCCCGACTGTCCCCGGAACCGAAGACCGCCGTCATGCGTCCTTGCCGGATCGCACCCAACCCGCACGTACCTTACGTCAATATCATTGACGAAACGCAAATCAGCCGTTGGAAAAGCACACCGATTCCGCTTGCGGGTGCAGGGCCGAAGCGGCTGAGGCTTGCCGCAGGCGACGCTTGCCATTACTTCGGATGGAAGACTCAAAATCCACATCAGCAAAGGTAGCGATGGCGAACGCAGCGTCAATGCGCGAGGAGGCGGAAACCCTTGCCGTCAGGGCGCTGGGCTTCATCGCCGGCGATCCGGAGCTGTTGCCCCGCTTCCTGGCGGTCACCGGGATCGAGGCAAACTCGATCCGCAAGGCGGCTGAGGAGCCGGGCTTTCTTGCCGGGGTGCTGCAGTTCATCCTCGCCCACGAGCCGACGCTCCTACGCTTCGCCGAGGAGACCGGCACGCCGCCGGCCGCCGTCGGCAAGGCCTTGCGGGCGCTGCCGCTCGGCAATGACGACCATGAGCGTTCGACATGAGCGACGATCCCGAGACCGCGCGCCAGATCGAGGAGCTTGCCGCCGACGACCGGCCGCTCTTGGTGCTCGACGTGGACGACGTCGTGCTCGAATTCGTCCGGCCGTTCCCGCATTTCCTGAAGACGCGCGGCTTCCGGCTGACGCTCGCCTCCTTCCGGCTCACCGGCAACATCGCCGAGACGGCGTCCGGCCGGCTGATCGAGCAGGCCGAGGTCACGGCCCTTCTCGGCGATTTCTTCGATGCCCAGGCCGATTGGCAAAGCATCACCGACGGTGCGGCGGAAGCGCTGGCGTCGCTCGGGCGGCGCGCCGAGATCGTGCTCCTGACCGCGATGCCGCACAAGCATCGTGCCGTGCGCCGCGCGCATCTCGACGCACTCGGCCTCAACTACCCGCTGCTGACCACGGAAATGGCGAAAGGACCGGCCATCGCCAGGCTGCGCGGCGCCAAGGGAAGGCCCGTCGCCTTCGTCGACGACCAGCCCTCCAATCTGATGTCGGCGCGCTACTCGGTCGCCGACGCGCACCTCTTCCACCTGATGGCCGACAATGCGCTGCGCGCCTTCCTGCCGCCGACGCCGGACGACATCACCGCTGTCGACAACTGGCGCGAGGCTGCGCCGAAGATCGCGGGCGCGCTGGGGCTATGACTTGAGCGTTCAGGGCTGCAGTTTCGCCCCTGCCCCGCCATTGTCATCCTGGCCCGAGCCGTCGTCCTGAACCGCATCGGCCGGCTTCAGCATGGCGCCATTGACCTTGACCGAGCCGTCGGCCTTGGCATTGATCACCCACTCTAGCCGGCCATCCGGCAGTGTCTTGCCAAAACCCTTGACGGCGAGCGCGAAGGGGAACGCCTGCGCCAATTGCGCATCGCTCTTGGCACCCTCCTGCAAGGCCTCGACGATCTTGTCGTAGCCCGCGACATCGACGGTGACGGTTGCATCCGGCTTCTTGCCCGGAAACGTCATCTCGCCTTCCATCGCGACCTCGATGCTGCCGTTCTTTACCGTGCTGTGCCCGAGGACCAATTTCGGCGTCTTGGCCAGGAAATCGGCGACCAGAGCGTCGCCGAACTCATCCGACAGCGGTGGATTCTTATTGAGATCAAAGGCCTCGATCGCCTTCTTCGCCATGGTGTCGAGATCGATATTGGCGCCGCCGAAATTGAGGTCGACATCCGTCGGCAGCAGCGCGATGCTCCAGCCGGGCAGCGTCTGTTGCGGGATCGTCAGGTCGGAGGCCTTGATGGCGTAGTCGACTTTGCCGCTCTGGGAGACGCCGTCCATGCCGACCGTCGTGCTGAACTGCTTTGCCCCGAACTTGCCGACAGGGCTCTCCACCTCGAGATCCTTGAAGCCATAGTTGCCGTCTATCCTTTCCCACACGGGCAGCGCGGCCTGCAGCAGCGTCTTGAGCTCCGCTTGGTTGGCCTTGAGCTTGGCTTCGTCCTCATTGGCCACGGCAAAGGCAAGCAGGTCGAGCAGCGGCTTCGTCCGCACGCCCTTGCCCTTCGCATCCACCGACAGTTCCGGCGTTCTCAGCGTCAGCGGAAAACTCATTCCATTGTCGGGATCGTCGATCTTGATCGTCTCGACGAAGCTCAAGACCTTCTGCGTCGCCGTGAAGTCGACGCCGCCATTGGCCGACTTGGTGGCGGTAATGGTCGCGGTGCCGGCGCCAGCGGTGACGTCCGCCTGCTGCTTGGCTTCCCGCGATGTCATCGTCATGCCGGCCATTGAGCTCGCGCCGCTGGTGAAAGCGGCGAGATTCGGATCGTAAACGGCGGTGCCCTTGCCGTCCTTGACCGCGAGTTGCATGCTTTGCGGGCCCTCCGGCCCGTTGAATTCGAAGGCCATGCTTTGCGAGAAATCCGAGGCGACGTCCCAGGATCCGTCGCTGCGCGGCTTCACCATCAAGGCATAGGGCGCGAGATCGAATCTCAGCGGCTTCTCTTTCGGCATGGCATCGACCAGCGCCTTGATGTCGAGCGCGATCTTGTAGGCGCCGCCTTCGACCGAGACCTTGAGCACGCCCTTGTCGAACGCCTGCCTGCCGAAGTAGCGCGCCAGATTGTCGGAAAGCTGCTTGGCGCCCTGACTGTCGACCGTCTGGGCCACAGCAGGCACGCTGACCGCAAGAGCCGCAACAATTGGCAAAATACGCTTCACGTCGGTTCTCCGTTCTCGGAAGGCGAAAATCGTTTCGTGCTTCTGGTAGGAAAGATGCGTTACAGCCGCAAGACGACGACTGTACGCCAAAAGCTCATGCCGCTAAAGCACCAGCCGCATCAGCGGCCTGCCGGGCTTGCGCTCAAGAAGCCTCTCGAACCCGGCCTTCTCGAACACCCGCGACGAGCCGACGAACAGCCCGATCGAGCGCGAATCGCGCGACAGGTCGATCGGGCAGGCCTCCAGCAGCCTGGCGCCGTTGTCGCGGGCAAAGGCGATGCCGCCATCGACGAGGCGGTGCGTGATGCCCCTGCCCCGCGCCTTGACGCGGATGAAGAAGCAGGAGATCGCCCAGACGTTCGGATCGCCGGCATCGGCAGGATCTACCGGCGCCGAACCCCTGCCCTGATTGTTCCATTCGGGCACGTCGGCGCGCGGGCCGATCTGCATCCAGCCGACCGCCTTGCCGTCCTCGAAAGCCAGAAGCCCCGGCGGCGGGCCGGCTTCGATACGCGCCTTGATATGATCCTTGTTGCGTTCGCGGTTGCTGGCCCGGCGCTCCGCCGGCGTCAGCCGGAAATGCGTGCACCAGCAGCCGTAACAGGCGCCCTGCTTGCCGAAGAGGTCCTCGAAGTCGACCCAGCGCTCAGGCGTCAGCGGTGCTATGGTCGTGCTCATGCATTCTCCCCAGGCCAAGCTTGTTGCCGGCCCTGCGCTGTCGTACCATTGCGTTTGTTCTCTTTATGTTCGCAGCGATGGCGGCTCCTGTCAATAATCCCGAACACGGTTTTTGCCGCGACTGCCTGGCGCTGCAGCGCGCCGAGACGCGCCGCTGCGAGCGCTGCGGCAGTCCGCGGCTCGTGCGCCATCCCGAGCTCTACCGGCTGCATATTGCCCATATCGACTGCGACGCCTTCTACGCGGCGATCGAAAAGCGCGACAATCCCGCGCTGAAGGACAAGCCGGTGATCGTCGGCGGCGGCAGGCGCGGCGTCGTCTCCACCGCCTGCTACATCGCCCGCATCCAGGGCGTGCGCTCGGCGATGCCGATGTTCAAGGCGCTCGAGGCCTGCCCCGAAGCCGTGGTCATTCCGCCCAACATGGAAAAATATGTCGGCGTCGGCCGCCAGGTGCGCGCGCTGATGCAGGCGCTGACGCCGCTGGTCGAGCCGCTGTCGATCGACGAGGCGTTTCTCGACCTCGCCGGCACCGAGCGGCTGCACGGCATGCCGCCGGCGCTTGTGCTGGCCCGCTTCGCGCAGACCGTCGAAAAGGAGCTTGGCATCACCGTTTCCTCCGGCCTTTCCTACTGCAAATTCCTGGCCAAGATCGCGTCGGACTTCCGCAAGCCGCGCGGCTTTTCGGTCATCGGCGAAGCCGAAGCGCCAAGCTTCCTCGCGGCGCAGCCGGTGACAATGATCTGGGGCGTCGGCAAGGCGCTGGCCGCGACGCTGGAGCGCGACGGCATCCGCATGATCGCCCAGCTGCAGCGCATGGAGCGCGGCGAGCTGATGCGCCGCTACGGTGTTATGGGCGACCGGCTCTACCGGCTTTCGCGCGGCGAGGACGACCGCCGCGTCGACCCGGACGGCGACGCCAAGAGCGTGTCGGCCGAAACCACTTTCGACAACGATATCGGCTCCCTGGCGGAACTGGCGCCGGTGCTGCGCGGGCTGTCGGAGAAAGTCTCGGCGCGGCTGAAGAAATCCGGCATTGCTGGACGCACAGTGGTGCTGAAGCTGAAGACGCAGGATTTCAAGCTCCGTACCCGCAACCGCCAGCTCGGCGATCCGACCCGACTTGCCGACCGCATCTTCCAGACCGGGCTTGATCTCTTGCGACGCGAGGCCGACGGCACGAAGTTCCGGCTGCTCGGCATCGGCGTCAGCGATCTCTCCGACGACGGCAAGGCCGACCCGCCGGATCTGGTCGACCTCCAGTCGCGCAAGCGCGCGCTGGCCGAAACGGCCATCGACGAGCTGCGCGACAAGTTCGGCAGAAAGGCCGTCGAGACAGGCTATACGTTCGGCAAGGGCCGCAGCGCCAATCCGCCCGAGCCGCTTGAGGATTGAAGCCGGCCGGCAGTGCAGCGGTGGTCAGGTGCGCTTCAGGTCGATCCGGCTCGTCACCATGGTCTTGCCGGTTTTCGGATCGACATCCGTCACGGTCAGCCGCATGCCGTCGCTGCCGGTCTTTTCGACGGTCAATTGCGCCTTGCGGTCGCCATTGACCTCCTTTGCCCAGCGGATGCCGAGATTGAGCGCATTGCCCGAGCGGCTGCCGTTCAACTGCGCCGGTCCCGTGCGCGAGCCGATATAGACGCCGCTATAGCCCCTGCCGGTGGCCTTCAGATCCGCGCTGATCTCCCGCGTCATCAGGATGAGCCCGCGACATTTGCCGTCGAGCGACAGCGAGGTCGAGGTAGCGCCGGATTTGAAGTCGCAGGAGATATTCACCGTCGGCGCGCTGGCGCTTACCTTGTAGGTGCCGTTGCCGGCGAAGCTGCCCTGAAACGAGCGCAAGAAATCGGCATCGTCGGCACGTGCGTCCGTCGCCGCCGTCAGGCAGCCGGCGAGCAGACACAACATCATCGATTTCATCGGAATCTCCCCCAGCATCGAAAGGCTGCGAATATGACGACTCGAACGCCTGCGACGGCCGCAGGTTCCGCCTTCATCGTGACTGTTTTTTAACGCCGCCCCGGCGCGGCCCGGACTGGCCCAGTCGAATGCGTCGACTAGCGGTTGCAGTCGAAGGTCCGGCTTGCGAAATAGCGCCATGGCACCCGCTCCCTCGATCACCAAGGCCGCCCTCTGGATGGCGCTGTCGATCGCCTCGTTCCTGGCGATGTCGGTCGCCGGCCGCACGGCGACGGCCGCGCTCAATGTCTTCCAGGTGCTGGAGCTGCGTTCGGTGATCGGCTTTTTCATCCTGCTGCCGTTGGTGATGACGAGCGGCGGCTTCAAGGCGATGCGCACCGAGCGCCCGCTCGCCCACCTCGCGCGCAACGTCGTTCATTATGCCGGCCAGGCCGCCTGGCTCTATGCGCTGACCTTGATTCCGCTGGCCGTGCTGATCTCGATCGAGTTCACGACCCCGATCTGGACCGCGATCCTGGCGGTGAGCTTTCTCGGCGAAAGGCTGTCGCGGCCAAGGCTGACGGCGATCGTGCTGGGGCTGATCGGCGTGGTGATCATCGTGCGTCCGGGCGTCGGCTCCATCGATCCCGGTCACCTCGTCGTGCTGGGGGCCGCGATGTGCTTCGGCGTGTCGGTGGTCATGGTCAAGTCGCTGACGCGCACCGACAGCGTCGTGCGCATCATCTTCTGGATGCTGATCATCCAGTCCGCGGTCGGCCTCGTTCCGGCGCTCTACGTCTGGCGCAGCCCGGCGGTCGAACTCTGGCCGTCGATATTGGTGGTCGCCTTCACGGGCATGTCTTCGCATTTCTGCATGGCCCGCGCGCTCAGCCACGCCGATGCGACCGTCATTTCGCCGATGGATTTCCTGCGCGTGCCGCTGTCGGCGCTGATCGGCTGGCTGCTCTATCACGAACAGATCGACGTCTTCACCGCCGGCGGCGCCGCGCTGATCCTGGCCGGCAACCTGCTCAACCTGCAGAAGAAGGCGCCGCAGACGGCCGAAGTCGCCGCCTCGTAGCTACAAGCCATTCACTGGTCGGTCGCCTGGTTCAGCCGCCGCGTCCACAGCAGCGCTCAGTCGTAGACGCCATCAAATAGAAATTCGTTGTCACCGCCGGCCTTGAAATGTCCGGCGTACAAGCCCGTCGGCAGCAGCAAGGCTTCGCCTGCGCCGTTGCGCAATACTACAGTCTTCGGTCCGGTCGTAAGCTGAAATGGCGGATCAAGCACGGCGCCGTCGATTTCGACCTGGCCCGGCAACGGTGTTCCATCGGCGCCGTAGAGCGCGTAGCTTCCAGCGATCGGAACCTCAAAGATCTTCCGCTCACCGGGATGAAGGCGAGCACCGGCGATCCTGAGATTTGGCGCGACACGGACGTAGCTGTTCAAGATCACGGGCGCGACCACTGGATAGATATAGTCCATCCGATAGGACCACAGGATCAACTTCGGCGGAGATTTGCTCAGGACGCTGTACGCCTCGGAGCGCCCGCTTTCCCGCAAAGTCTTGAGCACATAGTGTTTGTCGAGCCACAAGGTGGTCGGCTCCATCCGGTTGGGCAGCATTCCCACGCCGTCGAAGTACCGCTCATTCGGTGCAAGCAACGACTCCGCGCGCGCCACCAGTTCAAGTTGAGCCGCATTGTCGAAGCGAAGGTAGAGCAGATTGGCAACGAAGCTTATGGCCATCGCCGTGGCCAGAGCTATCCACGCGAGGCGCAGGTAACGCGTACGGGTTGCGATACCGTCGAGCATCGTCAATGACCATAGCGACATGAACGGCAACGCCATGATGAACACGTATGGCCACGGCTGGTCGTGCGCGAAAACCAGCACCGTGATGACGACGGAGAAGATCAGCGCAATCCGCCTCCGTTCATCGAGCTTCATGATCTGCGTCAGGGACAGAGCCATGCCGGCGAAACAGAAGACGTAAAGAACATAGTTCCGCGCCAGCGTTTGAACCACGAAGCGCCTCAGCCCCCCGTAGTCACCGCCCCCGCGCGCCGCGATTTCAAGAGGGCCGAATATGAGGTTCCTGGCAATCGGAACAGGATCGGTGCCGCCGAAGATGAAGCAATAGGCAACTATGGGAACGGTCCACCCCAGCACGAGCCATACGCCGCGGACGATGCCTGTCGCGTAGCGTCTCATCAACGCTGCGTCAACGACCAGACCAAGGCCGAGCGCAAGATTGAAGTAGAGCGATTTCTGAGTAGCGAGAAACGACAGGCCACTTAGTACGCCGGCGGCGACCAGCTGCCATCCCCTCAATTCACGCGCCCGCAAAACGACCAGCAGCGACGCAACGGCGAAGAACACCGCCAGCGGTTCGGCGATGGTGCGAAAGATGCGCTCCATGAAATTCGAGAAGCACAGGAGGAGAAGGACGATGATCAAGGCACGCACGCGGTCTTCGCCAAGGGCGCGGGCGCATGCATAAACGAAAGCAATGGTCCCGCACGCCAGCAGTGCAGTCTGCATACGGCCGGCAAGCAGAATCGACGTGGCATCCCAGCCAACCTGGTGGGCGATCTCGTAGAAAACCGCATAGCCGACCGCCTTGGCATGCCAAATCGTGCCGAACAGGCCATTGGAGAAATACTTGGCCCATCCGAGTTGGACGAATTCGTCCATGACAAAGCGAGCGTTCCAAGCCAAGGTGAAGAGCAAAATGATCTTGAGCGCAATCAGGACGCTCAGAAAAATCATTGCTTGGCGCTGCCCGAAACCGAACAGCAGGCTTGATCTGTGTGCAAGTGCTCGCGTGTCCAAGATACCCCCGACCCCTGGCTCAGACAGAGCCACCCGCGTACCGCCGGCTGCGCCCCCGATCGCTACCGCCCCGCCCGCAAACAGCGAATTTGAGGAGGGCAACTTCACCTCGGTCTCGACGTGGTTATTTGCCCGAACACCGTGCCGAAACCGCGTTGCGTTATCTTGGTCGCGCATGTGGATAGTGGGTTCTTGCCGAGTCCGCCCGTTTAGCTTGCATCGAGCGGACTTTAACAACTGTTAGCCTTCTGCCGTTAAGAAATGCCTATATTCATGCATGATAACCTGCTCTCCCAAATAATGTGGAGACTTGAAAGGACAGCGCGTGCTGCAATCCAAATTCACGTCGGGCTTTGTCTGCCCAACCTGCTATGCTGAGCTTGCGGCCGGCCCAGTTACCCTAACATGCAAGTCTTGCTCCGCCATCTATCCCATACGACAGGGCATTCCGTTCTTTGCCGAGCCACCGGTAAGGCAAGGCTTCGACGCCAGCTTCCATGAAGAGGCGTATGCCGGCACCAGCACCCGCGCCCGCCTCTACAATTCGCTGAAACGACTCATCACAAGCGAGTATTCACCGCACGACACGCTGAACTCGTTTCTAGCATCGGTGCCTGAACACGCTATAGTCATTGAGTTCGGCTCCGGCGCTCGGCGCATCCGCTCCGACGTGCTCAATATAGACTTGTTCCCCGCACCGAATGTCGATCTCGTCGCGGATATCGAGCACACCCCCCTTCCGAGCAACTCAGTCGATTACGTCATTCTGGATAGCGTGATCGAGCATGTTCCCAATCCGGCTGCGGTGGTCGATGAAGTGATGCGCGTCCTGAGGCCAGGAGGCAAGCTGCTGTGCATCAACCCGTTCCTGTTTCCATATCATGGCTACCCCGCTCATTACTGCAACTTCACGAAGGACGGAATCGAGCAGCTTCTTCGGCGGTTTGGAAGCGTTGAGGTTCAAACGCATCAGGGACCGACGAGTGCAATCGTCAACATCCTTTCCGAGTACGTTGGGGTAATTGTGGGTCGGGAGAACCGGACCCGCTACATGTTGGCGAAGGGCGCAGTCTTAACGCTAACATTCCCGCTCAAGTTCATCGACAAATTGCTTGTCGATCGCCCAGAGAGTCACCGGATCGCCAGTATGCTCAGCACCATCGCGATCAAATAATTCGACTGGCGTGTAAGTCGGCACACATCACGCCTAACACCCGCGGCACAGGCCGACAGGCGCTGGCTTTGATCGCGGGACAATCGGTTTAGAGACTACCAAGTCAACATTTCGCAATAGTTCGGCCAGTCAGGCAAAGCCGATACCCTCTGCGCTTTCGGAAAATACCGTCGCGCCATGACTGCAAAGTCCGAGCGTGAAAACAGCACGACATGCTTGTCTCCGGTTATGTGTCGGTCCGCAAGAAGTGAGAGCGTAGCGCGCACGCCACCCGGCTCGATGTCCTTCAATATGATCTTCCGGCAAGCCCAGCGTTCGCAGCTGTCGGCCAGCGACTTGAAGAACGCGCCGCGTTGATCGACCGGCACATGGTGGATGACGTCGGAAATTGTCACGGCATCATAAAGCCCGGTTACGCTGGCGAGATCAGTCGCAGGCAGAAGTTCAACCCTCGCCCGATTTACGTCGCTCAAGAATGTGCCGATTGAAGGAGCTAGATCGCACATCGTAACCGCCAAGTCAGGGCGTCGATTTAGGAGCCGCTCGATAAGCGCGCCGTCGCCGCCGCCGATGTCCAATATCTTCGCGCCATTCGGCAATTCGCGATCAAGAAAATCGGCAATGAGGTTGAGATTGACGAACACGCGACGATAGACATTGCCAACCGGCTCAAAATGCCGGCCAAGAACCTTCCGCGCGACCTGACCTGGTGCCAGCATTCTTACTCCTCGTTTCTCATTGATTGGCGGTTTGCCAGGCGGATGGATGATGTCGGCATGGCTGCGGGGCGCAGATAGAGACGCGGTAAGATGGCCCAGTGCGCAGCGGCAAAGTTCCAGACGAATAGGACGATGGTGGCGGCTGGAGTGGCAATCGCAACACCAAGACCGAAGCCGGAACACAGGACAACCATCATGGCCACCGAGATTGGATAAGCCGCTACCACGCCTCCTACGAAGCGCGTGAATGCCTTCAAGCGAAGTGGCTCGGCAAAGGTGAACCGGCTGTGCAATGTGTATCCGATCGGCGTTACAGTCAGGAACGAAACCAGGATGCCCAGCAGGTAGTGTCCCCCCAGGCGATCGACCGCGATCATGATGGCGTTATGCGCAATGGCGCATGTCAGCCCCACCAGCGTGTATCGCCACCCTCGTTCCACAAGCGGTCTTTTGCGGGGACCCGCGCCCTGCTCGTCCGTGGACATGGCTGGACCAGGCATCGGCGTCAGAAAGCCCCTGTCAGTTTCGCGCGAAGCCGGCATGCGACACGCTCCCGCAACCGCGAGTCACGCAAGTAGCGCCTCATGCCGCTTGGTCCGAGCGAGAGTACGACACGCGCAGCGCGAAGCAGTGCCTTCGAGTCGCCTCCTGACGCGGCGGCCAGCGACACGTTAACGCTGATCGACGCCCGGGCGGCAGGTTCGACCCTGCGTCGGCTGCTCGCCGGAAGCCCGGGAAGATGGCGCTCCATGACAATTTGCATTTGCGACCGGAACTCGCTGACGTCACGGGACCCGGTGACAGTCAGCGAACTGCCGTGAACCCGAAAGGCCGTCGTGATCTCGTCGTGATAAAGGACAGGACCGGTACCGGCGAGCTTCGCCCAGATGTCCCAATCCGCCGTATACCATAGTTTCTCATCCATGCCCCCGCACGCCAGCCATGCGGTTCGACGGAATACCGGAGCAGGCACAGAGACAAAGTTTTGCACAAGCAGCCGCTCCAGCAGGAATTGAGCTCCGAGCACCTTGTCGGCCGGCAAAGGGCAGTTCCAGCGCCCAACTCGGTGTCCGTAGCGGTCAATGATGGCGGTCGGAGCCAAATGAAGCGCGGCTTCGGGCGAGCCACCGAGCCAGCGGCGAGCGGCCTCGACGCGCCCGGGCAGCCACAAGTCGTCTTGGTGGAGGATGCAGACGTGATCAGCGGTCGCTAGCTCGACGCCCAAGTTGGTCTTCGTCTGCCAAGGCGTGAGGTCCCTTCGCTGAAGCAGCCGGAGCGGTAATCGGTGGGCAAATCGCTCGACGATGGCTGCGGTAGCGCTCGTCGGGCTGCTGTCGACAACGATTATCTCCAGATCGCCGGTCGGCTCGGCAACCAGCGAGTCAAGTGTTGCTTCAATCCATGCAGCCCCCTCGTGGACCGGCATGACGACGGATAGAAATGGTTTTTCGCCCACACAGCTACCTGCTCGAGTTTCGGCTTGAAAGCCGGTCGGGCGGTCAGAACGCACGCCTGTCATCCAGATTATCAAGCAGCAGCTTGAGCACAAAGCCGGCCAGCACCATGGACATGCCGGCCACGCAGGCGGTGGTGATCACAAAGGTCAGGTGCACCGACTGCTCCATCGGACCACCGACAAAAATCCAGTGCAGCGCCAGCAACACGTCCGCGACAAAGCCCGCCGCCGCGAGCACGCCACCGGAAAAGACCAGCCATTCCAGCGGGCGGCCGCGCATCAGCCAGGGCACGATCCGACCCCCGTGGCCCGGGTGATAGATAGCGATCGCCACCTTGGCCAACATGCCGAAAAGGATCGCCGAAAGGCCAATCAGCGTGGCCATTGCCGAGAGCGCGACGAAGTGAATTCCGAAATACCACCCACCGATCCGGACAGGTCCCGCGGCGAGGGCCGCAAGGCCAACAGTGCCAGCCATCAGCAAGGTCGCTCCGGGTATGAGATACATGGTGTTGGGTGCATGGGCCACGATCAGCCGCAAATGTCGCCAACCGTCGCGGAACGAACGCAGATGAGGTGGGCGGCCACGCTTGTCCGGATAGAGCTTGATCGGCACCTCGCGGATCACGAGGCCCGCGCGATGCGCGTTGATGACCATCTCCGAGGCGAATTCCATGCCGGGCGAGCGGGCGCCCATCCTGCGGAACGCATCGCGGGTGAACCCTCGCATGCCGCAATGAAAATCGTGTATCGGAGACTGGTGAAGCCAGCGGGCAATCGTCGAAAGCAGGGGATTGCCGAGATAACGATGCAGCGGGCGCATGGCGCCGGGCTCGATACCGCCGGCGAAGCGATCCCCCATGACCAGTTCGGCACCGTCCTCCAACGCGTCGATGAAGTCGCCGAGGCTGCTCCAGTCGTAGGAATCGTCCGCATCCGCCATGATGAGGTACTTGCCTCGCGCAGCTTCAGCCGCCGCGCTGATCGCCGCGCCGTATCCCTTGACCCGCTGGTGCACGACACGCGCGCCGAGGGACTCGGCAATCTCAACCGATCGGTCGCTCGACCCGTTGTCCCCGACGACGACCTCACCGATGAGGCCCCGCTTTGCAAAAACGTCAAGCGCCTTGCGGATGCAGATGCCGAGCGTGCGCTCTTCGTTCAGGCAAGGGATAATGGCCGATACGAGAGGTGCAGCCGCATCATCACTGCGCAGAGAGTCCAGATCGGTCTGGACCGTCGCGAAATTCGACTTGTCTACCATCGTGCCCCGCTCCTGCCCAATCGCCAGCCTTACTGACAAGCAGACATACGCCCCAACATTTCCGCAGCCTACCTGCAACCTTAGCAAGAACAAGTTAGTCAATGATATACAGAAGCATTCACCGTTGAGCGAATGACATGGTTTGGCGAGTACTTGGCGGGATTTTTGTGCTCTCGTCACAAGAGCGGCACATCCGGATATGCCGACATGGCCAGTTGCCGGCGTCGCACTGCGAATTTGACGTTGCCTCAAAAAGTCCATCCAGCCGGTTGCTCAAGCCTCGGCAAACCTCTGCGGCTTTCGACAGTTCGGGGATATTTTCGAGCGGAGTTGCCTGGCAGGGTGGTGGGGCTTGCCGCGACGCATCGCGCCAGGCTTCTACACCAGTTCCACTTCCACCACTCCCGGAACCGCGCGCATGGCCGACGCGACCTGCGGCGAGATGCGATAGCGGTTGGGCAGCTCGATCTCGACCTCGCCCTGGCCGGCTTCCTTGATCAGCACGAAGCTCACCTGCCCCTCGCCCTTCACGGCAAGCTGGTTGGCCAGCATGTTGATCGGCTGGGCGTCGCGCACGAAGATGCGCAGCGCCTTCTGGATGCGACTTGCCTCGTCCTCCAGCGACTGCACCGTCTGGATACGCAGATTGATACCCTCCGGCCGGTCTTCCGCCGAAACCGTGATCACCACGGAACGGCCGGGCTCGAGCATGTCGCGATACTGCGCCAGGCCTTCGGAGAAAAGCACGGCCTCGTATTGGCCGGTCGTGTCGGAAAACTGCACGACGCCCATCTTGTTGCCGGTGCGGGTCTTGCGCTCCTGCTTGGTGGTGACGGTGCCGGCGAGCCGGCCGGCTGCGGCGCCGCGCTTCACCGCGGCCGAGAATTCCGCCCAGTTCTGAACGCGCATCTTCTCGAGCGCTGCCTTGTACTCGTCGAGCGGATGCGCCGAGAGATAGAAGCCGACCACCTGGAATTCCCGGTGCAGCCGGTCGGCGGCTAGCCAGGGCTCGGTTGCCGGCAGGTTGAGCGCCTGCGACTGGCTCCCAAGCGATGCGCCAAAGATGTCGGCCTGGCCGGAGATGGCGTTCTGCTGCGCCAGCGAGGCCAGCCCCATCATCCGCTCGACGCCGGCCATCATCACGGCGCGATCATGCCCGAAGCAGTCCAGCGCGCCGGCCATGATCAGGCTCTCGAAGACGCGCTTGCCGACGATCTTCGGATCGACGCGCTCGCAGAAATCGGCAAGGCTCTTGAATGGCTTTTCGCCGCGCACGGCCACGATGTGCTCGACCGCCGCGTCGCCGACACCTTTGAGCGCCGCCAGCGAGTAGAAGATCTTGTTTTCGCCGACTTCGAAGGGGCGGAAACTGGTCATCACCGATGGCGCCACCACCTCGATGCCGAGGCGCAGCGCGTCCTGCCGGAAATCGGCCAGCTTGTCGGTGTTGCTCATGTCGAGCGTCATCGACGCCGCCAGGAACTCGACCGGGTAATGCGCCTTGAGATAGGCGGTCTGGTAGGAAACGACGGCGTATGCGGCGGCGTGCGACTTGTTGAAGCCGTAGTCGGCGAATTTGGCCAAGAGGTCGAAGATGAAGTCGGCCTGCGGCTTGGCAACGCCGCGTTCGACGGCGCCGGAGACGAAGCGCTCGCGCTGCTTGTCCATCTCGGCGCGGATCTTCTTGCCCATGGCGCGGCGCAGCAGATCGGCTTCGCCGAGCGAATAGCCGGAAAGCTCCTGCGCGATCTGCATCACCTGTTCCTGATAGACGATGACGCCCTGCGTCTCCTTCACCAGATGGTCGATCTTGGGATGGATCGAGGCCATCTCCTCCTCGCCATGCTTTCTGGCGTTGTAGGTCGGGATGTTCTCCATCGGGCCGGGGCGGTAGAGCGCCACCAGCGCGATGATGTCCTCGATGCAGTCCGGCCGCATGCCGATCAGCGCCTTGCGCATGCCGGCACTTTCAACCTGGAACACGCCGACCACCTCGCCGCGCGACAACATGGCGTAGGTGTCCTTGTCGTCGAGCGGAATGCGGGCAAGGTCGATGTCGACGCCGCGCCGGCGGATGAGCTTCACCGCCGTTTCCAGCACGGTCAGCGTCTTCAGGCCGAGGAAGTCGAACTTAACCAGCCCCGCCTGCTCGACATATTTCATGTTGAACTGGGTGACCGGCATGTCCGACCGCGGATCGCGGTACATCGGCACCAGTTCGGACAGCGGCCGGTCGCCGATGACGATGCCGGCGGCATGGGTCGAGGCATGGCGGTAGAGGCCCTCCAGCTTCTGCGCCGTGTCGAGCAGCGTCTGGACGATCGGCTCCTTCTCGGCCTCCTCGGCGAAACGTGGCTCGTTGGCGATGGCATCCGCCAGCTTGACCGGATTGGCCGGGTTCTGCGGCACCATCTTGGAGAGCTTGTCGACCTGGCCGTAGGGCATCTGCAGCACGCGGCCGACGTCGCGCAGCACGGCGCGCGCCTGCAGCGTTCCGAAGGTGATGATCTGGCCGACCTGATCGCGGCCGTATTTCTGCTGGACGTAGCGGATGACCTCCTCGCGCCGGTCCTGGCAGAAGTCGATGTCGAAGTCCGGCATCGAGACGCGGTCCGGATTGAGGAAGCGCTCGAACAGCAGCGAGAAGCGCAGCGGGTCGATGTCGGTGATGGTGGTGGAATAGGCGACCAGCGAGCCGGCGCCCGAGCCGCGCCCAGGACCAACCGGAATGCCTTGCGCCTTTGCCCATTTGATGAAGTCGGCAACAATCAGGAAGTAGCCGGGGAACTTCATCTTCTCGATGATGCCGAGCTCGAATTCGAGCCGCTCGCGATACTGCTCCTCCGTATAGCCGGGCGTCGGCCCATGCTTGGCAAGCCGCGCCTCCAGACCTTCGCGTGCCTGGCGCGCGAGTTCCGCCGCTTCCGCCTTCTCGGCCGCGTCCTTGTCGGCGGCGTCGGCGCCGGTGAAGCGCGGCAGGATCGGGCTGCGGTTCTTCGGATAGTAGGCGCAGCGCATGGCGATCTCGACCGTATTATCGATCGCTTCCGGAAGGTCCGAGAACAGCCGCGCCATCTCGGCCTGGCTGCGCAGGAAATTGTCCGGCGAAAGCCGCCTGCGGTTGTCGGCGGCCACCACCGAGCCTTCGGCAATCGCAATCAGCGCGTCATGCGCCTCATAGTCTTCGCGCTTGGAGAAAAAAGCCTCGTTGGTTGCGACCAGCGGCAATGCGTGGGTGTAGGCAAGGTCGACCGTCGACTTCTCGACCATGCGGTCATAGCCGGCGACCCGCTCCAGCTCGACATAGAGCCTGTCGCCGAACAGGCCCTTGAGGAAGAGCAGCCGCTGCTCGGCAAGGTCGCGGCGGTCCGCCTTGAGCGCGCTGCCTATCGGGCCGCGCGGGCCGCCGGTCAGGCAGATCAAGCCATCGCAATGGCCTTCCAGCATGGCGCTGGTCAGATGCACGGGCTCGCCGGGCGGCGTCTCCAGATAAACCTTGCTGATCAGCCGAACCAGGTTGGCATAGCCGGCCTCGCTGGCGGCGATCAGCACGATCGGCGACATCTCGGGGCCATGCCGGCGGCGGTCGCGCTGGGCATCGGTCGCTTCGCCGGCAAAGGCAAGGTCGATCTGGCAGCCGATGATCGGCTGGATACCATCCTTGACAGCCTTCTGGGCGAATTCGAGCGCGCCGAACAGATTGTTGGTGTCGGTCACCGCGATCGCCGGCGCTTCGTCCTTGACCGCATGTCCGACGATGGCGCCGAGCTGCAAGGCGCCCTCGAGCAGCGAATAGGCCGAATGCACGCGCAGATGGATGAAGGTCCGCGCCTGCGCTTCCGGTTGAGCAGCCTTTACCGCTGCCTCGCGCTGCAACGGGTCGCGTGGAAGTCGTTCATCCGCCATGGGGCTCGTGTCGCTCGAAAGGACTCAACATTCGGGTGAGATGTATTGTCCGCAAGCGCGCGATGCGAGTCCAGCCTTCGCCTGCGCACAGCAAAGCCGTCAGGCAAATTCCATGATCACCGCATCGACCGCCAGGCTGTCGCCCGGCTTGGCATTGAGCTTCGCCACGGTGAGGTCGCGCTCAGCGCGCAGCACGTTTTCCATCTTCATCGCCTCGACCACGGCCAGCGTCTCGCCCGCCTTGACCTCCTGCCCTTCCGCGACGGCTATCGACACGACGAGGCCAGGCATCGGGCAGAGCAGCATTTTCGAGGTGTCCGGCGCCAGCTTTTCCGGCATCAGCCTTTCCAGCTCCGCAGTCCGCGGCAGCATGGCGCGCGCCGTCACCGACATGCCTTTCCATGCGATGCGAAGACCGTTCAGCACCGGCCGGACCTGCGCCGCGATCCGGTTGCCGTTGACCGTGCCATGCCAGATCGCGTCGCCCGGTCGCCAGACGGAAGCGACCGTCAACGGCTTGCCGCCATCGATCGAGAGGTCGACCTCCATCGGGATCGAGACCATGCCGTCGACTATGCTGGCGGAAAGATAATCCGTGCCGATCTTCACCACCCAGTCACGCTTGAGATGGCCGGAATGCGGCGCCAGCCGGCCGCCGAGACGGTCGAGCCGGTCACGGCGCAGCAGCTCGATCGCGGTGGCGACGGCGGCGAACACCGCCCTTTCCTCGCTTTCCGGTTCGACCGGCGCGAAGCCGTCCGGATATTCCTCGGCGATGAAGCCGGTCGACAGCCGCCCCTCGCGCCAGCGCGGATGCTGCATCAGCGCCGCCAGGAACGGGATGTTGTGCTCGATGCCGTCGACGACGAAGCTGTCCAGCGCCTCGGACATCGCATCTATCGCCGCCAGCCTCGTCGGCGCCCAGGTGCAGAGCTTCGCCACCATCGGGTCGTAGAACATCGATATCTCGGAGCCTTCGGCGACGCCGGTGTCGTTGCGGATCACGATATCGCCGGACGTGCCCTCTTCCGGCGGCCGGTAGCGCGTCAGCCGGCCGATCGAGGGCAGGAAGTTGCGGAAAGGGTCCTCGGCGTAAAGACGGCTTTCCACCGCCCAGCCGTTGAGCTTCACGTCGCTCTGCCTGATGCCGAGCTTTTCGCCTGCGGCAATGCGGATCATCTGCTCGACCAGATCGATGCCGGTGACGAGCTCGGTCACCGGGTGCTCGACCTGCAATCTCGTATTCATTTCAAGGAAATAGAAGTTCTTGTCCTTGTCGACGATGAACTCGACCGTGCCCGCGCTCTGGTAGTCGACGGCTTTCGCCAGCGCCACCGCCTGCTCGCCCATGGCCTTGCGCGTCTTGGCGTCCAGGAACGGCGACGGCGCTTCCTCGACCACCTTCTGGTTGCGGCGCTGAATCGAGCACTCGCGCTCGCCGAGATAGAGCGCGTTGCCGTGCGCGTCGGCCAGCACCTGGATCTCGATATGGCGCGGATCGACGACGAATTTCTCGATGAAGACGCGGTCGTCGCCGAAGGAGCTTTTCGCTTCCGAGCGTGCGCGCTCGAAGCCGTCGCGCACTTCCGCCTCGCTCCAGGCGATGCGCATGCCCTTGCCGCCGCCGCCGGCCGACGCCTTGATCATGACCGGGTAGCCGATGTCGCCGGCGATCCTTTCGGCATGGTCGGCATTTTCGATGACGCCCAGCCAGCCCGGCACGGTCGAGACCGTGGCCTGGCTCGCGAATTTCTTCGATTCGATCTTGTCGCCCATCGCGCGGATCGCTTTAGGCTTCGGGCCGATGAAGACGATGCCTTCCCTCTCCAGCGCCTCGCAGAAGGAGGCGCGCTCCGACAGGAAGCCATAGCCCGGATGCACCGCTTCGGCGCCGGTCTCCTTGCAGGCGGCGATGATCCTGTCAGGCAGGAGATAGCTCTGCGCGGCCGGCGATGGCCCGATATGCACGGCCTCGTCGGCCATTTCGACATGCACGGCATCGCGATCCGCGTCCGAATAGACCGCCACCGTGGCAATCCCCATCTTGCGCGCCGTCTTGATCACGCGACAGGCGATCTCGCCGCGATTGGCGATCAGGATCTTCTTGAACATTCGGATGTCGTCCCTCCGGCAAAGCCGCCCAGTTCTATGGACAATTCCGGCGCGTCTCAAGTGTCTGCAGCCCTGGCCTCGGCGCCCGATACCGATTGCGGAAACCGCGCCGAAAAACGTCGCAAGAGACGTTGGCCGCCATCCTCGAACCCGATAAGGTGGCGGTGGGCGCATGATAAACGGCAGGCGGTACATGCCTCGCCGGGCAGGCCTGACAGCCTGCCATAAGCCGAAACTTTGAAGATTGTCTTGGGAGGAATGCCTCATGAAAACGCGAGCCGCAGTTGCCGTTGGTGCGGGAAAGCCGCTTGAGATCATGGAGGTGGACCTCGAGGGGCCGCGCGAGGGCGAGGTGCTGGTCGAGGTGAAGGCGACCGGCATTTGCCACACCGACGAGTTCACGCTGTCGGGCGCCGACCCGGAAGGCATTTTTCCGGCGATCCTGGGCCATGAGGGGGCCGGCATCGTCGTCGACGTCGGCAAGGGCGTGACCTCGGTCAAGAAGGGCGACCATGTCATCCCGCTCTACACGCCCGAATGCCGGCAGTGCCCGTCGTGTTTGTCGCGCAAGACCAACCTGTGCACCGCCATCCGCGCCACGCAGGGGCAAGGGTTGATGCCCGACGGCACCTCGCGCTTCTCGGTCGATGGCGAAAAGCTCTTCCACTATATGGGCTGCTCGACCTTCTCCAACTTCACCGTGCTGCCGGAGATCGCGATTGCCAAGGTCAATCCCGACGCTCCCTTCGACAAGATCTGCTACATCGGCTGCGGGGTGACCACCGGCATCGGTGCGGTCATCAACACGGCCAAGGTCGAGCAGGGCGCGACCGCGGTGGTCTTCGGCCTCGGCGGC
This sequence comes from Mesorhizobium sp. WSM4904, assembly GCF_029674545.1. Classification (NCBI taxonomy): domain Bacteria; kingdom Pseudomonadati; phylum Pseudomonadota; class Alphaproteobacteria; order Hyphomicrobiales; family Phyllobacteriaceae; genus Mesorhizobium; species Mesorhizobium sp. WSM4904. The sequence continues at coordinate 3,920,886 of NZ_CP121354.1, read as the reverse complement.
ATCGGCTTGAACGTCATCCAGGGTCTTCGGCTTGCCGGCGCCGACATGATCATCGGCGTCGATGTAAACAACGACAAGAAGGCCTGGGGCGAGAAGTTCGGCATGACGCATTTCGTCAATCCGAAGGAGATCGACGGCGACATCGTGCCTTACCTGGTCAACATGACCAAGCGCGGCGCCGACCAGATCGGCGGCGCCGACTACACCTTCGACTGCACCGGCAACACCAAGGTGATGCGCCAGGCGCTGGAGGCCTCGCATCGCGGCTGGGGCAAGTCGGTCATCATCGGCGTCGCCGGCGCCGGCCAGGAGATTGCGACCAGGCCCTTCCAGCTGGTCACCGGCCGCACTTGGATGGGCACCGCCTTCGGCGGCGCGCGCGGCCGCACCGACGTGCCCAGGATCGTCGACTGGTACATGGAAAAGAAGATCCAGATCGATCCGATGATCACCCATACGCTGAAGCTGGAGGACATCAACAAGGGCTTCGACCTCATGCATGAGGGCAAGTCGATCCGCAGTGTCGTGGTTTACTGAAGCAATGCCGCTAGGCCGCGGCCCGAACCGCCCGCGCCCTTTGTGGTCAACATGGGAGGAAGTGTAAATGGCGGAGAAACTGCATCCGAAGATCGACAACGGCCTGCCGAAGGAAAGCGCTTCCTTTGCTGGCGGCACGCTGGTCTGCGCCTGCACCAGCAATCCGGTGAGGGTGAAGGTCAAGGGCCAGATCGCCCACAACCACGCCTGCGGCTGCACCAAGTGCTGGAAGCCGGAAGGGGCGATCTTCTCGGTGGTGGCGGTTGCCGGCACAAGCGACGTCACCGTCACCGAGAACGGCGACAAGCTGAAGGTGGTCGATCCGGCGGCGCTGATCCAGCGCCATGCCTGCACCGGCTGCGGCGTGCACATGTACGGCCCGGTCGAGCGCGACCATCCCTTCAAGGGCCTGTCCTTCATCCATCCCGAGCGCTTCGAGGAGGACGGCTGGTCGCCGCCTGGCTTCGCCGCCTTCGTCTCCTCGATCATCGAATCCGGCGTCGACCCGAGCCGCATGGCCGGCATCCGCGCCCAGCTGAAGTCGATCGGGCTCGAACCCTATGACTGCCTCAACCCAGGCTTGATGGACTACATCGCCACCTGGACGGCCAAGAAGTCAGGCGCCTTGGCGGCCTGACAATTCCCGAAATTTCAGGCAAGGGGCCGGCCTTCGCCGGCCCCTTGCACATTTGGCCCCTTGTACATTTGGAAAGACGATTGCCTGCGCCCATCATCTACGTCGATGCCGACGCCTGCCCGGTGAAAGCCGAGGTCGAGAAGGTTGCGGAGCGCCATGGTGTCGTCGTCACCTATGTATCCAATGGCGGGCTGCGCCCGTCGCGCGATCCGATGATCCGCAACGTCGTCGTCTCCAAGGGCGCGGATGCCGCGGACGACTGGATCGTCGAGAATGCCAGGCCCAACGACATCGTCGTGACGGCCGATATCCCGCTTGCCGCGCGCACGGTAGCGCTCGGCGCGCATGTGCTGGGGCCTACAGGCCGCCCCTTCACGCCCGAGACCATCGGCATGGCGGTGGCGATGCGCGATCTCAAGCAGCATCTGCGAGAGACCGGCGAAAGCCGTGGCTTCAACGCCGCCTTCACACAGAAGGACAGGTCGAACTTTCTCGGCGAGCTCGACCGCATCTTGCGGCGGGCCTTCAAATCCGCCACACCGGATTGATCCGAACGCCTTTCAGAGGCCGGCCATGGGTGACGACACATCCGTCAAGACGCCGATGCATCGGCACATGCAGTTCGCTTTGGCCGCGGCCATCGGCATCGTCGCGCTGCTTCTTGCACTGCTTTTGCGCCTGCCGCTTCCCTACTCGATCGGCGCCAACGTGTTCTTTTTGACCTTCATCATTCTGGTCCTCGCCCTGATGCCGAGGCTTACAGGCCGCTATCTCAGCAAGAACGCGCGCGCCACTGACCTTCCGGTGCTGCTGATTTTTGCCGTCACGCTCTTCGTCGTGGGTATCGCCATCGGCTCGCTGTTTCAGCTCATCAACCAAAAGGATGCCGCGCATCCGCTGGAGATTCTGTTCGCGATGCTGTCGATCCCGCTTGGCTGGTTCACCATCCATGCCATGGCGGCGCTGCACTACGCGCATGTCTATTGGGTGGACGGCGATCAAATCGACGAGAAAACCAACAAGAAGATTCCGGGCGGCGGCCTTGATTTCCCCGGTGACAAAAGGCCGGAAGGCTGGGATTTCCTCTATTTCGCGACGGTCATCGGCATGACCGCGCAAACGGCCGACACCGCGATCACGACCTCGCACATGCGCCAGGTCGTACTCATTCATTCGATCCTGACGTTTTTCTTCAACACGGTGATCGTGGCCGCCGCGGTCAATCTCGCGGTCAGCCTGGGCGCTCCGTAATAAATACGTGATCGCATGAAACATTGCCTTGCGCCGCGACGTATTGGGGAAAAGACAATGCCCTGAAGAGGCCGTGGGATCATGCGGCCGGAGGATAGAATGGATTCTGCTGGCACGAGCCAACCCGCCGCCCAGGCGGACGCGAAGGACACGACCCTCATCTACCGGCAGTCGCGCTGGACACGGCTGACCCACTGGCTGTGGGCCATCTCGCTGTTCTTCATGCTGCTCTCGGGCCTGCAGATCTTCAACGCTCGTCCGCAGCTCTACATAGGCAAGCAGTCCGGCTTCGCGTTCAACAATACGATCCTCCAGATCGGCGCGGAGGACACCGACAACGGCCCGCGCGGCTACACCGAAGTCTTCGGTCACCGTTTCGACACCACCGGCGTGCTCGGCTGGTCGGGCCCTCCTGGACAGGAGACGCCGCGTGCATTCCCTGCCTGGGCGACGATACCGTCCTACTACGATCTCGGCACCGCGCGCGTCGTGCATTTCTTCTTCGCCTGGGTGCTTTCCGCCACCTTGCTGATCTGGCTGGTCGCCGGCCTCGTCAACGGCCATATCCGCCGCGACCTTGCCCCTCGCCTGGATGATCTGCGCAAGCTGCCGCGCGATATCGTCGACCACGCGAAGCTGAAGTTCCATCACACGCGTGACTACAACACGCTGCAGAAAATGGCCTATGGCGGCGTGCTCTTCGTGCTCCTGCCGCTGATGATCGCGACCGGCCTTGCCATGTCGCCGAGCATGGATTCGGTGCTGCCCTGGCTCAATGAAATCCTGGGTGGCCGGCAGACGGCGCGCACCATCCACTTCACCATCATGGTGCTGCTCGTTCTCTTCTTCATCATCCACATGCTGATGATCATGGCAGCCGGCCCGATCAACGAGCTGCGCTCGATCATCACCGGCTGGTACCGGACCGATCCGCCAACGAAGCGCGACCAGCCAACCGAGAGGAGCGCCTGACATGGCAAAATTCCAGATCAGCCCCAAGTTCCAGATGAACCGAAGAAAGTTCCTGACCTCCGCCAGCCTGGGGCTGTCGGGCATCGCGCTGTCGGGCTGCGACGCCTTCGACAGTGGCCTTGGCATCGGCGGCGGCCTGCGCAGCTTCCTCGAAAACGCCAATGGCCTGACCTGGCGTGCGCAGCGCCTGCTTGCCGGCCGCGACGCGCTGGCGCCGGAATTCACCGAGGCCGATATCCGCCAACCGCAGCGGCCGAACGGCGTCACCGCGCCCGACGACGACACCTACAAGGGTCTGCTCGCCAACAATTTCGCCGATTGGCGCCTGGAGGTGGCCGGCCTCGTCGAAAAACCGCTGTCGCTCACCCGCGAGCAATTGCAGAACATGCCGAGCCGCACCCAGATCACGCGCCACGACTGCGTCGAAGGCTGGAGCTGCATCGCCAAATGGACCGGCACGCCATTGTCGCTGGTGCTCGACCAGGCCGTGGTGAAGCCTGAGGCGCGCTACGTCATGTTCCATTGCCTCGACACGATCGAGCAAAGCCTGTCGGGCGACATCAAATATTACGGCACCATCGACCTGATCGACGCCCGCCACCCGCAGACCATCCTGGCCTATGGCCTCAATGGCAAGCCGCTGCCGGTCGAGAACGGCGCGCCGCTGCGCGTCCGCGTCGAGCGCCAGCTCGGCTACAAGATGCCGAAATACATTCACAAGATCGAGCTGGTCGACAGCTTCGCCAATATCGGCGGCGGCCGCGGCGGCTATTGGGAAGACAATGGCTACGACTGGTATGGCGGCATTTGATGACCCCTCGCCTGCTGGCCGAGCATGATCTGGCGCCGACCGAACTCGATGCCATCGAGGAGCGCTTGAACGGTGGCAACCGGCGCCTTGTCGGCCGCGACGATGACCGGAACCTGATCTTTGCGTTGCGAGACGAAAATGGATGCGCCGTCGGCGTCGCCGCCGGTTATTCCTGGGCGGGGATCGCCGAGCTCGAGCTGATGTGGGTCGAGGAAACCTGCCGAGGTGTCGGCCATGGCAGGAAGCTGCTCGATGCTTTTGTCTCCGAGGCCGCCGCTCGCGGCGCGCGGCGCGTGTGGGTCACGACGCACGACTTCCAGGCGCCGGGCCTCTACGAAAAGGCCGGCTTCGAGCGTATGGCCGAATTCATCGGGTGGCCCGAAGGCCATTCCAACATCGTCCTTTGCATGACAATGGGTCCCCGATAGGCAACGGCCGGACGCGTCTGGAGTTCAGCACGCAGACCTTGGCGACGCGATCATTCGTCCGGATCGTCCACCATGCAGCCGACACCGTGGCATCCCTGATAGTTGCCGTGGGTATCGAAATTGGGATTGCCGTCCCTGTCGAATTGCGGCGTCGGGTCGATCCATTGATCGTCGCGCCGCGGCTGGGGCCTCGGATAGTAATTGTCCGAATGGTGGCCGTGGCGGTTGTTGTTGTCGAGGATCGCGCCGACAATGCCCCCGACGATGATCGCCGCCGCCGCGTCGCCGGGGACGGCCTGCGGCCGGACCCGGCGACCACGAATTCGGCCGAACAGCCCTTGTCGACCCAGATGCCGCCGCCGTCGTAGCCCCAGCTGCTGCCGTACTGGCAGCGCGACTTCGACAGCCGATTGGTCAGTTGCACGCCCCCGCGCGTGTCGACCCCGCAATAGGAATAGCGATAATCCGCGCTGGAGCAGACCACGCGTTGAGGGCCTGCGGCCTGCGCCGCGTCGGGCAGCAGCGACAGTTTTGCCGGATTGCCGAAGGCGCTGGCCAGGAACATCATCGAACCGGTAACTGCCATCCGCACCGACATTTGCAAATCTCCGTCAGGGGTCCGCTATCGACAGAATGGCACCTCTGTGTAAATCTGACAACCAGAGGGGCCAGCAGCGAGGTTATATTCATGCGCGCTAAGGTAATCGCGACGATTATACTTGCTCTTTCTGCCTGGCTGACTGTTTTGCCGGCACGCGCCGATGACAGCCTCAAGCGCGTCATCGACCAGAAGACGCTGACGGTCGGTGTGGCAATCAATCCGCCTTGGATCCTCAAAAAGGCCGACGGCAAGTTCGCGGGCTACGACGTCGATCTGACAAACGCGCTCGCCTCGGATCTCGGCGTTGAATTGAAGCTGGTCGAGGTACCATGGAACGACCTGAAGGCGCGGCTGCTCAAGGGCGACTTCGATCTGATCGCGGCCGGTTATGCCAACACGCCGGAGCGTGCCCGCGAGGTGGTGTTCTCCAATCCCACCGGCGCCGCCGACATCCGCATGGTCGCGTCGATAGCCGGCCTCGGCAAACGGCCGGACAAGGCGCTGATGGCGCCTGGCTACAAGATCGCCGTGCTGTCCAATTCCACCGACGAGGCCGCCGCCAAGGAGGCCTTCCCGAAGGCGGACATCTTGTCCTTCGACAACACGACCGCCGTCTTTGCCGCTCTCATCGGCGGCGACGCGCAGGCCATGGTGGCCACGTCGCCGACGCCGCAGATGGCGGCCAGGCTCTATGACGCGAAATTCAAGCTGGTGGGCGGCCCGTTGCTGCGCACGCCGGAAGCCTTCGCCTTGCGCCCCGACGACGTCCGCCTCGTCCAATACGTCGACAACTGGATCAGCGCGCGCACCGCCGATGGCACCATCACGGGTGTTCGCCGCTACTGGTTCGGCGGCTTCAAATGGATGTCGCGTTTCGACACCGGCGCCAAGCCGGAACAGGCAAAGCCGAAGCAATAACCTCAAGCCACCTTGTCAAGCAGCGGCTTCAGCGCCGGATGGATTTCCGGCTACGCGTGCTTGATCAATGTCAGCAGCGCGCGTTCGTTGTCGCGCAGCGGACGTAGGCCGTCGCCAACCCGCTCGGCCAGCCACCTGGCCTCGCCTGCGTCGATCGTCTCGGCGCGTCGAGCGAGCGCCTCGGCCGCACGGTTCCTGGCGTCCTTTGCGCGTCCAAGAGGACACGCGGCGCTGTAGTGCGTCGTTTCATATCGGAAGTATCTTGAGAAACCGGCAAACGGCGTGGTTAGCGAAGGCTTGTCGACAGTCCCCCTGTGGCAAAGTTGCCGGTTCCGATTGCTGCAATTGCGGCATCGAGCCGCTTGCCGAAGACCTCGGTCATCGAGCTTGAATAGGTTGCGGTCAAATGATCCTTGTCACGCCATACATAGACGTTGCCGATGACCGCAGGACAGTGTTCGTTAGGGCAGATAAAGTCGTTGAAATCGATAAACCCACCGGTCGTCCATAGGCCTGGTGCGCGGCGATCAGCGGATCGGGCCGGGCAATCGACTTGTAGGGGATGGAACAGTCCGGGCAATTCTCAGGCTTCACCCCCCAGGAAGGTGTGTCGGCGATCACGATTACCTTTGCGCCCAACGCCTCGAGCCTGCGCCACAATTGTATCAGAGTGGCGGGGACCGGTACCTGCGCCTCGCCTTCCTTGAAATATGGCAGCAGATCGAGCCTCTGCCCCAAGATGATGAGATCCGGCTTCTCCTGCTGGATAATCTCCAGCATGCGCTGCCCCCAGTTCAGACAATTCGTATAGGGGCGATCGTTCAACGCCAGCATGGCTGGGAATAGGGGGCAGGCGTACTTGGTAAAGCTGGAGGCATTCCAGCCGCGGTCCGCAGCCACTCCTTCAAACGCCGGCACCCATTGTTCGGCATGCGAATCACCGATCAGAAAGACTTTGAAGTGGCCGTTTGGGTCGCCGAACCGGCAACGGAGGGGTTCGGCGCCATCGAGGGTGACACGGCATGCTTCGGTGGGCGGAAGGTCCTGCTTGATTGTCGCAAGGGGCGGCGCAAAGGCCGTCACGACAGGCACGGGCTCGTTGGCAAACAACGATCTGGCGCCTGGATAGTCGTTGGGATGGCTGGCGATGAATGCGCGCTCCCTCGCTAGGCCGGCGTGTTGGGCAAAAAGCGCGACCAGTGGGACGAGCGAGAAAACGACCAGGGCGGCGGCCAGCTCGCCTAGCCTGCGGCGCACGGAATGTGATGACCGCGGCGATCGGAAACGGTCCTCGACATGAACTTTCGAAATCGCAGCCAGGCCAACACTTGCGAGCAAAATGGCTGTGCCGGCCAGCGGACCTACCGTCTCGCCCGTTCGCTGGGAGACATATACGACAATGGGCCAATGCCAGAGATAGAGCGAATAGGAGATATCGCCGACGAACTGAAACGGGCGACTTTTCAGCAAGGCAAAAACACTCAGCGGTGAGCTGCTCCGTCCCGACAGGATCACCAATATGGTTGCCAAGGTCGGCAGCAGCGCGGCATAGCCGGGAAAAGGCGTCTTGCTGGAGAACAGAAAGCCAGCCGCGAGAATGCCCGCGATGCCGAGAACGCCCAGGATGCGCCGCTTCGCGTTGCCGATCGCCGGAAACTCGAGCGCCGCGAAGCCGCCGAGGGCGAGTTCCCAAATACGGGTAAATGTGACGAAATACGCTGGGGCCGGGTCGACGGCGGTCAGCCACATCGAGGCAGCCAGCGAGGCAATGATTACGGTTCCGAAGAGCGCGAGGAGCATCGCTCGCCAAGACAGTTTGAATAAGCGCGACGCCGACAGTCCGGCCATGATCAGTCCTGGCCAGACGACATAGAACTGTTCCTCGATGGACAGCGACCAATAGTGCTGCACGGGGCTCGGCGCGCTATCCCTGGCCAGATAGGCGACAGACTTCGCAGCCAGACGCCAGTTTTCCAACTGAACGGCGCTGAGTGCCATTTCGGCCATGCCGTCGACCCACTGTGATGCGGGAAGGCACAGCGGCGTCAGCGCGCCGACAACCAGAAGCACCAGCATCGCCGTTGGCAGAAGCCGTCGCGCCCGCCTCAAATAGAAGGCTGGGATGTTTATTTTCCCGGTTGCCTCAGCCTCGCGCACCAGAACGCCGGTGATGAGATATCCGGAAATGACGAAAAACACGTCGACGCCGACATAGCCGCCCGGGATCAGGAATGGCCAGACATGGAACACCGCCACCATGCAGACTGCGATTGCCCGCAGCCCCTGTATCTCCGGGCGGAATTGTGACGTGCTCAACTACTTTGGTACCGATTGCCGACAGGCCGCCTTTAAAGGTCCTCTTCCGCAAATACCAGCTCCTAAAAACCGGGCCGCCGCTTCCGTCTTGGAGCTTGGCAAACCGCGCGGTTGTCGAAGACTTGTCGGCCGATGCATGTCGCCCAAAGGTGTACAGCGGTTTTGGGAGGACGACATGCATCAAACAAATATCGAAGCGGGTCGCCTCAGCGCTTTAGATGTCGCTGGGAGGTGACAAGGTGTCGCCGACGGGCTATGGATGGCGCGTCGGGGACTCAGGCGACTGAGTCCTACCTGTTTGCGGGAGAGAACAGCGAAAGCTGTCGCCGAAGGGGAAATCGCCCGAAATCTCTCAGGCAAAAGAACCGTGGACGGGAAAGACAACTCTGGAAAGTCGGGATTCGTCCCGCGCCGAAGGTGTAAGCGCTGCCGACAGAGTTCCGGGGCGCGAGTCTCTCAGGCTTCAGACAGAGGGGCACGGACTGGACCGCCAATGGCGGTCGATTGCGTGCGACTCTGGAGAAGACATGACAGGCGAAGGCACCAAACACCTACCCCTCGAGGATTTGCATAACGCCGCGGGCGCGCGCTTCGGCGCGTTCGCCGGCTGGTCGATGCCGCTGACTTATCCAGCGGGCGTGATGAAGGAACACCTCCACACGCGCGAGCATGCCGGCCTGTTCGACATCTCGCACATGAAGCTGTTCGAGGTCAGCGGTCCAGGCGCCGCCGCACTTCTCGATCGCGCCTGCCCGCTCGAAGCCGGCGCGCTGGAAATCTCCCAGTCCAAATACACCTTCTTCCTCAATGAGGCGGCCGGCATCATCGACGACCTGATCGTCACTAGGCTGAGCGACCAGCGTTTCATGGTGGTCGCCAATGCCGGCAACGCGGTCGAGGATGAAAAGCACCTCCGCGCGCTGGCGGCCGATTTCGACGCCAAGGTCCAGCCGCTCGACCGCGTCTTCCTGGCCATCCAGGGCCCGGACGCCTGGGCGGCCCTTTCGCGAGCCGGCATTGAAACCGGCTCCTTGCTGTTCATGCACGGTGTCGAGCCCCGGCAAAACTGGTTCATGAGCCGCTCCGGCTACACCGGCGAGGACGGCTTCGAGATCGGGCTGCCGGAACCGGATGCCCGCGATCTCATCGCGAAGCTGCTGCAGGACGAGCGCGTGCAATGGATCGGCCTTGCCGCCCGCGACAGCCTTAGGCTCGAAGCCGGGCTCTGCCTGCACGGCCAGGATCTGACACCCGAGATCGACCCGGCAAGCGCCGGCTTGATGTGGGCGATCCCCAAGGAGTTCCGCGCCTCCGGCGGCTTCATCGGCGCCGACGCGCTGCGCTCGATCCTCGAGCGCGGCCCGTCGCAGAAGCGCGTCGGCCTGAAGCCCGATGGTCGCCAGCCGGTGCGCGCGGCAGCGGCGCTGGTCGACGCCGAGGGCAATCCGGCCGGCCGCGTCACCTCGGGCGGCTTCGGCCCCTCGACGGGCCACCCGGTCGCCATGGGCTATGTCGACACCGCGCTGGCCAGACCCGGCACCAGATTGTTCGCCGATGTCCGTGGCACGAAAATTCCGGTCGACGTCACTTCGCTCCCCTTCACGCCACACCGCTACCGCAAAGGATGAATTCCCGATGGCAAACACCTATTTCACTGAAGACCATGAATGGCTGCGCGTCGAGGGCGGCGTCGCCACAGTAGGCATCACCAACTACGCGCAGGAGCAGCTCGGCGATCTCGTCTTCGTCGAACTGCCGGAAATCGGCCGCAAGCTCGCCAAGGGCGACACTGCGGTGGTCGTCGAATCCGTTAAGGCGGCCTCGGATGTCTACGCGCCGGTCGACGGCGAGATCATCGAAGCCAACACCTCGCTGTCGTCCGACCCTTCATTGGTCAACTCGGCGGCGACCGGCGACGGCTGGCTCTGGAAGATGAAGCTATCCAACGAAAGCCAGCTCGCCAGCCTCATGGATGAGGCTGCCTACAAAGCCCATATCGGCTGATAGCAGGATTTTGGAAATGACCGCAGCACCTGTTCCTTTCTCGGCCCGCCACATCGGCCCCAGCGTCAACGATGTCAGGGCCATGCTTGCCACCATCGGCGTGCCGTCCGTCGAGACGCTGATAAGCCAGGCCGTCCCGAGATCGATACGCCTCGATCAGCCGCTCAATCTGCCTCCCGCGGCCAGCGAAGCCGAAGCGCTGGCCGAATTGTCGGCGATCATGGCGAAGAACACGGTGCTCAAGAGCTTCATCGGCGCCGGCTATCACGGCGTCTTTGTGCCGCCGGTCATCCAGCGCAACATGTTCGAGAACCCGGCCTGGTATACGGCCTACACGCCCTACCAGGCCGAGATCAGCCAGGGCCGGCTGGAGATGCTGTTCAATTTCCAGACCCTGGTCACCGAGCTGACCGGCCTGCCGGTGGCATCGGCATCATTGCTCGATGAAGCCACCGCTGTCGCCGAAGCGGTCGGCATCGCGCTGCGCCATCACCGCGACAAGCGCACCAAGGTGGCGCTCGCCGGCGCGCCGCATCCGCAGACGCTCGATGTCGTGCGCACGCGCGCCGAGCCCCTCGGCACCGAGGTCGACGGCGAGACGATCGACGACAACACCGCGGCCCTGCTCGTCTCCTGGCCGGACACATTTGGTGTCTATGGCGATCACAAGGCAGCGATCGAGAAGGCCCGCGCCGTCGGCGCGCTGGTCGTCTTCATCGCCGACCCGCTTGCGCTCACGCTGACCGACTCTCCGGCGAAGCTCGGCGCCGACATCGCCGTCGGTTCGATGCAGCGCTTCGGCGTGCCGATGGGCTTTGGCGGCCCGCATGCCGCCTATTGCGCCGTCTCCGACAGATTGACCCGGCTGATGCCCGGCCGTCTCGTCGGTCAGTCGACCGATACCAAGGGCCGCCCGGGCTATCGCCTGGCGCTGCAGACGCGCGAACAGCACATCCGCCGCGACAAGGCCACCTCGAACATCTGCACCGCGCAGGCGCTGCTTGCCAACATGGCGACCGCCTATGCGATCTGGCACGGCCCCGCCGGCCTGCAGGCTATCGCCGAGCGCGCCCACACCCTTGCCAACCGCCTCGCGGCGGGGCTGAAGGCAGCAGGCGTAGCAGTCCTCGGCGCGCATCGCTTCGACACGGTGACGGTCGAGGTGAAGGGCAAGGCAAGCTCGATTGCCGCCGCCGCAGAAAAGATCGGCAGGCTGCTGCGCGTCATCGATGCCGACCGCGTCGGCATCGCCTTCGACGAGACCTCGACGGAAGCCGACCTGGAGGCGATCGCGGCGCTGTTCGGCGCCAAGCCCGGCACGGTGGAAGCCGGCTCCATGCCCGCCAAGCCGCGCGGCAAGGAGTTCCTGACGCAGCCAGTCTTCCATGAGAACCATTCCGAGACCGACATGATGCGCTTCCTGCGCCGGCTGGCCGACAAGGACCTCGCGCTCGACCGCGCCATGATCCCGCTCGGCTCCTGCACGATGAAGCTCAACGCCGCCGCCGAGATGATGCCGGTGAGCTGGACGAGCGTCGCCAACCTGCACCCCTTCGCGCCGGCCGGCCATTCGGCGGGCTACCGCGCCATGGCCGGCGACTTGGAAGCCTGGCTGTCGGAGATCACCGGTTTCGACGCGGTCAGCCTGCAGCCCAATGCAGGCAGCCAGGGTGAATATGCCGGCCTGCTCGCCATCCGCGCCTATCACCGCGCGCGCGGCGAGGGCCATCGCACCATCTGCCTGATCCCGTCCTCCGCGCATGGCACCAATCCGGCAAGCGCCGCGATGGCGGGCATGAGCGTCGTCGTCGTGCGCTGCACCGACGATGGCAATATCGACATGGACGATCTAAGGGCCAAGGCCAACGAGCATTCCAGGAACCTTGCGGCGCTGATGTTCACCTACCCGTCGACGCATGGCGTCTACGAGGAAGGCGCGCGCCATCTCTGCGCTCTCATCCACGAGCACGGCGGCCAGGTCTATTTCGACGGCGCGAACCTCAACGCCCTGGTCGGCCTCGCCCGCCCGGGCGACATCGGCGCCGATGTCTGCCACATGAACCTGCACAAGACCTTCTGCATCCCGCATGGCGGCGGCGGCCCGGGCGTCGGCCCGATCGGCGTCAGGGCGCATCTAAAACCCTATCTGCCGGGTCATGTCACCGAAGGCTCGGCGCATGCCGTGGCGGCCGCGCCCTTCGGCAGTGCCTCGATCCTGCCGATCACCTGGATGTATATCCGCATGATGGGCGGCGCAGGGCTGAAGCAGGCGACCGAGACGGCGATCGTTTCCGCCAACTACGTGGCGACCCGGCTCGCGCCGCATTTCCCGCTCCTCTACAAGGGGCGGAGCGATCGCATCGCCCATGAGTGCATCCTCGACACCCGCGTGCTCAAGGACAGCGCCGGCATCAGCGTCGACGACATCGCCAAGCGTCTCATCGATTACGGCTTCCATGCGCCGACCATGTCGTTCCCGGTTGCCGGCACGCTGATGGTCGAGCCGACCGAGTCCGAGCCCAAGCGCGAGCTCGACCGCTTCTGCGAGGCGATGATCGCGATCGCCGGCGAGGCGGCAAAGGTGGCAAAGGGCGAATGGCCCTTGGCCGATAACCCGTTGGTCAACGCTCCTCACACCGCTGCCGAGACATTGGCAGGCGCATGGACGCATCCGTACTCGCGGTTGGAAGCAGCCTATCCGGCGGGTGACGTCGATCTGGCGGCAAAGTACTGGCCGCCGGTGTCACGCATCGACAATGTCGCCGGCGACCGCAACCTGGTCTGCTCTTGCCCGCCGCTGACGGAATATCTCGGCGCCGCCGAGTAGTCGTTCAAGCGGTTTTCAGGGCCGGCCCGCTGTCGGGCTGGCCTTCCTTGTGCTGGGCGATCACGCGGTTCCGCCCGGCGCGCTTGGCGGCATAGAGCGCGGCGTCCGCTTCCGCCAGCACCTCGTCCAGGCTCAGGCCGACGGCGGCGCCAAATCCCATGCCGCCGCTGACGCTGCTGCGCAGCGGGCCGCGATGGGTCGGAACGATCTCGGTGCCGAAGGCGACGCCGATCCTGCTTGCCATGTCATGCGCCTTTTCCGGCGTCATGCGCGAGATGACGAGCGCGAATTCCTCGCCGCCCAGCCGGAAGGCGTCGACCCCGACCCTGCCATATTTCTTGATCACTGCTGCGAAGCGGCAAAGGACCTGATCGCCGACAGGGTGGCCGAAGACGTCGTTGGTCGCCTTGAAATGGTCGAGATCGAACATCGCGATCGCCATGAACGGACCGAAGCTGCGATCGCCGTAAAGCTCGCCGAGCGCCCTGCGGTTCATCAGGCCGGTCAGCGGATCGGTCATCGTCTCGGCCTTGAGCTCGATCTGCGCCTGCAGATGGTGCAGCGAAAGCGCCAGCGCGCCGAGGCCGGTCATGCAGGCAACCGCCACGACGGAGTTCACCCTCTCGGCCCAGTTGTCCGGAGCGGCGCCCAGCACCCATTGCCCATGGAAGAGCAGCACCAGGCCGCAAAGCGCGAAAGACACGCCGCAGGCTCCGCTCAGGAACGAGACGACGAGCAGGATCCGGCGGTCGTGATCGCCCTTCATCCAGAACATCGTTCCGATCGCTGCGAGCAGCGCCGTCACAGCCGCGTAGGTGATCTGGAAGCCGACGCCGTCGAAACCGAGATAGGTGAAAGCGGCGCAGGCGGCCATGGCTGCAAGCGTCGGCAGAACCGCGCGGCGATAGTTGCGAAAACCGAGATACTGCATGGCCGACAGGCAGATGGCCAGAAAGCCTAGGCTGAGCAGCGCGAGCACGATCTGGCAGAGCCAGGGATTGGCATCCTTGGTATAGCGCCAGAACAGGACCACATGGGCAACGAGCACGAGCATGCCGCAAGCGACCATGGGAATGAAACGCGCGCTGGGCGCGGTGAACCAGATCGCGAACAAAGTGATGCTGAGGCAAGTGCCCGACAGCGCCGCCGCGAGCAGGAGCGAGCTGAAATCCAACATCTCTGAAGGTCTGCCTTGGGGAGTCTCGTTACTTCCTCAATGTAGGTTGTAGACGCCCGGCGCAAACCGTTTTCGGCTGGCGCCCGCCGCTACGTCGGTACAGGGTTTACAAAGCGTCGACATGCCGCCTGAAATGCCGGCGCGGATGCGCGACGGCAAGGAGCGTGGAAGCGGATCAGCTCTTGTCGAGCAGCGCAAGGTTGGCATTGACGACGGTCTGATCGGCGAGGCCGGCCTTCGCTTCGAGCAGCAGCGCCCTCGCCTTCTTCTTGTTGCCGCGCAGCAGCTGCGAGTAGCCCATATTGTTGACGATCTGCGGCTTGCGCCCGGCGACCCTCAACAATTGGGCATAGGCGCGGTCGGCGAAGTCGAAGCGGCCAAGCTCGTCATAGGAGGCGGCAAGCCCCATCCAGGCTTCGGCATTGTCGGCCTTGAGCTCAACTGCCTTGCGGAAATGCTGCTCGGCAAGGCCGAAATTGGCCTCGCGGAACTGTGCCTTGCCCTCCACCAGGTCGGCGGCGCTGACGTCCTTGGCCGTCGGTTGGATCGCGGTGGTCTTGGTGGTGTCGACGTTGCTGCTCGTCGTGCAGCCGGTGATCATCAAGACGGCTGCCAACGCCGCTGCTGCCCTGGGAAGTCCGTGACGCATGCCCCTGCCCCATCGCCCGATTTGCCGGGTCGTTCTTCAGTAAGGACCATAAACCACAGCGATTAAGCTTCGGTGCCGAAAAGCTCCTAAATTTCAGTTGCGTGCAAGGGATGCGTTAACCAGTACGCGGAGCTTGAGGCATGTTGAGATTCAGGTCAGGCTGAGCCGAAAGTGGTGGTTTTCGAGAACCGGAGCGGAACGTACTTTAGGTACGTGAGCACCGGAAGCGCCAGAAAACTGCCGCTTGCAGGCCGGCATCACCTGAATATCAACATGCCTCAGTGCGCCGTCAGCTTCACGACGATGGGAATGATGGCGACCATCAGCACCACCGGCAGGATGCACACCGTCACCGGCACCGACATCTTGGCCGGCAGGGCGTGCGCCTTCTCCTCGGCAAGCGACATGCGCTTGTGGCGCATCTCGTCGGAAAAGACGCGCAGCGCGCCCGACAGGCTGGTGCCGAGTTCCTTGGACTGCTGCAACAGCGTCGCGAAGGAACGGACCTCATCAAGGCTCAATCGGTCCGCGAGCGCCTTCAACGCATCGTCGAGGCTGCGGCCGGCCCTGAGCTCCAGCGACACCAGCTGCAGGTTCTGGCTGAGCGACGGATAGGTCTTTGCCAGTTCCTTCGAGACGCGCTCGATGCCGGCCTCCATGCTCATGCCGGCGTCGGAGCAGACGATCATCAGATCCATGAAGTCGGGAAAGCCGTTGCGGTATTCGCGCATCTTTTCCCGCACCTTCTGCGTCAGTACCAGGCCCGGCAGGAAATAGCCTGCCGCACCCGACAGGATGATGAAGGTCCAGCGGCTGGTCATGGTCGACTCGGCGCTGGCCGCCCAATGGTTGACTAGGAACGCGCCAAGCGCGACGCCGACCAGAGCGGCAAAGCGGATCAGGAAGAACATGCCGACGGCGCGCGGCTCCATGTAGCCGGCCTGGATGAGCTTCATGCGCAACCGTGCGACGTTCTCCGGGTCGCTCTTGGCGTAGAATTCCTGCGCCCGCCTCACCGCCTTCTCGCGCACGGCGTTTGCGTTCTTCCTGGGCGCCGCCGGCTCCGCCTGCTCGATCGGCTGGACCACCTCGACCTTCAGCCGGCGCTTGACCTCGTTGCGATCGCCCTTGGCGACGACCAGCGGCCAGGCCATCGCGCCGCCGCCCAGCACCAGCAGCAGCACCGCCACCGGCATCAGCGATGTCGGCGCGAGCGAGGCAAGGAAGCGGATGATGTCCTCCATCTCAGAACCTGAAATTCGACATCTTGAACATGATGGCGTTGCCAAGCAGCAGCCACAGGATGGAGCCGCCCAGCATGTACCAGGTCTTCGGTATCCCCCACACTTCCCGGTAGAATTGCGGCATGAGCGCCATGATGGCGGTGAACAAAAGCACCGGCACGGCGGTCAGGATATAGGCCGACATGCGGCCCTCGGTAGAAATCGCGCGCACCTTGCGCCGCAGCTTGCCGCGCTCGCGGATCGTCGCCGACAGCCCGTCCAGGATCTCGCGCAGATTGCCGCCGGAACTGCTTTGGATCGACACGGCGGTGACGAACAACGGCAGGTCTTCGTGGCCGACCCGCTCGAAAAGGTTGTTGAGCGCCGAGACCAGATCGGAGCCGTAGGTCACCTCGTCGGCCACGACGCCGAACTCGGTGCCGATCGGATCGGCCATCTCACGCGCCACCATCGCGATCGCCACCGGCACCGGGTGGCCGGCCTTGAGGCCGCGCGTGATCAGCTCCAGCGCTTCCGGCAGTTGCAGGCCGAAGCGCTTATGCCGGCGCTTGCGCAGAAAGCGCAACGCCATCACCGGCAGGATCGGCAGCAACACGGCGAACAGGACCAGCCCGAAAAGCAAGGGCAGGCCGTACCACATGGCGAAAAGGGCCAGCGCGAAAGCCGCCCCAGACGTGATCATGAGGAATTTGGGCAACGGCGTGATCATGCCGGACTGCGTGCGCAAAGCGCGGAAGCGATCGAGGGAAAACAGGGACGCGCCGCCCTCGACGCCGCGCTCCTTGCGCAACTGGATCAGCACCTGCTCCTGGCTGATCTTGTTCTCCGCCAGCTTCATGCGGCGGTTGATCGCCGTGCGCTTGTCGCTGCGGCCGGCATAGAGCAGGTAGCAGCCTTCGGCGACCATGATGCCGGTGAGCGCAGCAGCGGCGTAGACGGCGTAGATCGGACCGAACCCCTCGAGCACCGGCTACTCCTGCGGCCGGCCGGGTTCGAAATACTTGCCCGGAAATTCTATGCCCATGTTGCGCAGGTCCTCAAGGAAGCGCGGACGGATGCCCGTCGCCTCGAAATGACCGACGATCTTGCCGTCGGCCTCCATGCCGGTGCGCACGAAGCGGAAGATCTCCTGCATCTGGATGACGTCGCCTTCCATGCCCGTCACCTCGGCGACGCTGGTCACCTTGCGCTTGCCGTCGGACAGGCGCGTCAGCTGCACGATGATGTCGAGGGCGCTGGCGATCTGGCTGCGGATCGACTGCACCGTCATCGGCATGCCGGTCATGCCGAGCATCTGCTCGAGGCGGGAGATGGCGTCGCGCGGCGTGTTGGCGTGGATGGTCGCCATCGAACCTTCATGGCCGGTGTTCATCGCCTGCAGCATGTCGAAGGCCTCCTCGCCGCGGCACTCGCCGAGGATGACGCGGTCGGGCCGCATGCGCAGCGCGTTCTTGACCAGGTCGCGCTGCTTCAGCTCGCCATGACCCTCGATGTTCGCGGGCCGCGTTTCCATGCGCGCGACATGCGGTTGCTGCAGCTGCAGCTCGGCCGCGTCCTCGATGGTGATCAACCGCTCGTCCTCGGGAATGAAGGCCGACAATGCGTTGAGCATCGTCGTCTTGCCGGTACCTGTACCGCCGGAGATGATCGTGGTCTTGCGCGCATGCACGGCCGCCGCCAGCACCTCGGCCATGTTCTGGGTGATGGCGCCGAACTCGACCAGCTTGTGCAGGCCGAGCTTGTTCTTGGAGAATTTGCGGATCGACACCAGCGGCCCGTCGACGCCGACCGGCCGGATGGCGGCGTTGAAACGCGAGCCGTCGAGCATGCGGGCGTCGACCATCGGCTGCGATTCATCGACCCGGCGTCCGACTGCAGCGACGATTTTGTTAATGATCCTAAGTAGATGCGCTTCGTCCTTGAACGGGATGTGAACCTGCTGCAGCTTGCCGCGTTTTTCGACGAAGCAGTTCTGGTGACCGTTGATAAGGATGTCGTTGATCTCGGGGTCCTTGAGCAGCGGCTCCAGCGGGCCGAGGCCGACCATCTCGTCGACGATGTCGTCGACCAGGGCGTCGAGCTCGGCAGTGTTGATCGCCATCCGCTCCTCGCGCGTCTTTTCCGAGACGAACTCATGCACCTGACGGCGCATTTCATCCTTGGGCAGCCGCTCCAGCGCGACGAGGTTGATCTCCTCGAGCAGCATGCGGTGGATGCGCACGCGCGCGTCAAGCACCTTGTTGGCGCTTTTTGCCGGTGCCGCATCCGGCTTCGGCGGAGCCGGCTTGCGGGTCGTCGGAATGACCACGGCATGGTGCGCAACGGGCGCGGGTTCGGGCGGGCGCAGCGGACGGACGTCGCGATTCTGCAGGTTGGAGAAGCGGCTGCTCATCCTGCTCTCCTCTTCAAGAGGCCCTTGCCGAGGCCGAACAGCGACTTCGATTTTGCCGTCGTCGTCACCGCCTCCTCAGGCAGGATGATCTTCTTCAGGTCGTTGACGACATTGGCGTTGGGGTCGATGTCGTGCAGCGGCACGCCCCGGTCGACTGCCTCGCGCACCAGCCGGTAGTTGTTGGAGATGCCGCCGACGAAATGTTCGCCGAGAATGTCCTGGACATCGGCCTGCTTGATGCCGCTGTCGAACATCTTCTGCTCGAAGCGGTTGACGATGACGTTGGGCCTCACTTCCTTGCCGGCAGTCTCGTAGATGGCCTGGATGAGACGCTGCGTGTGGCGCAGGCAAGGCACCGTCATCTCGGCCACGATATAGAGCTTGTTGGAGCCGAGCAGCACCGTCTCGGTCCATGGGAACCAGGTGCGCGGCATGTCGATGACGACATTGTCGAAATAGGCCGAGACGAGGTCGAGCATGCGCACCACGACATCGGTCTTGAACGAACGCATTTCCGAGGGACGCGTCGGCGCGGCCAGCACGCAGAGCCCGCTCGCATGCTTTGAGAGCATGACATCAAGCAGCTGCCGGTCGAGGCGTTCGGGCTGGTTCTCGATTTCGGTGATGTCGAAGCGCGGCTCGAGATCGAGATATTCGGCACAGGCGCCCTGCTGGAAATTGAGGTCGACCACGCAGGTAGAGGCGCCGCGCGTCACCGAATGATGCAGCTGGAAGGCGGTCTGGAGCGCAAGCGTGGTGGTGCCGACGCCGCCGGCGGCCGGCATGAAGGTGTAGATCTGAGACTCGGTGTTTTCCTCGCGCCCCGGCCCCTGCAGCGCGCGGATGACGGAACGCACCAGGTCTGCGGTGGTGATCGGCTTGACCAGGAAGTCGGCGACCTTGAGCTGCACCAGGATGCGCACCGCCGCCGCATTGAATTCCTGGGTGACGACGACCACCGGAACCCGGCCTTCGAGCCGGCGCATGATGCGCTGCAGCGACTCGATCTCCTCGAGCTTGGCTGCATCCATGTCGACGATGACGGCACCGAACTCGGCTTCCTGGACTTCACCGCGAAGCTCGTTGACGCTTCTCTCGACTGTCAAAAGCTCGATGACCTCGGAGGCTGCGAAAGCCGTCCGCGTGTCCTGCGAGAACGCCCTGTCGGTTGAAACGAGCAGGATCTTCTTTGTCTTGGTGCCGGATGCCATGATCGCCAGCCAATCAGTTTGATGTCGTCGATGCCGATGTCGTCGATGCCGACTCCGAACCGGCTTTCGCGCCGGCGGCGCCGGCCGTGGGGCTCGTGCTTTGGGCCGGCACCAGAAGCCTGGTGTTCTGGACGCCGTACTGCCAGGGGTCGACCATCTGCATGACCGTGTTCGACGCCTGGGCGTTGCCGGCAGCCGTCGTCACGCCTTCGCTGCGCACGTAGTCGTCGCTGGTGCAGCCTGCGAAGGCACCGGCAAGCAGCAGAGCGATACAGGGAGCCAGACGCATGAGCTCAGTCCTTCGGCAGATCGAGAAAGTGGCCGGAGGTCGTGGCGGCCGCCGGACGGGCCACACTGCCGTCGGCCAACGCCACCGGGCGCTTGGGCGCCGAGGCGCTCACTTCCTCGTTGTTGTTCAGGAAGTAGTCGACATTGCTTGGCGGCTGCGTTCCGTCGGTCGGCTCGACCATCTTCTTCGACGGGTCGACCGGCTTGACCAGATAAGGTGTGACGATGATCACGAGGTCGGTCTCGCGCCGCTGATAGGACTTCGAGGAGAACAGCGAGCCCAGCACCGGCAGCTTGCCGAGCCCCGGCAGACGCGAGGTCGTGATGTCGTTCTGCGACTGCAAAAGGCCGGCGATCATGAAGCTCTGGCCGTTCTTCAGGTCGACCGACGTCTTGGCGCGGCGCACGATGAAAGCCGGAATGGAAATGCCGTTGCTGACTTGGATGGAGGCAGAAGTGTCGATCGAGGACACTTCAGGCGCGATATCCAGGCTGACCAGCCCATCCTTGAGCACGGTCGGCGTGAAATCCAGGCCGACGCCGTATTTCTTATAGGTGACGCTGATCTTGCCGTTGTCCTCGGAGACCGGGATCGGAAACTCGCCGCCGGCGAGGAAGCTTGCCGTCTGGCCCGAGCGGGCGATCAGGTTCGGCTCGGCCAGCCGCCGGGCCAGACCGCGCTCTTCGAGCGCCTTGATGGCGATATCGATCGAAACGCCGTTGGAGAGCAACCGGCCGATGATCTCGCCGGTGCCGGCCGTCGGCACGGTGCCGGGATCAAGGATGACGTCACGGCCGCCCATGCCGAAGGCAAAGTTGGCCCCGTATTTGGCGCCGAGATCTTGTCCCGCCTGGCGGTTGATCTCGACAAATCGGACATTGAGCTGAACCTGCTGCGAGGACGAGATGTTGACCGAGTTGATCACTTCCTCGTTGCCCGAGAAGCGCGACGCGATCTTGCTCGCCTTCTCGGCCGCGACCGCGTCGTCGGCCTCACCCGACAGCACCACGCGGCCGTTGGCCGAACCGACCCTGATCTTGGCATCCGGCACGCTGGCGCGGATGGTGCTTGCGAGCTGGTCGGTATCCAGCGTCACCTCGACGTCGATGGTGCCGACGAGCTGCTTGTTCTGGTCGAACAGCGCGATGCCGGTGGTGCCGAGATTGTTGCCCAGCACATAGAAGGACTTGTCGGTCAGCGGGTTGACGTTGGCGATCTCTGGATCGCCGATGACGATCTGGTAGAAGGCGGCGCTCGTCATGATCGTCTTGGGCTTGCCCTTGGCGACCTTGATCGAGGCATTCTTGGTCGCCGAGACGTAGACGACATCGTTGTTTGCCCGGGCCGGCGCCCCAAAGGCAAGCGTTCCTGCGCCTGCCAGGAAGGCGGCCGCAGCCATCGCGCGCAGAAGGCGCAGCCTTCTGGTTGTCCGTTCTTTGTTCAACACAGGCATTGTCCCGTCCCCGGCCGGTCCCCACCGGCTATTGTTCTTGTTCCTTGGAAGGAACGACGTCTCCCTCGGCTTGCTTGGAAAGAACCTTGTATTCCTCGACCTTCTCGCCGCGCGACACGATCACCGTCTTGAATTTTGGCCCTTCCGGCTCCTTTGCCACCGCATTGACCAGCGAGGCGGCGCTTGCCTCCGCGCGCGCGGCAACCGAGCCGCCGAAGGAAGAGATGGTGGTGAGCCCATTGCTGCTGGCGCTGGCGTCGGCGGCGGACCGCAAGGACAGCGACAAGGTGCCGACGGTGCGGGCAAGCGCGACCTTCTGTGCCCCTTCGTTCGTCACCTCGAGGGTCACGGAATTGGCGACCTGCGGCTCGGTCTTGCGCTCGTCGGCGCCCTGGCCGACCGAAAGCACCCTGGCATCGGAAACGACGATTTCGGACGTGACCGTCGAGCCGGCCGCCCCTTGGGCGTTCTTGGCCACTTCCTGGATTTCGCCGGCATCGCGCGTCAGCACGACGTCGACCCGGTCGCCCGGCGTGATGAAGCCGCCGACGCCGGCGATCTCATCGATGCGGATGGTGACGGCCCGCATGCCTGGCGACAGCATGTTGGAAAGCGTCGCGCGGCCATTCGGCCCCGACAGCTTGGCGAGCAGTACCGGCTCGTTGACCTCGATCGGCGACAGCACCACCCGGCTGCCTTCGGCAAGCAGCTTGTCGATGGTCGGGAAGGCGCCTTGCGGCAAGGAATCCTGCGGCCACGGGATTTCGGTGAGTTGCGACCGATCGAGCTCGGTGCCGTAACGCAGCGGCGCGCTCGCCACGACTATGGTCTTGAACTCGACCTTGGGCTCTTGCGGCGCCGCGATCGACGCCACCTTCAGCTCGGATTGGGCTTTCGCCTGGCTTTTGACCCAGAAATCCGCGGCAAAGATCGAGATCGCGCCGAAAACGGCGGCGATGCCGATCATGGTTATGGCCCTGCCCCTCACAACGAAACCCCTGACGCCCCGTGGTATTTTGTTGGTTACCACTCACGCTAGGCGTCATTGTTAAAGAATCAGGAATCCAAGGGTATGAAGACCGCCCTATTTCCGGCGGCTTGGTTATCGAATGGTTTTAGAATAAGAGAGACTTTGATCCCTGAACGGAACAGGAACCTCGTTCGCCCGCCAAAAGCGTGGCAGTATCGAGGAGTGATTCGCAGTACCCAACGCTAGGGCCAGCATGGACGATAGAAACGACCTTTTCGGCGACCTGGAAAAGCAGCAGCCACAACCAGTGCGCACGCCATCGCGCGCCGCGGATCCGATCGTACAGGCCGCGAAGCGCTCGACGGCCTCGCGCGACGGAAGCGAGAGCTACAGCGCCGCCGATATCGAGGTGCTGGAGGGGCTGGAACCGGTGCGGCGCCGCCCGGGCATGTATATCGGCGGCACCGACGACAAGGCGATGCATCACCTGTTCGCCGAAGTCATCGACAATTCGATGGACGAGGCGGTCGCCGGCCATGCCACCTTCATCGATGTCGAGCTTTCGGCCGACGGGTTTCTCACCGTCACCGACAACGGCCGCGGCATCCCGGTCGATCCGCATCCGAAATTCAAGAAGCCGGCCCTCGAAGTCATCATGACGACGCTGCATTCGGGCGGCAAGTTCGACTCCAAGGTCTACGAGACCTCCGGCGGTCTGCACGGCGTCGGCGTTTCGGTTGTCAACGCACTGTCCGATCACCTCGAGGTCGAGGTCGCGCGCGGCCGCCAGCTCTATCGTCAGCGCTTCTCGCGCGGCGTTCCGGTAAGCGGTCTGGAGCATCTCGGCGAGGTGCACAACCGCCGCGGCACCAGGACCCGCTTCCATCCCGACGAGCAGATCTTCGGCAAGGGCGCCGCCTTCGAGCCGGCCCGGCTCTACCGCATGACGCGCTCGAAAGCCTATCTGTTCGGCGGCGTCGAGATCCGCTGGACCTGCGATCCGTCGCTGATCAAGGAAAAGGACCAGACCCCGGCCAAGGCCGAGTTCCATTTCCCGGGCGGCCTGAAGGACTATCTCAAGGCTACCCTCGGCGACGAATTCCAGGTAACCCGCGAGGTCTTCGCGGGAAAAAGCGACAAGCAGGGCGGCCACGGCTCGCTCGAATGGGCGGTGACCTGGTTCGGCGGCGACGGCTTCCTCAATTCCTACTGCAACACGATTCCCACCCCCGAAGGCGGAACGCATGAGGCAGGCTTTCGCAATGTGCTGACCCGCGGCCTTCGCGCCTATGCCGATTTGATCGGCAACAAGCGCGCCTCGATCATCACCACCGAGGACGTCATGATATCGGCCGCCGGCATGCTGTCGGTGTTCATCCGCGAGCCGGAATTCGTCGGCCAGACCAAGGACAGGCTGGCCACCATCGAGGCGATGCGCATCGTCGAAACCGCCATCCGCGACCCGTTCGATCATTGGCTGGCCGACAATCCGCAGGAAGCCTCGAAGCTTCTCGAATGGGTGATTGCGCGCGCCGACGAACGCGTGCGCCGGCGCCAGGAAAAGGAAGTGTCGCGCAAGAGCGCTGTGCGCAAGCTGCGCCTGCCGGGCAAGCTGGCCGACTGCACGCAGAACGCCGCAGCGGGGGCCGAGATCTTCATCGTCGAAGGCGACTCGGCCGGCGGCTCGGCCAAGCAGGCGCGCGACCGCGCCAGCCAGGCGGTGCTGCCGCTGCGCGGCAAGATCCTCAACGTCGCCAGCGCCGGCAACGACAAGCTTGCCGCCAACCAGCAGATCTCCGACCTGATCCAGGCGCTCGGCTGCGGCACGCGCTCGAAATATCGCGACGAGGACCTGCGCTACGATCGCGTGATCATCATGACCGATGCCGACGTCGACGGCGCGCACATCGCCTCGCTTTTGATCACCTTCTTCTATCAGGAGATGCCGAACCTGGTCCGTGGCGGCCACCTCTACATGGCCGTGCCGCCGCTCTATTCGATCCGTCAGGGCGGCAAGGTCGCCTATGCCCGTGACGACGCGCACAAGGACGAGTTGCTGCGCACCGAATTCACCGGGCGCGGCAAGGTCGAGATCGGCCGCTTCAAGGGCCTTGGCGAGATGATGGCCTCGCAGCTCAAGGAGACCACCATGGACCCGAGGAAGCGCACGCTGCTCAGGGTCGATGTGATCGATGCCGAGGAGGCGACCAAGGATGCCGTCGACGCGCTGATGGGCACCAAGCCCGAGGCGCGCTTCCGCTTCATCCAGGAACGCGCCGAATTCGCCGAGACCGACGTGCTGGATATCTGAGCACCTGCCGGTCATAACAGGCTCCGATACGGAGACCTGCACGTGACCTGGACGCGGCTGAAAGAGCTTGTCGAGACACCGCTGAGCGGCCTGACGCAGCCGACGCGCTCGGACTGGATCTTCGCACTGCGCACGGTTTCGGCCGGGCTGATCGCGCTGCTTGTCGCCTACGCCCTCAAGCTCGACCATCCGCAATGGGCGATGATGACCGTCTTCATCGTCGCGCAACCGGTGGCCGGAATGGTGCTGGCGAAAGGTTTCTACCGGCTGCTCGGCACGTTGGCCGGCGGCGCTGCGGCGATCGGCATCACGTCGCTGTTCGGCATCAATCCATGGCTCCTGGTGACGGCACTGGCGCTGTGGATCGGCGTCTGCACGCTCGTCTCCTCGCTGCTGCGCAATCCGGAGGCCTATGGTGCCGCCCTTGCCGGCTACACCGCGATGATCATCAGCCTGCCGGCCTTCGGTCAGCCGCATCTCGTCGTCGATCTCGCCATTGCGCGCTGCGCCGAAATCGTGCTGGGCATCGTCTGCGCCGGCGTCACCAGCCGACTGATCCTGCCGAAGCTGGCGGCGGACGCCATCATCTCGAGGTTGAAGCGCAGCATTCTCGATCTTGCCGACTATGCCTCCGGCGCCTTTTCCGGCGGAGACCCGGCTGGCCTTGCGGCCCTGCAGCGCAAGCTGATCACCGACGCTCAGACGCTTGCCGAGATGCGCACCTATGCGCGTCTGGAGGCGCCAAGTTTCGCCACGCGCGCCCATCCGGTGCGGCGCACGATCGGACAGCTGCTGTGGGCGCTGTCGGCGGCCCGCGCGCTGCACACTCATGCCGCGCCGAAAAACGCGACGCTCCTCCCCGTGCGCAGCGACTTGCAGGCTTTCGTCGGTGAGCTCTCGGCAACGCCAGGCGCACTTGACGACACAGGCCCCTGGATTGCGCGGCTCGACGCGATCGCGACCAAGGCGCGGGAGGCGCCGGCTACGCCGGCCGAACCCGGCGAGGACAGGGTCGGCACCATCACCCGCCTCACCATCGCCGCCGATTTCGCGGAGGCGCTGAAACAGGTGATGCGTGGCCTGGATGCGCTTCGCTCGCCGGTTTCCAGGTCGTCTCGTGAACGACAGCAGCCGGCGCTGGTCGTGCATCGCGACTATCACGCCGCCTGGCGCAACGCCGTGCGCGCCGCACTCGCCACGCTTCTGGTGGCAGCCTTCTGGCTGACGACCAAATGGTCGGAGACCGCAGGCACCGTCATCCTCGTTGCCGTTGTTTCCAGCCTGTTCGCGGCACGGCCCGATCCGGTCCAGTCCGCCTGGGGTTTCTTCAGGGGAACGCTGCTCGCGCTGCCCTTCGCCTTCCTTGTCGGCCAGATCGCTCTCCCGGCACTCCCCGGCTTCGGCTGGTTCACGCTCTTTGTCGTGCCCATCATGGTGCCGGCGGCGCTCGGCATGGCCAATCCGCGCTATGTCGGCGTCGCCACCGCCTTCGCCATCAATTTCTTGGCTTTCCTCAGCCCGCACCAGCTGATGACCTATGATCCCGGCCCGTTCTTCGCCGGGTCGGCGTCGATCCTGGTCGGCATCCTGATCGCCATCGGCGTCTTCATCGTCGTGCTGCCGGCCAACCCCTGGGTCACCGTCGAGCGCATCTCGCAGGCAATGCGCGAGGACCTGGCGCGCCTTTGCCTGCATGAGCGCATTCCCAGGCGTTCGGCCTTCGAAAGCCTGGCCTATGACCGGATCAACCAGTTGATGCCGCAACTACAGCAGACAGGCAGGAAGGGCGATCCCATACTGGGCGGCAGCATCGCCGCCGTCACCGTCGGGCTCGAAGTGCTGCGGCTGCGCGGCGCGCAGCTGAATTCCGCGATCCCGCACGAGACGGTGGAATCGATCGGCAATTTCCTGAGGGGCCTGGCGCGGGAATTGCTGTTCAGGAGACATGGCGAGCCGCAGACGTCGACCGTCGCCGTGGCGAGGCAATATGCGGCCGGCATCGCCGATCGCAGCGACCGGCCCGAAATGCTGCAGGTCGCGGCCTCGCTGCGCATCATCGCCGCGGCGATGGAGGATTATCCGGATTTCTTCGCGAGAGGTCGAGGCTGACGCCTTAATGCATGTCGCACAAAAGTGTGCAGCGGTTTTGCGAAAACGACATGCATCAAAACAAAAGCTTAAAGCGCATCGCCTGAATCCGCTTCAGCGCGACGCGCTTTAAGCCGCCGCTATCGCCAGCGCGTGTCCGCGCGCGTTTTCGCGCAGCGCGTCGAGATGGATCGACTTCACCAGCCCTGCCAGATCGCCCTCGGCCGTCTGCCCGCCGAGCTCCTTCAGCATCAGCCAGCTCACTTCCTGAACGCCCGCGACGCGCTTGCCGTTGGCGACCTCGCGCCAGACCTTCAGCGCCCGCAAGATGATGCCGTGCGTGGCGGCGGCGAGGCCGGCGCTGCGGAACAGCGCCTGCAGCGCGACGTCGTGGCCGCCGGCCAGCAGCGCCCTCACCCGCTGTTCGGACTGCTGGGCAAGCGCGACCAGCGCCGAGCCGAAGAAGTCGACCTTGCCATGCGCGATGGTGCGGATGATGAAGCCTGCGGTGAGATCGCCGCGCAGCCTCAGATGCTCGATCAGCGCGGCATGCTCCTCGGCGCGTGTGCCCTCGATCAATGTCACCGAGGCCTTCACGCAGGCATCGCGCATCACGCGATCGGCGCGGGCGGCGCCCATCAGCGCCAAGACCAGAGGCGACCCTTTCAGCGTCTCGCCGAGCTTGACCAAAAGCATGTGCCGGCAATCGGCAGGCAGACGCGCGTCAGCGATCAGCGCCTCGCGCACCAGCGGCACATGGCCGTGGCGTTCGGCCATGCGCCGGAAGCTCAGCGATGCAATGTCGGCGCCACTATTGGCGATGAGCGTTGCGCAGGCTTCCGGCTCGCCGATCTCGGCAATGGCTGCCGCCAACGACATCGAGACGACGGGACGGTTGGCTATCAGCTTCTGGGTGGCCTTCTGGCCGCCGGCGACGCGGTCGATGAGATCGGCGTCGGTAAGCAAAGGCGAACGCGCCAGCACCAGCGCCGCCACTTCAGGTTGGTCGGAAGCGAGTGCTGCGATCACCTGCGGCGGCGCGTGGTGGCTCATCGACAACGCCTCGGCGAGCGACTGCCTAACCTTGGCGGAGACGTCGTCGAGCAGCAGCGTGAGCGCTGCCTCGGCGGCGCAGCGATCCTCGAACGGCAGGTCGGAGTTTATGTAGGCGCGGGCCAGCGCGCTCGCGGCGGCGGCGCGCTCGGAGACCCTTGCCGTATCAATCCATTTTAGAAAATGCGAAACAATCATGCCGACCAGCTACGCCCTCGCCGGAATGTTCCCGGCCCCGTTGTGAACGGTAGTCTGGCAATGGTTTACGAACGGTTCACCATGTTTCTTAACCGGCTTGATGGAGCCGCGACCAACGCCTATCAAGCAGGGACAAGCGGAGGAGATCGACCATGGCCGGGCTTTATTTGGAAGAGTTCGTCGTCGGCCATGTCTTCCGCCACTCGCTGCGCAAGACCGTCACCGAAAGCGACAACATGCTGTTTTCGGTGATGACGCTGAACCCGCAGCCCTTGCATATCGATTTCGACTTCGCGGCGAAGAGCGAATGGGGCAAGCCCTTGGTCAATTCGCTGTTCACGCTCGGCCTGATGATCGGCATTTCGGTGAACGACATCACCATCGGCACAACCGTCGCCAATCTCGGCATGAAGGAAACCGTGTTTCCGCACCCGGTCTTCCATGGCGACACCATCAGAGTCGAGACCACGGTCGTTTCGGTGCGCGAATCCAAGTCGAAGCCGGATCGCGGCATCGTCGAGTTCGAGCACCGCGCCTACAATCAGGACGACGTGCTCGTCGCCAAATGCACGAGGCAGGCGATGATGAAGAAGCAGGCGGCCTGATGCGCTCACTGCTTTTCGTGCCCGGCGATTCCGAGCGCAAGCTGGAAAAGGGCTTCGGCGCCGGCGCTGACGTGGTCATCGTCGACCTTGAGGATTCCGTGGCCGCCGCCAACAAGGCGGCCGCTCGCGAAGTCGCGGCTCGCTTCATCTCGGATAGAAGCCAGCAGATCAGCTCCGCCATCTATGTGCGCGTCAACGACCTCACGACCGGCATGACCGATGACGACCTTGCCGCACTTGTCCCGGTGAAGCCCGACGGCATCATGCTGCCGAAGTCGAACAGCGGTCAGGATGTGCAGCAGTTGGCGGCCAAGCTTCGCGTGCACGAGGCCGAAAACGGATTGCCGGACGGCGGCATAAGAATCCTGCCGATCATCACCGAAACCGCGGCAGGCGTGTTGGCGGCGGCAAGCTATGCAGGAGCGAGCACCCGGCTCGCAGGGCTTACCTGGGGAGCCGAGGATTTGTCCGCCGCGATCGGCGCGCGCTCGGCGCGCGACGAGAGCGGCCGCTATACCGATCTATTCCGCCTTGCGCGCACGCTGACGATCCTGGCAGCCGGCGCGGCCGAGGTTGCGGCGATCGACACCGTCTTTCCGGATTTCCGCGACATGGCCGCTTTCGAGGCCGAGTGCCGCGAGGCCGAACGCGACGGCTTTACCGGCAAGATGGCGATCCATCCGGCGCAGGTGCCGGTCATCAACGCCGCCTTCACACCGTCGGCCGAGGCGATCGAGCGCTCGCAGGCGATCGTCGACGCCTTCGCGGCGGCGGGAAATCCGGGCGTCGTCGGCATCGAAGGCAAGATGTACGACCGCCCGCATCTGCGGCTCGCCCAGCGGCTGCTCGCCCGCGCCAAAGCCGCCGGCATTTCCGCCTGAACCGTTACCAGACCATCGGGATCAGCCGGTAGCGGACATTCTCTGCATAGTCGTCATAGCCGCGCAGGCCGGTACGCAGCGTCTTTTCTTCGATGAAGGTGCGGATGGCGAGCAGAACGATGAAGGCGAGGACCGATACCAGCCCCCACCACGAGCCAAGCAGCAGCGCCGTGCCGGCGAAGAACAGGATGGCCCCGGCGTACATCGGATGGCGGACATAGCTGTATGGGCCGGTGGTGATGACCTTCTGGCCGCGCTCGTCCTGGATCTTCACGACAGGCGCCGCGAAGCTGTTCTCCAGCATCGTCAGGTAGCAGATCCAGATGCTGACCAGCAGCACGATCGCGCCGGTCACCTGCAGCCAAGCGGGAACGGCCGACCAGCCAAAGCGGAAATCGAGACCCATCAGGATCTGCCAGGCAAAGATGCCGGCGAGCAGAACGGAGAGCAGGACCTTGTCGGCCGCCGTCTGGTTCTTCTGGATCGGCGGGCTGAGCCTCTCGTTCATCAGGCCGGGATCACGCCGCGCCAGCGCCACGCCCAGTGTCAGGCTGAGCCCCACCATCAGGACCAGATAGGCCCATGCTCCCGGCCAATGCAGCGTTCCGGCCGACATGAAGAGCAACGCGCCCATGAAGCCGAACCACAGGAATGTCTGGATAATCAATTTCGCGACCATGACCCACCTGCCATGACATGCCCCGCCGCTATTGGTCGAATCCGACCACTGGTCTATCATACCAACCAACGGTCTATAGCTCAAGCGTCGACTGTCGTCATCTGGACGGGAACGGCCGTCTCATGCACAAGGTTTCGTCATGCCCCGTATCGTCAAGCACCCGGAACTCAGGCGCGAAGAACTGCTGGACCATGCCCAGGCCCTGTTCCTCACGCATGGCTATGACAAAGCGAGCCTCAACGACGTGATCGCCGCAGCCGGCATCTCGAAGGGCGCTTTCTACCACTACTTTCCCTCCAAGGAGGCGCTGCTGGAAGCGCTGGCCGGGCGCTTTGCGAAACAGGCGCTCGCCGGCGTCGAGGACATTGTCGCCGATCCGGCCCTCGACCCGCTGGGTCGACTGAATGCGCTTCTGGCGAAATCACGGCAGGCAAAGATCGAAACCGCCGCGGAAGCCTGGGCGCTGTTCGAAACGCTGTTTCGGCCGGAAAACCTGGTGCTGTTCCACCGCATCAATCTGGCGGCCAGCGCGTCGTTTTCCCCCGTGCTGGTGGAGATCATCCGGCAAGGCGTCGCGGACGGCACGTTCCGCACCTTCGATCCGGAAGGGGTCGCCGATATCGTCATGCAGTTCGGCATGGCCACGCACGACGTCATCGCCAAGGCTTTTGCCAGCGGCAGCGATGCCGACATGGAAGTTGCGATCGAAGCCTTGGAAAAGCGCGTCAGGCTCTATGAGATCGCGCTCGACCGCATTCTCGGCCTTCCCGACGGCAGCATCAGGATCGGCGAGCCAGGCTATGTACGCGCCGTGATGACCGCGCGCCGCGCTAATCTTTTCCCCAGCGTGGCCGCCTCATCGAAAAGATCTCGTTGACGCTGGCATAGTCCATGTAGCCGAGCCGGGCGACGTTGCCGGCCTTGACGATGTCGAACAGGCCATCCTTGAGATAAGCATCGTCTATGTGGACGCCGACGACCTCGCCGGCGACGACGATGGCGCTGGTCTCGGTGCCGTCCAGCGCCCGCGGCCGGATTATCTCCGTCACCTTGCATTCGAGGGCGGCGGGCGCCTCCGCCACGCGCGGCGGCGCGACGAGGCGCGACGGCGCCATGGCGAGATCGGCATAGGCGAATTCGCTGACGCCGCGCGGCGCGTCCACGGCCGTGCGGTTCATCTTCTCGGCCAGCTCGCGGCTGACGAGATTGGCGACGAATTCGCCTGTTTCTTCAGCGAAGGTGGCGCTGTCCTTCGCGCCTTCCGATGAGAACCAGACGATGAAGGGACGCGTCGAAAACGCGTTGAAGAAAGAATAGGGCGCAAGGTTGATCTCACCGGCCCTGTTCAACGTCGATATCCATCCGATGGGGCGGGGAGCCACGATCGCCTTCGATGGATCGTGCGGCAGGCCGTGCCCCTTGGACGGCTCGTAGAACATGTCAGCCGGCCCAGGGTCCCGCGTAGTCGGCATAGAGCTTCGCCGGATCGGGCCGCGGCCGCTCGGGCGCTGGCCCTTGGTATGAGCCGATATGGACGAAGCCGATGACGCGCTCCTGCGGCGACAGCCCGAGAATCGCCCTGCCCTCCGCGACGTCGGAATACCAGTTGCTGATCATGTTGGTGCCATAGCCCAGCGCGTTGGCCGCAATCATCAGATTCATAGCCGCCATTCCACCCGACAGGAACATCTCCCATTGCGGGATCTTCGGGTTCTCCCGCGGCACCGACACCACGCCGATCACCAGCGGCGCGCGCGAGAAGCGCGCCAGTTCCTGATTGCGCCGCCCCTCGGGCAGCGGCCCCTCGCGCTGCTCGGCAAGGGCCGCGAGCTTCCTGCCGATCTCGACCCGTGCCTCGCCGCGGTAGAGGATGAACCGCCAGGGCTTGAGTCGGCCGTGGTCGGGAACGCGCGAGGCGGCCGCGATCATCGTGGCGATCTCCGCATTGCCCGGCGCCGGCTCCTTGAGGTCGGGAATCGGCGCGGAATTGCGGGTCAGCAGGAAGTCGATGATCGGCGACGCCATGGGCGCAAGTCTCCTAAGCATTCAATTTTGAGCTGAAGCACGCCATCGGGAGGTCGGGCGGCTCGGGCAATGGCGCGTTATGCGCCCGATAAAGAGCCCTGGCGGGAGGCGGCAGGCTCTTGAGCCTTGAAATTGCCACCGCCTTGGGCTTCAACGCAAGGCATGTTTGAGGGGACTCTGCGCCTTTTCGTGATCGGGCTCATCGCCGCGCTGTTCGCGGTGCCGGTTTCGTTCGCGCTGGCCCAGAACGCCAACGACGTCGGCAACATCAAGCTGCCCGGCATTTCAAGCTATGCGACGCCGAAGAGCGAGAGGTCGCTGGCGCTGGGTAGCGGCGGCGCGATCACCCTTTCGGCGCAACTGACCGACAAGGGCGCCGACATCACCCGCGGCATCGTCTGGCGCGTGTTCAAGCCGGAACCCGCCAGCGACGGCAAGCTGCCGATGGTGGCGTCCGCGCATGGCGGCACGGCGGTGTTCCAGCTCGACCCCGGCAGCTATCTCGTCCATGCCTCCTATGGGCGGGCCGGCGCCACCAAGCGCATCACCGTCGGCAAGGATGCCAAGCGCGAGAACCTTGTCCTCGATGCCGGCGGCCTGAAGCTCGACGCCGTGACCTCGGGCGGCGCGCATATTCCGCCGAAGAAGCTCCGTTTTGCGATCTATGAAGGCCAGGCCGCGACCAACGGCGACCGCGCGCTGATCGTCCCCGACGTCGAGCCGAATACGGTGGTGCGGCTGAATGCCGGCACCTACCACGTCGTCTCCACCTATGGCGCGGTCAACGCCGTGATCCGCTCCGACATCCGAGTCGAGGCCGGCAAGCTGACCGAAGCCACCGTCGAGCACCGCGCGGCCGAGATGACGATGAAGCTCGTGCGCGAGCCCGGCGGCGAAGCCATCGCCGACACCTCATGGTCGCTGCTCAACGAATCCGGCGATCCGATCAAGGAAGCCGTCGGCGCCTTCGCCTCGATGGTGCTGGCCGAGGGCCAATACACCATCATCGCCAAGAACCGCGACCGCATCTACCAGAAGGATTTCACCGTCGTGGCCGGCCAGAACCAGGAGATCGAGGTTGTGGCCAACGAATCGTCCGCCATCGATCCCGAGGAAGGCGCGGACTGAGGTTTTCGGTCCGGAATTGCCAAAAGGCTCAGGCCGCCTTGCGCATTCGCTTCGGCAGGAACGGCACGCGCCCGCGCGACGCAGCCGGCGGCGCGAGGTCGAAGACGCTGCGATAAAGCCGGTCGAGCAGCGTCTTGCGGTCGCGCAGCGGCTCGAGTTCACCCCATCTCAGAACATCGCCGATGCGCACCTCGATCGCCTTGCCGGAAAGGCGCGCGAACTCGCGGATGAGCAAGGACGTGCGCAGCGTCAGCGACGCCTTGCCGACGAACTTCGCGACGCGGTTGTCGCGCTCGGCCATGTTCATGGGGCCGCTGACCAGATGGA
Source organism: Mesorhizobium sp. WSM4904 (assembly GCF_029674545.1). Lineage (NCBI taxonomy): Bacteria > Pseudomonadati > Pseudomonadota > Alphaproteobacteria > Hyphomicrobiales > Phyllobacteriaceae > Mesorhizobium > Mesorhizobium sp. WSM4904. The sequence goes on along the minus strand of NZ_CP121354.1, from coordinate 3,886,904 downwards.
ACAGGCGGCCGTTCTGGCCGGAGAAATGCATCGGAATGACCGAGGCCTTGGCCTCCTGGATGAGCTTGGCCGGAAACATCTTCCAGGGCAGGTCGATCGCCCGGCCGAAACCCTTCGGCGCCGTGGCGACGCCGCCGGCCGGGAAGACGACGATGGTGACGCCTTCCTTCAGCAGCCGCACCGCCTCGTGGCGCACGGCCATGTTGTTCTTCAGCGCTTCCTTGGTCTCGGAAAAATCGATCGGCAGCGAATAGGCTTCCATCTCGCGGATCTTGAGCAGATCCTTGTGGATCATGACCCGGAACGGCCGCCCGAGTTGCTCGGCGAGCGACAGCACGGCAATGCCGTCGCCGATGCCGAACGGATGGTTGGCGACGATAACCAGCGGCGTGTCCGGCAAATTCACCGGCGGCCAATGGCCGGCGTTGCGCACCCTGACGTCGATCAGTTCCAGCATGCGGCTGAACACGCGCTCACCGGTCGGCGCCACCTGGCGCCGCCAGAAATCATAGAGCACGGCAAACCGGTCGCGGCCCGACAGGCCTTCGACGGAATGGATGAACCATCGCGTCAGCGCCGGCTGATGCTGGTTGGCGTAGGAGAGCTCGGGAAACGGCCTTTCCCGCAGTTTCAGCTTGAGCATGGCGGCTCGTTACAGGTTTGGCGTGACAGGCGTGTGAAATGGCGGTGGACCATGCCACCGCCATTCCGATGCATGTCGCCCAAAAGTGTGCGGCGGTTTGGGAAAACGACATGCATCAAAACGAAGAACTTAAAGCGCGTCGCAGCGCGATGCGCTTTAAGAGTGTTTGGGAAAAATCAGGCCGCGCGGCGCTTGTGGTCCGGAGAGACCGCCTCCTCGGCGAGCGACGTCACCGCATCCGCAAGCTTGAGCGATTCCTGGTCACGGGAACCGAGCCGGCGGATGTTGACGGTCTCCTCTTCCGCCTCGCGCTTGCCGCAGACGAGGATGACCGGCACCTTGGCCAGGCTGTGCTCGCGCACCTTGTAGTTGATCTTCTCGTTGCGCAGGTCGGCTTCGGCCAGCAGGCCAGCCGCCTTGAGCCGATCGACGACCTTCATCGCGTATTCGTCGGCATCCGAGGTGATCGTCGCCACCACCACCTGCAGCGGCGCGAACCACAGCGGGAAATGGCCGGAATAGTTCTCGATCAGGATACCGAGGAAGCGTTCCATCGAGCCGCACACCGCGCGATGCACCATGACCGGCTGCTTCTTCTCCGAATCCGAGCCGATATAGAAGGCGCCGAACCGCTCCGGCAGGTTGAAGTCGACCTGCGTGGTGCCGCACTGCCATTCGCGGCCGATGGCATCCTTCAGCACATATTCGAACTTCGGGCCGTAGAAAGCGCCCTCGCCCGGATTGACCGAGGTCTTGATGCGATTGCCGGAGCGCGTGCGGATCGTCTCCAGCACGTTGCTCATGATCGCCTCGGCATGGTCCCAGGCCTCGTCGGTGCCGACGCGCTTGTCCGGCCGCGTCGACAGCTTCACGGCGACCTCGTCGAAGCCGAAATCGGCATAGGTCGACAGGATCAGGTCGTTGATGCGCAGGCATTCGGCGGCGAGCTGCTCCTCGGTGCAGAAGATATGCGCATCGTCCTGCGTGAAGCCGCGCACGCGCATCAGCCCGTGCAGCGCGCCCGATGGCTCGTAGCGGTGCACGTTGCCGAACTCCGCAAGCTTCACGGGCAGTTCGCGGTAAGACTTCAACCCATGCTTGAAGATCTGCACATGGCCGGGGCAATTCATAGGCTTCAGCGCGAAGATGCGGTCGTCGTCGGTATCGTCGCCGGCGACGGTGACCTTGAACATCGCGTCGCGGTACCAGCCCCAGTGGCCCGACGTCTCCCACAGGCTCTTGTCCAGCACCTGCGGCGCGTTGACTTCCTGGTAGCCGTGCTCGTCGAGGCGGCGGCGCATGTAGTTGACCAGGTTCTGGAACATCTTCCAGCCCTTGGCATGCCAGAACACGACGCCCGGCCCCTCTTCCTGGAAATGGAACAGGTCCATCTCGCGGCCAAGCTTGCGGTGGTCGCGCTTCTCGGCTTCCTCGAGCAGCGTCTGGTAGGCATCGAACTGCGCCTGGTCGGCGAAGGCGGTGCCGTAGATGCGCGTCAGCATCGGGTTGTTGGAATCGCCGCGCCAGTAGGCGCCCGCCACCTTCATCAGCTTGAAGGCATTGCCGACCTGCCCGGTCGAGGCCATGTGCGGACCGCGGCAGAGGTCGAACCAATCACCCTGCGCGTAGATCTTGATGTCCTGATCCTCGGGGATAGCGTCGATCAGCTCGACCTTGTAGCGCTCGCCCTTGTCGGAAAAGACCTTCTTCGCCTTCTCGCGCGACCAGACTTCCTTGGTGAACGGCTTGTTGCGGGCAATGATCTCGCGCATCTTCTTTTCGATCGCCGGGAAATCGTCCGGCGTGAACGGCTCGTTGCGCGCGAAGTCGTAGTAAAACCCGTTCTCGATCACCGGCCCGATGGTCACCTGCGTTCCCGGCCAAAGCTCCTGCACGGCCTCGGCCAGCACATGTGCCGCGTCATGGCGGATGAGTTCCAGCGCGCGCGGATCCTCGCGGGTGATGATCTCGACCTTGCCGGACTTGCCGAGCGGATCGGAAAGATCGCGCACGGTGCCATCGAGGCTGTAGGCCACGGCTTTCTTGGCCAGCGACTTCGAGATCGATTCGGCAAGACCGGCGCCGGTCATCGCCGCGTCGTACTCGCGGACCGAACCATCGGGAAACGTCAGGGAAACGGAATTCAGCATCAAACTTCTCCTATCCAGTCCCGCAAACGAGCGCGGGTGGTGAAATGCAGGCCGCGGGATGCGTTGCGGGCATGCAGAGGGTTAGCCGGAGGCGTCCGGCAGCGGGCGCGGTTTTAGAGGCAGTGCCGCGCGAGGTAAAGAGCGGCCGTCAGGAAATGTCGTGAGCAATGTCGCAGGCCGGCGCGCAGGCTTGTGAACGGAGCACGGCGCAGCTTTTATATAGGCATGGAAGACGCATCACCCAGCCGAACCGCCCTGCGCGTCGCGCGCTTGCGGGCCCTTCATCAGTTTTCGCCGCAGGCGGCGCTGTTTCGCGATCCCTATGCGCTCGCGATTCTGGGCGAGGCCGCGCCGAACGCCGGGGAACTCTCGCAGGAAGACGAGCATGGGCGTCGCATGCGCCTCTTCGTTGCCTCACGCGCTCGCCTTGCCGAGGACTGGCTGGCGGCGGCGGTGCGGCGCGGCGTGCGACAGGTCGTGGTGCTTGGCGCCGGCCTCGACACTTTTGCGCTGCGCAATCCATATCCGGGCGTCACGGTGTTCGAGGTCGATCATCCGGCCACACAGGCCTGGAAACGCCAACGCATCGCCGAGGCCGGTCTTGCCGAGCCGGCAGGGGCCGCCTTCGTGCCGGTCAATTTCGAACGCCAGAGTCTGGCAGGCGAATTGGCGGCGGCTGGTCTGAACACGACCGAGCCGAGCTTCTTCATCTGGCTGGGAGTCGTGCCCTACCTGACACGCGAAGCGATTTTTACCACGCTTGACTACATTGCAGGCATCCCCGGTTCGGAAGTCGTCTTCGACTACAGCGAGCCGGCCGGGAACCGCGACGCAGCGGGCCAGGCGACGCTTGCCTTCTATGCCGCGCGTGTCGCGGCGATCGGCGAGCCCTGGATCAGCTTCTTTGTCCCCGATGAATTGGCGAAGTCGCTCGCCGATCTCGGCTTCGATGAGATCGAGGATCTCGACAACGGCGACATTGCCGCCCGTTTTGCCAGGACTCCCGAAGCCGGCCGCCGCAATTCTGGCGGGCACATCCTGCGCGCCCGCCGCAGCGTCTGAGAACTACTTTACCAGTTGCGGTAGATCCTTCAGGAACGCCGCTCGCGTGGCGAGCCCCTTCGGCGTGTCGGTGCGTTTCGTGTCGACGACCAGCCTTGCAAAGACGATGCGATGTCCGTCCTTCTCGGCCCAGCCGACGAACCAGCCGAGCGAGCGCTTGCCGTCCTGGCCGAGCCTGGTGCTGCCCGTCTTGCCCTGCACCGTCCAGTCCCCTGCCGCGAAGGTCGGCAGGATCGCCCTGGTCATCTCATGCGCCTTTGCCGACACCGGCATCTTGCCGGCGAGCAGCTGTCGCAAGAACGCCGTCTGCTCGACCGGCGATATTTCGAGCGAGGAATTGATCCAGGATTGCGTCGGCCCATTGTCCTTGCCGGCATCGCCCGAGACGTCCTTGTTGCCATAGCCGAATTTCGACACGTAGCCGGCGAACTTCTCGGCGCCGAGCCGCCGCGTGATCTCGCGCGAGTACCAGACGATGGAATCGCGTTCCCAGATCGTCGGATCGACGGTCTTGCGGTCGCGCTTCGCCGCCTTCAATTCCGGCTTGTAGTCCCAGCTCGGCATGTGCGCGTCGCTTAAAATTCCGGCATCGTAGCCGATCAGCGCCAAAGGCACCTTGAAGGTGGAAGCCGGGCTGACGCGCCGGTCGCACACACCGTCCTGGTAAAGCGTCGCGCCGCTTTCCGAATCCTGGATCAGCGTGCAGTGGATGTCCTCGAGCGGTGCCGATTGCGCCCGCATCGGCAGGCCGAGCATCCAGGCCAGAAGGAACAGAATAATGGCAATAAAGAAGGGATAGCGGTCCATTTGGCGCATCGAAGCTCACTCCGGAAAGGGATTACGGGAAGCGGCTTAGCGAGGCGTCTTGTCTCGATTTTGTCTCAAATTGGCAGTGTTTGTGCAGCTTGGCGTTAACCCTACCGGATCGTAAACACGGCCTGCGGAAAGTCGATGCAGTCAGCGCTCCGCTTGCCCGCGTTTCCCGCCGAGCTGCCAGTAGCGCCACGGCATGAACCAGACATAGCGCGCGCCAAGCGTCTCCGGCACGCGGTCGATGCCGTGCGTTCCGAACGGTCCGCAGCGAGAAACCCGAAACAGCGCCATCCAGCCTCCGGCCCACAGGCCATGGCGGGCGATCGCTTCATGCGCATATTCGGAGCAGGTCGGCAGATGCCGGCAGTTGTTGCCGACGAAGCCGGAAAGCGTCAGTTGGTAAAGGCGCACCAGCGACGTGCCAAGGATGCGTCCCGGAGTCTTGCGCCAAGGTCCCGGCCAGTTGCGCCCGTGCCGGATCGGCCGGGCGCCATGCGTATGCCCATCGTGGTCAGCCAACCACCTTGCTCCACAGCGTTCTTCTTCGCGATAGATGTGGGCTTCGAATCGTGAACGCAATGATCTTTTGCCCTCATGGTCTGGAGCGACGGTTAGGATACCTGTCCGTCCACGGTGAGTGGTGACATGAAATATGCCGATGGTCATGGCAGCCGCGTCCGTGCCGGGCTTCGCCGTGCCACTGAAAGGTGGCGATCCGCATGACGTCGCTCAAAATGGCCAGGAACTGGTTCATGGCAGTTGCTCCTTCGAGTCCGATTAGACCGCCGCTGGCCTTGACCCTCAAACGAGTATAATTTCCGCGCCAGATAACTTGAGGTTATGCGATATGAAGCGGGGCCGGCTGCCGCTGACGGCATTGCGAAGTTTCGAAACGGCCGGCCGGCATTTGAGCTTCAGCCGCGCGGCGGAGGAACTTTATGTTTCGCAGGCCGCGATCAGCCGGCAGATCCGCGAGCTCGAGACCTTCCTGCGACAGCCGCTGTTTGTCCGCCTCCATCGTCGCGTCGAGCTGACGGATGCCGGACGCCGGCTGCTCGACCAACTGGTTAGAAGCTTCGACGACATTGATCGCTTGCTTTCGGAACTTGCGGGCTCGCCGGCACAGTCGCTAGTGCGCGTCAGCGTCGAACCTTCGCTTGCAGCGGTATGGCTGGTGCCGCGGCTCAACCGGTTTCGTCAGTTGCGCCCCGATATCGACGTTTCCCTGGACGTCGATCCGAGATTGATCGAGTTCCGCGGCGACCAGCCCGAGCTCGCCTTGCGCTTCAGCGCGCACGCGACCGCGTGGCCGCGCAGCAATGCCGAACGGCTGGCCTCGACCGTCGATTCACCGGTCCTGTCGCCGGCGCTGCTGGCGTCCGGCCCTCCCCTTGAGAAGCCGGTCGACCTTCGCCACTACACTCTGCTGCATGAGGAAAACCGCCAGGGCTGGGCGCGCTGGTTCGAGGCGGCCGGCGTGCCGGCCGATGCCGTGCCGGCGCGCGGTCCGATGCTCTCCGACGCTTCGCTCTCGAAGCAGGCCGCACTCCTCGGCCATGGCGTGGCCCTCGGCGATCTCTTGCAGATCGGCGACGAGCTCGCCTCCGGCGCGCTGGTCAAGCCCTTCGACATCGACGTCGCGTCCGGCGCCTACTGGCTGGTGGCGAGAAATTTGCGGGATCTTTCCGAGCCGGCCAGGGCTTTCGCCGACTGGATATGGAGCGAATTTGCCCAAAGCAGGGGCGCGGCCTAGTCTAAAGCATGTCTCCCGAAAGTGGGAACCGGTTTCGGGAGAAAGACATGCGCAAAATCAAAAACCTAAAGCGCAGGGAGCGAATCTGAAAGATCGCGACACGCTTTAGGAGAGTGTCCTCAAGCCGCCTGTCCGGCGCGCTTCTTCTCGATCTGGCCGATCGCGTCGACCACCGCGTCGAAGGTCAGCATTGTCGATGCGTGGCGCGCCTTGTAGTCGCGCACCGGCTCCAGATACTTCAAGTCGGCAAACCGGCCTTCCGGCGGCGCGCCGTCTTCCTTGAGCATCTTCAGCATGGTCTCGCGCACCGCGCGCAGCTCGCCGGCGTTGGCGCCGATGACATGCTGGGCCATGATCGACGAGGATGCCTGGCCGAGCGCGCAGGCTTTCACGTCATGAGCGAAATCGGTCACGATATCGCCATCCATCTTGAGGTCGACGGTGACCGTCGAGCCGCATAGTTTGGAGTGCGCCCTGGCGGTCGCATCGGGGTGGTCGAGCCGGCCGATCCGCGCGATGTTTCCAGCGAAGCCCAGAATTTTCGCATTGTAGACGTCGTCGATCATATTTTTCCAATCCGTCGCCGCCAAGCGAACAGGGTTTGCCGCTGTTGCGTCTTCCTTTCGCTCTGCACGACCATATATAATGTTGGCAGCCGGGCATCGACAAGGCAAGCTCAAGCCATTGTCATTGCTCATCTGTTCACGCCACTTACGGGCTGGAAACCGGGCGAGTTTCACCCGAAAGGTCGTGGTCCGTTCAACTCGTCCCACCTTTGAGTGGGACTACGGGAGACGCCTTTATGGATGCCGTCATCAAGAAACTCATGCCCCCCGCCTCCTATATGGAGAAGCCTGTCACCGATCGCCCGAGCGAGGCTGAGGTCGAAGCCGCCGTGCGCACGCTTTTGCGCTGGACCGGCGACAATCCGGATCGCGAAGGCCTCGTCGATACACCGAAGCGCGTCACCAAGGCCTTCCGCGAGATGTTCAACGGCTACGACATGTGCCCGGCCGAGGAGCTTGGCCGCACTTTCGAGGAAGTGGCCGGCTATGACGATCTCGTCATCGTCAGGGACATCAAATTCCACTCCCATTGCGAGCACCACATGGTGCCGATCATCGGCAAGGCGCATGTCGGCTACCTGCCGGACGGCAAGGTCGTGGGCCTCTCCAAGATCGCCCGCGTCGTCGACATTTTCGCGCATCGCCTGCAGACGCAGGAAGCGATGACCGCGCAGATCGCCGGCGTCATCCAGGACGTGCTCAATCCGCGCGGCGTCGCCGTCATGATCGAGGCCGAGCATATGTGCATGGCCATGCGCGGCATCCGCAAGCAGGGTTCGACCACGCTCACCTCGACCTTCACCGGCGTCTTCAAGGACACGCCCGAGGAGCAGGTGCGCTTCGTCACCATGGTGCGCGCCTAAAGCATGTCTCCCGAAAGTGGGAACCGGTTTCGGGATAAAGACATGCTTAAAATCAAAAACCTAAAGCGCATGGAGCGAATCTGAAAGATCGCGACGCGCCTAAGCGTCCGCCGTCACCTGCTAAAGGCGTAGGCTGAGTCGAAAATGGTGGTTTCCGAAATCCGGAGCGGAGCGTATTTGAAGTACGCGAGCACCGGAAGCGCAAGGAGCCGCCGTTTACGCAGGCCCGGCCTCCGCTGAATATCAGCATGGATCAAAACAAGGACCGGCGATGTCGGCACTGCAATTTCCCGAAGCTCCAGCAGACAAGAAGGCGCTGGAGGAAGGCACCGTCCTTTCTCCGCGCTTCGATGCAGCCGGCCTCGTCACGGTCGTCGTCACCGACGCCGGCGACGGCATGCTTTTGATGGTCGCGCATATGAACGCGGAGGCTTTGGCGCTGACGCTGGAAACCGGCATCGCGCATTATTGGTCGCGCTCACGCAACGCGCTGTGGAAGAAGGGCGAGACCTCGGGCAACTTCCAACGCGTCGTCGAGATGCGCACGGATTGTGACCAGGACGCGATATGGTTGAGCGTCAAAGTATTGGGCCACGACGCAACTTGTCACACTGGCAGGCGTTCCTGCTTTTATCGGACGGTGGGGCTCGACGACGGCAAGGCGACGCTTGCCGACGATGGCAGCAAGCCGCTGTTCGATGCGCAACAGACGTATCGGAAGCCGGTGTGAACCATTCAATATTCACAAACCACTCACATTCACTATTCTCAAATATCCTTGATGTAGAAGGGATACGGGACAAGGGAGATCATGATGCTCGAATGGGCGTCATTGCGCAGCAGACCTGACGTTCAGGAAGCCAACGGCCCTGCATCGTCCGGTGGCGTGCCCGGATCGAAAACGGCGGGGAAGGCGGGCATTTCGCTGGCGCTCGGCGGTGGCTGTGCCCGGGGCTGGGCGCATATCGGTGTGCTGCGCGCTCTGGACGAAGCCGGCATCGAAGTGTCGATGATCGCCGGTACCTCGATCGGCGCGCTCGTTGGCGGCTGCTATCTTGCCGGCAAGCTGGACGAGCTGGAGGAATTCGCCAGGAGCCTGACCAAGCGCCGCATCTTCGGGCTTCTCGATCTCAATCTGCGCGGCAGCGGCCTGTTCGGCGGTATGAAGCTCGATGCGCGTCTGCGTGAGCACGTGGACGGTATCCGTTTCGAGGACCTGTCGAAGCCTTTCGTCGCCGTCGCTTCCGAAATCCGCACCGGCCACGAAATCTGGCTGTCGCACGGCTCGCTGATCACCGCCATGCGCGCGTCCTACGCGCTGCCCGGCGTCTTCTCGCCCGTGAACTGCAATGGCCGCATGCTGGTCGACGGCGCGCTGGTCAATCCGGTGCCGGTGTCTGTCTGCCGTGCCTACGAGCAGCCGCTCGTGGTGGCCGTCAACCTGCATTACGATCTGTTCGGACGTGCCGCGGTCATCAAGCACAGCGCGGGTGAGCTCGTCGTCGAGAGCGACGCGCCGCGCCCCGGCCAGGTCAACCCTCAGCATCAGCCGCACCAGACGCGCCTCGGCATCACCGGCGTCATGGTCGAGGCCTTCAACATCATCCAGGACCGGATTTCGCGCGCCAGGCTCGCCGGCGACCCACCGGACATGTCGCTGCAGCCGAAGCTCAGCCATATCGGCCTGACCGAATTCCATCGCGCCGACGAGGCGATCCGCCTCGGCTATCAGGCGACGATGTCCCAGATCAGCGAATTGACGCGGTTGCAGACGGTGCTCGCCTGATCCGAAACCGCAGTCAAAGTTCAAGCAACCGCGGCGTCCGTGATGCGGAATTGGACCGTCCGGTTGCCATTCCAGTAATTGCCCGACAGCGAACCGGCGACATGCACGGTCTTGCCCCTGTTCTTGAACAGGAATTCGCCAAGCGCGGTGTCGACGGCGCGGAATGCGATTGCCTGGAGGTTGCCGCCGCTTTGCGATTGCAGGTCGGCGCGGATGTGGTTGGTGCCGATCGGCCGCGCATCGGTGAGCCGGTGGCGCGGCAGCACGAACACCGGAGCGATGTGCCCGGCGCCGAACGGGCCGGCTTTTTCCAGCGCATCGAGAAGCGCCAGCGTCGCCCCCTCGGCGGCTAAGGCGCCGTCGATCGCCAGGCTTTCCTCGCTCTGCAGCCGGAACACGTCCGCCGCGGCGCGCTCCTCGAAGAAGGCCCGCAGCGCGCCAAGCTTGGCGCGCTCGACGGTGATGCCGGCCGCCATGCCATGGCCGCCTCCCTTGACGATCAGCCCGGCCTCCGCCGCCTCGCGCACCAGCCGGCCGAGATCGAAACCGGAGACCGAGCGTCCCGAACCGGTGCCGATGCCATTGGCGTTGAAGGCAACGGCGAAAGCAGGACGGCGCGCATGGTCCTTGAGCCGCGAGGCCAGCAGACCGACGATGCCGGGATGCCAGCTATTGCTGGCGGTGACGACGATGGCAGGACCATTGCCGCCGGTAAGCTCGGCATCGGCCTCGGCACGCGCCTGCGCCAGCATCTCCATTTCCATCTGCTGCCGCTCCTGGTTCAGCCGGTCGAGCGTCTCGGCAATGCTTGCCGCTTCCACCGGATTGTCGGTGGCGAGCAACCGGCTGCCGAGCGCGGCATCGCCGATGCGCCCGCCGGCATTGATGCGCGGCCCGATCAGATAGGCGAGATGGAAGGTGTTGATCGGCTCGCCGATGCGCGAAACCCGCGCAAGCGCCGCCAGCCCTTCGTTCCTCTGCTGGCGCGCCATCTGCAGTCCCTTGACCACGAAAGCGCGGTTCACGCCGGTGAGCGGCACCACGTCGCAAACCGTCGCCAGCGCGACGAGGTCGAGCAGCGACAGCAGGTCGAACGGCGCGACGTCCGGCAGCTTCTCGCGCAGCACCTTCGCCGTCTGCACGAGGCACAGGAAGACGACGCCGGCGGCGCACAGATGCCCCTGCCCCGAAAGATCGTCCTCCCGGTTCGGGTTGACCACCGCATCGGCCGCCGGCAGCGCGCCGCCGACCTGGTGATGGTCGAGCACCACGACATCGGCGCCGGTCTGCTTGGCCGCCTCGATCGATGCTGCGCTGTTGGTGCCGCAGTCGACGGTGACGATCAGCTTCGCGCCGCGCGAGATGAGCTCGCGCATGGCTTCGGGATTGGGGCCGTAACCTTCGAAGATGCGGTCTGGAATATAGATTTCGGACGGTACCGAAAAATGCGCGAGAAAGCGCTTGAGCAGCGCCGATGAGGCGGCGCCGTCGACATCGTAGTCGCCGAAGATCGCCACCTTCTCGCCGGCCACGATCGCCTCCGCCAGCCGCGCCGCCGCCTTCTCCATGTCGGTCAGCGAGACCGGATTCGGCAAAAGCTCGCGAATGGTCGGATCGAGGAAGCGCTCGGTCTGCTCGGCCGTCACGCCACGTCCGGCGAGCACCCTCGCGACGATGTCCGGCACCCCATGGCCTTGCGCGATGGCCAAAGCGGCCATGTCCTGCCGCTCGGTAAGCCGGTGCTCCCAGGAGACACCGGTCGCCGACTGCCTGACATCGAGGAAGAAACGTCTTTCGCCCGTCATGCGACGCGCCGTCCGCAGATCATCCTTCGGCAGATATCAATATGCGACGGCGGTAGCAATTCCGGGAAAGTCGGCAACTCCAGGAAAACTGTGGAACGGTTGGCCGTCGGCGATTGTGTCAAACGAGTGGGCAGGACGAATCAAAACTTTTCCAGATCCTGGTGACGCGCCTTGATCTCGCGCACGGTGCGCGAGGACGAGCGCAGCACGATGGTGTGGGTGGTGATGAAGGTACGGCCGAACCTGACCCCGTCGAGCAGATTGCCGTCGGTGACGCCGGTTGCCGCAAACAGCACGTCGCCGCGCGCCATGTCCTGCGCGCGATAGACCCGCTTCGGATCGGAAATGCCCATCTTTGCGGCGCGTGCCGCCTTCTCCGGCGTGTCGAGGATCAGCCGGCCCTGCATCTGTCCGCCAGTGCAACGGAGCGCCGCCGCGGCCAGCACTCCTTCCGGCGCGCCGCCGGTGCCGAGATAGATGTCGATGCCGGTCTCTTCCGGGTCGGTGGTGTGGATGACGCCAGCGACGTCGCCGTCGCCGATCAGCCGGATCGCCGCGCCCGTGGCGCGCACGGCGTCGATCAGCTTGGCGTGGCGCGGCCGGTCGAGGATGCAGGCGGTGATGTCGGACACCGCCACACCCTTGGCCTTGGCGAGATTGGCGATGTTCTCGGCCGGCGGCGCGTCGATGTCGATGATGCCCTCGGCGTAGCCGGGCCCGATGGCGATCTTATCCATGTAGACGTCGGGCGCGAACAGCAGGCTGCCCTTTTCCGCGATGGCGATGACGGCGAGCGCATTGGGCAGGTTCTTGGCGCAGATCGTCGTGCCTTCCAGCGGGTCGAGCGCGATGTCGACCGCCGGGCCTTTGCCGGTGCCGACCTCCTCGCCGATATAGAGCATCGACGCCTCGTCACGCTCGCCCTCGCCGATCACCACCGTGCCCTTGATGGCCAGCCGGTTGAGCTCCTGGCGCATGGCATCGACGGCGACCTGGTCGGCGGCTTTCTCATCGCCGCGCCCGCGCAGCCGGGCGGCGGCAACGGCGGCCCGCTCGGTGACGCGCACCACTTCCATGGTGAGGATACGGTCGAGGCCGGCTGCGATGTTTTGGGCCATGTTCATGAATGGGCATTCCTCGTTGATGAAGGCGGTTCAGTTCTGAACCGCTCTACTGCTCGACACCTCCCGCCAGAGGCGCGCTTCTTCTGGCAAAGCTCCATGACAACGGCAAGACTTGCCATGCCAATTTTTGAAATGGCAGCAAGATCAATCGATTAAAGATGAAATGTGACTCGAACTATTCGGCCCGCTCGATGCGGATCACCTGTGGCTTGTCGGTCAGATGGCCGTCCTTGGTGACGCCTTCGACCGCCTTGCGCACCGCCGCTTCCGTCGTCTCATGGGTGACGAGGATGACCGTCTTCTGCGCCTGGGTTTCCGGACCGGCCGCCTGCTGCACGATCGATTCCAGCGAAATGTCGTTGTCGGCCATGCGCTTGGCGATCGCGGCGAAGACGCCGATGCGGTCATGGACCGTGAGCCGGATGAAATAGCCGCCGGCATGGCTGCGCATCTGTGCCTTCTTGTAGGGCTTCAATTCCCTCGCCGGCCAACCGAAGACCGGTGCGTGCTGGAAGCCCGGCCGGCTCTTGGCGATGTCGGCAATGTCGCCGACCACCGCCGAGGCGGTGGCGTTGCCGCCCGCGCCGGGGCCGGAGAGCAAAAGCTCGCCAAGGATGTCTGTCTCGATCGCCACCGCATTGGTGACGCCGTGCACCTGCGCGATGACGGAGGCCGTCGGAACCATGGTCGGATGCACGCGCTGCTCGATGCCGCTGTCGGTGCGCTGGGCGACGCCGAGCAGCTTGATGCGGTAGCCGAGATCGGCCGCAGCGCGAATGTCGGCCTGGGTGATGTTGGAGATGCCTTCCATGTAGATGTCGTTGGCGGCGATCCTTGTGCCGAAGGCAAGGCTGGTCAGGATCGACAGCTTGTGCGCCGTGTCGTGACCCTCGATGTCGAAGGTCGGATCGGCTTCGGCATAGCCCAGCCGCTGCGCGTCCTTCAGGCAGGCGTCGAAGGAGATGCCTTCGGCCTCCATGCGGGTCAGTATGTAGTTGCAGGTGCCATTGAGGATGCCGAAGACGCGGGTGACCTGGTTCCCGGCCATCGCCTCGCGCATCGTCTTGATGACCGGGATGCCGCCGGCGACCGCCGCCTCGTAGTTGAGCAGCACGCCCTTCTTCTCGGCGATCTCCGCCAACGGCACGCCATGCTTGGCCAGCAGCGCCTTGTTGGCGGTCACGACGTGACGGCCGGCCTCGAGCGCCGCCTTGACGGATGCGTGGGCAGGTCCTTCGTCGCCGCCGATCAACTCCACGAAGACATCGATGTCGGCCTTTTCGGCCATCTCCACGGCGTCGCCGAACCACTTGGCAGCGCTCAAATCGACGCCGCGGTCGCGCTTCGGGTCGCGGGCCGATACGGCCGTGACGAGGATGTCACGACCGCACTGGCGGGTGAGTTCCGCCGCCTTTTCGTTGAGCACGCGCGCCACCGAGGCGCCCACCGTGCCAAGGCCGGCAATTCCAACACGCAACGCTTCAGCCATGTCCGGCGACGCCCCTCAAAGATTGGTCGGTGTGATGTGCGGTGAGCTTAGCGGCGGGCCGAAAGCGGCACGACATTGTTGGGCTGCTTGGCGGTCGAAGCCAGGAACCGCTTGATGTTGCGCGCCGCCTGCCGGATCCGGTGCTCGTTCTCGACCAGCGCGACACGGACAAAATCGTCGCCGTATTCGCCGAAGCCTATCCCCGGTGCCACCGCCACGTCGGCATGCTCGATGAGCAGCTTGGAGAATTCGAGCGAGCCGAGTTGGCGGAACTGCTCCGGGATCGGCGCCCAGGCGAACATCGAGGCCGCCGGCGCCGGAATGGTCCAGCCGGCGCGGCTGAAGGAATCGACCATCACGTCGCGCCGCTTGTGGTAGACCTCGCGCACCTCGGCGATGTCGGCACCATCGCCGTTCAGCGCATGCGCCGCCGCCACCTGGATCGGCGTGAAGGCGCCGTAGTCGAGATAGGATTTGACCCGGGTCAGCGCCGCGATCAGCCGCTCGTTGCCGACCGCGAAGCCCATGCGCCAGCCGGGCATGGAAAAGGTCTTCGACATCGAGGTGAACTCGACGCAGACGTCGATCGCGCCCGGAACCTGCAGCACCGAGGGCGGCGGGTTGCCGTCGAAATAGATCTCCGAATAGGCAAGGTCCGACAGGATGATGATGTCGTTCTTCTTCGCGAAGGCGACCACATCCTTGTAGAAATCGAGCGAGGCCACCAGCGCCGTCGGGTTGGACGGATAGTTGAGGATCAGCGCCAGCGGCTTCGGGATCGAGTGGCGGATGCCGCGCTCGACCGCCGGGATGAAGCCGTCGTCGGGCTCCACCTGCAGCGAGCGGATGACGCCGCCCGACATGATGAAGCCGAAAGCGTGGATCGGATAGGTCGGATTGGGACAGAGGATGACGTCGCCGGGCGCTGTGATCGCCTGCGCCATGTTGGCGAAGCCTTCCTTCGAACCAAGGGTCGCCACGACTTGCGTGTCGGGGTTGAGCTTCACGCCGAAGCGGCGCTGGTAGTAGTTCGCCTGGGCGCGGCGCAGGCCAGGAATGCCGCGCGAGGACGAATAGCGATGGGTGCGCGGATCGCGTACCACTTCGCACAATTTGTCGACGATTGCTTTCGGCGTCGGCAGGTCCGGATTGCCCATGCCAAGGTCGATGATGTCGGCGCCGCGCGAGCGGGCGCTGGCCTTCAGCCGGTTGACCTGCTCGAACACGTAAGGCGGAAGCCGGCGGACCTTGTGAAATTCTTCCATTTCAGTTCCAGACGATCAAACGGGGGCGCTTTCGGCGCGCGATATAAACCTAATTGCAGTTAGGGTCGAGGGCGGGATCGCATTTGCCTTCGATCTGCTTCAGCGTGTCGTCGCCATGCGTTCTGGCGAGCGTGTTGAGCGCGGCAGGATTGGCGGTCGGCTTGACGCCGCCGCCCTTGGCAAGCTGCGCCTGCTCGTCGGCCTTGAGCTCGCCGAGCTTGGCGGCGGTCTCTTCCTTGGACAGCTGCTTGGCGGCCACCTGCGGCGGAATGTTGAGGTTCGGATAGGAGCCGGTATCTTTCGGGCCCTCGGTCAACGCCGTCGGCGCCGAATTGTTGTTGCTGGTCTCGCAGCCGCCCGCAAGCAGCGGCGCGCACAGCGCTACCGCCGCGACGGCGATGCGGCAAATCGAACCGGCGCCGAGAAAATAAGTCCCGCCTGCATTAATCGTCATATTGTTTTCCTGGCAGCCGGGTTAGAGCGTGTTGGACCCGGTCAGATGTCCCATGGTAATATGTCAAGAAAACGCTCCGGGAGGAACCCCGCGAACCATGTCCAAAGCGCCCGATTCGGACAAAGCGGAAAATGGCGGACCTTCGACCGTCGAGCAATATCTGGTCAAAGATCCCGAGCGTTTCGCGTTGAACATGGCGCGCATGATCGAGCAGGCAGGCAAGGCTGCCTCCGCCTGGGCCGAGCCGCGCGAGAAGGGTGAGGTGCGCGACCATGTCGCCGAACCCGTGGTCGACATGGTCAAGACCTTCTCCAAACTCTCGGAATACTGGCTGGCCGACCCGCAGCGCGCGCTGGAAGCGCAGACGCGGCTCTTCGCCGGCTACATGACGGTCTGGGCGAACGCCATTCAGAAGGTCAGCCCCAATGCCGAAACGGCTGAGGACGCGGTCAAGCCCGAGCGTGGCGACAAGCGTTTCCAGGACCCGGAATGGGGCCGCAACGCCTTCTTCGATTTCCTGAAACAGGCCTATCTCGTCACCTCGCGCTGGGCTTCCGACCTCGTCGAGCATGCCGAGGGCCTGGACGAGCACA
Source organism: Mesorhizobium sp. WSM4904 (assembly GCF_029674545.1). Lineage (NCBI taxonomy): Bacteria > Pseudomonadati > Pseudomonadota > Alphaproteobacteria > Hyphomicrobiales > Phyllobacteriaceae > Mesorhizobium > Mesorhizobium sp. WSM4904. The sequence continues at coordinate 3,870,538 of NZ_CP121354.1, read as the reverse complement.
CCCGCCACAAGGCGAGCTTCTACGTCAAGCAGGTCTCCAACGCGATCGCGCCATCGAATTTTATCCTCACCAACCCGGAACTGTTCCGCGAGACCGTCGCCTCCAACGGCGAGAACCTCGTGCGCGGCATGAAGATGCTGGCCGAGGATATCGCCGCCGGCAGGGGCGACCTGAAGCTCCGCCAGGCCGACTACGCGCCGTTCGAGATTGGCAAGAACATCGCCACGACGCCAGGCAAGGTGATCGGCCGCAGCGATGTCGCCGAGATCATCCAGTACGATCCGACGACCGAGACGGTGCTGAGGCGCCCCCTGCTCGTCTGCCCGCCCTGGATCAACAAATACTACATCCTCGATCTCAACCCGCAGAAATCCTTCATCCGCTGGGCGATCGAGCAGGGCCACACGGTCTTCGTCATCTCCTGGATCAATCCTGACGAGCGCCACGGCGCCAAGGGCTGGGAAGCCTATATTCGCGAAGGCTTGCAATTTTGCCTCGACATGGTCGAGAAGGCGACCGGCGAGAAAGAGGTCAACGCGATCGGCTATTGCGTCGGCGGCACGCTGCTGGCCGCGGCGCTCGCGCTTCTGGCGCAGGAAGGCGACCACCGCATCAAGTCGGCCACCTTCTTCACCACCCAGGTCGACTTCACCCATGCCGGCGACCTGAAGGTCTTCGTCGACGAGGACCAGGTCGCGGCCGTCGAGCGCTCGATGAACGAGAAGGGCTATCTCGAAGGCACCAAGATGGCGACCGCCTTCAACATGCTGCGCTCCGGCGACCTGATCTGGCCCTACGTCATCAACAACTACATGCGCGGCAAGGACCCCCTGCCCTTCGACCTGCTCTACTGGAATGCCGACTCGACCCGCATGGCGGCGGCAAACCATTCCTTCTACCTGCGCAACTGCTATCTCGAGAACAATCTCTCGCGCGGCACGATGGAACTTGCCGGCCGCACCGTCTCGCTGGCCGACATCACGATACCGGTCTACAACCTGGCGACGAAGGAAGACCACATCGCGCCGGCGCTTTCCGTGTTCCTCGGCTCGCGATTTTTCGGCGGCGACGTCGAGTATGTGATGGCGGGCTCCGGTCACATCGCCGGCGTCGTCAATCCGCCCGCGGCGCATAAATACCAGTACTGGACCGGCGCCAAGCCGGTGGGCGATTTCAACACCTGGTTCGCCACCGCGCACGAGCATCCGGGCTCGTGGTGGACGCACTGGCAACACTGGATCGAAAGCCAGGACAATGTGCATGTACCCGCCCGCCAACCGGGCAAGCGTATGAAAACCTTGGGGGATGCGCCGGGCACCTACGTCAAGGTGCGTGTGTAACGGACTGTAATGTCTGGTGAGTTGACGGCCCCTCAAAACAGGGCGAAATGGTGGGCGTTAATCGTTTTCGCAGCCTCAGTTCGCCTTCAGACGCAGAAGAAATCCGAGGCTTGCAGATCGACACAGATCCCGTTTCCGGTTCGGGAACAGGAGGTCATCGCCAGGGGCACTGGAGCGCCACGGCGATGATGAACGGACCGGATACCGAGGGGGAATTTTATTTTGAAACCAGTGGGTTGGCGTCTTGCACGAAGGGAAAGCCGCAGCATTGTGGCAGCGCTTTTCTCCGTGCTTCTGGCCTCCTGCACCTCGACCGGCGACCCGACGATGTCGGTCGTCACTCCCGGCTATAATTCAACCACCACCGAGATGAGCGCGGCTTCCACCGCCAAGCCCGCGGCCTCGACCGATTCGACGCAGCAAGTGGCGTCGGCCTCGCCCGACGCGGCATCGACCGTGATGGGCGAAGGCGACAAGCCACTGCCCGAAAAAGTCGCCTATGTGCCGGAGATACGGCCGGGAGCCGCCTTCCCTGCGATCGCCGTGCCTGCCGGCGCCACCTCGATTGCCGGCAATACGCCGCAACCGCTGGTGCAGCCGACGCAGACAGCTGACGAGACGAAAGCCGTCGCCGAGAAGGTCGCTGCCGGCGATGCCGCCGCGGTCGCGTCGCAAGCGCAGGCTGAGACAGCGCCGGTCATGAACAATGGCGGCGTCTACGTGACGGCGGGTGACCCGGCGCAGCAGCCGGTTGCCGCGCCGAAAAAGGGCCTGTTCGCCTCGCTGTTCAGCACCACCCCGGCCTCGGCCGCACCTGCACCCTTGATCAACACGCGTTCGAGCGACCAGCCCGCCGCGCAGGCCAAGACCACGCCGCCACCGGCCAAGCCGATCGTGACGCTCGCCTCCGCGACACCGGGCGACAAGCCGGTGCAGCTCGCTTCCCTCGGAGACGATCCAAGCAACCACATCACCGGCGCCGATGCCTTGCCTGGCGTGCGCCAGACGGCGCTGTTCGAGATCAAGCGCAAGTCCGGCATCGACGACGAGAGCGACGTCGATCTCAACGAGGACGAAGGCGGCTCCTACCAGGTGGCGTCCGCCGCCGGCATGGCGAGGCTCGCGCCCAACGGTCTCTTGAAGCAGAACGAAAGCGTCGACGTCGCCTGCCTGAAGCCGTCGCTGGTGCGCGTGCTGAAGACCATCGAGGGCCATTTCGGCCGCAAGATGATCGTCACCTCCGGCTATCGCGACCCGTCCCGCAACCGCCGCGCCAACGGCGCCAAGAACTCGCTCCACATGTACTGCGCCGCCGCCGACATCCAGGTGCCTGGCGTGTCCAAGTGGGAGCTGGCGAGCTATGTCCGCTCGATGCCCGGCCGCGGCGGCGTCGGCACCTATTGCCACACCGAATCGATCCACGTCGACGTCGGCCCCGAGCGCGACTGGAACTGGCGCTGCCGCCGGCGCGCCAGCAGCGGCGAGGACGGCTGAGTCTCGACAGTCGGCGGCCCGCCGCCTTCGTTGCGACGAACCTCGCAGTGCCAAACGTGGCGATTAACCGAAGCCGCTCCGAACGTCGTCATCCACGGGCGGAGCGGGAGCGAAGCGGACGCGAAGACCCGAGGATCCATTCCGTGACCTTGGTCGAAGAATGCAGCCGAGCAGAATTCTGCACCGCGGCAACGCTTCTAGGTGACGGAATGGATTCTATGGTCTGCGCCGCGTCGCTACGCTCCTTGCTTCGCCATAGAATGACGACCTCGAGTGACGTTCCAGCCAATCTCCAAGGATGCACGAGCAACCGGGCGCCGCAAACCGTGTCCTGACTGGCCAAAATCGTGCTTTTTGCCACGCTTGAAAAAAGTTGTCGCATGTGGCTGCGCATGGGTTGCCGGTTGCCAACAACGCAATTATAAGCCGCTTCGTCTGAGCGCGCCCATCGTCTAGCGGTTAGGACACCGCCCTTTCACGGCGGTAACAGGGGTTCGATTCCCCTTGGGCGTACCAAGTCTTTCCCTTGCCAAGATGAAACCGACCACGTGCGTGAGATCTGTATCGTGCATGAGCGAAAACGCGACGTTAACTTCGTTGGCCGGTGACGGTATGTCGGCCTCGACCCGAGAGTGTAAAGTTATCCCCGCTCTCAGCCGTGGAGGCGAGAATGAACTTGCTTCGGATAACGCTCTTGTGCGCGGCCATGACCGTACTGGCAGGACTGCAGCCCCTCCGCGCCGAGGATCAGCCTGCCCAGTCGAACGGTGATGCAACGCAAGAACAGGCGGCAAAACACTGCGAGGGGCAAAATTGCTTGCCCCCAAAGGATAACCCTGTCCAGGAATGCAAGGGGCAAGACTGCACGCTGGCTCCGGCAACTGACCAGCCGCCGGCCCCGGTGATTGAACAAGTCAAATAAAGCAACCTCGATAGCGTCGATTCCATTAAGAAACGGCCGCGAACACCACGGTCTGCACCAGTCCCCCGCCCTGCCTATTCTCCAGACGGATCGTCCCGCCGTAGCGCTCGATGATTTCCTTCGCGATCGCCAGCCCCAGTCCCGCGCCCGGGATGAACTGCGTGCGTGCCGGATCGACCCGGAAGAACGGCTCGAAAGCTTTGTTCAACAGGTCTGGCGGGATGCCGGGGCCGCGGTCGGCGATGGTCAGAACCGCCCGGCCGCCTTGCCTCGATAGCGAGACGGTGCAGCTTTTGCCGTGCGTCGCGGCGTTGACGATCAGGTTGCGCAGCGCGCGGCGCAGGCCGAGCGCGCCGGCCTTGACGGACACATGATCGAGATGGTCGATCGTCACCGCTTGGCCGAGCGCCGCCATCTCGGTCTCGATATCTCGGACCAGTCCGTCGAGCTCCACCGGTTCTACCGCATCCTTGTTGACCTCCTCGCGCACCAGGCGGATCGCGCTGTCGGCGATGCGGTCGAGCTCGTCGAGATCGCTCAGCCACTTCTCGCGATCCTCGTCGAGGAACTCGGCGCGGAGCCGCATCCTGGTCATCGGCGTCCTGAGGTCATGGCCGGCGGCCGCGACCAGGCGCATGCGGCTTTCCATCGCCGCCTCGAGCCTTGCCGAAAGCTGGTTGAGCGCATGCGCGGTGGCCCTGACTTCGGCCGACCCCTCTTCAGGAACCGTCGCCAGCACCCCGTCCGAACCGATTTTGCTGACGGCGGCCTCAAGCATTTCCAGCGGCCGCACCAGCACGCCGGTGAAGTAGATCGACACCGGCGTGGCGCCGAGCACGATCAGCACCATCCAGCCCGCCAGCCCGTACCAGACATCGCGCGGCGGACCGAAATCGGGGACATCGACGATCATCCAGCGATGGTCGGGCAGCTCGACCGAAGCGACCATTCCCGGCCTGTCGGCATTGCGGCTGACCACGGCCGAAACATCGAGGCCGTTGTGGCGCAGGATCTCGTTCAACACCCTTGTGTGCTTGCGGTCCTCGAAGCCGTCGGCCGGGCGATCCTGCACGATGACGGGTGCATCGCTTGAATTCGGCGCGTGGGCGGGAGCCAGTTGCACCATGTACTGGATCTGGTGGGCGAGCGGGCCCATGATCAGTTCCGGCGACGGCCCGCCGAGCACCTTCACCGCGACGAAGGTGGCGAGCCCGACCACGCCCAGGATCGAAACGACCAGAAGGATGATCAGCCGCCGGCGCAGCGAGGTCATGCCTCGGTCTCCGCCGTCTCGACGCGGGCGGTGAGCTGGTAGCCGCCATTACGTACCGTCTTGAACAGGTTCTCCTCGCCCGCTTCGGCAAACTTCCGGCGCAGCCGGCTCATCAGCACGTCGACGGAACGGTCGAGCGGCTCGCGCTCGCGCCCTTGCGTCAGGTCGAGGAGCTGGTCGCGCGACAGGAGCCGCCCCGGCCGGTCGAGAAAGACCTGCAGCAGGTCGAACTCGGCGCCGGTAAGGTCGATCGCGGCACCTTCGGCGTCGATCACCTTGCGCGTGTCCGGCTCAAGCCTGTAACCGGCGAAACGGTAGACGCGAACCTTGGGCGGAGCGGCTTCCTCTGGCGCCGAGCGCCTGAGCACCGCGCGGATGCGGGCTGAAAGCTCGCGCGGGTTGAACGGCTTGCCGAGATAGTCGTCGGCGCCGAGCTCCAGCCCGATGATGCGGTCCACATCCTCCTTCAGCGCGGTCAGCAGAATGACCGGGATATGCGGCTTGCGGTCGCGCAAGGCGCGGCAGATGTCGAGACCCGACCCGTCGGGCAGCATGACGTCGAGCACGATGAGGTCGAACTGGCCTGAGCCGAGCTTCTGCTCGCACTCGCGCCGGTCGGCCGCCACCGAGACGCGAAAACCCTGCCCGTCGAGATAGCGTCCGAGCAGCGTCCTGATCTCGCGGTCGTCATCGACGACGAGGATGTGGGGTTGTGCCTGCATTCCCAGCCCATCTCACCTTGTTCGCCACCGATTATAGGAAGAGCGGCCGAAAGAGCGGCATGGAAATTTGCAACCGAATGTTTCCGGGAAGGCTCCGGAAACATTCAGAAACAAATCTCCCTTTTCTGGAAACCTTCGGCAACGCGCCGAAGCAAAACGGCAAAAGACGCTTCCTATCCTCCCGCCATCCGAAGCATGCAGGAAAGGATCACGTCATGCGAAGCAGACTTTTGGCGCTCGGCCTGTTCTCGGTCGCGGCCATCCATCCCGTGCTGGCCGCCCAGCCCGACCCTGCCGCGGCGCCTGGTGACGAACCGCCGGCGATCGGCCGGCAGGATGATGCGGGCCCGGGCCCGATGCCCTGGCCCGGCCCGCACGGGCCGATGCGGCACGAACCGATGCCGCAGGGGCCGGAAGGCTTCCGCCGCATGGGACCGCCGCCGCCGGAAATGCTTGCCGCGCGGCTTTCGGCGCTCGAGACCCGCATCGGCATCCGCACCGAGCAGCTCGATGCCTGGCGCGACTATACCAGCGCGCTGCAGGCGGTGCTCGCGCCGCCGCGGTTCGACCATGGCCCCGGCGCTCGCAGTGGCTCTGAAGCAGGCGGGCCGCCCACGCCCGGCGGTCCCGACCAGGGGCAACGCGATCCCTTCGCCTTCCAGGAGCGACTGGCCGACGAAGTCACCAAGCGCGCGGCTTCGGCCGCCAAGCTGAAGGATGCGATCGCCGTGCTGCGCACCAAGCTGACGCCCGAACAGCTCGAAATCCTCGCTTCGGCGGATCGGCCGCACGGCCCGCCCCCCGGTCCATGGGGCAATCCGTCGGACGACGCAGCCGGCCCTGGAGGTCCGCACGGACAGCTTCAGCCACCCCTACCCCGGAATGGCGAGCAACTCTGACCGTCTGCACCGGCCGGTCCGCTGATCCACCCGTTCACGGGCCGGCCGGTTCTTTTGCGAATTGGCGGACGCGTCCGCGCGACCGCCGTCAAGCGTGGAGCGCATGATGATGTGGGAAGCCCTGATGATGCTGCGGCTGCTTACCTCGCTGGGCTCGCCCTTGCCGATCCGCTCCAGCGCCGGTGCCAGGCAACGGATCCTGTCGAAGCAGGCGCTAAAAGGGGCGATCCGGCTGAGCTTCGCCGCTTACCGCCTGTCGCTTCCGATGTCGTCTTCAAGCACCGAAAATCATGACCAGAAAATTGCGTAAAAGGCATCTTCTCCTCTTCGCCGTGCTGGTCGCGGCCGGCGTCGGCGATGGTCAGGCGACGACTGCAACTTCAGCGAAAGATCCAGCCGATGCATATCCAGCCTAGTCATTCTCTTTTGCCGACGAGGCCACGTCGCCTCTCTCCCTGGGCAGGAATGCTGTGTGCGGTACTCTTTCTGGCGGCCTGTTCGCAGGAAAAGAGCGAGGTTCCTGCGGGCATGGGCGGCGTCGGCCGGCCCGAGGTCGGCGTTGTCACCTTGCATCCGCAGTCGGTCGCGATCACCGCCGAACTGCCCGGCCGCACGGCGGCCTCACTCATCGCCGAGGTACGCCCGCAGGTCGACGGCATCATCCAGCAGCGCCTGTTCCAGGAAGGCGCCGAGGTGGTGCCGGGACAGCCGCTCTACCTTATCGATCCGGCGAGCTACCAGGCAGCCTATGACAGCGCCGTCGCCGCCCGGCAGAAGGCCGAAGCGGCGCTCCCCACCGCCCAGGCCAAGTTCGACCGCTATTCCGGACTGCTGAAGCAGAACGTCGTCTCGAAGCAGGATTTTGACGATGCCGCCGCGACGCTGGCGCAGGCCCAGGCCGACGTTGCATCGGCCAAGGCGAGCGTCGAGACGGCGCGCATCAGCCTCAACCGCACCTCGATCACCGCGCCGATCGCCGGCCGGATCGACAAATCCACGCTCACGCCGGGAGCGCTGGTCACCGCCAATCAGGAGACGGTGCTGACCACCATTCGCGCGCTCGACCCGATCAATGTCGATGTCACGCAGTCCAGCACCAATCTGCTCAACCTGCGCCAGGCGATCAACGAAGGCCGGCTTAAGGTCAGCGGGCCCAACGTCAGCGTGAAGCTCAAGCTCGACAACGGCACCATCTACTCGCGGACCGGCAAGCTGGAATTCGCCGGCGCCAATGTCGACCAATCCACCGGCACTTTCGCGCTCAGAGCCCAGTTCCCCAATCCCGACCGCCTGCTGCTGCCAGGCATGTATGTACGCGCCATCGTCGAGGAAGGTGTGGCGCAGAACAGCTTCCTGGTGCCGCAGCGCGCCGTCACCCGCGACCCGAAAGGTCAGGCGACGGCCATGGTGGTCAATGCCCAGGGCAAGGTCGAGTCGCGTGCTCTCAGCGTGCGCAACAGCGTCGGCGACAACTGGCTAGTGGACTCCGGCGTCGGCGACGGCGACCGCGTCATCGTTGAAGGCGTGCAGCTGGTGCGCGCAGGTGGCGACGCGACGCCGGTCGAGGTGACGATCGACGAGGCGACCGGCGAGATCAAGGATCGCCAGCAGACCTCTGCCACGGCGGAACCGGCTGGCGGCAAGGCTGCCGGCGCCGCCAAGCAACCAGCGTCTGGCGCAACCGGGAACTGAGGCGATGTCGACTTTCTTCATCAATCGCCCGATCTTTGCCTGGGTGATCGCCATCGTGATCATGCTGGGCGGCCTGCTCGCGCTCCGGTCGCTGCCGATCTCGCAATACCCGCAGATCGCGCCCACCACGGTGAACATCAGCGCCAGCTATCCCGGCGCCGACGCCCAGACGGTGGAGAACTCGGTGACCAAGGTCATCGAGCAAGGCATGACCGGCATCGACAATCTCGATTACATGACGGCGACGTCGACCTCGACCGGACAGGCCTCGATCACGCTGACCTTCACCAGCGCCGCCAATCCCGACACCGCCCAGGTGCAGACCCAGAACAAGCTGCAGCTGGTGCAGTCGCAACTGCCGCAGGTCGTCCAGAGCAACGGCATCACCGTCTCCAAATCCTCGACCGGCTTCCTGATGGTCATCGGCTTCGTTTCCACCGACGGCAAGATGAACTCGACAGACCTTGCCGACTATGTCGACAGCACGGTCAACGACACGCTGAAGCGCGTCGAAGGCGTCGGCTCCACCCAGCTCTTCGGCTCCGGCTATGCCATGCGCATCTGGCTCGATCCCGACAAGCTCGCCCAATATGCGCTGATGCCGAGCGACGTCGCCACCGCGATCGAGGCGCAGAACACCCAGGTCTCCGCCGGCCAGCTCGGCGGCCTGCCGGCGCGCAAGGGACAGCAGCTCAATGCCACGGTGACGGCCAAGAGCCGGCTGCAGACCGCCGAGCAGTTCCGCAACATCATCCTGAAGAGCAACACCGACGGCTCGCTGGTTCGGCTCAACGACGTCGCCAGGGTCGAGATCGGCGCCGAAAGCTACACGACGGCCGCCCATTACAACGGCAAGCCGTCGGCCGGCGTCGCGGTCAATCTGGCGACCGGCGCCAATGCGATCAACACCGCCGAGGCGGTGCGCGCGACCATCGACCGTCTGAGTTCGACCTTCCCGCAAGGCGTCGAGGTCGTCTACCCCTATGACACGTCGCCCTTCGTACGCCTGTCGATCGAAGAGGTGGTGAAGACGCTGGCAGAAGCGATCGTGCTGGTGTTCCTGGTGATGCTGCTCTTCCTGCAGAACCTGCGCGCCACCATCATCCCGACGATCGCCGTTCCGGTGGTGCTGCTCGGCACCTTCGGCGTGCTCTCCTTCTTCGGTTACTCGATCAACACGCTGACCATGTTCGCCATGGTGCTCGCCATCGGCCTGCTCGTCGACGACGCCATCGTCGTGGTCGAAAATGTCGAACGCGTCATGGCGGAGGAAGGCCTGCCGCCGAGAGAGGCGACGCGCAAATCGATGAACGAGATCACCGGCGCGCTGATCGGCATCGCCACCGTGCTGTCGGCCGTGTTCGTGCCGATGGCTTTCTTCGGCGGCTCCACCGGCATCATCTACCGGCAGTTCTCGGTGACCATCGTCTCGGCGATGGTGCTTTCGGTGCTGGTCGCGCTGGTGCTGACGCCCGCGCTCTGCGCCACGATCCTGCGGCCGCCGCGGGACCACGCGACACAGAGAGGTCCGTTCGGCTGGTTCAACCGCGCCTTCGACCGCGGCACGACGGCCTATCGCGACGGCTCGCACGGCATCATCAACCGGGGCAAGCGCTTCCTCGTCGTTTTCCTGGCCATAGTCGTCGCCATGGGCTGGATGTTTGCCAGGCTGCCAAGCTCGTTCCTGCCCGACGAGGACCAGGGCATTCTAATCACCAGCGTGCAGCTGCCGGTCGGCGCGACACAGGACCGAACCGAGCGCGTGCTCGCCCAGGTGACCGACCACTATTTGAACGAGGAGAAGGACGCGGTCGATGGGGTGTTCACCGCTTCCGGCTTCGGTTTCGGCGGCGCTGGACAGAATGTCGGTATCGCGTTCGTTCGGCTGAAGGATTTCGACAAGCGCACGTCACCGGCCCTGGCGGCGAAGGCGGTCGCCGGCCGCGCCATGGGAGCCTTCTCCAAGATCAGGGATGCGCAAGTCTTCGCGCTCGCCCCTCCCGCCATCCAGGGTTTCGGCAACACCAGCGGTTTCGACTTCTATCTGCAGGACGTCAACGGCGCCGGCCATGAGGCGCTGATCCAGACGCGCAACCAGCTTCTCGGTCTTGCCGCGCGGAGCAAGCTGCTCGCCAACACCCGCCCCAACGGCCAGGAGGATCAGCCGCAGTTCTCGGTCGACATCGATCAGGAAAAGGCAAGCGCCCTCGGCATCGGCCTCTCCGACATCAACAACACGCTCTCCACCGCCTGGGGCAGCGACTACGTCAACGACTTCATCGATCGCGGCCGGGTGAAGCCGGTCTATCTGCAGGCGGACGCGGACTTCCGCATGCAGCCGGAAGACCTGGACAGATGGCAGGTCCGCAATTCCGGCAACGCGATGGTGCCATTCTCGGCCTTCGCCTCCAGCCATTGGACATACGGCTCGCCCCGGCTCGAGCGCTACAACGGTTCGGCGGCCGTGGAAATCCAGGGCGCGGCGGCGACGGGCGTGAGTTCAGGCGCCGCCATGGACGAGATCGACAAGCTGGTCGCGCAACTGCCCGCCGGGTACGCGCATGAGTGGACGGGGCTCTCGCATCAGGAGCGGCTTTCCGGCAACCAGGCGATGTCGCTCTATCTGATCTCGGCGCTCGTCGTCTTCCTTTGCCTCGCCGCGCTTTACGAGAGCTGGTCCATCCCGTTCGCGGTCATGCTGTCGGTGCCGATCGGCATCTTCGGCGCGCTGCTGGCGGCGAGCCTGTTCGGGCAGACCAACGACGTCTATTTCAAGGTCGGCCTGCTGACCACGATTGGTCTCGCCTCCAAGAACGCCATCCTCATCGTCGAATTCGCCATCGAACGGCAGGCGGCGGGAATGGGGCTGGTCGAGGCGACGCTGGAAGCGGCGCGGCAACGGCTGCGGCCAATCCTGATGACGTCGCTGGCCTTCATTCTCGGCGTCACGCCATTGGCAATCGCCAGCGGCGCGGGTTCGGGCGCGCAGAATTCCGTCGGCATCGGCGTGATGGGCGGCATGATCGCGGCGACCGTGATCGGCGTGTTCCTGGTGCCGCTGCTGTTCGTCACGGTGCGCCGCATCTTCAAGGGCAAGACCGCCAAGCAGGATTCTGGGCAGGATAGGGGCGGGACGCCAGCCACAGCCACTCAGCAATAAGGGTTTCGTCATGACAGGTTTCGAACGCGGTCTGCGGACCGCGAAAGGGCTGCTTTTGCCCGCTTTTGCCGGCCTTCTGCTCTCCGGATGCGTCGTTGGTCCAGACTATCGGACGCCCTTGGTGGTCGTGCCGGCGACCTGGAGCGACTGGAAGGCGACGAAGCCGACCAAGCCGGCGCAGCTGTCGCGATGGTGGCGGAAGCTCCGCGATCCCGAGCTCAACCAGTTGGTCGAGGAAGCGGTTGCCGGCAATCTGGACGTGGCGACGGCCAAGGCCAAGATCCGCGAGGCGCGCGCGTCCTACCGCCAATCCGCGGGGACGCTGTTTCCATCCGCCGACGGTTCGGCCTCCGCCACGCGCAACAAGGTCGCCGCGACCACCTCGGGCGGGACCGCCAGCGAGACCTACGACCAGTATCAGGCGGGCTTCGACGCCAGCTGGGAGATCGATCTCTTCGGCGCCAATCACAGGAGTGTCGAGGCCGCCCGCTACGGATTGGACGCCTCCCAGGAGAGCCTCCGTTCGACCCTGCTGACCTTGATCGGCGATGTTGCCTCCAACTACGTCCAGGCCCGCGGCTACCAGACCCGCATCGCGCTTGCCCGGCGCTCGGCTGCATCGCAAAGGCAGACCGCCGAGCTCACCCGCACCATGGCCTTGGCCGGCACGGCAACCGCTGCCGATGTCGCCAAGGCGATGGGACAGGCAAGCAGCACGGAAGCCGACGTCCCGACCCTGGAAGCGAACTACGCCGAAGCGGTGCACCGCCTTTCGGTGCTCACCGGCCGTCCGCCGGCGGCGTTGGTCGAGCGGCTGAAGCGCCCCAGGTCGATCCCGGCGCCGCGCCTACCGATCCCGACCGGCATTCCGGCCGACATCCTGCTGACCCGCCCCGACGTGCGGATGGCGGAACGGCAATATGCTCAGTACACGGCCAAGATCGGCCAGGCAGAGGCGGCGCGCTATCCGAGCGTCAGTCTGACTGGAGACATCAGCACCACCGCCCTCAAGCTCGGCGATCTCGGCAGGAATTCCACCATCGGCTGGTCGTTCGGCCCGACGCTCAGCGTGCCGCTGTTCAACGCCGGTCAGTTGCAGGCGGCCGTCGAGATCGCCAAAGCCCAGCGCGACCAATATTTCATTGCGTACAAGGCCGCCGTGCTGACGGCGCTGGAGGACGTGGAAAACGCCACCGTCTCTCTGTCGCAGGAGCGGATCAGGAACGGCAAGCTCGCCTCTTCCGCAAAATCCTATGGCGACGCCGCCCAGCTCGAAAGAACACTCTACAAAGCAGGCGAGACAAGCCTTCTCGACGTGCTGGATGCAGAGCGGTCGCTCTACACGGCCGAGGACACCCTGCTGCAGAGCCGCGTGTCGATGGCCACCGATTACATCGCGCTCAACAAGGCGCTTGGCGGCGGCTGGGACGGCACGATCGACAGCGCCAAGCCTGAAGTCGTCGATGTCGGCGCCGGTCCGCGGCTGGCATCGGAAACGCAGTGATATGAAGCCGGACGTCTATCTGAAGCCCTCGGAACAAATCTCCGTGAGCAATAGCTGAAAGCAATCATCCACTATACTATAACCTGGTCGAGGCAATGCGATGTCGAACGTCTACGATCTTGGAACCAATCTGGTGCGTCGTATCTATGAAAAGCGCATAGATGCACCAGCGATTCTTGATATCAGCACCCATTTCCCCAACGCGACGAAGTTCGCGGCCGCCTGGCAGAGTATTCGCGACGAAGCCCTGGCGGTGCAGTTGACCAGGGTGCCGCGCTTCCACGACATCATGCCGGAGCAGGCCGAGATTTCGGCCAATGACGGCCTCGATTGGCGCATGTTCGTGCTCAAGGCCTACGACATGACGATTCCGGAAAACCTCGCGCGAATGCCCACCCTCGGCCGGCTGCTGTCCGAATGCCCCGAGGTCAAATCGGCGGCCGTCTCATTCCTGGCGCCGCGCAAGCATATCCCGCCCCATCGCGGTCCCTTTCGCGGCATCATGAGATTTCATCTCGGGCTGGTCATCCCGAAACAGGCGGATGGCCGGCCGGCGACGATCATGATGATCAACCATGAGGACAGGCGGATCTCCGACGGCGAGTGCATGCTTTGGGACGACACTTTCGAGCACGAGGTGATGAACAACGCCGATCAGGCGCGTATTGCCCTGCTGCTCGATGTGTGGCGTCCGGAAATGCCCCTGGACATGGAGATCCTGTCCAGGCTGATCGTTCGCGGCGTGCAGGTGGGAATGCACTACAGAGGGGTATCTTTCGCCGGCTGAAGCCTTACGCCCTCGCCTCGCGAAACCCTCTTGCGCTGCCGCCGCGCTTGACCGGCAACATCATATCCCGGGCGAGCAACCCGCTGACGCGGCAGAAAGCCATGAAGGCGCGGCAGGCTTCCTCCGAGCTCGCGACATCGACGGTCGCGCCGAAGCAGGCGTTGAAGGCGAGATCATAGACCTTGCCCTGGCGGCGCTTCGGCCAGTCCTGCAGGAAGTCGAGCGCCTGCTCGACGCTGTAGATTTCCTCAACCGGCAGGCCGGGCGCGGGCGTGATGCGCACCGGCACCTCGAATTGCAGTCTGTCCATTCCCTGTCTCCCGAACTGGCGAAGCCCGAGCAGCGCCGTTCGTTCTGAAAAAATTCTTTTGACGCCTTCTGGGACAGGAATGTGACCTCAGTACGGTCGGCCGCTCGATCCCGGGTGCGGCGGATCGGCACCCTGGTCACATCGTTCGACGGGGGCGATGCGACAGGCATCGCCCCCGTCCCGTATTCCGCCAATTTCATTCGCGCCTACTGGTTGGCCGGATCCGTCTCCGCCTCGTAGGCCATGCGCGAGACCACCATCAGCAGATAGGCGGACGGAATGGCGAAGATGACGCCGAGCACGATCGCGGCCGTCCCCTCCATGCGAAGCGTTTCGGTAATGGCCCAGTAGACGGTGCCGACGCAGATGATTGCCTGGACGGTGAGAAACGCGGCTGCCGAGGCAGCGCGCGTGAGCGTTTTGAAGGTCTTGATACGTCGCATCGTGAGATGTCCAATGGACGCGCCACCCAACCGGCGGGCGGCACATGCCGTCGCCAGATCGCGGCGCGAAGGAATGTTTGAGGTGTGAAAACTGCGGTCAGCGGCCGCCGGGTTCAGGCCGTTGGTGGCGCGCGAGGCTGGTTGGCATGCGAGAGCGGCGCGGCTACGGGAACAGGCGCGAAGTTCGCCTGCGCCGGCAAGGCCTGGCCGGCGACAAGGAAATCGGATGCGGAGGCGAGCGCGCCGGGATTGCCGCCGACGAGCTTCAAGGGCAGCGGCCGGCCGGCGCGGGCCTCGATGGCCTGCGCCTTGCCGGTGACCCTCAGCAATGCAAGCGTTTCGCCCTGCCGCGTTGCGCTGAGGCCGGGGCCGCCCGCGGCCGAGGCGGCGGACGCGGAGACTTCGGCCTGAGCGAAGCCCAGCAGCGCGAGCACGAGCATCGCCATCAGGGCCAGGCATGCGGTCCTGAATGGCTGCAGCGTCGATCTTGCGCGTGCCGATGCCGTCAACGGCATTAAATCTCCCATATCCAGACCGCCCTACCCCATGGGGCAGCGAAAGGAAAGCCTGCAACAAACCCGGACGCGCCAGCTCTGCGCCAGCGAATATTCCCCGCAGCAAGCCGGTTGAAGGCACTTCGTCCTTGAACCTTGCCGCTTCCAGTGCCAAATCTGGAGAAAATTCCCGCATCGGCTCGCGTCAGGAGCCAACCCGCAACGGACAAGAATGGTTACCTATCTCGACGCCGCAACGGCTCCCTTGAGAAACACCGGCCAGATTCGCCTTTATGGCGAAGAAGGCTTTGCCGGCATGCGCAAGGCCTGCGACCTCACCGCGCGCTGCCTCGACGAGCTCGTGTCGATGGTGAAGCCCGGCGTCACTACCGAGACCATCGACCGCTTCGTCTTCGAGTTCGGCATGGACCACGGCGCGTTGCCGGCGACGCTCAACTATCGCGGCTACACCAAGTCCTCCTGCACCTCGATCAACCACGTCGTCTGCCACGGCATTCCCGACAACAAGCCGCTGAAGGACGGCGACATCGTCAACATCGACGTCACCTATATCCTCGACGGCTGGCATGGCGACTCCTCGCGCATGTATCCGGTGGGCACGATCAAGCGCGCCGCCGAGCGCCTGCTCGAGGTGACCTATGAGTGCCTGATGCGCGGCATCGCCGCGATCAGGCCCGGCGCCCGCACCGGCGCCATCGGCGCCGCGATCCAGACCTATGCCGAGGCCGAGCGCTGCTCGGTGGTGCGCGACTTCTGCGGCCACGGCGTCGGCCAGCTTTTTCATGACGCGCCGAACATCCTGCACTACGGCACCGTCAACGAAGGCGTCGAGATGCGGCCCGGCATGATCTTCACCGTCGAGCCGATGATCAACCTCGGCCGCCCGCATGTGAAGGTGCTGTCGGATGGCTGGACGGCGGTGACGCGCGACCGTTCGCTGTCGGCACAATACGAGCACACGATCGGCGTCACCGATACCGGCTGCGAGATCTTCACGCTGTCGCCGAAAAAGCTCGACCGCCCCGGTCTGCCGGCCTAGAGCATTTCACCGTTTCACGGGAACGGCGAACCGCTCTATCTCTTTGTTTTGGCGCAATTCCGAACGGAAAACCGTTTTCACACTTTTCCTGGAATTGCTCTAGGATTCTTGCCGCCGGACCGTCCCGACCGTAGCACTTGAAGTTTACCCCACGACGTCCATGGTCCCGCGCAGGGGTATGCCGCTCATCGTATCGCTGTGCGCAAGAGGCTTCTTCTTTTGGAGCTCACGCCGTCGCGACATTCGGCCCTCTGCGCCCATGGCTACTCGATCTTTCTAGGCCGGGCTCCGCCTCATTGTCGCGATCGTCATTGTTGCATTTTTGTTACATGCGATATCGAAGAAAATGCTGCTTCAATCTACTTCATTCCACCATTGATCTGGGTCAACCGATCATCTCTCCGCGGCTGTCATTGCTGCAGCGCACCAAATTCGAAATTTCAAGGAGAGATATTATGGTGAGAGACTGGATGGGGCCGCGACGGCGGGGGATCACGACAGTTGCCATCGCGCTTGTTGTGGCAGGGCTGCAGCAGGCCGCGGCGGCGGACGTACGATCGGTGGACACTGCGCAAGCAGAGGCTCCCATAGCGGCATCCAGCCCTTGGCAGATTCGCCTGCGCGCCCTGGGCGTGATCACGGACGACAAGGGCAACGTCAACGGAATCCCGGGCTCTGACCTTTCCTATTCGGACACGGTGACGCCGGAATTGGACATCTCCTATTACTTCACCGACAATCTCGCCGCCGAACTCATTCTCGGCACCACCTACGCCAATATCTACGGCGAAGGAACGATCGGCGGATTGGGCAAGATCGGCAAGGTTTGGGTACTGCCGCCCACGCTCACGCTGCAATACCATTTCACCGATTTCGGCGCCTTCAAGCCCTATGTCGGTGCTGGCGTGAACTACACGATCTTTTACAACCAGGACGCCGGCAGTGCCGACGCTCTCCATGTCAAGGACACATTCGGCGGCGCTCTGCAGGTCGGATTCGATTACATGCTGGATCAGCATTGGGGCTTCAATTTCGACGTCAAGAAGCTCTTCCTGGAACCGAAATTCGACGTCACGGTCGGCGGCACGGACTTTACGGGTAAGGCCAAGCTCAACCCGTGGCTGATCGGCACGGGTATCACCTACCGCTTCTGACAAGGCAGGACGAAGGTTGCCTGAGTCGCTATTCGGAGGTGCTTTGCGCGCCCTCCTCGCGCATCGGGCGCTTCGTCACCTTCAATACGCAGGCAGGCCCTCGAATCACCGTCGCGGCAGTGCGCGCACGACACGACCGAAGCCGGTGCAGGATTTCGCGCCCGCGCCGAAAAAACTCGACTGGGCCCGGCCTGCCGGCTTAGAGTTTCTTCTTGCCGGGCCTTTCCGGCCAAGAGCGGGCGGCCTATGGGGGAAACCGGCGACGACGAGCGGGGATTTTTCGCGGAGCTGCCGATCCGGCGGCCTGCGAAGGCCGAGCCGGCCGAAAAGCCGCACTATCATGGTCATCGCGACCGCTTGCGCGAACGCTTCGTCGCCGGCGGACCGGATGCCCTGCCTGACTATGAGTTGCTCGAACTCCTGCTTTTCCGGCTGATCCCGCGCATCGACACCAAGCCGATCGCCAAGGCGCTGATCGCCCGCTTCGGCTCGCTGGCCGAGGTGCTCGGCGCGCCGCCTTCCCTGCTCGAGGAAGTCAAAGGCATCGGCCCGGCGGTGGCGACCGATCTCAAGGTCATCGCGGCGACCGCCCAGCGCATGGCCCGCGGCGAGGTGCAGAGCCGCGAGGTTCTGTCCAACTGGCCGCAACTTCTCGACTATTGCCGCTCGGCGATGGCCTTCGAGACGCGTGAGCAGTTCCGCATCCTCTTCCTTGACAAGAAGAACGGGCTGATCGCCGACGAAGTGCAGCAGACCGGCACCGTCGACCACACGCCCGTCTATCCGCGCGAGGTGGTCAAGCGCGCGCTCGAACTCTCCGCCAGCGCCATCATCCTGGTGCACAACCATCCGTCCGGCGACCCGACGCCGTCGCGCGCCGACATCGAGATGACCAAGCAGATCATCGATACGGCAAAGCCCCTCGGCATCGCGGTGCACGACCACATCATCATCGGCCGCAAGGGCAACGCCTCGATGAAGGGGCTGCTGCTGATTTAGCGATGTCTGCTTGGAGCAGAACGGACTCAATTGCAGACATTTCGGTTTCGATGCGATTGCCGAGTCGGGGAGTTCACCCGAGCCGTTCATAGTCCAGACATGACATCTGGCGCGTGCCATCGCGCGCGAAGACTGCCGCCTTCCACTGAACACTCGGGCTCCTTCCGGCATGATCCTGTTGGCCCGAACTCACGGCGATGATCCGCTCCCTTCGCTCCCAACCGCACCAATCAAACGGACGAGTACCGCGCGCACTCGCCAAAGCATGTGCTCCGCTCCCTCGCGGAGCTGATCAGTGGCGCCATGCCATCCGAACGACGACAGATGCGTTTGGTGCCCGTTCGCAGGCCTGCGGTCAGAGCGGGGTCAGCTCGACTCCGGGCACCGGACCTTGAGCAAGCGGTACCCATGGACCACGGACGCGCCAGGGCGAGAATTCAGCCTCCCACGGGCATCGCGAGACGAGTTTCAGATGGCAATGACGATCTCGCCGACCAGGTCGCGGAACCAGCGGTGGCCGGGATCGTAGTCGTGCCGGTCATGCCAGATCATGGAGAGCGAAAAATCCGGCAGCGCGAGTGGCGGCTTGCTGTAGCTCAATGCTAGCCGGGCCGCGACCACCCGGGCTGCGTAGTCGGGCAGCGTTGCGACCGCATCGCACTTGGAGAGATAGAACGGCAGCGCGGCAAGGTCGCCCGCCACCAGGACACGACGGCTCAGCCCCTGCTTGGCAAGGGCGGTGTCGACCACGCCGCTTCGCTCGCCGCTGAACGAGGTCAGCAGGTGCGGCAGGCCGAGGTAGCGCTTGAGGGTGATCGGCGGCCGGATTCCCAGCCGCCGGCCATTGAACACGCAGCCGTAGTTGCGCGGGCCCAGGTTCCTGCGGCGGTGCCAGGATTCGATCCTCGGAAATACCGACACGCCCAGCTCAATCTCCTCGCTGTCGAGAAGCGCTGGCCCCGTATGCAGGCTCACAGGCCGCACAACCAGACTCACGCGAGGGGCCTGCTTAGCGAGCGCCTCCAACAGTAGCGGCATGACGCAGATGTCCAGCGCGCTCGGCAGACCCAGTCGGAACACGCGTTCGGAAGGCCCCGGCTCGAAGTGGTCGCGTTCCTGCAGCTTGCGCTCGATCGCCTCGAGGCTCGGCAGCAAGTCGCAGTAGAGCGCCTCGGCGCGCGGTGTCGGGACCATGCCCTGGCGCACGCGCACGAACAGCCGGTCGTCGAAGATCGCTCGCAGCCGCCGCAGCGCGTGGCTCACCGCAGGCTGGCTCACGAACAGGCGCTCGGCCGCGCGCGTCGTCGATCGTTCGCGCATCACCGTCACGAACATCACCAGCAGGTTCAGATCGACGCCCCGAAAATTCTTCTCATTCATGACTGTCATGAAAACATGCCATTTGCTTCATGGCAACGATGATTTCAGGCTATGGCTTTGGCCCTCAATTGGAATGGACCCATGTCTCTTGAAGCAGATCGCAGAGCAGTCCTCGCCTCGGCGTCAGCGCTGATGGCGGCGAGCTTGATGCCCAATGCACTGCTGGCCGATTCCGGATCAAAGGAATCGAACACCATGTCTCAAGCTGAACCGTTCAAGATCCATATCCCCGACGCAACGCTCGCCCGCGTCAGGGATCGGCTCCAGACCGTCCATTGGCCGAAGGTCTCGAAGACCGCCGGCTGGCGGTATGGCGTAGATGCGGACTGGTTCGCGAAGCTCGTGTCGTACTGGCGCGGCACTTACGATTGGCGGTCGATCGAGGCGTCGCTGAACCGCACCCCGCAATATCTGGTCAATATTGACGGCCGAAACGTTCACTATGCTCGACTTGCTCCGGCCGGCGGACACGGCGCCCATCCGCCGCTGCTGCTCCTGCACGGATGGCCGTACACATTTGCCGCCATGCTTCCGCTGGCGGAGAAGCTCGCAGACGATGGCTTCGAAGTAATCGTGCCGTCCTTGCCGGGTTTCGCGTTCTCGGAAGCCCCCGACGATCAAATCCGTGGCCTCCGCTTCATCTCCAGGCGAATCGATCGCCTGATGACCGATGTTCTTGGTTACGCCCGTTACCTCATTCATGGCGGCGACTTTGGCGCGGTGGTCGCCGATTGGATTGCGATCGACACGCCCGACCACCTGGCAGGCATCCATGCCCACATGATCGCCTTCCGCCATGCTGGCGCGGAGTATGGGTCAGGCCAAACGGGTGTCGCGGACCCAGCTCCCGAGGAAGTGGCCTATGCGAAAGCCGAGGTGGAGAACATGGATCGTGAGAGCGCCTACTTTCGCCTCCAGTTCACGCGCCCCGAGACCATCACATATGCCCTGACGGACAGCCCGGTCGGCTGGGCCGCCTACATGCTCGACAAGTGGCAGAAATGGAGCGACACGCGCAAGCGCAGCGTCGACGCGATCTACGGCCCGGACCGATTGCTGACCGAAGTCATGCTGTTTCTCGTCACCGACACGGTGGCGACCTCGATCTGGCCCTACGCCGGCTTTGCCACGGAGCCGTTTGGCCTGCAGCCCGGGCAGAAGATAGCGGTTCCGTTCGGCTACTCGTCGTTTCCCGATCCGCTCCTGCCCCGCATGCCGCGCCGCTTCGTCGAGCGATCGCGCCCCGACATCAGATTGTGGCGCGAGCACGATGAGGGCGGCCATCTTTCGATGCTCGAGCAGACGGACGTTCTTGCCGCTGACATTCGGGATTTCGCTGCCGGACTTGAGTGACGGGGCAGACCGCCAAGGTAGCAACGTTGATACCTTCGACAGAGAGGAACGGCGTATATGGACCTGCAAAAGCAGACGGCAGTCATCGTCGGAGGGACGGGCGACATCGGACACGCCACCGCGAAGCTGTTCGTCAAAGCTGGCGCTCGCGTGATCATAACCGGACGACAGCGGGAGCGTGCGGCAGCCAGAGCTCAGTTGCTTGGCCCCTTGGCGCGCGGCGATGCCGTTTCACCTGCCGATGAGGCTGATCTGCGCCATTTCTTCGGTGAGATCGGCACGTTCGACCACCTGGTTCTGACCTTGGGGACGCAGTCGATCACGCTACCCTTCGCGCAGCTCAACGACGGGCACATGCGTGACGCCATGGATTCAAAGTACATGGCGTATACGCGAACCCTGCGCGCCGCCCTCGGCCACGTCCAACAGTCGGTGACCTGGCTGACAAGTGCCGCCGCTCGAACGGCGCTACCCGGGCTCAGCAATTATGCGGCACCGAACGGTGCCCTTCACGCGATGATGGGCCCGCTGGCAATGGAGCTTGCGCCCTGAGCGAATCTCATGAAGCGACCGCTGCGAGAACCGCCTTCGCACCTGGTTTGGCCTCATAGGCCATGGCTTCCCCGATTTGGTCAAGGCTAAACGTCTTTCCCCGTCGCGTCCTGAACATCGGGTCGGCGATGATCTCTTCCAGCGATGTCAGGGCAGCACGAAGCTTCCGCGGGTCTTTGACGGTTCTGCTGTTAAAATTGCTGAACCCTTTCATCGTAAGGGTCTTCGCCAGAAAGAGCGCGGACGGAGCCGAGATCGGGATTGCTCCGCTGAGAAAGCCATAGAACGAAACGGTGCTGTTGACCGGCAGATGCGGAACGATCCGATTGATTAGCTCTCCTCCAATGCCGTCGAAGACCGCCGTCGTGCCGAGTTCTTCCGCAAGCCTGGCGAACCGGCTTTCAAACTTTTCCGTATCCGTGCTCAGCACATGCTCGACACCGAATCCGCGAAGCTCCTCGCCTGCCTTCTCGGAACGGACCAGGGCGAGCAACGGGATGTGTTTTCTCCGAGCGATCGCCGCGACGGCAAGCCCGGTGGCGGACGCTCCCGCCGTGACGATCAGGCCCTTGTGTCCTACGCTCACCATCTCTTCCAGAAAGGCGTACCCGGTCATCGCATTAACCAGAGAACCGCAATAGTCCTCGACTGCAACGCTCTCAGGGAGAATGAGAGCGCTGGTATAGGGCACGACGGCTTGCTCAGACCACAAGCCGACAATATCCGCGCTCGGCGTCAGCGAACGGTAGAGCGCCACATTCCTGCCCGCGAAGTCGGCCGGGACATCCGCACCAATGGCGCTCACCCTGCCGGAGGCTGAGGCCCCCCATATGTTGTGGAGGCTGGTGTTGAGCCCCACCGTGATCGTCGGTCTGGCAAGAAAGGCCTTGTCACCATGGTTGATGGCGGAGGCGACGATGTCCACCAGGATGTGTCCGCTCGGCGGGGTGGTGGGCGTTGGAATCTTCCGAACCTCAAGCTGGCGGGTTTCGGTGACGCAGACGGCTTTCATCTTCGAATTCTCCTTATTGGTTGGACTCCGAAAGTCATCTCAACGCTCACACTTACCTTTTACAAGTACGGAAATTTTTGTTAGTGTAAAAGCCATGCAACTCACCACCCCATGCCCTGTGGCGTTCACATCGAAGATCCTCGGCGGACGATGGAAGGCTCGTATCGTATGGGCCCTCATACGCGACGAGCCGCTACGGTTCTCCGCGATACGAAGAGCCTGTCCGCCGATCAGCGACCGCATACTGACGAAGGAACTGCGCGAGCTGGAGGAATGGGGACTGCTTTCGCGTAAGGAGTACCCAGTGATCCCGCCGAAGACGGAATATAACCTGACTCCCCTTGGCAACACTCTTCGTCCGGTCATACGATCGATGGCCGATTGGGGGCTTTCCTATCGGTCAGAGATTGTGGACGAACCTGGTGGCTAGCCTACGGCGTCCTCCCGTTGCGATATTCGTGTGCGCCCACTACGCCAGATGCCGGCGCGCTCCGACGGCGATTGCCAGCACGGATACGGCGAAGCCCCTCGGTATCGCGGTGCACGACCACATCATCATCGGCCGCAAGGGCAACGCCTCGATGAAGGCGCTGCTGCTGATTTGAGGCGTTTGCCCGACATTCGAGATTGCCGGGCGAACGACATCGTCTCCTCATCAGATAGTCGGCTCTGGAATTTCAACAGGAAATCAAGCATGATGGGGCTTGGTATTTCCATAGGATGCTTCGCGCTCCGGTGAAATATCGGGAGGACGGGACATGGCCATTGTGCTTGTACTCGTTTTGATCGTTGTGGGCTCGGTGTTGTTCCACCTCCTGAGCCCATGGTGGTGGACGCCGATCGCCTCGAACTGGGACTATATCGACAACACCATCATCATCAGCTTCTGGATCACCGGCATCGTCTTTTCCGCCGTCGTGCTCTTTATGGCCTATTGCGTCTTCCGCTTCCGGCATCGGGAGGGCAATCGCGCGGCATATGAACCGGAGAACAAGCGGCTCGAATCGTGGCTGATGATCGCCACCGCGGCCGGCGTCACCGCCTTGCTCGTTCCCGGTCTCTTCGTCTGGAGCCGCTTCGTCAACGTTCCCAGCCAGGCCGCCGATATCGAGGTTATCGGCCAGCAATGGCAATGGAGCTTCCGCTTGCCGGGCAAGGACGGCAAGCTCGGTACCTCAGATAACCGCGACGTGACCGCCGACAATCCGTTGGGCATCGCCCCCAAAGATCCCAACGGCCAGGACGACGTCTTGGTCGAGGCCGCCGATCTGCACCTTCCCGTCGGCAAGCCGGTCAAGGTGCTGCTGCGTTCGATCGATGTGCTGCATGATTTCTACATCCCGGAATTCCGCGCCAAAATGGACATGATCCCCGGATCGGTCACCTATTTCTGGTTCACGCCAACCAGAACCGGAACCTTCCAGGTCTTGTGCGCCGAGCTGTGCGGCCAGGGACATCCGCTGATGCATGGCGTGGTCGTGGTCGACACCGAGCAGGACTATCTGGCCTGGCTCGGCCAGCAGCAGACCTTTGCGCAATTGTCCGCGCCCAAGCAAACCGGCTCGGCGAACCAATCGTCCGGAAAGACGTCCGGTTTGGACGTCGCGGCAAGACTCGAAACGCTCGGGGCCCGCTGAACAGGGCACGGAGGTGTTCCCATGGTCGACGTCACACCCGCAGATGCCGTTCCACCCGCCGAAGTCGGGGAGGTCGAGCTCTACCATCCGCACAGCTGGTGGACGAAATACGTCTTCTCACAGGACGCCAAGGTCATAGCGGTCCAGTATTCGGCGACGGCAACGGCGATAGGCCTTGTCGCGCTGGTGCTGTCCTGGCTGATGCGCCTGCAGCTCGGCTTCCCCGGCACGTTCGACTTCATCACCCCGGAGGCCTATTACCAGTTCATCACCGTGCACGGCATGATCATGGTGATCTACCTGCTCACCGCGCTCTTCCTTGGCGGCTTCGGCAATTACCTGATCCCGCTGATGGTCGGCGCCCGCGACATGGTCTTCCCCTATGTCAACATGCTGAGCTATTGGGTCTATCTGCTCGCCGTGCTGGTCCTGGTGTCGAGCTTCTTTGCGCCGGGCGGGCCGACCGGCGCGGGCTGGACGCTCTACCCGCCACAGGCGATCATGAGCGGCACGCCGGGCGGCCAGGATTGGGGCATCATCCTGATGCTCTCTTCGCTCATCCTGTTCATCATCGGCTTTACCATGGGTGGCCTGAACTATGTGGTGACGGTGCTGCAGGGCCGCACACGCGGCATGACCCTGATGCGCCTGCCGCTCACCGTCTGGGGCATCTTCACCGCCACCGTGATGGCGCTGCTCGCTTTCCCGGCGCTGTTCGTTGCCTGTGTCATGATGCTGCTCGACCGTCTGCTCGGCACCTCCTTCTTCATGCCGGCGATCGTCGAGATGGGCGAGCAGCTGCAGCACAATGGCGGCAGCCCGATCCTGTTCCAGCATCTGTTCTGGTTCTTCGGCCACCCGGAAGTCTACATCGTGGCGCTGCCGGCCTTCGGCATCGTGTCCGACCTGATCAGCACGCATGCGCGCAAGAACATCTTCGGCTACCGCATGATGGTCTGGGCCATCATCGCCATCGGCGCGCTGAGCTTCGTGGTCTGGGCGCACCACATGTATGTCAGCGGCATGAATCCCTATTTCGGCTTCTTCTTCGCCACCACGACGTTGATCATTGCCGTGCCGACCGCGATCAAGGTCTATAACTGGGTGCTGACGCTATGGCGCGGCGACATCCACCTCACCATACCCATGCTGTTCGCGCTCGCCTTCATCGTCACCTTCGTCAACGGCGGCCTGACGGGCCTGTTCCTCGGCAATGTCGTCGTCGACGTGCCGCTGTCGGACACGATGTTCGTCGTAGCCCATTTCCACATGGTCATGGGCGTCGCGCCGATCCTGGTGATCTTCGGTGCGATCTATCACTGGTATCCGAAGGTCACCGGACGGATGCTGGACGAGACGCTCGGCCGCTTCCATTTCTGGGTCACCTTCCTCGGCGCCTATCTGATCTTCTTCCCCATGCACTATCTCGGCCTGATGGGCGTTCCGCGGCGTTACGCCGAACTGACCGACATGAATATCATGACGGAATCGGCCCACCATCTGAACTCGTTCATCAGCATCATGGCCTTCATCGTCGGCTTCGCCCAGATGGTGTTCCTGTTCAACCTGATCTGGAGCATCCGCCATGGCCGCGAGGCCGGCGGCAACCCGTGGCGGGCAACGACGCTCGAGTGGCAGACGCCTGAGACGCCGCCGGCGCATGGCAATTTCGGCAAGGAGCTGCCGATCGTCTATCGCTGGGCTTACGACTACAGCGTGCCAGGGGCCAAGGAGGACTTCATCCCGCAGAACGTGCCGGGCTCTTTCGGCCCCTCCAGGGAGCCGGCATGAGCGTCATCCTGGTCTTTCTGCTGGTGATAGCCGGCTTTGCCGGTTGGTGGCTTTCGCACCAGCGGCTAATGGCGAAGCCGTGGCTGGAGCAAGGCGTGGCCGGGGACTTCGTCGGCTTCGACCGGTCGGCCCTGCCCACCGCCAAGATCGGCCTCGGTGTCTTCCTCGCTGTCGTCGGTTGCCTGTTCTCGCTATTCACCAGCGCCTACTTCATGCGCATGGGCCTGTCGGACTGGCGGCCGCTGCCGCTGCCGCGCCTGCTCTGGCTGAACACCGGGGTGCTGGTGCTGAGCAGCGTCGCGTTGCAATGTGCCGTGGTCGCCGCGCGCAGAGGCCAGGTGGACATGGTCAGGCTCGGTCTTGCAACGGCCGGGCTGACCGCCCTCGCCTTCCTGGCCGGCCAGTTGATGGCCTGGCGGCAACTGACCGATGACGGCTACCTTTTGGCCTCCAACCCGGCCAACAGCTTCTTCTATCTGATCACCGCGATGCATGGCCTGCACATACTGGGCGGACTGGTCGGCCTTGGCAGGACGAGCGCCGGCGCCTGGAACGGAACGCGGCCGGAGCGGCTCAGCCTCAGCGTCGAGCTCTGCGCCATGTATTGGCATTTCCTGCTTTTCGTCTGGCTCTGCATCTTCGCCGTTCTGGCCGGCTGGGCGACGACGTTCGTGAGCATTTGCCAACGGCTGCTGACCTAGGAGACTGGCGATGGCCGAGACGACACTGACGCACACCAGCCAGTTGGATCGCCCCCAAGGCTGGCGCGGGATCGCCGCCGACTGGGCCTCGGATCAGCGCGCCTTCAAGAACGTGTCCTGGGGCAAGGCCATGATGTGGATCTTCCTGCTCAGCGACACCTTCATCTTCGGTTGCTTCCTGCTTTCCTACATGACGGCGCGGATGTCCACGCGCGTGCCGTGGCCGAATCCGAGCGAGGTCTTCGCCCTGCGCATCGGCGGCTCGGAAATCCCGCTGATCCTGATCGCCATCATGACTTTCGTGCTGATATCGAGCAGCGGCACCATGGCGATGGCGGTCAATTTCGGCTACCGCCGCGATCGCCGCAAAACCGCGATCCTGATGCTTTTGACCGCCGCGCTCGGCGCGACCTTCGTCGGCATGCAGGCCTTCGAATGGACCAAGCTGATCACCGAAGGGGTTCGTCCCTGGGGCAATCCCTGGGGAGCCGCGCAATTCGGCTCGTGCTTTTTCATGATCACCGGCTTCCACGGCACCCACGTGACCATCGGCGTGATCTTCCTGATCATCGTGGCGCGAAAAGTCTGGCGCGGCGATTTCGACATCGGACGACCCGGGTTTTTCACGAGCCGCCGCGGCCGCTACGAGAATGTCGAGATCATGGGACTCTACTGGCACTTCGTCGACCTGGTCTGGGTGTTCATTTTCGCCTTCTTCTATCTTTGGTGAGAGGCAGACTTGTTGAGAGGCAGACATGGCTGAAGCAACCGCAAACGGTCTTGGGCAGCACGCACTGCATCCCCATGACGCGGCGATCGTCGCCAAGTCGGAGACGCATCAGGAGCACCCGATCAAGCTTTATCTGGTGGTCTGGGCGTGGCTGTTCATTCTCAGCACCTGCTCCTATCTGGTCGACTATTTCGGCATCCACGGCTATCTCAGATGGTCGCTGATCCTGATCTTCATGATGCTCAAGGCAGGACTGATCGTCGCCGTCTTCATGCATATGGCCTGGGAGCGGCTGGCGATGATGTATGCGATCATCCTGCCGCCGATACTGGTGCTGGTTTTCGTGACGATGATGGTCTTCGAGGCCGACTATACGCTGCTGACCCGTATCGCGTTCTTCGGGCCCGGCCCCTGACACCCGATACGGGGTCCATCCGCAGCACAACCAGCCGGGAACGGCCGGTTCCGGAGCCTTGAAACAACATGCTGCCGGCCCATTTTGGTTTGGCGTATGCGCCGTGAACTCGAGCAAAGGACGCGGACAATGACGATAGCAAACAAACTGAGAGACTTTATCGACGGCAAGGGAATCTCCTACGACACCGTCGGGCATCATCGAACTGCCACCAGCCGGCAGGCCGCCATTGCCGCCCACGTGCCCGGCAGCATCATGGCGAAGTCCGTGGTCGTTCACCACGAACTCGGCTATGCGCTGGCCGTGGTCCCAAGCACCCACAGGATCGAGCTCAACAAGCTGCAGGACGTCATGGACAGGCGCCTCGGCCTCGCTTCCGAAGACGAAGTGGTATCGCTTTTCGATGATTGCGACATCGGTGCTATACCGCCGATCGGCGCGGCTTATGACGTGCCGGTCATCCTGGACGAAAGCCTCGGTGATGCCGCCGAGGTCTATTTCGAGGGCGGCGATCACAAGACGCTTGTGCATGTCAGCGGCAAGGATTTCCGCAACCTGACCACGGGCGCGCGTCAGGCGCGGTTCAGCCATCGGGCCTTCTGAGCGCACCGGCACTTTCGCCGGTGCGCCATCACAGGGTTCGGTTCGTCAATTCGCCGGTCTGCGGGCGGCCGGCGGCTCCACGACCTTGCGGTATACATGCCAGGTGGCATGGCCGAGAATCGGCAGCACCACCGCCAGTCCCGCAAACACAGGCAGCGAGCCGACGATAAGCCCAACGGCGACGATAAGTCCCCAGACGGCCATCACAATGGGGTTGGCCAGCACCACGCGCACTGAAGTGTGGATGGCCTCATAGGCCCCGACATCGCGATCGAGCAGCAACGGGAAAGCGACGACGGTGGTGCACAACACGACCACGGCGAATACGAACCCGATGGCGTGACCCAGCACGATCAAAGTCCAGCCGCGTCCGGTGGCGAATATCTCATTGATGAAGCTCGACAGTGACGCCGGCGGTTCGGGGCCGAACAGTTGCTCATAGAAAATCTTGGCGGTCAAAAGCCAAGCGATGAATATCGCAAACAGCATGATCCCGACCGCGGCGATGGCCGGCAGCGCCGGGGAGTTCCTGACCTCGAACGCGTGGCGCCAGGATGTATCGAGGCCGGCTTCCCGTCTGCGGCTGATTTCGTAGAGGCCGATCGCCGCGAATGGGCCGATCAGCGCAAATCCGGACACCAGCGGAAACAGCAGCGGCAGCGCGTTTGCTCCCGACGTCCAAGTGGCAAGCACCACGCCGACGAGCGGATAGATCATGCACAGAAAGACGATGTGCGAGGGTTTGACCATGAAGTCTTCGACACCGCGCCGAAGCGCGTCAAAGAGGTCGGAAACGCCGATCTTTCTGACTCTGGTATGCTCCAGCGTCTCGCTGGCCCCTGCAATCACGTGAAAGCTTGCCATGACCAATCCTCCAGACCAAGTCCGGCAGGGTCGCGGATCTTTACGGTGCTACCGCTCTGCGTGGCTGGCCACGCAAAACCGCGACCTGCACCCGCTATCAACATACTCCTTTGCGCCCGATTTGTCGCCCTCCGGACGGTGTCGGCGAAAGCATGTCTCCCGAAAGTGAGAACCGGTTTCGGGACAAAGACATGCGTAAAATCAAAAACCTAAAACCT
The DNA here is from genome assembly GCF_029674545.1 of Mesorhizobium sp. WSM4904. Lineage (NCBI taxonomy): Bacteria > Pseudomonadati > Pseudomonadota > Alphaproteobacteria > Hyphomicrobiales > Phyllobacteriaceae > Mesorhizobium > Mesorhizobium sp. WSM4904. The sequence continues at coordinate 3,841,029 of NZ_CP121354.1, read as the reverse complement.
GAATGATCGCGACGCGCTTTAGGTGCATGTCGCCCAAAAGCGCGCAGCGGTTTTGGGAGAACGACACGCATCAAAACAGAGACTTAAGGCGCGTCACCCGAATCCGTTTCTGCGCGGCGCGCTTAATGGTCAGCCGCATCAGCGTTCTGGCTCCAGGGCCGCTTTTTCGGTATTCTCAAGATGCGAAGGTGAACGTCATGGACACGCGGACGCTTCTCATACTCGGCCTTGGCATAGTTATTCTGCTGCTGTTGGGATTTTTTGCGCTGCCGGCGTGACGGCGCCGGGCGCGATATTCAACTGCGCAACTGCCGACCGTCTTCCTTCGGAATAAGCAGGCGACCACCAAATGGGCCTGGGAGCGCCGCGCTTACTTGGAAAACTGCTTCAGGTAGGCGATGACGTTGGCTATGTCCTGGTCGCTCTTGAGGCCTGGAAACGCCATCTTCGTTCCTTTGACCATGGCCTTGGGATCGTGAAGATAGGTCGTCAATGTGGGTTCGTCCCATTTGACGCCGGACTTTCCGGCCGCGATCATGGCCGCGGAATAGGTGAAATCGGGATGTGTGCCCGCCGTGCGCCCGATGACGCCATGCAGGGACGGGCCGACCTTATTCTTGTCCTGATCCGCGATGTGGCAGACCTTGCACTTGGTGAAGACCTTCTCACCTGCGGCGGCGTCCTGCGCCTGCGATGGGCTTGCAAAGAAGGTCGTGGCGGACAAGACGATGAAAAGCGCGGTTGCGCGCATGGCACTTCCTCCCTGATTGCCGTTTACGCCGGACGATCCGCGCCACACCAGCCTGCTGGCGTACCCGGCACGGTAGAGCGGAATGTCCGTGTCTCTTCAGTGGAATTGCGGCATCTACATACCACAGAATCATCTCAATGGGTAGAAAAAGCCAGCTTTTGCGAAGGTTTAGGCTGCGAGGGGTAGCCGCCCGAAACGGCAAAAGCGGCAGAAACAGGGGTTTCGCCAGCTCCCATTTTCGGTGTCGTCGTCCGTGCAAGCCTGTTCTGGACGGCACGATCAGGGCGGGTCGGTCTTGCAGCTTGCAGCGATCTGGCCGATTGCCTCCGACAGTCCGGCGAGATCGAAATCGGCCTCGCCGCGTCCCGATAGCAGGCCGAAGCGCCATGACAGCAACAGCCGGTTCGCGGAAACCAGCCGCTTGATGCCGTCATCCCCTTCCCTGACCAGCAATTTGCCGCGTGGGCCGACGGACCAGCTTTCGTCGAATTTGCTGCCGCCGTCGACCATGACCGACATGGTGATCTTGCGGCTGGCCGAAACAGCGTCGTTGAGCTGCAGCCATTCGCTCCAGCGCGGTTCACCGTCGGACCGGCAGGCCAGCGTCAGCACCGGACTGTAGCCCAGCGCACCGCCGCCGGTGATCAGCTTGTTGGTGGCGTAAAGCGATGCGGTCACCTGGCCGCCGGCGGCATCGACGCGCCAGTTGCCGAGATCGGGTCCGGCTTGAGCAACACAAGCCGAGGCAAGCAAGAGCGCCGCGGCAACAACCACGCCCCTCATCTTGAATGCCATGATCACCCGCGCCTCCAAACAACCCCGCCAAATGCGATACCGCGCAGATAATCATCAACGTTCGGTATCGCCAGCAGCCGGCATTCATCCGAAGCCGATTGTGTTGCCGCGCGGCAACAACGAAAAAGGCCGCCTCGAGGGCGGCCTTTCCAAATCACGTATCGGGCCGTTTTTTACTCGGCGTCCTTGGCGGCTTTCTTCTTCGGCGCGGCCTTCTTCTTGGGCTCTTCCGCCTCGCCGGCGGCCTCGCCCGACTTTGCTTCACTTGCCTTGGCCTCGGCCTTCTTCGAGGAAGCCTTCTTCGCCGGCTTCGCCTTGGTCGCGGTTTCGGCCTCCTCGTCGTCGGCCATCAATTCTTCCTTGCTGACCTTGACATCATCAACCGAGATTTGGCCGAGCAGGTAGTCGACGACCTTCTCCTCGAACATCGGTGCGCGCAGCGAATTGATCGCCTCGGGGTTGCTGCGATAAAACTCGAAGGCTTCTTGCTGCTGGTTGGCCGGGAAGCGGCGGACCTGCTCGAACAGGCCGCGCTGCAGCTCTTCGTCCGATACGGTGACGCCGGCCTTCTCGCCGATCTCGGCAAGAACCAGGCCGAGACGCACGCGGCGCTCGGCCAGGCGCATATATTCGGCGCGCGCCTCTTCTTCCGTCGTCTCCTCGTCGGCGAAGGTGCGGCCGGCGGCCTCGAGGTCGCGGTTGACCTGCGCCCAGATGTTGCTGAACTCGGCCTCGACGAGCTTCGACGGCGCCTCGAAGGAATAGGCGGCGTCGAGTTGATCCAGCAGCTGGCGCTTCACCTTCTGGCGTGTCATCGAACCGAACTGGTTCTCGATCTGACCGCGCACGATCTCGCGCAGGCGCTCCAGCGATTCCAGGCCGAGATTCTTGGCGGTTTCGTCATTGATCTCGAGCTCGCCGGGCTTGGCCACTTCCTTGACGGTGACGTCGAAGGTGGCTTCCTTGCCGGCCAGATGCGCCGCCTGGTAGTTCTCCGGGAAGGTGACGGTGACGAGCTTCTCGTCGCCCGCCTTGGTGCCGATCAGCTGGTCCTCGAAGCCCGGAATGAATTCCTTGGAGCCGAGCACCAGCGGCTGGTCGGTGCCGGCGCCGCCGGCGAAGGCTTCGCCGCCGATCTTGCCGACATAGTCGATGCTCACGCGGTCGCCCTCCGCGGCCTTGCCGTCCTTGGGCTCGTAGCTGCGCGCAGATTCGGCGACCCGCTTCACCTGGTCTTCAATTTCAGACTCCGGCACGTCGTAAACCTGACGCCTCACCTTGATGTCGGAGAAATCCTTGATCTCGATCGCCGGGATGACCTCGTAGTTGAGGCGGAACTCGAAGTCGGCGCCGCCGGCCAGGATCTTCTCGGCTTCCTTCTCGTCCTCGGTCATGATGACTTCGGGCTGCATGGCGGCCTTCTCGCCGCGGCCCGAGATGATCGAACGGGTCGAGTCGTTGAGTATCTCGTTGACGACCTCGGCCATGAACGACTTGCCGTACATCTTGCGCAGGTGCTGCACCGGCACCTTGCCCGGACGGAAGCCGTTGATCCGCACCTTGTCGCGGGCATCGTTCAGCCGCGCCATCAGCTTGGCTTCCATGTCACCGGCCGGCACGGTGATCTTGATCTCGCGCTTGAGACCGGAGTTGAGCGTTTCGGTGACCTGCATCCTAAAACCTTTGTTTTCACCAATGAGGCTGCCAAACGGTCCTTAGCCGTTCACAGCCTGCCGGTATAATCTTGCCGGAAATGGCTTTTGGTACGGAACCTGGTGATTTGACCGCCAATGCGGCTCAAACTCTCCTGACCTATGCTTCCAAAAATGTGAAGAAGTCTTTGTTTTTCCTACTTCTTTTCACATTCTGCAGAAGCGGATAGTCGCGTCCCGTCACATTCGACACGCCTTTTGTCACAGGCTAGGCTAATTTTCAACCATCTTCGCAATTAGCGAATGACGGTGATTGGACCCGACCCATTGGACCCTGACATTGACAGAATGATGGCTACATGGGATTGCCGGGATGCGCGGATGTGGCGGAATTGGTAGACGCCCTGGATTTAGGTTCCAGTGCCGAAAGGCGTGGGGGTTCGAGTCCCTTCATCCGCACCACCCTTCGCTCTGACGAGCTCCGCGTGGCAAGCCACCCTGAGGCTCGTTAGAGCAAAACCTCCGAAGCCCTGGCGGAGGAGGACCGGCGCAGGCAATGCACACGCTGAATTCTCAGCGCCAACTCAACACACGCAGGTCTTTAATAAAGCGGCTCCTCGAACAGCGTCCTGTCGCCGTCCATGAGCGCCTTGATCTGCGGCGTCCCATCGGCCGCCAGCGCCAGCTTGATGCCGAATGGCCGCACCCGCATGTCTGTTTGGATCGCCATGCCCTCGCCTTCCGGCACATAGAAGCGGTCGATCCCGTACTCAGGCGCGATCGTCGCGTCCGGATCACGAAGGCCCCAGCCCTCGGCGAGATGGCCGGCAATGTTTGCCTCGTCCGGGCCTGCCGATGCCGGCGCCTTGCCGAACCACGCCGCCGTCGGCTGCCAGTAGCCGTCGGCGCCCTTTTTGAGCCGCACCACGATCGAGGTGTCGTCGCTGGAAAACTTGCCTTGCGGGATGTTGGCGATCAGCTTCACCGGGATCCGCGATATGCTGTTGTTGACCGAAATATAGTCGCCGCGCAGGAGATCGCGCGGATCGACGGGCTCGACCTTGAGCAGAACTTCCTTGCCGTTGCGCAGGATCGCCGCGCGCCCGGCGATGATCCAGCTGAGGAAGCCGATCTGGACGAGCGCCAGCACCAGCGCCGAGATGATCAGTCTGTTCCCGGTCATGCCGCTGCTCCTCCTGCGGACGCCCTCATGCGTTTTTCAATGCGGATGATGACCAGCGCCAGGATGCCGAGCAGCACGGCCGCGGCAAGGAAGAAGCCGGCCGTATCCAGCATCGACTGCAGGGTGACGCTGTAGATGACGGCCAGCTCGAAAGCGAAGCCGGCATAGGCCAGCCAGCGCAGCCCGCGGCTCTCGCGCCCCGCAAGCATGATTGCCGCGACGATGCCGGCCGACGCGATAATCGAGGCAACGGCAAAGCCGCTGTTGTAGGTGCTTTCATCCGCGAGCTCGAATTGGATGATTGCAAGGCCCGTCAGGAATCCGAGCAGCGCATGCAACGGCAAGCGGCCGCCGAGCTGCAGGATCCTGTCGACTGGTCCGGCGGCAAAGACGCCGGCGGCAAACAGCGCCGCTGAACCTGCGACCACCGGGATGGCGACCCGCGGCGTGTTGTGATCCAGGGCCAGAAGGACAAGATAGAAGATCAGCGAAAGGATGATGCAATGACGCGCCGCCAGGCTGCGCGTCCAGAACGAGATGGCGAACAGAACGATCGCCATGGCGACGAAGAAATGCGGAAACCCGGCGTGCCAGTAATAGCCGAACCCCTTGAAGAACAGCCATCCATCGGCGATCCCGACCGCGGCCACCGTGAGCGGGCTGGAGCGCAGGGCGACCGCCGCCAGCGCCGTGCCGGCGCACCATGTCAGCAACGCCGAAGCCTCGTCGCCAGACAAATGGTACATCTGGCCGATCAGCGCGATCGACCCGCCAAAGGCCGCGGCGGCGACGATCCATAGCGCCTCGGCGATCGCCGCATGGTCGCGTGTCTTCAGAACGGCGCCGCCGACATAGCCGCCGAGGATGACCGCAAACAGCGCCGCCACCCGCGCCAGCCGCGGAATGGCTTCCCAGTTGGCCGCGACGAAGATCAGGATCGCCGCGCCGAACAGCAGCGCCGCCATTATCGCCAGGATCGAGCCGAAGCTCAGCGACGCTCGTTCGTTGGCGGTTACGTCGCGCGCCAAGGCCTCGGCGGTCGCCGCATCGATCAGGCCCGCTTCCCGCCAGCGGGCGATATCGACCCTCACCTTTGTCGCATAGCTCGCCATGCGTTCCCCCAAGCTTGGTCATTCTCTTAGCCGGAACAGCCAAACCGCTGACGCAGCGGCATTTTCCGATTCGGCCTTCTTTGTGTCGCAAGCGTGAATGGCCGTTAATGTTGCATTGCACAATTTGCATTGCTGCCATGCGCCAATGGCACTTTTAAACCGATATGATCCCACCTATTTTCCGTTCGTACACAAACGGAATGATCCGAACTAAAGACGAAACGAGAACTACCATGAACCTGATCCGCAACTACCGCAACTGGCGCCGCTACCGGGAAACCGTTTCCGAGCTGAGCCGCCTGTCGAACCGTGAACTGACCGACCTCGGCATCAGCCGCAGCGACATCCACTACGTCGCCCGCAAGGCGGTCTAATCCGCTTCGGACCGCGAATGGTCCGAACCAGTTTTGAAAGACTAAGACAATGAACCTGATCCGTAGCTACCGTAACTGGCGCGTTTATCGCGAGACGGTTTCCGAGCTGGGTCGGCTTTCGAACCGCCAGCTCCATGATCTCGGCATCGTTCGCGACGAGATCAAGATGATCGCCCGCAAGGCGGTTTGATAAGGAATTTCGCCAGGGTCGACCTCCTCCCCGACCCTGACGGATACGGTCAACCTTTACCTCCTCCCAAAGGTTGACCACCGAAACGGCGCCCGCCGGACCTCCTCCCCCGGCGGGCGTTGTTCCAGAAGCGAACGTAGTTCGTCTTCCACGCGAACGAAGTTCGTCTTCCAAGCGAACGAAGTTCGTCTTCCAAGCGAACGTAGTTCGTCTTCGAAGGTTTCGCCCTTCTAAAAAGGCGAAAGGAATTTCGTCAAAGCCGACCTCCTCCCCGGCGATGACGAATACGGTCGATCTTCACCTCCTCCCGAGGATCGACCCCCAAAACGACACCCGCCGGACCTCCTCCCCCGGCGGGTGTTGTTGTTTTCAGAGCAATTCCAGGAAAAGTGCGCAGCGGTTTTCCGTCCGGAATTGCGTAAAATAAATGGCTAGGGCAGGCTTGCCGCATCGGCTTGTGAAGCCGGCAATTGCATTCGCCGCGTCGAGCGATTATTTCGGCGCTCATGAGCAAAAATCCCGTTCACGTCATCGGCGGCGGCCTCGCCGGCTCCGAAGCCGCATGGCAGATCGCGCAAGCCGGTGTGCCGGTCGTGCTGCATGAAATGCGCCCGGTGCGCGGCACCGACGCGCACAAGACCGAGGGGCTCGCCGAACTCGTCTGCTCCAATTCCTTCCGCTCCGACGATGCCGAGACCAATGCGGTCGGCCTGTTGCATGCCGAGATGCGGCTTGCCGGCTCGCTGATCATGAGCGCCGGCGACGCGCACCAGGTCCCGGCCGGCGGCGCGCTTGCCGTCGACCGCGACGGCTTTTCCGACGCGGTCACAGCGAAGATCAAGGCGCATCCGCTGATCACTATCCAGCGCGAGGAAGTGCCTGGACTGCCGCCGGAGGACTGGGAACAGGCGATCATCGCCACCGGTCCGCTGACCGCGCCCTCGCTGGCACAGTCGATCGCTGACGCCACCGGCGCCGATGCGCTCGCCTTCTTCGACGCCATCGCGCCGATCGTGCATTTCGACACGATCGATATGAATGTCTGCTGGTACCAGTCGCGCTACGACAAGGTCGGCCCCGGCGGCACCGGCAAGGACTACATCAACTGCCCGATGGACAAAGAGCAATATCTCGCCTTCGTGGCGGCGCTGCTGGAAGGACAAAAAACCGAGTTCAAGCAGTGGGAAGGCACGCCCTATTTCGACGGCTGCCTGCCGATCGAAGTGATGGCCGAACGCGGCGTCGAGACGCTGCGCTACGGGCCGATGAAGCCGATGGGCCTGACCAACGTCCACAATCCGTCGGTCAAGGCCTATGCAGTGGTGCAGCTTCGCCAGGACAATGCGCTGGGCACGCTCTACAACATGGTCGGTTTCCAGACCAAGCTAAGGCATGCCGAGCAGGTGCGCATCTTCCGCACCATTCCCGGGCTCGAGAATGCCGAGTTCGCCCGTCTCGGCGGCCTGCACCGCAACACCTACATCAACTCGCCGACGCTGCTCGATCCGTCGCTGCAGCTGAAATCGCGGCCGGGCCTGCGCTTCGCCGGCCAGATCACCGGCTGCGAAGGCTATGTCGAAAGCGCCGCGATCGGCCTGCTCGCCGGCCGCTTCGCCGCCGCAGACCGGCTCGGCCAGGCGCCCTCGCTGCCGCCGCCGACCACGGCCTTCGGCGCGCTGCTCAATCACATCACCGGCGGCCACATCGTCTCGGATGATGAACCCGGCAAACGCTCCTTCCAGCCGATGAACATCAATTTCGGCCTGTTCCCGCCGGTCGAGGCGCCAAAGTCCGAGGGCAAGCGCCTGCGCGGTAAGGACAAAACCGTCGCCAAGCGCAGAACGATTACGGCGCGCGCGCTTGCCGATTGCAGGCAGTGGCTGGGGCTGCCGGTTCAGGCACAGGCAGCGGAATAAGCTTTCGATTCCGATTGGACGACCCATATAAAGTAGGATATCATCCTACTGTATGCATGGAGCGATGCTATGGAGTCCGCCGAGAAACTGTCCGTCACCGTCACGCCAGCCATGGCGCGCATGATCCGCGAAAAGGTCGAGGACGGCTCCTTCGGATCGGCGAGCGAAGTCATCCGCGCAGCGCTGCGCGCCTTCCAGCGCGAAGAGGAAGAGCATGCCGAACGCATCGCCTCGATCCGAGCGCGAGTGAAGGCTTCGCTCGAGGACAAGAGGCCAAACCTTTCCGGGGAAGAGGTTCGCGCCCGATTGGAAAGATACGCCGCTCAATATTCAGGCCGTAACGATGATTCGGCGGCTTGAGGTTGAGTATCGTGAAAGCGCCAACAATAATCTTACTGATATTTTCCGGCATATCGCCGAGGCCAGCGGGAATCCTGATCTCGCGCTGAAATTTGTCCTGCGTATCGAAGACCGCTGTCAACGTATCGGCAATGCTCCTCATGGCGGACGTTCGCTCGATTATATCGTTCCGGGACTGAGAATGGTCCCGTTCGAACATTCCGCCGTCATCACCTATGTCATCGAAAGCAGTATCGTGCGCATCGTCAATGTTTTCTATGGCGGGCGCGACTACGAAGCTTTGATGCGAGGCGGCGAGCCGTCTTAACAGAATAGCTACTCAGCCGGCTCGGCGCTCGCCTCCGGCAATCCCGGCTTCCCCGCCGAACCCGGATTTCTCCGCACATAGGCCGCCTTCAGCGTTTCCGATGTGTCGCGCGAACCGTCATGGCTCCAGCCGGGTGGCTGGATGAGATAGTTGAGGCGCTGGCTGAGCGTCAGTCCCGGCATAGCCGCATCCTTGAACATGCCGATCCACTCGTGGAAGGCGACCTTCAGCGGGTTGAAGGTGCCGATGTTCTTGACGATGCCGTAGCGCGGCTGGTCCTCCTCCAGCTCCTCGACGAAAGTACCGAACATGCGATCCCAGATGATCAGCGTGCCGGCGAAATTGGCGTCGAGATAGCGCGGGTTGGTGGCGTGGTGGACGCGGTGGTGGGAGGGCGTGTTGAAGATGAACTCGAACCAGCCCCACATCTTGCCGATCGTTTCGGTGTGGATCCAGAACTGCCAGACCAGGTTGAAGCCGAAGACGAAGGCGATCACCGCCGGATGGAAGCCGAGCAGCACCAGCGGCGCCTGCAGGACGAAGGTGAAGGTAAAGAGGCCGGTCCAGCTCTGCCTGAGCGCCGTCGAGAGATTGTAGTGCTGGCTGGAATGATGGTTGACGTGTTCGGCCCAGACCCAGCGTACCCGGTGCGCGACGCGGTGATAGACGTAGTAGCGCAGATCATCGAGCAGGAAGGCGGCGACAAACACCCAGATCGACAGGCCGAGATTGAAGAAGCGGAACTGCCAGAGCCATAGCAGCGCCCAGTAGGACACGACACCGAGCAGCAGCCCGGCAACGACATTGCCGGTTCCCATCATCAGGCTGGTCAGCGTGTCGCGCGTCTCGAACGATCCCTTGGCGCGGCCCGTGCGCACCAGCCAGAGCTCGATCAGGATCGCCGTGACGAAGAACGGGATGGCAAGCTGCGTGACCTGCGGGAAGTTGTAGTCGTCCATCACGCAGCCTTTCGGATCTGATCATGGTTCTGCAGCGCCGCTGCCACCGCCCGCGCGTCAGCTTCGTTGGCGAAGGCAAACTTGCCGCCTTTCCAGGTGAAGTCATTCAACCTTAGCGACACCAAATTCCCTTCCCTTGTGAACGCCAGAATGTCCTGCGGTGTGACGATGCGGGTCAGGAAGCAGTCGCCGATACTCTGGACGATGCCACAGCGTTGCGGGCCAAGATCGAGAAACGCGGCATGCCTGTCCGCGGTCAACCTGACCGTGCCAGGCTTCTCGTCTGGAAAATCGTCGGCGAAACGCGCGAGCGCCTGATCAGCAGTGGCGAGGGTGGCGGTAATTGTGCCGCCGGTAAAGTGCACGGCCGCGACCGACAGCGCGATGCCGACCACCACAAGGATGACCAGGACAGGCAGGCTCATGTGAAGGCGTCTCCTCCGGCGGCTCGCTCTTCTTCGGCGGCGAGTCCAGCCGGCAGAACACCTAGCACGATTGACGTTTACGTAAAAGGGGTGCCCAGGCCCCGGGTCGCATGACGCAAGAGCAGCCAGTGCCGGCGCAATGCTGAGAGCGCCGCAGCGCCCTTCAACGGCGACGGCGCTCCCTTTTCCATCTTGTCGAGATAGGCGCGCGTCAGGGCGAGCGGCAGAAAGGCCGGGCGCAGTGACGCGGGGAGAGCCGATGCGCCCTTCTCGAAAGCACCGAGATGTTCTCGCGCCAGCGCAATCGTCGCTGCTACTGCTCGCTCAGCGCCGGCCCCGCCATCGCCCTTGACGAACTCTTCCGGCGTCGTGCCAGCGGCCGCCAGGATGTCTGCGGGCACGTAGCATTGGCCCCGTCGACGGTGCAGCGCCAACAGGAGCAGCAGACCGGTGATCGCCTGCGCGCAGCCGGCCCTGCCCGCCAATTCGGCAAAGCCTGGCGCAGCAGTCGCATCGAGCACCATTGCCGCAAGTTGGATGAGCGCCGCGGCCGTCTCGCCGCAATAACCCTCGAGGTCGGTCCGCGATGGCATCGGATCATCGTAGAGATCGAAGACGCGCGCTTCGAGCATGTTCTCGAAAGCGGCCTTCGGCAGGTGATGGGCGGTAATCGCCGCCCTCAACACATCGGCGGTCGGATGGCCGGTCTCCGCCTCGCCCTCGGCCAAGATGACATCGCGCCACCACTGCAGCCTGACCTCGCCCGGCAGCGGCTCATGGATGCGGTCGCGCACGCCGGCGATCTCGGCATTGAAGGCATAGAGCGCAAGCAAAGCGTCGCGCTTGTTGGCCGGCGCATAGAGTGCCGACAGATAGCGGTCATGGTCGGCGGCACGCACCGCGTCCATGACGATGTTGGACGTGCCGGCCATTCAGTCGACAGCAACAAGGGCCGCGGCCACGGCGCGGTCCTCGGCCAGAAGCACGTTGTAGGTGCGCACGGCCGCTCCCGTCGACATCGGATCTGCCGAGATGCCGGCCTCCTTGAACGCGGTGCGCAACGCTGCCGGCAGCGGCCGCAGATCCTTGCCAGTACCGACCAGCAGGATCTCGACCTTGTCGGCCTGGGCGAACAGCTTGTCGAAGTCGGAGGTCTTCAGCGCCGACGGATCGGCCGGCTCCCAGCCATGGATGCCGGACGGCAGGCAGAGCAGCGAGCCACGATGCGACATGTCGGCAAAGCGAAATCCGCCATTGCCATAGGCCTCGATCGGCGCCCTGCCCGGGAAATGCGCCTCGCGGATGATGATGCCTTTGGCCATGGGTCTAGAGCACGATGCCGAAAAGTGTGGAGCGGTTTTCGGAAGACATCATGCTCTATCTCTTTGATTTAGAGCCGGATTCAAATTTCAGGTCGACTCGACCTGAAATCATCCGGCACCAGAGCATGATCTCGAAAAGTGGGAACCGGTTTTTCGGAAAAGATCATGCTCTCCAACAAAAGACTAGATCAGGATGACGGTTCAACAAAACGCCATCCTGATCTAGCGGCGTCAGGTTGCCACGGCCTTGCCGTTCGCCGGCTTCGTCTCTTCGGCGGTCGCGGCCTGCGGCCTGAGCTTGAAGAGGATCAGCAGCGGCGCGGCGATGAAGATCGACGAATAGGTGCCGAACACCACGCCGAACAACATTGCCAGAGTGAAGGAACGGATCACCTCGCCGCCGAACATAACCAGCGCCAGCAGCGCCAGGGCCGTCGTCACCGAGGTCAGCGTGGTTCTGGACAGCGTCTCGTTGATGGCGTTGTTGAGAAGCTGCGGCAGCGGCATCTTCTTGTATTTTCTAAGATCCTCGCGAACGCGGTCGTAGACGACGATCGTATCGTTCAGCGAATAGCCTATGATCGTCAGGATCGCCGCCAGCGACGACTGGTTGAATTCCAGCCCCGATATGACGAAGAAGCCGATGGTCATCACCACGTCGTGCACGGTGGCGACAATGGCGCCGACCGCGAACTGCCATTCGAAGCGGAACCAGACATAGAGAAGGATGCCGACCAGCGCGATCAGCATCGCGATCGTGCCTTGCTTCGCCAGTTCTCCGGAGACCGTCGGTCCCACCACCTCGACGCGGCGGAAGTCGTACTGGTCCTGCAGTTCGCCCCGCACCTTGTCGATGACGGTCTGCTCGGCATTCTCGCCGGCATCTTGTGTTCCGACGCGGATCAGGACGTCGTTCGGCTGACCGAATTGCTGCACCTGAATCTCGCCGATGTTGAGCTCGGACAGCCTGCCACGGATGTCAGCGAGATCGGCGTTGCCCTGCTTCGCCTGCACCTCGATCATCGAGCCGCCCTTGAAGTCGATGCCGTAATTTATGTCGATGGTCAGGAACCCGACGACCGACAGGATCGACAGCAGGCTGGACAGCGCGAAGGTCCAGCGGCGGATGCCCATGAACGGGATCTTGGTGCCGGGCGGAATGAAGGTAACCGGCGCGCGCGGCAGTTCCTTCGGGCGGGCCCGGCGCAACCAGATCGCCACCAGCATGCGGGTGAAGGTGAAGGCGGTAAAGACCGTGGTCAGGATGCCGATGGCGTAGGTGATGGCGAAGCCCTTGACCGGACCGGTGCCGAGCCAGAACAGCACCACGGTCGCGATCAGCGAGGTGACGTTGGAATCGACAATCGTCGCCAGTGCCTTGGAGAAGCCGGTGTCGATCGCCTGGATCACCGAGCGGCCGTTCCGTCGCTCTTCGCGGATGCGCTCATAGATCAAAACGTTCGAGTCCACCGCCATGCCGATGGTGAGCACGATACCGGCGATACCCGGCAAGGTCAGCGTTGCGCCGAGCAGCGACAGCGCGCCCACGATCATCGCAACGTGCACGGCCAAGGCCACATTGGCGAGGAAGCCGAGGAATCCGTAAGCGACGAACATGAAGGCGACGACAAGGATCGAACCGATAATGCCTGCGATCTTGCCCGCATGGATCGAGTCCTGACCAAGGCCCGGACCCACCGTGCGTTCTTCAATGATGGTCAGTTTTGCCGGCAAGGCGCCGGCGCGCAAAAGCACGGCGAGATCGTTGGCGCTTTCGGCGGTGAAATTGCCGGAAATCTGTCCGGTTCCGCCAAGGATCGGCTCGCGGATGACAGGCGCCGAGATGACCTGATTGTCGAGCACGATGGCAAAGGGCTTGCCGACATTCTGCTGGGTCGCTTGACCGAACCGGGTGGCACCGCGCGAATTGAACGTAAAGGAGACCACCGGCTCATTGGTCTGCGAATTGTAGGTTGGCGTCGCTTGCGACAGGTCCTCACCCGACACGATGACGCGGTTCTCGATCAAATAGGGCACCGGCGGATCGTCTTGTGAGTAGAGGATCGAGTCGCCAGCCGGCGGCCGCCCCTTCAGCGCGTCCTGGACAGGCACCGACGTATCGACCATCTGGAACGTCAGCTTGGCGGTCTGGCCGATAATATCCTTAAGTCGCTGAGGATTCTGAAGACCGGGTACCTGAACGAGAATACGGTCGTCACCCTGTCGCTGGACGATCGGCTCCGTGGTGCCAAGCGCGTTGACGCGCCGTTCGACCACCTCGATTGCCTGTGACAGCGCCGTAGATGTCCGATACTTGAGGCCAGCGTCGGTGACGGTAAATCTCAGTAGCCCAGGTTCTGAATCGTCCAGCGTCATCGACTGAACGGATCCGCCAGTGAATAGACTGGCATTGACTGGATTGGTTATGGGCTTCAGCGCTGCCTTGGCGGCATCGACTTGATTTGCATCGTTGATGCGAACCTGAACGGTGCGGCCGGAGCCTGAAAGTCCGGTATAATTGATCTTGGCATCGCGCAGCAGCGTCCTGATCTCGTCGCGCGTCGTCTCCAGCTGATCCTTGATCAGGTCGTTCTGATCCATCTGGAGCAGGATGTGCGATCCGCCCTGAAGATCGAGGCCGAGCGTCATCTGCCGCTTCGGCACCCAGCTCGGCAGTTGCGCCAGCGTGCTTGCCGGGAACAGGTTGGGCGCGGCGAGGATCACTGTGACGGCCACGGCCAGCCAGATCAGGATCATCTTCAGGCGCGAGAAATACAGCATTCGTTCTTATCCGTTCAGGCGTACAAGCGGCAGCGTTCCGCCATCGAGGTGATGATTACTTCTTGGCGTTCTGGTTCGCCACTGGCTCGCCCTTGACGCGCACGTCAGAGATCGTCGAGCGCAGCGCCGTCACCTTGGTTCCGCCGCCAAGGTCGATCTCCAGCTCATTGTCGTCGATCACCTTGGTCACCTTGCCGACGAAGCCGCCGCCGGTCACCACCGTATCGCCGCGGCGCACCGCGGCCAGCATTTCCTGGCGCTTCTTCAACTGCGTGCGTTGCGGCCTGATGATCAGAAAATACATGATCACGAAAATCAGGACAAACGGCAAAATGCTGATGAACATATCGGGCGAGGTGCCGACGCCTTGGGCGTATGCCGGTGTGACGAACATCAAGAAACTCCTGGATGGTGAAATACGCCGGGACGGCCCCGCGAAAATTTGGGCGGAATATAGTCGGTAAAGTTGCCAATGCAACTCCGCGACCCGTCGAATCCGTTGCTTTTCCAGCCGTTTGGCGCGTGCTAGAGCGTCGCAGCCGGAAGCCACCTGGAGATGGCCGAAAAGATCGTGCTCTAACAAAAGCTTGCGGTTGGTCCTTGGTGCGTAGCCATGAAGCCGCTTCACGTTGCAAGATGCCTGAACGAAAAGACCTCGAAATGACCGATAGCCTGGACGCCCTGAGCAAAAAGCTCGACCGCCTGATCGAGGCGGTCTCCCGCCTTGCCCCGCCCCCTGTTCCGGAGACTGACCTCGGCGTGGCCGACTGCTTCGTATGGCAGGCCGATCCCGGCTATCTGGAGCCGGTGCGCAAGGTCAACCGCGTCGACATCGGCCTAATCCGCGGCGTCGACCGCGTCCGCGACATCCTGCTCGACAACACCGAACGCTTCGCGTCCGGCTTTGCCGCCAACAATGTGCTGCTCTGGGGCGCGCGCGGCATGGGCAAGTCGTCGCTGGTCAAGGCCGTGCACGCCAAGGTCAATGTCTCGGACAAGCTCGACCGGCCGCTGAAGCTGATCGAGATCCACCGCGAGGACATCGACACGCTGCCCAAGCTGATGGGTCTGCTCAAGGCTGCCCCCTGTCGCTTCATCCTGTTTTGCGACGACCTTTCCTTCGACCATGACGACACCTCCTACAAGTCGCTGAAGGCGGCGCTCGAAGGCGGCGTCGAAGGTCGGCCGGCCAATGTGATCTTCTACGCCACCTCGAACCGGCGGCATCTCTTGCCGCGCGACATGATCGACAACGAGCGCTCGACCGCCATCAACCCTTCCGAGGCGGTGGAGGAAAAGGTTTCGCTGTCTGACCGGTTCGGCCTGTGGCTCGGCTTCCACAAATGCTCGCAGGATGAGTATCTCGATATGATCGACGGCTATGTCCGTTACCACGACCTGACAATCGATCCCGAAACGCTGCGCACGGAAGCGCTGGAATGGGCGACGACGCGCGGCAGCCGCTCCGGCCGCGTCGCCTGGCAGTTCACCCAGGATCTTGCCGGCCGCCTCGGCAGGCCGCTCAAGGATTGATCCAGGATTGGTCGCCGGCACTGAAAAAGCCCGCCCCTGGCGGAGCGGGCTGAAGACGGCGGGCCGGACTGGAGGTCAGGCGGCCCGCAATTGTTCTTGTTCTATTCGAGATAGCCGCTCGGATCGACGGGGGCGGAGTTCTTGCGCACCTCGAAGTGCAGCTTCGGCGAGTCCGTCGTGCCGCTCATCCCGGACAGCGCGATCTCCTGGCCGCGCTTGACCTTCTGGCCACGCTGCACCTCGATCGAGCTGGCATGGCCATAGACGGTGACCAGGCCGTTCTCATGGCGCACCAGCACCGTGTTGCCGAACTCCTTGAGGCCGTCGCCGGCATAGATGACGACACCGTTCTCGGCCGCCTTGATCGGCGTTCCTTCCGGCACCGCGATGTCGACGCCGTCCTTGCCGGAGCCGAAGCCGGAGATGACGCGGCCGCGCACCGGCCAGCGCATCTTGCCGATGCCGGTTGCATCCGGCGCCACCGCTTCGTCGTCCTCGGCCTGCTGGATGACCTTGGCGTCCTTCTTCGGCGGCGTGTAGGAAGCGAGCGTCTCTGATGGCGTGGTCTTTGCCGGCGCCGGCGTGGTCGCCGTCGTCACCGGATCGACGGCCGGCTTGGTCGCGGCGGGCTTGGCGGCGGCGACGGCAACGGTACCGCCGGCCGGAACCTTGAGCGTCTGGCCGATCTTCAAGAGGCTGTCCTTCATGCCGTTGGCCTGCTTGAGCGCCGTGGCGCTGACACCAGTCTTCCGGGCGATGGAAGACAGGGAATCGCCCTGCTGGACGGTGTAGGTGCCGCCGGCGCCCGCCGGCTTTGCCTCAGCCATCTGCGGCGTGGGCTTGGCGTTCTTCGAGCCGCTGGCGGCAGCCGATGCATCGACCTGCGCGGCGGACTTGCCATCCTTGAGCTTCGGCTGCTGCGGCAAAACGGCAACCTTCTCCGGCACGCCGGCAGGCTGCTTCGGCGTGACGGGCTTGGTGGCGTCGGCAACCTTCGGCCCGGCCTTGCTCGAATAGGCGTAGGCGGGGATGACGATCTTCTGGCCTGTCCTGATGCCCTTGTTGGCATCGAGCCCATTGACCTTGATGATCGCATCGGCCGGCACATGATATTGCCGTGCGAGACCGGAAATCGTCTCGCCTTCCCTCACCACGATCTCGGTGGCGTGCGGCGCGGCACTTGCGTTGCGCACGGCATCGGGCTCGGCGGTCTTGAATGGCTTCGCGGCCGGCGCGATGGTGCCGGTAGTCGCCTTGTCGAGATGCGGCGCGGCGGGAGCTGGCGCCAGCGCCGGGGCTGAAGCGATACGCATCGGCTTGGCGGGCGCTGCCGGCGCCGAGGGCGGCGGCAGCTGCTGTGAGGTCACCGGCTCGAGGCTGGAGCGGCTCACCGACTGAGTATGACTGCCGTCTACCGGCGCCGGCGCGACCGTATCGCCCGGATAGGGCTGGTCGACACCCTGCTTGTTGATGATGGCGCGCTGGTTGTTGGTGGACGAGGTGAACACGTCGTCGACACCATTGAAGCGCATGGCCTGCGAGCTGCACCCGGCCGCCGCGCCGGCGATCATGAGGACGGCGCAGCCGCGCGCCAGATTGCGTCCGTTTGCCTTCAAACTATTGAATTGCATCGCAGTAACCCGCACAGACCCGGTACAAACTGGTCTTGATTAAAGCGCGTTAATGTTACTGGCCGGTTAACCCATTAGAATCCGGCGAAAATTTTCTTAAAACTTTTTTGGGGTGCCTCGGGGCGGACTGAGATTCAGGTCAGGCCGAGTCGGGAATGATCGTCTCTGAGAGCCGGATCGGAGCGTAACTGCCACGCCACTCTTATGCTATGGATACTTCCGCCGGCGAAGGCCGGAAGCGCAGGAAGCCGCCATTTGCAGGCCGGCCCTCACCTGAATCCAACCCCGCTAGATGACCGCGGCGACGCTGCGCAGGATCGGCTGCAGCCTGACCATGCCGATGTCCTCGCGCTCGAAACGGCTGCCGACCTTGGTGAGCTTGGCCAGCACCTGCTCGCCCTCTTCCGGGCCGATCGGCGCGATGACGATGCCGCCGCTCGACAATTGGTCGAGCAGGAAGCGCGGCAGGCTGTCGAAGGCCGCCCAGGCGAGGATACGGTCGAACGGCCCTTCGTTGGGCAAGCCATTGGAGGCGTCCGCCTGGCGCGCGATGACATTGCCGATGCCAAGCGCCTCGAAGCGCTGCTTTGCCTGTTCGGTCAAGGTCTTGTAGCGGTCGACGGTCACGACGCGCGCGGCAAGCCTGGACATCACCGCAGCCGTATATCCCGACCCGGTGCCGATCTCGAGCACGCGGTTGCCCGGCTCGATGGCTAAAGCCGCGATCACCGCCGCCTGCAGGTCCGCACCCTCGATCGCTTCGCCGCATTCGATCGGCAGCATGCCCTCCGACCAGGCGATCGAATGAAATTGCGCGGACAGGAAACCGCGCCGCGGCGTCGCCTCGAAGGCGGCGATCAACGCCTTCGGCGCCGTGCCCCGGCCGCGCAGACGGAGCAGGAAAGCGGCAAAACCTTCGCGGTCGTCCATGGTCATGACAGGGCCTTGGTCAGCTGGTCGCGGAGTTCATGGGCGGTGAGGTCGAGCTGCAGCGGCGTCACCGACACCAGCCGGTTGCGCAACGCATGGAGGTCGGTGCCCTTCTTGCCTTCGACCGGCTCGCGGCCGAAGCGCAGCCAATAGTAAGGCAGGCCGCGACCGTCGCGGCGCTCATCCACCCAGAGGCTGTGCACCAGCTTGCCCTGCGAGGTGACGACCGTGCCCTCGATTTCGTCGGGCGCGCAGTTCGGGAAATTGACATTGAGCAGAACCCCGTCCGGCAGCGGCGTCGCGATCAGCTTCTTGAGCAGCGCCGGCGCCAGCGCCTCCGTCGTCTCGTAAGGAACGACGCGGTCCTCGCCGACATAGGAATAGGCCTGGCTCACCGCGATCGAGCGCACGCCGAGCAGCGCGCCTTCCATGGCACCGGCAACGGTGCCGGAATAGGTGACGTCGTCAGCGATGTTGGCCCCGGAATTGACGCCCGACAGGATGAGGTCGGGCGGTCCTGGCAGGATCTTTTTCGTGCCCATGATGACGCAGTCGGTCGGCGTGCCGCGCACGGCGTAATGCTTCTCGCCGACCGTCCTCAGTCGCAGCGGCTCCGAGATCGACAGCGAATGCGCATAGCCCGACTGGTCCTGCTCGGGCGCCACCACCCAGACATCATCCGAGAGCGTGCGGGCGATGCGTTCGAGCGACGCCAGCCCCTCGGCATGGATGCCGTCATCGTTGGTCAGCAGGATGCGCATGGACTCATTTCGATTCGATCTTGGCGAGGCCACCCATGTAAGGCCGCAGCACTTCAGGAATGGTTACGCTGCCGTCCTCATTCTGGTAGTTTTCCATGACGGCAATAAGAGCGCGGCCGACCGCGGTGCCCGAACCGTTGAGGGTGTGGACGAAGCGGTTGCCCTTGCCGTCCTTGTCCTTGTAGCGGGCATCCATGCGCCGCGCCTGGAAGTCGCCGCAGACCGAGCAGGACGAGATTTCGCGATAGGCGTTCTGGCCCGGCAGCCAGACCTCGATGTCATAGGTCTTGCGCGCGCCAAAACCCATGTCGCCGGTGCAGAGCGTCACCGTGCGGAACGGCAGGCCGAGGCGCTTCAGCACTTCCTCGGCGCATTGCGTCATGCGCTCATGCTCGGCGAGCGAGCTTTCCTGATCGGTGATCGAGACCAACTCGACCTTGTAGAATTGGTGCTGGCGCAGCATGCCGCGCGTGTCGCGGCCGGCGGAGCCCGCTTCCGAGCGGAAGCACGGCGTCAGCGCCGTGTAGCGCAGCGGCAGCTTTTCATGGGCCGTGATCTCCTCGCGCACGAGGTTGGTGAGCGGCACCTCAGCGGTTGGGATCAGGCCAAGGCGGCCGTCGCCATGCGGCGTGAAGAACAGATCGAGCTCGAATTTCGGCAATTGGTTGGTGCCGAACAGGACCTCGTCGCGCACCATCAGAGGCGGCTGGATCTCTTCATAGCCATGTTCGGTCGTGTGGAGATCAAGCATGAACTGGCCGATGGCCCGCTCCATGCGCGCGAGCTGGCTCTTCAGCACCGTGAAGCGCGATCCCGACAGTTTCGCCGCCCGCTCGAAATCCATCATGCCGAGCGCTTCGCCGATTTCGAAATGCTCCTTCACCCAGTTCGGGCGCGTCGGCACCTCGCCGACGATGCGCTTGACGACGTTGTCGTGCTCGTCCTTGCCGACCGGCACGTCATCGAGCGGAACATTGGGCAACACCGCGAGAGCGTCGTTCAGCGCCTTGTCGAGCTCGCGCTCGCGCGCCTCGCCGTTCTGGATGAAGGCCTTGATATCGCTGACTTCGCCCTTGAGCTTTTCCGCCAACGCAGCGTCGCCCGAACGCATGGCGTTGCCGATCTCCTTCGAGGCGGCGTTACGGCGCTCCTGCTTGACCTGCAGTTCGCTGAGATGCGCGCGCCGCGCCTCATCCCTGGCGATCAGCTCATCGACGGTGGACTGCGCCTCGCCTGCCGACCACGAGCGCTTCACCAGCGCATCGACAAGAGCGATTGGATTTTCGCGAATCCATTTGATGTCAAGCATGATTGATCCGTCCTCAAACTAAGGTTCGAGGGCGTAAACCGCATCCGTCATCGATGCAAGCTGGCATGCCGAAGAGGCCGCTATTTTCCGGCCCCGACGCCGCGTCGTCTCAGCTTGACGAGGTGTCCGGCGCCTTGTCGGCAACCGTGCCGCCGCTCTCCCGCCGCTCGCGTGCCAGGCGGTCACGCTCCTGGCTGCGCTCGATCATGCGCGAGGAGAAGATGGCGACCTCGTAGAGCACGATGGTCGGAAGGGCGAGGCCGATCTGGCTCATCGGGTCGGGCGGGGTCAGCACCGCGGCGACGACGAAGGCGATGACGATCGCCCATTTGCGCTTCTCGGCCAGTGCCCGCGAGGACAAGAGTCCGACGCGCGTCAAAAGGCTGGTCACCACCGGCAGTTGGAACACTAGGCCGAAGGAGAAGATCAGCGTCATGATCAGGCTGAGATATTCCGATACCTTCGGCAGCAGCGATATCTGCACCTGGTCGTTGGTGCCGACCTGCTGCATGGCGAGGAAGAACCACATCACCATCGGCGTGAAGAAGAAATAGACCAGCGAGGCTCCCATCAGGAACAGGATGGGCGACGCGATCAGGAACGGCAGGAAGGCGCTGCGCTCGTTCTTGTAGAGGCCTGGCGCGATGAACTTGTATATCTGCGTGGCGATCAGCGGGAAGGCGATGACCATGCCGCCGAACATGGCAAGCTTCACCTGAGTGAAGAAGAACTCCTGCGGCGCCGTGTAGATCAGCTCGACCTTGTGCGGGTCGAGCCCGGCCCATTGCGTCGCCCATTTGAACGGGATGACCAGAAGGTTGAACAGGCGCTTGGCGAAGAAGAAGCAGACGAGAAACGCGATGAAGAAGCCGCCCAGCGACCAGATCAGCCGCCGGCGCAGCTCGATGAGGTGCTCGATCAGCGGTGCCGACGATTTCTCGATCTCGTCTCTTTCCTGATCCGAAACGCTCACTTGGCGGCTCCCGCCGTCTTCTTGGTGTCGGCGACCTTCTTTGCAGCCGGCTTCTTCGCCGCAGTGGGTTTGGCTTCAGCCTTGGGCGCCATCTTCTTGGCGGGCGCTACCGCCTTTGCCGAAGCCGGCGCGGATTTTGTCGGGATCTTCGCCGCGGGAGCCTTGGTCGATGCTGCCTTCGTCGCGGCACCGGCCGCCTTCGCCTTCGGCGCCGCCGCCTTTTTCAACGGCTGGGCGGGCGTAGCCGTCGCGACAATCGGCGCGGTCACGGCCGCGTCGGTCATTGCCGGAAAGATCGGCGCGGCCGCAGCCGCTTCAGTCCCGTTGACGCCAGGCATTTCGGTTGCGCCGTTTTTGAGCGGCTCGGCCGCTTGCGGCGTCGATGCCGCCGCATCGGCCGACTTGGGCTTCATCATCGTATCGACGCCCGCCCGCACATCAGCGGCCGCCTGCTCGAACGGATTGAGCTGCTTGCGGATTTCGGTCATCGGATTGAGGCCGCGAAGACTGTCGACCGAACTCTTGACGTCGTCGAGTTCGGCCTCCTTTAAGGCGTCGTTGAACTGCTTCTGGAAATCGGCCGCCATGGCGCGCAGTTTGGCCGCTGTGCGGCCGAAAGTGCGCAGCATGTTGGGCAAATCCTTCGGCCCGACGACCACGATCATGACGACCGCGATCACCAGCAGTTCGCTCCAACCGACTTCGAACATGGCGATCTATTCCAACGAGAGCTGTTCCAACGAGAGCCTGGGGCTCAGCTCTTGCTGACCTTTTCCTTGCCCGGCGAAACGGTCTCGTCGGCACGATGCTCGACGGTACGCTTGTCGTCGGCATCGTCGTCAGCCATGCCCTTCTTGAAGCTCTTGATGCCCTTGGCCATGTCGCCCATCAGCTCCGGCAGCTTGCCGCGGCCGAACAGCAGCAGCACGATGACCAGAACGATCAGCCAGTGCCATATCGATAGTGAACCCATAACAATCTCTCTCGAATGTTTTCCCTCGGCGATGATCTATGCGTTTTCGCTCAGGGATTCAAACACAACCGCAATGAAGTTGATAAAATGGCTAGCCGATGTCACGCATTTTCGGCGTGAGCGCCTTGCTACGAATCCGCGCAGGCTTTCCCCCATAGACCATTCGCGGCCGGTTTTGCGCTCACTCTTCGGTGACGCGCGGCGTGAGCAGCCCAAGCTCCTCGAGGTCGATATCCGTCAGGGCATCCTCGTCCTCGGCAAGCGCCTCCGGATCGGCCGGCGGCATCGGGATCGAGAAATTGGAGGGCATGCGCGTCGACAGGAGCCCGGCGCCCTTCAACTCTTCCATGCCGGGCAGGTCGCGGATTTCCTCCAGTGCGAAATGGTCGAGGAAGGCATCGGTGGTGCCATAGGTAACAGGGCGGCCGGGCGTGCGGCGACGGCCACGCATCCTGACCCACTCCGTTTCCAGCAGCGTGTCCAGCGTGCCCTTGGAGGTCTCGACGCCCCTGATGTCCTCGATCTCGGCGCGGGTGACCGGCTGGTGGTAGGCGATGATCGCCAGCACCTCGAGCGCCGCGCGCGAAAGTTTTCTCTGCTGGACCGAGTCCCTGCTCATCAGGAAGGCGAGATCGCCGGCGGTCCGGAATGCCCAGGCGTCGCCGACCCGCACCAGGTTCACCCCGCGCTTGGCATAGATTTCCTGGAGATCGGCCATTGCCGCCGCTATGTTGACGCCCTCGGGCAGGCGCGCCGCCAATTGCCTTTCGCTGACCGGCTCGGCGCTGGCGAAGATGATCGCCTCGGCCATGCGGACGGCTTCCGACAACTGCAGCCGCTCGGCGGGGTTCTCGATAGAACCCTGTTCGGCCATCTCGTCTTCCGGCTCGTCCTCGACCTTGAACGGAATGACCGAAGCGTTGGCGCGCTCGCTCATGATGCCACCTCGACTGCCTTGACCCCTTGTGCGCGGCCGCGCAGATAGATCGGCGCGAAAACCTGATCCTGCCGCACTTCCAGTTTGCCTTCGCGCACCATTTCGAGCGTCGCGGCAAAGGAACTGGCGACCGCCGTGCGCCTCTCCTCCGGCGCCGCCAGATATTGGATCAGGAAGCTGTCGAGCGCCGTCCAGTCGCCGACCGTCCCGACCAGCCGCGCCAGCACTTCGCGCGCGTCCTTCAAGGACCAGACGGCGCGCCGGGCGATCGTCACGTTGTTGATCGCCTGCCGCTGGCGCTGCTGCGCATAGGCGGTCAGAAGATCGTAGAGCGAGGCCGAATAGGCGTTGCGCTTCTCGATGATCACCATTTCCGGCATGCCGCGCGCGAAGACGTCGCGACCGAGCCGGTTGCGGTTGACCAGCCTCGCGGCGGCATCGCGCATCGCTTCCAGCCGCTTCAGCCGGAACTGCAGCACCGCCGCCAGTTCCTCGCCGCTCTCACCCTCTTCGCCCGGCTGTTTCGGGATCAAGAGCTTCGACTTGAGGAAGGCGAGCCATGCCGCCATCACCAGGTAGTCGGCGGCGAGCTCCAGTCTGAGCACCCTCACCTTCTCGATGAAGGCCAGATACTGCTCGGCCAACGCCAGGATGGAAATGCGTGCCAGATCGACCTTCTGGTTGCGGGCAAGATGCAGCAGAAGATCGAGTGGGCCCTCGAAGCCGGCCACGTCGACCACCAGAGAAGGATCGCCGGTCAGACGTGAATCGTCGTTCTCGGCCCACAGACGGTCCATCGGTGCGGCCTTCGCGGCCTTGCTGTCCAATGTCTCCGCCACTTGCCTTTCTTTCCTTCGGTTCAGGCCACCGCTTCGAAATAGGTGGCGAATTCCGCGCGTATCGCGGTTTCGTCGGCGACGTCGCGGCTCTTGATATAGGTCAGCGCCCGCTCCGCTCTCGCCAGGGACTTGCCCTCGAGCGCCGTCGTGCGCGACGCGATCCCTGACATTTCCTCGAAAACGCCGTTGCAGTGAAGGACGAGATCGACGCCGGCCGCAAGGATCGCGGCCGCCTTTGTCGGGAAATCCCCAGAAAGTGCCTTCATCGACGTGTCGTCGCTCATCAAGAGCCCGTCGAAGCCGATCTCGCCGCGGATCACCTCGTTGACGACCTTGGCCGAGGTCGTTGCCGGATTGTCCGGGTCGACGGCGCTGTAGACGACATGCGCCGTCATCGCCATCGGCAGATGGTTGAGCGCCTTGAACGGGGCGAAATCATGTCCCCGCAATTCGGCAAGCGGCGTATCGACCGTCGGCAGCGCGAAATGCGTATCGGCGAAGGCACGGCCGTGGCCGGGAATATGCTTCATGACCGGCAGGACGCCGCCCGACATCAAGCCTTCGGCCGAAGCCCGGCCAAGCTCGATCACGGCCTCGGGCTCCCTGCCATAGGCACGCGCGCCGATGACGTCGGAGGCACCTTCGACCGGCACATCGAGCACCGGCAGGCAATCGGCAGTGATCCCGTGGCGCAGCAGATCGAAGGCATGCAGCCGCGCCAAGAGCCAAGCGGCGCGGCGGCCGGCCTCGCGGTCGTCGCGCCAAAGGGCGCCGAGCGCGCCGCCGGCGGGATAATTGGGCGCCAGCGGCGGACGCAGCCTCTGCACCCGGCCGCCTTCCTGGTCGATGAAGACCGGGGCATCCGGACGCCCGACGCAGTCGCGCATCGAGGCGACCAGGTCGCGGATCTGCCCAGTCTCACCGATGTTGCGGGCAAACAGGATGAAGCCCCATGGCCGTTCATCGCGATAGAAGCGGATTTCCTCTTCAGTGAGGGATTTCCCGGCGCAGCCGAGGATCATGGATTTTGATTCGGTCATGAATGAAACCTTAAAGCTTTGGCCAAGCAAAGGGAATCACCCCTGCCTGACGGCGCCCGCAAGCCGTGAGCCGTCCACAACGAAAGGCCGGCGCGACCTTGCGGCGGCGCCGGCTTTGAGATGTTCGAACGGTCAGCGTGAGACGAAGCAGGTACCGCCGGCCGCCTTGTAGCTGGTGCACAGGTTGATCGCGTCATTGCGTGACTGCGCCGGAACGCGGACGCGGTAGAACGTGCCCTTGCCAGCGATCTCCGCCTTGACGATGTTGGCCTTGTGCCCGGAAAGCACGCTGCCGTAGCGGCGCTGCAGGTCCTGATAGGTCGACTGGGCGCTTTCAACCGTCGGCTGCGAGGCGACCTGCATCGACCACGAGCCACCGCCTGCAGCAGCAGGATCGATGGAGGCGACCTTGTCGGGCTTGACCTCGCCGACAATGTCGACCGGCTGGTCGGACGGGCGCGGCGGCGCCACCGGCACCTTCGCCGGCGTGTTGGTCGACTGAGCCTTGGCCTCGGCCTTCGGCGCGGCAGCGGGTTTCGCCGGCTTGGCGGTCTCGTCCTGACCGGAATCGACCTGATCGGCTGTCTGATCGGTCGCCGGCGTGACGGTTCCCGTAGGCTGGGCGTCGCCCTGCCCTGCCGGAGCCACGCGCTGCGGCACCGGATCGGCTGGTTCGGTCGCCGCGACTTTCGGCGCGACGGGAGCCGGATCCTCGTGCGGAACCAGCGAGCCATCAGGCTTCACCATCATGGTCTTGACCTTGCGCGGCGCAACGGCGACGACATCGTTGCTGGTCCCTTTGTCGGCCTCCTGCAGCACCTGCGCGATGCGGTCCTCCGACTTCGGCGCCGGAGCAGCCGGCTGGGCGCTCTTGGGCGCATCCGCTTGCGCACCAACTGGCGTCACTGTGTTCGGAGCCGGCGCAACTGCGTCCGGAGCCGGCGCAACTGCGTCCGGAGCCGGCGCAACTGCGTCCGGAGCCGGTGCAACCACCTGCGGAGCCGGCGCAGCCGCGTTCGCATTGCCCGCTGCGTCCGTGCCCGGCGCTGCATCGGTGTCATCAGGCGAAAGGTCGACGATCCGGCTCTGCGGCGGCTCCTTGGACGCCACGTCGATCGGCTCCTCGACGTTTGTCACCAGTTTCTGCTGCACCGGCTCGGCGGGCTTGGCCGCACCACCCTTGGCCACGGCGTCATAGACCTTGTTGTCCTGGTTCGGCACCACGGCGCCACCCGGATTGTCCGGCTTGACCTTGATCGGCGAATTGTCGGCCTTGACGATCACGGGCGCCTCGCCGCCGCCCTTGCCGCCGAAGGAGAAGGCAAGAGCACCGAGACCGCCGGCAATCACCGCGGCACCGACGAGCGCGGCGACCATGAAGCCGCGGCTGCGCGGCTTTGCGGCTTCGCGCTCGGCAAAGCCCGGCACGGTCATAGCCTCATCGAGCTCGGGATCGTAGTCGAGCTCGTCGACTGCAAAGTCGTCAGCCTGCGAAACCGGACGGCTGCCGGGCAAATCATCGGCATCGAACTCGCTCGCGGCCGCGGCATGGGACGCAGCCGCCGGAGCGGCGGTCGTCTCCGCACGCAACTCGCGACGATCGTAGCCGGCCTTGAATCCGGTATTGTAGGAATCGTCGTCATAACCCCGGCTCTGCACCGGAGCCGCTGCGATCTCGGTCGCGTTCATCTCGTTGAGCAGGCCCGCAAACTCGGCATCGAGATCATCATAGGCGGGTGCCGCCGGCTGATCTTCCTCGAAGCTGAGTTCCGGGATATCGAGATCGTCGGCCAGCGCCACGACGCGCTCCGGCACGTCGACGGTCTCGACATCGGGCATTTCCTCCTGATGGCGAGGCTGCGGCGCCGAGGCTGGCTTGGCGTAAGCGGTGTAGTCCTTCGCCGGCTCGTCGCGATAGGCAGGCGCTGCCATCTGCGGCGACGAAGCGGGTTTGGCGTAGGCGAAATAGTCTTTCACCGGCTCGTCGCGATAGGCGGGAGCCGCGATCTGCGGCGATGAAGCCGTCTGCGGTTGCGGCGCGAACGACGCTTGCGCCGGCGCGGCGACCGGCGTCACGCGGCTCCACGACCGGTCCGGCTCGGCGGGCGCGACCGGCGCGTCCTGCTCTATGCCCTTGGCGAAGGCGGCATCGAATGCCTCGTCGTCGAAATCGATGCTCGGCTCGGCATTCTGTTCGACCGCCGTGTCTTCGAAGCCCTGCTGGTCGAGTTCGCCGGCGAGCAGCCCATCGAGATCGGCAGGCCGGGCGGTCTGCTCGTCGCGCGCCGGCTCGTGCTCATCGAGGTCCCAGTCGAGATCGTCGGCGACGGCAGCCTGCGGGCCGGCGTGGCTGGCCGGTTGCGGTGCCGGAGCGGGTTCCTTGACGACTGGAGCGGGGGCGGCCGGAACAGGCGCAACCGGGATAGGCCGCGCGGTCATGGCGCCGAGCAGCGCATTGAGCTCGTCTTCCAGGCTTCGCTCGGCAGAGGCGGCAACCGGCTTGGCCGGTTCGACTGCGGCGACCGGCGGAACCAGGGCCGCGACGGCCGGAGCAGGATCCTCGAATGACGGCTCAGCCGCGACGGGCCCGACTGCGGAAACTTCCGGCTCCTCGGCAAGAGCGTCACCGAAGTTGAGTTCGAAGTCGTCTTCGAAGGCCTGATCGGTTGCGGTCTGGTGATCGGCGACCGGTTCAGGATTAGTGGCGGGGACTTCCGGCTCCTCGGCAAGGGCGTCACGGAAGCTGAGCTCGAAATCGTCTTCGATGACCTGTTCCGCCGCTGCTTCGTGATCGGCAACGGGCTCGATATCGGCAACGGGCTCGGGATCGGCGGCGAAACGCGCTGTCTCCACAGGTGCTTCGACAGCCTGCGGCTGCTCGTTCGAGACAGCCTGCGGCTGCTCGTCATCGACAGCCTGTGGCTGCTCGTTCTCGACCGACAATTCCCGTTCCAGGGTCAGGTCGTGCGGCTGATCGAAATCCGTGTCGACATCGGCCATTTCCTGATCAAACTGCGCCTGATCGAATTGGCTGTCGAAATCCTCAGCGGCGATCGGCTGGTCGGCGGCGTGAGCTTCGACCGGTTGAACGTCAGCGGACCCGGTCTGCTCGATCTCGCGGTCATCGAACGCCAGCTCGTCCTCGAGCGACATCTGGACCGCGTTGTCGAAATCGGCATCGAATGCCGCCTCGGCCGCAGGCTCGACTGCCGCGGTGGCGCCGTGGCCCGCATCGGCCTCGTGATGGCCGGACCGGAAGCCGTCATCCAGCGAGGCTGCCATTTCCTGGTCGATGGAAAGATCTTCCTCAAGAGGCGAAACCTCGTCCTCAAGAGGCGAGACTTCGTCCTCAAGAGGCGAGACTTCCAAGGAGCCCGCGACCGCCTTGTCGAAATCATCGTCGAAGTCAATGTGGGCGGCAGGCTCCGGCGCGCGGGGCGCGGCAAAGTGGGCGTGATCGGCCGCGTCGTCAAAGACGAAGTCCTGCTCGAAAGAAGCGGCAAGCTCGTCGTCGGTGAGAGCGGCGGTGGCGGCGTCGTAAGCCGGCTCGTGCTGGACCGCCTGTTGCGCGACCGGCGCGCTTTCCTCGGCAACGTCGAATTCGCCCATCAGCTCCTTTTCGAGGTCGATGTCGAAATCTGTGTCTTCCGCAGCCTGGTTTGCCGGCGCAGCCTTCGCGACCGCCGGCGTCTGCGGCCTGACCGGCTGACGCGGGTCGAAACCCATGATCCGGGTCAGTTCCGCGAACGGATCGTCGTCAGCGATGTGGTTGTTTTCGGCTACTTTCAGCTGGGTTCTGTCTGCCATTATTGTTCCCAAACTCGCACACAGTCGGACGCCATGGACGTCGCGCAGGGTTGGCCCTACCAGCGCAATGTGGGCAAAAGGTGACAGGTTTTTTAGTCAAACCTAACGCATTTCGGTAGGCGCATCAGCTCCTATCAGCGTCAGGCCGGAGGTCAAAACATCCGAAACAGCCTGCACCAGCCCTAGTCTGGCATACGTCAATTGTGGATCGTTAACCTTAACAAAACGTAAGTCTGGGTTGTCGGTGCCCCGATTCCAGTGTGCGTGGAAGCTGGAAGCCAGATCGTAAAGGTAGAATGCCAGCCGGTGCGGCTCCAATGCAAGTGCCGCGGATTCGATTAGCCGTGGATATTCAGCCAGCTTCCGGATCAGGCCGATTTCGCCCTCATCCGTCAGCGACGCGACGGAGGCCACGAGCCGGTTTCGGTCGAAATTCGCCTCGCCCAGTTGCTCGCTCGCCTGGCGGAACACAGAGTGGCAGCGCGCCGAGGCGTACTGCACGTAGAACACCGGATTGTCCTTGGACTGCTCGGTGACCTTGGCGAAGTCGAAATCGAGCGGCGCATCGTTCTTCCGGTAGAGCATCATGAAGCGGATCGGGTCGCGGCCGACCTCTTCCACCACGTCGCGCAGCGTGACGAAATCGCCCGACCGTTTCGACATCCTGACCGGTTCGCCGTCGCGGAACAGCTTCACCAGTTGGCAGAGCAGCACCGTGAGCTTCACCGTGTCGCCGGCGACCGCGCGCGCCAGCGCCTCCAGCCGCTTGACGTAGCCGCCATGGTCGGCGCCGAGCACATAGATCAGATCGACGAAGCCGCGCTCGACCTTGTCCTTGAGATAGGCGACGTCGGCCGCGAAATAGGTGAACGAGCCGTCCGACTTCACCAGAGCTCGGTCCATGTCGTCACCGACGGCGGTCGAGCGGAACAGCGTCTGCTCGCGGTCTTCCCAATCGTCCGGCTTCTCGCCCTTGGGCGGCGGCAGCTTGCCCTTGTAGATATGCCCTTTGAGCGTCAGGTCGGCGATCGCCGCCCGGATCTTCTTGGCGTTGTCGGCATGCAGCGTGCGCTCGGAGAAGAACACGTCGTGATGCACGTTGAGCAGCGCCAGATCCTCGCGGATCATCGCCATCATCGCGTCGACCGTGCGGTCCTTGACGATCGCCAGCGCTTCCTCTTCCGGCATCTCCAGCAGTCCGAGGCCGAACTCCTCGGCCAGCGCCTGGCCGACAGGGACCAGATAGTCGCCGGGATAGAGACCGGCCGGGATTTCGCCGATGTTTTCGCCAAGCGCCTCGCGATAACGCAGCATCGCCGAGCGCCCAAGCACGTCGATCTGCGAGCCGGCGTCGTTGATGACGTATTCCTTGGTCACGTCGTAGCCGGCGAAGGCCATCAGATTGGCCAAAGTGTCGCCGACGACGGCGCCACGGCAATGCCCGACATGCATCGGGCCGGTGGGATTGGCAGAGACATACTCGACATTGGCCTTGCGGCCGCCGCCGATCTTCGAGCGGCCATAATTGCGCCCCTCGCCGAGCAGCACCGCGAGATGCGCCTGCCAGAACCCGTCCTTCAGCCTGAGATTGACGAAGCCCGGGCCGGCGATGTCGGCCGATGCGATGTCGGCATCGGCGCGCAGGGCCTCGGCCAGCTTTTCCGCCAGCACGCGCGGGTTCTGGCCGGTGGGCTTCGCCAGCACCATCGCCGCATTGGTGGCGAGATCGCCATGGCTCGCATCGCGCGGCGGCTCGACCGCGATGCGCGACAGATCCGGCGACGCGCCATCCTTGTCTTTCAGATCAAGAGCTTCGACAGCTTTTACGATCCGCGCGTTGAAATCGGCGAAGATATTCATCGGGTGTGCTCTGGGCTTTAAGAGGCGACCGGCTGCTTGGCCGGCAAAAATCGTGGCTCGCCCTAGCTCAAATCGGGCGTGTGGTCAAACAGGCGCCTATGCTCCTTGAGCGCATAGGTGTCGGTCATGCCGGCCAGGAAATCGGCGACGCTGCGTGCCTTGATGCGATCCTGTGCCCTGTCGAGCCCTTCGCGCCATCCGTCGGGCATGGCGCGCGGGTCGGCGAAATAGGCCTCGAACAGATCGCGGACGATCTGTTCGGCGTCCGTCCGCACGCGCATCACTTCGGAATGCCGGTAGAGATGCTTGTAGAGGAAGGCCTTCAGTTCCTTTTCGGCCGCGGCCATATCGGCCGAGAAGGTCACCATCGTCTCGCCCGCCGCCCGCACCGCATCGGCGCTGCCCGGCTTGAGGCGCTCGATATTGGCTGCAGTGGAAGCAATGACATCCTCCACCATCAACGTGATCTGCCGGCGCATCAGCTCGTGGCCGGTGCGAACGTCGTCTAGCTGCGGATAGCGGGCGCGCACGCCCATCAGGATCGAGCCCGGCAGGCCGACGTCATCGAGCATTTCAAGCGTCAGGAAGCCGGAGCGCAGGCCGTCGTCTATGTCATGCGTGTTGTAGGCGATGTCGTCGGCGATCGCGGCGCACTGCGCCTCGATGCCGGCGAAGCGATCGAGCTCGAGGTCGTGCAGTTCGGAATAGTCGCGGATCGCCTGCGGCACCGGGCCTTTCAGTCCCTTCCCGTTTGCATCGGTGAGCGGCCCATTATGCTTGACCAATCCCTCCAGCGTCTCCCAGGTAAGGTTCAGCCCGTCGAAATCGGCATAGCGCCGCTCGAGCCTGGTGACGATGCGCAGCGACTGCGCATTGTGGTCGAAACCGCCCCAGGCGGCCATCTTCTCGTTCAGCGCCTCCTCGCCCGTATGGCCGAACGGCGTGTGGCCGAAATCGTGCACCAGGGCGACGGCTTCGGCGAGATCCTCGTCGCCGCGCAGCGCCCGCGCCAGGGCTCTCGCGATCTGCGCCACCTCGATCGAATGCGTCAGCCTGGTGCGATAGTGGTCGCCCTCATGCGCGACGAACACCTGTGTCTTGTGCTTCAGCCGGCGGAAGGCGGTGGAGTGGATGATGCGGTCGCGGTCACGCTGGAACGGCGTGCGGGTCGGGCTTTCCGGTTCGTCGAACAGCCGGCCGCGCGAGCGCGCCGGATCGCTCGCATAGACGGCGCGCGGCCGGTAGCCAAATCCGATATCGCCGAGAGCATCCTTGCCCATTCACCCACCAGTTGACTTGCCCGCGCCCGCTTCATACCTATCATGGGAAACCGAAAGCAAGGTGACGCCGATGGGCGCGGATGCCAAGACTGCCATGAAGGTCGAGATGACCGAAGCGGCCGCGAAGCGGATCGCCAGGATCCTGTCCGGCGAGCCGGGCAAGACGGCGCTGCGCGTTTCCGTCGAAGGCGGCGGCTGCTCGGGCTTTTCCTACAAGTTCGATCTGGTCGACAGTCGCAACGACGACGACGTCGCCATCGAGAAGGATGGCGCGACGATCCTGATCGACGATCTCTCGTTGGTCTATATGGGCGGCTCGGTGATCGACTTCGTCGACGACCTGATGGGCCAGTCCTTCCAGATCAGGAACCCCAACGCCGTCGCCTCCTGCGGCTGCGGCACCAGCTTCTCCGTCTGACGAATTCCGATGCCCGCGATCGGCGCGGTCCGCCAGGTCGCGCTGTCGGCCGGGCGCGATCTCGATGCGACGCTGGCCTTCTGGCAGGGCGTGCTCGGCATGAGCGTGCATGCGCGCTACGATCCGCCGAGCATCGCTTTCATCATGGCCGGCGATGTGCGGCTGCTCTTCACCGACGGTATTCCGCCGGGCACCGTCTATCTCGACATTGCCGGTCTCGAGGCCTTCCACGCCGAGGCGAAAGCCGCCGGTATCCCTTTCACCGCACCGCCCACGCTCGTGCACCGCGACACCGAAGGCCGCTTCGGTCCGGCGGGGGAAAGCGAATGGATGGCCTTTCTAAAGGACCCCGCAGGCAATACGATTGGCCTCGTCGAGCGCCTTGCGCCGGAAGAAGATTGAGGTCCGCATGAAGATCGTCACCTGGAACATTAACGGCGTCCGCGCCCGCATCGGCAACCTCACCCACTGGCTGACCGAGAGCGCGCCGGACATCGTCTGCCTGCAGGAGATCAAGACCCTCGACGATCAGTTCCCGCGCGCCGAGATCGAGGCGCTCGGCTACAATGTCGAGACCAACGGCCAGAAGAGCTTCAACGGCGTCGCCCTCCTGTCGAAGCTCCCCTTCGACGAGGTCAATCGCGGTCTGGCCGGAGACGATGCCGACGACCATGCGCGCTTCATCGAAGGCGTCTTCTCGACCGACAAAGGCGCCTTGCGCGTCGCCTCGCTCTATCTGCCGAACGGCAATCCGATCGATGACGAGCGGAAGTTTTCCTACAAGCTGTCGTGGATGACGCGGCTGGAGCGCTGGGCGGAAGAGCGGCTGAGGCTCGAGGAAGCGCTGGTGCTGGCCGGCGACTACAATGTCATCCCCGAGCCTGCCGACGCCAGGTTCCCCGAAAACTGGCGGAACGACGCGCTGTTCCAGCCGCAGACGAGGCAGGCCTTCCGCCGTCTGAAGAATCTCGGCTTCACCGAGGCCGTGCGCGCCGTGACCGACTCGCCCGATGTCTACACCTTCTGGGACTATCAGGCCGGTGCCTGGCAGAAGAACAACGGCATCCGCATCGACCACCTCTTGCTGTCGCCCGAAGCCGCCAACCGCTTTTCCTCGGCCTCGGTCGAAAAACATGTGCGCGCTTGGGAAAAACCCTCCGACCATGTGCCGGTGGCGATCGATCTCGACTTGCAGCCGGCCTGAAAGCACCAGCTGCAGGCGACTTTCGTAAGACCCTGATATCGCCACAAATTGCGCGTTTGATGCGCATTGTTGCGGGGGTTCGATGGCTGTCCGATTTGTCCTTTGCCTGACCGGCCTTGCGCTGGCGTTTGCCGCGCCGGCGTCGGTGGCGGCCGCGCAGGCATGCCTTGCCAACGGCAAATCCTTCAAGGTCGGTGAGACGGCCTGCCTGACCGTCGCCGGCGAAAGTCACCTCGCGCGCTGCGACATGGTCCTCAACAACACGTCCTGGACGAAGGTCAAGGATGAGTGCCCAGGCGAGAGCCAGGCGCCGAAATTGCATCCTACCTCGATCTCGACGCCGGCGCCCAGCCTGGTGCCGACGGAGCCGACCGAGAACTGAAGAGCTGCTGATCTTCCTCTTGAGGGGGAGATCTGGCCCGCTTACTGGTCGCCGTTGTTGCCCTTGGTCAGGATGTCGTCGGCCAGCGAAATCGCCGTGCGGCGGTCGGCTTCGCCGGCGGCGGCGAAGGCCTCTTCCTGCATGCTGCGTATCCAGGGCTGATCGGCGGGCGGAGCACGCTCGAGTGCGGCCGTCATCATCGCCAGGCCGCGCACGACCTTGCCGCTCTGGAACAAAAGATTGCCAAGCGTCGCCTGCGCGCCGGCATGGCCTTTTTCAGCCGCCAGCTGCAGCCAGCGCCCGGCCTGCTTGACGCTGGCCTTCACGCCGCCCTCGCCCTTGAGGAACATCTGGCCGATCTCGAACTGGGCGTTCGGATTACGGTAGTTGGCGGCGGCGCGCATGTAGTATTCCTGCGCCGCGACCTCGTTTTCCTCGACCGGGCTGCCCGGGATGCCTTTGCGCAGGTAGTCGCCGAGCGCGACAAGGGCGTCCGAAACATAGCTTTCCTCCGGCGAGCCGGGCTCGACGTCCTGGTCGACGATCTCCGAGAAGAACTTGAAGGCCGCATAATCGTCGCGCGCCACGCCGTCGCCTTCGGCATACATGCGCGCAAGCTTCCAGGTGGCGCCGATCTGGCCGTTCTCGGCGGCATATTTATAGGCCTCGACCGCCTGGTCCTTGTGGCCATTCTTGTAGGCGGAGAAGCCGAACTGGAACACGGCCCACGGGCTCGACTGCGGCTTCACCCCGGTCTTGTCGTCGAACACCTTGTCGTCGAAGGCCATGGCCTGCCCGACGGCGCCCAAGGTCGCTACCGCGACCAGTGCCGAAAAGACCGACGACCTCAACACCTCAAATGTCCGCATAGCAGTGTGTTTCTTTCGCACCGCCCGGATGGGTGACCGCGCCGTCGCGAGCCGACCCTACGGTCTGCGCATATTTCCAGATCGCGCCGGACTGATAGTCGGTCTTGCGCGCCTTCCATTCCTTTGCCCGTGCCGCGAGTTCCGCATCAGAGAGCGCCACCTCGATCGTACCTTTCACGGCGTCGATCGAGATCACGTCGCCATCCTTGATGAGCCCGATCGGTCCGCCGACCGCCGCCTCCGGCCCGACATGGCCGATGCAGAAGCCGCGTGTGGCGCCTGAGAAGCGCCCGTCGGTGATCAACGCCACCTTGCCGCCCATGCCCTGGCCGTAGAGCGCTGCCGTCGTCGACAGCATCTCGCGCATGCCCGGCCCGCCGCGCGGGCCTTCATAGCGGATGACGAGAACCTCGCCTTCGCGGTAATTGCGCTGCGTGACCGCTTCGAAACACTCCTCTTCCGAATCGAAGCAGCGCGCCGGGCCTGAGAATTTCAGTTCCGACATGCCGGCGACCTTCACGATCGCGCCTTCGGGGGCAAGGTTGCCCTTCAAGCCCACGACGCCGCCCCTCTTGGTGATTGGCCGATCGGCGGGACGGACCACATCCTGGCTGTCATTCCAGGCAACGTGCTCCATATTTTCGGCCAAAGTGCGGCCGGTGACCGTCATGCAGTCGCCGTGCAGATAGCCGTGGTCGAGCAGTGTCTTCATCAGGAGCGGAATGCCGCCGGCCTCGAACATGTCCTTGGCGACATATTTGCCGCCGGGCTTGAGATCGGCGATGTAGGGCGTCTTCTCGAAGATCGCCGCCACGTCGAAAAGGTCGAATTTTATGCCGGCCTCATGCGCGATCGCCGGCAGGTGCAGCGCCGCGTTGGTCGAGCCGCCGGTGGCCGACACGACGGTCGCCGCATTCTCCAGCGCCTTGCGGGTGACGATGTCGCGCGGCCGGATGTTCTTGGCGATCAGCTCCATCACCTTTTCGCCGGAAGCGAAATTGAAGCGATCGCGCATTTCGTAGGGCGCCGGCGCGCCGCAGGAATAGGGCAAGGCAAGGCCGATCGCCTCGGCGACGGTCGCCATCGTGTTGGCGGTGAACTGGGCGCCGCAGGAACCCGCCGACGGACAGGCCGCCTGCTCGATCTCGAGCAGCTCGTCATCGCCGATCGTGCCGACCGAATGCTGGCCGACCGCCTCGAACACGTCCTGCACGGTGATCTGGCGGCCGCGATAGCTGCCGGGCAGGATCGAGCCGCCATAGATGAAGATCGACGGCACGTTGAGCCGCATCATCGCCATCATCATGCCGGGCAGCGACTTGTCGCAGCCGGCAAGCCCGACCAGCGCGTCGTAGCAATGGCCGCGCATAGTGAGTTCGACCGAATCGGCGATGACCTCGCGCGACACCAGCGATGACTTCATGCCCTGGTGGCCCATGGCGATGCCGTCGGTGACGGTGATGGTACAGAATTCGCGCGGCGTGCCGTTGGCGGCCGCCACGCCCTTCTTGACCACCTGCGCCTGGCGCATCAGCGAGATGTTGCAGGGTGCCGCTTCGTTCCAGCAGCTGGCGACGCCGACCAGCGGCTGCGCGATCTCGGCCGCCGACAATCCCATTGCATAGAGGTACGAGCGATGCGGTGCGCGCGCCGGACCTTCGGTCACGTAGCGGCTGGGCAGCTTGGCCTTGGAGATCACCCTGGCGTCCATACTCGTCCTTGCCGCACACCCCGCGGCCGGTCCCATCGCCGCGCCAACCTGGCACGCATCCCGAGACCTATCCGGGTTGCTCCGGGTTTATGGCGGGAAATAGGCAGTTCCCTCGGCGAGACTTCTAGAGCAGGGGTTGTTCATAAACTGTTGCCAAAACGTCACAATCGTGAAGGGCGCCGGTTGTGATGAGAATCGGCAACATAGGATCGGCCAATCGGGCCAGACCGTTGATTGCACAACGAAAAAAGGCCGGGCGATGCCCGGCCTTTTTTCGTGGAATGCCGACGTCTAGAACTTGATCTTGATGCCGCCTGAAATCGCAGTGACTAAGTCGTTGCCGAAGTCATAGCTGGCATCCGCCCCAACGACTTTGCCGTTCTCGCCAATCAGTATTCCGGAATGGCCGCTGGTCATCACGCCGATAGCACCGGCCAGCCGAACCTCGATATTCGGCTTCGGCGTGTAGGCGACGCCGCCGCCCAACGTCCAGGTATCGGTCTGGGCACCATAACCATGCGAGGTGCCGCGATCCCAGGAAAGCTGACCAGCGGCGCTCCACTGATCGTTGAACTTGTGGCCGATGCCGCCTGAAACCGTCCAGCCGTCGCGATACATCAGGTCAAGCGAGGTCACCTCTGCCGGAGAATTCGTGAAGCAAAGCGCTGCGGGAACACCCACAGGGCAGATCGGCACACTCTGCAACACGCTCCAGTTGACCCACTTGATCGAACCGAAAGCGAGCCAGCCTGGCGCGACGCCCGATTGCAATTTCAATTCCACCACGTCCGGCATGTATTGCGTCGAGCCGTAGATCGGGATCGTACCCATGCCGACATTCGTCAGATCGAGCGTGCCCGAGATGTTGTCGAGCTTGACCTTCGAATTATAGACGAGGCTCGCACGCAGCGCGATGTCGGGGATCTCGTAGGCGATGCCGGCGCGCCAGCCCCAGCCGTTGCTGGTCAGATCGACACGACCAGTACCCCCGAAGTCGGGTACCAACGGTGACACCAAGTCTTCCTTGAAGCCGTAGACCTTCTGATAAAAAACACCGCCGATGAAGCGAAGCTGCCCTTTGCCCGCATCCATTTTGTAAGAGCAGGTTGCCGCGTAGTTGTCGCTTTTGATGTCGGTTTCCATGTTGGAAAACGCACCGTTCCACACGCCGGGGGCAGTATGCGCGCCCCAAGGCTGCGAGTAGTCGACCATGCAGTCGACGCCTTGAACAACCTGCACCTTGGCGCCGATGCGCGGCACCCAATAATCCTCGGCGCCATCGGCCGTGGTCCCGAAACCGAGGTCGGCTCCCCCAGGACCGCGTGCATTTTTATATTTGCGATCCGGCATCACGAAAGTCGCTTCCGCCTCCGTCGCGAACGGCGCCGGATCGAACAGCAGGTCGATGTCGTAGCCGCCGCGCTCCAGGCCGCCGGCATGCGCCGGGTGCATCGCCGCTCCGACCAAAGCCAGCGAAAAGCACCCTGCCCCCAGCAGCGCTTTAAGACGCAAAATATTCATGGAAATCCCTCCCCGAAAAACGCGGGATCAAGCTAGAGCCAATTCGGGTTAACGGCGCAACTACGAATTCAAGAGTTGTACACGTACATCTTGACAGCACGCATTTTCGCCATCGTGCCCGGCCGCGAAATCGAGCCCAATCGCGGCTTGACAGGCGTCGAATGGCAGGAAAAAGCTGCAAAAACCTTTCGATACGGCCCAAAAACAAGCCATTTTGCGGGAAAAAGGCCCCATTGTTACATTATGGCAACAATGGGGCGCAAAGTTTCCGTTTACGTCAAAATTAACGCAACGGCATGGCTGTATCCACAGCAGGTGCCGTGAGGGAAAGCGGCCTTCCGGCGGGGCGAATCTTCGCCCTCAGCCGGCGTCGCGAACCCTGGTCAGGGCGACCGAAAGCTTCTCTTGCGCCTCGCGATATTCGGCCAGCTTTTCACGCTCGGCCTCGACCACCTCTTCGGGCGCGTTGGCGACGAACTTCTCGTTCGAGAGCTTCTTGTGCAGGCGAGCGATCTCCTCGGTCACCTTGGCCAGTTCCTTCTGCAGGCGCGCAGCCTCGGCCGCAAGATCGATCAGGCTGCCGAGCGGCAGGCAGACGGTCGCTTCGTTGAGGACGATCTGGGCCGAGCCCTTGGGCGGCGTTTCCGCCAGCGATATGCTGCCGACGCGGGCCAGACGTTTGATTGCCTGATCATGGCGTTCGAGCCTCTCGCGCGTCGTTGCGTTGGCGCCGATCACCGCCAAGGGCGCGATCGCCGCCGGCGGCACGTTCATTTCCGAGCGCACCGAGCGTATGCCGGAAACGAGGTCGACCAGCCAGTTGATGTCGGCGGCCGCGTCGTCATCCTCGAAATCGGGCGACGGCCAGGTGGCATGGCAAAGCAGCGACTCCCGCTCCTTGCCCTCGCCCGCCGTCTGCGCCCAGAGCTCCTCGGTCATGAACGGCATCATCGGATGGAGCAGCTTGTAGATCTCGTCCAGCACGAACGCGACGCAGGCCCGGCTTTCCGCCTTGGCGGCTTCGTCCGTGCCCATGAACACCGGCTTCAGCAACTCCAGATACCAGTCACAGAACAGGTTCCAGACGAAGCGGTAAGCGGCGCCCGCCGCCTCGTTGAAGCGGTATGAGGTGATGCCCTCGGTGATCGCGCGCGCCGCCCGCGTCAGCTCGGTCAGGATCCAGCGGTTGACCGCGAGCTTGGCATCGTTCAGCCATAAGTCGTCGTTCCTGGCGACCTCGTTCATTTCGGCGAAGCGTGTCGCGTTCCAGAGCTTGGTGCCGAAATTGCGGTAGCCGGCGATGCGCGCCGGGTCGAGCTTCACGTCGCGTCCCTGCGCCGCCATTACGGTCAAGGTGAAGCGCAGCGCATCGGCGCCATACTCGTCGATCAGGTCGAGCGGGTCGATGACGTTGCCTTTCGACTTCGACATCTTCTGCCCGTTCTTGTCACGCACCAGCGCATGGACATAGACCGTGTGGAACGGTTCCTCGTCCATGAAGTGCAGGCCCATCATCATCATGCGGGCCACCCAGAAGAAGATGATGTCGAATCCGGTCACCAGCACGTCGGTCTGGTAGTAGGTCTTGAGCTCCGGCGTCTGGTCGGGCCAGCCGAGTGTGGAGAACGGCCACAGCGCCGAGGAGAACCAGGTGTCGAGAACATCCTCGTCACGCGTCAGTATCTCGCCCGGCTGGAAATTCTCCAGTCTGTCCTCGACCCAGGCCTTCCACGGCCCTTCCAGCGCCAGATAGTATTCGATCGCCGCGGCTAAAGCCTCCTCCTCGGTTTTCTCGACGAAGACGCGACCGTCAGGCCCGTACCAGGCCGGTATCTGGTGACCCCACCACAGCTGCCGCGAGATGCACCAGGGCTGGATGTTCTCCATCCAGTCGAAATAGGTCTTCTCCCAGTTCTTGGGCACGAAATTGGTCCGGCCCTCGCGCACCGAGGCGATCGCCGGCTTGGCGAGCTCGGCCGCGTTCACGTACCACTGGTCGGTCAGGAACGGTTCGATCGGCACGCCGCCGCGGTCGCCATGCGGCACCGTGTGGCGATGCGGCTCGACCTTGTCGAGGAAGCCGCCCGCTTCCATCAGTTCGACGATCTTCTTGCGTGCGGCGAAGCGGTCCAGCCCGTCTAGCTCATCCCAGACGGCCTGCCGCTCCGGCGTCACTTCAAGACCAGCGAGGAAGTCCTCGTTATCCTTGAGCTTGACGGCGGCATCGACGGTCAGGATGTTGATCGCCGGCAGCTTGTGGCGCTTGCCGACCTCGAAGTCGTTGAAGTCGTGCGCGGGCGTGATCTTGACCGCGCCTGAGCCTTTCTCCGGATCCGAATATTCATCGGCGACGATGGGGATGCGCCGGCCAACGATCGGCAGGATGACGTTCTTGCCGACCAGATCGCGAAACCGCTCGTCATCGGGATGCACGGCCACAGCGGTATCGCCGAGCATGGTTTCGGGGCGGGTCGTCGCGACCGTGATGAAGGTCTTCGGGTTCGCGGGGTCGAACACCGCCCCCTCGACCGGATAGCGGAAGTGCCAGAGATTGCCGTTGACCTCGTGCTGCTCGACCTCGAGGTCGGAAATGGCCGTCAACAGCTTCGGATCCCAGTTCACAAGGCGCTTGTCCTTGTAGATCAGCCCTTCCTTGTAGAGGGTGACGAAGACCTCCAGAACCGCCTTGGACAGGCCCTCGTCCATAGTGAAGCGCTCCCGGCTCCAGTCGGCCGAGGCGCCGAGCCGCTTCAGCTGGTTGAAGATCGCGCCGCCGGATTCGGCCTTCCACTCCCAGACTTTTTCGATGAACTCCTCGCGCGTCAGATCGCGGCGATGGATCTGCCTTTCCATCAGCTGGCGCTCGACCACCATCTGCGTGGCGATACCGGCATGGTCCATGCCGGGCTGCCAAAGCACGTTCTTGCCGCGCATGCGCTCGAAGCGCACCAGTATGTCCTGCAGCGTGTTGTTGAGCGCATGGCCCATATGCAGCGAGCCGGTGACGTTCGGCGGCGGGATGACGATGGTGAAGGCTTCCGCCTCTTCCTCCGCGCCGGCGCCGGCGCGAAACGCGTCGGCCTCTTCCCAGATTTTGGCGATCTTCGGCTCGACGGTCTTGGCGTCGTAGGTTTTATCAAGCATGGAGGAAGTCCGAACTGTCGGTAACAAGCGTCCGGTGTAAATCGGAAGCTCTTGGCCGAGTCAACCGCGAGAAGGATAGGCCTGCCTCGCCCAGATAGGCTTGCCGCGATCGACGGCAATCCCGCAGCCGCATTTCCCGC
Source organism: Mesorhizobium sp. WSM4904 (assembly GCF_029674545.1). Classification (NCBI taxonomy): domain Bacteria; kingdom Pseudomonadati; phylum Pseudomonadota; class Alphaproteobacteria; order Hyphomicrobiales; family Phyllobacteriaceae; genus Mesorhizobium; species Mesorhizobium sp. WSM4904. Next base: position 3,799,640 of record NZ_CP121354.1, on the reverse strand, counting down.
CCGATGGCGGCGCCTTTACCTCGAACGGCCGGGCGAAATCACTGCGCGCCGCGCGCCACGCGCTCGATTTCCTCGCGCACGAGCCGTTCGACCAGCGTCGGCAGATTGTTGTCGAGCCAATCCTGCAGCATCGGCCGCAGCATCTCCTCGGCCATCTCGTCGAAAGTCTTCTTGCTGCGGCTGGCGAAGGCGTCGGAAAGCTCGCCGAATGCCGCCGCGACCTGACGGCCCGCATGCTCGGACAGGATCGCCGGCCGCGCCGGCGGCAAGTCGGTCGAGGACAGCCCGGAAACCTTGCCGGGCGCTGCGGTTTCGACCGTTGGCGCGGCAACATCCTCCTCATCGATCTCGACTTCGGGTGCCACTCCCGGAGGACGGGTTGCCACCTTCGCCTTGACGGAGCTTCCACCAACGGCAGCGATCTCGCGCCGCCAGTCGGCGACGATGGTATCGGCGCTTTGCGGTAAGCTCGCCGCCGCCCCCGCAACCGCCGGCGTGTCGGGCTCGGCGGCGATCCTGGCCCCGACTTCCGCCAGGGTTGTGGGTGCAGATGCGGTCTTCATCGGCTCGGAGCGCGTCTCGGCGCGCGCGGCCGCCGGATCGGACGCCGCAAGCTGGGCTTGAATCTCCGCAAGACTCACCGGCTTCCGGGGAGCGGATTCCGCGTTCAGCTCTGAACGGAAGGCGTCAACCTCGGCGGCCGGTGCCGCCGGCGTGGGCTGGAGGTCCTGGCGCACGTCACCGCCCTCGGCCGCCGGTTGCTTGCGGCCGGTGTCGCTGTCCTCGATGATCCTTCGGATGGAAGCGAGAATCTCTTCCATGGAAGGTTCGCGCTGTGCGCTGCTTGCCGTCGCCATCGTCACATCCGCCGCCCTTGTGACCCATTGCAGATTTCCATTCCGGCCGGCCGGAATTCGAATCAATGGCGACAGCGTAACCGACCGATCGTCATCCGAGAATCCCCAATCTGGGGAGACATTGGATTTCAACAGATTAGCCGCCTCCGACGTCAGCAGCCGACTGGTTGGCTTTCAGATGCAAAAACGCCGCGCATCCATCGGATACGCGGCGCTTTTGGAAGCTTACAGGAAGGATCAGCGGCCGTCCGGCGTGCGCAGCCCAATCCACTTGTCCTTGACGGCGTTGTAATGCTCTTCCGGCTTGTACTTGGTGACCGCCAGACCGAGCCGGTCGACCGACAGGCGGCCGATCGCCGACAGGATCGCATAGCTCGCCACCACCACGTCGTGCTCGGAACTCGCCTGATTGATCTTGGCCGTGATCACCGCATTCTGCGCGTTGAGCACGTCGAGCGTGGTGCGCTGGCCGACATTGCGCTCCTCGATGACGCCGTTGAGCGCCAGTTGCGCGGCGGCGATCACCTGCCGGTTGGCGTCGACATTTTCGCGGGCGGCGGTGTACTGCGTCCACGCCGACGCCACGGCCTGGCGCACCTGGTCGCGGCTGACGTCGACTTCGATGCGCGCTTGGCTGAGCGATTCCTTGTTCTGCCGCACGATCGCCGAGGTCCGGCCGCCGGAATAGATCGGAATGGTCAGCGTGGCGCCGATATTGGCGGACGTCGAGCTACCGTTGGGGTTGGTGAGGGAGGTGGGAACGGTGTGGCTGTAGTTGTCCGAAATGCCCGCGGAAGCCGAGACCTGCGGCAGCAGCGCGCCTTCCGCCGATTTCACCGAAAACGCCGCGGCGTCGACGAGATGTTCGGTGGCAAGGATGGCCGGATGCTCGGCAGCGGCGATGGTGAAGGCCGAATCGATGCTTCCCGGCAATAGCTTGCCAAGCGGCGCGGCAGCCTTGAGCTTGCCCGGCTCGTCGCCGACGATCTGGTGATAGGTCGCGGCACTGGCCAGAGCCGTGGCGCGGGCGCTGGCGAGCTGCGCCACCGCCGTCGCCCGCGAAGCGTCGGCCTGGGCGACGTCGGTGCGGGTTCCCTCGCCGACCTCGAAGCGCGACCGTGCGGCGCGCGCCTGCTCGGTCAGGAATTGCAGGTTCTGCTCGGTCAGCACCGCGATCTGGCGATCGCGGATCACGTCCATATAGGCGCTTGCCGCGTTGAACAGGATGTTCTCTTCGGTGTTGCGCAAGCTCTCGACCGAAGCCTTCACCTGCGATTCGGCGGCGGCGACGTTGTTCTTGGTCTGAAAGCCGTCGAACAGCAGCTGGTTGATTTGAATGCCGAAGCTGCCGGTCGTTATTCTCCTGCTGGAACCAAATCCGTGCGTATTGGTGTAATCGATGCTGCCGGAACCGGTGACGGTCGGCCGGTAGCCCGACTTGGCGATGGCCACGCCTTCATCGGTGACGCGCACGCCGGCGCGGGCGGAATTCAGCTGGGAGTTGTATTGATAGGCCTTGGCGAGCGCGCCGGTGATGGTTTCTGCCGATGCGGCCAATGGCGAAAGCGCTGTCGCCGAAACGAGCATGGCTGTTAGAAAAGTCTTGCGTAGGGGCGGCACGTATTATCCCTCATTCGTTTTGCATGGGAACCACGCCACGCAGCCTCTCCTTATGGATCAGCCCGCGTCGCGTTGTTATCGTTCCCCCGCTGACCGCCCCCCGAAAATCCCCGGTCAGGCAAATCAGCAACGATTGTTCAGGCGCAAGCGATCATGACAGCGCCTTCGCCGCAAGGCAAAAACGCTTAAAATTCGAACGCATGGATACGTTCGAACCCCGGTAGTGGCTTAATTGCCGCATTGAAGGCGCGTCTTCCGGTTACAACCCCCCCAGCCTTGAAAAATAGCCGGGCCACGCCAGAGTTGCCCCGCCCTTCGACCACAACCAGCCGTCCATCCTCCGCGAGCTGGTCGAGCAATGCCGCCGGCACCTCCTCGACGCTGCCACCGACGAAGATGGCGTCATAGGGCGCCTTGGCGGCATGACCTTGCGGCAACGGCCCGGTCACCACCGTCACGTTCTGGCAACCAAGTATCGAAAGTGTCGACTTCGCGGCTTCCGCCAGCGCCGGATCGCTCTCCAATGCAACCACCGATTTCGCGATTCGGGAAAGCAGGGCGGCCGAATAGCCCGTGCCGCAGCCGACATCGAGCACGCTATCGCTGTCGCTGATCTCAGCCAGCTGCAGCAGCTTGGCGAGTGGCGACGGTTCCATCAGGTAGCGGGCGCTGCCGCCATTGACGCCGTCGGAAATACGGATGTCCTCGTCGATATAGGCCAGATCGCGTTGGCTGGCACTGACAAAGACTTCGCGCGGCACGGAGAGCATCGCTTCGATCAGCGGCGCGCTGGTCACGTCGGTGGTGCGGATCTGGCCATCGACCATCCTCACGCGGCGTTCGGAGAAATCAGCGTTCATGTCCCAACCAACCCGCTTTCCGCGCCAATTCACCACCCGCGCCCGATCCAATTCCCAGGTAAAGTCCGCGAGCCAATTCGACCGGAACCTGACGCTCCGGCGCGACGGCGCCGGAGTCCGGGCATTGGAGGCCTCGCCCGGAATCGAACCGGGGTGCAAGGATTTGCAGTCCTCTGCGTAACCACTCCGCCACGAGGCCTTCCATGCTCCCGGCGTTCCGAGCGAACTCATTATGTTGGCGGTGGAAGGTCGTCAAGCACCGGCAGGTCATTCCCGGCGCTTTCCATGCGTCATCGCAGACAAGTGGTTGCCGATCGCTTGCGGCCGACCTCGGCAGCGTCGCCGGAGCTTGATGGCGGCCTCCTGGCAGGCTCTCAATCAGGCCGGCGGCGGCGTTCCCACCAGACGACGAAGCGCCGCCTGTGGCGACGCACCAGCGTGAATTCGTAGGATAGGACCAACAGGCCCAGCGGAATCATCCAGAAACCGAGAATCGGCAGAAAGCCCAGAATCCCGCCGACGGTGAGCAGCACGCCGATCGCGATCCGCAGTCCGCGCGAGCGCGGCATCGCGAACTCGCGGCCCAAGACCGTGATCTTCCGCGCCGGTGCATTGTCGTCGTCAGTTGCCGTCATTCAAAACCAGATCCATCTGCGTCATCGGTACCAAAGGCAACAACCGGCCGCTTTGTTCCGCGCCAGTGTGAAGCCGTTCATATGTGGGCACGCCGAAACGATGCCACAAATGGCCGCACGAAAAACTGGAGAAAAATTGCGAATTGCTGCTTTGCAAAGCCGAAAGGTGTTTGCTATAGGCTGCGCCACTCACATCAGAGCCTCCGTTCCCCGGTAGCTCAGTGGTAGAGCAACCGGCTGTTAACCGGTTGGTCGCTGGTTCGAATCCGGCCCGGGGAGCCAACATTTCATCGATAACTTTGCTGGGAAAGCCGATCCTGCCGCTCTGCCGGCACGGTCACTCTTGGACGACAATGTGGGCTACATCGCATTAGCCTGAACTTCGCTTGCAACCCATTTATCATCTTCCCTGGCCCCTTATCATGTTCCCGGGCCTCGGCGAATTTTGCCTCCGCGGCCGGAAGCTCGGCCGCGAGCCACGGCAACTCCGGATTTTTCCGATGCTGACGGAGCGGCAATGGATGTCGGGATCGCCGCAAGCGCGCTGATGGCCGTCTGGCCATATTGTGTTGTGCTGGCCGAGAGGCATCGTCCGTATGGATGCGTCCCGGCCGTTCTTTGGATGTGTTCCGGTCACATTAGCGACAACGTATAGAAGGAACTCGCCGGGCGAGACCCCAACTCCCTCAAGCCCGGCGAGCCTACTACCTGACCAGAGTACGCGATCAGGACCGGGATCAACCGGCAAGCCTTGCTGTGCAAGACAGATGCCAGGAATCTGTTCTGAAATGAGACGAGTGACCCTGCGTCAGGACTCAGCTATGGCTGCGCGTGCGCACTCCCTGGCCGGCGCCAGCGTTTCAGGCAACCTCCACTGACAGGCGCCGGTCATTTTTCGGCAGAGGTCTCTGGACGACCTGCTTCTCTCTTCCTCTCCAGTTCCAATAGGATGCTGAATACTGACGCAAAGGCCCCCGCATTGTTCGAGTCCTTGCTCCGCAGGTGGAAGTACGGCAGAGCGAATGCCAAAATCATCGTGACGATGGTCGCCCCTGTCATGTGGCTGCTGCCGACAAGCCAGCAAAAAATCGCGACCACGCCACCGGCTATCGTCGCCCCAAACGCACCTGCCAGCAAAGGATTGTATCTAGGCGGCGGCGCTACCGAGTCTGCCCAGCGCTTGGCCTCTAGGTAAATGCGCAGCGGATCCATACGACACTCCCCGAAGTCGGCGAGTCTTAGCAATTTCTGATGAACCGGCTAAGGGCCATACGTGGCATTCGACCCTGCGACCGACGTCCCTGCCCGCTGATATCACGGTGGGACATTGGTCCGTGATGTCGCCGGAAATCGTTCCTTCGTTCGACTGCAAGCGTGGCACGGTTCTTGCGGTCGTAATTTCAGGCACGCCGGGAATTTAGGCACTGTTCCATATCAACACCGGCGTGTGCGAGGTTGGGACAATGACGAAGCGTAAGGTTCTGTTTGGCCTTCCCGCAGCATTTTTGGCCACGGCCCTCGGGATAGCCTTCTTTTCGTCCGAGACCGCATGGAGACTTGTGACAGCGATCCAATCCCATTCAGTCTTTTGTTCGAGCGGTCCTTCGCTCGCGACCGTATCGGCGTCGCGGATTTTGCCGCCATGTCCGCCGGCCGTCACAAGGTCATAGGGGGCGTTCGATGTGGACCTTGATCGCTCGGTTGGTATCGGCCTTTCGCGAATTCGTTGCACCAAGCTACCGACCAGAACTTTACTACATGCGCGGCCCCGGGCCGGCCTCCGCGCGCCGCGCAATCTCGCGCTGAGCGCGTGCTGGCCGCCGCTGTCCAACGGCGCCGAAGCCGCATTTGTCTCGTGGTCCGCAACCGGGTCACGTTAGGAGGCGTGCCTTCCGCGATCGCACCATACCCTTTCGAGGTAAGTTAGCCGATTTGCATATGCGGCGGACCTAATAGGCCGCCAGGCCGGCGCACTTCAGGCAATCTCCCCAACGAGAGGCGCCGGCCACCCTTCCGAGTGTTTCGTTTCTGGACCAAAATGCTGGCACCTGTCTTGCATCGAAGAGATTGCCGGTGCTCCTCCCATCGGTCCTGATCGGGGGATCAGGAAGTAACCTCTCGCCGGGCTTGAGGTATTGGGGTCCCTCGCCCGGCGAGTCTTTCTTTCAGCACATGGCGCCGACGAGGAACTGAAGACGCCATAGGGAGAGATAGGACTCAGTCCCGCCGTGAAGAGCAGGCACCATGGCCGTTTCGCATGGCCGAAGTGCTGCCGAGATGGTTGACCGCCGGGGTCCGTGACCTAGCTTACCCTCACGATGGACCGTCCAGACTCCGAAATGGCGGAATGGCACGCACCGTGGGAGAACTCTCGGGACATTGAGGATGGCGAGGCGCGGGCCGGCCTTTCGGAGTTCTGCACGTCCTCGGCCGCCGACAATCGGCGGTCACGGCGTTTCTGGTTTCGTTTCAGGCAAGAATCATCCGCGCGGGCATCTGTCGGCGCACGTCCTATGCTGCGCGATGCAATGACAAATTCGCGCAGCACTGGGAGCCCGAAGCAGCGACAGCTTCGAGGGCAGGCAGAAGCTTTAGGCAGCACCAAGGCGAGGACGCACACAAAGCCTCACGAGATTAAATTACACCGAAGACCGCACAGGCACTGCGATGTCAAATCATCTTGCCGGAATTTACGCAGATAACACGGATCTCGCCCTCCTGGGCGGGATGACGATATTTGTCTTGATAGGCGTCTGTCTCGTACTCCGGCGCATCCTCATCGCTATGCGACGGCACGCGATACCAAATGCGTACCTGAGCGAAAGCAGGATTACTCCCCTCGATGAGGCTTCTTGGGCTTGGGACCGCCCGGCCGACCTTGCAGCCAAGCCTGCTTCGTCCCAGGCTGCCGTGCCCCCGGCCCCTGATGGCAGACCTCAGGATGATCTCGACGATCGGCAGTCCGGGTTGCGAAACGAGTATTTCGATTTCGACACGACGTCCGAGGCAGGCGAGAGCCCGCCTGGGGTGCAGCCCAATGCTTTCGCTTCGGCGACCAGCTTCGCTATGGCCTCGCCTCCCCGCGTTCACAGGCCAACGAGTGTCGCGTTACGCCTGGGTGTTGCCGCAATCTGTCTGGCCGTGCCGCTCGGTTACGCGATGACGAGACAAAACTTGGTCGAGAACGTCCCCATCATTTCGCAGGTCCTGGACCATCCCGATCCTTCGCGCCCCGTCGAGCTTCCGGCAAATGCTGCGTCAGGTGTGCATGAACCAGCCCAGGAAGATGGGCGCACGAATGTCGAATTGCCTGGACCGGATCCTACGGCCGCCAAGGCGCAAGTCGAGGCGGCTCTTGCTCAGGCATCCGCTGCGAGGGAATTGGCCAGCCAGGAGCACCAAGCTGCGGAAGAAGAGCGTGCCAGGAGCGCCTCTCTGCAGAGCGCGCTCTCCGAGTCGCGCAAGCAGATCGACGCGCTGAGGACAAGCATGGCAGCCGCCGGCAAAGCCAGCGAGGAGCGTTTGCGCAACGAACTCGCGGCAGCCCACACGCTCGACGCATTGCGGCGAATTGCGCAAGACGCCCGCGCGCTGGCGGGCCAGACCCTCAACTACGCATTCATACAGATGCCCGCTGCTCGCCTGGAGCGTCAGCAAACCGAACGGATGGCGCGAGACCTATCGCAAGCGCGGGCGCAAATTGAACAGCTTGAGGCCAAGGCCGCCCAGGATCGCGCCAAGGCCGAGGCTTCGCTGGCGCAAGCGAGCGGAATGCTTGACGAGGAACGCCGGAAATCGAAGGACCTTCGTGGCGACATCGCCGCAATGGAGCTGTCCAAGGCCGCGGTCGCGGACACGGCCGAGCGGGAACGGACCGGTGCAGCCACAACGCGGGAGCAGGTTGAGCAGACCGCGGTCGAGACGGCGCAGGCCCTGGCACGGGAACAGGCTGCAACAGCTTCGATCCGCGAGGATCTCAACAAAGCTCGCGTCGAGCGCGACGCGGCTGACCAGGAGCGAGCCAAGGCGGTCTCGGCAACAGAGCGTGTCGAGCAGACCGCGGCCGAGACGGCGCAGGCCCTGGCACGGGAACAGGCTGCAACGGCTTCGATCCGCAAGGATCTCAACGAAGCTCGCGTCGAGCGCGACGCGGCTGACCAGGAGCGAGCCAAGGCTGTCTCAGCAACAGAGCGTGCCGAGCAGACCGCGGCCGAGGCGGCGCGGGTCCTGGCACGAGAACGCGCTTCAGCAGCCTCGACCCAGAAGGACCTCGACAAAGCCCGCATCGAGCGCGATGCAGCTGTACAAGAACGAGCCAGGGCCGTCTCGGCAACAGAGCGTGCCGAGCAGACCGCGGCCGAGGCGGCGCGGGTCCTGGCACGAGAACGCGCTTCAGCAGCCTCGACCCAGAAGGACCTCGACAAAACCCGCATCGAGCGCGATGCAGCTGTACAAGAACGAGCCAGGGCCGTCTCGGCGAGAGAGCATGCCGAGCAGACTGCAACCGAGACGGCGCAGGCTCTGGGGCGAGAACGCGCTTCGGCAGTTTCGGCCCAGGAGGACCTCGACAAAGCCCGCCTCGAGCGCGACGCAGCCCGAGACCTTTTGGGGCAGGCAGCCATCAGGCTCAAGGAGGCTCTGGAAAACCAACGTGAAGCGACTGTTTCTCTCGCCCGCGAGCTGGCCGCAGTGCGCGCGGATAATGACAAGCTCAGGGCCGAAAGCCGCGAAGCACAGATTGATCCGCCGCTGAAGCCGCGCTCTGGCCGCGCATCGGCCGGCGCAGGCAAGGTAAAGGCTGTCAGCCAGAAGACTGCGCGCAACAAAGTTCGCAATTCGCGGGTGATCCGCGTGCGTTCTATCACGCTTCCGTTTTCCCTCCGGCCGAGCCGCCCGACGTTGGACTGAGTTCCAGACGACTTCACGGGCCCACGGTAAAGGCTCTGGTCTTTGCCGCGCCCCTCTCGCAACACGGCGAAGGCAGGGAAAGGCCACGACGTGGCCGTACGCTATGTCAGGCCGATCACGTTGCCTTTAGCGTTCAATTCGCATCCGATCGCCGCCTGACGCGTCTCGACGTTGCCGTCGCGCACATAGTCGATGCTGACCTGAATCGGGGCCGACATCTTAGTCCGGCTTAACCGATGTATGGAACCTGCGCTGCTGACGCCCACACTGATCGCGCCAAATGAGGCGGCGGCCTGCACGACCGCGTCATGGCAGGCGCGAACGACGCTATCCGGGACGCCCGGCAGCACTTCGATTGGATGAACCGCTGGTGGAACAATGCCGCCTTCGGCAGGCTGCAAGGCGAGCGGAAGGTCGAGCGAATGTCCGCCGCCTGCGGGCGGGTCGGCAGTGGCGGCTGGAGTTGACGGTGCTGCCGCCGTTGTAGTGGTGCTGATCCCGTCATCGTTCGGCGGCGGATCGTTCGACAACGGGTCGCTAATGTCGCCGACGGGATCGCCGGCAGGTCCTTTGTGCGGGCCGCCGTTGCCGCCTTCGTCATGATTGCCGCCATCGCCTTGATGGTCGCCAGCGTCATGCCCTCCGCCGCGCGGGCCGCCGGCTGCTGGCCCCGCGCAAGCCATCGCGATCGAGCAAGCGAATGCGAAATATGCCAAGCTGGATCGAGGGAATCGACGCACGGGAGCCTCCAAAGTTGCGTCGGCCCGGCCGTCCTTCCGCGACAAGCGGTCAGAACGTCGCAAACCGTCGCTGCCCCCAAGCAATCCGCGACTACGGCGCCCACGGAATAATTAGGGGATGAATCCGGTGTATCAAGAACCTGGCGCGTGGCGATGGCCGGCACCGTTCAAGGATCGCCAGCAGGGCTTGGGCACGATCTGATCATGCCGCCTCCCACTTGCGCGCGGATGAGGCCTGCGCGATTCTGCCGACCATTTTGGGAGGAAATCGTGCGCAATGTCCTGGCATCGGCGCTGCTCCTGGCAGCAGCGCTTTCTTCGGGCACCGCCAACGCGCTGGACAGTTCCGGCACACCTGTCGTGGTGACGCCGCTGGCGTCCAAGACGACGACCGCTTCCGGCCAGCCAATCACGCTGCCGCAGAAGAATGTCGATGTTCAGGTTTCAGCCTATCAGATCGCGCCCGGCGCGACGCTCCCGGTCCACAAGCACCCCTTCCCGCGTTACGCCTATGTCGAGGCAGGCACGCTCAAGGTCACCAATGTCGAGACCGGCAGCAGCAACACCTACAAGACCGGCGATTTCATCGTCGAGATGATCGGGCAATGGCACCAGGCCACCAATATCGGCACCGATCCGGTGAAGCTCCTGGTGATCGACCAGGTCGAACAAGGCGCCAAGAATACGATCTTGAAGCAGTAGCCAGGCAACGGCTCGGCTGTCCGCGGTCGGGCGCCGCCCCAAGGCGGACGCCCGATCATCCATGTCAGCCCCAGGCGCCCACCGGCTGCCGGGTCGGCGCGTTCAGGCGGTTGAAGGCGTTGATCAGCGCGATCTGGATCACCAGCGCGGCAAGCGCCTTGTCGTCATAGTGGCGAGCTGCCTCGTCCCAGACGTCGTCGGGCACGGCGTCCGAGCGGTCGGCCAATCGCGTCGCGGCCTCCGTCAGCGCCAGGGCGGCGCGCTCCGCGCCGGTGAAGTAGGGCGTTTCCCGCCAAGCGGATACGGCAAAGATCCGCTCGTCCTTCTCGCCGGCCTTCTTGAGCTCGCGCGCGTGCATGTCGACGCAGACGCTGCAGGCGTTGATCTGGCTGGCGCGCAGGTGGATGAGCTTGCGTGTCACATGGGGCAGCTCGGCGGCTTCGGTCGATTTGTCCAGCGCCAGCAGCGCCTGCAGGGCGCCGGGGATGAGCATCACCGGGTTCTTCAATCTGGCTTCCATAGTCCATCTCCTTTGGACGTGTCTTTACAAGCCCTGGAATGCGCTACATCAGGGTTCAGGTCTGGTTTGCTGTTGCGCGCCTTCGGCAGGCGCAACGCCGGAAATGTCAGCCCTGCCCAGCCGCGACTTGCTCGAGCCGCTCCAGGATGCGTGGCCAACCGCTTCCCATGCCTTTGTAGCCGGGCTCGTCTTGCGGCCTGAAACCGGATTGCTCCATCCGCACCCGCGTGGACGGCCCCTCGGGCGTCAGTGACCAAGTCACAATGGTCTTCAAGCCGCTGTCGGACTCACTTCCGTCGCCCCAGCTGTAGACGAGCAGACGCGGTGGCGAGACCTTCAGCACCACGCAGTTGACCACGCCTGACCAGCCGGGCACCGGCTTCGCGCTGAAAGTGAAATGGTGGCCTTCAATGGGTTCAAAATCGTTCTCCATCAGCCACTCGGCGACCAGGTGCGGAGACGTCAGCGCGCGCCACACCTTGTCGACCGCGTGCGGAAGGAGCCGCTCGACAAGGATCGATTTGGTCTCGGTTGCCATCGTTCTTTCTCCGATGTCATTCACTGCATCCTCCTTGTCCGGTTTCTCCAACAATGTCTCAAGAGCCAAGACATGCCGCTGCCAGGCTGTTGCAGGGATCTCTGGCCGGGCTCAAAGCTCTCCTTCGCGGATTCGCCCACCCGATCAATAACCTGTCAGCTATGGATTTATTTATAACCATAGAGTTATTGATGTCAACGGTCTTTGGACGCCTGGACGTGACATGCTCCAGTGCTGGACCGATCGATGCGCCTTTCGCCGCAATCACCCCAATGCTAGGGCTGCGCTCTCTCTTCAACATGGATGGATGCCGGTGACCGACGCCCCAAAACCCCTGATCGAAATCTGCGTCGAAGGCATTGACGGGCTGCTTGCCGCGCAGGCCGCCGGCGCCGACCGGGTCGAACTCTGCGCCAGCCTCGTGGAAGGCGGCATAACACCGAGCCTCGGCACGGTGCGCGCCGCGCTCGAACGCGCGACCATCCCATTCCATGTCATCGTGCGTCCGCGCGGCGGCGATTTTCTCTATAGCGAGGCCGAATACCGGTCGATGCTCGCCGATGTTGAAGCCCTGCGCGACCTTGGCGTGGCGGGCGTCGTCGTTGGCTGCCTGACCGCCGACGGCGCCATCGACGAGGCGCGCATGAGCGAACTGGTGCGCGCCGCCGCCCCGCTCAACGTCACCTGCCATCGCGCCTTCGACATGACGCGTGATCCGGCCGAGGCACTCGAAGCGCTGATCCGCTGCAAGGTCGGCCGTGTGCTGACCAGCGGCCAGCGCGATACGGCGCTGGAAGGCGTCACCCTGCTGGCGCGGCTCGTTCGCCAGGCCGGCGAACGCATCATCATCCTCGGTTGCGGCGCGCTGGCGCCCGACAACATAGGTGAAGTCGGCAAACGAACCGGGTTGCGAGAAATGCATTTCGCCGCTCTCGCCGACGTGCCGAGCGCCATGCGCTACCGCAATCCGCATGTCGGCATGGGCGGCAACGATCTCGATCGCGAATACCGCAATACGGTGACCGACGAGGCCCTGGTGGCGGCGACGATCGCGGCCGCGAGGGCCTGATGCCGGAACTGACTATGTCGAAGGATAGGCCGCCGATCGAACGCGTCTCACCCGCCGACGAGGCGGCCATTCTCGTTCTCAACAACGAGCATGCCGCCGAATTGTCCTGGCTGGAGCCGGACCGGTTGTCGTTCCTGATCGGACAGGCATTCTACACGCGCCGCATCGGCGCGCTCGAAGCTTTCATCATGTGCTTCGATCAGGACGCCCGCTACGACAGCCCGAATTTTGTGTGGTTCCGCGAGCGCTATCCGCGCTTCGTCTATGTCGACCGAGTGGTGGTCGCCGCCGAAGCGCGCGGCCGCGGCCATGCAAGCCGCCTCTACGAGGATCTGTTCGAGCATGTCCGGCGCGCCGGCCACACGATCGTCACCTGCGAGGTCAATGCCGATCCGCCGAACCCTGCCTCGGATGCCTTCCACGCCGCGCTCGGCTTCACAGAGGTGGGCGATGCCGTGATCCATGGTGGCAAGAAGTCGGTGCGCTACTACGCCAAACCCGTCACCAGCTAGGGCAATTTCAGGAAACTGCAGTAGCGATTCCGCGAAAAGCTGAACCGCTCTACAGACTTTCACGCGCGAACTCGATGCGCCACCGTCCAAAGCCGTCCGCGAAGGGGAAATGTTCCTGTCTCACGATAGTGATTCCGGGCTTGCTGAATATGCCGATCTCGGCTTCGGTCAGCGGCCAAGGCGGACCTGCGTTCATGTCGCCGCAGGGGGACATCGAGGTGGCGATAACGATCAGCCTGCCGCCCGGAGCGAGGAGGCTCACAACGGCAGCGATTGCCTGGGCGCGTAGCGGGCGCGGCAGAGACTGCACGGTGAGGCACTCGACGACGAGATCGAAGCGGCCGACCCACTGAGCCGGCAGGGCGAGGAGATCGGCCTTGGCATAGTCGACCCTCGAATTCGGAAAACGCCGCCGCACAGCCGAGACAGCGGTGGCGGCAACCTCGAAGGCAGTGGTGTCATAGCCGACAGAGGCGATGAACTCTGAATCCTGGCCAGTGCCAAAACCGACGACGACGGCGCGCTTGCCATGGCCATCGCTGCTGGCCAACCATTCGGCAAGCAATGCATTGGGGGCTGCCCGCTCCCATGGCACCTGTGCCTCGCCGGCTTCCGCGGCGCGATAGAGCTCCTCAAACCAGCCGGTCGGATCGTCGTTGGCGAGCGATCGGGCAGCCAATTGACGGGAGACTTCGTCGGGATCAGGCTTGCTCATGCGGGTTCTTGAAGTGCATTGGGGCGAGTAAATCAACTAGGGCATTTTGCAGCCAAATCTAATCGAAACAAAACAGTCGGAGTGAGTTTTTCGATTTCAAAAGAACGGAAAACGCTCCCTGGCAGCGAGAGGCGCTAGCACGATAAAACAGTCGCCGCTAATGTAAGCGGTTTTTCGCCACAAGGGGGGCGACCGTCATGCCGAGCAACGTCTTCCGTTTCGACGAGAGCTGGGACATCCCGGAAGGGACGCCGCAGGAAGTGTGGGACGTTTTGTCCGACGCCGAATTGCTACCGCTCTGGTGGGGCGATGCCTACAAGGAAGTCGAGCCGCTGGACAAAAGAGGCAAGGGCGTCGTCGGATCGCGGGCGAGAGCCAGGGCGCGAGGCGCCCTGCCCTACGAGCTGAACTTCATCATCGAGGCCGCCGAGCTCGAGCCGGGCAGGCTGGTAGTGGTGAAGACCTTCGGCGATTTCGATGGCCTGTGGCGGGCCGAACTGTCGCCGTCCGGAACCGGCACGCATGTGAAGCTCACTTGGCAGGTTATCGTGGAAAGGCCGATCCTCAAACTCCTCGCGCCCCTGCTCAGGCCGGCCTTTGCCTGGAACCACCGCTGGACCACTCCGCGCGGCGAAGCCGGCCTTCGCCGCTATCTCGCCGCGCGGAAGACCGGCAAGGCGGCTTGACCTGGAGCATGATCCCGAAAGGAACGATCCCGATTTATCGGAATGGACGGGCTCTGCTCACCAGTTGCGGTTGAGCCAGCCGCGGGCGGGTTTTTCGACGATGTAGTAGCTTGCCAGCGCGCAGGCGAAGACCGCGGCCAGCATCGGGATCGGTGTGACGTCCCGATCGTAGACGAATTTGTAGAAGGGCTGCTGCCAGAGATAGAGCGAGTAGGACCACAGCCCCAGCATCACCATCGGCCGCGATGACAGCAATCCGGTCAGATAGCCACCGGCGAAGTCGAGCGTGTTGACGGCGAGCGCGAGCAACGGCACGCCCAGTAGATAATGCACGGGCGTCGACACCGGATCGAGGAACAGCAGGACCGCGCCCGCGGCCGCCGCCAGCGCCACATGCTGGTTCCTGAGGAATGCCGGCAGCCGTCCATCGGCCTTGAGCAGGCAGATCGCCGCCGAAAGCAGGATCGAGGCGATATGCACGTCGGTGCGCCAGTAGCTGGTCTCGTAGTCCATGCCGAGAAGCCAGTAGGAGATGGCGCCGTTGGCCATTGCCAGCAGCGACAATGCCACAAGCAGCCGTACGACAGTGGCGCGCCCTGCCACCACCACGCTGATCAGCGCCAGGATGACATAAGAATGCTCCTCGATGGCGAGCGACCAGATATGGTCGAGCGCGCCGGCGCGGTTAACGAGAATGCCGGCATAGTTGTAGGTGAAGGTCAGCGCCGTCAGCGCCGCCTTCCATTTGAAGGCGATGAAGGTGCCCGAAAGGCCGATCATGGCGGCAATCACGAACACCAGCAGTGCCGGATAGATGCGCGAGAACCGGCGCTTGAAGAATTTCTTCAGCGGAAAGCGCTCGATGAACAGGATCTCGCCCATCAGCCGGCCGCTGAGCACGAAGAAGAACTCGACGCCCAAGACACCGAGATTGATGCCGGGGACGGGAAAGAAATGGCCGATCAGCACCAGTGCGATCGACAGGCCGCGCCAGCCGTCGAGATAGGCCAGCCTTGTCCGTGCCGCTCTGTCGGCTGCGGCCCGTGGCAGGACACCGGCCGTCGCGGAGATGTCGGTCATACCCGTCCCTTCGCAACTCGAAGCCCCGGCACGGACAGCCGCGCCCGGAACCGCTCCGTTTCCCGCCGCATTTATTTTGCAATGCGGGATAATCTTGTGCAAGTGCGAAGACGTGAATTCTCAGGTAATTCCGGCCAACCAGTTGCGAATACACAGGAAAAAGGGCCGCTACGGCGGCCCTTCCTTTCGTTCAGGACGGAGTGTTCAGGCGTTGGCCGCGCTCACCGCGCGCTTCGCCATCACTGCGATCAGATTGGCGCGGTAGTCGGCGGAAGCATGGATGTCGCTCATCAAACCCTTGGCGGAGATTTTGACGCCATCGAGCGCTGAGGCGTCGAAATTCTTCGCCAGCGCCGCCTCGATTTCCTTGGAACGGAAGACGCCGTCGTCGCCGGCGCCGGTCACTGCTGCCCGCACGCCATCCTTGCCCTTGGTCACGAACACCCCGACGATCGCGTAGCGCGATGCCGGGTTGCGGAATTTCTGGTAGGCGGCCTTGGCGGGCGCAGTGAAGGTCACCGCCGTGATGATCTCGCCGTCCTTCAGCGCCGTTTCGAACAGGCCCTTGAAGAATTTGTCGGCGGCGATCTCGCGCTTGTTGGTGACGATGGTCGCTCCCAACGCCAGCAGCGCCGCCGGATAGTCGGCCGCCGGATCGTTGTTGGCGATCGAGCCGCCGATCGTGCCCTTGTAGCGTACCGCCGGATCGCCGATCAGCGAGGCCATATGCGCGAGCGCCGGGCAGGCCTTCTTCAGCTTCTCGTCGGCAGAGACCTCATAATGCGTCGTCGCAGCACCGATGGTGACCGTCTTGCCGGACACCTTGACGCCCTGCAGTTCCTTCAGCCTCGACACGTCGACAAGGTCGGAGGGCGCTGCAAGCCGCGTCTTCATGGCGGGGATCAGCGTCATGCCGCCGGAGAGCAGCTTGGCATCGCCGCTCTTCAACAGCTTGGCGGCGTCGGAGACCGAGGCGGCGCGATGGTAGTTGACTGAGTACATTTGTCTTCCTCCCTTCGGGAAAAAAGCGAATAGCGAGTAGCGAATAGCGAATAGGACCCATCCCTTCGCATCGCGCTTTTCCTCTATTCGCTACTCCCTATTCGCTATTCGCTCTTTCAGTGTTTCTTCGCGCGGATCGCCGACCACACGGTCGACGGCGACGCCGGCATGGCGATATCGACGACGCCGAGCGCGTCTGTGATGGCGTTGATTACCGCCGGCGGCGAGCCGATGGCGCCGGCCTCGCCGCAGCCTTTGACGCCGAGCGGATTGCCGGGACATGGCGTGTTCGAGGTCGAGACCTTGAACGACGGCAGGTCGTCGGCGCGCGGCATCGTGTAGTCCATGTAGCTTGCCGTCAAAAGCTGGCCGCTGGCGTCATAATGCGCTCCTTCGAGCAGCGCCTGGCCGACGCCCTGCGCGATACCGCCATGCACCTGCCCTTCGACGATCATCGGATTGATGATGTTGCCGAAGTCGTCGGCAGCGACGAACTGGACGATTTCCGTCAGGCCGGTTTCCGGATCGATCTCGACCTCGCAAATGTAGCAGCCGGCCGGGAAGGTGAAGTTGGACGGATCGTAGAAGGCCGTTTCCTTCAGGCCCGGCTCCATACCGGCAGGCAGGTTGTGGGCGGTGTAGGAAGCAAGCGCGACCTGGAACCAGGGTAGGCTCTTGTCGGTGCCGGCGACCTTGACCTCGCCATTCTCGATGACGATGTCGCCTTCATCCGCCTCGAGCAGATGCGCTGCGATCTTCTTGGCCTTGGCCTCGACCTTGTCGAGCGCCTTGGCGACGGCCGACATACCGACGGCGCCCGAGCGCGACCCGTAAGTGCCCATGCCCATCTGCACCTTGTCGGTGTCGCCATGGACGATCGAGACCGAATCGATCGGCACGCCGAAGCGCTGGTTGACCAGCTGCGCGAAGGTCGTCTCGTGGCCCTGGCCATGGCTGTGCGAGCCGGTCAGCACCTCGATCGTGCCGACCGCATTGACGCGCACTTCCGCCGATTCCCACAGACCGACGCCGGCGCCGAGCGAACCGACCGCCGCCGACGGCGCAAGGCCGCAAGCCTCGATGTAGCAGCTCATGCCGATGCCGCGCAGCTTGCCCTGCTTGGCGGCGTCCGCCTTGCGCTTGGCGAAGCCGGCATAGTCGGCAGCCTTCATCGCCGCGTCGAGAGAGGCGCCATAGTCGCCGGCGTCATAGTTCATGATCACCGGCGTCTGGTGCGGGAACGATGTGATGAAGTTCTTGCGCCTCAGTTCCGCCGGCGACACGCCAAGCTCGCGCGCGGCGGTCTCCATCATGCGCTCGAGGACATAGGTGGCCTCCGGCCGCCCTGCCCCGCGATAGGCGTCGACGGGTGCCGTGTTGGTGTAGACGGCGCGCACATTGGCGTGGATCGCCGGGATGTCGTACTGGCCCGACAGCAACGTGGCATAGAGGTAGGTCGGCACGCAGGACGAGAACAGCGACATGTAGGCGCCGAGATTGGCTATTGTGTCGACCTTGAGGCCGGTGATCCGGTTGTCCTTGTCGAAGGCCATCTCCACCGTCGAGACATGGTCGCGGCCATGCGCGTCGGAGAGGAAGCTTTCGGTGCGGTCGGCGACCCATTTGACTGGAACCCCGGTCTTCTTCGACGCCCAGAGACAGACGATCTCCTCCGGATAGATATAGATCTTGGAGCCGAAGCCGCCGCCGACGTCCGGCGCGATCACTCGAAGTTTGTTTTCTGGTGCGACATTGTAGAAGGCGCTCAGCACCAGCCGCGCGACATGCGGGTTCTGTGAGGTCGTCCAGCAGGTATAGTGGTCCTCGGCCTTGTCGTAGTGGCCCAGAGCCGCGCGTGGTTCCATTGCGTTCGGCACCAGCCGGTTATTGACGATCTTCATGCGCGTGACATGGGCGGCCGACTTGATTGCGGCGTCTGTTGCCTTGCCGTCGCCGAGTTCCCAGTCGAAGATGAGATTGTTCTCGGCCTCGGCATGGACCTGCGGCGCGCCCTTTTCGAGCGCCTTGGTCGCCTCGACCACCGCCTTCAGTTCCTTGTAAGTGATTTCGACCGCTTCCGCGGCGTCGCGCGCCTGGCCCTTGGTATCGGCGATGACGATCACGACGGCGTCGCCGACATAGCGCACCTTGTCGACCGCGAGCGGCGACCAGGCGCCCATCTTCATCGGCGTGCCGTCCTTGGAGTGGATCATCCAGCCACAGATGAGATTGCCGATCCCGTCGGCCTTGAGCTCCTTGCCGGTCAGAACGCCGACGACGCCCGGCATCGCCTGCGCGTTCTTCACGTTGATCTTCTTGATTTCGGCATGCGCGTGCGGGCTTCGCACGAACACGGCATGCTTCATGCCGGGAACCACCATGTCGTCGACATAGCGGCCGCCACCGGTGATGAACCTCTTGTCTTCCTTGCGCGCCACGCGGGCGCCGACACCTTCGATACCCATTAGAAATTCCTCCGGAATTTAGGGGAATAGGGCAGTAGGGGAGTAAGGGGGTAGGAAATAAGCGCCAAGTTGCTTACTCCCTTACTCCCCTATTCCCTTACTCCCTATCAAGCTGCCTGCCTGGCCTTGCCCTTGGACCCTTTCGCCATTGCTTGCGATGCGGCGAGGATCGCCTTGACGATGTTGTGGTAGCCGGTGCAGCGGCAGATATTGCCGTCGAGCTCGGCGCGCACCGTGGCCTCGTCGAGGCCTTGCGGGTGGCGGGCGATTATGTCTGTCGCCGCCATGATCATGCCCGGCGTGCAGAAGCCGCATTGCAGACCGTGGTGCTCCTTGAAGGCTGCCTGCACCGGGTGCAGGTCAGCGCCGTTTGCCAGTCCCTCGATCGTCACGACGCTCGAACCCGAGGCCTGCGCCGCGAGCATCGTGCAGGACTTCACAGCCTTGCCGTCGACAAGCACGACGCAGGCCCCGCATTGCGAGGTGTCGCAACCGACATGCGTCCCGGTGAGACCGAGATTCTCCCGCAAGAAATGAACCAGAAGCGTTCGGTCTTCGGCAACGCCGCTGACTCGCTTTCCGTTCACCGTCAACGATATGTCCGACATGAATCCTCCCTAGGTATTACCTTGGTAGTCCCGGCGCGGGTTATTGCCCGGCTGCCCCGGCTATCCGCTATTCCTATACCGTATAATGCACCGGAAGAAGTGCCCCCAAAGCGCCACGCTGCGAGAATGCAGTTCGTCCGAAACTCCGCATATTGTACTTTCGGTCACGCAGCACGAGGCCCGCCCATTGCCAAAATGACGGTTGAAGACAACAATGCCTTTCGACGCAAGCGCGCTGAACGCACACAAAAAAGCGTCGGAGGAAATGCAGGGAGGAAGTCGCTGGCCAGTTCACGGACGCGCTATGCTTGCGGCCTTTCGGCGCTCACCACGGATGAGCCCGACGCGAACGCTTTCGCCCGGATGGTCGCGACGGAGGCCGCAGCCATGGACGCCGGCTTTGCGTTGCTTTTCTTTTCCCAGAGCCTCGTCGATGCGGCCGGCCTGTCGGAAGCGCTCAAGACACATGCACCCTCGCTTGACTATGCCGGCTGCTCGACCGCCGGTGAAATCACCCCTCAGGGCCTCGAGGAAGGCCATGTCCTTGCACTGCTGCTTCCTACCGCGTCCTTTTCGACGGCAAGCATCATGGTCGACAACCTCTCTTCGTCGAGCATGGACCGGATTACCGGCGAGGTTGCCGAGCTGAGACGTTCGCTGCGCAACCGTGTCGGACCTGGGCGGGCCAAAGACACTTTCGCGCTCTGCTTTATCGACGGGCTGTCCTATGCCGAGGAAGCGGTGACCTCGGCCATCCACTGGGGGTTGGACGACATTCCGCTGATCGGCGGTTCGGCCGGCGATAACCTGAAATTCGAGACCACCAGTCTGATCTCGAACGGCAAGGTCGCTTCCGACAGCGCCATCGTCGTGCTGATCGCGACCGAGATTCCCTTCCACGTCTTCAAGACCGACAATTTCATTCCCACCGACGAGAAGCTGGTGGTCACTCAATCTGATCCCGACCACCGCATCGTGCGCGAATTCAACGCCACCAACGCTGCGGAGGAATATGCCGCCTCCGTCGGCATCGTGCCGCAGATGCTGACACCCTTAAGCTTTGCCTCGCACCCCGTCGTGGTGAAGGTGGGCGGCGAATATTACTGCCGCTCGATCCAGCGGATGCATGCCGACGGCTCGCTGTCCTTCTTCTGCGCCATCGACGACGGCGTCGTTCTATCCATCGCCCAGCCCAAGAACATGGTCGAAGCGACTCGCGCCGCCTTGCTGGATGTCGAGCGCAAGCTCGGCGGTATCGACATGGTGCTTGGCTTCGACTGCGTGCTGCGCCGGCTCGACGCGCGCAACCGCCAGGTCTTCCGCGATATTTCCGAGCTCTACCGGACCAACAACGTCATCGGCTTCGGCACCTATGGCGAGCAATACCGCTCGATGCATCTCAACCAGACCTTCACCGGCATCGCCTTCGGTGAGCGTCGGGCGGCCGAGTGAACCGCCATGCCGCTTCGCGATATCGACGACCTCGAGAAGCTGAAGAAGATCAACGCCGCTCTCGTCAGCCGCGTCGAACGTTCGATGGACCAGCAGGTCAACGCCTTCTCTTTGTTCCAGACCGCGATCTCGCTGGAGAACCAGGTGCGCACCCGCACCGAGGAGTTGCATACGACGCTGCGCCGGCTCGAGCGGTCGAACATCGAGCTCAGCGCGGCAAAGGAAAATGCCGAGCTGGCGAATCTTTCCAAGACCAGGTTCCTCGCCGCCGCCAGCCACGACGTGCTGCAACCGCTCAACGCCGCGCACCTGTCGGTCTCGGCGCTCGCCGAAGTGCAGACCAGTGCGGAAGGCAAGAAACTGGTGCGGCAGGTCGAGCGCTCGCTGGAGACGATGGAAGACCTGCTGCGCACGCTGCTCGACATCTCCAAGCTCGACGCCGGCGTGGTCCAGCCGGAAATCGTCGACGTCAGCCTGGAGGCGCTGTTTTCCTCGCTGCGCTCGGATTTCCTGCCTGAGGCGCAGAACAAGGGCCTGTCGCTGAAATTCCGGCCGGTCAATGTCGTCGTGCGTTCCGACCGTACGTTGCTGCGCCGTATCCTGCAAAACATCCTCTCTAACGCGCTGCGCTACACCCGCTCCGGCGGCGTGCTGGTCGGCACCAGGCATCGCGGTGACATCATCCGCATCGACGTCGCCGACACCGGCTGCGGCATTCCCGACGACCAGCGCGAGGCGGTGTTCGAGGAGTTCCATCGCGGCATCTCGACCCTGACCGAGGCAGGACTTGCGGGCGGGCTGGGCCTCGGCCTGGCGATCGTGCGCCGCATGGCGGCCGCACTCGGCCACCCCGTCACCTTCTCCTCAAAGGTCGGGCGCGGCACGATCTTCCACATCGACGTGCCGGTCGGCATGAGCGCCGCAGCCGAGCCGGCCGCAGGCGCCGCCGACATGGAGCGGCCGCGCGGCTACGGCCTGTTCGGCACCAAGGTGCTGCTGGTCGAGAACGACACCGACGTGCTGAGCGCCATGACCTCGCTGCTCGAGCGCTGGCAGTGCCTGGTACGTGCCGCTACCTCGACGGACGACGCTCTCGACCTGATCGGCGATACCGACTGGGTGCCCGACATCGTCATCGCCGACCAGCATCTTGACGGTGGCGATCTCGGCACCGCAACCATCGCCGAAGTGCGCGACTATCTCGGTCGCCCCGTGCCGGCGCTGATCGTCACGGCAGACGGCTCGGAGCTCGTCGCCAAGGCCGCCCGCGCCGCCGGCATCGAGCTCATGCGCAAACCTCTGAAGCCCGCGCAGCTGCGCGCGCTGTTGGCGCATCTGCTGGCTTAGAGCAATTCCAGGAAAAGTGTGTAACGGTTTTCCGTCCGGAATTGCGTCAAAACAAAGAGATAGAGCGGTTCGCCGTTTCCGTGAAACGGTGAACCGCTATAGAAACTACGCTCAAAACCCGGTCTGATCCCTGAACAGCTCCGCATTGTCCAGCTTCGATACCTCGATCACCGCCTGCGTGCGGCTGTAGACGTTGAGCTTGCGCAGGATTTCCGAGACGTGCGCCTTGACCGTGGTCTCGCCCACCTGCAGCTCATAGGCGATCTGCTTGTTGAGCATGCCCTGGCGCAGCATTTGCAAAACCCTCAGTTGCTGCGGCGTCAGCGTCGCCAGCCGCTGTACCATGTCGGCGCGGTCGGTGCTGTCGGCGTCCGGCGACTGGCCTTCGTAATTTTCCGGCACATAGACCGCGCCGTCCATCACCGAGCGGATGGCGGCGGCGAGATCGCTTTTCCTTGCCGATTTCGGGATGAAACCCGCGGCGCCGTAGGAAAGCGCCTCGGAGATGATCTTGGGTTCCTCATAGCCCGAAACGATCACCACCGGCAGGCGCGGATAACGGGTCCTGAGCTGCAGCAGTCCTTCGAAGCCGTGCACGTCGGGCATGCTCAAGTCGAGAAGCGCCAAGTCGAATGGCTTTGCGTCGGCGAGAAGATCGATCGCTTCGGCGATCGAGCGCGCCTCGACAGTGTCGACATCCGGATACGCCATCTGCACGGCGCTATGCAGCGCCTCGCGAAACAGCGGATGGTCGTCAATGATCAGGAAGCGGGCGCGCTCGTTGACGGCGGTCATTGCACAAGTTCGGGCATTGGTTCGGTTTTGTCGGGCACAGGATAGTCCCGTGACCATGGTCAGCTTATTGGCAAATAGTATATCGCCCAACTACACGGCATTGTCACTGAAACGACAGGGCCAATGTGTTCGAGGTCATAGAGCCTTGCCCGCCCGTCGAAATCGGCCGAAGGTGCGGACGATTCATGCCAACACAGAGGCAGCCCGTGCCAGAATTCGTCCTTCCACCGCCAGCGATTGCTTCGGTTGCCGTCGCCGGCTCGGCGGAGCGGTTTGCCGTGCGCCGCATCTTCTGCGTCGGCCGCAACTACGCGGCGCATGCGCGCGAGCTCGGCAATGACGAGCGCGACCCGCCCTTCTTCTTCACCAAGCCGGCCGACGCGGTGGTCGACAGCGGCGCCGAGATCCCCTACCCGCCTTTGACCGCCAATCTCCACCACGAGATCGAGCTGGTCGTGGCGATCGGCAGGGCTGGGTTTCGTATTGCCCGCGCCGAGGCGCTTGCCCATGTCTGGGGTTACGGCGTCGGCGTCGACTTGACCCGCCGCGACCTGCAGGACCAGGCGAAGAAGGCGGCCCGCCCCTGGGACTGGTCGAAGGCCTTCGACCAGTCCGCGCCCTGCGGTCCCCTGCTTCCGGTGGCGAAGTCGGGCCATCCCGAAAAGGGCCGCATCTGGCTCGCTGTCAACGGTGACGTGAAACAGGACGGCGACCTGGCCGAGTTGATCTGGCCGGTCGCCGATGTCGTCTCGATCTGCAGCGAGGCGGTCGAGCTTCGGCCAGGCGACCTGATCTTCACCGGCACGCCGGCCGGCGTCGGCGAGGTTCGGGCGGGCGACAGGATCACCGGCGGCGTCGACGGCATAGGCGCCATAGAGGTGGCCATCGGCCAGCCGAGACCCTGATCCGATGAGCGATCTCGTCCTTCATAACTACTACCGCTCCTCCACCTCCTACAGGGTGCGGATCGCGCTGGAGATGAAAGGGCTGAGCTACACCTATGTGCCGCACCATCTGCGCCATGGCGAACATCTCGAGCCCGCTTATCTCGCGGTCAACCCGCAGGGCCTGGTGCCGGCGCTGGTGCTGGACGACGGCACACTGTTGACCCAGTCGCTGGCGATCATCGAATATCTCGACGAGACGGTGC
This sequence comes from Mesorhizobium sp. WSM4904, assembly GCF_029674545.1. NCBI lineage: Bacteria > Pseudomonadati > Pseudomonadota > Alphaproteobacteria > Hyphomicrobiales > Phyllobacteriaceae > Mesorhizobium > Mesorhizobium sp. WSM4904. Next base: position 3,775,379 of record NZ_CP121354.1, on the reverse strand, counting down.
CGGAGCCGCCGCTGCTGCCCAAGGATGCGCTGGGGCGCGCCCGCGTCAGGATGCTGGCGCAGATGATTGCCTGCGACATCCATCCGGTGAACAATCTGCGTGTGCTGACCTCGCTGCGCAGCTTGTTCGGCGCCGGCGACGACGACGTCGTCAATTGGTTCCGGCACTGGGTGAACGAAGGCTTCCAGCCGCTTGAAAAGCTGCTGGCTTCGTCGCCTGAGACCGGCACATTCTGCCATGGCGAGACACCGGGGCTCGCCGACATCTGCCTTGCCGCCCAGGTCACCAACAACGCCCGCTTCGGCATCGACATGGCGCCCTACCCGGAGATCTCGCGCATCCACGCCGCCTGCATGGCGCTTCCCGCCTTCCAGAAGGCGGCACCGCAGAACCAGATCGATGCCGAATAGAGAAGCCAAGGATGCAGACGAGGCAAAGGCGCTCGCCGACATTGAGGCGTATGGCTGCCACATCTTGTATGTCTTGGCAGAAGACGAGCATCCGCCGTTCGCCTATTCGGTCGGCATAGAGCACAATTTCAAGGTTCCCGAATTGGTCATTATCGGGCTGAAACCAGAGCTTTCCCAAAGCATCATCAACGAATATTGCCGGCGGGTGCGAAACGGCGAAAAGTTCGGCATCGGACAGCGAGCGTCAGGTTTCCTGGGCGGCGGCTTTGACTGTCAGTTCGGCTCCGTTCATCCGGACCAATATCCCGAACATTTCGGTTGGGACATCTGGTTCTACGACGGTGCGGATTTCCGCGTCATGCAACTCGTGTATCCGAATACCTCGGGCATATGGCCCTGGGACGCCGAAGCCGACGAGTGGTTTCGCAAGCGGCAGCCACTTCTCGACCAACCACCATCGCCAACTTAGCTTCGGACACCTCACCCGTACTGTCTTTTGAACTGAAACATATGAAAGCACTCCCATGAAAGCTGTCGTCTTCGAAAAATTCGGCGAGGCGCCGACGATCCAGACCGTTCCCGACCCGAAGCCGGCGGCCGATGGCGTCGTCATCAAGGTCGAGGCGACAGGCCTTTGCCGCAGCGACTGGCATGGCTGGATGGGCCATGACAGCGACATCACCCTGCCCCATGTTCCGGGACATGAGCTGGCGGGCGTCGTCGTTGCTGCCGGCAAGCAGGTGAGCCGCTGGAAGGCAGGCGACCGCGTCACCGTGCCGTTCGCCGTCGGCTGCGGCCGCTGCTTCGAATGCACATCGGGCAATCACCAGGTCTGCGAGCATCAGACCCAGCCTGGCTTCACCGGCTGGGGCTCGTTCGCCGAATATGTCGGCATAGAGCATGCCGACACCAATCTGGTGCGCCTTCCCGACGAGATGGAATTCGCCACCGCCGCCAGCCTCGGCTGCCGTTTCGTCACCTCTTTCCGCGCCATCGTCGACCAGGGCCGGGTGACGCCGGGCGAATGGGTTGCGGTGCATGGCTGCGGCGGCGTCGGTCTCTCGGCCATCATGATCGCCAGCGCCATGGGCGCCAACGTCATCGCCATCGACCTCACCGACGAGAAGCTGGACTTCGCCCAAAAAATCGGCGCGGTGGCGACGATCAATGCCTCGACGACGCCGAACGTGGTCAAGGCGGTCAAGCAGATCACCAATGGTGGCGCGCATATGTCGATGGACGCGCTCGGCCACCCGACGACATGCTTCAACTCGATCGCCAATTTGCGCCGGCGCGGCCGCCATGTTCAGGTCGGGCTGATGCTGGGCGAGCATTCCCGCCCGCAGGTGCCGATGGACAAGGTGATCGCCTTCGAGCTCGAAATCCTCGGCAGCCACGGCATGCAGGCCTACCGCTATTCCGCGATGATGGAGATGATCCGCACCGGCAAGCTGAAACCCGAATTGCTGGTGGGCAAAAGGATCAGCCTCGAGGAGGCGCCGGCTGCTCTGATGGCGATGGGCGGCTTCGAGGGCATCGGCATCGGTGTGGTGACGAAGTTTTGAACAGGAAGCAACGCCCTCATCGCTCGGCTGCGCGCAATGGCGGACCCGGCTTTGCAAACTTCTTCGCCCCGAACACGCACACCACCACTCCAAGCGTGACGACCACCATCAATGGGCTGACCCGCTCATGCAGCAGCGTTGCCGCCAGCGCCAGGCCGAAGAAGGGTTGCAAGAGCTGCAACTGCCCGACGGCGGCGATGCCGCCCTGCGCCAGGCCGCGATACCAGAACACGAAGCCGATCAGCATGCTGAACAGCGAGACGTAAGCGAGACCGATCCACGCGCCGGAGCCAACGCTGGCGAAGGACGGCGGCAGCGTCGCAAGACTCAGCGCCAGCATGACCGGCAGCGACAGCGCTAGCGCCCAGCAGATCACCTGCCAGCCGCCGAGCTTGCGCGATAGCGCCGCGCCCTCGGCGTAGCCCAGCCCGCAGGCGATGATGGCGGCAAGCATCAAGCCGTCGCCGACCGGTGACGCGGTCACGCCTTGCGACAAGGCAAAACCCGCGACGAGCGCGCTGCCCAGGCATGAAAACAACCAGAAGGCCGGGCGCGGACGGTCGCCGCCGCGCAGCACGCCGAAGATCGCGGTCGCCAGCGGCAGCAGGCCGACGAAGATAATGGAATGCGCAGCGGTGACGTGCTTCAACGCCAGCGCGGTCAGCAAGGGAAAGCCGACCACGACGCCCAGCGCGACGACTACGAGCGAAACCAGATCGCCTCGCGCCGGTCGCTTCTCGCGGAACAGGAACAGCATCGCGATCCCGAGCAGGCCGGCGATCGCGGCGCGGGCCGATGTCAGGAAGGTCGGGTCGAAATCCACCACCGCCACGCGCGTCGCCGGCAGCGAGCCGCTGAAGATCAGCACGCCGATGAAGCCGTTGAGCCAGCCGTTGAAACTCTTGTCCATCATCCGCTCCGTTTGCGCTTCCGTACTGGTGCGGCACATGGCATTGCCAGAGACAATGGGGTACAATTCCACAAAACTGTAATGGTCCGCGGGGAAGTACAGATGGACGTATCCGGCCCAAATGCCAGTGGCGCCACTCTCGTCGAAACCGTCATGGCGGTGATCCGCCAGCGGATCGCGGCGCGCACGCTGACACCGGGAGCCCGCCTGCCGTCGATACGGGCCATGGCCAAATCCATGCAGGTTTCGAAGTCGACTGTGGTCGAAGCCTATGAGCGCCTCGCGGCGGAAGGCACGATCCGTTCGCGCCCGGGCTCCGGTTTCTATGCCGCCGGCCAGCTTGCGCCATTGTCGCTGGCCGAGATCGGCCCTCGGCTTGACCGCGCCGTCGACCCACTCTGGGTTTCCAGGCAATCGCTGGAAGCAGGTGAGATGCTGAAACCTGGCTGCGGCTGGCTGCCGGCGTCCTGGATGCCGCAGGCCGCCTTGCGCCGGGCTCTGCGCACCGCCGCCCGCGCGGACGACGTGGCGCTTGCCGATTACGGCACGCCGCTCGGCCTGCCGCCTTTACGCCAATTGCTGGCAAGGCGCATGGCCGGTCACGGCATCGAGGTTTCGCCCGACCAAATCATGTTAACCGATTGTGGCACCCAGGCGATCGATCTTCTGTGTCGCTTCCTGATCGAGCCCGGCGATGCGGTCCTGGTCGACGATCCCTGCTATTTCAACTTTCACGCGCTGTTGCGCGCCCACCAGGCCAAGGTCGTCGGCGTGCCTTACACACCTTCGGGACCGGACATCGAACTCTTCGCCGAGGCGCTCGCCGAGCACCGGCCACGCCTCTACATCACCAATTCCGGCATCCACAACCCGACGGGCGCGATCCTGTCGCCGGTCACCGCGCATCGGCTCCTGAAGCTTGCCGACCAGGCGGACCTCACCATCGTCGAGGACGATATTTTCGCCGACTTCGAGCATAGCCCTGCCCCAAGGCTCGCGGCCTTCGACGGGTTGCAGCGCGTCGTCCAGATCGGTTCCTTCTCCAAGACGCTGTCGGCCTCGGTGCGCTGCGGCTTCATCGCAGCGCCACCCGACTGGATGGAAGGCCTGACCGATCTCAAGATCGCCACGACATTCGGCGGTGCGCGGCTGTCCGCCGAACTGGTGCTGACCCTGTTGAAGGACGGCAGCTACCGCAAGCACGTCGATCAATTGCGCACCCGCCTGTCGCGCGCCATGGCCGAGGCCGCCGGCCGGCTGAAGGCGATGGGCATCGTACCCTGGATCGACCAGCCTGCCGGCATGTTCCTCTGGTGCCGCCTCCCCGACGATATCGACGCCGCCGATGTCGCGCGCCATGCGCTTTCGGCCAATGTCGTGCTGGCGCCCGGCAACGCCTTCAGCCTGTCGCACACCGCCGGCCGCTTCATGCGCTTCAACGTTGCCCAGTGCGGGGATGAGCACATCTTCAGGGTGCTTGAGAGCGCAATGGCGGCGTCCCGCGGCAAAGCGCATCACAGGCGGGCATCACCTGAATAGCTGCAGACGTTATGCGCCTGCCCGTTTGCGGCGCTCATACATCATCACCAGCGTCTCGGCGGTCAGCGCCGGCTTCTGCTCGCCTTCGATCTCGACGGTGTTCGCGGCCTTCATCAGATACTGGCCGGGACCGCGGTCCTCCATGGAAAGCAGCGTCGTGCGCAGCCTGATGCGCGCGCCGGACTTCACCGGCGCCAGGAAACGCACCTTGTCGAAGCCATAGTTGAAGGCGGCCTGGGTGTTTTCCGGCACGATGCCCATCTCGAGCGCCAATGCTCCGATGATCGACAGCGTCAGATAGCCATGCCCGATCGTGGTGCGGAACGGGCTCTGTCGTTTCGCACGCTCCGGATCGACATGGATCCACTGATGGTCGCCCGTGCATTCGGCGAACTGGTCGATGCGCTGCTGGTCGACCGTCGTCCAGTCCGACACGCCGATCTCCTGGCCGGCCATTGTCCGCAACTGTTCGAAGGTCGGCGGCGTTCTCGGCCGATTTTCCGTCATTCCTGCTTTCCTGGTGGCTTCTGCCAGTCTCCCGACCATGAACCGGCGGCTCCTGTCAATTCGCGGCGCGGCGATTTCACGCCTAGACGCGATTTCGCTCCTGGAGTTGACGGTTTTACGGCTGGCAGGAAACGCGCAGCCCCGCGCTCCGGTTGTTCAACGCACGAACCCGATTCGGAAATACTGGAAACCGGATGGCTCACTTGCCGTCGTAGCCTGCCCGGATTTCCGCCATCGCGTCCTTGATCCTGTCGCGCAGGATTTCGATCGATTCGGTGCCGGACTTCCGGACCAGGTCGGCGACCTCGCCGGCATTCTTCAGCGTTGTCTCGAAGGATTTCCTGGCGAAATCCACCTGCTTTGTCATCAATTGCTGCGGATTGCCCGGGGCCTGGTAGCTCTGTGCCATCCGGGTGATTTCGCTGAGCGCTTCCTGCACCATTTCGTGCTGCCTCGACAGAACGGACGACGCGCCGGCGGCACTTGCCCTGGCCGACTTCTCCAGAGCCTCGAGATTCTTGCGGTGATGATCGAGGATCGCCTGAACGTCGACCTTGGGCAGCTTCAGGTCGCGGCCGAACCTGCTGAAGATGTCGAGGAAAGAGTCGGATTCCGGTCGTCTTGCCATATCGTCGCCTCCCGATCTGCCGCCTTTTGCGGCGCCCGCTAGGGAGAATAGTGCGCGCCCGGCCCGCGTCAATTGAGGAGAAACAGCCGCTCGGCCGTATAGAGCACCAAACCGGCCAGGCCGCCGATCACCATGCCGTTGAAGCGGATATATTGCAGGTCCCTGCCGATGTTCATCTCGATCAGGCGCGTCAACTGGGCCAGGTCCCAGCGCTTGACCTGGTCGGCGATGAATTTCGATACGCCCCTCTTCTGGCTTTCGACGAAGGAGGCGAGCGCGACGACGAAGCCCTGGTTCATGTCGGCCCTGATCTGCGCATCGTCGGCCAGATGCCGGCCGACCTCGACGAACATGTTGGCAAGATGCTCGCGGATCATCGAATTGGGCGCCTTGGCGTCCTGCTCGATGAACAGGCGCATGCTTGCCCACGTGTCGCCGGCCAGCGCCCTGACTTCCGGACGGCCAAGGAAATCGCGCTTCAGCTTCTCGGCGCGTCTTGCATATTGCTTCGACGTCCGTAGCTGCTCGATGAACCCGAGCGCGAAACGGTCGAATTCGCCGCGCATCGGATGATCGGGATCGGCCCGCACCTCCTCCAGCAGCGACCCGGCCGAAGCGACGATCTTCTTCAGGAGATAGGCGTCGGCACGAAACAGGTTGAACAGCGACGGCAGTTCCTCGCGGATCTTCTCGCGCATCGTCGCCAGGGCCTTCTCGTCGTTCAGGAAACGCCCGACAACCCTGGTGAACTCGTCGAACAGCTTCTGATGACGACGGTCGTCGGTGAGCGCCGACAACAGGTCGGCGGCAAGCGGCGCCAGCGGCACCTTCTCGATCTGCTCCAGCATGCGGCTGGTGACGAAGTCGCGCAGCCCGGACTGTTCCACCGCGGCAAGTGTCTGCGGCACCAGCCGGGCGACGAACCGCGACAAGTCGGCGGCGCGTTCGGCATCGGCCAGCCAGTCGGCGACGAGAGCTGCAAAGTCGACCTCGGAGAGCTTTTCCCGCACCGGCTCCGGCGCGAGGAAATTGGCCTCGATGAAACGGCCGAGATTGTCGGCTATGCGGTGCTGGTTTTCCGGGATGATGGCGGTATGCGGGATCGGCAGGCCGAGCGGCCGCCTGAACAGCGCGACGACCGCATACCAATCAGCGAGCCCGCCTATGATCGCCGCCTCGGCAAAGGCGGCGACGAAGCCGAGCCAGGGATGATTGCCCTGGAAAGACTTGGCGAGTGAGAAGACGAGGACACACAAAGCGAGCGCGGTCGCGGCGATGATCTTGGTCCGCCGCAATGCCGAGAGCTTTGCCTGCGCATCGGCGTCGAATCGAACCGGCGCGAGGGCCGGAGCTGATCGTGACATGGAAAGGCCGTTTCCTATTTTGCACCCGGACTTATCTAGTGCCTGCGCCGGCGAAACGCCCGCTCAAAGCGTATGAGGCATATCGGGCCGGCCATGCGCACCGGCATGCACAAAAAGTTGACACGATTATTCAGCTATGTGGCGGTCCAGTCTGGAATTGTTCCAAACTATGGGCCATATTCGGCTCAAGCTAATATTTTCGCGAGGATACCATGCGGCTCACGCGCCAGACCAACTATGCGATGCGCATACTGATGTACTGCGCTGCGAACACCGACAGGCTGAGCCGTATCCCCGAGATCGCCGCCGCCTACTCGGTTTCGGAGCTGTTCCTGTTCAAGATCCTGCAGCCGCTGGTCGAAGCAGGCTTGGTCGAGACCGTGCGCGGCAGGAACGGCGGCGTGAGGCTCGGCCGCCCGGCCGAGCAGATCAGCCTGTTCGATGTGGTGCGCGTCACGGAAGAGAGCTTCGCCATGGCCGAATGCTTCGAGAACGACGCCGCCGAATGCCCGCTGGTTGACAGCTGCGCGTTGAATTCGGCGCTGCGCGAGGCGCTCAACGCCTTCTTCGCCGTGCTCTCCCGCTACACGATCGCCGACCTCGTCGCGGCTCGCCCGAACGTGCGCCACCTGCTTGGCATCGACCTGTTGGAGCAGCGCGCTCCGGCGGCGTAATCGAACCCTGGGCTCGGTTTTCGAGGGCGCCGCCGCCCACGGCTTCCCGGGCGCGCCGCCGTCCATGACTTGGTCATTCACAGGCGGAGCGAGGAGCGCAGCGACGCAGCTACGCCTAAGCCGCCGATTGCGGCAGCACGAACGGCACGCTTGCCGAAGGCAGCACGCCGACCTTGAGGCGGCAGTCGAAGACCTTTTCGATCAATTCGTCGTTGAGCACGTCTTTCGGCGAACCGGCAGCCGCCACTTGGCCGCGATGCAGCACTGAGATGCGGTCGGCATACATTGCCGTCAGGTTGAGGTCGTGCAGGATCGCCACCACGCCGCCGCCTCGCCGGGCGAAATCGCGCGCGATGTCCATGATGATGAGCTGGTGCTTGACGTCGAGGCTGGAAACCGGCTCGTCGAGAAAGAGATAGCGCGGCCTGCCCTCCAGCACCGGCGTCCAGACCTGGCACAGCACGCGCGCAAGCTGCACACGCTGCTGCTCGCCTCCGGAAAGTTCCTGGTAGAAGCGCCCGGCAAAACCGTCGAGATCGACACGCGCCAGCGCTCGCTCAGGCAGGCGCGCATCCTCGCCGGGAAGCACGCCCGAACGGCCTCCGATCATGCCGAGGCGAACGATCTCACGCACAGTGAACGGAAAGGACAGACTGGTCGACTGCGGCAGCACGGCGCGCTGCGTCGCCGCCTCGACCGGTTTCATGGTCGATAGATCGCGGCCGTTGAGCGTGACCGTGCCGGTATAGGCGATCTCGCCCGTCAGTGCCTTGAGGAGCGTCGTCTTGCCCGAGCCGTTCGGTCCGACGATTGTCGTCACCTCGCCCGGCGGCGCCGTGAAATCGACATGGGATACGATGCGCTTGTTGCCGATCGCCACCGAGATGTCGCGTGCATCGATCATGGACAGCTCACAAATCGACGATGCCGCGCCTGCGCAGCAGTATCCACAGGAAGAACGGCGCACCGGTCACTGCCGTGACGATGCCGATCGGCAGCTCGGCCGGAGCGACGATCGTGCGGGCGACCGCGTCGGCGAGCAGCAGCAGCGAGGCGCCGAGCAAGGCCGAGGCCGGCAAAAGGTAGCGGTTGTCGGGACCGATCGCCAGACGCAAGAGATGCGGCACGACGATGCCGATGAAGCCGATGCCGCCGCTGACGGCAACCGACGCGCCGACCGCCGCCGAAACCCCGACGATGGCCGTGTATTTCAGCCGCTGCACCGGGATGCCGAGATGGCCGGCGGTTGCCTCGCCGAGCGCCAGCGCGTTGAGGCCCCGCGACAGGAGCGGCATCGCGGACAGTGCCAGTACGATTACCGGGCCGACGGTGCCGATCTTCGGCCATGTCGCGCCGGCAAGCGAGCCGAGTTGCCAGAAGGTCAGGTCGCGCAACTGCCGGTCGTCGGCCATGAAGATCAGGATGCCGGTGAGCGCCATGGCAAGGGCGGCGATGGCGAGGCCCGCGAGCAGCATCGTGGCAACCGATGTCCGGCCCTGACGCGTCGCGATGGCGTAAAGCAACAATGTCACCGCCAAGCCACCGAAGAAAGCCGCCAGCGGCAAGGCGAGCGAGCCGAGAGCGAGCGTGACAGGTGCGAGCCAGGTCCTGCCGAGCACGATGATCGCTACCGCGCCAAGGCTCGATCCGGCAGAGACGCCGATCAGGCCGGGATCGGCAAGCGGATTGCGGAACAGGCCCTGCATTACCGCGCCGGAAACGGCGAGAGCGGCGCCGACCAGCACGCCAAGCAGGACGCGCGGCATGCGAATGTCGAAGACGATCAACTGATCGCGGGCGGCGAGCGCCGCATCGACTGGCACGGCTCCCGTGAGCCAGTCACGAATGACTCGGACGGCGGACGCGTCCGAAGCGCCCGAGATCAGCGAGAGGAACACGGACAGCGCAAGCGCAAGCGACAAAAGCAGGATGACGACCCTTGCCCGTGCCGATCGGTCGCCGGCGGATGCCATCGCCCCACCTGCCGGACCGGCAATCGACTGTTCGGCCATGGCCGCTCAGTCCGTGACCTGGCTGCCGTAGAGCGAGACGGCGAGATCGTGGATGGCTTCGGCCGTGCGCGGCCCGAAACCCAGCAGATAGCCGCCGTCCATACCGATCACCTTGCGGGCGGCGCCTGCGGGCGTCGAGGCGATCGACGGATTGGCAAACAGCTCGTCCTCCGAGATTGGCGGCCCGGCGTTCTTCATCGTCAGGATCACATCCGGCCTGGCGGTGACGATCGCCTCGTCCGACATCTGCTTGTAGCCGGAGAAGCCGTCGACCGCGTTGACCGCGCCGGCGAGCTTGATGATGCCGTCGCCGGCGGTGTCGCTGCCGGCGGCCAGGATCTTGCCACCCTGCGTCGACAGCACGAACAGGATGCGCTTGCGCTCCTTGATCGAAGCCGTCTGCTTCTCTGCCGACTTCAGCTTCGCATCCATCTCGGTCGCCAGTTTCTCGGCCTTGGCGTCGACGCCCAGCGCCTTGCCGATGATGCGGATCTTTTCGAGGATGCCTTCACGGCTGTAGCGCTCGGGCACCTCGATGAAGGGCACGCTCGACTTTTTCAGCACATCGACCGCTTCCTTCGGGCCGCTGCCATGCAGCGCCAGGATTCCGCTTGGATTGACCGAGAGCACGCCCTCCGGCGACAGCGCACGCATGTAGCCGACATTGGGCAGCTTGAGCGCGGCCTGCGGGAAAGAGCTGGTTGAATCGCGGGCGACGAGATGGCCTTCCTCGCCAAGCGCGTAGACGATCTCGGTGATCGAGCCGCCGATCGAAGCGATCCGCGACGTATCCGAGAAGACGGCCGTGTTTTCACCGGCTCCGGCAGGCAGAGCGGTGAAAGCAAGCAGCACGCCAAACATCAGCGCAAGCGCCGAGCGGAAACGGAAGACAACACACATCGGGCCTTGCCTCATGCAGCGGTCGGGCTGGGAATGCGGCGCAGGTTCTCGGCGAGGAAGCGCCAGTCTTCCCGCTCGCCCTCGCCTTCGTGGCGCTTGCCGAAGAACTGGATGATCATGCCGCCCTTGGCGTCATAGGCTTCGAGCGAGGTGACATGGCCGTCCTTGGTTGGCTTGCGCACCGCCCAGACTTCTTGGATGTGATCGGTCCTGAGATGCAGGTGGAAGGTCTCGTCCAGCACGTTGATCCACGGCCCCATCGGCTTGACCGACTTGATCGGTCCGGAATGGATCTGGATGCAGCCGCGGTTTCCGACGAAGCACATGATCGGCATCTCGTCTTCGGCGGCGTGGTGGAACATGGCGCCGACGGCATCGTTGTCGAGCAGCCAGGCATAGTCCTGGCCGACCATGCGCACCGCCTCGCGGCGGCTGAGCTTCAGCGTCTTCAGCATGCCGAAGAACTGATGCACGTCGGTCATCCGGCTCCAGCGGTCGCGCAGGTCGTCGATCGTCGCAACCGAGCCTTCCACTTCGCCTTCCGGCGCTCTTGGGGTGATTGTGACGCTTGGTTCTTGGTTCGACGCTTCGAGGTCCGCCACCAGCTTCTGGTAGGCGTAGAGGTTCGACGCTGGCCGCAGATGCACCTTGTGCACCGCCTCGCCGGCCGCATCGAAGAACTGCAGGCTGCGGCGGATCTCGCCGCCGTCGCGCTTTTCGACGGCAAAACCGTGTACCCACATCTTCGGGAAGATGCGCAGGTCGATGTTCTCGCCAAGCACCATGGCATTGTGGTTGCCGGTGACGATCTTGTCATAGACGCCGATCTTCTCGTGCACGGCGCTCTCGTTGCGGGTCAGCGCCATCACCTCGCCGACCGCTTCGAGGCCGGTCAGCAGATCGTTGACGCGCGGCTCGACGCGCACGGCGCCTTGGCCGCAATGCGCCGAGACCAGCTCGGCTTCCGAAATGCCGAGTTGGGCCGCAAGATCACGCTCTCGCAGCTTCGGATTGTCTTCCCGCGCCCGCCGGATCTCGTCCGGCGACGGCTTCACGCGCTGGTCCATGTCGTCCACCTGCCCACTTCCTGTCTGCTCTGTTTGGCGGCCGCCCGCTGGCCGCGCTTACTTGTTGAGGATCAGCTTGCCCTGGCGGGTGATCTTGAGGCGGTAGAGCGCGCCGTGATGCTCGATGCCGATCTCGTGCTCGCCCTGGAACAGTGTGTTGCTGGAGAGCGTGCGCACCGCCATCGGCACGCGCTCGAATCGCGTTGGCGTGTCGTCTGAACGGCGGACGCGATAGCGGAAGTCGTTGGGATTGTACGTGTTCATCTCGTTCGGTCCTTTCCTGTGCCGGCCACCTGGCAGGCGCCTCGTAAAATGCCGATTCAATTCTTGACTCGAATAATCATGTTTACTAGTCGTGCATTACTGGACTAAATGAGTCAACATTTAAGACGCCGGATGTGATCAAAAATGCGAGCGAGCCCCGCGCCAGCCAGCATCGAGCCTGAAAATTTGGAGCTGGGACATGGGGTTGGTGAATTGGGGACGGCCGACAGATCGGTCGATGGCGAAGGGAATGGCGGCGCTGCTTGCCGGCGCTGCGGCAATCGCGCTCGGCATGCCGGCGGCCAAAGCGCAACAGGCCACGCAGCCGGCGGCTGACCAGCAGACGGATCAAGCAAAGAAGACTGACGAGAAGCCTGCAGGCGATTCGACCCTGCTCGACAAGATTCTGGTCATCAGCCGCACTGGCGAAACGGCGATCCAGTCGCTGGCATCGGCCAGCCATGTCGATAGGGAACAGCTCGACCGCCGCATGGCGACGACGCCGAACGAAATGCTGCTCGGCGTTCCGGGAGTCGCCGTCCAGGCCGACGCGCGGCGCGTCAGCTCCAGCATCAACATCCGCGGCCTGCAGGATTTCGGCCGCGTCGCGGTGATCGTCGACGGCGCCAGGCAGGACTTCCAGCGCTCCGACCACGGCACGCAGTCGACCTTCTATGTCGATCCCGAGCTCATCAAATCGGTCGACGTGATCCGCGGCCCGGTCGCCAACACCTATGGCTCCGGCGCCATCGGCGGCGTCGTCTTCTTCGACACCAAGGATGCCGAGGATTTCCTCAAGCCGGAGGAAAGCTGGGCCGCCTCCGTTACCGGCCGCTATGAAAGCAACGGCAAGGGCTGGACCACCAGCGCCAGCGGCGCCTACCGCTTCAACGAGAACTGGGATGTTCTGGGCAACATCGTCTATCGCGACTACGGCGACTACAAGAATGGCGGCGGCGACACCGTGGCCGGCACCGGCTTCGATGTGCTGAGCGGTCTGCTCAAGACCACCATTCGTCCGAGCGAAAACAGTGAGCTGAAACTCGGCTGGGTCGGCTCGAGCGACGGCTGGACGGAGACCAGCAGCGGCGTTCCCGCCAACGATGTCGACCTCAAGTCGAACACCTTCACCGCCCGCTACAACATCACCGACGATGCCAAGAGCTGGCTCGATCTCCACATCAACGCCTCCTACAACAAGACCAACCTCGATCTGACGACGCTCGTTCCGCAGAACCGGTTCGACCCCAGCACGGGTCTGCCCGTGGTGCTGCCCGCCGGCTCGCTGTCGACCTTCGATGTCGGGACGACCGGCATCGACATCTGGAATACGTCGCGCTTCGAGACCGCCGGCATCGCGCATGAGCTGACCTATGGCGGCGACTGGGTCGGCGATGACGTCGAGACCGGCGGCACGGCCGGTGGCGACAGCTTCTACACGCCGTCGGGCAAGCGCAACGTCTCCGGCGCCTACATCCAGGACAAGCTGACCTGGGAATGGCTCGAGATCATCGCCGGCCTGCGCTACGACAATTACAGCCTGAAGGACTCCGACCACGAGACATCGGGTGACAGGCTGTCGCCGCGCATCACCGTCGGCGTCTCGCCTTTCGAAAGCGCTGCCCTCGCGGGCCTGCAGTTCTATGGCACCTACGCGGAAGGCTACCGGTCACCCTCACTGACGGAGACGCTGATCAGTGGCAATCACCCCGCCGGCGTCACCTTCCCGTTCCTGCCCAACCCCAATCTCAAGCCGGAAACGGGCAAGACCGTCGAGTTCGGTGTCAACTACAAGCAGAACGATATTCTCGAGGCCGGCGATGCGCTGCGGCTCAAGGCCGCCTACTTCAACAGCAATGTCGAGGACTATATCGACGGCGTCACGCTCTCGGCCTTCGATCCGACCAGCGGCTGCCCGTTCGGCCCGGGCATCCCGATCTGCTTCCAGTACCAGAATTTTGCCAAGGCCAAGATCAACGGCTTCGAGCTGGAAAGCGTCTACGACGCCGGCTGGGGCTTTGCCGGCCTCTCGGCCTCGATCATCAACGGCCACACCATCTCTTATGAAGGCGAGCGGGCCGACCTCGCCAGCATCCCTTCTTCGCAGGTGACGGCGCAGCTCGGTCTCCGTTTCCTCGAAGACAAGCTCATCGTCGGCGGCGAAGTGCAGTACAACGGCAAGCCCAGGGGCAATCCGGTGGCCAAGGACTATACGCTGGTCAATGCCTTCGCGAGCTACCAGGCGACCGACAATCTCAAGGTCGACTTCCGTGCCGACAATCTGTTCGACGTCAAATACACCAACCCGCTCAACGGAAGCACGACCGCGGTTCTCTACGAACCCGGCGTCACCCTGAAGCTGGCGGCAACCATGCGCTTCGGAGGCTGACCGGACATGCCACGCTCAACGACATCGCTTCGTCTCTTGACCTCGGCGCTGGCGGTGTCGCTCGGCCCGGCGCCGGCGTGGGCCCAGTCCACGCCGGCACCGGCCTCGGTTCAGGCCCCAGTTCCGACATTGAACCTGGAGCTCAACGCCGCGCAGCCCTCCGACAAGGGCTGCCGGCTGGCCTTCGTCGTCAACAACGCGCTCGGCGCCGACCTCTCGAAGGCGGCTTTCGAGATCGCGCTGTTCAACGAGGTCGGCGTTGTCGATCGCCTCACCGTGCTCGACTTCAAGGATCTGCCGGCCGGCAAGACGAAGGTCACCCGCTTCGACCTCGCCGGCGCCGATTGCGGAAAGATCGGCCGCGTGCTGATCAACAGCGCGACGGAATGCGTCGGCACCGGCGTCGATCCAGCGGCTTGCATGCGCGGTCTGAAAACCTCGACCAAGACCGGCATCGCATTTGGTGTATAGAGATGGGACTGCATCTGGCCCTCCCGCAGGACACCATGGCATGGCCCGCTCCCGGCACGCTGCCATGGGCGGCAACCGATCTTGATTTGACAACTCCCTATCGCGCGCGGCAGGTCTCGGCGCCAGATATGCAGGACATCGATCACCTCTCCGACGCAGGCAGCGAATTGGCGGTCACGCCGGCCGAGCAGCTTGTGCAGCCGCGGCAAACGGCCGGGCCGCGCAAATGGCCAGTGGCCATCGTCGCCTCCGGCCTGCTCCATGGCGCCGTGGCGGCGGCGTTTCTGATCGCGCCCGCCGGAACATTCGACTCTCAAGACGCGATCCAGGCCGAGGGCACCGACCAGTCAGGCGCCAACGCCCAGGGCAGCGCCTTGAATGACGCCGCGTCCGGCGCGGTGGATGTAACCTTGGTGCCGGATCCGCAACCGGTGAAACCGCGGGCCGTAGAGCCGACTCCGCCAGCCGAAGCGCCGCAACCGGCAAGCGAACCGGTGACGTCTCAGCCCAAGCCAGAAGCCGTCAAAGAGCCAACCCCCACGCCGGATATCCTGGCGACCGCCGCGCCGCGCCAGGCCGATCAGAGTGTTCCCAAGGACAGCGATCCGACAGCCGCGATCGAACCTCGAAGCGCCGAAGCGCGCCCCGCCGAGCCCGAGCAACCGCCGGCCCCGGCCGTAGCGCGAGCCGGATCGGCAGGGTCAGGCCAACCCGTTGAAACGCGCGGCGCGGAAACAGCGGATGGCGATGCGCGCGATGCGCCGGTCATCGCCAGCAGGGGCAAGGTAAAGGCCGCCGCCGGCAACGCCCTGGAATCCCGCTACAGTGGCGAAATTCAAAAGAAGCTTGCCCGCGCCAACCGTCGCGTTTCGAAATCGGTCCAGGCCAAGGCTCGCAACAATGCCAGGGTGGTCTTCATCGTCGGGGCCGACGGCAGCATCAGCGACTTGCAGCTCGCCGAAAGCTCAGGGTCTGCCGAGCTCGATGAATTCGCCCTGACGCTGGTGCGCAAGCAGGCCCCCTTCCCTCCCATTCCACCCGAGACCGGAAGGTCAAGTTGGCTGTTCAAAGCGCGGATCGGGCCCTTTTAGGCCCACCGCTGAAGCCGTCTTAACCCGTCAGGATTCATCCATTTCGAAAGGAATACCAATGTACATCGCCATGAACCGCTTCAAGGTCCAGAACGGCTCGGAAGAAGTCTTCGAGGACGTCTGGAAGAACCGCGACTCCAGCCTCTCCGACATGAAAGGTTTTCGGGAATTCCACCTGCTGCGCGGTCCGGTCAACGAGACCGAAGGCTACACGCTGTTCGCCTCGCACACGGTCTGGGCGAGCCAGGATGACTTTGTCGCCTGGACGAAGTCGGAGAATTTTCGCGCCGCCCACCGCAACGCCGGCACCTCGAAGGTGCACTATCTCGGCCATCCTCAATTCGAGGGTTTTTCGGTCGTCGAAGGCGCCTGACCGCCGCTGTCGCGGGGAGCCGTTGATAATCTTCGCTGCCGCTATGCGGCCGCAAGCAGGCTGGCATTGCCGCCGGCCGCCGTCGTGTCGACGCAGACGGCGCGCTCATGGGCGTAGGCCGCCGGGTTGAGCACCTCGCTGACCAGCGGCACTATCGGCCCGGCGCGCTCGGCGATCACCTTGCGCACGACGCGCGCCGCCTCCGGCATGCCGGAGAAAGCGACGACGTCGACGCGCAGCGACCGCGCCTCGACGGGATCGGGCCGGCCGTCGATCGCCGCGAGCGGCAGCCCCTTGCCGGTCAGCGCCGACAGCGCTGCCGGCGCGCCGGGCGCCACCGCCAGAACGGCATTGCCGGCGGCTAAAGCCTGGATCGTTTGTGCAAGCAGCGTGTCGGCATCCGGTCCGAGGCAGAGCACCCGCCCGCGCGGCGCCAGCGACAGCGTGTTGGCCTCGCCGGTCGGGCCGGGCAGGTCGACCTGCCCGAAATCGAGGCTCGCAGCCGCCGCAATCGCCGCAGCACCCTTGCCGCGCAGATGCTTTCGCAGGATCGCCACGCGATCCGGCCGTGTCGACCAGCCGCCAAAAGTCGGATCCGGCACATTGTCGGCGAGTTCGGTGGCGGTGACCTTATGGCCTTCGCCAACCTCCGTGCCGGCTTCCGGTCCCTTCCGGAAACGGCGCAGGTAATGCGGCCCGCCGGCTTTCGGTCCGGTGCCCGATAGACCCTCGCCGCCGAAAGGCTGCGAGCCGACGACAGCACCGATCTGGTTGCGGTTGACATAGATGTTGCCAGCATGGATGCCGTCGACGAAATGTTGGACGCGGCCCTCGATGCGGGTATGCAGGCCGAAGGTCAGGCCGTAGCCCTTGCGGTTGATGGCGGCAATCACCGCGTCGATGTCGTCGGCGTCGAAGGTCGCGACATGCAGCACCGGGCCGAACACCTCGCGCTCCATCTCTTCGATGCCCTTGACGCGGAAGACATGCGGCGCGACGAAGCGGCCGTTCTTCGGCGCCTCCAGCTTGGCGATCAGCCGGCCTTCCAGCCCCTTCTTCGTGCAATAATCGCTGATCGAGGCCTGCGCCTCGTCATCGATGACCGGGCCGACATCGGTCGAGATCACCCAGGGATCGCCGACATTGAGCGCTTCCATCGCGCCCTTCAGCATCTCCAGCATCTTCTTCTCGACATCCTTCTGGACATAGAGCACGCGCAGCGCCGAGCAGCGCTGGCCGGCACTCTGGAAGGCGGACGCAAGGATGTCGCGCACCGCCTGCTCGGGCAGCGCGGTGGAGTCGACGATCATGGCGTTTAGCCCGCCGGTTTCGGCGATCAGCATGGCGTCGGGCGCCGCCGTCTCGGCCAGTTGCTTCTCGATCAGCTTGGCCACCTCGGTCGAGCCGGTGAAGCACACGCCGGCGATGCGCGGATCAGCGGTGAGCGGCGCGCCGACCGACGGACCGTCGCCCGGCAGAAGCTGGATGACGTCCTCCGGCACACCGGCCTCGCGCAGCATCTCGACAGCGCGGAACGCGATCAGCGGCGTCTGCTCGGCGGGCTTGGCGATCACCGAATTGCCGGTGACCAGCGCCGCAGCGATCTGGCCGGTGAAGATCGCCAGCGGGAAATTCCAGGGCGAGATGCAGACGATCGCGCCGCGCGCTTCGGTGCCCGCCTCGGCATTCGCCGCCTCGGCGGCGTAATAGCGCAGGAAGTCGACCGCCTCTCGCACCTCTGCGACACCGTCGGCCAGCGACTTGCCGGCCTCTCGCGTTGCGAGCGCGAAGAACTCGGCGGCGTTGGCCTCGTAGAGATCGGCGGCGCGGTTGAGGATCGCGGCGCGCCCGGCAACCGGGCGTCTTGCCCAGGCCGGCTGCGCGTCGACGGCGATGCGCACGGCGGTCGCCACCTGCTTGGCCGCCGCCTCATGCACGGTGCCGACGATTTCGGCGGGCTTGGCCGGATTGACGATCTGGCGCTGCTTGCCGTAGCCGGCGGCGCGCGTGACAGGTTTGGCATGCCAGCGGTCCGTACCGGAGAACTCAGCCCTCGCCCTGTCGATGGCTGCGAGCGTCACCGAGTCGCTGATGTCGAAGCCTTTGGAATTGCGCCGGCCGGCGCCGAAGATTGCGGCGGGACGCGCGATCGCGGGATTGGCGGCGGGACCCTGTTTCTCGACGGCCTCGAGTGGATCCCGGGCGATCTGCTCCGGCTCGACCTCCTCGTCGGTCAACTGATGCACGAAGGACGAGTTGGCGCCATTTTCCAAGAGCCGTCGCACCAGATAGGCGAGCAGGTCGGAATGCGCGCCGACCGGCGCGTAGATGCGGCAGCGGGTACTTTCGGATTTGCGCACCGTCTCGTGCAGGGATTCGCCCATACCGTGCAGGCGCTGGAACTCGAAGGAATCGCGATCCTTCGCCATCGACAGGATGGCGGCGACCGTGTGCGCATTGTGCGTGGCGAATTGCGGATAGACGCGGTCGGTCATCGACAGCAGTTTTCGCGCGCAGGCCAGATACGAGACGTCGGTGTTGGTCTTGCGCGTGAAGACCGGATAGCCGGCGAGCCCGAGCGTCTGCGCCCGCTTGATCTCGGTGTCCCAATAGGCGCCCTTCACCAGCCGCACCATGATGTTGCGGTTGTATTTCTTGGCGAGCGCGTAGAGCCAGTCGATGACGAAGGCCGCGCGCGGGCCATAGGCCTGAACGACGACGCCGAAACCGTCCCAGCCGGCAAGCTCCGGCTCGGCCAGCACACGTTCGATGACGTCGAGCGACAGATCGAGCCGGTCAGCCTCCTCCGCGTCGATGTTGAGGCCCATGCGCGAATGCCGCGCGGCAAGCGCCAGCGACAGAAGCCGCTCGGCCATTACCGGCAGCATCTTCTCCTTCTGCGCCACCTCGTAGCGCGGATGCAACGCGGAGAGCTTGACCGAAATGCCGTGATTGTAGCGGATGTCGGGTCCGTTGGAGCCGGCGTCGAGCGAGGAAATCGCGTCGGCATAGGCCTTGTGATAGCGCAGCGCATCGGCCTCGGTGCGTGCCGCCTCGCCCAGCATGTCGAAGGAATAGAGATAGCCCTTCTGTGTCATCGGTCGGCCGCGCCTGACGGCCTCGGCGATGGTGCGGCCGAGGACGAACTGCTCGCCCATCTCACGCATCGCCGCCGCAACGGCTTTGCGGATAACCGGCTCGCCGAGCCTTCTCACCATGGCGCGCAGCGTGCCTTCGATGCCGCCCTCGCCTTCGTCGAGCACGCGGCCGGTCAGCATCAGCGCCCAGGTCGAGGCGTTGACGAAAATGGAGCTCGAGCTGCCCGAATGCGCCGACCAGTCATGCGGCGCGATCTTGTCGGCGATGAGATCGTCCATCGTCTCGGCGTCGGGCACGCGCAGCAGCGCTTCGGCCAGACACATCAGCGCCACGCCTTCCTTGGTCGACAGGCCGTAGGCCGAGAGGAAAACCTCCATCAACCGAGGGTCCGATGAGCCGCGCACCGCGCGCACCAGGTCGGCCGCCCGGGCCGAGATCGCCTTGCGCTCTTCCGCCGAAAGCCCGGCCGCCGCAGACAATCGCTTCACCGCCTCGTCTTCGTCGGGCATGTAGTTGGCGCGGATCTGCTGGCGGATGGCGTCAAGCGGCATGTCGGGTCCATGAAAGCAAGCGTTAGCGAGCGGTCTGGCGGTCGCCGGACCGAATGACGCAAGCTAGCATAGCTGCAGACTCCGATCGGTCCAAAGAAATTGACAGGATAGTTCGATCGAACTATCATGTGGATATATTTCCTGTCATTTAGACCACCGCATCGATGATCGAAGACCAATTGGACCGCATAGATCGCAACATCCTGTCCGCGCTCGGGCGCGACGGCAGGCTTTCCATGTCGGAACTGGCTTTGAAGGTCGGTCTGTCGAAGACGCCGGTGCAGGCGCGGGTGAAGCGGCTGGAGAAGGACGGCTATATAAGAGGCTACCGCGCCATCATCGACCGCGAGCGCATGGGCGAAGGCCATGTCGCCTTCGTGCAGGTGAAGCTTTCCGATACGCGCTCGGCCGCGCTCGACGCTTTCAACCGCGCGGTGCAGGGCGTGCCGGAAATCGAGCAATGCCACATGATGGCATCGAGCTTCGATTATCTGCTGAAAGTCCGCACCACCGACATCGCCGCCTATCGCCGCGTGCTCGGCGAGCGCATCTCGGCTCTGCCGCACGTTGCGCAGACCTCGACCTTCGTGGCGATGGAGACGGTGAAGGATAGGTAGTCAGTGACCGGCGCGCGACTTTGGTTTGCCGGGCTCGAAGCTGATGCGCAACTTCGATCCAGTTGCTTTGGCAAAGCGCTGCAAGGTTCTGGTCGAAGGCATGTTCCGGCCGCTCTCCAAGCGGGCAATCACGGCCTGCGTTGTTCCCATGGCGGCGGCAACCTCTTCCTGTGTCATATCGGCTTCACCGCGAGCCTTTATCAAGGCCTCGGCGAGCGCGAACTCCTCTTCCAGCGCCTCGTATTCGGCGACGAATTCCGGATCCTTGAGCCAGTCTTTCGCAGCTTCCTCGACAGGGATTGCTTTCCGGCTCATAGAACCTCCTTTGCTCGCTTCAGAGCCAGCTCGATCTCGCTTCGCGGGGTCTTCTGAGCCTTCTTGGTGAACACCCGCACGACGACGACATGCCGCTCGGCTGCGGTCACGTAGACCGCGCGTGCGATACCATCGCGGCCTTTTATCCGCATTTCCCAGAGCCGGCCCTCCAGATGCTTCACATAGGGCTCGTGGACTTTCTGCAAGCCATGCGCCTCGATCAGACGCGATATCTGCAGGAAGCTGGCGAGAATATCTTTGGGTTGAGCCTCAAGCTCCTGCCTCACATTGACGTTGGAGGAATTCCACCACCCAGCCCATTGAACAAAATATACCTTTTTTGCAATATTCTTTCGACCGCTATCGACTGCTAAATGGATCAATCAAGCGTTTTCAAAAATGCCACCAGCGCCGCCCGCTCATGGTCGGAAAGATCGAGCGGATGGACCTCCGAAACGCCCTCGACGGCAGCCGGCGCCTTCGAATAGTGCGCGACGACTTGTTCGAGCGAAGAGAACTGCCCGGCATGCATGTAAGGCGCGCGGGCAGCCGCGCCTCGCAGCGACGGCGTCTTATAGGCGCGCACCAGCTGCTGCCCGTCCTTCACCATGAAACGCAACTCTCGGCAGGCGCTGGCGTCTCCGTCACGGAACTTACCGAAGCAGTTGAACGGATCGGCCTGGACCTGGGCTACAGCATCGACCCGGCCGCGATCCGGCGGCAGATCCCTGACCGGCGGCACGCCAGTGTTGTGGAAAGCATTGTCGGTAAAGCGCGGGCCGTTGTGGCAGGTCACGCAATTGGCCTTGCCGACGAACAGCTTCAGCCCGAGGATCTCTTCTGCCGAGAAGGAAGCATCACCCTGCGGCTTGGCGCCGGTCGCAAGATCGATGGCGAAGCGGTCGAAGCGCGTCTGCTCAGGCTCGATCGATCGCTCGAAGGCCGCGATCGCCTTGCCGATATTGGCGAAGACGCGGTTGACGTCCTCTTGCTGGCCGGCCGGCATGGCGTTCCACGCCGCCTTCTCCGCATCGGTGCCGAGCGGGCTGGCATTGGCCGGCACAGTCGAGAGATCGGGCAGCGGCCCGAAGATGCGCTCGTAGCGCTCGCCGAACCGGTTCTTGATATAATGCGCGAAAGCGGCGCGGTTGCCGGCCTGCTCCAGCGGATTTTCGAGCGGCGTCAGGGCCTGCGCCCAAAGGCTGTCGCGCCGCCCGTCCCAGAAAAACCATGGATCGCGCGCCACGCCGGCCAGCGGCATGGTGCGCCGATTGGTGCGGCCCACCCCGACCGCTTGCGGCAGGTCGTCCTGGAACTGGCGGTCGATCTTGTGGCAGGTCGAGCAGGACACCGTGCCGTCGCGGCTCATGCCGACATCGAAGAACAATGTCGATCCGAGCGCAGCCGCGGCCGGCACGTTCGCATACTGGTTCGTGGTGTCAGATTTCAGTGCCGGCAGCGTGTTCAGCGCCAGCGAGGCGATGGTCTTCTTCTCGGCATCGCTGAACTCAGGCTTGCCGCAGCCGCCAAGCAAGGCGAGCGCGGCAAGAGCGGCCAGGCTTGCGACGCGGGCAAGACGCCTCATCGGCCACTCACAACACGATGTTGAAGACGACGGAATCGGAACCCGCCGCCGCCGAGATGGCGAAGCGCAGCTGCCACCAGCCGCTCATGGTGAATTTGACGCCGTCGATGCGGTAGCGTCCTTCGCCCAGATAGTCGGTCGCCTGCGGACTGGTCGGCAGGCCGTGATTGTGCTGCGGCATGCCGCCCGAAATGGTGATCGCGGCACCTTCCACCGGGGCGCCGGCGGCGGTTTTCAGCGTCAGCAGCCAGGACTGCAGCTCGCCTTGTCGAATGACGCCGCGTTCCGGCTCGAAGCTGGCGACGAACAGGCCGCTCGCCGTCCTCTTCGAACGCGACGTGTCGGGACCTGGCACCGAATGCGGCGCCGTCAGATAGACGACCGCCAGGATGCCGACGAGCAAGGCAGCCAGACCGAGACCCGCAAGAATGTAACGCCATATCGATGCCAAACCGGTTCCTCTTCGGCTGATAACGTCGCGGGCTGGGTGCAGCATCCCACCCCACTTGTGGGAAATCGCTTCTGGCGCAAAAAACGGCCCGAGCCAAGCATGGCGCTGCCGCTCGCAAAAAGCTACAGCACCAGAGCTTTAGGAGGACTAACCGCATGGAAGCCAATGGTATCGCGTCGATCGGCGAGTGCATGCTGGAACTGTCGGGCCAGAGCGGCCCAAATTGGCGCATGGGCTTTGCCGGCGACACCTTCAACACGCTGTGGGCGCTGCATGCGCTGAGCCCGGACCGGCCGGCGACCTATGTGTCGGCCTTCGGCGACGACCCTTTCTCGCGCGATCAGATCGGCTTCTTCGCCCAAAACGGCATCGGCATCGGCAACAGTCCGGTCATTGCCGGCGCCAGGCCCGGGCTCTACGCCATCACGCTCACCGGAGCCGAGCGCGCCTTCACCTATTGGCGAAGCGACGCAGCAGCGCGCCAGCTCGCCTCCGATCCGGCGGCACTTGCCAAAAGCCTTGAAAACCAAGCGCTTGTCTATTTTTCCGGAATCACCCTGGCAATTCTGGACGACGCGGCGCGCAAGACCCTGCTTGCGACCATCGCAGCCGCCCGCTCGGCGGGCTCGCTCGTCGCCTTCGACCCAAACTACCGTCCCAGGCTCTGGTCAAGCCGTGAAACCGCGCAGGCTGCGATCCTGGGAGCGCTCGCCGTCGCCGATATTGCGCTGCCCACATTCCCGGACGAACAAATGCTGTTCGGCGATGGGACACCGCAGGCGACCGCCGAGCGGCTTGGCAAGCGGCTTGGCGAAGTCGTCGTCAAGAATGGCGAGCAGCCGGCATTGATTGCCGTGCACGGCGTCTCGGAAACAGTCGACGCCGTGCATGTCGCCACGCCCGTCGACACCACCGGCGCCGGCGATTCCTTCAACGGCGGCTATCTCGCCGCGCGCCTTGCCGGCCATGCGCCCGCCGACGCGGTTCGGCGCGCGCATCGCGTGGCTGCAGCCGTCGTTCAGGTGCGCGGCGCTCTGGCGCCCTTCGAGATTCTAAGAACAGCCTTTGAAGGCTAAATCATGTCTCCCGAAAGTGGGATGCGTGAAATCAGAAACCTAAAGCGCATGGCGCGAATCTGAAAGATCGCGACGCGCTTTAGACGAGCTGTGGCAGGCGGAACCTGTATTCCGTCACCTGGTGGTAGATCTGGCCAGGCCACAATGTGGCCTGCGGGAAATAGGGCCTGTTCGGCGCATCCGGCCATGTCTGTGCTTCGAGGCAGAAACCGGAAAACGGCTTGTAGAGGCGGCCATCCAGCCCAGGCGATGATGGCGCGACATACTGGCCGATATAGAGCTGCAGGCCAGGCTCGGTGGTCCAGACCTCCATCTCGACGCCGGAACTGGCGCCCTGCACCCAGGCCGCCTGATGGAGCGGTCCACGGCTGGAGGCGAGGCAGTAATTCAGGTCGTAAGGAAGCTGCTCCCCTTCCGTTTCCATGCGCAGCAGCCGCGCCTGTCGGAAGTCGTAGGGCGTGCCGTCGACCGGCTTCACCGCGCCGGTCGGGATCATCTCGCTGTCGACCGGCGTATAGGCGCCGGCATTGAGCATCAGCCGGTGGTCGAGGATGTCGCCGGCGCCGCCGTCGTCGAGATTGAAGTAGGAGTGCTGCGCCAGATTGCAGAGCGTCGGCTCCTCGCAGGTCGCGGTCAGCTCCATGCTGAGCGTGCCGGGGATCTTCAGCCGGTAGGTGCAGGTGACGTCCAGCGCGCCGGGAAAGCCCATCGTGCCGTCGGGATCGTGCAGCGTCAGCGTTACGAAATCGCGGCCGTGCAGCGAGACCGTCCACGGCCGGTGGAAATAGCCTTCCGAGCCGCCATGCAGCGTATGCTTGGCGAGAAAATTGCGGTCCGTCTGGTAGCGTTTGCCGGCGATGGTGAAGCGGCCGTCGCGGATGCGGTTGGCGAAGCGGCCGACCACGGCGCCGAAATAGGCGCGGTCGGTCTCATAGGGCTCGAACCGGTCGTAGCCCAGCACCAGCGGCGCATCGTGGCCGGAGAGCCGCAGGTCCTGGATGATCGCGCCGAGCCCGATGATACTGGCGGTGAGGCCGCCGCCCCTGATGGTGAAGCGGCGAACGGCCTCGCCCGCTTGCGTCGTGCCGAAGACCTCGCCGTCCTTCATCGCAGTGCCCGAAACCTCGCTTCATGATCCGTGGATTTAGGCCGGCTGCGTCTCGTCCGGCAAGGGCAGGCCAATCCGCCCGCCCTGTTCCATGGATGGTTGTCAGAGGCCGAGGCCGCCGAAGCAGGCATATTTGGTGTCGAGATAGTCCTCGATGCCCTGATGCCCGCCTTCGCGGCCGAGACCGGATTCCTTGACGCCGCCGAACGGCGCCTCGGGCGTGGTGATCAGCCCTTCATTGACACCGACCATGCCGTATTTCAGACCTTCCATCACCCGGAAGGCGCGGCCGAGATCGCCGGTGTAGAAATAGGAGGCGAGGCCGAACTCTGTGTCGTTGGCCAGAGCGATCGCCTCTTCCTCGGTCTCGAACTTGAACACCGGCGCGACCGGTCCGAAGATTTCCTCCTTCATGAAGCGCATCTTCGGCGTGGCCTCGGCGATCACCGTCGGCTGGAAGAACGAGCCGCCGAGCGCATGGCGCTTGCCGCCGGCGACGATCTTGCCGCCCTTGGACGTCGCATCGGCGATCAGCTCCTCGACCTTCTCGACCGCCTTCTCGTCGATCAGCGGTCCCTGCTGCACGCCTTCCTCCAGCCCGGAGCCGACCTTCAGGTTGTTGCTGGCGGCGGCGAGCTTCTCGACGAACTTGTCATAGATGCCGGCCTGCACGAGGAAGCGGTTGGTGCAGACGCAGGTCTGGCCGGAATTGCGGTATTTGGCGGTGATGGCTCCGGCGACCGCACGATCGACATCGGCGTCGTCGAAGACCAGGAACGGCGCATTGCCGCCGAGTTCCATCGACACTTTCTTGACCGTCGAGGCCGACTTCTGGATCAGGATCTTGCCGACTTCGGTCGAGCCGGTGAAGGTGATCTTCTTGACCAGCGGATTGGTGCAGAGCTCGTCGCCGATCTCGCCGGCCGAGCCGGTCAGGATGTTGACGACGCCCTTGGGGAAACCGACCTCTTCGGCGAGCGCGCCCCAGGCGAGGCCCGAATAAGGCGTCTGCGAAGCCGGCTTGACCACGGTCGTGCAGCCGGCGGCAAGCGCCGGGCCGATCTTGCGGGCAAGCATCGAGGACGGGAAATTCCAGGGCGTGATGGCGGCGATGACGCCGACCGGCTCCTTGGTCACCAGGATGCGGCGGTCGCCCCACGGCGACGGCACGATGTCGCCATAGACACGCCGGCCTTCCTCGGCGAACCAGAGGATATAGCCCGCAGCCGAGCCGATCTCGCCCTTGGACTCGAACAGCGACTTACCCTGCTCGATGGTGAGCAGCTCGGCCAGAACGTCCTGATTGTCCATCATCGCGTCATGCAGCTTGCGCAAGAGCTTCGAACGTTCGAGCGCGGTGGTCTTGCGCCAGGTCTTGAAGGCTTCCTCGGCGGCCTCGATGGCGCGGCGGGTCTCGGCCTTGCCGGCCTTCGGCACCGTGCCGATCTTGAGGCCCGTAGCCGGGTTGTTGACGTCGATGGTCTGGCCGCTGTCGGCTTTCACCCATTCGCCGTTGATGAGATTGGCCTGGCGCATGAAATGACTGGTTTTCTGAAGCATGGTGGCCTCCGTTCGGCGCGCTGATCGGCCGTTTTTCTGGATATTCGATAGGCGTGCAGGGCCGCACGCTGGCGCAATGCTCTTACCTAGGGAAAGCCCTGCAAGCAATCACAAGATGGCATATAGGGGTTGGGCCAGCAAAAGCGAGCGCCTGCCCCCTGTCAGCCGAAAACGTGGACGACCACCGTCAGCCAGAAGGACGTGGTCAGCACCGCGCTCGCGGTGGCGATTGTCATCTGGTTCGAGGCCAGCGCCTGGCCGGTGCTGAACTGGACGGCGATGAGATAGGAATTGATGCCGGAGGGCAGCGCCGCCACCACCACCGCAACCTTTGCCGTCAGCGGCGGCAGGCCGAGCAGCCAGACCAGGAGGAGCACCAGGGCCGGCATCAGGAAGAGTTTCAGTACCGACAGCGCGAGCGCCGGCCGGACGTTGCCGGAAATGCCGAAGCGGCGCAGGCTGAGGCCCATCGCAAAGAGCGCCACCGGCCCGGCCGTGTCGGCCAGCGCGTCGACCAGCCGCCCGATCAGCGCCGGCAGCGGCGCGCCGGTGAAGCGCCAGGCGAGCCCCGCCAGAATGCCGACGATCAGCGGGTTGACGAACAGCCGCCTGAGAAAATTCCTGATGACGCGCAGCGGATGCACTTGCTCGTCGCCGCCGCGGCCGAACATCTCGAACAGCACGATCGAGGCCATCATCATGATCGGCAGGTGAACCGAGACCAGCAGCGACAGCACCTCGAAGCCGCTTTGACCAAAAATGCCGAGGATGAAGGGGGCGCCGAGCAGCACGACATTGGAATAAGCCGAGGAGACACCGCCGACGACGCCGGCGCGGGCGTCCCGGCCGAAGACGCGCGTCGTGACCAGATGACCTGCGGTCCAGGTGACGGCGACCGCCGCAAAATAGGCGCCCCATAGCGACCACGGCGCCACGCCGTGGAAATCGGACTTCACCATCGTCTGGAACAACAGCAGCGGCATCGCCACGTTGACTGCGAATTCGGAGATGCCCTCGCCGCTTGCCGGCCTCAGATAACCGGCGAACCCGGCCAGATAGCCGAGCGCGACGAGGCTGAATACGAAGAGGACGGTTTCGGTGAGCGGGGTCATTTTCGGGGCAGAGACATTTTTCTCGTCATAGGCGAGCCCCGATCGCGGTGCAATCGGGGCTGGCTTCCCCATCCGCCGGGTCCTCAGCTTGTTTTTCGGCTCGCTTTGCGATTCCTATATGCCAATCGGACCCGGGGTCTCTCGGGCCGTCTCAAGGACTTCTGATGCTGCGACTTGCCCTGGCGCTTTTCCTGCTTGCTGTTCCTACGCTCGCCCACGCGACCGACGCGGGCTGGGCGCTGCTGCGCGATGGCGGCCATGTCGTGCTGCTTCGCCATGCCTTCGTCACCGGCAATACCGACCCGGCGAATTTCGACATCGGCAATTGCGCCACCCAGCTCAACCTGTCGGAACGCGGCAAGCAGCAATCAAGCCGCATCGGCGCCCTCTTCGCGGCGCGCGCTGCCCCGATCGAGCGCGTGCTCTCCAGCCGTTACTGCCGCTGCCTCGATACCGCCCGCATCGCTTTCGAGGCCGAACCCGAACCTTTTGCACCGCTCGACCTGGTCAAGACCGATCCGGCTGAGAAGGCTGCCCAGCTGGAGGCGGTGATGAAGGAGATCCGCGGATATTCCGGTTCCGACAATCTCGTGCTGGTCACGCATCTGGAAAACATCGAGGCGCTCACCGGCATCGCGCCGCGCGAGGGCGAGGCAGTGGTTGTGGCGCCGGAGGGCGACGGCCTCAAGGTGCTCGGCCGGGTTACGTTCTAGCTGGCCAGGTCGGCCGACGCATTCTCCAGCAGCCATGCGTCGATGCGGACCTTCCAGCCTTCGATCATGCGCTCGAACGCATCCTCCGTCAGCTCGAACAGATATGACCGTCCCGCCTCGTTCAAGGCTGTGAGCGTATAGGCGATCGACACCTGTGTGCCTCCGGTGCCGGCCTGGCGGCAGGCCACCTCGACAAATCCGAAACGCGAATCCGGCGTCACCCTGGCATAGCGCACTCGATGCGCCTCAGGCTCCCAATCCGTGCAGGCCCAGAGCGTGGTCTCGTCGCCATGGCTGGTCCGGAAGACCATGCCACGGCGCGTCTCCCCATCCTGCGGATGCAGAAACTCCGGATCCCAGCCGTCGACCCACAGCGTTTCCCCGATCGGCGTGAACAACGGGAAGACGCGTTCGACCGGTCCGGCAAGGAAAATGCTGTGGTTGCGCTCAAGATGGTTCGTCATCGGCTTTCCCAGTCGTTTCCACGAGGCGATGGCTGTCCGTCGCGCCGAGCTCCAGCCCGTAGATGCGCTTCAGCTGATCAATCGTTTCCAAGGTTGCCGGCGAGAACGGCGCCTGGCCTTCGAAGGCGTGCAGCACGATGCCCTCGATGAGATCGCCAAGGCTCATGTCGCGATGCTCTGCAAGCGCCTTGAGCACCTTCACCAACCTCTTTTCCAGGCGAACCCCGGTCTGAACACGTTCTACAATCATGGCCTTTTGTACCATGGTACATCGGTACACGCAATCGTTGCCGAAATGCAACAACCGAAAGAAGCCGCGAATCCGCCGCAACAATGCCGCTTGCGACAACCCGTCGCAGGGTCTAAAGGCGCGCTCCCGGTCACGAAAACCGAAGCGAGCACAACGGTTGGAGCTTTCGCCTCCGCCCGCGCAGACGGCTTTGCCGCGTTGTGTACGGCGCCGTTTTGGAGTGTCGGGACTTGCGGGTGTAGCTTATGGAGAGCGCCGGATTTGGGTCCGGAGGCAGGGTTCGATTCCCACACCCACGACACGGATAGCTCAATTGGTTAGAGCATCAGACTCATAATCTGACTGTCGAAGGTTCGAATCCTTCTCCAACGGCCTGATAAGCCGACACCTTCAGGTGGTGTTATCCAAAACGGTCCGGGGACCGGAATGCGAGGACTTCAAGGACGGCAAGGCATCGGCCTCGCCGGACGGCGATGTCCTGCGCCGTCGGCTCGCGGCCAGGCCCGCGGTGACGATCAAGGCGCGACGCGGCCGGCAAGGAAGCTTCGGCTTCCGGCGCCCGCTTCGCCGCCCCGCGATCCGCTCCCGAAAGCCCGCCGCCTGGCGATGCCACCGGTCTCCGGATCATTCGTGCCGGGAGTTGAAACGAGAAACGAAAGGACGATCGACGCATGACGTGACGCCTCGCATGGGGCCATGCCCGACAGGAGTGAAGACAATGAAGACCATTCTCGAAAAGCTACTTGGACGCCAGCGCGTCCTCGTGAAGGAAAACGAACGTGCCATCGCCCTCTACAAGGGCGAGATCCAGGCTGTCCTGATGCCGGGCGAACATTGGCTCGCTAACCGGCGCGGCAACCTGGAAGTCTCCAGGCACGACCTGAAGAACCCGGAATTCGTTTCGGCATACGAGAAGGCATTGTTCGACAAGCTCCCGGATGTGGCCGCGCGTCACTTCACGGTCGTTCGCACCGGGCGCGCCGACATTGCCGTGATCGAGCGCGACGGCGTCCTCCATGCCGTTCTTGCTCCGGACCGCAAACTCGTGCTGTGGACGGATGCCGGCCCGTGGAAGGTGACGTCCGTCGACACGGCGGCCGATCTGGCCGTCGATCCGGCCTTGATGCGCCGGATCGGCCAGGCCCGGAAGACGGAACACATGTTCCTCCATCCGGTCACGGACGGCCAGGTCGGGCTGCTGTTCGTGGACGGCGTCTACACCCGCGCGCTTGTCGCGGGCGTGCACGCCTTCTGGAACGTCGGGCGCATGGTCCAGGTGAAGGTCGTCGACCTCAAGCGGCAGTCGCTTGATGTCGCCGGGCAGGAAATGCTGACCAAGGATCGCGTGACGATCCGCGTCAACATCGTCGCCGAATACCGGGTCGTCGATCCGGTGACGGCGGTGAGCACGGTGAAGGACTTCTCGGAAGCCCTCTACCGCGCCCTGCAGTACGCCTTCCGCAAGACGCTTGGCGCGCTCACGCTCGACCAGATCCTCGACAAGAAGGTGACGGTCGACGAGGAGGCGGCGGCCAAGGTCCGTGCCGACATGGCCGCGATCGGCCTCGAGGTCAGCGATATCGCGCTCAAGGATGTCATCCTGCCGGGCGAGATGCGCGAAATCCTCAACCAGGTGGTTTCGGCCGAGAAGCAGGCCGAGGTGGCTCTCGAAGCCATCGCCGGCAAGGTCGAGCGCCTGA
Source organism: Mesorhizobium sp. WSM4904 (assembly GCF_029674545.1). Classification (NCBI taxonomy): domain Bacteria; kingdom Pseudomonadati; phylum Pseudomonadota; class Alphaproteobacteria; order Hyphomicrobiales; family Phyllobacteriaceae; genus Mesorhizobium; species Mesorhizobium sp. WSM4904. The sequence goes on along the minus strand of NZ_CP121354.1, from coordinate 3,744,614 downwards.
CCGTCCATAACGGTACGGGCGGGCTGCTCAACGACCTGGTCAAGCTCCGCGAGAGCTGAGCTGACTTAAGGTTAACGGGAAGGGCCGCCGGGCCGACCGGCGGCCCTTCTTGCGTTCCGAAAGCCGGCATCCCATCTGCGCGCCGTGCATTCGGCCTTTTCCTGCCCGGAAAAACCGATTAGACAGCGCCCAAACAAGATGCGGACAGATTCCGCCCGCAACCGAAGGAAGAGCCCTTGTCCACGACGTTCGAGAAAGTCGCCAAGATCATTGCCGACACCAGCGAGATCGATATCGACACCATCACGCCCGAAAGCCACACCATTGACGATCTCGGTATCGACAGCCTCGATTTCCTCGACATCGTCTTTGCCATCGACAAGGAATTCGGCATCAAGGTGCCGCTTGAGAAGTGGACGCAGGAGGTCAATGACGGCAAGGCCTCGACCGACGACTACTTCGTCATGAAGAACCTCTGCGCCAAGATCGACGCGCTGGTCGCGGCCAAGGCCGCCTGAGACGGCCCGGGCGTGGTCTTGATGTGCCCAGCGCATGACCCCGAAAATCGGCAACGATTTTCGGAAAGGATCATGCGCAAAATCGGAAGCAACCTGACCCGCAACGGCCGCCTATGAATTCCCACGACGTCGTCATCACTGGCATCGGCCTTGTCTCCTCGCTGGGAGAAGGTCCGGACGCGCATTGGCAGAAGCTGACCCGGCCGGGTATCGAGCCGGTGCTCGATGCGACCCGCTTCGCTCCCTACACCATCCACCCCCTGCCCGAGATCGACTGGAACCTGCAGATCGCCAAGCGCGGCGACCAGCGCCAGATGGAAACCTGGCAGCGGCTTGGCACCTATGTTGCCGGCCTGGCGCTGGACGATGCCGGCATCAAGGGCAATGACGAGCTCAGCACGACCATGGACATGGTGGTGGCGGCCGGCGGCGGCGAGCGTGACGAGGCCGTCGACGGCGCGATCCTCGCCGCTTCCGAGAGCCGCAACGACCGCGACGTGCTGCTCAACGAGAAGCTGACCACCGAATTGCGGCCGACGCTGTTCCTCGCCCAGCTTTCGAACCTGCTCGCCGGCAACATCTCGATCGTGCACAAGGTCACCGGCTCGTCCCGCACCTTCATGGGCGAGGAAGGCGCCGGCGTCTCGGCCGTCGAGACGGCCGCCGCGCGCATCCGTTCCGGCCAGTCGACGCATGTGCTGGTCGGCGGCGCGTTCCAGACCGAACATTCCGACATGCTGCTGGGCTACGAGCTCGCCGGCTATCTGCACCGCGGTCCCTGGAGGCCGGTCTGGCAGCGGCAGGGGGCGGAAGGCGGCGGCGTGGTGACCGGCTCGGGCGGTGCCTTCCTTGTGCTCGAACAGCGCGAGCACGCGATGAGCCGCGGTCGCAAGATCTACGCCGAGCTCGGTCCCGTGGTTTCCGGCCGGGCCAGGCGCCGGCGCGGCGAGCTGAATGCCGAAATCGCCGCGCTGCTCAAGCAGGCGGCTCTGCCCGATGGCGCGTTGCTGACCATTTCCGGCGCCTCGGGGGCCCATGCCGCCACGGCGGCCGAAAAGGCGGCGCTCGACGCCAACCCGGCGCTTGCCGTGCGCGCCTTCTCGACGCTTACTGGCCACATGAAGGAAGCGCAGTTCCCCTTCGCCGTGGCGCTCGCCGCGCTCGCCGTCGATCGCAAGGCCGGTTATCCTGCCTTCGATGCCACGGCCGAGCGGCCATTCGAAGGCGCCCCCACGACCGTCCTTGCAACGGCGATCGGCTATCACCAATTCGAGGGCCTGGGGCTGATCAAAGCCGCTTAGAGCGAGGCAATAAAAACATGGCCAATCTCCGCGATCACATGGGCAGGCCGATCGTTGCCGTGACCGGCATCGGCGTCGTCACGTCGCTGGGCGTCGGCAAGACCGATAACTGGGCGGCGCTGACCTCAGGCAGATCCGGCATCCATCCGATCACCCGCTTTCCGGTCGATCACCTCAACACCCGCATCTCCGGCATGGTCGATTTTCTGCCGTCGAGCTCCAAGGGTGCGAGTCCCCTCACCTACGAGCTGGCCGAGACGGCGGCCCAGGAGGCGATGTCGGAGGCAGGCCTCGATTCCGGCGATTTCGGCGGACCGCTGTTTCTCGCCTCGCCGCCGGTCGAGCTCGATTGGGCCGACCGCTTCTCGCTCTATAATTCCGACAAGAAGGAAAGCGGTTCGGAGAGATTGCTGCGCGTGGCTCGCGCGTTGAAGGAGCTCGACATCTTCGAGACCACGCAGTTCGGCTCGATCGCCGACCGCCTGGCCGACCGTTTCGGCACGCGCGGCCTGCCGATCACGCTGTCGACCGCTTGCGCTTCCGGCGCCACTGCCATCCAGCTTGGCGTCGAGGCGATCCGGCGCGGCGAGTGCGACAAGGCGCTGTCGATCGGCGCCGACGGTTCAGCCACGGCCGAGGCGCTGATCCGCTTCTCGTTGCTCTCGGCGCTCTCCACCCACAACGACATTCCCGAGAAGGCGTCAAAACCCTTCTCCAAGGACCGCGACGGCTTCGTCCTTGCGGAAGGCTCCGGCGCGCTGGTGCTGGAGTCGCTGGAGGCAGCCCTTGCCCGCGGCGCGACCATCCTCGGCATCATGCGCGGCTGTGGTGAAAAGGCCGACGATTTCCATCGCACCCGTTCCAAACCCGACGCTTCGCCGGCGATCGCAGCGGTGCGCGCCGCCCTTGCCGATGCGGGCCTCAGCGAAGACGAGATCGACTACGTCAACGCTCACGGCACCTCGACGCCGGAAAACGACAAGATGGAGCATCTGTCGCTGTCGACCGTCTTCGGCGAGCGGATCGGCTCGATGCCGATCTCGTCCAACAAGTCGATGATCGGCCACACGCTATCGGCCGCCGGCGCGGTCGAGGCCGCATTCTCGCTGATGACGATGCGCGAAAGCGTCATTCCGCCGACGATCAATTACGACAATCCCGATCCCGCAATCGTGCTCGATGTCGTGCCGAACGCGAAGCGCAGCGCCGAAGTCGGCACGGTCCTGTCGAATTCCTTCGGCTTCGGCGGCCAGAACACCTGCCTTGTCATGGCGCGGGAACCGGTCTAATGCATGTCGCCCAAAAGTGCGCAGCGGTTTTGGGAGAACGACATGCATCAAAACAAAGAGCTAAAGCGCGACGCCTGAATCCGTTTCTGCGCGACGCGCTTTAGCGGACATTTCCGCTTCCACAGTACCGACAGGCCAAATGCGCGCATTGCAACTTATCGAGGACCGCCGCCTTGAAACGGTGGACCTGCTGCCTCCTCCGCCGCCATCGCTAGGCGAAGTGACGCTCCGCATAAGGGCGGTGGCGCTCAACCACATCGACGTTTGGGGCTGGCGCGGCATGGCCTTCGCCAAGCGCAAGCTGCCGCTGGTCGTCGGCGCCGAGGCCTCCGGTGAAGTCGAGGCGGTCGGACCAGGTGTCTCCAACCTTCTGCCGGGGCAGTTGGTGTCGATTTATGGCGCGCGCACCTGCGGGCTTTGCCGCGCCTGCCGGGAAGGCCGCGACAATCTCTGCGAGCATGTGTCCGGCGTCCACGGTTTTCATCTCGACGGCTTCGCTCAGGAAAAGATCAACCTGCCCGCCCGCCTCCTGGTGCCCGCGCCCCCTGGGGTCACCGAAATCGGCGCCGCCGTCGCGCCCGTCACCTTCGGCACGGTCGAGCACATGCTGTTCGACAATGCGAAGCTGGAACCGGGCGAGACCATCCTCGTCCATGCCGGCGGCTCAGGCATCGGCACCGCCGCCATCCAGCTGGCGAAGCGCATGGGCTGCACGGTCATCACCACAGTCGGCTCGAACGACAAGATCGACAAGGCGAAGGCGCTTGGCGCAGACTATGTTATCAACTACCGCGAGGACCGTTTCGAAGGCGTCGTGCGCAAGCTGACGAAGAAGAAGGGCGTCGATGTCGTGTTCGAGCATGTCGGCGCCGATACCTTCGCCGGCTCGATGCTGTCCTTGAAGCGTGGCGGGCGTCTCGTCACCTGCGGCTCGACGTCCGGCGTGTCGACGCAAGTCAACCTGATGCAGCTTTTCCAGCAACAACTGAAACTGCTCGGCTCCTTCGGCTGCCGCATGGAGAACATGGCCGATGCGATGCAGAAGATGGCGGCCGGCCTTGTCGCCCCGGTCATCGATACCGAGGTCGGCTTCGACGACATCGACGCCGCGCTGAAGCGCATGGAAGGCCGCGACGTCTTCGGCAAGATCATCCTGCGCGTTTCCTAGGACAAGATGGTCGGCAAGGTGCTCAAGAAAGCCCGCCGGGACTTCATGTTCCGCTACGGCCGGCGGCTGCGCCAGATGGAGCACTGGCTGGTCGCGCGGCTTGCCATGACGATGATCGGCCTGCTGCGGCTTTTGCCGCCGGACAGCGCGCTCAACTTCGCCGACCGCGTCGCCCGCCGCATTGGGCCTCTGGTCGGGCGGCATAGGGTGGCGGTCAACAATCTGCGCCTCGCCTATCCGGAAAAGAGCGATGCCGAGATCGAGGCCATTGCGTCCGACATGTGGGGCAACATGGCTCGCCTGGCGGCCGAGTATATCTTCCTCGATGCTTTGTTCGACTTCGATCCCAACGCCACCAAGCCGGGCCGGGTCGAGGTCCGCGGCATCGACCATTTCGTCGCGATCGCCGGCGAGAAGAAGCCGCATATCCTGTTTACGGGCCATCTCGGCAATTTCGAGCTGCTGCCGGTGGCGGCCGCCACCTTCGGCATGAACATCACGGCGCTGTTTCGCCCGCCCAACAATCCATACCTCGCCGACTACATCCATTCGACACGCCGCTCGACGATGGGAGGCTTGCTGCCCTCCTCGACAGGCGCATCGTTCGCCCTTGCCTCCATTCTGGAAAACGGCGGCAATATCGGCGTGCTGGTCGACCAGAAATTCACGAACGGCGTCGAAACGACCTTCTTCGGCCGCCCCTGCCAGAGCAATCCCGTGCTGGGCATGCTCGCCCGCCACTATGACTGCGATGTCTATCCGGCCCGCTGCGTCAGGTTGCCGGGAAACCGGTTCCGCCTCGAGATCGAAGACAAGCTGACGCTGCCGCGCACCGGAGGCGGCAGTGTCGACGTCCACGCCACCACCCAGCTGCTCGCCGACGTCGTCGAGCGCTGGGTGCGCGAGGATCCTGGACAGTGGATGTGGTTCCACAAGCGCTGGGAGATGAGCGGCCGCCGGCGCAAGCGCGGGCATGCAAGAGAGACAACCGGCCAATAATTTAGAGCAATTCCAGGAAAAGTGCGCGGCGGCTTTCCGTCCGGAATTGCTTGAAAACAAATAGTTAGGGCAGTTCAGCGTTTCCGTGAAACGATGAACTGCCCTAACCAACTGTCCAGACCGGATCAGTTCGTCACGACGATCCGCGTATTGCCGTAGCCGACTTCCCTGACCATCGCGTAGAAGGTCGCGGCGTTGGCCGTGTGCAGGCGCACGCAACCATGCGAGGCCGGCCGCCCGAGATATTTCACCGCGCCGGTGCCGTGGATGGCGTAGCCGCCGTGGAAGAACACTGAATACGGCATCGGCGAATTGTCATACTTGCGCGAGTACCACATCCGCGCCGTCCATTGCGGCCGGTAGCTGCCGCGCGGCGTGAAGTAGCCCTTGCGCGCGGTCGATACGTTCCAGCGGTAGAGCACCTGGCCATATTTGCTGACGGTCATCGTCTGCGTGGAAACGTCGATGTTGGCGACCAGCGAGGCCGCCCGGCCGGCAAAAGATGTGCCAAGCAGCGCGGTTGCCAGCACGGCTGCCATGAGAACGGACTTCTTCATGCGATCAAACCCCTTCGATTGCCCCTTGCCATCACGTGGTTCTTTTCCATCATTTTGCCGGCAGGTGCGTTAAGTACCACACACTCGTTGACGAAACCGCCAATCCGATGCGGCGAATTTGAATGATTTTCCCGCCATGGTTGCCGATAGGGCACACACTCTCGACGGTTTAACCTTTGAGCCTGACGGATGATTGCTCGGCTGATTATTGTTTGACGGTGAGCGAGTGGCGGCTTGCAAAACCGCGGCATTGCTTCTTCAATCCGTCGGATGAATGAACGACTCCTTCGGGCAGTCGACGACCGGGTCGACGACCTGGTCGCGCTGGCCGCCGACCTGATCCGCTTTCCGACCGTCAATCCCCCCGGCGAGGCCTACCGGCCATGCGCCGAGTATCTTGGCGCGCGGCTGGAAAAGCTCGGCTTCGAGGCCGAGTTCATTCGCGCCGAGGGCACGCCCGGCGACACCGACCGCTACCCGCGCGTCAATGTCGTCGCCCGTTTCGACGGCCGCTCGCCCGGTGCTTGCGTGCACTTCAATTCGCATATCGACGTGGTCGAAGCGGGCGAAGGCTGGACCGTCGATCCCTTTGCCGGCCTGGTGAAGGACGGCCGGGTTTACGGCCGCGGCGCCTGCGACATGAAAGGCGGGCTCGCCGCCTCCGTCATCGCCGCGGAAGCGTTCATGGAGGTCTATCCCGACTTCTCCGGCGCCATCGAGATTTCAGGCACCGTCGACGAGGAGTCCGGCGGCTTCGGCGGCGTCGCGCATCTGGCGAAGCTGGGCTACTTCTCCAGGCCGAAGGTCGACCACGTCATCATTCCCGAGCCGCTCAACAAGGATCGCATCTGCCTTGGCCATCGCGGCGTCTGGTGGGCCGAGATCGAGACCAAGGGCGAGATCGCGCATGGTTCGATGCCGTTCCTCGGCGACAACGCCGTGCGCCATATGGGCGCCGTGCTGCAGGCCTTCGAGGACGAGCTGTTCCCGGCGCTCGACCGCAAGGTGACGCGCATGCCGGTGGTGCCCGAGGGCGCCCGGCGCTCGACCATGAACATCAATTCCATCCATGGCGGCCAGACCGAGGATTTCAGGCCGGGCCTGCCCTCGCCCAATGTTCCCGATTCCTGCCGGCTGACCATCGACCGCCGCTTCCTGCTCGAGGAGGACCTCGCCGCCGTCAAGGGCGAAGTCACGGGCATCCTCGAACGGCTGAAGCGCGAGCGGAAGAAGTTCGACTACGAGATCCGCGACCTGATGGAAGTTCTGCCGCTGATGACGGAGCGCGACGCACCGGTGGTGAAGGCTGTCGCACAAGGCATCATGGAGGTCTTCGACCGCGAGCCCGACTATGTGATTTCGCCCGGCACCTACGACCAGAAGCACGTCGCCCGCATCGGCCATATCTACGACTGCATCGCCTATGGCCCAGGCATTCTCGATCTTGCCCATCGGCCGGACGAATGGGTCGGCATCGCCGACATGGTGGAATCGGCCAAGGTGATGGCGATCGGCCTCAACGTGCTGCTGCGCGGTGCGACCGGCTGATCCGGAAAAACATTTCCCTTGGCGCTGTCCGGCAGCACGAAACGCAATTTACTCCCGGGCCAAATCACGCTTCTATCCGCTGGCTTGAGCATATTTTGAGCAATGGGAGTTCAGCGATGAAATTGTGGAAGACCATTTTTGCCGCGGCCGTGCTGTCGTTTGCCGCCGCCACGTTGGCGTTTGCCGCGCGCACCGACCTCGTCATCGGCATTCCGCTCGAACCCCCGCATCTCGATCCGACCGCGGGCGCGGCCGCCGCGATCGACGAGGTGCTCTATGCCAATGTCTTCGAAGGCCTCACCCGCATTGGCCCCAACGGCGAGGTTCTGCCCGACCTCGCCGAAAGCTGGACCATCTCGGATGACGGCAAGACCTACACATTCAAGCTTCACACCGGCGTGAAGTTCCACGATGGCAGCGGCTTCAGCGCCGACGACGTGAAATTCTCCCTGGACCGCGCTCGCGCCGACAATTCGGTCAATGCCCAGAAAGGGCTGTTCGCGCAGATCGACAAGGTCGACGTCGTCGATCCAGCCACCGTCAAGGTGACGTTGAAGAACCCGCAGGGCTCCTTCCTCTACAACATGGGCTGGGGCGACGCGGTGATCGTGTCGCCGAAATCCGCCGACACCAACAAGGAAAAGCCGATTGGGACCGGCCCCTTCAAGTTCCAGAACTGGGCCAAGGGCTCGTCGATCTCGCTGGTGAAGTCGGACAGCTACTGGGGCGCGCCCGTTGCGCTCGACAAGGTCGAGTTCCGCATCGTGCCCGACGCCGCCGCCGCTGTGCCGGCGCTGCTTTCCGGCGACATCCAGGCCTTTCCCTTCTTCGATCCCGACAGCGTTTCCCAGGTCAAGGGCGACCCGCGTTTCAAGGTCGTGATCGGCTCCACCGAAGGCGAGACGATTCTTTCGATCAACAACAAGAAGCCGCCCTTCGACAAGCTGCAGGTCAGACAGGCGATCTCCTTCGCGCTCGACCGCAAGGCCATCATCGACGGCGCCTCGGCCGGTCTCGGCGTGCCGATCGGCTCGCATATGTCGCCGGCCAACAAGGACTATGTCGATCTCACCGGCCTCTATCCGCACAACGTCGACAAAGCCAAGGAACTGCTGAAGGAGGCCGGCCTCGAAAAAGGCTTCAAGGCGACGCTGAAGCTGCCGCCGCCTTCCTATGCGCGGCTTGGCGGCGAGATCATCGCCTCCGAGCTGCGCGAGGTCGGCATCGACCTGGAGATCATTCCGGTCGAATGGGCGCAATGGCTCGATCAGGTCTTCACCAAGAAGGACTACGACCTCACGATCGTGTCCCACACCGAGCCGAACGACATCGGTATCTATTCGCGCAAGGACTACTACTTCAATTACGACAATCAGACCTTCGACAAGATCATCGCCGACCTCAACCTCACCTCCGACGAAGCCAAGCGCAAGCAACTGCTCGGCGAAGCGCAGAAGATCCTCGCCGACGACGCCGTGGTCGGCTTCCTCTACGAGCTGCCGAAGGTCGGCGTCTGGGACGCCAAGCTGCAGGGCCTGTGGGAGAACGCCCCGATCCAGGCCAACGACCTCACCAAGGTGAAGTGGACGGATTGACGGCCTAAAGGCGAAACTTGCACTCCAGCCGTCGCGCGGCACCACCTCCCATGACCGCCTACCTCCTCAAGCGTCTCATCATCGCGGCCATCACGCTGGTGTTGGCCTCGATGGTGGTGTTCGCCGTGATGGAGATCCTGCCCGGCGATCCCGCGCGCCTGATGCTGGGCTTCAACGCCAGCACCGAGCAGGTCGAGCTGCTGCGCGACCAGATGGGGCTGAATGCGCCGCTTGTCCTGCGCTACCTGCACTGGGCGGGCGGGCTGCTCAGCCTCGATTTCGGTCGCTCCTATACCTACTCGGTTCCCGTCATTGACCTTGTGCGTGAGCGCGTCGTCGTTTCCCTGCCGCTGGCGCTGGTCGCGCTGACGCTCTCGACCGTCATAGCCATTCCGGTCGGCGTGTTTTCGGCCAGCCGGCAGGGGCGGGCCGGCGACGCGCTTGCGATGGGTGCGGCGCAGCTCGGCGTCGCCGTGCCGAACTTTTGGTTCGCCCTGATGCTGATCTACCTCTTCGCCGTGTGGCTGCGGCTGGTGCCGGCCGGCGGCTTTCCCGGCTGGAGCGCCGGCATCTGGCCGGCGCTGAAGTCGCTGCTGCTGCCTGCCTTGGCGTTGGCCCTGCCGCAAGCGGCGATCCTCGCGCGGGTCGCCCGCTCGGCACTGATCGAGGTGCTCAGCGAAGACTATATCCGCACCGCCCGCGCCAAGGGCCTGCCCTACCGCGCCGTGCTCTGGCGCCACGCGCTGCGCAATGCCATGATCCCGGTGCTCACCATCCTCGGCCTGCAATTCGCCTTCCTGCTCGCCGGCACCATCATCATCGAGAATGTCTTCTATCTGCCTGGTCTCGGCCGGCTGGTGTTCCAGGCCATCACCCAGCGCGACCTGATCGTCGTCGAGAGCGTCGTGATGCTCTTGGTCGCCGCCGTGATCGCCGTCAACCTGCTGGTCGACTTCTCCTATGCCGTCGTCGATCCGCGGCTGAGAGGCCGGCAATGACGATGCGCGTTGAGTTGCCCGAGGAAACCCTTGCCGGGGCTCTGGCCAAAGCCTTCCGCAACCGCTCGTTCCTGATCGGCTTCGCGATCACCCTGATCGTAGCCGCGGTCGCGCTGCTGTCCTTCGTCTGGACGCCCTATGACGTGACCAAGCTGGTGATCGCCGACAAGACGCAGGCGCCGTCGCTGGCGCACTGGTTCGGCACCGATCACTTCGGTCGCGACATCCTGTCGATGATCATGGTCGGCGCCCGCAACTCGATCGCCGTGGCACTGGTGGCGGTCGGCATCGGCATAGGCGTCGGCGTGCCGCTCGGCGCTTTCGCCGCCGCGCGCGGCGGCATTGCCGACGAGGCGCTGATGCGCGTCAACGATCTCGTCTTCGCCTTCCCTGCGCTGCTCTCGGCGATCATGATCACCGCCATCTTCGGCCCCGGCGCCGTCAACGCCATCATCGCCATCGGCATCTTCAACGTCCCAGTCTTTGCCCGCGTCGCTCGCGCGGGTGGCCTGGCGATCTGGCCGCGCGAGTTCATCCTCGCTGCGCGCGCCGCCGGCAAGGGCATGACGCATATCACCATCGAGCACATCCTGCCCAACATCGCGACGCTGCTGCTGGTCCAGGGCACGATCCAGTTTGCGCTCGGCATCCTTGCCGAAGCCGGCCTCTCCTACGTTGGTCTCGGCGCGCAACCGCCGATGCCGAGCTGGGGGCGCATGCTGTTCGACGCCCAGACGCGCATGGTGACGGCGCCCTGGATGGCGATCTTTCCCGGCATGGCGATCGTCGTCACCGTGCTTGGGCTCAATCTGCTCGGCGACGGCATCGCCGACATCCTCGATCCGAAATCGCGGCGGCAGCGATGAGCCTGCTCGAGATCGAGAACCTGTCGCTGGCCATCGGCAAGACGCCGATCCTGAAGGAGGTCGGGCTCGCAATCGCGCCCGGCGAGGTGGTCGGCCTGGTCGGCGAATCCGGCTCCGGCAAGTCGATGACGGCGCTGACCGTCATGCGCCTTCTGCCGCATCTGGCGCGCACCAGCGGACGCGTCACTTTCGATGGCATCGACCTCCTGGCCGCGAGCGAGGACCAGATGTGCGCGCTGCGCGGCGACGACATCGGCATGGTCTTCCAGGAGCCGATGACGGCGCTCAATCCGGTCAAGACGATCGGCGAGCAGGTGGCCGAGGGCATCCGCTGGCACACCAAGACGAGCCGCGCCGAAGCCGAGGAACGGGCGCGAAAAATGCTCGACCGGGTCGGCTTGCCGGGGACAAAGTTCCCGCTGTCGCGCTACCCGCACGAACTCTCCGGCGGCCAGCGCCAGCGCGTCGTCATTGCGATTGCCTGCGCGCTGAAGCCGAAGCTCCTGATCGCCGACGAGCCGACGACGGCGCTCGACGTTGTGCTGCAGGCGCAGATTCTCGACTTGTTGCGTGATCTCGTGCGCGAAAACCGCATGGGCCTGCTGCTCATCTCGCACGACCTCGCGGTGGTGACCGAGATGGCCGATCGCCTGACCATCCTGCGGCAAGGCGAGGTGATGGAGGCCGGCGATACCGCGCGCACGCTGTCGGCGCAGCTTCACCCCTACACCCGCGAGCTGGCCCTGGCTTCCATGCACGTGCCGGCGCGGCCTAAGACCCATCTTGCCGGCTCGGCAAAGCCGCTGCTCGAGGTCGAAAACGTCAGCCGCGATTATCCGGGCCGGCGCAAATCCCTGTTCCGACCAGCGGAGCCGGTCCGCGCCGTCGACGACGTCTCGCTGACTATCGAACCCGCCCAGTCTGTTGCGCTCGTCGGACGCTCCGGCTGCGGCAAATCCACCCTCGCCCGCATGATCCTGGCGCTGGACAGGCCGACGGCGGGCGCGATCCGCTTTCGCGGCGAGACCATCACCGGTAAGGCGGAGGCGGCGCTGAAGCCGGCCCGGCGTGACTTGCAGGTGGTTTTCCAGGACCCCTACGGCTCTTTCGACCCGCGCCAGAAGGTCGAGAAGCTGGTGGCCGAACCGCTGCACCTTCTGGAAAAACAGCCGGCCCGGGCCGAGCGCCGCGAGATTGTCGCGAATGCGCTGCATGAGGTCGGGCTTGGCCCACGCGACATGGATAAGTACCCGCATGAATTCTCGGGCGGTCAGCGCCAGCGCCTGTCGATCGCCCGCGCCATCATCACCCGCCCAAAGCTGGTGGTGGCCGACGAGCCGGTCTCGGCGCTGGACGTCTCGATCCGCGCCCAGATCCTCGACCTTTTCGCCGAGCTCAACCAGAAACTCGGCATCGCCTATCTCTTCATCACCCACGACCTGACGGTTGCCCGCGCCATGTCGGATGAAGTGCTGGTCATGCATGAAGGCAAGATCGTCGAGCGCGGCCGGACCAGCGATGTGCTCGACAATCCTCGCTCTGAATCGGCTCAGGCGTTGGTCGCGGCGGCGCCAGACCTTCACCGCGCGATCGCGCGGCGCATGCATGAACAGGGTTGAGCAGCCGGTTCGCGCTCAGCTTTCCGGCTTGACCAGATCGACTGGGCTGATGTCGAGCAGGTCGAGCGTGCGGCGCAGAAGCTTGACCTCGCTCTCGGCGAGCTTGGAATCGGCCTTGGCGATCTCGGCCATGTGGCGCGCGAGCAGCTTGCGCCGCTCGACGTCGAGGTCGCGGAACAGCGCGATCGCCTGCGAGCCGTTGGTCTCGTAGCCGTAATCGTTGAGATATTCGATGACGCTGTCGATCGAGGATTCCTGAATACCGAAGACTTCCTTGCAGATGCGCCGGAAGGCTGCCATTTCGCTCTCGGAGACCGAGCCGTCGGCCAGGATCATGCGGAACAGCATCAAAAGCTCCGCCGACAGCACCGGATCGTCCGCCACCTTGCGCACGCCCGGGTCGCCGTCGAAGATCGAGCGTATCTGATCGAGCAGCGCCATCGCCATCAGCCTCCCCTTTGCGATTCCGCCTGATTGTTAGCGTGGAATCGGTCTTGCGCAAACTGGGCAAGCGTGATGGAAGCTGCGGCTCCCTCCTCGCCTCGCCCCCCAGCCCGATGATCGACCTTACCCTGCAGTCCGTCTTCATACTGATCGCCGCCGCTTTCGCCGCGGGCTTTGTCGATTCGATCGCTGGCGGCGGCGGCTTGATCACGATTCCGGCGCTGCTTCTCGCGGGCTTCTCACCGGTCGCGGCACTCGGCACCAATAAGCTGCAGGGCATGTTCGGCTCCGGCTCGGCCACCATCCATTATGCCGCGAACGGTCAGGTCGATCTGCGTCGCCAGCTCCCCTCCGCGCTGCTGGCGCTCGTAGGCGGCGCCATCGGCGCCCTGCTGGCGACGGTCGTGCCCGGCGATTTCCTGCGCGCTCTGTTGCCGGTCCTGCTGATCGCCATTGCTCTCTATTTTGCGTTCAAGCCCAACATGGGCGATGTCGATCGTGCCGAGCGCCTGTCTCCGTTTCTGTTCGGCCTGACGATCGTACCGGCGATTGGCTTCTATGACGGCCTGTTCGGCCCGGGGACGGGTTCGTTTCTCATGCTGGCCTTCGTCGCGCTCGCCGGTTACGGCGTGCTCAAGGCGACGGCACACACCAAGCTGCTCAACTTCGCCTCCAACATAGGCGGCTTCGTCGTCTTCGCCGCTGTCGGCGTCGTTTACTGGAAGATCGGTCTGATGATGGGCGTGGCGCAGTTTCTCGGCGCACGCGTCGGCGCCAGCCTCGCCATCAGGATCGGCGCCAAACTGATCAAGCCGCTGCTGGTGATCGTTTGCGTGGCGCTGGCGATAAAGCTGCTTGCCGACCCGGCCAATCCCCTACGCCAGCTAATTGGTGTGTGACAGTCCTGCTGGTAGAATTCGAGTGTTGCGAATCATGTTGGAGGGACCAGACATGAATCTCAGTGCGCCCACCCAGATCGTGTTCATTGTTTCGTTGGTCATCGCCATCATCGGCCTTCTCGCCGCTCTTGGCCTTCTTGCGTTCATTCCTCTCGCGGCGGTTTGGATCATGCTCATCGCCTATATCGTGCTTGCCGCCGGCTGCCTGATGCGCGGTGCATAAAGGCTGGCAGATCTCAGCAACTCGAAGCGCCCGGCTCTGCCCGGGCGCTTTTGATTCGAAGGCAAGGTCTGGTAGGCTTGAGCCATGTCCGACGAGACAGAGCGCCATCGGCAGGACAATCGCTCTCCCGCCCTCCATTTCGAGATGGTTCGGCGTAAGCCCACCGCCTTGCTGGCGGGCATTGTCACCGATATCTGCGGCTATCGGGAGATATGGCCCGGCCATTTCCGCATCGTCGAATATGCCTCGCTCACCGTGCCATTGGTGATCAGTTTTGCCGAGGCCTTCGCCATCGGACTCGGCCGCGATCCCGGCGACAATGACCGTTTCGCCAGCTTCGCCGCCGGCCTCTATGCCGGTCCTGTCGTGATCGAATCCTTCGGCGGCGCCTGCTGCGTTCAGGTCAATTTCACCCCGCTCGGCGCCAGGCAATTCTTCGGCCTGCCGATGAGCGAGTTCAAGGACCGCATGGTCGACCTCGACGATGCGCTGGGCTTCGAAGGCATCGCCTTGCGCGAACGGCTGGGCGAAGCGCGGAACTGGGACGCACGCTTCGCAATTGCCGAGGGGTTCGTGACCAGCCGGCTTGCCGAGGCGAATCCGCTTTCGCCCGAAGTCGCCTGGGCCTACCGGACGGTCATCGCATCGGGCGGCCGCACCCGCATTTCGGCGCTTGCCGCAGAGATCGGCTGGAGCCGCAAGCATCTGGCGGCCAAATTCTCCGACGCGATCGGCATAGGCCCGAAGACACTGTCGCGCATCGTGCGCTTCAACCACGCGCTCTCGCTGTCGAAGCGGCAGGAAGACGACTGGGCCGGCATCGCCGCCGATTGCGGCTATGCCGACCAGGCGCACCTGGTGCGCGAATTCCCCCAGTTCGCCGGCGAAACGCCAACCGCGCTCGCCGCGCTGGCATAAGCGCTCGCCTCGGCGAGGTAACATTTCTTCAAGACGCGGAAACAGCCTTGGCTAAGACTGGCTTTCATCAACCGGCACAGGAGATTGTCATGCCAACGGCAGCCGAAGCCCCCCGTATCTATCCTGCCCTGCGCTACAGGAACGCGGCCAAGATCATCGACTGGCTATGCGACGCCTTCGGTTTCGAAGTGCGCGCCCGCTATGGCGAGGGCGACCTCGTCCATCACGCCGAGCTGACCTTCGGTTCCTCGATGATCATGCTCGGCACGGCCCGCGACGACGACTACGGCAAGATGGTCGGCGAGCCGGGCGGTAGTGGCGGCAAGTCGATCTACATTGCCGTCGATGACGCCGACGCCGCCTATGCCAAAGCCAAGAAGGCCGGCGCCAAGATCATTCAGGAACTGGTCGACCGCGACTATGGCAGCCGCGAGTTCATCTGCCTCGACCCGGAAGGCAATGTCTGGTCCTTCGGCACCTATTGGCCGAAGGCCGGGGAGACGGGTTAGGACGTCTCGCTGACGTTGGGGATTGGCGACAGCGCCTGAACTTCGTCATCCACGGGCGGAGCAGGAGCGAAGCTCCGTCGCGGAGACCCGAGGATCCATTCCGTGACCTCGATCGAAGGGCGCAGCAGAGCAGAATTCTGCACGGCTGCAACGCCTCGACGTCACGGAATGGATTCTATGGTCTGCACGCGTCGCTTCGCTCCTTGCTCCGCCATAGAATGACGACCGCATAGATGGCTCGGATAACCGCCAAGACGCTCTATGCTCGGGGCACATGCGGCCAGCCCAGCTTCCGTGCAGCGGAACAGACCTATCGCGCCAACGCAAAAATCGCACCACAGTCGAGATGCGCTTCCAGCTCGGCCGCGACCTCGTCCAGCGCCTTTTCGACCTCGGCGCGGTAGTCGACGCCGCCGCTTCTGACGCCAAGGCTCTCGAGATAAGCGGCGCGGAAGGCATTCGCCGAAAACAGCCCGTGCAGATAGGTGCCGATCACCTTGCCGTCGGCGGAGATGGCACCGTCCTCGACGCCGTTGATGATCGCCGACGGCCGCGCCGTGTCCGGACCGGTGGTGCGGCCGAGATGGATTTCGTAGCCTTCGAGCGGCAGGCCGAACTGCACCGAATGGGCGCTTGAATTGCGCACCGTTTTTTCCGGTTCCATCACCGTTTCGATGTCGAGCAGGCCAAGGCCTTCAGTCTCGGTGACGATGCCCTCGATACCGTCTGGATCGCGCACCACGCGGCCGAGCATCTGATAGCCGCCACAGATGCCGACGACATGGCCACCGCGCTTGCAATGGGCGACGAGGTCGCGATCCCAGCCATTCTCGCGGAATTTCAGAAGGTCGCCGATCGTCGACTTCGAGCCGGGTATGACCACTAGGCCGGCGTTCTCCGGCAGCTTCTTGCCCGGCGGCACGAACACCACCTCGACCTGCGGCTCGGCCTTGAGCGGATCGAGATCGTCGAAATTGGCGATGCGCGCCAGCATCGGCACCGCCACCTTCAGCGCCCGCTTCTCGCCGGAAGCGAGGCGCTCGAGCACGACTGAATCTTCTGAAGGCAGGCGCGCGGCAGCCTTCAGCCATGGCACGACACCGAAGCACGGCCAGCCGGTGAATTTCTCGATCGCGCTTATGCCATCGTCGAACAGCGAGACATCGCCGCGGAACTTGTTGATGAGGTAGCCGGCAATCATGCGCCGGTCTTCCTCCGGCAGGATCAGATGCGTGCCGGCGACGGAGGCGATGACGCCGCCACGATCGATGTCGCCGACCAGAACCACCGGCACGTTGGCGCGCGTCGCAAAGCCCATATTGGCGATGTCGCGGCTCCTCAGATTGATCTCGGCCGGCGAGCCGGCGCCTTCGACGATGACCAGATCGGCGCCCTCGCCGACCTTCGCCCAGGAATCGAGCACCGCGTCCATCAGCCGTGCCTTCATCGCCTGATAGTCGTGCGCCCGCGCCTCGCCGAACACCTTGCCCTGCACCACCACTTGCGAGCCGATGTCGCTCTGCGGCTTGAGCAGCACCGGGTTCATGTGCACGGTCGGCCGGACCCCGCAGGCCAGCGCCTGCAGCCATTGCCCGCGGCCGATCTCGCCGCCGGCATTGCTGTCGCCGGGGATATCGGCGACGGCGGCGTTGTTCGACATATTCTGCGGCTTGAACGGCCTGACCTTCAGGCCCCGCTTTTGGGCGGCACGACAGAGCCCCGCCACCAGCACAGTCTTTCCAACATCGGAGCCGGTGCCTTGCAGCATGATCGCTTTTGCCATCAGTTGCTGCCCTCCGAGCCGATCGTCGATTTCTGCGCCAGCGGTCCGCCACGCCAAATATAGAGCGCCATGAGCGGTTCCTTGCCCGTGCGCATGGCGTGGCTGACGTTGGACGCGTGGTGAATGACCTCGCCGCCCGCACGAACGTGGAAGTCCCCCTCGCCCATGCGCCATTCGGTGCCGTCGGTCAGCGGAATATAGATCTCTTCGGCGACGTGGTGATGGTCGGGATAGACGATGCCGGGCCCCAGGATCAGCAGGCCGGCCGCGACCTCATCATTGACGAAGTGCCCGCGCGTGCCGAACGCCTCCAGCCAACCGTAATTGTCGATGAAGGCTTGGCCGAAATCACTGGCCGTATAGGTCTGCCCCCAGCGCAACTCGTCTCGATGATCGGCAACGAACCGCGCCAACGGCTTGCTGTGAGGCTGCGCAAGCTCGGCGATGCGATCGAGATGGCGAAGACAACCGAGCGCGCGCGGTTCGAGCGTACGAGCCGGCATGTTCCAACTGATGCGTGCGACGGCGTCCGCGACCAGATCGCTGCCGACACCGGCGAGATAGAAGTGGAACCGCTCCAGCAACTGGTCGAAAATTGTCGGCACGCAAGGCTCCGTTGATCAATCCATGCACAGCCGGTCCGCAGGGGGCCGGGTTGCGCGGCGGCATCATTGGTCTAGATTGAACGGCGCGCAAAGCCAAAAACGACGGGCCACAAGGTCTGAAATGACAGGGAGCACGCCATGGACGCGGCAGTCGATGCGGGCACTGGCCAATTCGAACTCACCGAGGAACAGCGCGCCATAAAGGAGATGGCTGAGGCCTTCGCGGCCGACCGCGTCGCGCCGAACGCGCTCGATTGGGACCGGGCGAAGCACTTTCCCGCCGATGTGATCCGCGAGACCGGGCCGCTCGGCCTCGGCGGCATCTATATCAAGGACGATGTCGGCGGCTCGGCGCTCGGCCGCCTCGATGCGGTGCTGATCTTCGAGGCGCTTGCCCGCGCCGATCCGGCCTTCTCGTCCTTCATCTCGATCCACAACATGGCGGCCTCGATGATCGACCGCTTCGGCAGCGACGAGCAGCGCCAACGCTTCCTGCCGAAGCTGACCTCGATGGAATGGCTGGCGAGTTATTGCCTGACCGAACCCGGCTCCGGCTCGGATGCCGCCGCGCTGAAGACGCGGGCGGTGAAGACCGGCGGCGACTATGTGCTCAATGGCGCCAAGCAGTTCATTTCCGGAGCCGGCGACAGCGACCTCTATGTCGTGATGGCGCGAACAGGCGGCGACGGGCCGAAAGGCATCTCGACCTTCGTCGTGCCCAAGGATGTGCCGGGCCTCACCTTCGGCGCCAACGAGCACAAGATGGGCTGGCACATGCAGTCGACCCGCCAGGTCATCTTCGAGGATTGCAAGGTGCCTGCCGAGAACCTGCTTGCCGCCGAAGGCGCCGGCTTCGGCATCGCCATGGCCGGGCTCGACGGCGGCCGGCTCAACATCGCCGCCTGCTCGCTGGGCGGCGCGCAGTCGGCGCTCGACAAGACGCTTGCCTACACCGCCGAGCGCAACGCGTTCGGCTCCAAGATCAACCAGTTCCAGGCATTGCAGTTCAGGTTGGCCGATATGGAGACCGAGCTGCAGGCGGCGCGCATCTTCCTCTACGCCGCCGCCTCGAAGCTCGACCGCAAGGCGCCGGATGCCGGCAAATGGTCGGCGATGGCCAAGCGCTTCGTCACCGACATCGGCTTCGACGTCGCCAATGAGGCGCTGCAGCTGCATGGCGGCTACGGCTATCTGCATGACTACGGCATCGAGAAGCTGGTGCGCGACCTGCGCGTCCACCAGATCCTCGAAGGCACCAACGAGATCATGCGCGTCATCATCGCGCGCGCGCTGATAGGCCGCTGAAGGCGAAGAGTCCGGAGAAACAACGATGACCACTATTGCCTTCATCGGCCTCGGCAATATGGGCAACCCTATGGCTGCCAACCTCGTAAAGGCGGGGCACATTGTTAACGGCTTCGATCTAGTTCCGGAGAACCTCACCGTCGCGAAAGAGCATGGCGTCACCGTCATGGCCAATGCCATCGCCGCGGTGAAGGACGCCGATGTGGTGATCACCATGCTGCCGGCCGGCAAGCATGTGCTGTCGGTTTACGAGGACATCGCGCCCAAGGCGAAGAAAGGCGCGTTGCTCATCGATTCCTCGACCATCGATGTCGAATCGGCCCGCAAGGCGCATGCGATTGCCGCCAGGCATGACCTGCCCTCGATCGACGCCCCGGTCTCCGGCGGCACCGGTGGCGCCGCCGCAGGCACGCTGACCTTCATGGCCGGCGGTTCCGACGCGGCTTTCGCCGCCGCCGAGCCGATCCTGAAGCCGATGGCCGGCCGCATCGTCCATTGCGGCGGCGACGGCGCCGGCCAGGCCGCCAAGATCTGCAACAACATGATCCTCGGCATCTCGATGATCGGCGTCGCCGAAGCCTTCGTGCTTGCCGAAAAGCTCGGCCTCTCGCATCAGGCGCTGTTCGACGTCGCCTCCACCTCTTCCGGCCAGTGCTGGTCGCTCACCACCTACTGCCCGGTGCCCGGTCCTGTTCCGGCATCTCCTGCAAACCGCGACTACAAGCCAGGCTTTGCCGCAGCGCTGATGCTGAAGGACCTGAAACTGTCGCAGGAAGCCGCGCAAAGTGCCGGCGCGGTGACGCCTCTGGGCGCCGAGGCGACGCAGCTCTACGCGCTGTTCAACGCGCAAGGAAATGCCGGAGTCGATTTTTCCGGCATTATTAATTTCCTGCGCGGCGATAAAATCTAAACCACTGCTTTCAAAGGCTTATCAGCGGATTTTTTCGACGCAAAGCCGGCAAATTTAGATTTGCTTAAGCTCTCGATAACGCACCGGTAACGATGTGCCTTTAAAACGGACTGCGAGGCGGACATCGCAACCGCCCGGCGCTCCGGATCAGGTCTCGCGTACCGGAGCCCGTAAGTTTCGCAAGTCTCTCGTAGCGAAGCGCCATGCGTATCTGGCAAAGCCGCGTTCCCGTTGGGGCGCGGTTTTTGCGTTTATGCAATGCCCCTTCACCTCGTCATTCCAGGGCGCAGCGGGAGCGAAGCTCCGTCGCGGAGACCCTGGAATCCATGCCGTGACTTCGAAGCGGTGCAATGGCGCAGAACTCTGCAGCGCTGCACCCCTCAGTCGAGGTCACGGCATGGATCCTGGGGTCTGCGCTCGTCGCTACGCTCCTTGCTCCGCCCCAGGATGACGACGAGACGACCCGCTTCGTTCAACGCTTCCGCAGATCCGCATCGGCAAGGTCGAGCGCCTTGGCGATGCGCTCGCAAGCCATGTCGATGGTCTCGCGCGTCCAGATGAGCGGCGGCGACAAAATCATCGTGTCGCCCGTGGCGCGCAGCATCATGCCTTGCGCAATCGCATGGTCGCGGACGACCACGGCGGCGCTGCCCGACGGCAGGTAGCGTTCCTTGGTCGCCTTGTCCTTGACGATCTCGATCGCCCCCATCAGGCCGATCGAGCGCACTTCGCCGACCAGCCTGTGGCCGGCGATGCGCTCCTGCAGCGCCTGCGCGAAATAGGGACCGGTGTCGGTCCTGACCCGGTCGACCAGGCCTTCCCGCTCGATGATCTCGAGGTTCTTCAGCGCCACCGCGCAGGCCACCGGATGACCGGAATAGGTGTAGCCGTGATAGAACTCGCCGCCCTTCTCGACCAGCGTCTTGCTGATGCGGTCGCCGACCAGCAGCGCCGACAGCGGCTGGTAGCCGGAGGTGAGCGCCTTCGCCGTGGTGATGGTGTCGGGTTCCACATCGAAGGTCTGCGCCGCGAACCATTCGCCGGTGCGGCCATAGCCGGTGATCACTTCGTCGAGCATCAAAAGCACATCGTATTTGCGGCAGATGCGCTGCACTTCCGGCCAGTAGCTCATCGGCGGGATTTTCACCCCGCCCGCACCCATCACCGGCTCGCCGATGAAGGCGGCAACCTTGTCGGCGCCGGCTTCGAGGATGGCGTCCTCCACCGCCTTGGCCGCGCGTATGCCGAAATCATGGTCGCTTTCGCCGGGCAGCGCGAGCTCATAGGCATAGGGCATCATCACATGGACGATGTTGGGCACCGCGCCGCCGAGCTGCTTGTGCATCGGCTCCATGCCGCCGAGCGAGGTGCCGGCGATGGTCGAGCCGTGGTAGGCCATCTTGCGCGAGATGATGCGGTTCTTCTCCGGCTTGCCTTCCAACGCCCAATAGTGGCGCACGAGCCGAAGCGCCGTGTCGTTCGCCTCCGAGCCGGACGAGCCGTAAAAGACCTGGCTGACATGCTTGGGCGCCAGCTCCGCCAGCTTCTTCGACAAAAGCACCGGCGTCGGCGTCGAGCATTTGAAGAAGGAATTGTAGTAAGGCAGTTCCTTCATCTGCGCATAAGCGGCGTCGGCCAGCTCGTCACGGCCATAGCCGATATTGACGCACCAAAGGCCCGCCATGCCGTCGAGGATCTCCGTTCCTTCGGAATCGTAGATGAACGGACCGTCGGCGCGGGTGATGATGCGCGAGCCGATCTCGCGCAGTTCCTTGTGGTCGGTGAAGGGATGAAGGTGATGCGCGGCATCGATTTGCTGAAGCTGCTTCAGCGAATAGTTCTGATAGGTCATGGATTTGATCTTTCCTCTGGAACCAATCCGGCAGAAGCCGGGGCGGATTCGTCAGAGGAAACGGGGCGGCGAGTAGCCGATGCGGGCGCACAGCCGCAACAGTTCGGCACGTAGCGTGCGCGGTGACGGCGTCACCGCGACCCCGAAGGCGCCTGATGTGCTGATACGGACCATGGCGGCACATTAAGCCGCCCATGGCCATAAATTCAAGCTGTGCCGGCGAGCGCGCGCTGTAGAAAGACATAGCGCATCGCCGTCTGTGCCGCTTGCGGCCGGCGGTCGCCGCGCCCGCCGTGACCGCCTTCGGTTTCTTCGAAGAACAGCGTCCTGCGGTGACCGGCTTCCTGCAGCCGCGCCGCCATCTTGCGCGCGTGGCCGGGATGGACGCGGTCGTCGGCGGTCGACGTCATCAGCAGCACCGGCGGATAGCCGGTGCCCGGGGCGACATGCTGATAGGGCGAATAGGCGCCGAGCCAGGCTGCCTCCTCCGGCTTCGAGGGATCACCATACTCGGCGATCCAGGACGCGCCCGGCGGTAGTTCGGTGTAACGCAGCATGTCGAGCAGCGGCACATCGATGATGACGGCGCCGAACAGCTCGGGCCGCTGCGTCAGCGACACGCCGGTAAGCAGGCCGCCATTCGAGCCGCCCTGGATGCCGAGTTGCGCCGCCGTGGTGATGCCGCGCCTGACCACATCCTCGGCCACCGCCGCGAAATCGTCGAAGGCGTTCTGGCGCTTACCCTTGAGAGCGGCCTGATGCCAGGCCGGACCGAATTCGCCGCCGCCGCGGATATTGGCCTGCACATAGGCGTTGCCCTTGTCCAGCCAGAGCCTGCCGCGGATGCCGGCATAGCCTGGCAGGAGCGGCACTTCGAAGCCGCCATAGCCATAGAGCAGCGCCGGTGCCGGCCCTGTCTGGTCGCGGCGCCGCACGACGAAATACGGGATCATCGTGCCGTCCTTCGAGCGCGCCTCGAACTGCTCCGAAACATAAGGCGAGGCATCGAACCGCGCCGGCTGCGCCTTCACGGTCGTCAGCGTCTCGCCATCGTCGTCCGACCAGATGATCGAGCTCGGCGTCAGGAAATCGGTGAAGGTGAACGAGACGCTTGCGCCGAAATGCTCGGCATGGCTGATGCCGACATTGCCGTTATCGGGCAGGCCGACCGGTTTCAGCGACCAGCCCTTGTCCGTGCGATCGCAAACGACGACCTTGCCGCGCACATTGTCCATCAGGTTGATGAACAGGCGGTCCTCTGTCCTCGCGAGGCCGGCGATGGAAACGCGGTACTCCGGTTTGAGCAGCGTCTCGATCGGTTCGAACGT
The DNA here is from genome assembly GCF_029674545.1 of Mesorhizobium sp. WSM4904. NCBI lineage: Bacteria > Pseudomonadati > Pseudomonadota > Alphaproteobacteria > Hyphomicrobiales > Phyllobacteriaceae > Mesorhizobium > Mesorhizobium sp. WSM4904. Next base: position 3,721,380 of record NZ_CP121354.1, on the reverse strand, counting down.
ACCGGTTTCGATCCAGCGGTCGAAATCGACGGAATAGAGCCCGTCGGGCAGGCAGCGTGTGCCGTCCGGCGCCGTCCACGGGCTGCGCACGCCGAAAACGAGCTGTCCCTTGAAGATCGCCGTGTCGGTGGCGTCATCGGGCAGCGGGATGCGTCGGTTCTCGCCCGAAGCCAGCCGCAGAAAACTGTGCGAGGTGAAGAAGTCGATCGTCTTGCCAAGCAGCACATGCTTCTTGTCGCCGTCGAACTCCACGCCGCCGCCGACCGCGAGATGATGCTTCTCGCCTTCGAAGATCGGCGTTGCGTCCTCCAGCTTCGTCCCGCGCCGCCAGAGCTTGATCACACGCGGATAGCCTGACTGCGTTTTGTCGTCCTCCTCGAAAGCCGCCGAGACGATCACCGTATCCTTGTCCAGCCAGGAAAAACCCGACTTCGAGGCGGGTGCCCGAAAACCGTCCTCGACGAAGGATTTCGTCGCGATGTCAAACTCGCGCATCTCGCTGGCGTCGCCGCCGTCGGGCGACATGGAGAGCAGGCAGAGGTCGAAATCGGGATAGAGCCGGCTCGCCCCGCCGAACACCCATTTCACGCCTTCCTTGGCCGAGAGCAGGTCGAAGTCGATGATCGTCTCCCACTCCGGCTTGGCGGTCTTGTAGGAAGCGACAGGCGCGCGGCGCCACAGCCCAAGCGCATTGGTCTTGTCCTGCCAGAAATTGTAGACATGGCCGGCGAGCGCCGCACCGACCGGGATATTGTCCTCGGCGGTCATCAGGTCGAGCGCGGTTTCGAACGCGCCCTGATAGGAAGGGTCGCCCTGCAATTCTGCAACCGTCACCGCATTCTGGCAATGAACCCAGTCGAGCGCCTCCTTGCTATTGCGGTCCTCCAGCCAGAGGAAGGGATCCTCGGCCGCCAGTTCGGGCTGGGTTTTGGTCATTGTGCTGGTCATGCGGGTCTCCGGCGTCTGGGGCTTTGCCTACATCGCGTTCGTCGCGCCAACATTCAAGAGCAGCGTCGCCCCGAACCTGGGTCAGCAGACCGGGGCGACGGCTGCCGTTCCGTCATGTCGCTTCCCTCGCCCTAGTGGTCGCCGCCTCCTCACCGGCAGCATTGCCGCCGGTCCATTATGCCGGCCACTTTCGCATCCTCACGAGGCTTCTCATGACCGCCGCCCTTCATCCCGCCGAACCGGCATTGGCAACAGATCGCGCCCGCCGCGGCGGCCGTGCGGGGAAGCGCGCTGGCGGATCGGCGGCCTTCGAGCAGCCGCCCTTTCGGCAGCTGAAGAATCCGCTGACGCCGACCAAGCTGGTCTCCGACGACGAGCTGGAATCGATCCACCTCGCCTCGCTGCGCGTTTTGAGGGAAATCGGCGTCGACGTGCTGCATGAGGAAGCGCGCCGCATCATGAAGGCGCATGGCGCCGACGTCAGCGAAGGCAGCGAGCGCGTCCGCTTCGACAGCGACATGATCCTGGAGCTGATTGCGCACTGCCCGCCGGAATTCACGTTGCACGCCCGCAATCCGGCACACAATCTGCGTTTCGGCGGCAACAATGTCATCCTGTCGATGATGGCTTCGGCGCCCAATTGCTCCGACCTCGATCGCGGCCGGCGCCCCGGCAACCAGGCCGATTATCGCAATTTCCTGCGCCTGGCGCAGATGCACAACATCCTGCAATGCACCGGCGGCTATCCGGTCGAACCGATCGACATCCATCCTTCGGTCCGGCACCTCGAATGCATCCGCGACCTCGCCATGCTGACCGACAAGGTCTTCCACATCTATTCGCTCGGCAAGGAGCGCAATGTCGACGGCATCGAGATCGCCCGCATCGCGCGCGGCATCAGCCGAGAGCAGCTGATGGAAGAGCCCTCGGTCTTCACCATCATCAACACCAATTCGCCGCTCAAGCTCGACGTGCCGATGATGGAAGGCATCGTCCAGATGGCCAGCATGGGCCAGGCGGTGATCGTCACGCCGTTCACGCTGTCGGGCGCCATGGCGCCCGTCACCATCGCCGGAGCGCTGGTGCAGCAGAACGCCGAGGCGCTCTCCGGCATCGCGTTCGCGCAGATGGTGAGGAAGGGCGCGCCGGTCGGCTATGGCGGCTTCACCTCGAATGTCGACATGAAGTCCGGCGCGCCGGCCTTCGGCACGCCGGAATACATGAAGGCTCAGCTCGTCGGCGGTCAGCTCGCCCGCCGTTACAGCATCCCCTATCGCACCTCGAACACCTGCGCGGCCAACACGGTCGACGCGCAGGCCGCCTATGAAAGCGTCTTCTCGTTGTGGGGCGCTATCCAGGGCGGCGGCAACCTGATGATGCATGGCGCCGGCTGGCTGGAAGGCGGCCTGCGCTGCTCCTACGAAAAGACCATCCTCGATATCGATCTTCTGCAGATGGTGGCGGAATTCCTCACCCCGCTCGATCTCTCCGAGGATGCTCTCGGCTTCGACGCCATCCAGTCGGTCGGACCGGGCGGTCATTTCTTCGGCACCCAGCACACGCAGGAGCGCTACAAGACCGCCTTTTATTCGCCGATCGTGTCCGACTGGCGTAATTTCGAAACCTGGACCGAGGCCGGCTCGCCGACGGCGCTGGAGCGCACCAACAAGGTCTGGAAGGAGCGCCTTGCTTCCTACGAGGAGCCCTATATGGACCCTGCCATTCGCGAAGAGCTCAACGATTTCGTCGATAAGCGCCGCGCCGAAGGCGGCGCGCCGACGGACTTCTGATCCTCTGTGTTGGCTGATGAATAGTCGACCCCCACTCCGTCGAGCTTCGCTCGACACCTCTCCCCGATCGACGGGGGAGAGGAAAGGCGCGAGGCGATTCCAGCCGGCGCCCTTCCGCTCGGTGGCACCCTTCCTCTCCCTCCGGAGGGGGGAGAGGTGGCGCCGCGAAGCGGCGACGGAGTGGGGAAGGCGCTGCTCAAACGCGAAGCCGCCGCAAAGCGGGCGCGACCCAGCGAGCAGGAAATCAAGCGGATTTGGTGCACGGTCGACCCCCACTCCGTCGAGCTTCGCTCGACACCTCCCCCGATCGACGGGGGAGAGGAAAGGCGCGAGGCGATTCCAGCCGGCGCCCTTCCTCTCGGTGGCACCCTTCCTCTCCCTCCGGAGGGGGGACAGGTGGCGCCGCGAAGCGGCGACGGAGTGGGGGAAGGCGCTGCTCAAACGCGAAGCCGCCGCAAACAAGGTACCACCCAGCGAGCAAGAGACCTCCGTCAGACAGGCAATCAGGCCGAAGCACTGCTTTGGCTTGAGCTGAAGGCGCGCAAGCTCGGCGGCTACCGGTTCACGCGTCAATTTTCCATCGGCCCCTATTTCGCGGACTTCGCTTGCCGCGAAAAATGGCTGGTCGTTGAGGTCGATGGGTCCCAACACGCCGACAGTTCCTATGACCGCCGCCGCGACGACTTCATGCGCGCGCAAGGTTATTCGATCCTGCGCCTTTGGAACCATGACGGCCTGAAACATCGCGCTTCCGTCTGCGAAACCATCCTTGCCGCGCTTGACGGCAGGCTGGCGGAAAACATCGTCGCCCCCGATCTGCGCTTTGTCTTCACGCCTCAATCACTCGATTCAGTATCTTCAAAAACGGACCTATCTTCATGAAATCCCACGTAAAAGCGGTTGTTATCGGCGGCGGTGTCGTCGGCTGCTCGGTGCTCTACCACCTCGCCAAGGCCGGCTGGACCGACATCATGCTGATCGAGCGTTCGGAGCTGACCTCCGGCTCGTCCTGGCACGCGGCGGGCGGCTTCCATACGCTCAACGGCGACCCCAACGTCGCCAAGCTGCAGGCCTATACCGTCCAGCTCTACAAGGAGATCGAGGAGCTCTCCGGCCAGTCCTGCTCGCTGCATCTCACCGGCGGCGTCATGATGGCCGACACGCCGGAGCGCATGGACTTCCTGCGCCTTGCCCACGCCAAGGGCCGCTATCTCGGCATGGACACCGAACTGATCACGCCTGCGGAAGCGAAGGCGATGTTCCCGCTGATGGACGAGAAGAATTTCGTCGGCGCCATGTGGGACCCGGTCGAAGGCCATCTCGATCCGTCCGGCACCACGCATGCCTATGCCAAGGCCGCGCGCAAACTCGGCGCCGAGATCGTGCTGCGCAACCGCGTCATCGAGCTGACGCAGGAGGTCGACGGCACCTGGAACGTTGTCACCGAGCAGGGCACGGTGAAGGCCGAGCATGTCGTCAACTGCGGCGGACTGTGGGCGCGCGAGATCGGCCGCATGGTCGGCGTTGAGCTGCCAGTGCTGGCGATGGAGCACATGTACCTGCTCACCGAGCCGATGCCGGAGGTCGAGGAATTCAACAAGTCTACCGGCCGCGAGATGATCGGCGTGCTCGATTTCAAGGGCGAGATCTACACCCGCCAGGAGCGCAACGGCATCCTGCTCGGCACCTATGAGAAGGCCTGCAAGCCGTGGTCGCCGGTGAACACGCCGTGGGATTTCGGCCATGAGTTGCTGCAGCCCGACATCGACCGCATCGCGCCGTCGCTGGAGATCGGCTTCAAGCATTTCCCCGGCATCGAGAAGGCCGGCATCAAGCAGATCATCAACGGCCCCTTCACCTTCGCGCTCGACGGCAACCCGCTGGTCGGTCCGGTCCAGGGCCTGACCAATTTCTGGTGCGCCTGCGCCGTCATGGCCGGCTTCAGCCAGGGCGGCGGCGTCGGCCTCGCGCTCTCCAACTGGATGGTGCATGGCGATCCGGGCTTCGACGTCTGGGGCATGGACGTCGCCCGCTTCGGCGAATGGGCGACGCTGCGCTACACCAACGCCAAGGTGCGCGAGAACTATTCGCGGCGTTTCTCGATCCGCTTCCCGAACGAGGAACTGCCTGCCGCCCGTCCGGCGCAGACGACGCCGCTCTACGACACCATGCTCGCCAACAACGCCGTCATGGGCGATTCATGGGGACTCGAAACCCCGCTCTGGTTTGCGCCGAAGGGCACCGAGCCGAAGGACATCGTCTCCTTCCACCGCTCCAACGATTTCGCCCCGATCGGCGAAGAAGTGCGCGCCACGCGCGAAAGGGTCGGCGTCACCGAAATCGCCAACTTCGCCAAATACGAGGTGTCGGGACCGGCAGCCGAGGATTTCCTCAACCGGCTGATGACCAACCGCATGCCGAAGGCCGGCCGCATCGTGCTGACCCCGATGGTCAACGAGTTCGGTAAGCTGATCGGCGACTTCACCATCGCCAAGACCGGCGAGGACCGCTTCATGATCTGGGGCTCGTCGGCCGCACAGAAATATCATATGCGCTGGTTCGAGAAGCACCTGCCGAAGGACGGTTCGGTACGCATCCATCGCTTCGACCAGACGCTGGTCGGGCTGTCCATCGCCGGACCGAAATCACGCGACCTGTTGCAGAGGCTTGTCGATGTCGACGTCTCGACCAAGGCCTTCCGCTTCATGGATTTCCGCGAGATGGCGGTCGGCGGCGCGCCCTGCATGGTCAACCGCATCACCTATACCGGCGACTTGGGCTACGAGATCTGGATGGCGCCCGCTTACCAGCGTCTGGTCTATCACGCGATCAAGGACGCCGGCGCCGAATTCGGCATCGTCGATTTCGGCATGCGCGCGCTCTTGTCGATGCGCCTGGAGAAGAACTTCCCGACCTGGTTCCGCGAACTGCGCCCGATCTACGGACCGTTCGAAGGTTCGATGGACCGCTTCATCAAGCTGGAGAAGAACGACTTCATCGGCCGTGAGGCGTCAGCCAAGGAGCAGGCGCAGGGGCCGAAGCTGCGCCGTGTCTCCTTCATCGTCGATGCGGCGGACGCCGACGTGATGGGCGACGAGCCGATCTGGGCCAAGGTCGGCAAGGACTACGGCACGGTAGAAAAGCCGCATGGTTATGGCGCGCCGCGCTTCGACGAGACCGGCAAGGAAGTGCGCGGCTCCAGGGCCGCCGAGGGCGCTTCGGCCGTGCGCGGCATCGTCGACGGTGAGTGGCGCGTCGTCGGCTGGGTCACCTCGGGCGGCTATGCGCACTATGTCCAGAAATCGATGGCGCAGGGCTATGTGCCGGCCGCCCTTGCCGAGGACGAGAGCGCCGGTCTGTTCGAGATCGAGATCCTCGGCCACCGCCGCCCGGCCCGCATCAATGTCGAGCCGCCTTTCGACCCGAGCGGCGAGAAGATGCGCGCCTAGAGCAACTCCAGGAGTGTGCGCGGTTTCGCCCCGAATGTACCGCTTTCGGATCGCGCCGGTGGCCGGCTATATAAACAACCGGCCACCAACGCATCAGTGAGAAGACGACCCCTTTGCGGCAGCTAGAGAAATGGACCGACTGGCTCTGCGATGAACGGGTCGGCCCATTCAGCGCCGCGATCGCGTTTGCTCTTGCATACTGTCTTGTCCAGATCGCGGTGATGACGCTCTCGTCCCACGTCGTGGGCACGGGCGTCGGCGTCGACGACGCCGAACAGTTGATGGCGATGCGCTTTCTGGCGGCCGGCTATGGCAGCTCGCAGCCGCCTTTATACACCTGGCTCGGCATCCTCACTGCATCGCTGGTCGGCACCGACATCTTCGCGCTCAAGATCGTCAAATACACCCTGCTGGCCGGTGGGTTGATCGCGTCCTTTGCAGCGGTGCGCCGCTTCGGCTACTCGAACCGCGCGGCCGCCGCGGCGATGTTCGGCCTGCTGCTTTTTCCTCAGATCGTGTGGGAGATGCAGCACGCCCTCACCCATTCGATCGCGGTTTTCTGCTTTTCGTCGCTGCTGCTTCTGGCGGTGGTCGAGCTGCAGAAACAGCGTTCGACGGCCGCCTATGTGCTGCTTGGCCTGGCGGCGGCAGCGGCAACGCTGTCGAAATACAATGTCGTGATCTTTCTCGCCGCGCTGTTCCTTGCGGCGCTGTCGCTTCGCGAGACACGTGAGGCGATCTTCGATCGCCGTTTCCTGATCAGCGTGGTTGTGGCGATCCTTGCCTGCCTGCCGACATTCTACTGGAGCCTCACGCATCTGGGAGACCTGCTGGCGCACGGCGGGAGCTTCGATGGCGTTGAGGGCGGCCGCGTGGCGAAAACGGCATCTCTCGGCATTCTTGGCCTTGGCAACGCGATACTCAACTTCGCCGGACTTCCGATCGCAGTCTTTGCCCTCGCCTTCTTCCTGGCACGCAAGGAATCCACGCCACCGCCCCTGGCGGCATCGTGGCCCGAAAAGTTGGTCTGGCGGGCGATTGCCCTCGCCTTGTTGCTCACGCTCGTCGTGGTTCTTGTTGGCGGCGTGACGCAATTTCGCGATCGCTGGATGCTCCCTGTTTTTGTTCTGCTGCCTGTCGCTCTTGCCATGCGGCTCGACGCCATGGGAGACAGGGGCCGGAAGACGCAAGGCACGATCGTCTTCGTCGGCGCCGTCCTTGCCATTCTGGCGTTGCCGGCAAGCTGGTACATGCATCTGAACGGCGGCGACAACCGCGGCCGTATCGTGCGGATGGATTATCGTTCGCTTTACGACCAGATCACCGCCGACGGACCGGTAGGCACAGTGGTCTCAAGCTGGTTCTGGGTCGGCAATCTGCGGCTGGTCGATCCGGATCTTGTCGTACTCGACGACGAGATACCTGACTTCAGCCAGTCGATCCGCGAGCCGGCGGTGCTCGTCCTGGCTGATGACAGGGAGCCCGTCGGGGTCATCTTCGACAGGATCGCCAAGGCGGGCTACGTGATGGACACCATCCATCGGCGCATCGAGGTGCCGCAGCTGCTCGGAGGCACGCCGCGAACCCGTCAGGTGACGATCACCAGGCTTCACAAGATCGCGGTGCAATAGGCGCAGGGGGACCACATGGACAAATTTCGCTTCGGCCGCCACCGCAAGATCATGCCGTTCGAACCGGGCTCCGTCGAAGCGCTGCGCGAGGCTTCCCGCGAGAAGGCTGCCGCGCTCAACCAGCACGTCCTGGGCTATGGCGCACAGGCCGAAGCCGAATGGGCGGCCGCAGGCATTGCCGTTCCCGACCTGCCGGCGATGCGAGAATACCGGCTCGAGCGCATCCGCGCCGAGCTCAGGCGTCGCGACTATGCCGGCGCCCTGCTCTACGACCCGGTCAACATCCGCTACGCGACCGATACGACCAACATGCAGCTTTGGGTCGCGCACAACCCGACCCGCCACTGTTTCGTCGCCACCGAAGGCCCGGTGGTGCTGTTCGACTATTTCTCCTGTGAGCACTTGTCGGATCACGCCGGGGTCGTCGACGAGGTGCGACCGGCTGTGTCGTGGATGTATCTTTATAGCGGCGAGCTGACCCACAAGAAGGTTCGCCGCTGGGGAGCCGGCATCGCCGAACTCCTTGCCGAGCACGGCGGCGGCAATCGCCGCATCGCCGTCGACCACATCAACCCCGACGGCGTCGACGAGCTTGCCCGCCGCGGCATCACGGTCGGCAACGGGGAGGCTGTGATGGAGAACGCGCGCCTGATCAAGTCGCCCGACGAAATCCTTGCCATGCGCCGAGCGATCGTCGCCTGCGAGGCGGCAATGGGCGAGATGGAAGCGGCGCTGAAGCCGGGCATTTCCGAGAACGAGTTGTGGGCGGAGCTCCATCGCGGCAACATCGCGCGCGGCGGTGAATGGATCGAGACCCGGCTGCTGTCGTCCGGGCCGCGCACCAATCCCTGGTTCCAGGAATGCTCGTCGCGCGTGATCGAGGACGGCGACCTCGTCGCCTTCGACACCGACCTCATCGGCCCCTATGGATTTTGCGCCGATCTTTCGCGCACTTGGCTCTGTGGCGACGGGAGGCCATCGAACGAGCAGCGAGACCTGTTCCGCATCGCCGCCGACCAGATTGCGCACAACACTAGCCTATTGCGGCCAGGCATCTCGTTTCGCGACCTCGTCAAGCGTTCGGCGGTGCCGCCCGGAGACTCCTTCCCGACGCGCTACGGCGTGCTCTACCACGGCGTCGGCCTGGCGGACGAATATCCAACCTTGCCGCATGCCGTTGACTGGACGGACGACACGCCTGACGGCGTGCTCGAACCCGGCATGGCGCTTTGCGTGGAAAGCTACATCGGCAGGATGGGTGGACGCGAGGGCGTGAAGATCGAGGAGCAGATCCTGATCACCGAAACCGGCAATGAAAAGCTCTCAGCCTATCCGCTCGACGAAAGGCTGCTTGGCGACTGAACCTTCCAGGCCAAGCTCGGCGATGACTTCGCGCATGGATGCGACGACATTGGCCGACGTAATCCTCGCGGTGATGAACGGCAGGCCCTTGCGCCTTGCCGTCCAACCGACGACCTTGACATGCTTCGCCGCCGGCTCGAAACGCTGCGCCAACGCCCAGCTCTGGCAGTCGATTGCAGCGACGTCGGCCCTGCCCTCGGCGATGGCGACGATCGACGACCGGTGGCCGCCGCTTTCGCTGCGCGAGGCGAAAATGTCTAGAGTTTCGCCGATCGCCTCCAGGTCATGCGTCAGCCCCAGCAGCCCGGACATGGAATCCGGATTGTTGAAGATGAAGCGCTTGCCGCGGACGAGATCGAGCGGGATGACGGCCTTGCCATCCTCGGGCGAGGTGACCGACGGCCCGCCATCGGCCAGCATCACCAGCGCGCTGGAATAGAGCTCGCCCTGCCCGCCTTCGAACTCGTCATAGCTTGGCTGGGCAATCACCTGCACATGCGCGGCCAGGCCGAGTCCCATCGGTCCCCAGCAGGTTTGCCCGAAGAGCAGCGCAGGGCTCAGCCAAAGCTGGTGAAAATCGAACTCGTCCGGGGGCAATGTCGCCGGGTCGGGCGCGATCAGTCTTCCGGCATCGTCGCGGATACCGTCTGGCACCGGCGGCAAATCGCGATTGCTGCGCGCCATCTTCTTCGGCGCATCGATACCCCTCTGCCGGAAAGCGTCGCGCAGCTGCGCCCATTGCGCGTCGACCTCGCCATGCACCTCGGGCCAGTCATACATCGGCAAGGCCGCAACCAACTTGCTCATGACGAATAGCTTTCAATGACAGGCACCCATCGGCGCCTGCGTTCCGCGAGAAAAAGCCGTCGCGGAAAGTCGAAATTACTCTTTGGGCGGCTCGGCCGGCACTGGAGCCGTTCCAAGTCCATTCACATTACGCGCCCTGATGCGCGGCTTGAAGGCGCGGCCGGGCTCCGGCGCACGGCGCAGCACCGGGTGCACCACCGGCTCCTTGGCCTTGAAGGCGAAGGATTTGATCAGCGCGAAATAACTCGGATAGACATATCCGTTGTTCATCCGCAGCCACTCTTCGCGGCGATCGCGAAACATCTTCGGCAGCTTGTACCAAGCGACCGTCGGGCTCTTGTGATGCACGAAATGCAGGTTGTTGTTGAGGAACAGGAACGACAGCGGCGACCGCTCGACGATGATCGTGCGCCCCTCCGGATGTTCCGACCACTGGTGCTCGGCATAGGTGCGCACCGAGATCAGCGACTGGCCGAACCACACCGGCACCAGTATGTAGAGCCAGAGCGGGATGCCGAAGGCCAACGTCACGATCGGCACAACCACGACAAGGCCGACGGCATGCAGCAGCCAGGCGTTGCGGATCGTCTTGTCGCCGGCGGCAATCTGCCTGGCGTCGTCGATGAAGAAGCCGATCGACGACAGCCACGGGCCGAGAATGAAGCGGCCGACCATGGTGTTGTTGATCTTGAGCAGGAACTTCATCGCCGGCGGCAGTTCCTCATGCATCCAGAGCGCCTGGTAATAGCTTTCCGGATCGTCCAGCGGATCGGTCAGCCGCTCGTCGGCATGATGGCGAAGGTGGATCGTTTTGAAGCGGCGGAACGGCCAGACGAAGCCGATCGGCAGGAAGACGAAGGCTTCGTTGATCCTGGCGTTGCGGGTCGGGTGGCCATGCGAAACTTCGTGCATGAGCGAGGACTGCAGGGCCAGTATCACGGCCAGGACGGCGAGCGCCAGCAGCGGATAGGAAGGCCAAAGCAGGAAACCCGTGGCGAGCCACGCGCCGTAACAGAAGAGTGCGAGGAATACGGTCGGCCATTCCACGGCCGGTTTGGTGCTACGTCTCTTGCTTATGCCAGTCATGCTATCGACCACTGCCTTCCAGTCGCCGGAACCAGTTTGATTCCTGACAACATTGTGTCAGGAGGCTTTCGTTGTCGCAACGCGACAAAGCGCACAAACTGTTGCGATTGCGCATTTTTGGCCGCAGATGTTATAGATTGTAAACAAATTCGGAGATTCATTTGCGCCTTCGCAGCAGCCGAATGCTGTGCTGGCGCAAATTTTTCCTCCCTCAGGCAGGAGCTGCGGCATGGACAAGCGTGATCTGTCGACGATCTTCCGGGAGCGTTTGAAATTGCTCTTGACACGCTCCGACTTGAATCAGTCCGCCTTCGCGACGGCTGTCGGCATCGACCGTTCGGCGCTGTCGCAACTGCTGTCAGGCGCCTCGACCCGCCTGCCTCGCGCCGAGACGCTCCTCAACATCGCCGCCGAGTTCAAGGTGTCGCTCGACTGGCTGCTGGGCTTGAGCCAGGACGAAGGCGTCACCGGCGAAATAAGAGAAAGCCTGGAGATCGAAGAGGCGCCGGACGGCTTCGACCGCACGCTGCTTGCCAAATGGCATGCCGAGGCGGCCGGCACGAAGATCCGCTACGTCCCGGCGGGCATTCCGGATCTCTTACGCACCGAGGCGCTGGTCGAGTACGAGGCGGGCATCGCCAATAAGAGCCGCGAGGCGCAGGCGGGCGAAACACAGTACCGCATCGACTACAACAGGCGGCCCGAGACCGACATGGAAGTCTGCATGCCGCGCCACACGCTGGAGATCTTCGCGCGCGGTCTCGGCATATGGGACCGTTTTCCGGAAGCCGAGCGTCGCAGGCAATTGCTGCACATGGCAACGCTCCTCGACGACCTTTACCCGACCTTCCGGCTGTTCCTCTACGACGGCCGCATGCGCTATTCGATCCCCTACACGATCTTCGGTCCCTATCGCGCCGCGATCTATGTCGGCGACATGTATCTGGTGTTGAACGCCACCCAGCCGGTCCGCACCCTGACCAGCCATTTCGACAATCTGATCCGCGCCGCCGACATCAACGCGCATGAGGCGGCGAGCTTCACGCAGAGGCTGGCCGGTATGTCCTTCCCCTCGGGCTCTGTCTGAACGCTGCCATCGCGAAGGTGGCCGCAAGGATGCTGTCGCGACCTGCAAATTCATTGACTAGATATAAAGACTTCTTTATATCGTTATCCGAATTCAGGATACGAAAGCCAAAGCCATGACCGCGACCAATCCGATCGACGCACTGATTGCCGAAAAGGGCGTGCTTTTGGCCGACGGCGCCACCGGCACCAATTTGTTCGCGATGGGACTCGAGGCCGGCGAAGCGCCCGAGCTGCTCAACGAGACCTCGCCCGAAACCATCGCCACACTCCACCAGAATTTCGTCGACGCCGGTGCCGACATCATCCTGACCAATTCCTTCGGCGGCACCCGTCACCGGCTGAAGCTGCATCATGCCCAGGACCGGGTTGGCGAATTGAACAAGCGCGCCGCCGAAATCGCCCGCTCGGTCGCCGACAAGGCCGGCCGCAAGGTGATCGTCGCCGGTTCCGTCGGCCCGACCGGCGAGCTGCTGATGCCGCTCGGCGCCATGACCTATGAGGACGCGGTCGATGCGTTTGCCGAGCAGATCGAGGGTCTCAAGGCCGGCGGCGCCGAAGTCGCCTGGATCGAGACCATGTCGGCGCCGGACGAGATCCGCGCCGCGGCCGAAGCGGCGATCCGCGTCGGCCTGCCCTATACCTACACCGGCTCCTTCGACACGGCCGGCCGCACCATGATGGGGCTATTGCCGAAGGACATCCACGGCGTTGCCGATGGGCTGTCTCAGGCTCCGCTCGGCGTCGGTGCCAATTGCGGTGTCGGCGCGGCCGACATCCTGGCCTCGCTGCTCGACATGACCGACGCCAAGCCGGAGGCCACCGTGATCGTCAAGGGCAATTGCGGCATTCCGGAATTCCGCGGCAGCGAGATCCACTATTCCGGCACGCCCGAGCTGATGGCCGATTATGTCCGGCTGGCGGTCGATGCCGGCGCGAAAATCGTTGGCGGCTGCTGCGGCACCTCGTTCGCTCACCTCGCCGCGATGCGCAAGGCGCTCGACGGTCACACCAAGTCCGTGCGCCCGACCGTCGAGACCATCGTCGAGCGCATCGGTCCGATGCGCAACAAGATCGCCTCGGCCGGTTCGGCCGAGGCTGGCGAAGGCCGTCGCGAACGCCGGCGCAGCCGCGCCTGACGCTCCTTTCTATTTGCTGTTTTCGTCGTAGCGCGACAGCGCCGTATTGAGGTCGGTACCGACGGTGTTGTTGCTGTCGGCGCTCATCGTCATCAACGTGCCGGATGCGCGCGGGTCGCTGATCTGCTCCAGCATCACGCGGAAGCGGTCGTTGTTCAGCGCGGAGAGCGCCGTGTTGCGGGCAGCATCGACATCGTTCCTGATACGCGCGGATTCAGCCGATGGAGCGGATGGCGCTCGCGCCTGAAGATTGCCCGCAGTCGACGACACGTTCCCGGTGATATGCAATTCCAGCCCCTCAAAGTCCTCTATCAGTTTCGACTAACAGAAGGTCATTGCGACGAGGTTCCGGAAAAGCCACGCAATTTAACGATCGGCGAGGCCGGCAGGTCTGCCCTGTCGCGAATGGCCCAAGCCATATATCCCGCGCTGACCGGAAGCTCCCGCTGAACCACCACTCGGTGAGGACCTTGCAGGTCACCAGGCGGGATCTCGGCCTTCGAGATCGTCGTCCGGGGCGGCCGGCGCCTGGCGGCGAACACTGGCGTAGGAGTCCACGTAGGCCATTTTGAGCGCATCGCCCATCAAGCTGGACATGGCATTGAGCGATACGCCGATTGCGAGCCTTGGAAAGACCAGCCGCGGCAGATTGAGGCGTCGGCGGGCAGTCGGGGCGGTGGTGGGGATGTCAGCCATGGTGTCCTCCCGCAATGGTGAGAATGACACCGCTTCCCGCTCAGGTCCTTGGCGCGGACCTGAAGAGTCCTGAACAGCCCTGAAGTTCGCCTTCAGGGTCATCTTCGACTATCCTGGCCGCGAGGGGACGGGTTCTTGGCCAATGGACTTGGAATTTGGGAACTATCGTTTGAAGCGCGCCGAACGGCGGTTGCTGGGGCCAAATGGGCCGGTTGAGCTTTCGGCCCGCTCCTTCGACATCCTCGCCATGCTGCTCGATAAGCCGGATGAAGTGATCGGCAAGACCGAACTTTTCGCTACGGTCTGGCCGGGCCTTGTGGTGGAGGAGAACACGCTGCAGGTCCACATTTCGGCGCTTCGAAAGCTGCTGCCTGCCGAGATGATCGTGACCGTGCATGGGCGCGGTTATAAATATGCCGGTCCCAAGCCCTGCCTAGCTCTGGCAGAGGCTACGGCGCCGTCCAGACCGTCCATCGCCGTACTTCCCTTCGACAACCTGAGCGGCGACCCGGAGCAAGACTATTTCAGCGACGGAATTACCGAAGACATCATCGCTGAGCTCGGCAAGTTCAAGGAGTTCCTGGTTACTGCACGGAACTCCTCCCGTCAGTTCCGCGGCAAGGCGAATGATCTGGCGGAGGTGGCAAGGAAACTTGGCGTCCAGTACGTTGTCGAAGGCAGCGTGCGCAAGATCAACAACCGGGTACGGATCACCGTACAGCTGACCGATGCGCCCGCGATGGCTCATGTCTGGGGCGAGCACTACGACCGGGAACTCGACGACATTTTCGCCATCCAGGACGAAATCACCCGGATGATCGCAGCCCGTCTGGCCCGCCAGGCCAGAACCGCGATTGCGTCGCGCGCCAGGGCCAGGCCGACCAACAATATGTCGGCCTATGAGTTCTACCTGCGGGCGCTGCAACTCGCGGCCGTCTATGAAACCGTGCTTGAAGCAGAACCCTTTCTGCGCCAGGCGGTGAAGCTCGATCCGCAGTTTGCCGCCGCCCACGCCATGCTGAGCTTTGTGGAGTCCATCAAATACTATTGGGACTACAACAATCCCGGTCATTTGCATTCCGGACTGGAGATCGCCAGAACAGCATTGGACCTTGATCCCGACGAAGCCTATGGGCATCTCGCCACCGGCTTCGCTCACTTGTACCTGCGCCAATTCAAGCAGGCTGAATTCAGCCTTGACCGGGCGGTTGCGCTCAATCCGAACGACCCATTCATTCTCAGTATCCGCGCTATTTTCCTCAATCATACGAACAGGCCGGAGCAAGGGCTTGATGAAATAACCGAAGCCCAGCGCCGCGACCCATACGCCGTGGGATGGTATGACGACTTCCGTGGCGTCCTGCTGACGACGGCCGGGCGATATCGCGAGGCGGCGGCCTGCTACGCGAAAATGGCGACTGTAACACCGTGGTCGCTCATTCGTCTTATCATCTGCCATTCCGAACTCGGCGAAATCAGGCAAGCGCAAGACGTCCTGGCAAAGGTAAAGGCGCATTATCGCGGACTAAGCCTGGACGACATCGTAGATACGGAAGTGGACTTCTATGAGGATCCCGACGTATGCAACCGTTATCGCGCAATCCTGCGGCGCGTCGACGAAGAGCAATAGGATTCGCCGGGCTGCGACCAGTTACGTGCAATAGCTGCCCATCGAGGCATCGATACCTGCCTGCGTTTCGTTGCGTCATTCAACTGCGCTGCAGAATTTTGTTCGCCATAGGTGGAGGGCGGACATTGGCAAGCCGTCCGCCCGCAAATCTATCGATTCACGGCCTGGTTCCCAGTGACGAGGCCAGTCGCACCAGCGACAGGAATTCGGCTCTGTAGCCGAACGGATCGGCGCCTCTGGCCGCGTTGGCGATCTCCAGGATGCGGTCGTAGCCGAAATTCGCCGCCTGATCCTCGTCGCGGAGCTTCTGCCCGAAGGCGGCGACCGCGACCGAAAATCGCTGGTCGGCTCCCGCCTCGTTGAAGGACGACACCTCGTTGGCGGCGGTCACCGGCGTGGTGATCAGCTTGGAGACGTCCTCGCTCGGCAGCTTGTAGCGGATCTTGACGAACGCATATTCGTCCGTATTGGCGACCCCGCCATTGTCGACCTTCGCCTCGCCGTAGCGCAGAGGATCGACCTGCTCGGCGCCGCTGCCCTTGGGCGTGATTTCATAGATCGCCGTCACCGAATGGCCGGAGCCGATGTCTCCGGCATCGACGCGGTCGTTGTTGAAATCCTCGCGCTTCAACGCGCGGGTCTCATAACCGACAAGGCGATATTCCGAGACCTTGGCCGGGTTGAACTCGACCTGGATCTTGACGTCCTTGGCGATGGTGAACAGCGTCGAGGATGCGTCCTCGACCAGCACCTTCTCGGCCTCGGCAAGCGTGTCGATATAGGCCGCCGTGCCATTGCCGTTCTGGGCGATGGTCTGCATCATCTGGTCGTTGAGATTGCCGCGGCCGAAGCCGAACACCGAGAGGAACACGCCGGTCTTGCGCTCCTTCTCGATCAGCTGCTTGAGATCGTCGTCATCGGTCTGGCCGACATTGAAATCGCCGTCCGTGGCGAGCATCACGCGGTTGACGCCGTCCTTGACGAAGGACTGCTGCGCAAGCTTGTAGGCCTCCTTGATGCCCGCCTCGCCGGCCGTCGATCCGCCGGGCTCGAGATTGTCGATGGCCGCAAGGACCTTCTGCTTCTCCGCCGCCTTGGTCGGCATCAGCACCGTGCCGGCATTGCCGGCATAGGTGACGATGGAGACGGTGTCGTCGGGCTTCAGCTTGCTGACCAGCAGCCGGAAGGCGGACTTCAGCAGCGGCAGCTTGTCCGGCTCGTCCATAGAGCCCGACACGTCGATTAGGAACACCAGATTGGCCTTGGGCTGCTCGGCCGGCTTCACGTCAAAGCCCTTGATGGCGACATGCATCAGCTTGGTGCGCTGGTTCCAGGGCGTCGGCATGACGGTGACGGTCGAGTTGAACGGCGTCGAAGCTGAATCCGGACCCTTCCAGTCATAGGGGAAGTAGTTGATCATCTCCTCTACGCGGACAGTGTCCGGGTCGGGCAGAATACCTTCCTTCAGCGAACGCCGGACGAAGGAATAGGAGGCGGTGTCGACATTGATCGAGAAGGTCGAGACCGGATCCTGGGCGGTTGCGTGCACCGGATTGGTCTTGAAGGTCTCGATGCGGTCGCGGTTTTCCTCCTGCGGCTGCAACTGGTCGGCCGGCATGGGCGAAGGCTGCACCATCAGCTTGGAATCGGCGACCGTGCCGGCAGGCATCTCGGCAGACCGCATGGTGGCTGCGGGTGCTTGCGCATTGGCGCGTCCGCCGGCTGCAAGCTGGCCGCTCTCCGCCGGCGCGGGCGGTGGTGCTGGCATAGCTTCCGGCGCCGCCTCCTGCTTGAGCAGGCTGTCCACCTCGGTTGCCGGCTTCGGCGCCGCCGGCGCGATCTGCGCCTCATCCTTGACGCGATCCTCGCTATCGCCGTCGGTCTTCTTCTTGGCGGGCGCGGCCGCCAGCGGTTCGTTGGTCGCCAGCCCATTGCTCGCAGGCTTCTGCGCCACCGGCTTGTCGGCCACTGTCTCGGTCACCTTGCCTTCGTTGCCGCCGATGACTGGCGGCTGCTCCTTCAACATCTCAAAAGCGACATATCCGGCGATAGGCAGCGCGACCAGCGCGGTGATGGCCGGCGTGGCAATGAGTTTCCGTTGCATGATCTCTCTCCAGAGCGTTCTTGCTCGCTCCGTGAGACGAAGACCTGCCGGCGTTCCTTGGGGGACGGTCGAAATATTTTCTTGGCCGTCGAAGGCGTGCATCGCCGCGGCTAAGGTACGCGCTTTCGCTTCGACATCAGGCGCCGGAACTGCCAGATCGCGCAGCCTGTCGAGTTCGTTGTCATCGACCATGGTCACACTTCCCCGGCTGAACGCATCAGCACCTTCAGCCGTTTCTTCGCTTCATGGATGTGCCAGGAAACCGTCGCCTCCGAGATCGCCATCACGTCCGCCGCCGCAGCGTGGGTGATGCCCTCGCCATAGACGAGCAGAACCGCATCGCGCTGCTTATCGGGCAGCATGCGTACCGCTGCCCACAGCGCCTCGATCGGGTCCTGGCTTTCCGCCGAGTCCTCCCCCGCAATCAGCGCATAGGTGCCAAAGGCTTCTGTCTTGGCGGCGTCGCGGGCGCGCTTGCGCATCATGTCGCGCGACGCGTTCAGCGTCATGGCGTAGAGCCATGTCGTGAAGGCGCCGTTGCCCTGATAGTCGCGGATCGCCCGGCCGAGCCGCACGCAGACATCCTGGGCGATGTCCTCGGCGTCGGCCTTCCGGCCGCACCAACGATAGGCGGCGCGATAGACGAAGCCGTAGTGCCTTTCGAGCAGTTTGCCGAAAGCCCCCCTGTCTCCGCCCTTCGCCCGCCCGATCAATTCGGCATCGGAGGCTTCGCTGTCGTCCAGCATCATCGCCGTCATTTGCCTGTTGGACGAAGGCTAATGGCCAATCCTTGGGGCGATGGAAAGATTTTTTTGCGAAGGCATAACTTCCTTCCCGCCAATCAGGGGGAGAAGGTGTCCGGAGGACGGATGAGGGGCAGGGCGAACATCCGAAGGTTCGCGCCAAGCGCGCCATCTTCGCAATCTGAAGGCGAAGCCTATCCGAGTGTTTCACCAAAGAACGTGGTCAGTCGCTTCCAGTGCCGCTCGGCGCCGGCTTTGTCGAAGACGCCATGGTCCGGTACGCACCAGCCATGCGCCATACCGACATAGTTCTCGATCACGTGGTCGACCTCCGCCACGCGCAAGGCCTCGGCCAGCCGCGCCGACTGCTCCGGCGGAAAGCTGCCGTCGACGCCGGCGACGCCGATATAGACGCGCGCCTTGATCGACGCCGCTTTGAGGTGCGGACTGTCGGGCGCGTCGCTTGCCAGATTGCCGCCATGGAAGCTGGCTGCGGCGGCTATGCGGCCACGATAAGCCGCCGCAGCGTTCAACGCCCGCGCGCCGCCCATGCAATAGCCGACGACGCCGACAGGTCCGGCAAAGCCTTCGGCCGCCAGAGCATCGAGGAAGGCCTCGCCGTCACTGGTCGTCATGTCCTGCGTCGTCGCACTTCTCAACGCCGTCAGTTCAGCCTTCGTCCTTTCCTCGCCAAAAGCGGTCTTGGGATCGAACGGTCCGTAGGGCGCACTGCGGTAGAACAAGTCGGGCACCAGCACGCCATAGCCGTGCCCCGCCAGGCGTTCGGCCATCTCGTCGAGAGCAGGGCGCGGACCGAAAATATCCATGTAGAGGACGACGCCGGCTCTGGCCGTGGCAGCCGGTCGGAAAAGCCGGGCCTTTGCCTTGCCGTCCTCGGTTTCGATCTCGATGTCTTTTCGGGCCATGATGCTCTCCGTCGACGGTCGCGGGATGGATATCCGGCTGGAGCGCTCCGGCAAGACAATCCCGGAGCCCGCCGTTCAAGATTTCGTGCTGGCGGCTTTGATCCTAAAGGCGCGCAAACGCTGCCATGTGAAAGGCCTGAACCTCCGGCGGATAGCGATAGTCCGTGCCGTAGGGACATGCTTTGCGGTCCAGGCAGCCGCCGGTGCGGCAAGGCTCGCCGCTGGGACCACGCACATGGCCGAGACAGGCATCATGGGCAAAACCCTGCTCGGAATAGGCATCGACCGGACAGGATTTCATGCAGGGTTTTTCGAGGCATGTGTCGCAAAGATGAATCGATTCGTGAGGCTCGGGGAGGAAAACCTCCTCCTCGAACAGCAGCGCGCCGCGGTAGGCATGCCAGAGCCCGTATTTGGGATGCATGAGGATGCCGAGCGGCGACGGCCTCAGCCCTTCGGCCCGCATCGCCCATTGCTGGAATGGCAGATAGGGCCGATCGGAGGGCGACACGGCGCGGGCGGCGAACTGTTGCGCGACCCTGCCGATCACTTCGCGCGACCACGTGTCGAGCGGATCGGCGATGGGTTGCGATTGCCCCTCGAGCCAGCGCTGGAAATGCGGCCAGGGTGCGGCGCCCGCCTGTCCGACCAGGAGGGCGGACTTTGCGGGCGCACCCGAAAGCCCGGCAGGCGCGGCTTCGTCGCTTGCGAAGTGGAAGCCGCCGCGAGGGATCAGGCCATGGGCGGCAAGCGCGGCCGCGACCCCTTCAATCGTGCCGCGCGAAAGAATCATCCCTTCCGGTCCGGGTCGGAGAACGCGCTCCGCCAGACTTCCTTGTGGATGATGTTGGCGACTTTAGCCCGGCCTGACTCGGGCTCCTTTCAAGTGAAGGCGTCGGCCATCGAGGCTTTCTTCTTGGCGATGAAGTCTTTCAGCGCCTCGTCGATCGCCGGATCGAGATGCGGAGCCTCGTAGCTTTCCAGCCAGCGGCGGGCGAGCTCGTTGGCGCGCTGCGGCGCCGTCTTCTCGCCTTCGGCCAGCCACTGCTCGTAGGAATTGTTGTCGGCGATGTTGGACCGGTAGAAGGCGGTCTGGAAATTCGCCTGCGTGTGGTCACAGCCGAGGTAGTGGCTGCCTGGACCGACTTGGCGGATGGCATCCATCGCCTGACCATTCTCCGACAGGTCGACGCCTTCGGAGAATTTTTGGGTCATGCCGAGCTGGTCGATGTCCATCATGAATTTTTCGTAGCAGGAGGCCAAACCGCCCTCGAGCCAGCCTGCCGAATGCAGCACGAAATTGGTGCCGGCAAGGATCGTCGAGTTCAGTGTGTTGGCGCTCTCATACGCCGCCTGCGCATCCGGGATCTTCGAGGCGCAGAGCGAGCCGCCGGTGCGGAACGGCAGGCCGAGCCGGCGGGCGAGCTGCGCCGCGCCGTAGGAGACCAGCGACGGCTCCGGCGTACCGAAGGTCGGCGCGCCGGACTGCATCGAGATCGACGAGGCGAACGTGCCGAACAGCACCGGCGCGCCGGGCCTGATCAGCTGCGTGAATGAGGCGCCCGCCAGCACCTCGGCCAGGATCTGCGTCAGCGTTCCGGCGACCGTCACCGGGCTCATGGCGCCGGCCAGGATGAAGGGCGTGACGATGCAGGCCTGGTTATGGCGCGAATAGACCTTCAGCGCGCCGAGCATCGTCTCGTCGAACACCATCGGCGAGTTGGCGTTGATCAGGCTAGTCAGCACGGTGTTGTTCTCGACGAAGTCGTCGCCGAACACGATCTTGGCCATCGCCACCGTGTCCTCGGCGCGTTCCGGCGCGGTCACCGAGCCCATGAACGGTTTGTCCGAGTAGCGGATGTGGCTGTAGACCATATCCAGGTGTCGCTTGTTGACCGGCACGTCAACCGGCTCGCACACCGTGCCGCCCGAGTGATGGATCGACGGCGCCATATAGGCGAGCTTCACGAAATTCTGGAAATCCTCGAGTGTGGCGTAACGGCGATTGCCGTCGAGGTCACGCACGAAGGGCGGGCCGTAGACCGGCGCGAACACAGTCGCCTTGCCGCCGATTTGCACCGAGCGCTCGGGGTTGCGCGCATGCTGGGTGTAGATCGAGGGCGCGGTCTTCAAGAGCGAGCGGCAGAGCCCCTTGGGGAAATGCACGCGCTCGCCCTTCACGTCGGCGCCGGCCTCTTTCCACAGTGCGAGCGCCTCGGCGTCGTCGCGGAAGATGATGCCGATTTCTTCCAGCACGGTGTCGGTGTTCTTCTCGATCAGCGCCAGGCCTTCCTCGTCGAGGACCTCGTAGACGTTGATCTTGCGCTTGATATAAGTGAGCTGGGTGCCCGGGCCGCCGCCGGCGCGTGCCGCGCGTCTGGCCGCCGCGCCGCCGCTGGCGCCGCGTCCGCGTCTTCCGCCCGACGCTTCCTGCTCGACTGACGCGTTATCGCTCATGATCGTCCATCCTAGATTTGACCTGAATTGGCTCGCGGCCGGTTTGTCGCCGCTTCTTGCCGGATCGTAGCCATGCACCCTACTGGAAACGGCCCGCCAGCGCCAACGCCTGTCGCAAAATCGACAAGAAAAGCGCCAACTTTTCAGTCGCTTTCCTTTTGCGGGAAGTCGCAAATCAGCTATGGCTACCTTGCCCTCGCGGGTTAGGTATTGGCGCATCGATTTATAAGCTGCAGCAAGCATTCCGAGCAGCAAGGAGCCCGAGAAAAAATGTCCGACGACGAGATCATCCTTTCCGAGCTTTCCGACGAGGAACTCGTGCAGCAGATGCACGACGACCTCTATGACGGGCTGAAGGAAGAGATCGAGGAAGGCACGCATATCCTTCTAGAGCGCGGCTGGCAGCCCTATACGGTGCTGACCGAAGCCCTGGTCGAAGGCATGCGCATCGTCGGCGAGGATTTCCGCGACGGCATCCTGTTCGTTCCGGAAGTGCTGCTCTCGGCCAACGCCATGAAGGCCGGCATGGCCATCCTGCGCCCGCTGCTTGCTGCCACGGGCGCGCCCAAGCAGGGCAAGATGGTGATCGGCACCGTCAAGGGCGACATCCACGACATCGGCAAGAACCTCGTCGGCATGATGATGGAAGGCGCCGGCTTCGACGTCATCGATCTCGGCATCAACAACGCGGTCGAGAAATATCTGGACGCGATCGAGCAGCATCAGCCCGACATCATCGGCATGTCGGCGCTGCTCACCACCACCATGCCCTACATGAAGGTCGTCATCGACACGATGAAGGAAAAGGGAATCCGCGACGACTATGTCGTGCTGGTCGGCGGCGCCCCGCTCAACGAGGAGTTCGGCAAGGCCGTCGGCGCCGACGCCTACTGCCGCGACGCGGCCGTGGCGGTCGAGACCGCCAAGGACTTCATGAAGCGCAAGCACAACGTGCGCGCTTCTGCCTGACCCAAGGCATCAGGATGGATCGAAAAAAGCCGCGCCTTGCAGCGCGGCTTTTTTGTTCCCAGATGATGGAAAGGCTGCCGATCAGTTGGCGACAGTGTCCTTGACCGCCCTTGCCGTCGATTTGACATCCTTGCCGACGCCCCGAATGGTGTTGGCGCAGGCGGTGAGTGCAAGCGCGCAGGCAAGGATGGCCATCGGCGCGATGCGTAGCAGTTTCATGAACGGTGTCTCCCTCGACAGATATTAGCCCCGCAGCGAAAGCCGGTCAGACTTGGTCAAAACGCAAAAAACGGAACCGAATCAAACGGACAGGCTGCTCGTCATCGCCTGCGGGATGATTGCGCGCGAAATTTTGGCCGTCAAGCAACAGCTAAAGCTCGATCATCTCGAACTGACCTGCCTGCCGGCCGAGTTCCACTTCTATCCGGACCGCATCGCGCCAGCGATGGACAAGGCGATCGAGAAGGCCAAAGCGCAGGGCTACCAGCATATCTTCGTCGGCTATGCCGACTGCGGCACCGGCGGCTTGCTCGACCGCGTGATCGCAAAGCACGGCGTCGAGCGCATGGCCGGCCCGCACTGCTTTGCCTTCTACCAAGGCATGGACGCCTATGCGAAGGTCGCCGACGGCGACATGATGTCGTTCTACATGACCGACTTCCTCTGCCGCCAGTTCGATGCCTTCTTCATCAAGCCGCTCGGCCTCGACCGGCATCCCGAGCTGATCAAGGACTATTTCGGCAATTACGAGAAGCTGATCTATCTCGCCCAGACCGACGATCCGGAGCTCGACAAGGTTGCCGAGAAAGCCGCTGCCCTGCTCGGCCTCGCCTATGAGCGCCGCTCGACCGGCTATGGAGATCTGACCGGCGAACTGGCGCGGGCGGCGTCCGGCGCCTGACGGCCTCACGCCTCCGCTTCGAGCGCCGCCAGCACATCGGCAAAGCTCGTCTTGCAGACGAAGCCCAGCTTGTCCCTCGCTCGCGACGGATCGTAGACGCGGTCGATCGAGGAGAACATCGTCCAGCCTTTCCTCGCATAGAGTCTGGGATAATCAGGAAAATAACGTGCCACGGCGGAAGGCGCGTCGGCGATCAGCTCGGCGCAATCCTGCGGCCGAAACGGTGTCGGCGCCGAGACGATGAAGATGTCGAAGCCAAGGCTCGGCGCCTTCTCCAGCGCCGCGACATGGGCTTCCGCCGCGTCCTCTACCGTCAGCCGGCGGAACAGCAGCTCGTTGGCCTTGGTGTTGGCGTCGGATTGCTCGATCGCATGCGCCATGTCGTCGGCTTCGGGAAAGAAGCGGGCCGTACGCAGCACCACCACCGGCAGGCCGTGCTCGATATGATAGAGGCGGCAGAGATGCTCCGCGGAAAGCTTCGTGACGCCGTAGATGTTGCGCGGCTCGGGCGACATCTCCTCCGTCAGCCAGGCGGCCTTGCGCGCGCCGCCCTGGAAGCCGGCGCGGATCGCCTGTGAAATCATCAGCGATGTCGTCGAGGTGAAGACGAAACGCTGGATTCCATGCGCCACCGCCGCGTCGAGCAGGTTGAGCGTGCCTTGCACGTTCGTCGCGACGAAGTCCGAATTCTCATAGCGCTCGATGTTCGGTTTGTGCAGCGCGCCGCTATGGACGATGGCCTCGATGCCCTTCTCGCCGACGGTCCTCAGCACGAGCTCGCGATCGGCAACCGAGCCGACCACCTCGGTCTGCGACGACGCAACCGGGTCGAGGCCGATCACCTGATGGCCAAGGCCGCGCAGCCTCGGCGCCAGCGCGCTGCCCAGCCAGCCCGATGATCCTGTGAGCAAGATACGCATCGATCAAACCGTCATTTCCGACGTCACGCTGTTAAGCACGGATGACAACGATCGGCGAACGGGTAAGTTGTGCGCCAGACCGAGAAACCGCTATTCCAGCCTCCGATCCGGGAACCATCCATGACCCCTCGCCTGCTGCTTGCCGCCCTTTGCCTCATCGGCTTTGCCCTGCCGGCCCATGCCGACGGCGAGGTGCAGAAGCTGATCACCGCCGCCGACAAGGCGCGGCTCGACAAATATGGCGAGACGCGGAAGGCGGCCCTCGAGGAAGCGAAGGCCGGCAATCCGGTCGAGGTCAAGCAACTCGACCTGTTGCTCGCCAAGCCGCTGGTCGCTTTCTCCGACAAGGACCTGACCGGCAATTGGAAATGCCGCACCATCAAGGCCGGCGGCCTGAGCCCGCTCGTCATCTATGGCTGGTTCAAATGCAAGGTGACCGACGACGGCTCCGGCTGGCGGCTGCAAAAGATCAGCGGCTCGCAGCGCACCGCCGGCCGCTTCTTCGACGATGGCGAGAAGCGCGCCATCTATCTCGGCTCGTTCTCGGTCAATGACGACAAGGCCAAGCCCTATGGCAGCGGTCCCGAAAGCGACCAGGTCGGCTACGCCTTCCGCAACAGCGCCACCGAATGGCGTATCGAATTCCCCGCGCCCTACTACGAATCGAAGCTCGACATCATGGAATTCAAGCGCTGACGGCTCACCAAGGGTTAACCCGCTCGCACTAGCATGCGCCCGACTTGAGAGGGGGTGCTTGCCATGGCAGCGTCGGAATCCAGTCCGCGACCGATCGTGGTCGTCACCGAGGGCGGCCCGCATATCTGGGCGATCGTCAACGCCATCGCCGATCGCGTCGGCCCCGTCCGCGTCATCCTCGAAACCCCTGAATCCAAAAAACGTTTGCTGCTCGGCCGCGCCCGCCGCCAGGGCTGGGTCTCCGCTATCGGCCAGCTGGGCACCATGGTGCTGACCAGGCTCGGCAAGCGGTTCCTCGCCGGCCATGCGGCGCGCCTGATAGCCGAGGAGAAGCTCGAGACAGAGCCTCGCCCCGGGCAGGCGATCATCCATGTCCCATCGGCCAACGGGCCGGAATGCCTTAAAGAAATTGCAAACCTCAAGCCGGGCGTCGTGCTGCTCGCCGGCTGCCGGCTGCTGTCGAAAGACACGCTCGCGAAGATGCCCTGCCCGGTGCTCAACTACCATGCCGGCATCGCGCCGAAATATCGCGGCATGAATGGCGGATACTGGGCGCTTGCCTCCGGCGATCAAGGGAATTTCGGCACCACCGTGCATCTGGTCGATGCCGGCGTCGACACCGGCGGCGTGCTGAAGCAGGCGCGCGGCAAGCCGAAACATGGCGACACCATCGCCAGCTACGCGCTGAGGCAGGCCGCGTTTTCGCGCGACGTCTGCGTCGAGACGGTCAGCGACGCGCTGGCCGGAAAGCTCGCGACGATCAATCCCGGCCTGCCCTCGAAGCAGTGGTTTCACCCGACAATCTGGTTCTATCTCTGGACCGGCCTGACGAAGCGCGTCTGGTAGTCAGCCGGCTGCGGCTTCCAGCGTTCGCTTTGCGTCATCGACAGCGTCGCTTTTGAAGGCGCGCGCGTCGTCCCATAACAAGCGGCCCAAGGGCGCATGCGGCAATGCTCCCAACATCGAGGAGTTGAGAATTCATGGCCGATCTGATCGTCGTCTATTGGCGCGACATCCCTGCGCAGGTCATCGTCAAGAAGGGCCGGCAGAGCGCCAAGCGCGAATTGCCGCTGCGCTTCACCGAGGCGATCGACATGTGCGCCATGCGCACCGGGGCCGGCGGCACCGACGATTATCTGGCCGAATGGCGCAAGGCCGATCCGGTTCCGGTCGGCGACGACATCGAGGCCGAGGTCGAGAAGGCCTATCAGGAACTCGACGCGAAATATGACCGCGAGCGGCTGGTCGCTCTGGTCAAGGCTGGCGGGAAAGAAAATGTCTGAGAAACAGCCGGCGGTTACCCAGGCCACATTGGTCAAGAAGGCAGCGCCGAAGTCCGACTACAAGCCTGCGGACGTGTCGCCGCAGCGGCGCGTCCAGCGCACTTTTGCCGTGAGATTATGGTCTATCCGCCACTCGCGGTTGCTCGAATGGTTCTACAGCAGGTTCGCCGACGTCTTCCTGCTTTTGCATCCTCTGTGGAAGGGCATCGGCTATGGTCGTGTCGAAGCTCCGGTGAAATTCGTCGAGAAGCGCGTCAAGGGCTTCATGTTCGACTGCCGCATGTGCGGCCAGTGCGTGCTTTCCTCCACCGGCATGTCCTGCCCGATGAACTGCCCCAAGCAGCTTCGCAACGGCCCGTGCGGCGGCGTGCGCGCCAACGGCAATTGCGAGGTCGAGCCGGACATGCCCTGCGTCTGGGTCAAGGCCTGGGAAGGTTCGCGCAACATGGTGCATGGCGACAAGATCCTCACCGTGCAGAAGCCGGTCGATCAGTCGCTGCGCGAAACCTCGGCCTGGCTGCGAGTGACCGCGCAGGCTGCCGCCGCGCGTGAAGCGGCTCGGAACGTGCAGAACCCCGGAGCTTCGGCATGACCTCCCGCCAGCGCGACGAGAATCCGGCGGGCATCCACCTGCCGCTCGATCCCCTGCCGGGCCACACTTCGCGCGGCCGGCTGGAGCGCGTGCTGCGCCGCGGCGAGTTCGCGGTGACGACCGAGCTCAACCCGCCCGACAGCGCCGATCCGGAAGACGTCTACAACCGCGCCAAGATCTTCGACGGCTGGGTCGACGCCATCAACGCGGTCGACGCCTCCGGCGCCAACTGCCACATGTCGTCGGTCGGCATCTGCGCGCTTTTGACCCGCATGGGTTACGCCCCGATCATGCAGATCGCCTGCCGCGACAAGAACCGCATCGCCATCCAGGGCGACGTGCTGGGCGGGGCGGCGATGGGCGTCGCCAATATGCTCTGCCTCACCGGCGACGGCGTTCAGGCCGGCGACCAGCCGGGCGCCAAGCCGGTTTTCGATCTCGATTCCATGTCGCTGCTCGAAACCATCCGCATCATGCGCGACAACGGCAAGTTCCTGTCCGGCCGCAAGCTGACGACGCCGCCGCAGGTCTTCCTCGGTGCTGCCGTCAACCCCTTCGCACCGCCTTACGATTTCCGCCCGATCCACCTCGGCAAGAAGATCGCCGCCGGCGCGCAATTCGTCCAGACGCAATATTGCTTCGACGTGCCGATGTTCAAAAGCTTCATGCAGAAGGCGCGGGACTTGGGGCATACGGAAAAAGTCTTCATCCTGTGCGGCGTCGGACCGCTCGCCTCCGCCAAGACGGCGAAATGGATCCGCTCCAACGTGCCGGGCATCCATATCCCCGATGCGGTGATCAAGCGGCTCGAGGGCGCGCAGGACCAGAAGAAGGAAGGCAAGCAGCTCTGCATCGACATCATCAACGAGGTGAAGGAAATTCCGGGCATCGCCGGCGTCCATGTGATGGCCTATCGCCAGGAGGAGTATGTCGCCGAGATCGTCGATGAATCGGGCGTGCTGAAAGGCCGCCAGCCCTGGAAGCGGGAGATCCGCCGCGACGATCAGTTGGTTGCCGAGCGGCTCGACCACATACTGCACGACGAGATTACCGAAACCCAGGTGGATATGGTGAAGACCGCGCACTGATGTATGTCGCCCAAAAGTGGGAACCGGTTTTGGGGCAACGACATACATGAACTTAGAGTCCAGGAGCGCGGCTGACACCATCCGCCTTGAACAAAATCAGATAACGATATAAAGAACTCTTTATATCCCGACGGAGAGATCGCATGACCCGCACCATCGTCGCCTCGGCCACCCGAGAAATCGTCATCGGCTTCGATCAGCCCTTCTGCGTGATCGGCGAGCGCATCAACCCGACCGGCCGCAAGAAGCTGGCCGCCGAGATGGTGGCCGGCAACTTCGAGACCGTCATCAAGGATGCGCTGGAGCAGGCCGCCTGCGGAGCCACCATGCTCGACGTCAATGCCGGCGTCACCGCCGTCGACCCCAATGCGACCGAGCCGGCGCTTTTGGTGCAGACGCTGGAGATCGTGCAGAACCTCGTCGACCTGCCGCTGTCCATCGACTCTTCGGTCACCGCCGCGATCGAAGCTGCGCTCAAAGTGGCCAAGGGCCGCCCGCTGGTCAACTCCGTCACCGGCGAGGAAGAAAAGCTCGAAGCCATCCTGCCGCTGATCAAGAAATACAACGTTCCGGTCGTCGCCATTTCCAACGACGAGACCGGCATCTCGATGGACCCGGATGTCCGCTTCGCGGTCGCCAAAAAGATCGTCGAGCGCTGCGCCGACCATGGCATTCCCGCGCACGACGTCGTCGTAGACCCGCTCGTCATGCCGATCGGCGCGCTGGGCGATGCCGGCCGCCAGGTGTTCGCGCTGCTGCGGCGCCTTCGCGAGGAGCTGAAGGTCAACACCACCTGCGGCCTCTCCAACATCTCCTTCGGCCTGCCGCACCGCCACGGCATCAACGCCGCCTTCATCCCGATGGTGATCGGCGCCGGCATGACGTCGGCGATCATGAATCCGGTCCGCCCGCAGGAAATGGAAGCCGTACGCGGCGCCAACGTTCTCAACGGTACCGACGAGAATTGCACCAACTGGATCCGCACCTACAAGGACTACAAACCGGCCGAAGGCGGTCATGCGGTTGCCGCGCCGGTGGCGGTAACCGCCCCCGGCGATGGCGCCGCTGCTGGCGGCCGTCGCCGCGGCGGCCGTGAAGCCCGCATGGCGAGGGCATAAGGTAGAGATTGTGACTTTTTCGACAGAGGGAGGTATTCGCGTATGAACCCTCCCCCGAACATAACCGATCCGCTCGTGCTGTTCATGCCGTCAGGCAAGCGCGGGCGGTTCCCTGTCGGCACGCCGGTGCTCGACGCCGCGCGCCAGCTCGGCGTCTATGTCGAGAGCGTGTGCGGCGGTCGCGCCACCTGCGGGCGCTGCCAGATCGAGGTGCAGGAAGGCAATTTCGCCAAGCACAAGATCATATCGTCCAACGACCACATTTCGCAGAAGGGCGCCAAGGAAGAGCGCTACGAACGCGTGCGCGGCCTGCCGGAGCGCCGTCGCCTCTCTTGCTCGGCGCAGATCCTCGGCGACCTCGTCATCGACGTGCCGCAGGATACGGTCATCAACGCGCAGACCATCCGCAAGGACGCCGATACCAGGGTCATCGCCCGCGATACGGCGATCCGTATGTGCTATGTCGAGATCGAAGAACCCGACATGCACAAGCCGCTCGGCGACCTCGACCGGCTCAAGATTGCCTTGATGAAGGACTGGGGCCTCAAGAACCTCGAATTCGACTTCTATCTGCTGCCGCAGGTGCAGGGCATCCTGCGCAAGGGCAACTGGACCGCCACCGCCGCCATCCACAAGGATGCCGACAGCGATATCGCGCGCGTCATCGCGCTGTGGCCCGGCTTGAAGAACGAGGCCTACGGGCTTGCCTGCGATATCGGCTCGACCACGATTGCCATGCATCTGGTATCGCTGCTCTCGGGCCGTGTCGCGGCCTCATCCGGCACCTCTAATCCGCAGATCCGCTTCGGCGAGGATCTGATGAGCCGCGTCTCCTACGTGATGATGAATCCCGACGGCCGCGAAGGCATGACGGTCGCCGTGCGCGAGGCCGTTTCCGGCCTCGTCGACAAGGTCTGCGCCGAAGGCAACGTCCAGCGCAACGACATCCTCGACGCGGTGTTCGTCGGCAATCCGATCATGCACCACCTGTTCCTCGGCATCGACCCGACCGAGCTCGGCGGCGCGCCGTTTGCGCTCGCCGTCTCTGGCGCCGTGCGCATCAAGGCCTCCGACCTCGGCCTGAAGCTGAACCAGGGCGCGCGTCTCTATATGCTGCCTTGCATCGCCGGCCATGTCGGCGCCGATGCCGCCGCTGTCACGCTCTCTGAAGGCCCGCACCGCCAGGACGAGATGATGCTGATCGTCGATGTCGGCACTAATGCCGAGATCGTGCTCGGCAACAGCACGCGCGTGGTGGCGGCCTCCTCTCCCACCGGGCCGGCGTTCGAAGGGGCGGAGATCTCCGGCGGCCAGCGCGCCGCGCCTGGCGCCATCGAGCGCGTGCGCATCGACCCTGATACGCTGGAGCCGCGCTACCGCGTCATCGGTTCGGAACTCTGGTCCGATCAGCCCGGCTTCGCCGAGAGCGTGCAGGCGACCGGCGTCACCGGCATTTGCGGGTCCGGAATCATCGAAGTGGTGGCCGAAATGTATCTGTCCGGCATCATTTCCGAGGACGGCGTCGTCGATGGATCGCTGGCCGCGCGCTCGCCGCGTATCGTCCCCAATGGCCGTACCTTCTCCTACGTGCTGAAGGACGGCGAGCCGAAGATCACCATCACCCAGAACGATGTGCGCGCCATCCAGCTTGCCAAGGCGGCCCTTTATGCCGGCACCAAGCTTTTGATGGAAAAGCAGCACACCGACCATGTCGACAGCATCCATTTCGCCGGCGCCTTCGGCTCCTTCATCGATCCGAAATACGCCATGGTGCTGGGGCTGATCCCCGACTGCGACCTCGACAAGGTCAAGGCTGTCGGCAACGCCGCCGGCGCCGGCGCGCGCATGGCGCTCCTCAATCGTGGCTACCGCCGCGAGATCGAGGAGACGGTGAGCAGCATCGAGAAGATCGAGACCGCGCTGGAGCCAAAGTTCCAGGAGCACTTCGTCTACGCCATGGCGCTGCCGAACAAGGTCGACCCGTTCCCGAAGCTTGCGGCCGCGGTGAAGCTGCCGCCGCGCAAGGCAACGAGCGAGGACGGTGCTGCCGGCGATGCCACCCCGCGCCGGCGCTCACGCGAGGAGCGCGCGGCACGCCGCGGCCGCGAATAGGCCTGCTTCTCGCCAAACGTACTTCGATTTCATTTGCATGCAAATGTTTCCGGATCGCCGGATCCGGAAACCGAAACGCTGTTTTCGTGAAATCCGCTGGAAACGTGTCGGGTGCATTTAGCCCGCCATCGAAGGGCTGGCGTGAAATGTCTTCAGGCCGGCGCGACCTTCCGGAGGAAACCACAATGTCGATGTTCGACAATCTCAGCCGCTTCGGCGTGACCATCAGGCAGGCCCATGCCAGGAACAAGGCTATCCGCGCGCTCAACGACCTGCCGGCGCATGTCCAGAAGGATATTGGCTGGCCGGCCTCGCCGCCGAGCGACCCGCAGGCTGCCCTTCACAAGCTGCTCCTGGGCACGCCGCGCTGATGACCTTCGCCGACAAATGCAAGCTGCTCGGCAAGCGCCGAGGCCGGCGCGCGGCCTCGGCGATCGGCGACAACAGGCTGCGCGCCGCGTTGCTGCCAGGGCGACGGTGACGCGCCTGCTATGGATTCAGGGCTCGCATCACGCCGATGTGCCCGTGACGAACCTTGACATTTTTAACCGAGATACAATCTTCGAATAGCGGGGAACTCTCTTAGTCGGCTCTGCCGAAGTCCGTGTATTCACATGCCCAGTTTGAAAAGCCACGTCGTTTCGTTCATTCTCAGGCACAGCCGCAAGAAGGCCTTTTCCAGTCCCGAAAATCTGCAGCGCTGGATCGCCTACGCCCGCAAGACCGAAGACTATCATCCGCCGGCCTTGCTGAAGGCCCGGCTCGACATCTCCGAAACAAGCGTCGATGGCTTTCCGGTCTATGAGATCGCGCCAAAAGCCGGCGAGAACCGGCGCATCCTGTATTTGCATGGTGGCGCCTTCGTCTTTCAGATGACGTCCTATCACTGGGTGCTGATCGCCGAGATGGCGGAGCGGCTGGGTTTCGGCGTCACCGTGCCGATCTATCCGATCGCGCCTGAGCACAATTTCCACGACATGTTCGGGATGGTCGGCGACGTCTACCGGCGCATGCTCGAAGAGACCGATGCCGAGGACATCATCTTCATGGGCGATTCCGCCGGCGGCAACATGGCCGTCGTGCTCACCATGATGGCCGCCGAGGAAGGCCTTCCCTCACCGTCGCGCCACGTGCTGATCTCGCCCGGCCTCGACATGTCGCTGTCCAATCCGGAGGTGTTTGAGGCCGAACGCAACGATCCCTGGCTCGGTATTCCCGGCGGGCTCGAGGCGATTCGGCTCTACAGCGCCGGCATCGATCGCTCCGACTGGCACATCAGCCCGCTCTACGGCGATCTCTCCGTGCTGCCGAAGACGCTGCTGCTCACAGGCTCGCGCGACCTGCTCAGCCCCGACAATCTGATCTTCGCGGAAAGGGCACGCCTTGCCGGCGTCGAGGTCGACGTCGTTTACGAGGAAGGCATGTTCCATGTCTGGCCGCTGATCGAGATGCCGGAAGCGCGACGCGCGCGCGACAGCATCGTCGACTTCCTCATTGGCGACCCGATGCCACGCCGCCTCGGCGCACGGCGCAGGACAAGGGCCACGATCGCAGCCAGCACCGCGCCGGCGGCCGAATAGCCTCAGAACTTGCCGGTTTCCCGGAACAGCTCGAACGTCGCGCGGATGTGATCGGCGACGGCCTTCACCGGCGCGCTGGCGTCGGGCGCCACCACCATGGCGAGATTGTAGGTGCCGATATCGGGCATGCCGTCCTTCTGGCCGAGCTCCACCATATCGTCGCCGAGGAACGACTTCGGCAGCGGCGCCACGGCGAGATCCGCCATGATCGCCGCGCGCTGGCCGGCGGTGTGGGCGCTCATATAGGCGACGCGGTAGTTGCGGCCCTCGCGGCCGAGCGCTTCCAGCGCCCCCGCCCGCCAGGCGCAGCCTTCTTCCCACAGCGACACCGGCAGCGGTTCGCGCAGATGCGCGCAGCCGCCCTTGGCGCCGGCCCAGACGATCGGCTCGGTCAAAAGCACCTCGGCGCCGAGCGCGCTGGTCTTGTAGGAATTGGTGAGCAGCGTGAGGTCGAGCGCGCGGTCGTCCATGCGGCGGCGCAGATTGATGCTCTGGTCGATGGTGACATCGACGGCGATCGACGGATGCGACTGCGCGAAGCGCTTCAGCACATGCGGCAGGATACGTTCGCCATAGTCGTCCGGGGAACCCAGCCGCACGACGCCGACAATGTCGGGAATGATGAACTTCGACACCACCTCGCGGTTGATCGACAGCAGCCGCCGGGCATAGCCGAGCAGCATCTCGCCATCGGTGGTCAACGTCACCGAACGCGCGTCGCGCGCGAAGACGGATCGGCCGAGGATGTCCTCCAGCTTCTTGATCTGCATGGAGACGGCCGAGGGGGTGCGAAACACGGCATTGGCGGCGGTGGTGAAGCTGCCGGTCTCGGCGATCGCCACGAAAGTGCGCAGCACGTCGAGGTCGAGCAGTGGAAGGGGGTGGTTAAGTGGGGCGTTCATTAGGGCATGCCTTCAATTTTTCTGATGCAAACGATCATCCCATTTCGTTTGATTGAACATCACTTCGGGCGCATAGTCAACCGATCGATGCAGGATGCTGCCAAAAGCAGCCATCAAGCGACCACGACACAGACCTGCAATCGACGTGAAATGAAGCTGAAACAGACCTGACGTAACGCATTTGCCGGGCGCCTCCCTGCCCGAATCGAGGAGAAAGAAAATGTCTATCTTGTCGTCTATTGGTCGGCTCGCGACCGAACTCAGTGCCGCCCGCGCCCGCTACCAGACCGAACGCGCAATCCATTCGCTGCCGATCGAGCTGCAGAAGGATATTGGCTGGCCGGAAGCCGCCGATGCCAAGACCGGTGTGCGCCTCGGCGTCGGAACCTGGGCCGGAGCGAAGTAGCTAAGTGTGTATCGAGTACTGAAGGCCTGCCGTGGCGTCAGACCGGCGGGCCTTTTTGTTTGCACTCAAACGGTTCTTCCCAGCCATGCGGCTGCCGCATGACGCATATGAACCACTCGCATAGCACGGCAGATTTCCATTTAACGCGTTGTAAACAATAGTAGATTTCGGGCATTTTGCCCAAATATGTCGCAATCCGTGTCGCTTTTCATGTCAAGCGCTTCGCTTTTGCGATTTAGTTTTTGCTCAAGCAAGCCTATATCGACCGCAGCAAAAACGAGCTGCCCCACTCCATTAAGCGAAGGCGACCCGTCTGAGCAACCAAATGGAGATGATGATGAAGCTCTTTGCCCGCCTGTTCCCTCGTCGCGAAATGAACCTGACGACCGCCCTCGAGCGTCAGCGCCTCGCCAAGACCATGCCCGGCCAGACGGGCGCCATGGCTGCCGCTCGCCTCGGCTTCGTTGCCTGAGACAGCTGTCGCCGACGGCACCTGATGCCGTCGTCGTGTATGGAATTCGACGCCGCCCGGCTTCGCCGAGGCGGCGTTTTTATTTTGACGGCGCCTTCATTGGGTATCTGAGGTGGTAGCCGCAGAGGCGCGCGCCATCGGCGATTGCCCATTTGCGACCCGTGTCGCAAATTTAATCTTCACTTAGCCGCCTACCCGATTGACAAGAATTATTTTTCCTGATGTCGCTATGCTATTAGCGACATTCTGTTCGCGTCATGGCCGCGTGAGGTTCACCCGTGAATGCCGTAAAGCACCCGATCAAGAGATCGTTTGTATTCTTCCTTATCCCCGACTTCACCATGATCGCCTTCGCGACGGCGCTCGACCCGCTGCGCTCGGCCAACCGGATGCTCGGCTACGAGGCCTATAGCTGGCGTTTGGCCAGCATCGACGGCAAACCAGTGCGCGCCTCGAACGGCGTCGAATGCGCCGTCAACACCTCGCTCGAGGAAGAGCGCAAGAAGATGGCCGGGCCGGACAGGCCGAACATGGCGATCGTCTGCAGCGGCATCAATGTCGAGCGCTACCACAACAAGTCGGCCTTCGCCTGGCTGCGCGAGGAATACAACCGCGGCGTCGCGGTCGGCGGGCTTTGCACCGGCGCGCATGTCCTGGCAGCCGCAGGCCTGTTGTCAAACAAGCGCTGCGCCATCCATTGGGAGAACCTGCCGGGCTTCTCCGAAGCATTCCCGAAAGCCAATGTCTTTGCCG
The DNA here is from genome assembly GCF_029674545.1 of Mesorhizobium sp. WSM4904. Lineage (NCBI taxonomy): Bacteria > Pseudomonadati > Pseudomonadota > Alphaproteobacteria > Hyphomicrobiales > Phyllobacteriaceae > Mesorhizobium > Mesorhizobium sp. WSM4904. Next base: position 3,685,734 of record NZ_CP121354.1, on the reverse strand, counting down.
ACCTCTTCGAGATCGATCAGAACGTCTACACCTGTGCCGGTGGCACTGCGGCGCTCGACATGATGCTGAAGCTGATCGGCGACGATTTCGACGAGAGCCTCGTCAACCGCGTCTGCGAGCAGGTTCTGACCGACCGCGTGCGCAGCCCGACCGACCGCCAGCGCCTGCCGCTGCGCGCCCGTCTCGGCGTGCAGAATTCCAAGGTGCTCACCATCATCGAACTGATGGAGGCGAACCTTGCCGAGCCGTTGTCGCTGATCGAGATTGCCGACCATGTCGACCTGTCGCGCCGGCAGATCGAGCGCCTGTTCCGCACCGAGATGGGGCGTTCACCTGCCCGCTATTATCTGGAAATCCGGCTCGACCGCGCCAGGCATCTGCTCATCCAGTCGTCGATGCCGGTGGTGGAAGTGGCGGTGGCCTGCGGCTTCGTCTCCGCCTCGCACTTCTCCAAATGCTACCGCGAGCTCTACGCGCGCTCGCCGCAGCAGGAACGCGTCGACCGCAAGCAACTTTTGGCGGCTTGAGGCCGTCCAAAACCTAAACGGATTGCGTCTGCGCCGTCCGCATCGCCTCGATGCGGATGTCTTCGGTCAGTTGCGCCTTCAGCGTGGAGAATTCCGGGCTGGTCTTCAGCGTGTAGTGGCGTGGGTGCGGCAGGTCGACCGATACATCGGATTTGATGCGGCCGGGACGCGCGCTCATTACGATCACGCGCGAAGCCATGAAGATCGCTTCCTCGATGTCGTGGGTGACGAACAGCACCGTCTTCTTGCGCCGCTCCCAGATGCCCAGCAGCAATTCCTGCATCAGGCCGCGCGTCTGGTTGTCCAGCGCGCCGAACGGCTCGTCGAGCAAAAGGATTGCAGGGTCGTTGGCGAGCGCGCGCGCGATCGCCGTGCGCTGCTGCATGCCGCCCGAAAGCTGCTTCGGCCAATGGTTCTCGAAGCCCTTCAGCCCGACGAGATCGACATAGGATGCAACGATGTCGTTGCGCTCGCGCTCGGGCATGTTCCGCTCGCGCAAGCCGAAGCCGATGTTTTCAGCGACCGTCAGCCAGGGGAACAGCGTGTAGGACTGGAACACCATGCCGCGATCCGAGCCCGGACGCGTGACGGCTTTGCCGTCGAGCAGCACGCGGCCGGTGCTTGGCGCCTCCAGCCCGGCGACGATCCTGAGCAAGGTCGATTTTCCGCAGCCGGACGGGCCGAGGATGGTGATGAAATCATTGGCCGCGACCGCGAGGTCGACAGGCTGGAGCGCTTGCACCGGCTGTCCGCCGCTCACCCCGGCAAAGGTCCGGGAAACGCCTTCGATCAGAAGCTTGCTCACGCCAGGCTCCATGGATAGAGCCAGCGGTTGAGCGCCTTGAAGGCGAAATCGGACAAGAGCCCGATCAGCCCGATGACGATGATGCCGAAGATGATCTGCCCCGTCGCCAGCCGCGACTGGCTGTTGATGATCATATAGCCGATGCCCGACGACGAGCCGATCAGCTCGGCGACGATGACATAGGTCCATGCCCAGCCGAGCACCAGCCGCAGCGTCTCGGCGATCTCGGGCGCGTTGGCCGGCATGATCACCCGCTTGACGATGCCGTTGTCGGTCGCCCCTAGCGTATAGGCGGCTTCGACCAAGTCACGACGAGTGCTGCCGACCTTGACCGCGATGATCAGGATGACCTGGAAGACCGAGCCGACGAAGATCACCAGCAGCTTTTCCAGTTCACCGATGCCGGCCCACAGGATGAGCAGCGGTATGAAGGCGGACGCCGGCAGGTAGCGGGCGAAGGACACGAACGGCTCCAGAAACGCCTCGACGGGCTTCCAGGCACCCATGGCTATGCCGATCGGCACGGCAATGATCGAGGCCAGCACGAAGCCGCCGAAGACGCGCCAGATGGTGATCAGGATGTCGAGCCAGAAACGGTCCTCGACCAGAAGCCGCCAGCCGTCCTTCAGCATCGACAGCGGGTCGGCAAGGAATATCCGGTTCACATGGCCGCCAAGCGTGATCCACGCCCAGAACGCCACGAAGAGCACGAAGAAGGCGATGCCGAGCGCGGTTCGGGCGCCCGGCGGAACGGGATGCAAGGGACGCAGCATCAGGCACTGTCCTTAAAACATGTCTCACGAAAGTTGGAATCGGTTTCGGGACAAAGACATGCGCAAAATAAAAAAAGCGCAGGGAGCGAACCTGAAAGATCGTGACGCGCTTCAAGGAGAAAGAACGGCGGCTTGTCGCCGCCGTCGATCGGGAGATGCGCGGTCAGTTGGCCACCGCGCTGGTGTCGGCAAGCGTCGTCACATCGGGCGCTTCCTTGATCAGCCCCATCTGCAGCAGCAGTTCCGCCGCCGTCTTGGAAAAATCCTGGAAGTCCTTGGTGAAGAATTGCTTGTTCGCTTCCCGATCAGCCCATTTCAGGTATTTGGCGGAATCCTCGAATTCCTTGGCCGACTGTTTTACGTCGGCGCCCATGATTTCGTAGGACTTCTGCGGATCCTTCTTGATCATTTCGAGCGCGTCGAAATAGCTGTCGGCCAGCGCCTTGGCGGCATCGGGATTGGCCTTGAGGAAGTCCGGCGTGCAGCCGACAGTGTCCATCACCATCGGATAGTCGAGCGTGGTCGCCAGGATATGGCCTTGGTCGGCCTTGTCGCGAACCGCCGAAATGAAGGGCTCATAGGTGACGGCGGCATCGTTCTGCCCAGCGAGGAAGGCTTGTGCGGCCGCATCCGGCTCCAGATTGACGACCGTCACGTCCTTGGTCGACATGCCGTTCTTGTTGAGCACCCAGGCAAGCAGGAAATAGGGCGACGTGCCGGGGGCCGAGGACGCGACGTTCTTGCCCTTGAGGTCGGCGACCGTCTTGATGTCGTTGCGTACCACGATGCCGTCCGCGCCATAGGATTTGTCGAGTTGGAATATCTGCTTGGTGGTGACGCCGCTGGCGTTCCACACCATCCAGGTCTCGACCGTGGTCGCCGCGCATTGCAGGTCGCCGCTCGCAATCGCCAGCGGACGGCTCGCCTGCGGAACCTTCTTCAGCGTGACATCGAGCCCATGTTTCTCGAAAAGCCCGGCCTGCTTGGCCAAAGTCAGCGGCGCGAAGCCGGTCCAGCCGCTGATGCCGATGGTGAGCGACGTCGCGGCCATCGCCGGCGCCGACAATCCGACGATAGCCGTCAGTGCCGCCGCGAAAATGCTGATCCTGTTCATTTTGGTTCCCCTTTTTTGTCTGGTGAGGCGAAATTGTCTCACAGAGCCCAAAAGGCTTGTCAATGAAGCAGGACCGGTCATCGACCATGGTCCCAACTCAGAGCCCGGAAAACTCCTGAAAAGCCCTGCACGCCTCACCGGTTGCGGTCGCCGCCCGGGCTGTCGGCTTCAATATCGGTCGCAATAGCACTCGGCCGATGAGATGCGGTCGTTCCAGCCGGAACCTCCGAAATTGCGAACCCTGCGGTCGAGCTCGATCGAGCGGCCGCGCATCCCGGAATGCTCGTAGGCGACGAGCGTGCAGCCCGGGCGCACAAGCACCGAGGAGACGCGGTCGTTCCAGAACCCGCCCCCGAAACTGGTGGCGTCATCGGGACCCATTTCGAGCGAGCGTCCGCGGAAGTTCGCATTCTCGAACAGCACGCAGGCGGCCTCGCCGTAGAATTGAGCGCTGGCGCTGCCGGCGCAAAGCAGAGACGCAAACACGGTCGGAATGAGCAGGCGTTTCATTGTCGTTCTTCCTCGTTCAGTGACTTCGAGCGATGCCGCCGGCCCCAGGAGCACTTTGCCATCGTGCCGCGCGCGGAGGCAAACTCGCGCCTGATCGTCCAGCCGCCAACCTCGGCCCTGCTATAACGTTCCAGACGGAAAACCGCTGCGCTTCTCCCGGAATTGTTTGGTAGTTGATTTCGGCTCTCGACCCGAACCGGAACTTCGAGCTGACCCCGCTTTGGTGCCGCATGCGGACGTGATACACCGCCTCCATGCGGGCCCAGAACTCTGTGCGCGTCACGCCCGACTCGCCCGAACACTCAGCCACCAATCATCAGGCCTTCCCATGCACCGACGTATCCCGCGGACGACCCAGCCGGCGTCCGTGAGTGCGGACCGCAGGGCAGGTTCGCGCCAGTACGTCTCGACATAGCGGCGGGGCGCGGCACCATGTGTGGATACATCCTCGCCATCGCCGTCTCGAACCGAGGCGTGCAGTCGCCCACCGGTTCGGGTCACCTCGGCAAGCCGTCCAAGGACCTTACCGAAATCCTCGCGCGCGACGTGAATCAGGCAGGCGCAGGCCCAGACGCCGTCATATGGCGTGCTGGGGCGCTGCGGGTCGGCCAGGTCGTCGGTCAGCGGATCCAACAAGTCGGCTTCGAAGCCATTCTCGCAAAGCAGTTCGACGAAACCCTTTGAAATGTCGGTGCGCCGGACGCTGATCCCCCGCTTCTCAAGTTCGAGTGCATCCCGCCCGCCCCCGCTTCCGATCTCCAGCACCCTGCCGGAGCCACCCAGTCCGGTCACGAAGGCATCGATCTCTGTCGCGACCCATCCGGGCATCGCCGCGGCCTCGGCAGCGTACTCCGCCGCAACCGCATCATAGGACCGCACTGTGTCTCGGTCGGTGCTCATCCTAGCGCTCCTCCAAGACAACAGGGGCCGACAAGCGAGAGACCCTCAGCCTGTTGCGCCTTCACACTGCTGCTGCTGGTGACATCGTGGGCGATTTGCTTTCCAGCCATAGCAGAAGTTCGATCTGAAACGCTACGAATTGCTGCTAGCGGTTGTCCAGCATCCAACCGCGGTTGCGCCACATCTTCTCGCCGGCCAAGCAATCGGCGGCCGGCCTGTCGTCGGCCTGCACGACAGGCGGGTGAGCCGCCTCTTCGGCCGCCCATTGCCTCGATGCCGGACCGGCAAGTTCCAGCACCAGCTTGCGGCGGATTGCCTCTGGGAATTGCGTCCAGTCGTTGACCGGAATCATGAAGGCGCCCGGCCCGCCGATAACGCAGTCACTGTAGTAGCGGTCGAGATTGGCGACGTCGAAGGCGCCGCTGAAACCGCCCCTTGTCATCAGCGGCAGTCCATTGATGGTGATGCCTTGCCTCACCACCTCGTCGCGCGCGATGTCGACCGGGGCACCCTGGTTGTTGGGTCCGTCGCCCGAAACATCGATGACGCGCTTGGTGCCCTGAAAGCCGCTTTCGGCGAAAAGGTCGCTGCCGAATTCAAGCGCGCCCGAGATTGAGGTGCGCCGCGCGCTGTCCGGCGGACTGGCATTGAGCTGGGCCACGACCCTCTCTGCATCGGAGCGATTGGCTATCACCGTCCACGGCACGACGACCCGCTGCCATCGGGTGCCGGCCCACTCGACATAGGTGACCGCGATCTTGCCGTGGGCGCCGTCGGCGATGGCCTTGAGCACGTTGTCATGCGTCAGCGCGGCCGCATAGCCGTGGCGCTGGATCTCGAGTTCGGCCGGCGACATGGAGAGCGACACATCGACCGCCAGCACCAACTCGACATCGACCGGTTCGACAGCGGCGGATCGCGCGGTCAGGCCGAGGAGCAGCGCCAGCGCGGCGGCGCCCGAAAGCCAATGCCCTGTTCGGCGGGAAGCGGACATGACGTGACGGTAAGCGATAATTGGGCATGAACAAAGTAAAAAGGCCCGGCGTCGACCGGGCCTTTTGCCTGTTCAGGCGAACATAGGCTCAGCTTCTCGGCTTGAGGTTCTCCGGATCGTAGAGCGGCTTGTAGCCGACGCTTGCGACTTCCACCGGATAGGTCTCGCCGAAATACTCCACCTGCAGCCTGCGGCCTTCCTGGCAGTAGGCCCAGGGCAGGTAGGCGAGCGCGATGTTCTTGCCGATGGTCGGGCCATAGGCGACCGAGGTGGTGAAGGAGCGGCGGCCGAGCTCGTCGACCAGCGTCTCGCCCGTCGCCGGGTCCATCACCGGCATGGTGCCGACCGGGTAGCGCGCGACGCCCTTGGAATCGGTGTTCTCGGTCATCACCAGCGTGCAGAGCATCGCCGGTTGATGCTCGCGGGCGCGATACTCCAGATGTTTGGCCTTGCCGCAGAAGTCGTTCTCCTTGACCTTCGGGCGGGCGAGATCGGCCTCGAGCAGATTGTACTCGGTCAAGAGGTCTGCATTCTGCAGCCGCAGGCTCTTCTCCATGCGGCGCGTGTTGGCGTAGGTCTCGACGCCGAACGGCATGACGCCGGTCGAGCGCAGCGCGTCCCAGACGGCCAGGCCATCCTCGTAGCGCATATGGAGTTCCCAGCCCTGCTCGCCGACATAGGAGATGCGGAAGGCGGTGACATCCATGCCGCCGATCCTGATCGGCTTGATCGCCGCGAAGGGAAAGTTCTCCGGCGTCAGCCCATTCGGGTCCTCGACCACCTTCTGGAGCGTCGTGCGCGCGTTCGGCCCCCAAATGCCGATGGTGACGTATTTCTCGGTCACGTCGGTGACGGTGACATCGAAGCCTTTGTCCTGCGCGGTGCGCTGCATGTAGCGGAAGTCGCGCGGCCCGGCGTCGGCGCCGTCGATCACCCGGCAGCGGTCGGCCATGCGGATCACCGTGAAGTCGGCGCGTACCATGCCTTCCTCGTCGAGGAAATGGGTATAGATGCCCTTGCCGATATTGTTGTCGCCGCCGATCTTGGCCGCGCACAGCCATTCCAGCAGCGCGACGTGGTCCGGCCCTTCGACGTCGTACATCGAGAAATGCGAGAGGTTGACGATGCCGCAATCCTCGCTCATTGCCAGGTGCTCGGCATTGGAGACGCGCCAGAAATGGCGGTTGTCCCATTCGTTCTCGCGTACCGGCACGCGGTTGCCGTATTTCTCGAGCAGATGCTCGTTGGCGGCGTAGCCGTGCGCCCGCTCCCAGCCGCCCAGCTCCATGAAATAGCCGCCGAGCTCCTTCTCACGCTCCCAGAATGGCGAGCGGCGGATGTTGCGGCCCTTGGAGAAGGGTTCGCGCGGATGCACGGCCGGATTGTAGACCTTCATCGCGGTCTCGGTGCAGCGATCCCAGATGAACTGCTCCTTCATCTGGTGCGGGTAGAAGCGCGAATAGTCGATGGCGTGATGGTCGATCGACGTGCGGCCGTCGGTCATCCAGTCGGCGATCAGCTTGCCCATGCCCGGGCCGTCCTTGACCCAGATGGCGACGGCATACCACAGCCCCCTCACCTTCTGGCTTTCGCCCATGGACGGGCCGCCATCGGTGGTCACCTGCAGCAGGCCGTTGAAGGAATGGCCTTCATTGTAACCGAGCTCGCCGAGGATCGGCGTCAGCTCCATGGCGCGCTCCAGCGGCGCCATGATCTGCTCCATATCGAGGTCGCGCTGCGACGGCGACAGCCGCGCCTGGTCCTTTTCCAAGAGGTCGCGCGGATGGCAGAGGCGCGGATTGGTCTCCTCGTAATAGCCCCATTCGATCTGCCCGCCTTCGGCGGTCTTCGGATCGCCGGTGTCGCGCATATAGGCCGAGTTGCCCTGGTCGCGCAGCAGCGGCCAGCCGATCTCCTTGCCGGTGCCGGCGAACTCGTTGTAGGGGCCGAAGAAGGTCAGCGGATGGTCGATCGGCATGACCGGCAGGTCCTCGCCGACCAGTGCCGCGGTGAGCCGCCCCCAGATGCCGGTGCAGACGACAACATAGTCGGCTTCGATCGTCCCGCGCTCGGTCACCACACCCTTGATGCGGCCATTCTCGACGATCAGCTCCTTGGCCGAGGTATTGGCGAAAGCCTGGAGCTTGCCGGAGGCTACGCCTTGATCGACCAGCTTGCCGGCGACCGTTTGCGAGCGCGGGATGACGAGGCCGGCGTCGGGATCCCAGAGGCCGCCCTGCACCAGATGCTCCTCGATCAGCGGGAACTTCTCCTTGATCTCGGCCGGCTCGATCAGGCGCGCGCGGGTGCCGAAAGCCTTGGCGGAAGCGATCTTGCGCTTGATCTCGTCCATGCGGCCATTATCGCCGACGCGGGCGACTTCGAGGCCGCCGATGCGGGCGTAGTGGCCCATCTTCTCGTAGAAATCGATGGAGTAGAGCGTCGTCCAGCAGGACAGGAAGTCGTGGCTGGTCGTGTAGCAGAAGTCGGAGGCATGCGCGGTCGAGCCGATATCGGTCGGGATGCCCGACTTGTCGATGCCGACGATGTCGTCCCAGCCGCGCTCGATCAGGTGATGGGCGACCGACGCGCCGACGATACCGCCAAGACCGACGATGACGACCTTCGCTTTTTTCGGAAACTCTGCCATTGCCCGCGACTCCAAAGTGGTAAAGCGGGCGGACTATAGGGCCGAGCGGTGGGGTGAATGAAGCCTGTTTGCGACATTGGGAAAAGGCCGAGCGACCCTGACAGCCGAACGCGCCTCGTCCGGGGTGTCTCCGGTGAGGATTTCCTTATGCGCCGGGGCCGAATTCGCGCTCGATACCTCGCACAAGCTTCTCGAAGACAAAACGCTTGCCTTCGCGCACGCTGTCCTCGAGCGGTTTTGCGCCGGCCATATGCGCGGCGATCGCGCTTGCCAGCATGCAGCCCGTCCCGCGCATCGATCCGGCGAGCCTGGGCATGTCGAAGTGGATAGGCTCTCGTCCAGAATTCAACAGGATATCCGTTGATTTGGACCCCGTCGCGTGGCCGCCCTTGATGAGCAGCGCCCGCAGCCCTTCCGTAAGCAATCGCCCTCCCTGCCGCAGCGCATCATCGTCGTCCACAGCCAAATCCGAACCGGTCAGGATCGCCAGCTCGATGAGGTTCGGCGTGGCAAGACGGCAGAGCGGCATGAGATCGCGCTTCAAGGCTCCGATCGCACCCGGCTCCAGCAACTGCCTGCCCGACGAGGAAGCCAGCACCGGATCGAGAACTGTCGGTATCCGCGGATTTTCGCGCAGCACGGCGGCAACCGCCGCGATGACGCGTCCCGTTGAAAGCATGCCGATCTTTATCGCCGACACTTTGTTGGCTCTCAGCGCCGCGCGCATCTGATCGGCAACCAGGCCGGGTTGCATATGGTGGATTGCCGTAACGGATTGGTGTGTCTGCACCGTCACCGCGGTGACGGCAACGCAACTGCGCAAGCCGATTGAAGAGATCGTCTCGATATCGCGCGCAATTCCGGCGCCCCCGCTGGAATCCGACCCGCCGACGACGAGCACGTGCGGGTCTCGGTTCAGCGCCATGGGTCGGTCTTTTCGATCCATTCCCTGCTGCGCGCCTCGGGATCCGGGTTCAAGGTTATGTCCGTCACCACCGCGGCGCTGTCGGCGCCGGCCTCGAAAATGCCATCGAGCCGCTCGGGATTGAGGCCGCCGATGGCTACCAGTGGAGTGGGTGCGACGGCGCCCTTCCAGGCGCGAACCCTTTCGAGCCCCTGCGGCGCCCATTTCATCTTCTTCAGGATGGTCGGATAGACGGGACCCAGCGCGACGTAGTCGGGCCTGGCTGCCATGGCCGTCTGCAGTTCGGCATGATCGTGCGTGCTCAGCCCGAGCCTGATGCCGGCCGTCCGTATCGCCGGGAGGTCGGCAGCCTGCAGATCCTCCTGGCCGAGATGGACGAAGTCGCAGCTCTCCTCGATCGCCAGCCGCCAATAATCGTTGACGATGAGCTGGCAATCGTGCCGTGCGCACAAGGTTTTTGCCTTGCGGATTTCCGCACGCAGCCCGCCCTCGTCCATGTTCTTGATGCGGAGCTGCACCAGCCTGACGCCGAGCGGCACCAGGCGCTCGATCCAGGCGGCGCTGTCGACGATCAGGTAGAAGGGATCGAGCTTCATGAGAAAACCGCCCTGCCAATTGTAGGCGTCGATGGCACGGCGACGTCGCGCGGCTCGAGCAGTCCCGAACCATAGGCCTCGCGGCCGGCATCGACCGCCTTGCTGAAAGCGCGCGCCATGCCCACCGGATCGCCAGCCTTGGCGACCGCCGTGTTGAGGAGCACGGCGTCAAAGCCGAGCTCCATGACGGTTGCCGCGTGCGACGGTCGTCCGAGACCTGCATCGACTATCAACGGCACGTCGGGGAAATGCCCGCGCATCGAGCGCAGCGCCATGATGTTGACCGGCCCGAGCGCCGAGCCGATCGGCGCGCACCACGGCATCAGAACCTTGCAGCCTGCCTCCAGCAGCCGCTCGGCGACGACAAGGTCGTCGGTGGTATAGGGGAACACGCTGAATCCGTCCTCGCAAAGGATGCGCGCGGCCTCGACCAGACCGAACACATCGGGCTGCAGCGTGTCGTGGTTGCCGATCACTTCGAGCTTGATCCAGGACGTGCCGAAGACCTCGCGCGCCATCTTCGCGGTCGTCACGGCTTCCTTGACGGAATGGCAGCCGGCGGTGTTGGGCAGCACCCTCACACCGAGCGAGCGGATCAGCGACCAGAATTGCTCGCCGGCCCTGCCGCCGGCCATTTCCCGGCGCAGCGAAACGGTGACCGCCGAGGTGCCCGACGCCTTGACGGCATCGGCAAGGATCGCCGGCGAAGGATATTGGGCGGTGCCCAGCAGCAGGCGCGAGGCCAATTTTGTCCCGAGAAGATCGAACATCGGTTAGCCTCCCTGCATGGGCGACAGGATTTCGATCCGATCGCCTTCGTTCACCCGCAATTCTGCCCGTTCGGCCGCGGGCACGACATCGCCGTTCAGCGCGGTGGCGAGCCAGCCGCCTTCATAGTCGAGCTCCTTCAAAAGAGCGGCGAGCGTCGTCGCCCTGACCTCAAGCGCTTCGCCATTGACGATCAGCTTCATTTTCAGACTCCAGGTCGGCAGATGAATTGAAAAGAAGGCCGGCAGCCTGCTCGGCCATGGCCGGTGAGAGCAGGAAACCGTGCCGGTAGAGGCCGTTGATCGTGATCGCGCCCTCCTTCCGACGCTTCACCCGCGGCAGATTGTCGGGATAGGCGGGGCGCACACCCACTCCTGTCTCGATGATTTCGGCCTCACCGAACGCTGGATGGAGCGCGTAGGCCGCATTGAGGAGCTCCATCAGCGAACGGGCGGTGATCGGCCCGTCATGGTCGCTTTCGATCATGGTCGCGCCGACCATGAAGTGATGATCGGCCCGCGGCACGACATAGATCGGATGACGCGGATGGAGGAGACGAACCGGCCGGGTGAGCGAGACCTCCCGCGTGTGGAGGATCAGCATCTCGCCGCGCACGCCGCGCAAATCGTCTTCGCCCCGCGCGATGCCCGTGCAGTCGATCACCTGATCGAAGCCGGAAAGGGCCACTTCGTCCACCTCGAAAAGGAAGACGACGCCCATCGCACACAGCTTGCTGGCGAGGGCTTCGAGAACCCGACGGGGATCGAGATGAGCTTCGCCGGCGAAGAACAGGCCCTTGCGGAAGCGACCGGCGAGATCGGGTTCGAGGGCGGCGATCGCCTCTTCGTCGACGGACTCGTGATTACGGGTACGGGCCGCAAAGCGGGCAAGCTCGAAGGCGTCGCGCACATGGGCGACGACGAGAGTGCCGGCCCTCGTCACGAGCCCGGGCAGCACCCTTTCCCACCAGTCGGCCGAAATTCTGCCGAGAGTGACAACCGTCTCTTCGGCGCTTTCGCGTTCGCACCAGGGGGCGAGCATGCCGCCGGCGAGCCAGGAGGCATTGCCGCCTATCTGGCTGCGAATTTCGGCAATGGTGACCGACGCACCCCGCGCGGCCAATTCATGGGCGACGGTGAGGCCTGCCACACCGGCGCCTTTGACAAGGACACGGCGCACGGCTCAGTCCGTCCCCTGATCGTCCTGCGCCAAAGCTTGTTCTTCCGCCCCGGGCGTTTCGACCGGCATGTAGAGATCACCGCCCGCGCGGTATTTCTGCGCCATCGCCGCCATCCCCTCCTTCTGCGCTTCGGCGCGAATGTCGTGGGAGATGCGCATGGAGCAGAATTTCGGTCCGCACATCGAGCAGAAATGCGCCACCTTGTGCGCTTCCTTGGGCAAGGTCTCGTCGTGCATCGAGCGCGCGGTTTCGGGATCGAGCGACAGGTTGAACTGGTCTTCCCAGCGGAATTCGAACCGTGCCCGCGAAAGCGCGTCGTCGCGGATCTTCGCCGCGGGATGCCCCTTGGCGAGGTCGGCGGCGTGCGCCGCGATCTTGTAGGTGATGACGCCGGTCTTGACGTCATTGCGATCCGGCAAGCCGAGATGTTCCTTCGGTGTCACGTAGCAGAGCATGGCCGTGCCGAACCAGCCGATCATGGCGGCGCCGATGCCGGACGTGATGTGGTCATAGCCCGGCGCTATGTCCGTGGTCAGCGGTCCCAGGGTGTAGAAAGGCGCCTCGCCGCAGACGGCGAGCTGCTTGTCCATGTTCTGCTTGATCTTGTGCATGGGAACATGGCCGGGGCCTTCGATCATCACCTGGCAGTCCTTTGCCCAGGCGATCTTCGTCAATTCGCCAAGCGTTTCCAGCTCGGCGAATTGGGCTTGGTCATTGGCATCGGCGATCGAGCCGGGACGAAGGCCGTCGCCGAGCGAGAAAGACACGTCATAGGCTCTGGCGATGTCGCATATCTCCGCGAAATGCTCATAGAGGAAGCTTTCACGGTGATGGTGCAGGCACCATTTCGCCATGATCGAGCCGCCCCTGCTGACGATGCCGGTAACCCGGCCGACGGTGAGCGGGATGTAATGCAGCCGCACGCCGGCATGAATGGTGAAGTAGTCGACGCCCTGCTCGGCCTGCTCGATCAGCGTGTCGCGATAGACTTCCCAACTCAGATCCTCGGCGACACCGCCCACCTTCTCCAGCGCCTGGTAGAGCGGCACCGTGCCGATCGGCACCGGCGAGTTGCGCACGATCCATTCGCGGATGTTGTGGATGTTGCGGCCGGTCGACAGGTCCATGACCGTGTCGGCACCCCAGCGGATCGCCCAGACCATCTTTTCGACCTCTTCGGCCATCGAAGAGGTGACGGCGGAATTGCCGATATTGGCGTTGATCTTCACCAGGAAATTGCGGCCGATGATCATCGGCTCGCTCTCGGGATGGTTGATGTTGGCGGGGATGATCGCGCGGCCGCGCGCCACCTCGTCGCGTACGAATTCCGGTGTGACGAAGTCCGGTATCGATGCGCCGAACGCCTCGCCGTCCCGTTGCAGCCCGCTCCGCTTGATCTCGCGGCCGAGGTTTTCGCGGATGGCAACGAATTCCATTTCGGGCGTGATGATCCCGGCGCGCGCATAGGCAAGCTGCGTTACCGCCTTGCCGGCCTTGGCCCGCAGCGGACGGTTGCGGATCGGAAACTCCCGCGTCAGGCGCTCTCCTGTCGCAAATCCATTGTCCTCCGGCCTGACATGGCGGCCGTCATAGGATTCGACATCGCCACGCGCCACGATCCAGTCTTGCCGAAGGCGGGCAAGCCCCCTCTCGATATCGGTTTCGATTGCGGGGTCGGTATAGGGGCCTGACGGATCGTAGACCGTCACCGGCGGTTCACCGGCAGTCGGGTGAACGGCGATCTCGCGCATCGGCACCCTGATCTGCGGGTGGATGGCGCCGGATTTGTGGATCTTCCGCGACGCCGGCAGCGGTCCAGTCGATACGGTGGGGGTCAGGGCATTCATTTGAGGCTCCTTTGCTCGTTGCATTGGAGACCCAGTTCTGTGCCGGAAGGATGAAAAGACGCTTCGGTCTGCCTGCCTGAGACAGGTCTTCGGGCATGAACGCCCGCAAAGCGCTTGCACCGTCCCTACGCCAGTATGAACTGGATCAGGTTCAACGGGTCACTGCGCCGCAAAAGCCAGCAGTATCTCAGCCCCTTGCCGGGACTCCCCTGGTGAATGGCTTAGGTTGAACGGGCCAGCGCCATCTTGTCAAGCGCGTTTGGCCGGCATTGCGGCTCAACGCCATCGTGCATGGAAGCTCGGTAGCGAAAACTCAGGCGAAAGCCCAAATGTCCTCGGCCTGGAAGCCGACCTGATAGCCTGCGGTCTTGAGCTTGATGACGACCTGGCCGATCTCGGCAGCCGGCAGCGCGCCGACCTCGATCTTGATCATGCCGGGGCGATAGCGCTGGAGGTCGAGCTGGTCGAACACCATTCAGTCGGCGCCTTCGCAATCGACCAGGAAAGCGTCGATATGGGTGATGCGATTGCGGTCGAGCAGCGTCTGCAATGTCTCCGACAGCACCTCGATGTCTTTCAGATGCGGCGCGAACTTGTTGAAGTTGGCGTCCGCCTCGCCCCAGGCGTTCTTGCCGGACATCAGATTGGTGTCGGTGACCGAGGAGCAGCCGATGAACTCGATCGGCAGCGTGCCGGCCTCGAGCGCGGCTGCGTCGAAAGTGTGGACGGTGATGGTGCCCTTTGTCCTGGTCACCGCCACCGGCTCGATGACGAAGCGGCTCGTATCCGGATAGTTGGCGCGCAGCCGCTTCTGGTTGTAGGGGATCGGCTCGACCAGCATCGCCCGAGCACCCTTGATACGGTGCAGCCAAGGCGTCACGTCATCGAACAGCGCGCCGTCGCAAGCCCCGACATTGACCATCTGGAACGGTCGTCCGCCGCCGAACCGCGCCTTGAGCGCCGCCTTGGCCAGGAACTTCGTCCCGTGCAGCGCGGGTCCGCGGTCGAGCAGCCCGGCCGGCAATCCGAGCGACAGCAGAACGCGCGCTAGGTTGGAAGCCGAGCTCATGACTTGTCTCCGGCAACTTGCTGCGCCTCGCGGTGCCGGCCTTGCCTCGCCGAGGTCCACAGCGCCATCAGTGGCGCGGCGAGCATCAGGAAGGGCGGCAGAAGATTGGGGAAATAGATGCGCGTGTCGTGGATCGGGAAGACCGTGAACTTGGCGAGCACGCCGAGCACGAGCGCCGCAAGCAGGATGCCGGCGCGGCGGTCGAACCGGAAGCCTGTACGGTCGAGCCCATACCAGCCCGCGAGCGCGAGCACCGAGATCCCGACCCAGCTGTCTACGGTAATGGCGCGCACCACCGAGGCGGCGAAGGCCTTGAGATAGGCGGCCACCGAGAATGGCGGTTCGAAGCTGTCCATATTGTAGTGCTGCTCGATGCTGGAGAACCACAGATGCGGCCACCAGCCGGGATGCTGGGCCCAGTGCGAGATGGCGAAATAGGCGATGAAGGAGGCGGCGAAACCGGCCAGCGCCCCCCACGCCTTCTGCCGGAATGCCACGAGCAGCACGGCGAAGATGGCGAGGAACACAATGTTGTCCGGCCGTGCCATGAACGCCAGGAAAAGCAGGATAGCCGTCGCTGCCTCGTGTTTGCGGACATAGGCAAACAGCCCGCCGAGGAACAGCGCCGAGCAGAGAAGGTCAGGCGTCGAGGCCCGCGCCGCATCGCCGAAATCGGCCATGATCAGGATGGCGCCGGCGACCGGCGCCAGCGCCAGCGCGCCTTCCGCGCGCAGCCAAATGAGCGTGACGGCGCCGAACAAGAGCACCGAGAAGACCTGCACCAGACGCATCGCTTTAACCGGCGCCACGACATGGCTGAGGCTCGACAGGATTTCGGCATAGAGGAACTTGATCCGGTACATGCCGAGCAGCGAGTGGAAGTCGGCGGCATTCTCCGCCATGTGGTTGCGGAAGCCGCCGCCATCGTCGGTCAGCGTCTTGTAGTCGCCGGCCGACACGCCGGCCTTGATCGTGCTGTAGGCATAATCATGCAGCGCCTGCGGATCGGGATAGCGGCCCTCCTCGGCGATCGCCAGATAAGGCAGCATGTCCCAATTGACGTCGGGCATGAACCAGGCCGTCACGGCGGTCAGCAGGATGTAGAGCGAGAAGGTCGCCGCGCCGATCGGGGCTGCCCATCTCGCGTAAGTCCCCTCGCCCCAGGCAAGACCGGCGCCGGTCAGCCGGTCGAGCGGATTGGCGGGAGCGACGGGTGGCCTGGTCAGCATCGTCTGTCTCAGCGGACCTGGCTTTTCACGAAATCCTTCACGATCGCCACGATGCCGCGCGACAGGAGGCTGTCGAAGGCGTCGACGAAGCGGTCGACATGCTCGCGCTGGCAGATCAGCGGCGGCTCGAGCCGAATGACGTTGCGATTATACTCGGTGAAGGCGACGAGCACGTCGTAGTCGCGCAGCAAGAGCGAGCCGACGAAGCCCGAGAGCGAACCCTTCAGCTTGTCGTCGAGCACACTCACCACAGGACGCAGCACCATCGGCAAGGTCTGCGAGAAATCGTGGAACTCGAGCCCGATCATAAGACCCTTGCCGCGCACACCTTTGATGATCTTCGGATATTTCGCCTTCAGCGTCTGCAGCCGCTGCAAAAGGTAGTCGCCGGTCGACGCAGCATTGTCGATCAGCCCTTCGTCATAGAGCACGTTCAGCGCCTCGATCGCGGTGATGCAGGCCTCGCCCATGCCGCCGAAGGTCGCCATGGCGTGGATCATTGCCGTCTTCGGCGTGCCATAGGCTTTCATGTAGACATCGCGCCTGGCGATCATGGCGCCGACCGCGGCCTTGCCGCCGCCGAGCGATTTCGCCAGCGCCGTCACGTCCGGCACGACGCCGTAGTGCTCGAAGGCGTAGAAACGGCCGGAACGGCCGTAACCGCACTGCACCTCGTCGGCCACCCACAGCACGCCATGCTGGTCGCAAAGCGCGCGCAGCTTTCGCCAGTAGTCGGCCGGCGCCTGGATGATGCCGCCGCCGCCCTGGATGGTTTCCAGCACGATGACGCCGATCTCCGGATCGCTTTTGAACAGGCGTTCGACCGCCGCGATATCGGCGAAGGGCACGCGCACGGCATTGTCCGCCACCTTGAACTCGGCGCGGTAGAGCTGGCCGTCGGTGATCGCCAGCACGCCCTTGGTCTTGCCGTGGAAGGAGTTCTCGGCATAGACGACCTTCGGCCGCTTCGGGCCTGCGGCGCGTTCGGCAAGCTTCACCGCCGCTTCCATGGCCTCCGAGCCGGAGGAGCCGAGGAACACCATGTCGAGATCGCCGGGCGAGCACTTGGCGATGTTGTGCGCGAGCGCCGCCGCATATTGCGACATGAAGGCGATGGCGATCTCCTGGCGCTTCTCCTCCTGGAACTTCTTGCGGGCCTCGAGGATGCGCGGATGGTTGTGGCCGAAGGCCAGCGAGCCGAAGCCGCCGAAGAAGTCGAGGATCTTGCGGCCGTTCTGGTCGATGTAGAACATGCCTTCGGCGCGCTCGATCTTGACCTTGTGGAAGCCGAGCAGCTTCATGAAATGCAGCTGGCCCGGGTTGAGGTGGGCCTTGAACAGGTCCGTGATGCGGGCGACGTCCATCGCCTTGGCCTGCTCGACGCTGATCAGCTCGGGCTTGGCGACGGTGGCGGGCAGCAGCGCCGGCGCTTCGAGCAGCGCGTGCACGCCGGGTTCCGGCTTGGCAATGACGGTCATCTCGAAATCCCCCTTCGTCGCCTTATTCGGCAGGTACGTGTTCGGTGGCGACGGCGTGGCCGTCCTTCTTGGCGCGGTATTCGCTGTAGGCGGCGATCAGCATGTCCTCGTCGCGATATTGCGGCACCCAGCCGAGCTGACGCTCGGCCTTGGACACGTCGAGCACGCATTCCTCGTCGGCGATCAGATACTGCTCCGGATCCATGATCGGCATGTTCATGAGATCGAGCAGGTCGAGCGTGCGCTTGACCGCCCAGCCCGGCGTCGGCAGCAGGATCGACTTGGAGCCGGCATGCCTGATCAGGTCGCCGAGCAGTTTTCTGACCGGCGGCGGATTGAGCGAGCCCAGATTGTAAGCCTCGTTCGGCACGCCGGCCTTCCAGGCTGCGTGCGCGGCTTCCGCGCAATCGAACACCGAGATGAACTGATAGGGATTCCTGCCTGAGCCGATCATCGGCACCGGCAGGTTCCAGTCGATCAGCTTGAACAGTTTCTCCAGGATGCCGAGACGGCCGGGTCCGATGATCAGGCGCGGCCTGAACAGCGAGATCGACATGCCGCGCCTGCGCCATTCGGCGGCGAGCTCCTCGGTCTTCAGCTTCGACAGGCCATATTCGCCGAGCGGCGCGACCGGATGGTCCTCGGTCATCGGCAGCACCACGGTATGGCCGTAGATCATGTCGGTCGTGTAATGGACCAGCTTCGAGGCGCCGGCCTTGTCCATCGCCTGGATGATGTGCTCTGTGCCGTGGAAATTCACCGGGAAGAAGAAGTCGTGCCGATTGGCGCGCACCTGGATCGGCGACAGCATCTTGGCCGACAGGTTGTAGACCATGTCGCCCGCCTTGAGGCCCACTGCCGCGACCGAAGCCGGATCGGTCACATCGCAAGTGATGAAGCGCACCGAACGATAGTGCGGCAGGTCGCTCTTGACGATGTCGGCAACGACGACGTTCTCGCCGTCCGCAGCAAGCTTGGGAGCAAGATGCCGGCCGACGAAACCGTCGCCGCCGAAAATCACATGTCTCATCGAAGGATCTCGTTTGTGCCGATCTTGTCGGAAGTGATGGAAGCGGTCTGGTTCTCGTGCCCGCGGCCACTTTGAGCGATCAAAATCGTTCCGACGCAAATGCAGGCGATACCGGCGATGCGCCAGCCATTGAGGTCCTCGCGGAAGACGAAATAGGCAAAGACGGCGACCGCGACATAGGCGAGGCTGAGGAACGGATAGGCGAAGCTGAGCTCGACCTTCGACAGCACGTAGAGATGCGAGGCCATCGAGATGACGAAGGTGCAGAGGCCGAGGAAGACCCAGGGGCTGAAGACGATCTGCAGCAGCTTGACGAGCGGATTGATGTTGTCGAAAGAGATCGGCCCCATCGACATCATGCCCTGCTTCAGCATGAGCTGAGCAGCGGCATTGGTCATGACCGTGAAGAGAATGAAGAAGATGTATTTCATTGTTGCCACCCCGCCCTTGGGCGGTCCTACTACAAACCTGCAAATATTTCGTGAAATCACATGTATATTTTTAGTAAAAACCCGGATATGAACGCTTCATTTACCAAGATTTACTCAAATTCGACCTATTCTGCGGCCACCACGGCCTCTCGCCGAGCCTCCAGTTTTTTCGCTGTGCGCGCCCAGAAATCCGACAGGAAGGCCGGGTCGCGAAGCGCCTCCAGCCGTTGCCATTCCGGGAAGGACGCCGCGAAGGTTTCGGGCCTCATGCGGGCATCCTTATAGGGGTTGACGGCGCCACCGGCCTCGATCGTGATGCGGTCGAGTTCGGCTAACAGCCGCAGCGTCCTTTCGCCCCTGTTGGGGAAATCGAGCGTCAGCGTATAGCCCGGCCGCGGAAACGAGAGCAGCGCCGGCGAACCGACGGCGCCAAACCGCTTCAGCACGGTCAGGAACGAGCCTTGCCCGGCATGCCGCGCCGCTTCAAGCAGTGCCGGCACGGTGCGCCGCGCCATGGCCTCAGGCACCACGCACTGGTGCTGGAAAAGCCCG
Source organism: Mesorhizobium sp. WSM4904 (assembly GCF_029674545.1). NCBI lineage: Bacteria > Pseudomonadati > Pseudomonadota > Alphaproteobacteria > Hyphomicrobiales > Phyllobacteriaceae > Mesorhizobium > Mesorhizobium sp. WSM4904. The sequence goes on along the minus strand of NZ_CP121354.1, from coordinate 3,666,356 downwards.
CGCGGGCCATAGAGCCGATTCCAGTCGCGCACACCGTCGAGCGGAAAGAAGAAGCCCTGGTAACCCGCCTGGCGCGCAGCCGGCGTGCGACCCTTCTTCCATCGATAGGCAGCGTTGAAGGCAGCCAGGAACGGCCGGTTGAGCACGTTGAAGGGCGGCTGCACGGGCACCGAGAGCCGACTGCCTGCGCGCATGGCGGCATGCGAGCCGTGCTCGGCATGGTTGCCGGTGAACAGCAGGCCGCGCCCTCGCCCGTGGCCGCCGGCGAGCTGATCGATCCAGGCAACGGCATATTCATTGGCCTGGTCGGCGGCGTCGGCAAGATCGAAGAATTCGGCGAGATCGCGGAACCGCGTCGTTTTCTCGACGATGTCGAGCGAGGGCACACGCATCAGCCGGATCGACGCCGACAAGATCAGTCCGGTCAGCCCCATGCCGCCGACCGTCGCCCTGAACAGATGGGCGTTGTCGGTCTCGGAGCAGCGATAGGTCCGGCCGTCGGACCGCAGTAAGGTCAAGGATTCGACATGACAGCCGAACGTGCCGCGCCGGTGGTGGTTCTTGCCATGCACATCATTGGCGATGGCGCCGCCAAGGGTGACGAACTGCGTGCCGGGAACCACGGCCGGAAAGAAGCCGTAAGGCGCGGCATGGGCGATGATGTCGCAAAGCAGCACGCCGGCATCGGCCTCGAGCACGCCGGTCTCGGCGTTGAAGCCGCGAATGTGGCCGAGCGGCCGCATGTCGACTACCATGCCGGCGTCGTTCTGGCAGCTGTCGCCATAGGAGCGGCCATTGCCGTAGCCGAGAAGCGAGCCCGGCTTGGCCGTGCCGCTTTTCAACAGCGCGATGGCTTCTTCCGCCGGGATCGCCCGGCGCGCCGGCGGCGTCGCCAGCCCGAAGCTGCCGAAATATTCGCCGCCGGCGCTCACCAGCCCCAGCCTCCTGCGATCAGAAGCACGGCGCCGATGGCCACCACGATCTGGCTACGCCAGTCGCGGATGATGAAGACGACCGGGTCGTCATGCATCTCGTCGCGGCGCGCGAGGATCCAGACGCGCATGGTGAGATAAAGCACGATCGGCGCCAAGGGCCACATTACCCACGGGTGCGGATAAAGCTCCCGCACCGCGACACTGTCCATGTAGAGCGCCAGCACCAGCGCCGAGGAGAAGGCCGAGGCCATGCCCGCCTGGGCGACGATCTCCTGGTCCTCGGTGCGGTAGCCGCGGCCGGCGATGCGCTCGCCGACCGGGATGGCGGTCGTGCGCAATTCGACGAAACGCTTCACCAGCGCCAGCGACAGGAAGAAGAAGATCGAGAAGGCGAGCAGCCAGAAGGAGACATCGACGCCCGTAGCCGCCGCTCCCGCCAGCACGCGAATGGTGTAGAGGCCGGCGAGCGTCAGCACGTCGATCAACAGCATGCGCTTGAAAGACAGCGAATAGGCCGTGGTGACGACCATATAGCCGCCGAGCGCGCCGAGGAACTCGATCGGCAGCAGGCAGCCGGTGGCGATGCCGATCGCGAGCAGCACAAAGACGGCGCCGAGGCCGAACGGGATCGACAGAACACCGCTGGCGAACGGGCGGTTGCGCTTGGTCGGATGCTTACGGTCGAGCGCGAGGTCGAAGAAGTCGTTGACGATGTAGATGGCGGAGGCCACGGCGCTGAACGAAACGAAGGCCAGGAGGCACTGCCAGATCATGCCGATGTTGAAATACTCGTGCGACAGCACCATCGGCACCGCGATCAGTGAATTCTTCAGCCACTGATGCGCCCTCAGCATCTTGACGTAGGTCTTGAGCGTTCGCTTCGGCGCCGGCATCGTCTCGGCGCCGCGCGCCGCCTGCCAGCGCTGCGCGCTGCGGTCCGGCGCCACCACGATGGCGTTGCGCGCGGCATCGAACACATTGAGATCATGGCGGCTGTTGCCGGCATAGTCGAAACCGGCATCGCCATAGGCGGCGACCAGCGAGGCGCGCTTCCTGGCCGAAGTCAAATTGTGCGGTCCGTCGGTCGCCAGCACGCGCTCGAAGATGCCGAGATACGCCGCGATCGCCTCGGCGAATTTGCGCGGCGTGCCCGTCGCCAGCACGATCCTGCGGCCGTCCTCGTGTTCGCCGCGAAGCCGCTCGAGCAATTCAACCCGGTAAGGCAGCGATGCCGGATCGATGTCGATGCGCGCTGCGATTTCCTGCTTGAGCCGCGCCGGACCGCCGGTCAGCCAGAGCGGCAGGACAAAGAGATAGAGCGGATTCTTCTTGAGCAGGATGAACAGGCCTTCCCACAGAAGGTCCGTTGCAATCAGCGTGCCGTCGAGATCGACCGCAAGCGGAATTGCGTTCCCGTCCGACCGCGCGTCCATTGCCCCGCCCTGCTCACCCCGCGCCGCATTTCGGCGCCTACGCGATGGATATAACGGGGCATGACGGAGCGAACGTTAAAACGCCCGGTTGCGGCGCGCTGTGCGGGGGTATTTCCGGTGTTATCGTTAAGCAGCGGCTACCGGAAACGATAAAAGGCCGGGCGTTCGCCCGGCCTTCGCCGATCGCGTCTAAGGATTTTACTTGATCCGGGCAACGCCGCCCGAGATCTCGACCGTTTCTGAACCGGTCAGCGCTTCGAGGTCACCATTGGGCAGGGTGACGAAGCAGCCATTCGGGCAGAACTCCACCGTCTCGCCGGCGGCCAGCGCCAGCTCGGTCTTGCCGCCGCCTTCGGTCACGATCAACGTCCGCGTCTGAGCGTCCTTGTTGACCGCGCTGGCGGCAAAAGCCGAACCGCCCAGGGCCAAGAAAGCGATGGCGGTAACGACAGACTTCCACATTGCAATTTCCGGTGTTTCCACACCGCCTCTGTTGCATTTTCGCAAGGCATTCTCGCCCTTTGCATGAGAGCTTATATGAGATGCAAGCTGAACCGCAACTGAATGCCGCATTCATGCCGCAATTGGTTTCACCGACCGGAAAATGGCGCAACGTCTAGCCTGGATCGGGCTTGCGGCCCCTTCGCTTCATCTTGGCGAGCCGTTCGCGTTCGGCCGCTGCTTCCGCTTCCAGCCGCTCGCGCTCGGCAAATTCCGCCTCGATCTTGTCGTCGTCGATCGGCCACGACTCGTGCTTCGTTGTCTCGACCACGGCGCGCGGCGTCGACGGGATCTCGATGTGCTCGTCCTCGAAGATATCGAAGATCGCGAAGCGTATGTCGTTCTGGACGATGCTGCCGTTCATCACGTCGGCCACGAACACGCGGATTTCGAATTCGAGCGCGGCCGTCCCGAAATTGGCGAAGAGCACGAAGGGCTCGGGGTTCTTGAGCACCATCGGATGGGCGCGGGCGATATCGAGCAGAAGCGTGTGCACCCGCTTGACGTCGCTGCCATAGGCGACGCCGACCCTGATGTCGACGCGGCCGAGCTTGTTGCGATGCGTCCAATTGCCGACCGCATTGTTGATGAGGTTCGAATTGGGCAGGATCACCGACTGCCGCTGGAACGTCTCGATTTCCGTCGCACGCACGCTGATCTTCTTCACCGTGCCGCTGATGTCGCCGGCGACGATCCAGTCGCCCACCTTGAACGGGCGTTCGGCAAGCAGGATCAGGCCGGAGACGAAGTTCGAGACCACGTTCTGCAGGCCGAAGCCGATACCAAGTGACAGCGCACCGGCAACGAGCGCCAGATTGGAAAGATCGATACCAGCCGCCGATATGCCGATAAGTGCCGCGAGCGCCACGCCTGCATAGCCCACGGCCAGCCGGATCGAGTTGCGCACGCCGGTGTCGACCTTGCCGCGCGCCATCACCGACCCGTCGAGCCAGCCCTGGAACCAGCGCGTGAGGAAATAGCCGATGACGAAGACGACGATGCCGGTGAGGATGCCGAGCACCGAGATGGTGACGGAGCCGATGGTGACGCCCGTTGCCAGCTTGTAGGCCCAGGCCTCGATGTCGCCGGGCTGGAAGCCCCACATCAGAAGGATCAGCGGCAGGAACACCAGCACGATCATCAGGTTGATTGCGATGCTGGCCACCAGGCCGAGCTGATCGAGCGCGGTGTCCTCGTAGCTGGAATTGGCGGACAGCCATCGCCCGACCGACGTATCAGCGAACCCGCCCTCCTCGCCGATCGCCCGCGCCGACAGGAAGCCGATATAGGCGGTGACCAGGATGGTGCCGGTGACCACGACCTGGGACGAGACGAACAGCGCGAGGCCGATATAACCGAGCAGCGCCGCAGCGATGGTGAACAGGCCGAGCCCGATCGCGATGAAGCGAAGCCATGCCGGCCAAGGACGCCATGCGCCGTCAGCCGTCCTGAATGGTCTCAGCAGCCCCATCAGGATCAGGATGACGCCGACGATGATGGTGGCGACAAAACCCCTGGCGATCGTCAGCGAAAGCGGGGAACCCATCTTCTCGTTGACGACCGACAGGAAGTAATTGATGCCGAGAACCACGGCCATGGCGGTGGTCAGCCTCACCAGCCAGCGCGCAGGGCCGGTTGCAACTGGAATGAGCCGCCAGTTAGGCAGCCGCGGCTCGAGCGCCGCATTGGTCAGCCGGTTGACGCAGAACACCACTGCGATTACGGCGAGCAGCGCATTGAGGAATGTGCCGATATCGCCGCGCAGCACGTTGTAATAGTTGAAGAAGAACACTGCGGAGGCCAAGAACGCGCCGAGCGCCGCAGTCGGCAGCAGCGTCGACCAGAACGCCACGGACAGCCGGCTGAGGTAGGATGGATCCTCCACGGATGGATTGGGCTCGAAAATGCGGCCGAACAGCCGCCGCCCGCCTATCAGGAGCACGGCCGCCAGCGCCAGCGCCATCAGCGTCGCGGCAAGGATTGCCTGAAATTTGAACTTGAACGCGAAGGTCAGCCAGGACGCCACTGCCTTGTAGAGGCCGGTGAACTGGTCATGCGCGTCGGAAAAGCCCTGCGGGCTCAGCACATCGGTCAATTCGTAGCGTTTCGTCAGAACGCTGCGGAAAAGCTCGCTGCGCTTGATGGCGATATTGTCGACCAGGCCGCTGATGCGGATCGACAGGTTCTGCGCGCTGGCGACCACCGCGTTGATCTCGGCCTTCTCGGCCGTGAGCGCCGCGCGCTCATTGGCGACGATCGCGGGCTCTTGCTGTCCTTGCGCGGGTGGCGGCCCCAGAACCTCGACGCGATCGTTGATGTCGTTGAGGCGCGAACGGAACGCCAGCGCGCTGTTCAGCGCCGCTCGCGATATATCCTCGAGCTGCAGGCGGATATCGACGAGCCCGGCATCGTCTTCATCGGGATCGCTTATCTTCTTCTCCAGGCCGTCGGTCTTGGCCGTCAGGTCCTGCATGGCCTTGGTTTGATCGGCGATGAGCTGTGCGGAGCCCTGGCCAATCGCCTGCGCAATGGCGTGGGACGACGGCTGCGTCGCGACGACGACGATGGCGACCAGGATCAGGCGTAGCAGTCGGGAAATCATGACGGACGGGCGACTCGCGGCCGAAAAATCTTCGAAAATTCCATCCTTGATAAAGACCGCCATATCAGGCGGCAAGCCGTCCCGATCCGTGGAGCGATGGCATGGATCGAAGTCGGCCTGTCGAAAAGCGATGGCGCAATCTTGGCTTTGCGGTTGTGGGCTGCTCTATAGTGTGCCGCCTCGCACCAACAGGACGACAGGAAGAATGGCGGAATATTCGGCCTTTTCGCTGCTCAAGAACGCGCTGAACGGCAACAAGGACTGGAAGCCGGCGTGGCGCAAGCCGGACCCGAAGGCGTCCTATGATGTGATCGTCATCGGTGGCGGCGGCCACGGACTCTCGACCGCCTATTACCTTGCCAAGGAACACGGCATCACCAATGTCGCGGTGCTGGAAAAAGGCTGGCTGGGCTCGGGCAATGTCGGCCGCAACACCACGGCGGTGCGCTCCAACTATCTTTTGCCGCAAAACACCCGCTTCTACGAGCATTCGATGAAGCTGTGGGAGAACCTCTCGCACGACCTCAACTACAACGTCATGTTCTCGCAGCGCGGCTGCCTCAATCTCGCGCACACGCCGGCCCAGCTCGACGACTATGCAAGGCGCGGCAACGCGATGCGCCATCTCGGCGTCGATGCCGAGTTGATGACCGTCAACCAGATCAAGCGGCTAGTCCCCGCGCTGGACGTCTCGGGCTCGGCGCGCTTTCCCGTCCTTGGCGGGCTGATGCAGCCACGTGCCGGCACCGCCCGGCACGACGCGGTCGCCTGGGGTTATGCGCGCGGCGCCGACCGGCGCGGCGTCGACATCATCGAGAATTGCGAGGTCACCGGCTTCCTGCGCGACGGCGACCAGGTCATTGGCGTGACGACGACACGCGGCGATATCCGCGCCAGGAAAGTGGCGCTTGCCGTCGCCGGCAGCACCGGCCATGTCATGCAGCTTGCCGGCATTTCGCACATGCCGATCGAAAGCCACGTTCTGCAGGCCTTCGTCTCGGAATCGCTGAAGCCGATCGTCGACACCGTTCTCACCTTCGGCATGGGCCACTTCTACATCTCGCAGTCCGACAAGGGCGGCCTCGTCTATGGCGGCGACCTCGACGGCTACAACAGCTACGCCCAGCGCGGCAGCCTGCCGATCGTCGATGAGGTGATGAGCGAGATGCTGGCGCTGTTCCCGGGCCTTGCGCGGGTGCGCATGCTGCGTTCCTGGGGTGGGCTTTGCGACATGACGATGGACGGCTCGCCGATCATCACCACCGGCCCGCTGCCCGGCATGTATCTCAATTGCGGTTGGTGCTACGGCGGCTTCAAGGCTACGCCAGCCTCGGGCTGGTGCTTCGCCTGGACCATCGCCAAGGACGAGCCGCACGAGTTCAACGCCCCCTTCACGCTCGACCGTTTTTATCGTGGCCTGATCATCGACGACAAAGGCCAGGGCGCGAATCCGCGGCTGCATTAGGGTTTCAATCATATGCTGATCACTTGTCCCTATTGCGGCCCGCGCGACGTCGTCGAATTCACCTACCAGGGCGACGGCAACCGCGAGCGGCCGCAGCCGGCCTCGCAGGATCTCGATGCCTGGAATGCCTATGTCTACGACCGGTTGAACCCGGCCGGAGACCACAATGAGATCTGGCAGCATTCCGGCGGCTGCCGCGCGCATCTGCGGGTCGTGCGCAATACCCTGACCCATGAAATCCTGAGTACGGCGTTCGCCCGTGGCGGACACAAATCCGCGGGCCATAAAGCGGGAGGCAACCAGTGAGCCCTCGCCGCACGGAAACCGGCGGCCGCATCGACCGGCTGCGCACCATCCGCTTCACCTTCGACGGCGCGCCCTATACCGGCCATGCCGGCGACACGCTGGCTTCGGCGCTGCTCGCCAATGGCGTGACGCTGTTCGGTCGTTCGTTCAAGTACCACCGCCCGCGCGGCCTGCTCGCCGCCGGCGTCGAGGAGCCGAATGCCCTGTTGACGGTGCTGCGCGGTGAAGTGCGCGAGCCCAACATCCCCGCCACCATGGTCGAGATCTATGACGGGCTGGTCGCTGTCAGCCAGAACCGCTCCCCCTCGCTCGCTTTGGATATCGGCGCGCTCAACCAGCTCGGCGGCAAGATCCTGTCGGCCGGTTTTTACTACAAGACCTTCATGGGACCGGTATTCGGCCCGCTGAAGGGCACGCGGTTCTGGATGTTCTGCGAGCATTTCATCCGTCGCGCCGCCGGCCTCGGCAAGGCGGGTGTTGCGCCCGACACTGCGCGCTACGAGCGCATGAACGCCTTTTGCGACGTGCTGGTCGTCGGCTCCGGCCCGGCCGGCCTGATGGCAGCGAAGGCCGCCGCCGACCAGGGTGCGCGCGTGATCCTGGCCGATCTCGAGGCAAAGTTCGGCGGCTCGGCCAACTGGTCTGGCGAAACCATCGACGGCGCGCCGGCCGCCGACTGGGCGGCGCGCGTCGTCGGCCAGCTCGAAGGCAACGACAATGTCCGCCTGCTGCCGCGCACGACCGTCTGGGGCTACTACGACGGCAACACTTTGGCCGCCCTCGAACGGGTGACCGACCATAAGGAAGTGCCGGCCAAAGGCGAGCCGCGCCAGCGCTACTGGGCGATCCGCGCCAAGACAGCGGTTCTCGCCACCGGCTCCTTCGAGCGGCCGCTGGTGTTTCCGGGCAACGATCGTCCGGGTGTCATGCTGGCACATGCGGCCGAACGCTACGCCAACGAATATGGCGTGCTGCCTGGCGAACGGATCGCAATGTTCACCAACAACGACAGCGCCTATCGCTCGGCGGTCGCCCTGAAGAAGGCAGGCGCTGCCGTCGTCGCCGTCATCGATGTCCGCGGCGACGTCTCGAACGAGATGCGCAGGCTGGCGAGCGAAGCCGAGGCCGAATTGTTTGCGGGCCATGCCGTAATCGCGACCGAAGGCGGCAAGGCGCTCACCGGCCTCAAGGTGCAACGCTTCGACATGATGAGCGGTGCGCTCAGCGGCGAAGAACGCAGCATCCATGCCGACTGCCTGGCTATGTCGGGCGGCTGGTCGCCGACAATCCATCTCGCCAGCCAGGCCGGTGCAAAGGCCATATGGGACACTGCCAGGCAGGCCTTCCTGCCGCCGCAGCCGACGCAGCGCTGGATCGGCGCCGGCGCCTTCACCGGCAGTTTTTCCACTGCCGAAGCCATCGCCGAGGGCCGCGCGGCCGGCCTCCAGGCCGCCGGCGGAACGCCGTCCTCGGCGCCCCTGCCCGTTGTCGAGGCTGTTCCTGGCGATCCCGACCCGGCGCCGGTCTTCGAGATCAAGGCCAAGGGCAAGAGTTTCGTCGACTTCCAGCACGACGTGACCGCCGAGGACGTTCGGCTCGCGCATCGCGAGGGCTTCGTTTCGGTCGAGCATCTGAAACGCTACACCACGCTCGGCATGGCGACCGACCAGGGCAAGAACTCCAACGTGCCGGGCTTAGCCATCATGGCCGAGGCGCTCGGCAAACCGATACCGGAAGTCGGCACGACACGCTTCCGCCCGCCCTACACGGCGGTCTCGATCGGCTCGCTGGCGGCCGAGCGCTTCGGCGATTTGAAGCCGGAGCGGCTGACGCCGATGCATGACTGGCACATCGCCAACGGCGCGACCATGTATGCGGCCGGACTCTGGTATCGCCCGATGATCTACGGCCTCGCCGGCGAGACCGTAGAGCAGGCCTACGTACGCGAAGCCCAGGCGACACGCGAGAGCGCCGGCATCGTCGATGTCTCGACACTCGGCAAGATCGCCGTGCAAGGACCGGACGCGGCCGAATTCCTCGACCGCGTCTACACCAATATGTTTTCCACCCTCGCCGTCGGCAAGGCCCGCTACGGCCTGATGCTGCGCGAGGACGGTCTTGCCTTCGACGACGGCACCACCTGGCGGCTCGGGGAGCAGGAATTCCTGATGACCACCACCACCGCCAATGCCGGCAAGGTGATGCAGCATCTGGAATATTTCCTCGACGTCATCTGGCCGGAACTGAAGGTCACCGTCACCTCGGTCACCGACGAATGGGCTGGTGCCGCGATCGGCGGCCCGAAGGCCCGCGCCATCCTTGCCTCTTGTGTCAAAGGCACAGCCGTCGACAACGCCACGCTTCCCTTCATGGGCATCGTCCATGGCCAGATCGCCGGCGTGCCGGTGATGATCTGCCGCCTCTCTTTCTCCGGCGAAATGGCCTTCGAGGTCTATTCCGGCGCCGGTTACGGCACACGGGTGTGGGAAGCGCTCATCGAGGCCGGCAAGCCGTTCGGCCTTGTCACCTACGGGCTCGAGGCGCTGGGCACCATGCGCATCGAGAAGGGTCACGTCACCGGCGCCGAGATCGACGGCCGCACCACCGCGCGCGACCTCCATCTCGACTGGATGCTGTCGAAGAAGAAACCCTTCATCGGTTCCGCCATGATGGACCGCGAGGGGCTGATCGCTCCGGACCGGCTGGAACTGGTCGGCGTGATCGCTCTCGACAACCGCGCGCTCAACGGTGGCGGACATATCGTCGATGAACTGGACCAAGAGAACCCGCACGATTCGATCGGCCACATCACCGCCTGCTGCTATTCGCCGGCGCTCGGCAAATACATCGCTCTGGCGCTGGTCAGGGGCGGCAAGGCGCGCCACGGCACGCGCGCCTTCGTTTCCGACCCGCTGCGCAACCGGTTCGGGCCGGTCGAGATCGTCTCCAACCATTTCTACGATCCGGACGGGAGCCGCATGCATGGTTGAACGTCAATCGCCGCTGGAGCCCGTCTACCATCCAGGCTCGCATGGCAATTTCGAACATGGCGTCGATGTCATCCTGTCCGAAACGCGGCCAGGCTCGATCCTGCAGCTTGCCGCGTGGCCAGGCGAGGAGAAGCGCCTGATGTCGGGCATATACAAGGTGACGGGCCTTGCCCTTCCGGACGGCGCCGGCGGCGGCGTCAGCAATGGCGCGAAGTCGGCGTTCGGCTTCGCGCCGGGCAAGTTCACCGTGGTCGACGAGGCGGAGGGCTTGGCCGCCGCGTTTACGGGAGTGATCACGCCTTCGGTCGGCACGCTCACCGACCTGTCGCACGGCCGCACGGCGATCCGCGTCGCCGGACCGAAAGCGGAATGGGTGCTGGCGAAATTCTTCGCCATCGATTTTGCCTTGCCGGCCTTCCCGTTGGGCGCAGGCCGCTCGACCAACCATCACGATGTTTTCGCCCAGATCCAGCGCACCGGCGCGGATCAGTTCGACATCTACGTCTTCCGATCGTTTGCTCGGTCGTTCTGGAAAGCCTTGTGCCACGCCGGCGAGGAAGTCGGCTACGAGGTTCAGTAGAGCAAATAGGACCAGTCGACTGGTCCAGCAGGTGCCTGGCACTATCGACGGCTACAACTGCTGCTTGAGCCTTGGACCAGCGAAGACGATAGATGAGGAACGGGCTCTGGTCGGAGTCCGCTCAGGCAACCACTTCGACAATTCCTTCCATGACCGCAGAGACTACGGCGACAGCCACGACCCGCTTTGCTCCGACGGGCGACCCGTCGCTGCTGTTGCCGGCAACCGTCGCCTGCGGCGTGTTCATGACCAGTCTCGACCAGAACGTCATTGTGACCGCGCTGCCGGGCATAGGCCAAAGCCTGGACCGCCCGCCGAGCCAGCTCGGTCTTTTGATCACCGTCTATGTCGCGAGCCTGATCATCACGATGCCTCTCGGCGGCTGGCTGGCCGATCGCTTCGGGCTGCGCAACGTCTACTGCTTTGCGCTGCTCGTCTTCGCCAGTGCCTCGGCGCTCTGCGGCCTGTCGGAAAACATCTGGATGCTGGTCGGCTCGCGCGCGCTGCAGGGTTTCGGCGGCGCACTGATGGGCACGCTCGGCCAGGTCGTAATCCTGTCGAGCTTCCCGCGCGACCGCACGCTCAAGATCAACATGTATATCTCGCTCGCCGGCCAGTCGGGCCCGCTGGTCGGGCCGCTCGTCGGCGGCGCGCTAACCACCTACGTGTCGTGGCGCTGGATCTTCTACATCAACATACCGATCGCGCTGACGGCCGCGCTGCTCGCCGCCTCGCTGTTCCCCACGACCACCAAGCCGGTCCGCACGCCTTTCGATTTTCCGGGCTTCCTGCTCGTCGGCAGCGGCATGGCGCTGCTCGTCTTCGGCATGGATTCGCTTGCCGCGAAGGATGCGGCGAGCGCCAGCATCGCCATGGAGCTCGGGCTGGCGATCGCCATCCTGACCGTCGCCGCGCTTTACTGCCTGCGCACCCGTAACCCGCTGCTCGACCTCAACCTGCTGCGCATCCGCACCTTTCGCGTCAGCTTCCTGACCGGCGGCGGTCTCGACACGATCGGGCTGAGTTCGGTGGTTTTCCTCTTGCCGCTGATGTTCCAGCTCGGCTTCGGCATGAGCGCCGTCCAGGCCGGATCGCTGACCTTCGTGGCGGCGATCGGGTCGGTGCTGATGCGCTTCTTCATGCCGCGCATCCTCAACCGCTTCGGCTTCAGGCGCGTGCTGGTCACCAACACGCCGATCGTCGCCCTGCTGGTCGCGGGGTTTGCCTTGATGCAGGAAAGCACGCCCGCCTGGATCGTGCTTACCTACATCTTCGTCTTCGGCCTCTTCCGCTCCGTGCAGTGGGCCTCGACCGGCAATCTCGCCTACTCGGACATCGCGCCGGAGCAGCTCTCGCGCTTCAGCGCGCTCTATTACATCCTCTGGCAGCTGGCGGTCGCGATCAGCGTCGGCCTGGCGGCGGCGCTGCTGTCGCTGCTTGCCGGAGGCGGCCAGGCCAGCGTCAACGACTACCGCATCCTGTTCATCGTCGAGGCCCTGATCACGCTTTGCGCGCTGCTCGCTTATCTCAGGCTGACACCGCAGGACGGCGCCCATGTCAGCGGCCACGGTGCCCATATGAGCACGGACTAGAGTCTAGCAGTCAGGGCGACCAGTCCCTGTCCGCGCTACTCAGCGAACGTCACCCATTCTTCGAGCGGCGCGCGGTCGGTGCGGAATTCATTCTCGGGCTTGGAGTTGTCCTCATAGCCCAGCGCCATGCCGCAGACGACGACTTCCTCGTCGGGAATGTTGAGCACCGGGCGGATCTGCCGGTGGTAGGGTGCGAAGGCGGCTTGCGGACAGGTATGCAGCCCCCTGCCCCGCGCCGCGACCATGATGTTCTGCAGGAACATGCCGTAGTCGATCCACGACCCCTTGTTCAGCCGCCGGTCGACCGTGAAGATCATGCCGACCGGCGCGTCGAAGAAGATGAAGTTGCGATCGTGCTGCGCGCGCATCTTGTCGACCTCGCGCCGGCCGATGCCGATCGCGCCGTAGAGACCGAAGCCGTTGGCCCGGCGCCGGCTGAGATAAGGCTCGAAGAACTGGTCGGGATAGTAGCGGTACTCGTCCCACTCCGCCTTCTCGGCACGAATGCCGGAATTGAGGATGGCGTCGCTGATGCGCTGCTTCACCTCGCCCTTGGTCACATAGACCCGCCAAGGCTGCATGTTGGTGCCTGACGGCGCCCGCGCCGCCACCGTCAGGATGGCGCGGATCGTCTCGTCGTCGACCATGTCGGGCAAAAACGCGCGCACGGATCGGCGCGAAATGATCGCCTCGTCGACGATCGCCGCATCGAGCGCGATCCGGCTATTCTTATCCAGCATGGGCCGTCCCTTCAGGCATGGCCGGAACCCGGTTTCCGCAAACGACCATCCGCAGACACAAGAACTAGATTGGTCCCGATCGGACGCCCCACCCTCCGTTCGTAGGGCAGCCTTTGCATCAAGCGCCAAAATCGCGCAAGCAAATCTTGCAGCGTATGAAAATCCGCTTGATTTTTTCACTGGTTTGTCCTCACATGAAAATTGTTCATATTTTTTCACGAGTTCACGATTGGCCTCGACCGCCGTCAGACCGGAGCAGGACAATGGCGAGCGGCTGCTTGCCGGCGATATCCGTGCGCTGCGCAAGGCGCGCGGGCTGACGCTCAGCGAGATCGCGTTCAAGCTCGGCCGCTCCGTCGGCTGGGTCAGCCAGGTCGAGCGCGGACTTTCGGTTCCTTCGCTCGGCGATCTCAGAGCCTTCGCCGAGCTCTTCGGCGTGCCGCTCAGCCTGTTCTTCAGCCATGACGTGCCTGTCGAGAAGGAACGCGGCGTGGTTGTGCGCGCGGGCAGCCGCCGCTCGCTTGGCACAAGCGAATCAGGCCTCGTGGAGGAGCTTCTGTCGCCCGACCTCGGCGGTAGCTTCGAGATGCTGCGCTCGGTCTTCGCGCCGGGCGCCGAACTGAAGACCGAAGCGCGCCGTCCGACCGAGGAAGCGGGCTATGTCGTGTCGGGCACCTTCGAGATCGAGATCGGCGGCATTTGGCATCAGCTCGGCGAAGGCGACTCGTTCCGCTTCGAAGGCAAGCCGTTTCGCTGGCGCAATCCGGGCGCCGAGCCGGCAGTAGTCATCTGGGTGGTTTCGCCGCCGGTATATTGAGTTGGAGCTTGGGAGGAAGAAACATGGCCGGTTTGCCGACCACGGCGCGCGTGGTGATCATCGGGGGCGGTGTCGTCGGCGCCTCCTCGCTCTACCATCTCTGCAAGGCCGGCTGGACCGACTGCGTGCTGTTGGAGAAGAACGAGCTGACCTCCGGCTCGACCTGGCACGCCGCCGGCAATGTGCCGACCTTTTCCTCGTCATGGTCGCTGATGAACATGCAGCGCTACTCGACAGAGCTCTACCGGGGTTTGGCCGAAGCGGTCGACTATCCGATGAACTACCATGTCACCGGCTCGCTCAGACTCGCCCACACCAAGGAGCGCATGCAGGAGTTCCAGCGCGCCAAGGGCATGGGCCGCTACCAGGGCATGGACATCGATGTCGTCGGCCTCGACGAGATCAAGCGGCGCTATCCCTTCATTGAGACGCACGAGCTGGAGGGCGCGCTCTACGATCCGAGCGACGGCGATATCGACCCGGCGCAGCTGACGCAGGCGCTTGCCAAGGGCGCGCGCGACATGGGCGCCAAAATTATCCGCTTCTGCCCGGTCACCGGCGTTCGCCGCGAGAACAGCGAATGGGTGGTCGCGACGCCGCAGGGCGAAATCCGCTGCGAGATCGTCATCAACGCGGCCGGCTACCGCGCCGCCGAAGTTGGAAAAATGTTCGGCCGCGAAGTGCCGATGATGGTGATGAGCCATCAGTACATATTGTTCGAGGAGATCCCTGAGCTGGCCGCCTGGACGAAGGAACAGGGGCATAAGCTGCCGTTGCTGCGCGATGTCGACACGTCCTATTATCTGCGCCAGGAAAAGACCGGCATGAATCTCGGCCCCTATGAGCGCAATTGCCGCGCGCACTGGGCGACGCATAACGATCCCATGCCGGAGGATTTTTCCTTCCAGCTCTTCCCCGACGACCTCGACCGGCTGGAGCATTATCTCGCCGACGCCGTCGCCCGCGTGCCGATCCTTGGCACCGCCGGCCTCTCCAAGGTCATCAACGGCCCGATCCCCTACGCGCCCGACGGCAACCCGCTGATCGGACCGATGCCCGGCGTGCCGAATGCCTTCGAGGCCTGCGTCTTCACTTTCGGCATCGCGCAAGGCGGCGGCGCCGGCAAGGTGCTGGCCGAATGGGTGACCGAGGGTCAGACGGAATGGGACATGTGGTCCTGCGACCCACGCCGCTTCACCGCCTTCGCGTCCGCTCCTGACTATTGTGTCGCCAAGGGCCTGGAGATCTACGGCAATGAATACGCCATCCAGTTCCCGCGCCATGCCTGGCCGGCCGGGCGCGACCGCAAACACTCACCGCTGCATGATCGTATCAAGGCGCTCGGCGGCCAGTTCGACGCCTACAACGGCTGGGAGCGCGCTACCTGGTATGCGAAGCCCGGCGACGACATTTCGGAGGAATCGACGCTGACCTTCCGCCGCGACGGACCATGGCAGCAGCGTGTGCGAGAGGAATGCCTGGCCGTGCGCGACGCCGCCGGCATCCTCGACCTGCCCGGCTTCTCGCGCTTCAACCTCGAAGGTCCGGGCGCCGCCGAATGGCTGGCGCTGCAGGTCACCGGCCCCGTGCCGAAACCCGGCCGTATCGGCCTCGTCTATTTTGCCGACGACAAGGGCCGCATCGTCACCGAAATGTCGGTCGTGCGCCATGGTGAAGACCAGATGACGCTGATCACCGCGGCGGTGGCGCAGTGGCACGATTTCGAATGGCTGAAGTCGCGCATGCCGGCCGATGCGGCCTTCACGCTGACCGATCGCACAGAGGAATACTCGACACAGATCCTCGCCGGCCCGAACTCGCGCGCCATCCTTGCCGAGGTTTGCGCCGCCGATCTGACGCTGCCCTGGCTGACCCATCAGGAAACGACCGTCGCCGGGCGCTGGGCGAAGCTGGTGCGCGTCTCCTTCGCCGGCGAGCTCGGCTGGGAGATCCACACCAAGGTGGCAGACACAGCCACCGTGTTCGACGCGGTCTGGGCCGCCGGCCAGAAGCATGGGTTAAAACCCTTCGGCATGTATGCGCTGGATTCGCTGCGGCTGGAAAAAGGCTACCGCGCCTGGAAGGGCGATCTGTCGACCGACTATTCGATCCTGCAGGGCGGGCTGGAGCGCTTCGTCAAATGGGACAAGCCCGACTTCCGCGGCAAGGCGGCGCTGCTCAATGAAAAGCAGCAGGGCGTGAAGAAGCGCTTCGTCACGCTTGTCGTCGAGAACCCCGGCGATTGCGATGCGCCCTATATGTCGACGCTCTGGCATGGCGGCAGCATCGTCGGCGAGACGACTTCGGGCGGCTGGGGTCACCGTGTCGACAAATCCATCGCGCTCGGCATGCTCCGCGCCGACCTTGCCGAGCCGGGCACGGCGATCGAGGTCGAGATCTTCGGCGACCGCTTCAAGGCGGTGGTGCAGAAGGACGAGCCGCTCTGGGATCCGAAGAATGAGAGGTTGAGAGCTTAGGACCTTTCCCGGCCGTGGCGGTCCATTCTGGCGGAGGAATTTTGTGACAAGATCAAGCGAAGAACCGCAGGGCGTACCGGCGGTACGCACAAGGGGCTTTGCGCCGGAATTGGCGCAAAATAGCCCGTCAGAATGCGGCCGATATGGTCGGGAAAGGTTCTAGAATGCCAAAACCATCGAAGCGCATTACCGGCATCGTGCCTTCGGGCAAGGATGGCTGGGAAGTCCATTTCGCCGCCTGGACCCGCAGGGCGGCCGGCGAGGACATCATCGTGCTCTCGGTCGGAGATCACGACTTCGACACGCCCTCTGAGACGATCGAGGCCTGCGTCAACGCCGTCCGCGGCAGCAACCATCACTACACCCCTCTGCCAGGCCTGCCGCGCCTGCGCAAGGCGATGGCGGCGGCCTCCACCGCTTGCACCGGCATCCCGACGGAACCGGACGAGATCATCGCCACGGCTGGCGGCCAGGGCGCGCTCTACGCCGCCGTGCAGGGCGTGCTCGATGCCGGCGATCACGCCATCGTCGTCGCGCCTTACTACGCCACCTATCCCAACACCTTCAGTGCCGCCGGCGCCGGCTTCACCGTGGTCGAGACGCCGGCCGAGGACGGTTTCCAGCCGCACGCCGACATGATCCGCGCGGCGCTCAGGCCCAACACGCGCGCCATCCTGATCAACACGCCGAACAACCCGACCGGGGCGGTCTATTCGCGCGAACGGCTCGAAGAGCTGGCCGAAATCTGCAAGGAACGCGATCTCTGGCTGCTGTCCGACGAGGTCTACTGGACGCTTGGCGGCGGCGAGCACATCTCGCCGCGCTCGCTGCCCGGCATGGCCGAGCGCACGCTGGTCATCAATTCGATGTCGAAGAGCCACGGCATGACCGGCTGGCGCATGGGCTGGCTGACCGGCCCGAAAGCGATGATAGCGCTGATAACCGACCTCAACCTGGTGACGACCTACGGCCTGCCGGCGTTCATCTCGATCGCCTGCGCCGAGGCGCTGGAGAACCACTACGGCGTGAAGGAAATCGCCGAGCGCTACGCCGCACGCCGCACCGTCTTCCTCAATGCCATACACGGCGCAAATGAACTCACCGTGCACGGCTCCGAAGGCGGCATGTATGTCATGCTCGACATCTCGGCCGTCGAGCCTGACGATGAGAAATTCGCCTGGGCGCTGCTCGACAAGGAAAAGGTCGGCGTCATGCCGGGCTCGAGCTTCGGCGAGGCCGCAGCCGGCCACATCCGAATCAGCCTCTGCCAACCCGAACCTGTCCTTCAGGAAGCAGCGCTTCGCGTACGCCGCTTCGCTTCCAACTATCGCCGCGAGGCCGCATGACCAAGACCATTCCCAGCAAAGCCCGCGCCGTCATCATCGGCGGCGGCGTCTCGGGCTGCTCGGTCGCCTATCATCTGGCCAAGCTCGGCTGGACCGACATCGTGCTGCTCGAACGCAAGCAGCTCACCTGCGGCACGACCTGGCATGCGGCCGGCCTGATCGGCCAGTTGCGCGCCTCGCAGAACATGACGCGGCTGGCGAAGTATTCCGCCGATCTTTACGTCAAGCTCGAAGCCGAAACCGGCGTCGGCACCGGCATGCGCCAGGTCGGCTCGACCACGGTGGCGCTCACCCAGGAGCGTAAGCACGAAATTTATAGGCAGGCATCGCTCGCCCGCGCTTTCGATGTCGACGTTCGCGAGATTTCGCCGAGCGAAGTCAAGGAGATGTATCCGCATCTCAACGTCTCCGACGTGGTTGGCGCCGTGCATCTGCCGCTCGACGGCCAGTGCGATCCGGCCAACATCGCCATGGCGCTGGCCAAGGGCGCGCGCCAGCGCGGCGCCACGATCATCGAGAACATGAAAGTCACCAAGGTCCACACCAAAAATGGCCGCGTCTCCGGCGTCTCCTGGGCGCAGGGCGAAGATCAGGGCACGATCGAGACCGACATCGTCGTCAACTGCGCCGGCATGTGGGCGCGCGAGCTTGGACGGCAGAACGGCGTCACCATCCCGCTGCATGCCTGCGAGCATTTCTATCTCGTCACCGAGCCGATCCCGGGTCTCTCTCGCCTGCCGGTGCTGCGCGTGCCGGACGAGTGCGCCTACTACAAGGAGGACGCCGGCAAGATGATGCTCGGCGCCTTCGAACCGGTGGCGAAGCCCTGGGGCATGGACGGCATTCGCGAGGATTTCTGCTTCGACCAGTTGCCCGAGGACATGGACCATTTCGAGCCGATCCTCGAAATGGGCGTCAACCGCATGCCGATGCTGGGCACGGCCGGCATCCATACCTTCTTCAACGGTCCCGAAAGTTTCACACCCGACGACCGCTACTATCTCGGCGAGGCGCCGGAGCTTTCCGGCTACTGGATGGCGACCGGCTACAATTCGATCGGCATCGTCTCCTCGGGCGGCGCCGGGATGGCGCTGGCGCAGTGGATCAACGACGGCGAGGCGCCCTTCGACCTCTGGGAGGTCGACATCCGCCGCGCTCAGCCCTTCCAGAAGAACCGCCGCTACCTCAAGAAGCGCGTCTCCGAAACGCTCGGCCTGCTCTATGCCGATCATTTCCCTTACCGCCAGATGGCGACCTCGCGTGGCGTGCGTCGCTCGCCCCTGCACGAGCATCTGAAGGTACGCGGCGCAGTCTTCGGCGAGGTGGCGGGCTGGGAGCGGGCCAACTGGTTTGCCCGCGACGGACAGGAGCGCGAATACCGCTATTCCTGGAAGCGGCAGAACTGGTTTGACAACCAGCGCGAGGAGCACCTCGCCGTGCGCAACGGCGTCGGCCTGTTCGACATGACCTCCTTCGGCAAGATCCGTGTCGAGGGCCGCGACGCCTGTTCTTTCCTGCAGCGGCTCTGCGCCAACGACATGGACGTCGCGCCCGGTAGGATCGTCTATACGCAGATGCTCAACGCCAAGGGCGGCATCGAGAGCGATCTTACCGTGACACGGCTGTCGGAGACGGCCTATTTCCTCGTGGTGCCGGGCGCCACGCTTCAGCGCGACCTTGCTTGGCTGAGGCGGCATGTGGCCGCCGAGTTCGTCGTCATCACCGATGTGACCGCCGCCGAAGCCGTCATCTGCCTGATGGGTCCGGACTCGCGAAAGCTGATCCAGAAGGTCAGCCCCAACGATTTCTCCAACGAGGCCAATCCGTTCGGCACTTTTCAAGAGATCGAGGTCGGCATGGGGCTCGCCCGCGCCCATCGCGTCACCTATGTCGGCGAGCTCGGCTGGGAATTCTATGTCTCGAGCGACCAGGCTGCCCACGTCTTCGAAGCGATCACTGAAGCCGGCGCCGATGTCAGCCTGAAGCTTTGCGGCCTGCATACGCTCGATTCCTGCCGCATCGAAAAGGCCTTCCGCCATTTCGGTCACGACATCACCGACGAGGACAACGTGCTGGAGGCCGGCCTCGGCTTTGCGGTGAAGACGAGCAAGCCCGATTTCATCGGCCGCGACGCGGTGCTGCGAAAGAAGGAAGCCGGGCTAAGCCGCCGCTTGGTGCAGTTCCGCCTGAAGGATCCTGAGCCCCTGCTCTTCCACAACGAAGCGATCCTGCGCGACGGCAGGATCGTCGGCCCGATCACCTCCGGCAATTACGGCCACCATCTCGGCGGCGCGATCGGCCTCGGCTATGTGCCGTGCCAGGGCGAGAGCGAGGCGGACATGCTGGGTTCGTCCTACGAGGTGGAAATCGCCGGTGCGCGTTTCGCCGCGGAAGCATCGCTGAAGCCGATGTACGATCCGAAAGCGGAAAGGGTGAAGATGTAGCGCAGCCTTCCCCTTCTCCCCTTGTGGGAGAAGGTGGATCGGCGCGCAGCGCCGAGACGGATGAGGGGTGTTCCAGCGGAATGAGACGCTGGCTTTCCCTGGAGCACCCTTCATCCGGCCGCGACGCGGCCACCTTCTCCCACAAGGGAGAAGGGAGAAGCGGCGCTCAAAACCTCTCCAGCCTCGCCCTTACCTTGCCGAGGAAAGCCGCCCGACTCTTCGGCGTCGAGGAATCCATCAGATAATGCGCCAGGAAGAAGGTCTTGCAGCGCGTGGCGCAGAGCGCGCGCATGCCACGCAGGATCGTCTTGCGGCCGGGCTGGCCGACAACGACGCTCCACCAGGTCGGCGCGCCGCAAGTGGTGATCACGCCGACCTTGGTCACATGCCGCATCAGCGACGTGATCCGTCCCTTGCCGACCGGCAGCTTGAAGGCGATGTCGGTTGCCCAGACGCGATCGAACCACCCCTTCAGCATGGCCGGCAGGCCATACCACCAGGTCGGATAGATGAAGAGGATCGCCTCAGCCCATTGCAGGTGCTCGAAATGCGGCTCGAGAGCCGGATCCTCAGGCGCACGATCGTTGTAAGAGCGTCGCTCCTCGCAGCTCATCACCGGATTGAAATTCTCGGCATAGAGGTCGAGGAGCCGCACGTCCCAGCCTCGTCGTGTCAGCACTTCTATCGCCGTGTCGCGGATCGCCTCGCAATAGCTCTCCGGAACCGGATGGCAATAGACCACCAGCACGCGCATCAGAAGGCGTCCATGCTGGCGGCCACCTTCCTCATGAAGGCTTTGCGGGTCTGATCGGTCGAAAGGTTCATCGAGTAATGCGCGAGATAGGAGACGGGAGCGCCGGGCCTGATGGTGGCACGCAGCATGCGCTTCACGATCTTGCGCGGCGGATCGCCCATCAGCATGGCGCGAAAACGGCTGCCGCCATAGGTCGTGACGGCCGCGAGCTTGCGGATGTTGTGCAGCGTCGGCCGAACCTTGCCGTCGACCAGCTTGAACGACACGCCGGGTAGGAAGACGCGGTCGAAGAAGCCTTTCAGGATCGCCGGATAGCCGTAGTTCCAGACCGGAAACGACAGCACCAACGCTTCCGCTGTCTGAAGCCTTTCGATGTAGCCGGCGACCGCATCGTTCGGCTCACGCTGGCCATGATAGCCGAGCCGCTCGGCGCGCGTGAGCCGCGGGTCGAAGTCCTCGGCATAGAGATCGCAGTCGTCGATGGTGTGGCCGGCCACGGAAAGCCGCTCGACGATCGTCCGGTGCAGGCCGGCATTGAAGCTGGTCTCCACCGGATGCGCGTAGAGGATGAGGATGTTCATAAAGAAACTCGCAGATCAGCGCGAGGCACCCCCCTCTGCCCTGCCGGGCATCTCCCCCTCAAGGGGGGAGATTGGCAGCTTCGGCGCCTCGCTTCCAACGTTGGAGATTGGCGAAGGCGGCGAAGCGAATAATCTCCCCCCTTGAGGGGGAGATGGCCGGCAGGCCAGAGGGGGGTACAGCGCCGCACGCTCATCGACCTAGCTCGCCTTTTGCAGGCCCTTGAACAGGAAGGGCTTGCCCGAGCGGTAGTCGTAACCGGGATTCTCCCAGGCGATCATCTTGCCGGGGTTGAGAAGGCCTTGCGGGTCGGTCTCGCGCTTGAAGGCAAGCTGCACCTCGTCGGTCTGCTTCATGCCGCCTTCTTCCAGCGTGTAGCGGTGCGGGTTGAAGATCCAGCAGCCATTGTCCTCATGGATGCGGATGATCTCGTCGAGCCGTTCTTCCGTGGTGTAGCGCACCAGCGGCAGGCCGGCTGCACCGATGGCGCCATCGAAGCGGATGAACTCGAGATGCGCCGGCACCTCGTCGCCGAAACGGTCGACCATCGCCTTGACGTGGACGAGATGGTCCGGCGACGGATAGCGCGCCTGCAGATAGGTGATGGTCGGATCGACCCGGATGGCGCGCAGCGTCGTATGGTTCCAGGTCAGCTCGTAAGCCGGCGGCAGCCCCTTGAGGTCAGCCTCCTGGTCGGCGCGGAAGACGATCTCGCCCTTGCCGCTGCGGACGAAGGCGCGGAAGGCGTCCATGGCATGCGGCGCGATCATGCACACCACGATGCTCTGCTCGCGCCGGAAGAATTTCTGGTGTCGCTTGAAATAGTCGTAAGGGATGGGCGCGGCGATCGGCGTGATCAGCTTCGCCAAAATGCCGTCCTGCACGGCGAGGTCGTTGCCGAAGCCGGCCGCGTCCATGAAATCGTCGAAACCGACGATGACATCGATCCAGTCGTAGGAGGCGGTCAGCGGCATCTCGACCTCGGTGATGATGCCGTTGGTGCCGTAGGCGTGCATCACCTTGAGAACCTCCTCGCCGGTGAGGTCCATGACGCGCGGCTCGGCCTCCATCGTCACGGTCCTCAGCCGTATGACATTGCCGAGGTCGCGCAACCCGCCCCAGCGGATCGAGCCGACGCCGCCGGAGCCGCCGGCGACGAAGCCGCCGATCGAAGCGGTATTGTAGGTCGACGGCGACATGCGCAGTTCCTGGCTGGAGTGCGCCCGCGTCGCCTTGTCGATCTCAGCCAGAACCGCGCCTGGTCCGGTCACCACGCGGCCCGGCGCGATCGTCTTCACGTCGTTCATCTCGGCGAGATTGAGCACCACGCCGCCGGACAGCGGCATCGCCTGACCATAATTGCCGGTGCCGCTGCCGCGCGGCGTGACCGGCACGCCGTGGCGGTGGCAGGCGGCAAGCACGCGGATCACCTCGCCCTCATTCTTCGGCGTGACGATCAGGTCGCCTTTGATGTGGTCAAGCTGCTGCTTCAGAACCGGGCTGTACCAGTAGAAGTCGCGGCTCTTCTGCTGGACGATCGCAGGATGATCGTCGATCTTGAGCCCTTCCAGATCGCGCTTCAGCGCTGCGATATCCATCGTTACACCATCAGTTCGTCGAGTTCGGCATAGTCGGGCAGTTGGCGTTCGATCGCCCTGCCGTCGCGCACGACGATGCGATCCGATTCGGGCCGCGACAGCAATTCCGTCCAGCTCCGTCCCTTGAAGACGACGAAGTCGGCGCTGCCGCCGGCAGCAAGCGTGCCGGCGCCGTCGAGCCGCATCACCTCGGCCGGCGTCGCCGCTATCGCCTTCGGCCAGTCGCCGACCGGGTGGTCAAAATGCAGGATGCGGGTCGCCATGCGATAGACCTCAAGCATGTCGAGATCTCCATAGGCGTAGAACGGATCGCGCGTGTTGTCGGAAGCGACCGCCACCTTGATGTCGCGCGCCTTCATCTCGTGCAGCAGCGTCACGCCGCGCCAGCGCGGGGTCGTGTTGTTGCCGCGCCTGTCCTGGAGATAGAGATTGCACATCGGCAGCGACACGACCGCCAGTCCGGCCTTCGCCACCTTGTCCAGCGTGTCGAGCACCTCCAGGTCCGGCTGGCGCGAGAGCGAGCAGCAATGGCCGACCAGGATGTTGCCGTCGAAACCGTTCCACAGCGAAGCTTCGGCGATCTTCTTCAGCGACATCGCCGCGACATCGTCGGTTTCGTCGGCATGGAAATCGAGGTCGAGCCCGTGCTTGATGGCTTCAGCAAACACCTTGTCGAGCAGTTCTTCGAGGTCGGGCACCATATAGGTGACCACGCCAAGCACGCCCTTGGCCGCGGCGACGCGTTTCGCCAGCCGCTCGAACCAGGCCTTGTCGCGCACGCCTTCGATGCCGAGCAGGCAGGCGGCCTGCAGCTCGATGCGCCCGCGCCATTTTTCCCGCATCGTCTCGAACACAGGCCAGGAGATCTCCTCCTGCGGCGGCACGCTGTCGAGATGCGTGCGCACGGCCTTGGTGCCATGCACGTAAGCTGAGCGCAGCGAGAAATCCATGCGCCGCGCCACGTCCTCCGCGCTCCAGCGGGCGGCGCGGTCGGCGCCGGTGGCATTGAGCGCGCCCATGAAGGTGCCGTCGGGATTGGGCTTTCGCGGCCAGATATGGCCCTTGTCGATATGGGTGTGGCAGTCGACGAAGCACGGCAGCACGATGCGGCCGCCAAGGTCGATCGCCTCGGCCGGTGCCACTGCCCGGTCGTGCGCGGCAAGGTCGGCGATCTTGCCATCGGCGATGGTAATGGCGGCCAGTGCAAACCCGTCCGGGTCGAAAGCGGCGGCAAGACCCGGCGTGAGGGATCGATGAAGCCGAACGTTGGCCAGGCGATAAGAACCAGAGGTTGGTATCAAGGCCTGCCCCCCGCTGTCCTATGCAACATAGTTCCCCAAAGGGGTCGGTTGGGTCGGAGACACGCTGAACGGCTGTGCGGAGACATCGCGAACAGTTTTGCACCGCCGCTAAGCTCGAAAGGAACGGCATGGATCCTAGGGTCTGCGCGTCCGCTTCGCTCCCGCTCCGCCCTAGGATGACGAAGAGGAAGGATGCCCGCACCAATCGCAAACGTCGGGGATACCGCAGCTCCTACCAATCTCCAGCGTTGGCGAATTGCATCCGCTTTCTTGTCCTTCGTCATCCACGGGCGGAGCGGAAGCGAAGCGGACGCGTAGACCCGAGGATCCATTCCGTTACGATCGCCCCAGAATGCGGCGGCACAAAACTGTTCGCGATGTCTCCGCACGCCTGTTCGCTGTGTCTTCGGCTCAACCAGCCCCTCACTATTCTCAATCACATCACGCACCCTACCGCTCCTGCTTCAACGCGCTCTCGTGCCAGCGGCGCAGGATGAGATGCGACACCAGCGACAGCACCAGGAAGATGAGGATGCCGGTCAGCGAGATCAGGATCAGCGCCGCGAACAGCCTGGGAGCGTTGAGCCGGTAGCCGGCCTCGATGATGCGGGACGCAAGCCCGGACGACTGTCCCTGCGCGCCGGCGACGAATTCGGCCACCACCGCACCGATCAGCGACAGGCCGCCGGCGATCTTCAGCCCGCCGAGAAAATAAGGCATCGCCGCCGGCAGGCGCAGATAGCGCAATTGCTGCCAGCGCGTCGCGCCGTTGAGCTTGAACAGGTCGCGCAAATTGCGGTCGACCGAGTTCAGCCCGAGCGTCGTGTTGGAAAGGATCGGGAAGAAAGCGACGATCCAGGCGCAGAGCAGAAGCTTCGTCGTCTGATTGTTGATGTAGATGTTGATCAGCGGGAAGATCGCGACGATCGGCGTCACCTGCAGCACGATGGCGAAGGGGAAGAACGACATCTCCACCCATTTCGACTGCGCGAAGAGCACCGCCAGCCCGACGCCGCCGATGACGGCAAGCAGCAGGCTGAGAAAGGTGATCCTGAGCGTCACCAGGAGCGACGAGAACAACAGGCCGGCATCGTCATGCAGCGTCTGCAGCACCACGCCAGGACGCGGCAGGATGTATTGCGGGATCTCGTTCCAGACGCAGATGCGGTCCCACAGCCAGATCGCCAGCACCATGATCGCCAAGGGCAGCACCCATTTGCCGATCCGCTCCAGCCGCTCCTGGCGAACGCGGCGCGCCTCTTCCGCGTCGAGCTGCATTGCGGTGTCTTCAGTGGCCGTCATGGTGAGGTCCGGCGGTTGAGTTGATGGCATTCACCAGCACGTCCGAGGCCTGCCGGCAAAGTGCGGCATAGTCGGGCGAGGTCCGGAACGCCTCGTCGCGCGGATAAGGCGCTTCGATGGCAAGTTCCCCGTGGACCCGGCCCGGTCGTGCCGCCATGACAACGACGCGGCTCGACAGAAACACGCTCTCGAAGACGCTGTGCGTGACGAAGACGACGGTGAAGCGCTCGTCCTGCCAAAGCTCTAGAAGGTCGTTATTGAGCTTGAAGCGGGTGATCTCGTCGAGCGCCGCGAAGGGTTCGTCCATCAGAAGGATGCGCGGCTTGGTCACCATGGCGCGAGCGATCGAAACGCGCATCTTCATGCCGCCGGACAACTCGCGCGGCACGGCATTCTCGAAGCCGGTGAGGTGGACGCGCGACAGCATCTCCATCACGGCGGGCTTGGCCCCTGCGCGCGACACGCCCTTCAGCCTGAGCGGCAGCCAGACATTGTCGAAGACGCTCGCCCATGGCAGCAGCGTCGGCTCCTGGAAGACGAAGCCGATATTCGACCGGTCGATCGAGCCGCGCCAGTCGAGCTGACCGGAGGTCGGCGTCGACAAGCCGGCGATCAGCCTCAGCGCCGTCGACTTGCCGCAGCCCGACGGGCCGAGCAGGCTGAGGAAATCGCCTTCCCGGATCGCCAGATCGACCTTGCTCAGCGCCGTCACGCCGTTGGAAAAGACCTTGCCGACATTGCGCAGCGAAAGCAGCATCGGGCTCTCGCTCGATGCTGCTTTCTGCGCCACTTTCTCCTGGATCATCTCAGGCAGGCCGCCTTATTTCTTCAGCTCCAGCCCGACACCCTTGTTGATGAAGGCGAGGGTATAGGCCTTCTTGATATCGATGCCCGGCTGCGCGACCTTGGCCTTGACCATCTTGTCGTAGAAGCTCTGGATGCGCGCATCGGTCATCCCGCCGATACCGAGCTTTTCCGAATCGCCGGAATCGACGATGCCGAACTTCTTCAGCTGCTCGATCGAGAAGGCGATCTGCTCATCCGTCATGTCCGGATTGTCCTTCTTGATCATCTCGTTGGCGGCTTTGTTGTCGCCGTAGAGATAATTGTACCATCCTTTGGCCGAGCCATCGACGAAGCACTGCACCACCTCCGGCCGCTTGTCGATCGTGTCCTGCATCACCTCGATGGTCGTCGCGTAGGTATCCCAGCCGTTGTCGGCGAGCAGGAACTGGTTCGGCACGAAGCCGCCCTGCTTCTGCACGGCGAAAGGCTCGGATGTGACATAGCCTTGCTGGATCGACTTCTTGTTGGCGATGAAGGGCGCCGGATTGAACGTGTAGGGTACGCGCTTGGCGGCATCGAAGCCGAGATCGGTCACCATCCACTGGAAGAAGGTCTGCGCACCCTCGTCGCCGAGGATGTATTGGTCGGCGTTCTTGAGGTCCTCCCATTTATCCAGCCCCTGCCCCGGCTGGGACATGATGACCTGAGGATCCTTCTGGAAGTCGGCGGCGACGACGCGCATCGGAATGCCCTGCTGCACGGCGTCGAAGGCCGAGAGCAGGTTGCCACCCATGTAGAAATCGATCTTTCCGGCAAGCAGCATGGGGCGGCCGCTGACCTGAGGGCCGCCCTGCATGATGGTGACATCGAGACCACAGGCGGCATAGGTGCCGTCGGCGATCGCCTGGTAGTAGCCGCCATGTTCCGGCTCGGCCAGCCAGTTGGTGCCGAAGGTGACCTTCTCGTTGGCCGCGGCGCCCAGCGTGCTGGCTGCAAGCAGCGCGATCGCACCCGCCAGGATCTTTTCTTTTCCGTACATTAACATCACCCTCTCTTGGCTCCGGCGCGCTGTGCGCTGGGCTCGACACCATTGGTTCAAGAAGCAAGACACATGCCACCGCCTGGGCCGCCTGCTTGCGCGGCAGTCATTGCCGAGACCGGACGGGTCATGCTGTACGGGAGGCATCGTGCCTATTTTTTGGACGCCTGTCCATAATCGCCCGGGCGGCATGCACCGCATCTTGAAGCTTTCGTGAATCCGGCCTTAGTCTGCCGGCGGACAGGAGAATGGCATGCTCAAATACCTCGCCCCCCAATCGATCAAGCCGCCCTTTGCCCGCTATAGTCACGGCGTCGAAATCCCGGTGGGGAAGCGTCTTGTCCTGTGCTCGGGCCAGCTGGGCATCGCTGCGGATGACACCGTCCCCGACGATGTCGGCGCGCAGACCGAGCTCTGCTTCAAGAACATCGCCGCAATCCTAAGCGAAGCCGGGCTGACGCTGAACGATGTCGTGCGCATCAATGCGTTCGTCACCGATCGCACGCATCTGCAAGCCTATATGGATGTCCGCAACCGCCTCTTTTCCGATCCGGCGCCCGCTTCGACGCTTATGATCGTTTCGGGCTTTGCCCGCCCGGAATTCAAGGTCGAGGTGGAAGTGCTGGCAGCCGGCTAGCGGTTGCCCGCGGACGCCAAGCGCTTTAGACCGCTCCAGTCCGGACAAACAGACCTTCGGGAGACGACATGACAAAAAGACGGGTATGGTGGGGCGATTACCGGACGACCGAATACGCCTCGATCGACGCGGAGGCAACGATCGCCGTGCTGCCGGTGGCGGCGATCGAGCAGCATGGCCCTCACCTTCCGGTCTCGACCGACACCTCGATCATGATGGGCATGTTGGAGACGGTGATCGCGCGCCTGCCCGGCGAACTCGATATCCGCATCCTGCCGGTCCAGGCTGTCGGCAAGTCGAACGAGCATCTGCATGCGCCGGGCACGCTGACTTTGCCGGCCACGACGCTGGTGGATGCATGGACCGAGCTCGGTCTGTCGATCGCGCGCGCCGGGGTGAGAAAACTGATCGTCGTCAACTCGCATGGCGGCAACGAAGAGATCATGGGCATCATCACGCGCGAACTGCGCGTGCGCGCAAAAATGCTGGCGGTAAAGACGAGCTGGCAGCGCTTCGGCCGGCCGGCCGGCATGTATACCGAGCTGGAAGACCGCCACGGCATCCATGGCGGCGATGTCGAGACCTCGCTGATGCTGCACTTCCGGCCCGACCTCGTCGACATGACCAAGGCCGATAATTTCGTCTCGCATGTGGGTCGCGCCGAAAAGGAATTCGCCCTGCTGCGCCACACCGGAACGCACGCCTTCGCCTGGATCGCCAGCGACCTCAATCCGAACGGCGTGGTCGGCGACGCCAGCATCGCCACCGCCGAAAAAGGCCGGCTGACCGCAGAGCATCAGGCGGATGGTTTCATCAGCCTTGTCAGGGACGTTCGTAAGGCGAAGCTTGCGGACTGGCTGCTTTAATGCATGTCGCGCAAAAGTGCGCAGCGGTTTTGCGGAAACGACATGCATAAAAACAAGAGTTTAAAGCGCGTCGCCCGACTCCGTTTCAACGCGACGCGCTTTAAGCCTGGATATCCAGCTCGAACGGCGTCCCTTCAAACGCGTCGGCGCCGCGCCCGATTGCTTCGATCGCCGCAATCATCCGGCCGTCACGTCCGAGCAAGGTATCGGCGACGGCAATCAGCCGGGGATTGGGCGTCGCTGACGGCGAGAGAAAGCGTAGCGTCTTCGCCAGTTCCGCCTCGTCGCGCTTGGGCGCCAGCGCTGCCGCGATGATATAGGCCGATGCCGTCGAGCGGCTGATGCCGGCATAGCAGTGCACGACCATGGGCTTTACCCGATCCCAGCGATAGGCGAAGTCGAGCAGCGCGCGCACATGCTCCTCGCCCGGCATGGTCATGCCTTCCTGCGCGACTGCGATATCGTGCATGACCAGATGCAGATGATTCTCCGCCAGGATGGAGGCCGGACGTGTCACTTCGGTGCCCGCCGCGAGCAGCGACAGCAGCCGCTCGGCGCCAGTCCTCGCCACCGTCTCTTCCAGCTTCGACAGCGAGCAGACGTGAATCATGGCGCGGTCTCCTTCGCCGCATCGTCGCGCCGCGCGGCCCAGTCGGCAAGCGCGCTTTCGAGGCGCTGCCATTCCTCCTCGCTGCCCGGCAGACCGATGCGCAAAACATGGGGCCGCGCGGCGAAATGGCGAACCAGCACACCACGCCGCCCAAGTGCCGCAAACAGGTTTGGAGCGTCAGGGAAAGACAAATAGCGGAACAGACTGGTGCCGCCGGCGACCGGAACCTCGAATCGGCCGAGCAACGCGTCGAGACGCTCGGCATCGCCTGCAAGGCGTCGTCGCATGTCGCCCTGCCACTTGGTGTCCGCCAACGCGCGGATACCGTATTCGAGCGCCGGGCCGGCAACGGCCCAAGGCCCGAGTTGTACGTCGAGCCGCTCGACCGTCAGCGTATCGGCAAGCGCGAAGCCGAGCCTGACGCCCGCAAGGCCGAAGAACTTGCCGAAGGAGCGCAGCACCACGATGCCGCCCTCCCCGACATCGCCGGCCAGGCTGTGCTCTATTGGGCCGACATCCATGAACGCTTCGTCGACGACCAGCAGGCCGCCCCTCGCGCGAAGCCGCACGGCGAGATCGAGCAATCGGTCCCGTTCGATCACCCGTCCATCCGGATTGTTCGGATTGACCAGCACCGCAAGGTCGGCGTCCGCCAACGCTGTGAATTCGTTCACCTCCGCGACCGCATGGCCCGCGATCGCGGCAGCCCTGGCGTGTTCGGCATAGGTCGGACCGAGCACCCGCGCCTTGCCGGGCCTCACCAGTGAAGCGACGCGCGGCAGGAGGATTTGCGTGCCAGGCCCAGCCGCGACATGCGCAGCCGACGGCGCGCCATAGGCCTTGGCCGCAATTTCGGCCAATTCACGCAGCCGTTCGGATTCCGGCAATCGTGACAGGGCGGTGGCGGGCAATTCAAAAAGCGGATAGGAGTGCGGATTGATACCTGTCGAGAGGTCGACGAAAGGCCGTGGCGCGTGGGGGAAGAGCGCGCTCGCCCGGCCGAGGGATCCGCCGTGATCCACTGCAGCAACCGCTCCGTCAAGAAGCTTCATGTCGATCCTGATCGCTTTCCTGTCACTCGCCGTTGAACGTGCCCTTGGCTATCCCGACTGGCTGTTTAACGCCATCGGCCATCCGGTAACCTGGATCGGCAGGCTGATATCCTTTCTCGATCGCAGGCTCAACCGCGCGACCGATTCCGACGAATTGCGTCGTCGCCGCGGCGTCCAGGCGCTGCTCGTCATCCTGCTGGTGCCGGCGGCCATCGGCCTGGCGCTGCATGTCCTGCTTTGGCTGATCTTCCCGTCCGGCGTTGTCATTGCAGCCATCATCGGCTCATCGCTGCTGTCACAGAAAAGCCTGGCGGAGCATGTCGAGGATGTCGCCGATGCGCTGGAGACCGGCGGCCTGACGCTTGGCCGTATCGCCGTTTCGCGCATCGTCGGCCGTGATCCCGAAAAGCTCGACAAGGCGGGCGTCGCCCGCGCCGCGATCGAAAGCCTGGCCGAGAATTTTTCCGACGGCATCGTCGCGCCTGCCTTCTGGACCGGTATCGGCGGGCTGGCCGGGGGCGCTGCCTACAAGGCCGCCAACACCGCCGATTCGATGATCGGCCACCGCACGCCGAAATATGAGGCATTCGGCCGCGCCGCGGCGCTCTTCGACGACAGGATCAACCTGCCGGCATCGCGGCTCACCGGCCTGTTGATCGTGCTCGCGGCCTTCCTGGTCAAAGGCGCCGATCCCCGCGAGGCTTGGCTGGTCATGCGCCGCGACGCGAA
Source organism: Mesorhizobium sp. WSM4904 (assembly GCF_029674545.1). Lineage (NCBI taxonomy): Bacteria > Pseudomonadati > Pseudomonadota > Alphaproteobacteria > Hyphomicrobiales > Phyllobacteriaceae > Mesorhizobium > Mesorhizobium sp. WSM4904. The sequence continues at coordinate 3,634,875 of NZ_CP121354.1, read as the reverse complement.
AAAGCATCGCTCGCCCAACGCTGGCTGGCCGGAAGCCGCCATGGCCGGCGCGCTGGGGCTGTCCCTGGCAGGGCCGCGCAGCTATGGCGGCGAGATCGTCGAGGACGCCTTCATGGGCGAAGGCGGCCGGCGCGAGGCGGAAAGCACCGACATAAGACAGGCGCTGAAGCTCTACCGCGTCGCCGACGGGCTGCTGATCGGCTTGTTCGCGATTCTGTCGGCGATCGTGATCTACCTGACCATTTTGATCGGCGGCTAAAACTCAATTCCCTGCTGCGCCTTCACGCCGGCCGAGAAGTGGTGCTTGGTAAGACCCATTTCGGTGACGAGATCGGCCGCCTCCACAAGCAGCGGTTTGGCATTCCGGCCGGTGACGATGACGTGCAGGCCCTCGCGGCGCGCCTTCAGCGCCGCGACCACCTTCTCGAGATCAAGATAATCGTAGCGCAGGGCGATGTTGAGCTCGTCGAGCACCACGAGGCTGATCGATGGGTCGGCCATCAACTCGAGCGCCTTCGCCCAGGCGGCTTCGGCGGCGGCGATGTCGCGCTTCAGGTCCTGGGTTTCCCAGGTGAAGCCTTCGCCCATCGCGTGCCAGACGACGCGGTCGCCGAAAGCGGCGAAGGCATCCTTTTCGCCCGTATGCCACTTGCCCTTGATGAACTGGACGACGCCGACGCGCTTGCCGTAGCCCAGCATCCTCAGCGCCAGCCCGAAGGCAGCCGTGGTCTTGCCCTTGCCCGGCCCCGTGTTGACGATCAGCAGTCCCTTCTCGATCGTCTTGCCGGCCACCTCGGCATCCTGCACCGCCTTGCGCTTGGCCATCTTGGCGCGATGGCGTTCGGCGTCCCCCTCGTTGATGGTCTTGTCGTCGATGGTCTTGTCGTCGATTTCGGCCATGTTATTTCACCTTGAGCGGCAGCCCCGCCACCATCATCAACACGCTATCGGCGACCGCCGCGACCTGCTGGTTGAGCCGGCCGGCGGCGTCGCGGAACCGGCGCGCCAGCGCGTTGTCCGGCACGATGCCGAGCCCGACTTCGTTCGACACCACGAACCAGGGTCCGCGCGGCCGCGACAGCGCATCGGTCAGCCGCCGGCACTCGGCCTCGATGTCATGGTCGGCCAGCATATGATTGGTCAGCCACAATGTCAGGCAGTCGACGAGCACCGGCTGGTGATCGGGCAAGGCCTCGATCGCGTCGGTGAGATCGAGCGGCGCATCGACGGTGACCCAGCCTTCGCCGCGGCGCGCGCGATGCAGCGCGATGCGCTCGCGCATCTCGTCGTCATAGGCTTGTGCGGTTGCAATGTAGGTCCAGGGCGATGGGTTCGCCGTCGCCAAGGTTTCGGCATGCGCGCTCTTTCCCGAGCGCGCCCCGCCGACGATGAAGGTCAGACGACCCTTGGCGCGATCAGGCAAAGCTGCCGCGCAGGCTGGTCGCCGTGCCGGTGAAGCGGCCGCGCACCACGCCGACAACTGCGCCCAGCACCAGCCAGAAAACCAGATCGGTGAGCGTCACCGCAACGACGAACTGGTGATGTAGACCTTCCGGAATTGCCGTTTCGAAACTTTCCGGCTGCGGCGCACCGACAATGTGCGGCGCCACGATCAGCGCAACACCGAGGATCGCAAGCGGCAACGACTTTCGGAAAGCGATCAAACCGAGCCCGGCGGCCGTCGCGGCCACTGTCGAAATCCACCAGATCTGGCGCGGCAAAAGGTCGGCCGCGGGCATCGCCGGCAGTTCGGGCGGCAGGCCGAGGCCAGGCGCCAGGGTGAAAACCGCGAAACCGGCAAGGCCCCAGAACACGCCCTGGCGCCAGTTGCCGATGCCGCCGGCGAATTCGGAGATCGCGACCAGGATCAGCGCGAAGCCGATGCCGGTGACGATGTTGGCGACCACGTTGAAGGCGAAGCGCTCGAAGCCGTCGGCCGGCGCCCAGCCCTCGTCCTCGGCCGGAGCAGCCGCTTCCGCCGGCACCGGAGTCACGCTGCTCATCGCGTTGTCCGCCGGAGCGGCCGAACTCATTGCGTTGTTGCTTGTGCTGGCGGCGGCGTGATCGTGGTGATGACCGCTGCCGGCCTTTTCATAGACTTCCGCCTTCAGGATCAGCGGCACGGTCGCATAGGCCTGCATGCAGGCGAGCGCTATGCCCGCCACTAGCCCCGCGATCGCCGCGATGAACACGACGTTGCGAAACAGATTCATGATGTCAGGCCTTGCTCAGTGGCAGGGAAAAGCCATCGAATGGCGATAGTCGTGGGCGGCGTTGTGGACCGCATCGATATGCGAGAAGCCGACGAAACCGACGACGAAAATGCCGAGCAGCGCGGCCAAGGCCAGCTGCATGATGCGCGACTGCGAGGAGACGGAGGCGCCGAGGGAGACGGAAGCGGTATTCATGTCTTGTCCTTTCGCCCTCCACCCGAGGGCATCGAAGTCAACTTTCCCGTCGCCGGCAGGTCTCCTGGCTCGCGGATCCGCGCCCTTCCCCACCTTCCCGAGGAAAATCCTCAGTGGTTTATGGAGAGGACTACCGCACACAGTTGCGGGGGCAGCCACGGCTTTGGGCGGAAACTCCACCCTCACCGCATTCCCTCTTGGCTCCAAAAACGGAACCGACGACGCGATCGACTATAGGCAGAATCGTCGCGCCCGGCAAACCAAAATCCGTCACGCCGCAGCGTGATTGCGGCACGGGTTTGGGTTTCTGATCCCACGCATGTCTTTGTCCCGAAACCGGTTCCCTGTTTCGTGAGACATGCTCTAAGAAGCGGCGATCCGCTCGGCAACCAGCTGCTGCAATCGCCACAAATGGCGGTCGTGAATGCCGCGCTGCTCGAGGTTCTTCACCGTATTGTAGAGATAGTCCGCGCCCGAGCCCCAATGGCCGCAGGATGTCGCCAGCCGCTCGACCACCACCTTCTCCTCGATCGGACCGGCATAGGTCGTGCCTTTGCGGTTGATGACAAAGGCCAGCGCCTGGAAGCGTCCGGCGTTGCCCGTCAGGTTGAGGAGCCGAGGATGATAGCTTGTCGGCTTCAGCGTCATCTCGCGCCGGAAAAGCTTGTCCAATGCCTGCCGGCGGTCGTTGCCGTTCAGTCGGAAAGCGACACCTTTGCACTGCCCGCCGCGATCCAGGGCCATCATCAGACCCGGCTGCTCCTTGGTACCGCGCCAGCGCGTCATGTTCATGCAGAAGGAACGGTGCCAGCCGCGCGCCACGGCAACCCGCTCCTCGACATGATCGATCTCGGGCTTCCAGATCAGCGAGCCATAGCCGAACAGCCAGAGTGGCTCGTCAGCGGGGAGTTCAGCCTCCAGGGCGTCCAGCATCGTCTCATAGTCGGCGTTATCAAGGTGCGCGGCATGCGGATCGGGGCCGCTGTCTTCGACGACTCGAAAACAGCGAGCGACCAGCTCCTCGGTGAGCGACATCGTTCTTGTAGGCATATTTGCGATCCCGACCAGCCGGCAAGCGCCAGCGTCGGAAACGACTTTAAGGGCGGTGCCGGGACGCCACAATGCCCGGCAATTGACAACGGCCCGGCCCGGGTGTCGGCTGTCGGCAGCGAAGGAGAAGCCGATGCAGCCGAATCCGAGCGGACGCGATCGCTACTATGGTCTTACCAGCCTCGAGCCGACATTGCCCGCCACGGCGTATCGGGAACCCGATGCCTACCAGCGCGATCTCGAAGCGATCTGGTACCGGAGCTGGCTGATGGTCTGCCGCGAGGCCGATCTCGCGGAACCTCTCGCCTTTCGAACGTCCCGCATCGGCTCGCAGGAAGTCGTCGTGCTGCGCGACGAAACCGGAAGCCTGCGAGCCTTCCACAACACCTGCCGGCATCGCGGCTCGCAGCTTTGCCAGGAAAGCGCTGGGCGGCTGAAGGCCAGGCTTCTCACCTGCCCCTACCACGCCTGGTCCTACTCGCTGCGCGGCGACCTGGTGCGGGTGCCGTCGAAATCGCTGCCCGAAGGCTTCGACAAGGCCGATTTCCCGCTCTACCGGGTGGCGCTGTCGGTCTGGCGCGGCTTCGTCTTCGTCAACCTTGCCGAGGATGCCGGCGGCTCGTCGGAAGCCTCCTTCGATCCTGCTTCCGGCGACCTTGCGAACTGGCCGCTGGAGACGCTCGTCACCGGCCACCGGCTCAGCAAGGTGATGAACTGCAACTGGAAGATTTTCTGGGAGAACTTCAACGAGTGCCTGCACTGCCCGGGCGTGCACAAGGACCTGTCGCGGCTGGTGCCGATCTACGGCCGCGGCCTGATGGCGAGGCACGACGATCCGGAATGGGCGCGCCACGCCGACAACGACGCGCCGGAGTTTTCCGGCGGTCTGCGCGCCGGCGCCGAAACCTGGTCGCAAGACGGGCGTGTCCATGGACCGGTCTTTGCCGGCCTGACGCCGGCCGAGCGCGTCGCCGGCCAGACCTACGCCACATCGCTGCCCTCGATGTTCATCGTTGGCCATGTCGACTACGTCCGCACGGTGCGGCTCGCGCCGCTCGGACCCGAGCAGACCGAGCTCACCGCCGAATGGCTTTTCGCGCCGGAAGCGCTCGCACAAACCGATATCGACAACATCGTCGCCTTCGGCACCCAGGTGCTGGAGGAGGACGCCGCGATCTGCGAGGTCAACCAGAAGGGCCTGCGCTCTATCCGTCACGAAGCCGGCGTGCTGATGCCCGAAGAATATGATTTGCGCCGCTTCCACGAGTGGGTGCGCGGGCGCCACGCGGCATTTCAGTCCCCAGTCAAAACGACTTCGGCAGATAGCGCCAGGTGAAGAAGCCGCAAAAGGCGGCTAACAGGCCGAGCGTGACGAACACCGAGCCGAGACCGAAGAAAGAGAGCACCACCGAATAGACCAGCGGCGGCGTCAGCTCGGAAAAATCGAGATAGGTGCGGTAGACCGCCGCCATCTGCGCCCTTTCGTAAGAGCGCACCGAGCGCATGAAGGCGGTCGAGCCCAGCGCGTCGAGCGCGATCGTGAACAAGGCGCCGCAAAGCAGGAAGGCGGCGGTGAGCAGTGGCGCGGCGTCGCCGACGCCGCCGGCCGCGAAAAGCATCGTCGCCATGGCGAAATAGGCGAAGGTCATGGTGCGGCGGCCGCCAAAACGCTTTCCCGCCTTGCCCCAGAAGATCGCCATGAACAGCAGCGCGTTGCCCGCCGACACCAGCAGCCCGCCGGCAAGCTTGCCCTCGCCGGTGATCACCATGAACAGCGGACCATAGACGAAGAAGGTCGTCCAGAAGCAGGAGCGGCCGAAGGCGATCAGCCAGGCAAGCCTGAGCCGCGGCTGCGCGACGAAGCGGCCAATATTGGCGAGCGGATTGGCCGGCCGGCTCTTGCCGGGACGGATCGACGGGTTGTCGCCCAGCCGGTAGGCCCAGAACAGCGCGAGCAGTGCCAGCGCGAAAGCCACGACCGCGCCATGCGCGGCATAGATGCCGAAGCGCGTGTAGAGGAAGATGCCGAGCGTCGGTCCGCCCGTCCAGGCAAACATCGACCAGGCCATGCGCAGTGACTCCGCCTGCATGAAGTCGGTCTTGCGGATGTGATCCATGATGTAGAGGTTGAGCGTGATGGACAGCGCGCTCGCGCCCATGACGCGGCAGAGCATGCCGGCGAGTTGTCCCGGCAGCGTGTGGGTGACGAAGAACACCGAGCCGATCGCCAGCATCAGGCAGCCGGCCGTATAGACCCAGCGGCGCGCGAAGCGGCGGATCAGCATCGGCATGAACAGCGTCACCGAGAGCCCGAGCAGCGAGACGATGGTGTAGAGGATCGAGACGATCTGTTCGTTGTGCAGGATCTCGTAGGCCTGGATCGGGATGACGCTGGAGATCGTGGCGCGGGCAAAGGATTCGACCGCATAGAGCGAGGCGAAGGTGCGCGCATCGGCTGGCCTGAGAGCCGGAAGCCAGATCGGATGGCGCACATGGGTGGACATCGGCCCTCCGAAAGTGAATCGCTCGCCAAATCTGGCCGGACTACCGGCTGGCAGGTAGCAGGAAACCGACTCCGAGAGGCCGAAAAGCGAAGCCGGCCAAAGGCTTTCCGCTGCTGGCCTAAAGCGGCGCGCCATTCCCCCAACGGCAGCGGCCCCTCTGCTGTTCGCGCGAACCGTGATAGTCGTTTGGCACGACTGAATCGGATTGCGAGATGATGAGCCTTCAAACGACAAGCGAAGCCGTCCAGGACGCGCCGAAACACAGCCGCATCGCCGCCATCGACATCCTGCGCGGCATCGCGCTGATCGCGATGGCGAGCTACCACTTCACCTGGGATCTCGAGAATTTCGGCTACACCACGCCCGGCCTGACCGCCTTCGGCTGGTGGAAGCTCTATGCGCGCTGCATCGCCTCGACCTTCCTGTTCCTGGTCGGCGTCAGCCTGTTTCTCGCCCATGGAAGGCAGATCCGTTGGCCGAGCTTCTGGAAACGCTTCGCCATGGTTGCCGTGGCGGCGATCGCCATCTCGGCCGTCACCTACATCGCCACGCCGGACGGCTTCATCTTCTTCGGCATCCTGCATGAGATCGCGCTGGCGAGCCTGCTCGGCCTCGCCTTCCTCAGGCTACCGGCGCTGCTGACGGCCGTTGTCGCCGCGGCCGTGATCGCGGCGCCCTACTATCTGCGGTCGGAAGTCTTCGATCATCCGGCGCTGTGGTGGGTCGGGCTGTCGGCGACCAACCCGCGCTCGAACGACTATGTGCCGCTGTTTCCATGGTTCGGCCCGGTGCTTGCCGGCATCGCGGCCGTCAAGCTCGCTTCGGCCTCCGGGCTTCTCGCCCGGCTGGGGAACTGGATCCCCGGCCGCTGGTCGAACCCCTTCACCTTCATCGGCCGACACAGCCTCGCCTTCTACCTCATCCACCAGCCGGTACTGTTCGGCTCGGTCTGGCTGCTTTCGCAGGTCATGCCGGCACCGCCGCAAGACAAGGACGCCGGCTTCCTGAAAGCCTGCCAGACGTCCTGCGAACAGCAGCGGGACACGACGTTCTGTTCCAGCTATTGTGGCTGCATGCTGGACACGCTGAAGGACGAAGGGTCTCTCGACAAGCTTTACAGCAACGACCAGACCAGCATCTGGAAGTCGCATCTTGCCGATCTCGCGAGCACCTGCACCGCGGCGACGGAAAGCACGATGGAGGGAGGACAGCAATGACCGACACCCAGCCGAAGCATGGGATCATCCCCTGGCCGCCCGTGATCTATGTCGTGGCGATCGCGCTCAGCGTCGTGCTCGGCATGCTCTACCCGCTACCCTGGATCGGCGACATCTTCGGCGACATACTGGTCGGCGCCGGCTGGGTGGCGCTCTTCGGCGTCGCAGCACTTTGGGTCACGGCGATCCGCACCATGGTGCGCGCGAAAACGACGCTCAATCCCAATGCCGAGCCCGACCATCTGGTGACGTCCGGCCCCTTCGGCATCACCCGCAATCCGATGTATCTCGCCAACACGCTGCTGTTGATCGGCGTCGCCTTCATCACCGGTATCGCCTGGTTCCTGATCTTCGCCTTCCTCGCCGCCTTCGCGACGCAGAAGATGGCGATCGAGAAGGAGGAAAGGATGCTGACGGCAAAGTTCGGCAAGAAATATCGGGATTACGCCAAGCGGGTCCGGCGCTGGATTTGAGGCTGCGTCCGCAATGAAGGTTGCGGGTGCAGGCAGGTCGCACACCTTAGTGATTAGCAGAAGCGTCTGCGACGTCGTCATCCTAGGGCGAAGCAAGGAGCGAAGCGACGCAGTGCAGACCCTAGGATCCATGCCGTGACGCTAAGGCGTTGCAACGGTTCAGAATTCTGCTCCGCTGTGCTCCATGATCAAGGTAACGGCGTGGATCCCAGGGTCTCCGCGACGCCGCTTCGCGGCTGCTCCACCCTGGGATGACGAAGTTCAAAAGCTTCGGCTAATCTCGGATCCTTGCGATAGTAGCCCTGCAATCGCCGGCTCTAAGCCTCAAGTATTCACACCAAGTTCCGCCAGCCGCTCCACGCAGGACTCCTCGGCCTGGTCGAGCTCGGCGAGCGTTTCCTCGAGATCGCGCCGCTTCTGCCGCAGGTCCTCGCGCTTTTCCTCGATGCGCCTGATCATCAGCTTGAGCTGGCCGACCTCGCCCGGCGGCTCCTTGTACATCTGGATGATCTCTCGGATCTCGGCGATCGAGAAGCCGAGCCGCTTGCCGCGCATGATCTGACGGATGAGATGCCGGTCGGAGGGGCGGAACAGCCGGGTGCGGCCACGCCTGATCGGCTGCACGAGCCCCTCATCCTCGTAGAACCGCAACGTCCGGGTCGACACGTCGAACTCGCGTGTCAGTTCGGTGATCGTGTAATATTCCCGCATTCTCGCTCCCACGCCCAAACGTCCAGGCATCGCCAAGCTGGAGCGTCGCCCTTCCTCCGATCAAACCCCGTCATGTGCTGGAATCGGCACTTGACCCCGAGGCAACGTCGCACGGCATTTACGTAAAAGTCAATTGACGGCGCTCGATTGCTTTAGCGAATGCTGAACCACCAGGTGGCCAGCCCAAGGAAAGCAAAGAAGCCGACACAGTCGGTGACGGTGGTTACGAAGACGGCCGAGGCCACCGCCGGATCGATCTTGAAGCGGTCGAGCAGCAACGGGATCAGGATGCCTGCCAGCGCCGCGGCGAACATGTTGATGATCATCGCTGCGGCGATGATGCCGCCGAGATTGGGGTCATGGAACCAGATCCCGGCGACCATGCCGATCAGCACGGCGAACACGATGCCGTTGATGAAACCCACACCCACCTCGCGCCGGATGATGCGGGCTGCATTGTAGATGTCGAGATCCCGCGTCGCCAGCGCGCGCACGGTCACCGTCATGGTCTGCGACCCGGCATTGCCGCCCATGCCGGCGACGATCGGCATCAGCACCGCCAGCGCCACGATATGCTCGATCGTGCGGTCGAACAGGCCGATCACCGACGCCGCCAGGAACGCCGTCAGCAGATTGACGAGCAGCCACGGCACGCGCGAGCGCGATGTCGCCAGCACGGTATCGGACAGCTCTTCGTCGCCGACGCCGCCCATGCGCAGCAGGTCTTCCTCCGCTTCCTGCTGGATGACGTCGACGACGTCGTCGATGGTGAGCACGCCGACCAGCCGGTCGTTCTCGTCGACCACGGCTGCAGAGAGCAGGTCGTACTGCTCGAATTCCCGCGCCGCCTCTTCCTGGTCCATGGTGGCCGGGATGGCATGCCGGGTCTCGTGCATCACCTCCTCGACCTTTACAGCCCGCTTGGTGCGCAGGATCTGGTCGAGGTCGATGGCGCCGAGCAGCTTGAAGCTCGGGTCGATGACGAAGATCTGGCTGAAGCGCTCCGGAAGGTTCTTGTCCTCACGCATGTAGTCGATGGTCTGGCCGATCGTCCAGAACGGCGGCACGGCGACGAACTCCGTCTGCATGCGCCGGCCGGCCGTCTCTTCCGGATAGTCGAGCGAGCGCCTCAGCCTGATGCGTTCGGTGAAGGGCAGTTGCGAGAGGATCTCTTCCTGGTCCTCCTGGTCGAGATCCTCGAGGATGTAGACGGCGTCGTCGGAATCGAGCTCCTGCACCGCCTGCGCGATCTGCTCGTTGGGCAAATTGTCGACGATGTCGAGGCGGATCGCCTCATCGACCTCGGTCAGCGCGGAAAAGTCGAAATCGGAGCCGAGCAGCTCGACCAAGGCCCGGCGCTGTTCGGGATGCAGCGCCTCCAGCAGATCGCCCAGTTCCGACTGGTGCAGATCGTCGACCTCGCGCTTTAAAGTGAGCGTGTCACGGTCCGCGATCGCCGCGCCGATCTGGGCAAGGAAAGAGGAGCGGACGGCGCCGTCCTCGCCGTAGATGTCGGCGTGGTGCTCGTCGGCGGCCCTGGCGCCGGTCGTCTCTGTGTCCTGGGCTTCCACCAGCGCCTCCGCCAACAGGAATCCGGAAATGGTGCAAAATCAAGGTCTAGAGCATGAGTCCCGAAAGTGGAAACCGCTTTTCGGGGAAATCCGATGCCAATGCGGCAGATAGAGCCGTGAAGCGATTCGTCTTGCGAAATCGTTGCGCTAGCATGCGGAATATTCAGTGAAATATGTCCCGTGACGCCTTCCAAGCGATCTGACGGCAGGACAATTTTCGGCTTCAGCCGGCGCGACAGCGCATGTCGCAGCGGAAAGAGCGCGCCCCTGCGGTTGCGGCAGAATTGTCATGATCCAGGTCCTGAGTGGCCGGCAAGTTGCAAGATCGAAAGGACAAGCGGCAGGCCTTGGACCTCAAGTCCCGGAAAACGAACGAAGCAGTTGGCTCGAGGCGCGTGCGCGTCGTCGTTGCCGAACGCAATCCGCTCGTCGTGTCGGCGCTCCGCGAGATGCTCGAATGCGATGGCCGTTTCGAGCTGGTGAGTTCCGTGCAGAGCGGCATGCAATTCCTCGAGCTGGCGGCGGACACCAGCTTCGACGTCGCCGTCATCGGCTGGAGGCTCGCCGACATGGATGGCGCCGATATCCTGGCGGAAGTCCAGAACCGCAAGCTCGACCTGCGCATCACGGTCTTTTCCAACGATCATGACATCGGCATCCTGAAGCAGTGCGTGCGCCTCGGTGCCCAGGGCTATTGCTTCCAGTTCGACGATCCGCCGATCATCTTCGAGACGATCCTGGCGGTCGCGCATGGGCGCATCTGCATCCCCTATATCGACATCAACAAGGTCAACGACACGCCGCTGTCGCAGCTCACCGTGCGTGAGCGCGAGCTGCTCGCGGTGCTTTCCGATGGCTGGACCAATCTCCAGATCGCGACCCGGACGGGGATCTCGGAAAACACGGTGAAGTACCACCTCAAGAATCTCTACGACAAGCTCGATGTGCGCAACCGCGCCATGGCGGTCGCGCTCTATGCGAACGAGAAGCGCCGCACCTCCAAGTCGCCTTTCGGGTAGGGAGCCCGGGTAGGTCCGCCCTACCCGCGCGCGGCGACAACTTACCCGGCAAGGTGTTGTTGCGACACGCCGCCCCAACGACACTCCCCGAACAATCCCAACGATCGGAGGAGTTCGCGCATGGCTGGGTTCACCCATCTTTTCATCCCAGGACCCACCAATATTCCCGAAGAGGTCCGGCAGGCCATGAACCTGCCGATGGAGGACATGCGCGCCGCCTCCTTCCCCAATCTCACGCTGCCGCTGTTCGAGGACATCAAGCGAGTTTTCAAGAACGAGACCGGCCGCGTCTTCATCTATCCATCGTCAGGCACCGGCGCCTGGGAGGCGGCGATGACCAACGTGCTCAACCCCGGCGACCGGGTGCTGATGTCGCGCTTCGGCCAGTTCTCGCATCTGTGGGTCGACATGGCCGAGCGCCTCGGCTTCGACGTCGACGTCATCGACTGCGAATGGGGAACGGGCGTCCCGCTCGACCTCTATGCCGAGAGACTGCGGGCGGACAAGGCGCACCGCATCAAGGCGGTGTTCTGCACGCAGAACGAAACCGCGACCGGCGTCACCAGCGACGTCGCCGGCTGCCGCGCCGCGCTCGACGCCGTGAACCACCCTGCGCTTCTCTTCGTCGACGGCGTGTCCTCGATCGGCTCGATCGACTTCCGCCAGGAGGAATGGCGTGTCGACTGCGCGGTGAGCGGTTCGCAGAAAGGCTTCATGCTGCCGGCCGGCCTCGGCTTCCTGTCGGTCAGCAACAAGGCGCTGGCCGCGTCGCGGGTTGCGACCCACCAGCGCTGCTACTTCTCCTTCGAGGACATGATCCGCGCCAATGACGCCGGCTACTTCCCCTACACGCCCGCCACGCAGTTGCTGCGCGGCCTGCGCGCCTCGCTCGACCTCATCGCCGAGGAAGGGCTGGACAACATCTTCGCCCGCCACCATCGCCTGGCCGAGGGCGTGCGCAAGGCGGTCGACGCCTGGGGGCTGAAGCTCTGCGCCAAGGCGCCGCAATGGCACTCCGACACGGTGAGCGCGATCCTGGTGCCGGAAGGCATCGACAGCGGCGACGTCGTCAAGCGCGCCTACCGCACCTACCAGACATCGCTCGGCGGTGGCCTCAACAAGGTGTTCGGCAAGGTCTTCCGCATCGGCCATCTCGGCTGGCTGAACGAGGTGATGGTCTGCGCCTCGCTGTCGGCGGCCGAAATGGCGCTGCTCGATTGCGGCGTGCGCCTGGCGCCGGGCTCCGGCGTGGCGGCCGCGATCGACCACTTCCGGCGCACCGCCGCAATGCCGGTCGCCGAGGCGGCGTGAGGAGCGGACGATGAGCCACACCATCAACCACCTCAAGAAGCTCAGGCTCCAGCGCAGCGAGCTGGCGGTTCCAGGCTCCAGCCCGGAAATGATCGACAAGGCGGCGAGCAGCGCCGCCGACTTCGTCTTCCTCGACATCGAGGACGCCGTCGCGCCGCCGGACAAGGAGCGCGCCCGCAAGAACATCATCCAGGCGCTGAACGACATCGACTGGCGCGCCAAGGGCAAGACCGTCTCGGTGCGCATCAACGGCCTCGACACCCATTACATGTACCGCGACGTGGTCGATGTCATGGAACAGGCCGGCGACCGTCTGGACACCATCCTGGTGCCGAAGGTAGGCGTTCCGGCCGACCTCTATATGGTCGAGGCCATGGTCAACCAGATCGAGATGGCCAAGGGTTATAAGACCCGCGTCGGCCTCGAAGCCTTGATCGAGACGGCGCTCGGCATGGCCAATGTCGAGGCGATCGCCGCCACGCCCGGCCGCCTGGAGGCGATGCATTTCGGCGTCGCCGACTATGCCGCCAGCAACAAGGCGCGCACCGTCAACATCGGCGGCTTGAACCCCGACTACCCCGGCGACCAGTGGCATTTCGCGCTGTCGCGGATGACGGTCGCCTGCCGGGCCTATGGCTTGCGCGCCATCGACGGGCCGTTCGGCGATTTCTCCGATCCCGAAGGCTACACGGCCGCCGCCAGGCGTGCCGCGGCACTCGGCATCGAAGGCAAATGGGCGATCCATCCCTCGCAGATCGCTTTGGCCAACGATGTGTTCTCGCCGCCGGAAAAGGAGGTGACGCGCGCCCGGCGCATCCTCGAGGTGCTGAAGGAGGCGGAGGCGCTCGGCAAGGGTGCCGCCGCGCTCGACGGCAAGATGATCGACGCCGCGTCCGAGCGCATGGCGCGCAACGTGCTGGTGGTGAGCGAGGCGATCGAGCGCGCCGGCCAGGCGCATGGCGCGGCGCATTAAAGAATTACCGGGAGGACAAGATGGACATTCACGAATACCAGGCCAAGGAACTGCTCGCCCGTCACGGCGTGCATGTGCCTCGCGGCGGGCTTGCCTACAGCCCCGAGCAGGCGACCTACCGGGCGCGCGAGATCGGCGGCTCGAGATGGGTGCTGAAGGCGCAGGTTCATTCCGGCGCGCGCGGCAAGGCCGGCGGCATCAAGCTGTGCTCCAACGACGAGGAGATCTCCAGCGCGGCGGAAGCCATGCTCGGCCGCAAGCTGGTGACCCAGCAGACCGGCCCACGCGGCAAGCTGATCTCGCGCCTCTATCTCGAGGAAGCGGTCGACATCGCGCAGGAACTCTATCTCGGCTTCGTGCTCGACCGAAAGGAGGAGCGCGTCATGATCGTGGCGTCGGCCGCCGGCGGCATGGAGATCGAGGACATTTCCGAAAAGAAGCCGGATTCCATCATCCGCGCCACCGTCGATCCCGGCGTCGGCATGCAGGGGTTCCAGGCGCGCGAGATCGCTTTCGGCCTCGGCCTTGAGAGCAACTTGATCGGCAAGGCCACCGAAACCATCCTCGGCTGCTACCAGGTGTTCCGCGACTATGACGCCTCGATGCTGGAGATCAATCCGCTGGTGGTGACCCGCGACGGCAGCCTCGTCGCGCTCGACGCCAAAATGTCCTTCGACGAGAACGCGCTGTTCCGCCGCCCGGAAATTTCCGAGCTGCGCGACAAGAGCCAGGAAGACCCGCGTGAGACTTTCGCCAGCGACCGCGGCCTCTCCTATGTCGGGCTGGACGGCAATATCGGCTGCATCATCAACGGCGCCGGCCTCGCCATGGCGACGATGGACATGATCAAGATCGCCGGTGGCGAGCCGGCCAACTTCCTCGACATCGGCGGCGGCGCCTCCCCCGAGCGTGTGGCGAAATCCTTCCGCGCCGTGCTCGGCGACAGACAGGTCGAGACCATCCTGGTCAACATCTTTGCCGGCATCAACCGCTGCGACTGGGTGGCCGAGGGCGTCATCAAGGCGATCCGCGAGGTCGGCGTCGATGTGCCGCTGGTGGTGCGGCTCTCCGGCACCAAGGTTGAGGAAGGACGCCGCATCCTGGCCGATTCCGGCGAGAAGGTGATCGTCGCCGACACGCTGGCCGAAGCCGCAGAGAAAGCCGTCGCCGCCTGGCGCGCGGCCGCCAAGAACAAAAAAGCAGCCTGAGGGAGGTCGAGAAATGGCAATCCTGCTCAACCGCAGCACGCGCGTCATCGTGCAAGGGTTCACCGGCAAGATCGGCAGCTTCCACGCCGAGGACATGAAGCGCTACGGCACCAAGCTGGTCGGCGGCGTTACCCCCGGCAAGGGCGGCCAGACGCATCTCGGCCTGCCTGTCTTCAACACCGTCAAGGGCGCGGTGCGCGAGACCCGCGCCGAAGCCAGCATCGTCTTCGTGCCGCCGCCCTTCGCCGCCGATTCGATCATGGAAGCGGCCGACGCCGGCATAAAGCTCTGCGTCTGCATCACCGACGGCATCCCCTCGCAGGACATGATGCAGGTCAAGCGCTACATGCGCCGCTATCGCTTCGAGGACCGCATGCGGCTGGTCGGGCCGAACTGCGCCGGCGTCATCACGCCCGGACAGGCGCTGATGGGCATCATGCCGGGCAGCATCTATCTGCCCGGCCGCGTCGGCATCGTCGGGCGCTCCGGCACTCTGGGCTACGAGGCGGCCTCGCAGATGAAGGCGCTCGGCATCGGCGTGTCGACCAGCGTCGGCATCGGCGGCGATCCGATCAACGGCTCGTCCTTCAAGGACATCCTCCAGCTCTTCGAGCGCGACGAGGACACCGACGCCGTGGTGATGATCGGCGAGATTGGCGGACCGCAGGAAGCCGAAGCCGCGATCTGGGCGCGCGACAATATGAGGAAGCCGCTGATCGCCTACATCGCCGGCCTTTCGGCGCCGAAGGGCCGCCGCATGGGCCATGCCGGCGCGATCATCTCGGCCTTCGGCGAGTCGGCGCAGGAAAAGGTCGAGATCCTGAAGGATGCCGGCGTCGTGATCGTGCCGACTCCGGCCTCGTTCGGCGAGGTCGTGGCCGATACGCTGGCGCGGACGAAGAAGGCGGCCTGACGCTCTGATCGAGCAGGATTGCGAGTGCGGCGGCGAGGTCTGCATGACACGCCGCCGTTACCGTTTCAGCCTCCAAAAGCAGTCGGAAGCCCGCGATATTGATCGCTGGCGCAGGTCCTGCCGGCGGATCAGAAACGGTCTTGTCGGAAGAACTTGGTGCGGTCGAGAAGACTCGAACTTCCACGGGTTGCCCCACAGCGACCTCAACGCTGCGCGTCTACCAATTCCGCCACGACCGCACGTGGTAGGAGCCGGAACCGTCCGGCCCGGGGCCTGTAGCAAATCGTTTCCGGCGAAACAAGTGCGCCGTGCGGAATATTCGCTAATGTATGTCGCCCAAAAGTGCGGTGCGGTTTTGGGAGGACGACATGCATCGGACAAAGCATCTGGCACAATGCCTCACAGCCTTGCCGCGAGCCGGCGGAACTGGACGTTTTTGTCGATTGCCGCCATATGAGGGGCAATTGCACATCGCCCGAAGCCGCTGACGGATTTTTGGGGTGCAAACACATAATCTGAGCCCGCCTGGATCCGGTTCCAACCATGGCGCGCCTCAGAAGAGACGCGCCATGACAGACCGCAGCCAGATCGCCACGTCGTTTCTGCCCCTTCCCGGTTCGGCGCCGGTCGAATGGGTGATCGAGCCCGGCTTGACCCCCTATCCTGATGCGCTCGCCTTCATGGAAGCGCGCGCCGAGGCGATCCGCAGCGGCGCCGCCGGCGAGATGGTCTGGCTGGTCGAGCATCCGCCGCTCTATACGGCCGGAACCAGCGCGCGCATCGAGGACCTGATCGAGCCCGACCGTTTCCCGGTATTCGCCGCGGGCCGAGGCGGCGAATACACCTATCACGGCCCCGGCCAGCGTGTGGCCTATGTGATGTTGGACTTGAAGCGCCGGCGCGAGGATGTCCGCGCCTTCGTGGCGGCGCTCGAAGAATGGATCATCGGCACGCTCGCCGCCTTCAACGTGCGCGGCGAGCGGCGCGAGGACCGGGTCGGCGTCTGGGTGGTGCGGCCGGATCGCCCCGCCCTGCCGGACGGCTCGCCCGCCGAGGACAAGATCGCGGCAATAGGCATCAGGCTCAGGCGCTGGGTGAGTTTTCACGGCATCGCCATCAATGTCGAGCCGGAGCTCGGTCATTTCAGCGGCATCGTGCCTTGCGGCGTCTCGGACCACGGCGTCACCAGCCTTGTCGACCTCGGCCTGCCGGTGACCATGGCCGACCTCGACGTCGCGCTGAAATCCGCCTTCGAGGACGTGTTCGGCCCTGCAGCGGTCCCAGTCGCCGATCTGGACCGAAAGACGGGCTGACCACAACTACATCAGTTGCGCGGAGGCCCAGAGCACGCCATAGCCGTGAATGGCAAAGACCGCGAGCAGCGCGCCGGCCATGGCCAAGCGGTCGAAGGTCCGGATCGGCTTCAGCTCATGACGCGGCTTCACGCCGCTTCCGACGGTGAGCAGGCTCAGCATCGAAAACACCGCGCCGGCAATGAGCAGGAAGCTGGGCGAGAAACCGGCGCGCCAGCCGAGCGCCAGCAGCGCGGACAAGAGCAGGAAGGACGCCAGCGCCAGCGCGAGCGGCCCCGGACAGATCTGGCGCAGCACCTGGCCGCCGTCGAACTTCCACACCGGCACCAGATTGGCGATGTTGAACAGCGAGGCGCAGCCGGCAAGCGTCGCCAGCAGCATTGCCGCAAGGCGATGCCCTTCGCTGCCGGCAAGGCCGCTGGCGGCGATCAGGGGAGGCACCAGGAAGGCGGAGAAGCCCGCGCCCATCAACGCCACGAAGGCGACCTCGAAGCGACTGTCATAGGGCCTGCCGCCCATGGCGATGCCGCCGAGCAGCGGGATGAAGATCATCCGCGCCTGGCGATGCCCGGTGAGGCGGAACGCCGCCATATGGCCAAGCTCGTGCAGGGCGACCACCGAGGTCAGGATGGCGGCCAGCGCCAGCCCGCCGGGATTGAGCCCGAAGAACGGCCACAGGATGAAGGCCGAAAGCAGAGCGAAACCGATCTGGCTCACCGGATGCTCGAACCAGCCGCCCTTGCGATAGGTTCCGGTTCTCGCCCAGACTTGCAGCTTGGCGAGCTCGCGGCGCATGGCGAAGAAGCGGAAGATCAGGAAGGCGAACCCGCGATAGCGATCGGTTTGTGTAAGCGTGACCCGCGTTCCATCCCCTTCTGGGACGAGCTCGGCGGTTTCGCGATAATTGGCCCAGAACGAGGAATCGAGCGCCGTGTCCTCGATGACCCGCATCGAGAAGCGCCTGCCTTCCACCACGTCGTCGAACCGTGCCTTGCGCTCGATCGGCCGGCCATCGCGCCCTTCCCAGGACAGTTTGATCAGTGCCGTCCCCTCGCCGTCCAGCGGTTCGGCGGAGAGGATTTCACCCGACCAGCCGGCATCGCTGCCGAACGGCCAAAGCGCCTGCCAGAGGCGGTTCACGTCAGCCGCCACAAGACGGCTGACGCGAACCGTGCGCCGCCCGAGCGGCGCCGTCATCAAAAGAAAGATCAGTCCGAGATTTCCGGCCACGAGGGTGACCGTGACGATGACCGACACTGCCTTTGGCTCCAGTTTCGGAAACCAGCCTAGCGGCGGCGCGGCCAAGAAAGACTTAACAAGGGGTGGGCTCTTGCCCGTCCCAGGGCGGGCTCTTGCCTGCTCCAAACAGAGGGCGGACCCTTGCCCCCGGGGCAAGCGGCGGCGAGCCGCCCGATCACATGGCGCCAATCCAGATCGCCATGGAAATGAGGAAGGTGCTCATGCAAACCAGCGAGACGACATCCTGAACCAGATCGGCCATAACTCTCTCCTGTTGTTGATATGTTCGTAATTTGTTCTAATTTTGTTCGAATGTCAACGATCAGGGAGCGACGCGCCGGGCGAATCCCGGCGATCCGTTTGGGCACGGTTAAGGAAAGGTTGATGAGGTTGCTACGCGGGCAGAACACGGCCCTTTGCGATTGGCCAACACACCCACCGCTTTGTCATTCTAGGGCGGAGCAAGGAGCGAAGCGACGCGCGCAGACCCTAGAATCCATGCCGTGATATAGAGGCGATACTGCGATGCAGAAAAAGGCTCCCAAGGAGCCAACCTCTGCCCCATTCTGCAGCGTTGCATTCTTCGGCAGAGGTAACGGCATGGATCCTAGGGTCTTCGCTCCGCTTCGCGTCGCTCCGCCCTAGGATGACGACGTCGGGAGACACACACCCTAAAGCGGCACGACCTTCCCCTCGGCCAGCGTCACCCGCCGGTCCATGCGCGAGGCGAGTTCGTGATTGTGCGTGACGATCAACGCCGCCAGCCCCGACTGCCTGACCAGCGCCTCCAGCGCGTCGAAGACATAGGAGGCGGTCGTCGGATCGAGGTTGCCCGTCGGCTCGTCGGCGAGAAGCACCAGCGGCGCATTGGCGACGGCGCGCGCTATTGCCACGCGCTGCTGCTCGCCGCCCGAGAGCTCGGCCGGACGGTGCTGCGCGCGCTTGCCGATCTGCATGTAATCGAGCAGCTGTGCCGCCCGCTCCGACGCCTCCTTGGGAGGAAGTCCCTTGATCAGTTGCGGCATCATGATGTTTTCGAGCGCCGAGAATTCCGGCAGCAGATGATGGAACTGATAGACGAAGCCGATATCGTTGCGGCGGATCGCTGTGCGTTCCTCGTCGGAGAGCCTGCCGCAGGCCCGGCCGCTGAGGATCACGTCGCCGGCGTCCGGACGCTCCAGCAGTCCCGCAGTATGCAGGAGCGTCGACTTGCCGCTGCCCGACGGCGCCACCAGCGCCACCATCTCGCCGCGTCTGAGCGAGAAGTCGGCGCCGTTCAGAATGGTGAGCTTGCGCGGCCCCTGGACATAGTGCCGCTCGACGCCCTTGAGCTCGATAATGGCTTCGGCCATCACTCGTACCTCAGGGCTTCGACCGGATCGAGCCGGGCCGCCCGCCAGGCCGGAAACACGGTCGCGATGAAGGATAGGCCGAGCGCCATGATGACGACATAGGTGGTCTCGCGCGCATCCATTTTCGCCGGCAGCTGGCTGAGGAAATAGAGCTCGGGGTTGAACAGGATCCTACCCGTCATCCAGGAGAAGAACTGGCGGATCGATTCGATGTTGAGGCAGATGACGACGCCGAGCAGCACGCCGGCGATGGTGCCGGTGACGCCGATCGCCGCGCCCGTCATCAGGAAGATGCGCAGGATCGCGCCGCGCGAGGCGCCCATCGTGCGCAGGATGGCGATGTCGTGGCCCTTGTCCTTCACCAGCATGACGAGGCCGGAGATGATGTTGAGCGCCGCCACCAGCACGATCAGCGTCAGGATCATGAACATGACGTTGCGCTCGACCTGCAGCGCCGAGAAGAAGGTCTCGTTGCGCTGGCGCCAGTCGACGAGCTCGATCGGCCGTTGCGCCGCCTGTTCCACCTGCGGCTTCAGCGCATCGACATTGTCGGGATTGTCGACATAGATCTCGACCGTCTGCGCCCGCCCGTCCATGTTGAAATAGAGCTGCGCTTCCGAGAACGGCATATAGACGATCGAGCTGTCATACTCCGACATGCCGACCTCGAAGATCGCCGCCACCTTGTAGCCCTTCATGCGCGGCGTCGTGCCGAGCGGCGTGACGTCGCCTTCCGGCGAGATCAGCGTGATGGTGTCGCCGAGCACCAGCCCCAGATTCTCGGCCATGCGCTTGCCGATCGCCACGCCATCGCCGGTGTCGAAACCGTCGAGCGTGCCCTGCTTGATGTTGCTGGAAACGATCGAGATCTTGCCGAGGTCTTCCGCGCGAATGCCGCGCACCAGCGCGCCGGCGCCGCCGCCGACATTGCCTTGCGCCAGCACCTGCCCGTCGATCAGCGGTATGGCGTATTTGACACCGGCAACACCGTTGATACGGCTCGCCACCTGGGCGTAGTCCTCCAGCGGCGAATCGAGCGGCTGCGCGATCAGATGGCCGTTGACACCGAGAATGCGTGTAAGAAGCTCGGCGCGAAAACCATTCATCACCGCCATGACGACGATCAGCGTCGCCACGCCCAGCATGATGCCGAGGAAGGAGATCGAGGCGATGACCGAGATCACCGTCTCCTTGCGGCGCGAGCGCAGGTAGCGCCATGCCACCATACGCTCGAAGCCTGAAAAGGCGCCTGCCGGCGATCGGGCTGCAGCCGCCTCGCTCATCAGGCGATACCCAGGCGCTTCTTGGCTTCCGCGATCGGCAGCGTTTCGCGCTCGCCGCTCCGGCGGTTCTTGATCTCGACTTCGCCGGCGGCCACGCCGCGCGGGCCGACGATCACCTGCCAGGGAAGGCCGATCAGGTCCGCGGTGGCGAACTTGCCGCCGGGCCGCTGTTCGGTGTCGTCATAGAGCACGTCCTTGCCGGCAGCACTCAGCGCCGAGTAAAGCTCGTCGCAGACGCGATCGCACTCGGCGTCGCCCACCTTCATGTTGATCAGGCCGATATCGAACGGCGCCACCGCTTCCGGCCAGACGATGCCGTTCTCGTCATGGCTGGCCTCGATGATCGCCGCGACCAGTCGCGACGGGCCGATGCCATAGGAGCCGCCCGAGGCGAAATGGTCCTTGCCGTCAGGCCCGGTCACTTTGGCGCCCATCGGCTTCGAATATTTCTCGCCGAAATGGAAGATATGGCCGACCTCGATGCCGCGCGCCGAGAGCCTGTCGCCATCGGGGACGTTCGCCCAGGCGGCTTCGTCATGCATCTCGTCGGTGGCGGCGTAAGGCGTCGTCCATTTCTTCACGATGCCGTCGATCTCGGCATCGTTGGAAAAGTTCGTGTCCGCGCCGGGCACGTCGAGCGATAGATAGGCGCGGTCGCAGAACACTTGGCTCTCGCCAGTCTCGGCCAGGATGATGAACTCGTGGCTGAGGTCGCCGCCGATCGGGCCGGTGTCGGCGCGCATCGGAATGGCCTGCAGTCCCATGCGCGTGAACGTCCTGAGGTAGGACACGAACATGCGGTTGTATGCGGCCCTCGCGCCTTCGAAATCGAGATCGAAGGAGTAGGCATCCTTCATCAGGAACTCTCTGCTGCGCATGACGCCGAAGCGGGGACGCACCTCGTCGCGGAACTTCCACTGGATGTGGTAGAGATTGAGCGGCAGGTCCTTGTAGGACTTGACGTAGGCGCGGAAGATCTCGGTGACCATTTCCTCGTTGGTCGGACCGTAGAGCATGTCGCGGTCCTGGCGATCCTTGATGCGCAGCATCTCCTTGCCGTAGTCGTTGTAACGGCCGCTCTCACGCCAGAGGTCCGCCGACTGGATGGTCGGCATCAGGATCTCCAGCGCGCCCGCCCGGTTCTGCTCCTCGCGGATGATCTGGCAGACCTTGTCAAGCACGCGCTTGCCGAGCGGCAGCCAGGAGAAGCTGCCCTGCCCTTGCTGGCGGATCATGCCGGCGCGCAGCATCAGCCGATGCGAGACGATCTCGGCCTCGCGAGGATTTTCTTTCAGAATGGGCAGGAAATAGCGCGACAAACGCATGGAATGGTCCGTAAGTGAGGATGGCGGCGCCGGAATCGGTGCAACCGAGGCTGCTTGCCCGGGCTTCATAGCCATTTCATGACGGAATGGAAACCCGAGCGCTCCAAAGTGTTGGGCCTTCTGCACCTGACCAAAAAAGGCTGCTTAATGCATGTCGCCCAAAAGTGCGCAGCGGTTTTGGGAGCGCGTCGCCTGAATCTGTCCCGCCGCGACGCGCTTTAGGCCGCAAAATGCCGATTCCTTCAATTTGATCGATTCACAAGCAAGCCCTGCCGCACTATTGTGCAGTGCAGCACGATATTGCCCGTTTGGAGGCAAAATTCTTCGTGACATTTTCACCTGCCTTGGTCTAGTGTGCGCCGATAACCGAGAGGGCGGAGAAAAATCTGCTCTCCTACGCGGTCAAAGTCTTGGGAGGATGCGATCTAGGCGCGGTAACTCGCTGCCGCCGGACACCGGAAACAGATCGGACGCGTTTAAATTGCAAGGCCTCGTGCCTTGCATTTTTTTTGTGCAATCATCTGCTTAGCAGCGCGACCTGCCAAACAGCATTACTCACAGCTAGCCGCCAAAATCGGAAGCCGGCTTCCGATTTCAACCAAAGCGCGTGTCGGCTGATCAATACTTGCGGAAACTGAATAGGACTTTAGCGGCCGGCAGTATGACTAAAGTCCGGCACGATGTGCGGGATATCGTCGAGGCTCAGGCCCAGTCCTCTCGTCAGGCCGTAGAAAATGCCGAGGACGATCGCCGTGACGATCGTCGTTCGGATCGCCGCGCGCAGCATATGAGGCCCGCGCGGCGCGCTCGAAACGGTGCCGAGCGTGACATCATGGTCCTCGTCCTGCGTGCGCAGGCTGAACGGCAGCACCGCAAACAGCACCAGCCACCAGGTGACGAAGAACAACGCGACAAACGAAATCCAGTTCATGCCTGCTCCAGTTCGACCAGCGTGCCGAAGAAGTCCTTGGGATGCAGGAACAGCACCGGCTTGCCATGGGCGCCGGTCTTGGGATTGCCGTCGCCGAGCACACGCGCGCCGCTCGCCTTGAGATGATCGCGCGCGGCGAGGATGTCGTCCACCTCGTAGCAGACGTGATGCATGCCGCCCGAAGGATTCTTCTCCAGGAATGCGGCAATGGGCGAAGCATCGCCCAGCGGCTCGAGCAACTCTATCTTGGTGTTGCCGACATCGACGAACACCACCGTCACGCCATGCTCCGGCAACGCCTGCGGTTCGCTGAGCCTGGCGCCCAGCCTATCGCGATACGCGGCTGCCGCCGCGGTCAGGTCCGGCACGGCAAGCGCGACATGGTTCAGGCGTCCGAGCATAAAGCGCTCCGCTTTAGGGAAGTAAGGGAGTAGGGCAGTAAGGGAGTAGGGAAAAACAAGACTGAAGAAAACTCGTGCTTCCCTACTGCCCTACTCCCCTATTCCCTTATTCGTCACCGCGTGACGAATACCGTCACCAGCGGCTTCTTGCCCCAGGCTTCGTTGGCGGCGCCGCGTACGGCGCGGCGTACCGCTTCCTGCACAAGATCGAGGTCTTTTCGGCGCTGGCGGGGGATGGAGTCCACCGCGCCGATTGCCGCATCGAGCATCAGGTCCTCCAGCGTCTCGCCGCTGGCATCGGCCTCGGCGACGCCGATCGCCACAAGGTCCGGATCGCCCGCGAGCTCGTATTTCTCGTCGAGCACGACATTGACCGCGACGTGGCCGGCATAGGACAGCTTGCGCCGGTCGCGTATGCCCATCGCCTGGTCGGAGCCGATCAAGAGCCCATCCTTGTAGAGGCGGCCGAACGGCACCTGGTCGATGATCGTGGCGGGACCGGGCCAGAGCCTCAGCATATCGCCGTCGCGCACCTGTGCCACCTGGCCGATGCCCGACATCGACATCAACGAGCCCTGCGCGACCAGATGCGCCGCCTCGCCATGCACCGGCACACCGATCTGCGGCCGCACCCATTCATACATCTTGCGCAATTCGCTGCGGCGCGGGTGGCCGGAGACGTGCACCAGCGCATCGCCGTCTTCGACGATCTTCATGCCGAGGTCGATCAGCCGGTTCTTGATCTCGAGGATCCCCTTCTCGTTGCCGGGAATGGTCCGCGAGGAAAACACCACCGTGTCGCCGGCCGTCAGCGCCACCGACTTCATTTCGTCGCGCGACAGCTTTGCCAGCGCCGCCAGCGGCTCGCCCTGGCTGCCTGTGCAGATGATCACCAGGTTCTCGCGCGGGATGTAGCCGTAATCCTCCTCGGCAATGAATTCCGGCAGGCCGTCCATGTAGCCGAGCTCGGTCGCGACATCGATGACGCGCTTCAGCGAGCGGCCGAGCACCAGGCATTGCCGGCCGGTATCGCGCGCCGCCCTGGCGATCGAGATGATGCGCCCGACATTGGAGGAAAAGGTGGTGACCGCGACGCGGCCCTTGGCCTTCTCTATGACGCCCTTGAGGCCCTCGCCGACCGCCACTTCCGACGGCGACTCCCCTTCCCTCAGCGCATTGGTGGAATCGCAAATCAGCGCCAGCACACCCTTGTCGCCATAGGCGCGGAAGCGCGCCTCGTCGGTCTTCGGGCCGATCGTCGGCGCCGGGTCGATCTTCCAGTCGCCGGTGTGGATCACCGTGCCGGCCGGTGTGGTGATCGCCAGCGACATCGGCTCGGGGATCGAGTGCGCCACCGGAATGGCCTCGATCTCGAACGGCCCTATCGTGAACTTCTCGCCAGCCCGGTAGACGGTCGCTGGGATTTTTGGCGCATTCTGCTCGCCCTGCCGCTTGGCCTCGAGAAGGCCGGCGGTGAAGGGCGTCATCCAGACCGGGACCTTGAGCTTCGGCCAGATGTCGAGCAGCGCGCCGTAGTGGTCCTCATGCGCATGCGTGATGACGATGCCGCGCAGGCCGTCGAGATTCTCCTCGATGAAGCGCGTGTCGGGCAGGATGAGATCGACACCCGGATGCGCGGTATCGGGAAAGGTGACGCCGACATCAACGACGATCCACTCACGCGCGTCGGCCGGCCCGTAGCCATAAAGGGCGAAGTTCATGCCGATCTCGCCGACACCGCCAAGCGGCGCAAACACGAGTTCGGCGTTTTCTCTATTCGCCATGCATCTTTCCTTCCTGGCCGCTCAAGCCAAGCCGTTAGCGCAATTCCAGGAAAAGTGTGTCACGATTTTCCGTCCGAAATTGCGCAAAACAAAACTACACCCGCGCCGAGGCGACCGCGCCGAAATGTACGTCGCCGGCCGCGATCGTCAGAACAGATCCGTCATCGTCGCGGATCACGAAACGGCAGTCCTCGTCAATGGTCTCGAAGACGCCGCGCACCACATTGCCGTCAATTCTGACGGCAACCTCGCCGCCGAGCCCGGCGGCGCGCGCCAGCCAGCGCTTCCTGATCGCGGCGAGGCCGCGCCCGTCGTCCCACAATTTGAAATTCTCGCTCCAGGCGTCCGAAAGCGCCAGGAACAGCATCTCGGCGTCGCAATTGGCGCCCAGCGCCTGCAGCGACGTCGCCGGATAAGGCAAATCCTCCGGATACGCCACGACATTGACGCCGATGCCGACGGCTACCGCAAAGCGGCCGCCTTCGAGCATCGCCGATTCCAGCAGGATGCCGGCGAGCTTGGCGCCGGAGGCGAGCACGTCGTTCGGCCATTTCAGCTCGAAGCGGTTGCGCCCTTCGCTGGCACCATCGAGGCCGACGGCGATCCGGCCTCGCGGGACGATGGCATCGAGCGCGTCCGCCAGGGCAAGCCCCGCGACGAAGCCGAGCGTCGCGGCAAGCTTGAGCTCGCCGCCCGGAACCAGGAGCAATGTTGCCGCCAGGTTGCCTTCGGGCGTCGCCCAGGCGCGGCCGCGCCGGCCGCGTCCGCTTTCCTGCTTCTTCGAGACCACCCATAGCTTGCCGGGATCGCCGGCGCGCGCATGCTCCAGCGCCAGCGCGTTGGTCGAGCCGACACTGTCATGGGCCTCGAGCCGGAACCCCTCCGACGCCGCGGTTGGAGCCAGCCGAAATGCCATCCTGTCAGAAGAAGGTCTTGGCGGCGGCTTCGGCATAGCTGCCGATCGGCCCGCCGATCAGCACGTAGAACAGCACGAAGGCGCCGCTGACGCCGAGCACGAGGCGCAATTCGCTGGCCATCGGCACGAAGCCGCCGACAGGCTCATCGAACCACATGATCTTGATGATGCGCAGGTAATAATAGGCACCCACCACAGAGGCCAGCACGCCGATGATCGCCAGCGCGTAGAGATGCGCGTTGATGGCAGCGAGGAACACGTACCACTTCCCCCAGAACCCGGCGAGCGGCGGAATGCCGGCCAGCGAGAACATCAGGATGGTGAGAATGGTGGACATGATCGGGTTGGTCGAGGCAAGGCCGGCGAGATCGCCGATCTGCTCGACATTGCCCTCCTTGCGCCGCATGGCGAGGATGAAGGCGAAGGTGCCGAGTGTCATCACCAGATAGATCAGCATGTAGATGACGACGCCGCGCACGCCGGCCTGGCTGTTGGCGGCAAGGCCGACCAGCGCGTAGCCCATATGGCCGATCGAGGAATAGGCCATCAGCCGCTTGATGTTGGTCTGGCCGATCGCGGCGAAGGCGCCGAGCGCCATCGAGGCGATCGAGATGAAGACGACGATCTGCTGCCAGTCGGCGGCGATCGGCTTGAAGGCGCCCATGGTGACGCGCACGATCAGCGCCATCGCCGCCATCTTCGGCGCGGCGGCGAGGAAAGCGGTGATCGGGGTCGGCGCACCCTCATAGACGTCCGGCGTCCACATGTGGAAGGGCACGGCGGAGATCTTGAAGGCGAGGCCGGCGAGCACGAAGACCAGGCCGAAGACGAGGCCTAGCTGCCGCTCGCCGCCGCCCAGCGCTGTCGCGATCTCGTGGAAGCCGGTGTTGCCGGTATAGCCGTAGACGAGGCTGATGCCGTAGAGCAGCATGCCGGACGACAGCGCGCCGAGGACGAAGTATTTGAGGCCCGCTTCGGTCGAGCGGAGATTGTCGCGATTGATCGCCGCCAGCACATAGATCGCCAGCGACTGCAGCTCGAGGCCGAGATAGAGCCCGATCATGCCGTTGGCCGAGATCATCAGCATCATGCCGAGCGTGCAGAGCACGATCAGCACCGGATATTCGAACTTGTCGAAATGCTCCTGCCTGGCGAAGCGCATCGACATGACGAGCGTCACCGCCGAGCCGATCAGCGCCAGCATTTTCATGAAGCGGCCGAAGGAATCCTGGACGAAGGCGCTGCCATAGGCAGATCCCTCGCCGGAGAAGGCCAGCCACAGGCCGGCGACGACCAGCACCACGACCGCAAGCCCGGTCACCGTCATCGTGTTGTTGGAGCGCGAATAGGCGCCCACCATCAAAAGCGCCAGCGCGCCGATGGCGAGGATCAGCTCCGGCGTCGAGAGCGAAAGGCTGGAGAGAAGGTCCGGCGTCATGGTGTTTCCCCAGTCAGTTCGCCGCCGCGGTCTGCGCGGAATTGATGGATGCGGTGACGTTGGTGACGAGCGCCTTGACCGACTGCGCCGTGGCGTCGAACACCGGCGCCGGATAGACGCCGAAGAAGATGACCAGCACCACCAGCGGGTAGATGATCGCCTTCTCGCGCGGCGACAGGTCGAGCAGGTTCTTCAGGCTTTCCTTGGTCAGCGCGCCGAAGATCACGCGGCGGTAGAGCCAGAGCGCGTAGGCGGCCGACAGGATCACGCCGGTGGCGGCGAAGAAGGCCACCCATGTGTTGACCCGGAACACGCCGAGCATGGTCAGGAACTCGCCGACGAAGCCGCTGGTGCCAGGCAGGCCGACATTGGCCATGGTAAAGATCATGAACACGGTGGCGTATTTCGGCATGTTGTTGACCAGACCGCCATAAGCGTCGATCTCGCGCGTATGCATGCGGTCGTAGATGACGCCGACGCACAGGAACAGCGCGCCCGAGACCAGGCCGTGGCTGAGCATCTGGAACATCGCGCCCTGCACGCCCTCCTGGTTCATCGCGAAGATGCCCATGGTGACAAAGCCCATATGGGCGACCGACGAATAGGCGATCAGCTTCTTCATGTCCTCCTGCATCAGCGCCACCAGCGAGGTGTAGATGATGGCGACGACGGAGAGCGTGAAGATCAGCGGCGCGAACGTCTCCGACGCCAGCGGGAACATCGGCAGCGAGAAGCGCAGGAAGCCGTATCCGCCCATCTTCAAGAGGATGGCGGCGAGGATGACCGAGCCAGCGGTCGGCGCCTCGACATGCGCGTCCGGCAGCCAGGTATGCACCGGCCACATCGGCATCTTCACCGCGAAGGAGGCGAAGAAGGCGAGCCACAGCCAGGTCTGCATGTTGGCCGGGAAATTATGCGTCAAGAGTGTGGTGATGTCGGTCGTGCCGGATTGGAAGAACATCGCCATGATGGCGAGCAGCATCAGCACCGAGCCGGCGAGCGTATAGAGGAAGAACTTGAACGAGGCGTAGACGCGCCGCTTTCCGCCCCACACGCCGATGATGATGAACATCGGGATCAGGCCGCCCTCGAAGAAGACATAGAACAGCACGATGTCGAGCGCGCAGAACACGCCGATCATCAGCGTCTCGAGGATCAGGAAGGCGATCATGTAGGCCTTGACCCGCTTCTCGATCGCCTCCCAGGAGGCGAGGATTGAAAGCGGCATCAGGAAGGTGGTCAGGATGACGAACAGCATCGAGATGCCGTCGACGCCCATATGGTAGGAGATGCCCGAATCCAGCCAGGCGTGCTTCTCGACGAATTGGAAGCCGGCCTGCGAATTGTCGAAGCCCTTCCAGATGAACAGCGAGACCACGAAGGTGAATGCCGTCGTGATGAAGGCGATCGAGCGGATGTTGCGCCGCGCGTTTTCGCTGTCGTCGCTGATCGGCAGAATGAGCAGAACACCAACCAGCGGCAGGAAGGTGACCAGCGAGAGGATTGGCCAGTCGGTCATCAGAGCATCATCCAGGTGACGAGAGCGGCCACGCCGATCAGCATGGCGAAAGCATAGTGGTAGAGATAGCCGGTCTGCAATTTGACGACGCGGTTGGTGACGTCGACGACGCGCGCAGAGATGCCATCGGGACCAAGCCCGTCGATGATGGCGCCGTCACCGGTCTTCCACAGGAACCGGCCGAGGCGCTTCGCCGGCCGCACGAACAGGAAGTCGTAGAGTTCGTCGAAGTACCACTTGTTGAGCAGGAAGCCGTAGAGCAGGCGATGGTTGGCGGCGACGCTTCGCGGCAGTTCCGGCGAACTGATGTAGAACTTCCAGGCGACCGCCAGGCCGATCAGCATGGCGATGAACGGCGCCAGTTCCACCCACAGCGGCAGTTCGTGGATCTCGTGCAGGATCTGGTTCTCAGGCAGAGTGAACAGCGACGCCTTCCAGAATTCGGCATAGCCCTCGCCGATGAAGGCGCCGTGGAAGATGATGCCGGCAAACAGCGCGCCGGCGGCCAGAACATAGAGCGGCACCAGCATCACCGGCGGCGATTCATGGACGTGGTGCATAACCTCGTGGCTGGCGCGCGGCTCGCCGTGGAAGGTCATGAAGATCAGCCGCCAGGAATAGAAGCTGGTGAAGCAGGCGGCGATCACGAGCAGCACGAAGGCGAAGCCCGCGACCGCGTTGTGGCTGGCGAAGGACGTCGCGATGATGGCGTCCTTCGAGAAGAAGCCGGCGGTGCCGATCACCGTCGCGGGGATGCCGACGCCGGTCAGCGCCAGCGTGCCGATCACCATCATCCAGTAGGTCTTCGGGATGAGCGTCCTCAAGCCTCCCATCTTGCGCATGTCCTGCTCGTCGGAGACGGCGTGGATGACCGAGCCCGAGCCGAGGAAGAGCAGCGCCTTGAAGAAAGCGTGCGTGAACAGGTGGAAGATCGCCGCGCCATAGGCGCCGACGCCGAGCGCCACGAACATGTAGCCGAGCTGCGAGCAGGTCGAATAGGCGATGACGCGCTTGATGTCGTTCTGGACCAGACCGACGGTCGCCGCGAAGAAGGCCGTGAAGGCGCCGATGAAGGTGACAACGGTGAGCGCCGAATGCGACAGCTCGAACAGCGGCGAAAGCCTCGCCAGCATGAACACGCCGGCCGTCACCATGGTCGCGGCATGGATCAGCGCCGAGACCGGCGTCGGGCCTTCCATGGCGTCGGGCAGCCAGGTGTGCAGCGGCACCTGCGCCGACTTGCCCATGGCGCCCATGAAGAGCAACAAGCAGACCACCGTCAGCGCCGTGTGCTTGTCGAGCGCATGGCCGAGGAAGGTGAGCACGGCGGCCCCTTCCGGCGCGCCTTCGGCCGGAAGGAAGGAGGCCGCATTGGCAAAGACGGTGCCGAGATTGACCGAGCCGAACAGCACGAAAACGCCGAAGATGCCGAGCGCGAATCCGAAGTCGCCGACACGGTTGACGACGAAAGCCTTGATCGCGGCGGCGTTGGCGGACGGCTTCTTGTACCAGAAGCCGATCAGCAGGTAGGAGGCGAGGCCGACACCTTCCCAGCCGAAGAACATCTGCACCAGGTTGTCGGCCGTCACCAGCATGAGCATCGCGAAGGTGAACAGCGACAGGTAGGCGAAGAAGCGCGGCCGGTCCGGATCGTGGTGCATGTAGCCGATCGAATAGATATGGACCAGCGCCGACACCGTGTTGACGACGACCAGCATCACGACCGTGAGCGTATCGATCCTCAGCGCCCAGGCGGCATCGAGGCCCCCGGCCTGGATCCAGCGCAGCACCGGCACGGTGAACACCTCGCCATGGCCGAAGCCGACGGTGAAGAAGACGATCCACGACAGCACCCCCGAGATCACCAGGAAGCCGGAGGTTATGTATTCGGATGCCTTGGCGCCGAGCGAATTGCCGAACAGGCCGACAATCAGGAAGCCGAGCAGCGGAAGGAAGACGATGGCCTGGTACATGGTGGTTCCCGTCAACCCTTCATCTGGTTCACGTCTTCGACCGCGATCGAGCCGCGGTTGCGGAAGAAGACGACAAGGATGGCAAGTCCGATCGCGGCCTCGGCCGCGGCCACCGTCAGCACGAACAGGGCGAAGACCTGTCCGACGAGGTCATGCAGCGCCGCCGAGAAGGCGACGAAGTTGATGTTGACCGCGAGCAGGATCAGCTCGATCGACATGAGGATGACGATGATGTTGCGGCGGTTCAAGAAGATGCCGAACACGCCGAGCGTGAACAGGATCGCCGAAACCGTCAGATAATGCGCGATGCCGACGACCATCTCAGATACCCTCGCCCGACTTGACCTTGCGGATTTCCATGCCCGTGGCCGGCGTGCGGCCGACCTGGGCGGCGATCGACTGCCGCTTGACGCCTTCCTTGTGGCGCAGCGTCAGGACGATGGCGCCGATCATGGCGACCAGGAGCACGAGGCCGGCGATCTGGAAGTAATAAAGGTAGTCCGTATAGAGGATGTCGCCGAGCGCGGCCGTATTCGAGCGTGCGGCGAGATCCGGCGTCTGCTTCGCGACCGTGGAGGCGAGCTGCGGCGCGAAGCTGTAGCCGCCTAGCACGACGATCAGCTCAGCCGCCAGGATAAGCCCCACCAGCGCGCCGATCGGCGCGTATTGCAGTGCGCCCTGCTTCATCTCGGCGAAGTCGACATCGAGCATCATGACGACGAACAGGAACAGCACCATCACCGCGCCGACATAAACCACGAGCAGGATCAGGGCCAGGAACTCGGCGCCGGTCAGCAGGAACAGCCCGGCGGCATTGAAGAAGGTGAGGATGAGGAACAGCACCGAATGCACGGGGTTGCGCGACGAGATGACCATGAAGGCCGACGCCACGGCAATAAAGGCGAAGAGGTAGAAAAAGACCGCCTCTAATCCACTCAGCATGGGTTCCCCCGGGTTCCTGTCGGATCGGACATTCATCCTCTCCGTTGTCTCTGGCTTCGTCCCGCCTCCGGTGCGAAGCCGCGTGTTCCTAGCGCATGTTCCGATCGGGTTCAAAGACCCCAGTCGAAAGAAACATGCGCCACTCTTTCATTCCGGAGGATGATCTGATCCGAAAAGTCTGCACCTTTTCGGGATCATCCTCTGGACAGGGCCCCTGCGCCCCGTCCATGCGTCAAATGTCAGCGATAGGGCGCGTCCAGCGCGATGTTGCGCGCCAATTCCCGCTCCCAGCGATCGCCGTTCGCGAGCAGCTTTTCCTTGTTGTAGTAAAGCTCCTCGCGCGTCTCGGTCGCGAATTCAAAATTCGGCCCCTCGACGATGGCGTCGACCGGGCAGGCTTCCTGGCAATAACCGCAATAGATGCATTTCACCATGTCGATGTCGTAGCGCACCGTGCGGCGCGTGCCGTCGTTGCGGCGCGGGCCGGCCTCGATGGTGATCGCCTGCGCCGGGCAGATCGCTTCGCAGAGCTTGCAGGCAATGCAGCGTTCCTCGCCGTTAGGATAGCGGCGCAGCGCATGCTCGCCGCGGAAGCGTGGGCTCAGCGGCCCCTTCTCGTGCGGATAGTTGATCGTTTCCTTCGGCGCCACGAACTGGCGCATCGACAGGAAGAAGGCGCTGACGAAATCCTTCAGCAGAAGCGCCTTTGCGGCTTGGGCCAGAGCGGACATCACGCAAACCCCGTGATCTTGAGGAAGGCCGCAGTGGCGACGACCATGAAGAGCGAAATCGGCAGGAAGACCTTCCAGCCCAGTCGCATCAGCTGGTCGTAGCGGTAGCGCGGCACGAACGCCTTCACCATCGAGAACATGAAGAATACCAGGCAGACCTTGAGCACGAACCAGATCAAGCCCGGCACCCAGGTGAAAGGCGCGAAATCGAACGGTGGCAGCCAGCCGCCAAGGAAGAGGATGGTAGCCAACGCGCACATCAGCACGACGGCGACGTACTCGCCCAGGAAGAAGAGCAGGAACGGCGTCGACGAATATTCAACCATATGGCCGGCAACCAGTTCCGATTCCGCCTCGACGAGATCGAAAGGCGGACGGTTCGTCTCCGCCAGCGCCGAGATGAAGAACACGATGAACATCGGGAACAGCGACAGCCAGTGCCAGTCGAGGAACGTGTTGGGCAGGCCGAGCCTGGTGCCGAGGCCGTCTTGCTGCGAGAGCACGATGTCGGAGAGGTTGAGCGAACCGACGGTAAGCAGCACCGTAACGATGACGAAGCCGATCGAGACTTCGTAGGACACCATCTGCGCGGCCGAGCGCAGCGCGCCGAGGAACGGATATTTCGAATTGGACGCCCAGCCGCCCATGATCACGCCATAGACCTCGAGCGAGGAGATGGCGAAGACATAGAGGACGCCAACATTGATGTTGGCGATCGCCCAGCCCTGACTGACCGGAATGACGGCCCAGGCCGAGATTGCGAGCACCGCCGAGACCAGCGGCGCCAGCAGGAAAACGCCCTTGTTGGCACCGGACGGGATCACCGGCTCCTTGAACACGAACTTCAACAGGTCGGCGAAGGCCTGCAGCGTGCCCCAGGGGCCGACGACGTTCGGGCCGCGGCGCAGCTGCACGGCTGCCCAGATCTTGCGGTCGGCGTAAAGTACATAGGCCACGAAGATCAAAAGAACGACGATCAGCACCACCGACTTCAACAGGATCAGCAGCGCAGGCAGCACGTAGAAAGAGAAGAAGGTATCCATGCTTATTCCGCCGCCTGCTTGAAGCCGCTCTTGGCCAGCGCCGAACATTCAGCCATCACGGCCGAGGCCCGCGCGATCGGGTTGGTCAGATAGAAATCCTTCACCGGCGAGGTGAAAGTGCCCTTGTTCAGGCGTCCGCCGAGCTTCGCCGCCCTGGCGATGTCTTCGGCGCTGCCGGCCAGAACCTGATCGACGCGGGCGAGATGCGGATGTTCGCCGTAGAGCTTGGCACGCAGCTGCGCCAGCGAATCGAACGGCAGTTTCTTGCCGAGCACATCCGACAGCGCCCTGAGAATCGCCCAGTCCTCGCGCGCTTCGCCCGGGGCGAAGCCGGCGCGGTTGGTCTGCTGCACGCGGCCTTCCGTGTTGACGTAGGTGCCGGACTTTTCGGTGTAGGCGGCAGCCGGCAGGATGACGTTGGCGCGGTGCGCGCCGGCATCGCCATGCGTGCCGATATAGACGACGAAGGCGCCGCCGGTCTTGGCCATGTCGATCTCGTCGGCGCCAAGCAGGAACAGGAGATCCGTTTCGCCCAGCATGCCGGCGACATTCTTGCCGCCCTCGCCCGGCACGAAGCCGACGTCGAGCCCGCCGACTCGGGCCGCAGCGTTGTGCAGCACCGCAAAGCCGTTCCAATCGGCCGTGACGGCATTGACGGCCGTCGCCAGCCTTGCCGCCTGGCCGAGCACCGCCGCGCCGTCCGAGCGCGCCAAGGCGCCCTGGCCGATGATGATCAGCGGATGAGTTGCATTCTTCAGCACCTCGAAGAACTTGCCGTTGCCGTCGGCCAGGTCCTTCAAGGACTCCGGCCCGGCGCCGATGAGCTCGTAGTCATAGCGCGTGTCGCCGATCTCGCCGATGACGCCGACCGGCAGGTTGCCGACGCGCCAGCGCTTGCGGATACGGGCGTTGAGCACCGAGGCCTCGAAGCGCGGATTGGCGCCGACGATCAGCACCGCATCGGCCTGCTCGATGCCTTCGATGGTCGGATTGAAGATGTAGCTGGCGCGGCCGAGCGACGGATCGAGCGCAGCGCCGTCCTGGCGGCAGTCGATGTTCTTGGAGCTGAGCGCCGCCATCAGAAGCTTGAGCGCATAGATCTCCTCGACCGCGGCGAGGTCGCCGGCAATGGCGCCGATGCGCTCGGGTGCGGTCTTCGACACCTCGTCCTTGATCGCCGCGAAAGCTTCCGCCCAGCTTGCCGGGGCGAGCTTGCCATCCTTACGCACATAGGGGCGATCGAGGCGCTGCGTGCGCAGGCCGTCCCAGATGAAACGGGTCTTGTCGGAGATCCACTCCTCGTTCACCGCCTCGTTGACGCGCGGCAGGATGCGCATCACTTCACGGCCTCTGGAATCGACGCGGATCGCCGAGCCGACGGCATCCATGACGTCGATCGATTCCGTCTTGGTCAGTTCCCACGGCCGCGCCTGGAAGGCGAACGGCTTGGAGGTCAGTGCGCCGACCGGGCAGAGGTCGATGACGTTGCCCTGCAATTCCGACGTCATCGCCTGTTCGAGATAGGTGGTGATCTCGGCATCCTCGCCGCGGCCAATCAGGCCGAGCTCGGAAATGCCGGCGACCTCGGTGGTGAAGCGGACGCAGCGCGTGCAATGGATGCAGCGGTTCATCACCGTCTTGACCAGCGGGCCGATATACTTGTCTTCCACCGCGCGCTTGTTCTCGTGATAGCGCGAGGAATCGACGCCGAAAGCCATCGCCTGGTCCTGCAGGTCGCACTCGCCGCCCTGGTCGCAGATCGGGCAATCCAGCGGATGGTTGATCAGCAGGAACTCCATCACGCCTTCGCGGGCCTTCTTGACCATCGGCGTGTTGGTGAAGATCTCCGGCGGCTCGCCATTCGGACCGGGGCGCAGGTCGCGCACGCCCATGGCGCAGGAGGCCTGCGGCTTGGGCGGGCCGCCCTTCACCTCGATCAGGCACATGCGGCAATTGCCGGCGATCGACAGCCGCTCGTGGAAGCAGAAGCGCGGCACTTCCGCGCCGGCGTCCTCGGCCGCCTGCAGCAGCGTGTAGTGGTCGGGTACCGTGATCTCTTTCCCGTCGACCTTGAGCTTTGCCATTCGCCTCAAACCCTCGCGGATTTTCCCGCAATCTCTCTTTCCGGGCGCAGCTGATGCCGCGCCCGGCATTTCATCTCGCTACTTGGCGGCCAGCGCCGCCGCCTGACCGGTCCAGTCGTCGCGGCCGATGCGGCCCGCAAGCGACAGGTAATCCTCGACCCAGGCGATCTCTTCCGACGTCCAGGCAGCGATCTGGCCATAAGTCCAGATGCCAAGACCGTTCAGCACCTTCTCGAGCTTCGGCCCGATGCCCGAAATCGCCTTCAGGTCGGAAGGCTTCCCCGGCTTGTCGATCGCCTTGGGCTGCCTGAAATCCTCCGGCATCAGCCCGGTCGCGGCCGTTCCGGCAACCGTGTCGGCACCTGCCGTGTCGAGCGCCTTCTCGGTGGCGTTGGCCGCGATGTCGGTCATGTCTCTGGCAAAGGTCTGCGCCTCGGCGATCAGCGTCTCGGTCGCCTTGCGCGCCTTGGACGAATTGTTGGCGGCTTCGGTCCGTGCCTCGAGATCATCGAGGAACGGCTGGAACATGCGCTGCGAGGCTTCGACCGCGCCGGAGAGCGCACCCATCCATACGCCGAGGGCCTGGTTGGCAAATCCGATGCCCAGCGCCGACATCGCGGCCGCGCCCGCGACGGGATGCGCCATGAGATTGACGGCGCTGGCCATCTCCCTCGGCATCATCTTTGTCAGGTCCTGGTTCATCTTCTCGAGTTGGTCCCAATAAGGCATCAGCGGGTAGGCTATCGAATACGGCGCCATAGACATCTCCTGGTCGTTTCTTCGTACGCCCCGCCCCTGCTTTTCCGTCCCGGGCAATTGCCCGTCTTCACAAATACTATTCCGCCGCCGCCATCACCGGCTCGACCCGGTGCGCGTTGCGCGAAAACTCGTCGATGCGGCGTTCCACCTCGCCGCGGAAGTGCCGCATCAGGCCCTGGATCGGCCAGGCCGCCGCGTCGCCCAGCGCGCAAATCGTGTGGCCCTCGACCTGCTTGGTGACGTCGAGCAGCATGTCGATCTCGCGCTTCTGCGCTTCGCCGCGCACCAGCCGCTCCATCACCCGCCACATCCAGCCGGTGCCTTCGCGGCACGGCGTGCACTGGCCGCAGCTCTCATGCTTGTAGAAGTAGGAAAGCCTGGCGATCGCCTTCACGATATCGGTCGACTTGTCCATGACGATGACGGCCGCCGTGCCGAGGCCGGATTTGAGATCGCGCAGCGCGTCGAAATCCATCGGCGCGTCCATGATCTGCTCGGCCGGCACCAACGGCACCGAGGCGCCGCCGGGTATGACCGCCAGCAGATTGTCCCAGCCGCCGCGAATGCCGCCGCAATGCGTCTCGATCAGCTCGCGGAACGGGATCGACATCGCCTCTTCGACGGTGCACGGGTTGTTGACGTGGCCGGAGACGCAAAACAGCTTGGTGCCGGCATTGTTCGGCCGGCCGAAGGACGAGAACCAAGCGGCTCCCCGGCGCAGGATGGTCGGCGCAACGGCGATCGATTCGACGTTGTTGACCGTGGTCGGGCAGCCATAGAGGCCGACATTGGCCGGGAATGGCGGCTTCAGCCGCGGCTGGCCCTTCTTGCCTTCCAGGCTTTCGAGCAGCGCCGTCTCCTCGCCGCAGATATAGGCGCCGGCGCCATGGTGCATGTAGACGTCGAAGTCGTAGCCGGACGTGTTGTTCTTGCCGATGAGCTTCGCCGCATAGGCCTCGTCGATGGCCCGCTGCAGCGCCTCGCGCTCGCGAATGAACTCGCCGCGCACATAGATATAAGCGGCGACCGCACCCATGGCGAAGCCGGCGACCAGCGCGCCCTCGACCAGCGTATGCGGATCGTTGCGCAGGATGTCGCGGTCCTTGCAGGTGCCCGGCTCGGATTCGTCGGCGTTGATGACCAGATAGGCCGGCCTGCCGTCGCTTTGCTTGGGCATGAACGACCATTTCAGGCCGGTCGGGAAACCGGCGCCGCCGCGGCCACGCAGGCCGCTCGCCTTCATCTCGTTGATGATCCAGTCGCGCCCCTTGGCGATGAGGCCGGGCGTGTCGTCCCAGATGCCGCGCGCCTGCGCTCCGGCCAGCGACTTGTCGAAGAGGCCGTAGATGTTGGTGAAGATGCGGTCTTTGTCCTGGAGCATTTCTCGTCCCTCAGACCGGCTTCTTGCCGAAGACGCGGATGTATTCGGCGACGCCGCCCTTGGCGAGCGCCTTGGCCTGCTTCACCCAGTCGTCGCGCTCGATGCGGCCGCGGAAATTGAGATAGCCGTCGACCCATTCGCGCTCGGCCTTCTTCCACGAGGCAACCTGCGCGAAAGTGTAGATGCCGAGCGAATGCAAGGTGCCCTCGATCTTCGGACCGACGCCGGAAATCAGCTTCAGATCGTCGACCGCTGCCGGCCGCTCGATGCCGGCCGGGCGGTTCTTGTCCTCAAGCGAGGGCTTGCCCGTCTTTGAGCTGGCATCTGCCTTGGCGGCGGGCTGCTTGGTTTCCGGCGATTTGAACGCCGCGGCCGGCTCGGCCTTTGTGATCGGCCCGCTGCGCGGCTTCGAAACCCCTTCGACTTCCGGAGAAGCCTGGTTGGCGTTTGCCGCGGAGTGACGCGGCGCCCTGACGCTGGCCGCCTTTTCGGTGGCCGGCGAAACCTTGACCGGCGACGGCGTCGTCAATGCCGGGCTTGTTTCGGGCGCATCCGTCTTCGGCTTGCTGGTTTTCGAAGGTCCGACCGGAGCCGATGGCGCGGCAGGCTCCTGCGAGACGACGGCGGCCGGCGCGGCAGCCGGCGCCGAGGCCGCAGCCTCCTTGGCCGCCTTCGCCGCTGCCTTGGCTTCCTTGTCGCGGGTCGACTTCAGGATCGCCTTCTCGCTCTTCAGCGTCGTCAGCCCGGACGCCGGTTCTGAGCCGTTGCGGCCATTCTGAGGACCCGGCTTAACTTCGGCGCCCTTGCCCGCTTCATAGAGATCGATGATCTCGGCGAGGCGTTCCGGCGTCAGGTCCTCGAACGTATCCTTGAAGATCATGACCATCGGCGCGTTGACACAGGCGCCGAGGCATTCGACCTCCTCCCACGACAGTGTGCCCTTTTCGTTGGTGTGGAACTGATCGTGATGGATCTTCGACCGGCAGACATCCATCAGCGCTTCCGAGCCGCGCAGCATGCAGGGCGTGGTGCCGCAGACCTGGATATGGGCGCGGGTGCCGACCGGATTGAGCTGGTACTGCGTGTAGAAGGTCGCGACCTCGAGGCCGCGGATGCGCGGCATGCCGAGCATGTCGCAGATCGTCTCGATCGCCGCCTTGGTGACCCAGCCTTCCTGTTCCTGCGCCAGCATCAGCAAGGGGATGATGGCCGATTGCTCGCGTCCCTTGGGATATTTGGCGATCCACTGCTTGGCCGCCGCCGCATTCTCCTTGTTGAAGGTGAAGGACGCTGGCTGGACGCTGGCTTCTGCGAGACGGCGGACTGACATTTAGCGATCGACCTCACCAAACACGATGTCGAGGGAGCCAAGCACGGCGGTGACGTCGGCCAGCATGTGGCCGCGGCACAGGAAATCCATGGCCTGCAGATGCGCGAAGCCTGGCGCCCGCAGCTTGCAGCGATAGGGCTTGTTGGTGCCGTCGGAGACGAGATAGACGCCGAACTCGCCTTTCGGCGCCTCGACGGCAGCATAGACCTCGCCTGCCGGCACGCGGTAGCCCTCGGTATAGAGCTTGAAGTGATGGATCAGCGCTTCCATCGAGCGCTTCATCGCCGCGCGCTTCGGCGGCACCACCTTGCCGTCGAGGTTCGAGACCGGACCGGCGCTTTCCTTGCCGAGCAGCAGGTCGACGCACTGGCGCATGATCTTCGCCGACTGGCGCATCTCTTCCATGCGCACGAGATAGCGGTCGAAGCAGTCGCCGTTCTTGCCGACCGGGATGTCGAAATCCATCTCGGAATAGCATTCATAGGGCTGCGCCTTGCGCAGGTCCCAGGCAGCGCCCGAGCCGCGCACCATCACGCCGGAAAAACCCCAGGCCCAGGCGTCGGCCAGCGACACCGTGCCGATATCGACATTGCGCTGCTTGAAGATGCGGTTGGGCGTGAGCAGCGCGTCGAGGTCGTCGATCGACTTCAGGAACGGGTCGATCCACTTGCCGATATCCTCGATCAGCTTCTGCGGCAGGTCCTGGTGCACGCCGCCCGGCCGGAAATAGGCCGCATGCATGCGCGAGCCGGAGGCGCGCTCGTAGAACACCATCAGCTTTTCGCGTTCGACGAAGCCCCATAGCGGCGGGGTGAGCGCTCCGACGTCCATCGCCTGCGTCGTCACATTGAGGATGTGCGACATGATGCGGCCCATTTCGGAATAGAGCACGCGGATCAGCTGGCCGCGCTTCGGCACCTCGATACCGAGCAGCCGCTCGGCGGCCAAAGCGAAGGCATGCTCCTGGTTCATCGGCGCGCAATAGTCGAGCCGGTCGAGGTAGGGCACGGCCTGCAGGTAGGTCTTGGCCTCGATCAGCTTCTCGGTGCCGCGATGGAGCAGGCCGATATGCGGATCGACGCGGTCGACAACCTCGCCGTCGAGCTCAAGAACCAACCGCAAAACACCGTGCGCTGCAGGGTGTTGAGGCCCAAAGTTAATGTTGAAATTGCGGACGGAGGTCTCAGCCATTCTGGCGCCTCAATTCGTCTTGGCTTTTTCATCCCCCGGCAGGACGTAGTCCGTCCCTTCCCAGGGAGAAAGAAAATCGAAATTGCGGAATTCCTGCTTGAGCTCGACCGGCTCGTAGATCACGCGCTTCGCCTCGTCGTCGTAACGCACCTCGACGAAGCCGGTCAGCGGAAAATCCTTGCGCAGCGGATGGCCGTCAAAGCCGTAGTCGGTGAGGATGCGCCGCAGGTCCGGATGGCCGGAGAACAGCACGCCGTAGAGATCGTAGGTCTCGCGCTCGTACCAGTCGGCGCCGGGGTAGACTGAGGTCAGCGACGGCACCAGCGTCTCTTCGTCGGCCTGGACCTTGAGGCGGATGCGCCCATTCTGCTTGGGCGACAATAAGTGGTAGACGACGTCGAAGCGCTTGGCCCGCGACGGGTAGTCGGCCCCGCAGATGTCGATGATCGAGATGAACTGGCAGCGCGGATCGTCGCGCAGGAAGGTCGCCACCTCGATCAGATTGCCCGGCTCGACGGAAACCGTCAGCTCGCCATAGGCAAGCACGGCTTCGCCGATACGGCCGGAGAGCTTCTCGCCGAGATAGGTGGAGAGTTCGTTCAACGCCAAGGCCATTGGTTCACCGTTCGATCGTGCCGGTGCGGCGGATCTTCTTCTGCAACAGAAGAATGCCGTAGAGCAGCGCTTCCGCGCTCGGCGGGCAGCCGGGGACATAGATGTCGACCGGCACGATGCGGTCGCAGCCGCGCACCACCGAATAGGAATAATGGTAGTAACCGCCGCCATTGGCGCAAGAGCCCATCGAGATGACGTAGCGCGGCTCCGGCATCTGGTCGTAGACCTTGCGCAGCGCCGGCGCCATCTTGTTGGTCAGCGTGCCGGCCACGATCATGATGTCGGACTGGCGCGGAGACGCGCGCGGCGCGACGCCGAAGCGCTCGCTGTCGTAGCGCGGCATCGAGGTGTGGATCATCTCGACCGCGCAGCAGGCGAGGCCGAAGGTCATGAACATCAGCGAGCCGCTGCGCGCCCAGGTGATCAGCGCTTCGGTCGAAGTGACGAGGAAGCCCTTGTCGGCCAGCTCATTGTTGATTTCCAGGAAGAAGGGATCGTCCTCCCCCACCGGCCTGCCGGTGTTGGGGTCGATGATGCCCTTGGGCTTCGGCGCGACGAGGGTGCCTGAACTGTCGTTCAATCCCATTCCAGCGCTCCTTTTTTCCATTCATAGGCAAAGCCGATGGTCAGCACCGCCAGGAACACCATCATCGACCAGAAGCCGAGCATGCCGACCTTCGAGAAGGACACCGCCCATGGGAACAGGAAGGCGACCTCGAGATCGAAGATGATGAACAGGATCGACACTAGGTAGAAGCGGATGTCGAATTTCATGCGGGCGTCGTCGAAGGAGTTGAACCCGCATTCATAGGCGGAAAGCTTTTCCGGGTCGGGATTGCGGTAGGCCACCAAGAACGGCGCGATGATCAGCGCGAGACCGACGACCATCGCCACTGCGATGAAGAGGACGATGGGCA
Source organism: Mesorhizobium sp. WSM4904 (assembly GCF_029674545.1). Lineage (NCBI taxonomy): Bacteria > Pseudomonadati > Pseudomonadota > Alphaproteobacteria > Hyphomicrobiales > Phyllobacteriaceae > Mesorhizobium > Mesorhizobium sp. WSM4904. The sequence goes on along the minus strand of NZ_CP121354.1, from coordinate 3,593,050 downwards.
GATACGAACTTAGGAGTGCGCTCATGCGGCGACTTTCCTTTGGCGGGCCAGTTCACTTTGATTACAGCAACGGACTCTAATGCGGAAGCGTGACAGTTTAACCGCTGAACCGTTTTAAAGGGGCCCATGCTGCAACGCGGCGAGGGTTAGCGCAGCGGTTTCGGCGACGCAAGTCAAACCTTGTTCAAAATCCGGCGCTGGACGCCATATCGGAAGAAACTGGTCCGATCCGCTCCTGTTTGATTTCCTTCACTTTTTACTCCACTTTTCTCTCCTGACATATCTCCCGCCATTTGCCTGCTAGCATGGCTGGAATCACCGGCTGGAAATCAGGTAAACGGATCGAGGCAAAGGCACCTGATGAAGGAAAAAATCTCTCTTCGCATGGCAAGGCGCATCGCGCTCGGCGCGCAGGGTTTTACGGACCCTCGTCCGGGCGGCGAGCCCAACCGCCGGCACCTCGCCCGCGTGCTCTCCCGGACCGGCCTGCTGCAGATCGATTCCGTCAGCGCGGTGGTGCGCGCCCATTACATGCCGCTCTATTCGCGCCTCGGCCCCTACCCGCTTGCGCTGCTGGACAATGCAGCCGTGACCCGCAAGCGCGCCATCTTCGAATATTGGGCGCACGAGGCGTCGTTCCTGCCGGTCGAGACCTATCCGCTCCTGCGCTGGCGCATGCAGCGCGCCGAACGCGGCGAGGAAATGTATCTCGGCCTCGCCAAATGGGGTCGTGAGCGCAAGACGATGATCGACGAGATCTATAAAGAAGTCGCAGAACGCGGGCCGATCGCCGCCTCCGACATCGAGGGCCACAAGGGCAATGGCGGCTGGTGGGGCTGGAGCGAGGCCAAGCACGCCTTCGAATGGCTGTTCTGGGCCGGACGCATCACCACCGCTTACCGGCGCGGCTTCGAGCGCTACTACGACCTGCCCGCGCGCGTTTTGCCGCAGGCCGTGCTCGACCTGCCTGTACCCTCGGTCGAGGACGCGCATCGCGAATTGCTGCGCATTTCCGCCCGCGCCCATGGCATCGCCACCTATGGCGACCTGCGCGACTACTTTCGTCTGGCACCCGGCGACACCAAAGACAGGATCGAGGAATTGGTCGAGGCCGGCGAGTTGCTGCCGGTGCGGGTCGAAGGCTGGGACAAGATCGCCTATCTCCACAAGGACGCCCGCCTCCCGCGCAGGGTCGAGGCGCGCGCGCTGCTCGCCCCGTTCGACCCCGTCGTCTTCGAGCGCACGCGGACGGAAAAGCTCTTCGACTTCCGCTACCGCATCGAGATCTACACGCCGGCCGAAAAGCGCCAATACGGCTATTACGTGCTGCCCTTCCTGCTCGGCGACCGGATCGTCGCGCGTGTCGACTTGCGGGCCGATCGCCCGGCCAGCGTGCTGCGCGTCCACGCCGCCTATGCTGAAGCCGGCGCTCCGCCCGAAACGGCTGCCCAATTGCTCGAAGAGCTGAAGCAGATGCAATCCTGGCTCGGCCTGGAGGCGATCGAGGTGACGCCAGCCGGCGACCTTGGACCGGCGCTGGCCGACATCCGGGTGTCGTAGCCGCGCGTTGACAGGCGCATAGTCGTAAGCCTAAATCCTGACCCAGACGGTCTCCTCCCGGCAAAGGGAGGAGCCAAGAGGGAATGCGGTGCGGAGTTGAAAAATTCCAAATCCGCGGCTGTCCCCGCAACTGTGAGCGACGAGCCTCAGCCGAAAACCACTGGGATGTCCCCGGGAAGGCGGCACGAGAAGGCGATGACCCGCGAGCCAGGAGACCTGCCGTCTGAGACTTTAAGTATCCGAACGCCCGGCGGGTTTTCCGGGCAAGGAGCCTGGTTTTGGATCGCAACGGCAGTTTCCCGGCAAGCAGTGCGGACATTTCGTCCGAGTCCGACGCGTTGGCCGGCGTGACCGTCATCGTCTGCTCGTCCTGCCGCGGCGAGAGCGGTTCGGACGCGCATCCGCGCGCCGGCGCCCTGCTGGCCGAGGACACGCGCAGCGCAGCGTCGGGCCAGGATATCCGCATCCGCACTGTCGAATGCCTCGGCAATTGCAAGCGCCGCCTGAGCGCCGCGCTTTTGCGCGACGGCTGCTGGAGCTATGTCTTCGGCGACCTGGAAACGACCAGCGGCGCCGACCTCGTCGCCGGCGCGAAGCTCTTCGCCACGTCGACCGATGGCCTCATCCCGTGGCGCGGCCGGCCTGATTCCCTCAAACGCGGCCTGGTTGCTCGTATCCCGCCTCTCGATCTCCTGAAGGACTGACCATGAACGCTTCCGTTTCCCGTGTTCCGTGCACCGTCGTCACCGGCTTCCTCGGCGCCGGCAAGACGACGCTGATCCGCAACCTGCTCGAAAACGCCAAGGGCAAGCGGCTGGCGATCATCGTCAACGAGTTCGGCGAAGTCGGCATCGACGGCGAGATCCTGAAGGGCTGCGGCATCGACACCTGCCCGGAGGAGAACATCGTCGAGCTCGCCAATGGCTGCATCTGCTGCACCGTGGCGGACGATTTCGTGCCGGCGCTCGACCAGATCCTGTCGCGCTCGCCGAAGGTCGACCACATCCTGATCGAAACCTCCGGCCTGGCGCTGCCGAAGCCGCTGGTTCAGGCCTTTCAGTGGCCGACGGTCAAGAGCCGCGTCACCGTCGACGGCGTCATTGCCGTGGTCGACGGCCCGGCGTTGGCCGGTGGCCGCGTCGCCTCCGACATGGACGCGCTCCAGGCGCAGCGCGCCGCCGACGATTCCCTCGATCATGACGATCCGGTCGAGGAGGTGTTCGAGGACCAGATCGCCTGCGCCGACCTGATCATCCTGTCGAAGAGCGACCTGATGGACGCGGCGGGCTCGGAGCGCGCCAACGCCGTCATCGGCGAGCATGTGGCGCGTGCCGTGAAGGTGGTGCCGACGACGCACGGCAAGGTCGATCCGTCGGTCCTGCTCGGCCTCGGCCTTGCCGTCGAGGACGACATCGAGAACCGCAAGACGCATCACGACGACGAGCTCGACCACGAGCATGACGATTTCGACTCCTTCGTCATTGATATCCCGTCGATCTCGCATCCGGACGAGCTGGCAAAACGCGTCGCCCTCGCCGCCGAGCAGGAAAACGTGCTGCGCGTGAAAGGCTTCGTCGAGGTCGGCGGCAAGCCGATGCGGCTGCTGCTGCAGGCCGTCGGCCCGCGCGTCAATCACTATTACGACCGCGCCTGGACGGCTGCGGACGATCGCCGCTCGCGGCTCGTCGTCATCGGCCTCAAGGGGCTGAATCGCCCAGCGGTCGAGCGTATCCTCGCCGGCTGAGGCAAGCACGAAAAGCCCAACACGAAAAGCGATGCATATCCTCACCACGACATCCGCCTCGCTCGACGATCTCGCCGAGCCGATCGACCTCAGGCAGACGCCTGCGGATGTCGTGGCGCTGTCCTTCACCGACAGCGACCTTGCCGGCCTCGCCGCCGCCTGGAAGGCGGACGCTGAAAGACTGCCCTCGATGCGGCTTGCTGCCCTTCGCGACCTGCGCCACCCGATGTCGGTCGATCTCTGGATCGACAGCGTCGCCCGCCATGCCAAGATCGTCCTGGTCCGCATTCTCGGCGGTTACGACTGGTGGCGCTACGGCTGCGACCAGCTTGCGGCGGTCGCACGCGAACGAAACATCAAGCTGGCGCTGCTGCCGGGCGAAAGCCATGACAAGGATCAGCGCCTGATCGAAGGCTCGACGCTGCCGCGCGCCGAGCTCGACGCCTTACTCGGCTATTTCCGCGAAGGCGGCCCGACCAATATGGCTGTGTTGGTGCGGAGATTGGCCCGACTGGCTGGGTCGGATGCGGTGGTGACCGAGCCGGTTAAGGTGCCGAAGGCGGGGTATTATCGAGCTGGATTGGGGGTTGTGGAGAAGCCTGAGTTCATTGATGTCGGCGTTCCTTCGCACCCCCCTCTGTCCTGCCGGACATCTCCCCCGCAAGGGGGGAGATCAGCCGTCACCAGCCCCGGCGCCTCTTCTGCTAACTCAACAACAGAATCTTTGGCAGCATCTGCGATTGGCGAAATCGTCGACGACAGCTCAATCTCCCCCCTTGCGGGGGAGATGTCCGGCAGGACAGAGGGGGGTGTGACGGAACGCGACGCCGACAGCGTCAACGCTCCTGTTGTCCCCATCCTCTTCTACCGCTCGATGCTGCTGGCAGCCGACGTCGCGCCGATCGACGCTCTCGCGGAAGCGTTGAGGCTGCAAGGCATGACTCCAGCGCCGATCTTCGTTTCCAGCCTCAAGGATCCGGCGTCCTTGGCCTTTGTCGAAACCGCTTTCACCTCGCTGAACCCTGCCGCCATCATCACCGCCACCGCCTTCGCCTCCGGCGCCGAGCCGGGCGCAGAAACGCTCTTCGACCGCGCCGGCGTGCCTGTATTCCAGGTCATCGTCGCCACGACGAGGCGCGAGATCTGGGAGAAGAACCAGCGCGGCCTGGCGCCCGCCGACCTTGCCATGCATGTCGTGCTGCCGGAGCTCGACGGCCGCATCCTGGCCGGCGCGATCGCCTTCAAGGGCGAGGTTGAAACCGATCCGGCGCTCGCCTTCCGCGCCTTCGCCAACCGGCCGGAGGCCGATCGGGTCGCGCAGGTCGCCAAGCGCGTCGCGGCCTTCGTTCGCCTGCGGCAGACTGAGCGGGCCGAGCGCAAGCTGGTGATCCTGATCCCGGACTACCCGAGCGCACCCGGGCGTACAGGCTATGCCGTCGGGCTTGACGTGCCGTCGAGCGTGCTCGCCATGCTGCATGACCTGAAGGAACAAGGCTATGCGGTTGATGGGATTCCGCAATCGCCGCGCGCGTTGCTGGATGCGCTGGAGGTGGGTGGGCACGGCGTTTCTTTGGAGGAATACCTAGCCTTTTCGGTCGAACTGCCGGAGCCGGCGCGCGATACGCTGGAGGCGGCATGGGGAAAGGCCAACGACGAAGATCACGTCAATGCGCCCCCCTCTGTCCTGCCGGACATCTCCCTCACGAGGGGGGAGATTGAGCTATCGCCTGCGCTTTCGCCAATCACAAACGTTGCAAGGGGGAAGCCAGCGTCCGAACTGCTGATCTCCCCCGGTGTGGGGGAGATGTCCGGCAGGACAGAGGGGGGCGCGACAGAACGCCGTGCTTTGCAGGCAGGCACCTCGCCAGGCTTCCCCTTCCGCGCCGCGACCTTCGGCAACGTCACCGTCGCTCTCGCCCCCGACCGCGGCCGTTCCGCCGACCGCCGCGCCGATTACCACGACCCGACGCTGCCCCCGCGCCACGAGCTCATCGCCTTTGGCCTCTGGCTGCAGAAATCGCTCGGCGTGCACGCAATCGTCCATGTCGGCGCGCACGGCACGCTGGAGTGGCTGCCGGGCAAGACGGTCGCGCTCTCCGACACCTGCTTTCCGGAGATCGTCACCGGCTCGCTGCCGGTCGTCTATCCCTTCATCGTCTCCAATCCCGGCGAGGCGGCACAGGCCAAGCGCCGCATCTCGGCCGTCACGCTCGGCCATCTGCCGCCGCCGCTCACCGGCGCCGGTCTGGACGAAGCACAGCAGCGCCTCGAGCGTCTTGTCGACGAATACGCCCAGGCCGACGGGCTCGACCGTCGCCGCCGCGATCGGCTGGCGAAGCTGATCGTCGAGACCGCACAGAAGTCCGGTCTTGCGGCGGAGGCTGGCGTTGCCGGCACTGATGCGCCGGACGAAGCGCTGCGCCGCATCGACGCCTGGCTTTGCGACCTCAAGGATTTCGCGGTGAAGGACGGGCTGCATGTCTACGGCCGCGCGCCGCAAGACGAAGCAGATCCGCTGCGCCAGCAAAGCGCGGCGGCCGAAAAGGCTGCCTTGCTCGCCGCTCTCGACGGCCGCCACGTCAGGGCAGGCCCGGCCGGCGCGCCGGCGCGCGGCCGTTCCGACGTGCTGCCCACCGGCCGCAACCTCTTCACCTCCGACCCGCGCACCATGCCGACGCCGACCGCCTATGATCTTGGCCAGGCGGCGGCGGAAGAAGTCGTGCGGAGCTACATGCAGAGCCATGGCGACTGGCCCCGTTCGCTGGTCATCGACCTCTGGGGCTCGGCCTCTTTGCGCACGGGCGGCGAGGAGATCGCGCAAGGCCTGGCGCTGATGGGCTGCCGGCCGCAATGGGATGCCGCGACCGGGCGCGTCACCGGTATCGAGGTGCTGCCGCCGGCGACGCTCGGCCGCCCGCGCGTCGACGTCACTTGGCGCATTTCAGGCCTGTTCCGTGACATGTTCCCGACCCAGATCGCGCTGATAGACGCCGCCGCCAACGCGGTTGCGAGCCGCGACGAGGACGATACCGAAAATCCCCTCGCTGCAACGACCCGCGCTCGGGGCAAGGTCGGCCCGCGCATTTTCGGCACCTCGCCAGGAACCTACGGCGCGGGCGTCGAGGAATTGCTGTCGCGCGGCGAATGGGGGGCGCGCGAGGAGATCGGCCGCGCCTATCTCGAGGCCACCTCGCACGCCTATGGCGGCGCCGACGGCGAAGCGGTTGCGGCACCCGGCGCTTTCGAGGGCCGCATCGCCGAGGCCGATCTTCTCGTCCATACCGGCGATGATCCGGGGCGCGACATCCTCGAAGGCTCGGCCGACGTCGCCTTTATCGGCGGATTTTCGGCCGCGCTTGCTGCCCTTGGCAGGAATGCCGACGTCATCGTGCTCGACACGACCGATCCGAAGAAGCCGAAGCCGCGCTCGGTCAGTGAAGCGGTGTCCCGCGTGGTGCGGGCGCGTGCCATCAACCCGCGCTTCATCGCCGGCCAGATGCGCCACGGCCCGCGCGGCGCCTCCGAATTCGCCGAGACGGTCGACCGTCTCGTCGGCTTCGCCGAGACGACGCACGCCATTTCGGGCGCGCTGATCGAGGCGGTGCATGACGCCTATGTTGGCAACCCTGACGTCCGCGCCTTCCTGCTGCGCGAGAACCCAGCCGCAGCAAAAGTCATCGCCGAGCGGTTCCTGTCGGCGCGGCGGCGCGGGCTTTGGCATCCGCTCCGCAATTCGATCGACGACGATCTCGCGGCCTTGATCGCCAAGGCGCAGGCAAGCGAGGTAGCGGCATGAACGCGTTTTCACGGCGCGGCGCCTGCCCTGCCCTCAGTGCGCCGATGCAGACCGGCGACGGGCTGCTGGTGCGGCTCAACCCGGTCGCTGGAGGACTTTCGCCCGGATCACTGATCGGCCTCGGCGAATCCGCCTTGCGCCACGGCAACGGCATCATGGAAGTGACCGCGCGCGGCAGCTTGCAGATCCGCGGGCTGACGGCGGAAAGCGCGCGGCTGCTGGCGGCGGAGGTGGATGCGCTTGGCATTGCGGTGCGCACGGGCGTTCCGGTCGAGCTTGGACCGCTGGCAGGCATCGATCCCCAAGAGGTGGCCGACCCGCGCCCGCTGGCCCAGCGGATCAGGGCGGCTATCGAGGAGGCTGGGCTGACGGCAAGGCTGGGACCGAAGGTTTCGGTGGTTGTCGACGGCGGCGGGCAGTTGGGTTTGGAAGCGCTTACGGCCGATGTGCGGCTGAAGGCGGTGCAGACCACGGCGGGCGTCCAGTGGAGCGTGTCGGTTGCCGGCGACGCGCTTGGTGCGAAGCCACTCGCGACGGTCGATGCGGATGCCGCGCGCGACATCGCTGTTGCGGCGCTGAGGATGGTTGCCGAAAAAGGACGTGAGGCACACACGCAGGATTTGACAGAGCGGCAGTTGGTCTCGCTCGCAGGCTGGCATTCCTTCGCGCCCCCCTCTGTCCTGCCGGACATCTCCCCCACAAGGGGGGAGATTGGCAGCTTCGCCGCCGGCTCCCTCTCTGCAGCCAACCCGCATGTTCCGACCTCGGCGATTGGCGAAAGCGGCCGCGCCGGCCTGATCTCCCCCCTAGAGGGGGAGATGTCCGGCAGGACAGAGGGGGGCGCCGTAGAGCGCCATCGCGCGCCGATTGGCCTTTTCGACCTGAACGCAGCGCACGCCCTTGGCATCGGCCTGCCCTTCGGCAGCATGCCGGCGCAGCCTCTCATCGAACTCGTGGGGCAAGTCCTGCAACGCGGCTCCACCGAAATCCGCTTGGCGCCCGGCCGCGCCCTGCTCTTCCTCGGCCTCTCCTCATCAGCCTGCGCTTCGCTGCAAACCTCCGCCGCTACCCTCGGCTTCGTCACCTCCCCCGCCGACCCGCGCACCCGCATCGCCGCTTGTCCTGGCGCGCCGGCTTGCGCTTCCGGCCGCATTGCCGCCCGCGCCATCGCCGAGACGATCGCGACCGAAAGCGCCGACGTCTTCGATACCTCCATCACCCTGCACGTCTCCGGCTGCGCCAAGGGCTGCGCCCATCCCGGCCCGGCGGCGCTCACCCTTGTCGGCGACGAAAACGGAGCCGGACTTGTCGTGGACGGGACGGCAAAGGCCCTTCCTGCCGGATACAGGCCGGGCTATGACGCCGCGCGCGGGGTTGCCGGCATTGCCGCTGCAATTCGCAGCGCACGACATCCCGGCGAGACCGCCGCCGCCTGCCTGGCAAGGCTTGGCGCGGCCGGCGTCGCCGAACTCTATCGACGGAACTGAAAATGGCCGCCTACGACTATATTCATGACGGGATGGCGATCTACGAGCGCTCTTTTGCCATCATCCGCGCCGAGGCCGACCTGTCGCGCTTCTCCGAGACCGAAGCGGATGTCGCGATCCGCATGATCCACGCCTGCGGCCAGGTCGAAGCCGCCAGCCATTTCGTCTTCTCCGGCGATTTCGTTGCCGCCGCCCGGACCGCGCTCGCCGCCGGCGCGCCGATCTTCTGCGATGCCGAAATGGTCGCGCACGGCGTCACCCGTGCCCGCCTGCCTGCCGGCAATGAGGTGATCTGCACGCTGCGCGACCCGCGCACCGCCGAGATCGCCAAGGCAATCGGCAACACCCGCTCGGCCGCGGCCATCGATCTTTGGGGCGAGCGTATGGCCGGATCGGTCGTCGCCATCGGCAATGCGCCGACCGCGCTCTTCTATCTGCTGGAAAAGCTGCGCGATGGCGCGCCTAAGCCCGCCGCGATCATCGGCATGCCGGTCGGCTTCGTCGGAGCCGCCGAATCGAAGGATGCGCTGGCCGAGAATTCCTACGGCGTGCCCTACGCCATCGTGCGTGGCAGGCTCGGCGGCAGCGCCATGACCGCTGCGGCGCTCAACGCATTGGCGAGGCCGGGCCTGTGAACGCGATTGTAAAAGGCCGGCTTGTCGGCGTCGGCACCGGCCCCGGCGATCCGGAACTTTTGACGCTGAAGGCCGCGCGGGCATTGGCCGAGGCCGACGTCGTCGCCTATTTCGCCAAACGCGGCAACAACAGCAATGCGCGGACCATCGTCGAGACGCGCTTCCGTCCGGACATGATCGAGCTGCCGCTGCTTTATCCGGTGACGACCGAGATCGACAAGGATCACGACGACTACCGCTCGCAGATCGCCGATTTCTACGAGCAGTCGGCCGAACAGGTCGCCGGGCATCTCGGCGCTGGCAGGATGGTTGCGGTGCTGTCGGAGGGCGATCCGCTCTTCTACGGCTCCTACATGCACCTGCATGTCCGGTTGGCGCATCGCTTCCCGACCGAGGTCATCCCCGGCATCACCGCCATGTCCGGCTGCTGGTCGGCCACCGGCCTGCCGATCGTCCAGGGCGACGACGTGCTGACCGTGCTTCCCGGCACGATGAGCGAGTTCGAGCTGACCCGCCGGCTGGCCGACACCGATGCCGCCGTGATCATGAAGGTCGGCCGCAACCTGCCGAAGATCCGCCGCGCGCTGGAAGCGACGGGCAAGCTGGCAAAAGCCGTCTATGTCGAGCGCGGCACGATGCTGGGCAGCGTCTCCATGCGGCTTGCCGAAAAGCCGGACGACAAGGCGCCCTATTTCGCCATCGTTCTGGTCGCCGGCTGGTCCGCCCGCCCCGGGGCCTGCGGAGCAAAGCCATGAGCGGCCGTATCACCGTTATCGGCCTCGGTCCCGGCAATGCCGACCAGGTCACGCCTGAGGCAAGCCGCGCCGTGGCCGAGGCTTCCTTCTTCTATGGCTACAAGCCTTATCTCGACCGGCTCGAGCTGCGAGAGGACCAGACCCGCGTCGCCTCCGATAACCGCGAGGAGCTCGCTCGCTCCAACGAGGCGCTGGCCAAGGCCGCCGAAGGCCACAATGTCGCCGTCGTTTCCGGCGGCGATCCCGGGGTGTTCGCCATGGCGGCAGCCGTCTGCGAGGCGATCGAAGCCGGGCCGCAAGAATGGCGCGCGATCGATCTTGCGGTGGTGCCCGGCATCACGGCGATGCTCGCGGTAGCCGCTCGCATCGGCGCGCCGCTCGGCCACGATTTCTGCGCCATATCGCTCTCGGACAATCTAAAGCCGTGGGACCTGATCGAGCTTCGCCTGCTGGCGGCTGCCGGCGCGGGCTTCGTCATCGCCCTCTACAATCCGATCAGCAAGGCGCGGCCCTGGCAACTCGGCCGAGCCTTCGAATGCCTGAAGGCCATCCTGCCAGGGACCACGCCGGTGATCTTCGGCCGCGCCGCTGGCCGGCCGGACGAGCGGATCGAGGTGTTTCTGCTGGCGGATGCCGATACGGCGAAGGCCGACATGGCCACCTGCATCATCATCGGCTCGCCCGAAACCCGCATCATCAAGCGCGGCGAACAGCCCGCGCTGGTCTACACGCCGCGGTCGGCAACAGGGTCGAAAAAATGATCGACCATCTCGGCCAGTTGATTGACGGTTTCAGCCGAGGCAACGTCCGGCAAGGGCGGTCGGCGGACCATGATCACCTCGATGCCGAGCGCCCGCGCCGCGGCGATCTTGCCGTAGGTCGCGTCACCACCGCTGTTCTTCGACACGACGGCATCGATGCCGTACCGCTCGAACAGCGTCCGTTCGTTGGCTTCCACAAACGGCCCGCGCGCCAGCAGATACAGCGCATCGGGAACAGCCAGCCTCGGCTCGACCGGGTCGACGCTGCGGATCAGATAGCGGTGCTGCTGCGCGGTCTCGAAAGCGCCGGCTTCCTGCCGGCCGATCGCCAGGAAGACACGGCGCGGGACCGTGCCAAGCGCGCTGGCCGCTTCGGTGACGCTGTCGACGAGCGTCCAGCGATCGCCCGCGACCGGCTCCCAGCCTGGGCGACGCAGGGCGAGAATCGGCAAACCGGTTTGCCTGGCCGCTTCAGCGGCATTGGCCGAAATGCGCGCAGCGTAAGGATGCGTCGCGTCGATCAGCAGATCGATGTGTTCTTCACGGAGATAGCCTGCCAGCCCTTCCGCGCCGCCAAAGCCGCCGGTACGAACGGGCACGCCCTGCGGCACGGGACTTTCGGTACGGCCGGCAAGCGACAGCGTGATCGAGAAATCCTCCCGGCGAGCCAGCTTGCCCGCCAGCTGCCGGGCCTCCGTGGTTCCGCCGAGGATCAGAATGCGGTGGGTCATCATGCCTGCTAAAGGTCCGCGCATTGCCAAGCCGGTCTCGAGATGGCTGACCGTGGTCGGCATCGGCGAGGACGGTGTAGCGGGTCTCGGCGACGAGGCCAAGCAGCGGATTGCCGAGGCCGCGGTCGTCTTTGGCGGCAAGCGGCATCTCGGGCTCGTCTCAGGTTTGGCCAAGGGCGAGGTGCGCGCGTGGCCGTCACCCTTCGACGCCGCAATGCGCGACGTGCTGGCGCTCGCGGGCAAAAACGTCTGCGTGCTCGCCTCGGGCGATCCTTTCTTCCACGGCGTCGGCGTCACGCTGGCGCGCAAGGTCAAGCCGGATGAGATGATGGTCCTGCCGGCGCCGTCGTCGCTGTCGCTGGCGGCATCCCGTCTCGGCTGGGCGCTGCAGGATGTCGAGACCATCTCGCTGCACGGCCATTCGATTGACCTGATCCGACCCCTGCTCCACGCTGGCGCGCGTATTCTTGCGCTCACATCCGACGGCGACGCACCGGCCGCCATTGCCGGACTGCTGGAAGAACTCGGCTTCGGGCCGTCGCGATTGACGGTCCTCGAAGTGCTCGGCGGTCCGGATGAAGCACATCGAACCGCTTGCGCCGACGCCTTCGATCTCGAAAACATCAATCCGCTCAACGTGCTGGCGCTCGAAATTGAATCGACGCCGGACGCGCGCATCCTGCCCTTGACCGTCGGCCTTGCCGACCATCTGTTCGAGCATGACGGCCAGATCACCAAGCGCGAGATCCGCGCCATCACGCTGTCGGCGCTGGCGCCGCGGCGCGGCGAGCTGTTGTGGGATATCGGCGCCGGCTCGGGGTCGATCGGCATCGAGTGGATGCTGGCCCATCCCTCGATGCGCGCCATTGCTGTCGAGGCCGACAGCGAGCGCGCCGCACGCATCCACCGTAACGCGGCGCATTGCGGCGTGCCCGGCCTTGTCGTGATCGAAGGCAAGGCCCCCAAGGCCTTGGCCAAACTGGAGACGCCCGACGCCATCTTCATCGGCGGCGGAGGCAGCGATGCCGGCGTGCTGGAGAAGGCGATCAAGGCGCTGCGCGCCGGCGGCCGGCTCGTTGCCAACGCGGTCACGCTGGAGATGGAGGCACTGCTTCTCGGTGAGCACAACAAGCGCGGCGGCGATCTCACCCGCATCGCGCTTTCGCGCGCCTCGCCCGTCGGGTCCATGCAGGCCTGGCGTCCGGCAATGCCCGTCATGCAGTGGAGCTGGGTGAAGCCATGATGATCGCTGGCATCGGCAGCCGGAAAGGCGTGACGGCGCGCGACGTGCGCGCCGCGATCGAAACCGCGCTCGAAGCACATGGGCTGTCGATGACCGCGCTTTCGGCGCTGGCGACCGGCGAAATCAAACGCGAGGAGGAGGCGATCTTCCGCGCAGGTCGTGATCTCTCGCTTCCGGTGATCGTCGTCGCTGACGATGCGTTGCAGGCCGTGTCCGTAGGCACGATCAGCCGATCCGAAGTGTCGCAGGCGCATGCCGGCACGCCTTCGGTTTCGGAAGCCTCGGCCCTGGTCGCGGCGGGTAAGGGTGCAAAACTGCTCGGGCCGCGCACCGTGCTCGGCCCGGTGACCTGCGCCATCGCGCATGGCGGAGGTGCTGAATGACCGTCCACTTCATCGGCGCCGGCCCTGGTGCGGCCGACCTCATCACCTTGCGCGGCAGCCGGCTGCTGGCCAGTTGCCCGGTCTGCCTCTATGCCGGCTCGATCGTCGCGCCGGAACTGCTCGAGCATTGCGCGCCCGGCACCAGGCTGATCGACACCGCGCCGATGTCGCTCGACGAGATCGAGGCCGAGTATGTCGCTGCCCACAGAGCCGGCCAGGATGTCGCGCGCCTGCATTCCGGCGATCTTTCGGTGTGGAGCGCGGTGGCCGAGCAGATCAGGCGGCTGGAAAAGCACGGCATCCCCTACACGCTGACGCCCGGTGTCCCCTCCTTCGCCGCCGCCGCCGCGGCGCTGCGCCGCGAGCTCACCATCCCCGAACTCGCCCAAAGCCTGGTGCTGACCCGCGTCTCCGGCCGTGCCTCGAAAATGCCGCCCGGCGAGACGCTTGCCGGCTTCGGCCGCACCGGCGCCACGCTCGCCATCCATCTCGCCATCCACGCCATCGATCGTATCGTGGCGGAACTCACGCCGCTCTATGGCGCCGAATGTCCCGTCGCGGTCGTCTTCCGCGCCTCCTGGCCGGACGAGCGGATCCTGACCGGCACGCTGGGCACCATTGAAGCGCAATTGGCAGAAAACCCGATGGAGCGCACGGCGATCATCTTCGTCGGCAGTGCCTTGGCCGCGCAGGATTTCGGCGAGAGCTCACTTTACGACGCCCATTACCAGCGGCGTTTTCGCGGACGGGACGGATTGTGAACGACATCGCCAGCAGAAACAGGCAGACCTCGGTGGAGCAGGCGCTGGCGCGGCTGAACTTCAAGCCGCGTGCGCTCGAGGCTGGCCATATCTGGCTGGCCGGCGCCGGTCCGGGCGATCCCGGCTGCCTGACGCTCGAGGTGCTGGCCGCACTCGGGCAATGCGACGCGCTGGTCTATGACGCGCTGGTTTCGCCCGACGTTGTGGCCGTCGCCGAAGGCGCCGAGCTCTTCTATGCGGGCAAACGCGGCGGCAAACCCTCGATGAAGCAGGACGACATCAACGCCCTGCTAGTGCGGCTGGCACGCGAGGGGCGCCGTGTCGTGCGCCTCAAAGGCGGCGATCCTTATATTTTCGGCCGCGGCGGAGAAGAGGCGCTGGCACTCGCCCGCGAAGGGATCCCGTTCCGGGTGCTGTCCGGCCTGACTTCCGGTCTGAGCGCCTTGGCTGCCACCGGCATCCCCGCCACCATGCGCGGCATCAATAAGGCCGTCATTCTCGCCACCGGCCATGCGGCGGGCACGGATGATGATATCGACTGGGCCGCGATCGCGCGCACCGGCCAGGCGATCGTCGTCTATATGGGCATGGCCAACCTGCCGATTATTGCCGACGCCCTGCTCGAGGGTGGCCTCGCGCCTTCGACCCCGGCGGCCGTGATCGTAGCGGCGACCACGCCACAGGAGCGCATCGTCGTCGCCACGCTCGCTACGATTGCCGACGAGGCCGCCGTCGCAGGGCTCGCCTCGCCGGCGCTGATCGTCGTCGGCGAGATCGTCGCCATGCGCGCGGCCCTGGCAGGTGGATTGTGACCGCCCGCGCGATCATCATCGGCGCGCCGCGCTCCGGCTCGGGCAAGACCAGCGTCACCATCGGCCTGCTGCGCGCGCTCGCTCGCCGCGGCCTTAAGGTGCGCGGCGCGAAGTCCGGACCGGACTATATCGACCCCGGCTTCCACACCGCCGCGACCGGCCTGTCAGGCATCAATCTCGACAGCTGGGCGATGTCCCCTTCCCTGCTCAACGCTCTGGCCGCACAGGCAGCGGACGACGCCGAATACGTCATCCTCGAAAGCGCGATGGGCCTGTTCGACGGCATTCCCGCGCCTGAAGGCCGCTCGGGCTCGGCCGCCGATCTCGCCCGGCTCTACGGCCTGCCCGTGCTTCTGGTGCTCGACGTTTCGGGGCAGTCGACCACGGCGGCCGCCGTCGCCAAGGGTTTTGCCACCTACGATCCGGACGTTCGCATGGCCGGCGTCGTGCTCAACCGCTTGGGCAGCGAGCGCCATCGGCGCTTGTCGGGCGACGCGATCGAGGCGATCGGCCTGCCGGTGGTCGGCGCCATCATGCGCGATACCACGCTCAACCTGCCGGAACGGCATCTCGGCCTCGTCCAGGCCGGCGAGTACGAAAACCTGATGACGCATCTCGACCGACTGGCCGACATGGTCGAGAAATCGCTCGACATCGACGCAATCCTGAAGCTGGCGACACCGCTGGAACCGGCGTCCGGCAATTTCGGCGATGCGTTGCAGCCGCCCGGACAGCGCATCGCGCTGGCCGAGGACGCCGCCTTCACTTTCCTCTACCCGCATGTCATCACGCACTGGCGCAAGGCCGGCGCCGAGATCGTCCCGTTCTCGCCGCTTGCCGATGAGGCGCCGGCCGAAGACTGCGATGTCTGCTGGCTGCCCGGCGGCTATCCGGAGCTGCATGCCGACGAGCTGGCGCAAGCTGCAGACTTCCGAGCCGGAATGGCGCGCTTTGCGGCGACTAAGCCCGTGCATGGCGAGTGCGGCGGCTTCATGGTGCTGGGTGAATCGCTGGAAGACGCGGATGGCGTGAGCCATGAAATGCTTGGCCTGCTCGGCCATTCGACCAGCTTTGCCAGGCGCAAGATGAATCTCGGCTACCGCGAGGCGCGGCTGCGCGCCGCCTGCCCGCTCGGCGCCGAGGGCACGCTGATCCGCGGCCATGAGTTCCACTACGCGCAAATGACCGCCACCGGCAACGACGAGCCGCTCGCCGACCTCGCCGACGGTCAGGGCAATCCGCTTGGCGCGTCGGGCTACCGGCGCGGCCATGTCAGCGGCACCTTCTTCCACGCCATTGCGAGGGGTGCATGAGCGGCCCTTCCGCGCCTCGGCAATTGCTTGACGATATCGGCCTGAGCCTCGTCTTCTTCACCAGGTTGAGGCTTCCGTCGAGCGATTTCGGCGGCCGCAGCCTCGCCGATGCCATCTGGGCCGCACCCTTTGCCGGCCTCGCCGCAGCGATCATCGGCGCGCTCGTCCACGCCATTGCTGCGGGCCTGAGTCTTGCCGCCGGCCCGGCCGCGGCGCTCACACTCGCAGCGACGATGCTTGCTACAGGTTGCCTGCATGAGGACGGACTTTCCGATATTGCCGATGGCTTCGGCGGCGGCAGGACGCGCGAGAAGAAGCTGGAGATCATGCGCGACAGTCGTATTGGCGCCTATGGCGCCGCGGCGCTCGGCATCTCGCTGCTCATCCGCTGGAGCGCGCTTTCGGAACTGGCCGGACCGGGACATGTCTTCCTGGCGCTGCTGGCCGCGCATGCCGCCTCTCGCGGTCTGTTCGGCGCCTTCATGCATCTTCTGCCGCCCGCTCGCGCCGACGGCCTCTCAGCCGGTGCAGGCGCCGTCAGCGCCGAGACAGCCGTCGTCGGAGCAGCACTCGGCGCCGTAGCGCTGCTGGCGCTCGGCCTCGGCGGCGCCATTGTCGCGTTCATCCTGCTCGGTCTTTTGTTCGCCGCCTTCCGCTCGCTATGCCTCAGCCAGATCGGCGGCCAGACCGGCGACACGATCGGCGCGCTGCAGCAGCTCGCCGAAATCGCGGTCCTGCTCGTTGCCTCAGCTTCCCTATCCCCCTGACCCTCAATCGGAGACATTGCCCCCATGTCGTTCAAATCGCTCGAAGACCTTCGCGCCGCCTGCCTCGATCTCCCCGCCGGCAGCGACGCCGCGGTGAATGCGGTCGCCCGCCGTCAGGACACGCTGACCAAGCCGCAGGGCAGCCTCGGCCGGCTGGAAACGATCGCCGCCTGGCTGGGCCGCTGGCAGGGCCGTGACATGCCGAAGCTCGACGCGGTGAAAGTCTTCGTCTTTGCCGGCAATCACGGCGTTACCGCGCAGGGCGTGTCGGCCTATCCTTCGGAAGTCACGGTACAGATGGTGGCGAATTTCGCTGGCGGCGGCGCGGCCATCAACCAGCTCGCTCGCATCGCCGGGGCCGGGCTCGACGTCATTCCGCTCGATCTCGAGCATCCAACCGGCGATTTCACGCAAGCGCCGGCCATGGACGAGCAGGCCTTCCTCGCCGCGGTCTCGGCCGGCTATGGCGCCGTGACCAGGGATCTCGACCTCGTCTGCTTCGGCGAGATGGGCATCGGCAACACCACGCCGGCGGCTGCGATCTCGGCCGCCCTTTTTGGCGGCGGCGCCGAGAAATGGACCGGACGCGGCACCGGCGTCGACGACGCTGGCCTCATTCGCAAGATCACCGCCATCGAGGCCGGCCTGAAGCACCATGCCGATTCGCTGTCCGATCCGCTGAAGGTCGCCGCAGCTCTGGGCGGGCGTGAGCTCGCCGCCATCCTCGGCGCCACGCTCGCCGCGCGCCGCAACAACGTGCCTGTGCTGCTCGACGGCTTCGTCTGCACCGCCGCCGTGGCGCCGCTGGCGAGGCTGCATCCGACCGGCCTCGCCCACACGATCGCCGCCCACGTCTCGGCCGAAGCCGGCCACCGCCGCCTGCTCGAAGCGCTCGGCCTGCCGCCGCTGCTCGATCTCGGCATGCGGCTCGGCGAAGGCTCCGGCGCCTGCCTCGCCGTCAACATCGTTCGCTCGGCGCTGGAGTGCCATGCGAAGATGGCGAGCTTTGCCGAGGCCGGCGTGTCGGAGAAGTAAATGCCGCGAGCGAAATTGCCGATGCATGCGGAGCATTAGGCCCCATCGCTGCTCCCTTGGCTCGCAAACGGCAACCGGCTTGCGGCACGGATCGCTCCTAACCTTCTGCTTACGATTTCGCCGTCAGGCACCAGCCGCGAGACAAAGCAGACTTGCGCGCCTGCGGGAATTCACCGTTTGGGGCCGCGACGGATCAATCCTGTCCCGGTCGCCTTTGGCTCATGGTGGAGGCCTATGAGTGGCTTACTCCTCAGCGAAGAAGTCTTCGTCGAGGAAATTGAAAGGCTAATGTCGCCGGCCACCCGACGACTTCACCGTGTCGATCGAATGTTCTTGCGCACGGTTGATTCAGGGCTGTGGAGCAGCACTCGGTTGCGACCGGTTTGCTTGGCTAGGTAAAGTGCCGCGTCCGCCTGACGCTGAAGTTGCTCCGGCGACCTTGCCTCGTCAGCCTGCGCCTGAACTGCAACTCCGATGCTGATGGTGACGTGGCGAGATACGCGGGATGCAGGATTGGGAAACGCGGCGGCTTCGACACTCTCGCGGATGCGCTCCGCCACTGCGACAGCCTCCTGCTCGTTTACCTCCGGAAGGAGCACCAGGAATTCTTCACCGCCGTAGCGGGCTACATGATCTCGATCATGCCTCACGTTGTCCCGGATAATGCCGGCGACTCTGACCAGACAGCGATCGCCCTCGGCATGGCCGAGGCGATCGTTCAGCCTCTTGAAGTCGTCGATGTCGCACATCAGCATGCCGACGGCGGCTGGGCCTTTTCTGCCGCTACTCCACAGATGGTCGAGCGTTTCCGTCATCCAGCGCCGGTTGGAGAGGCCGGTTAAGGGATCTGTCCTTGCCAGAAGCTTCAGCTGATCGTTTGCTTGCGCCAGTTCGGCAACTCTGCGCCGGTCGCGAAGCTCAAACAGGAAAGTCTTCTGAGCGAGAATTGTCATGGTGCGCCGCGCGGCGACCGTCGCAAAAATGCCGCTGGCGAAGAACAGCGTCGCGGCCACGGCGCTCCCGATTTCGAGCCTCGGGTTCTGTAGCTGAAAAACGAGATAGAGGCTAAGAGCCAAAGCGGCGATCGTGACCGTCCAGGCGAGTGGAATGCCGAAGATGATGATAGCTGTGATCGCGACGAACAGCATGATGTTCAGGTGCCGTTCGTAGAATTCGCCCCCGGCGCTCACGCCGACCAGAGCAACCGACAACAGGATGAGCAACATGCCCGCGATCAACGTTGCCCCTTGGAGCCAGGGGGCGCGAGGCTTTCGCCAGACGAGGACGACGGCCACAACGACGGGCGGGATGATGGCTCCCGGCAAGAGCATGGACAGCGCGATCGCCTTCGGAAGCATCAACATGTTGAGCGCGAGGGTCAACACATCCAGGAAGGCCACCCAGATCATCCAGGCGCGGATGATCTTCGCCGTTTGCGACCAGATACGCGCCCGAAACAGGCGTTGGATGTCGCCCTTCAGGCGGATGTCGCGCGTGCGGCGCGCCAGAAGTCGCTCAACTTCCGCGGTGATCGCTGGACTGTCCTGCGTATCGAGGTGCATTCGATCTGACACAATCGACGAACCTTATTTTGGCTATGCGCGTTGATAGTCCGGCCCGAACGTCCGAGAGAACAGGCCGGCGGCCACGGTCCGCCGTCGAAGCTCCTCGATATCCTGCGAGTAATCGCCGGTGTAGAGCTTGATGATCATCTGGTCGCGCGCCGCTCCAGTCAGATCGTAATGGAGGTGGCCATATTTGAACGGGCCGGTATCCCGGCGCCTCCCTTGTGTGCGCCTCGTGACAACCCTGAGTTCCGCTTCGAAGGGCTCGACGCCGTGCAGCGCTACTTCGGCGACCTTGCCGGTCTCGACGTCGGTCCCGATGGGGATTTCGACCACGGCTTTGCTGAGCGTCAGGCTGACAGCCCGCCCGGCGATGCCGCCGAACCGCGCCGGCTCGTCCGCACGGAGGCTCTCGGAGGCGGGATTCGTCTTCTCGAAACAGATCAGCACTGCAATCATGAGCACCACAATGTTCACCAGCGCCCAATAGATTGCGACTGGCGAGAATTCCCCCGGAGGAATGCGCGCCCATTCCGGAATGACGTTGATCACAAGTCCGAGCGCAGTGGCCGCGATCAATATTGCCAGGCAGGCAAAGGTGTAGCCGTCGAATTTGTTGTCGACATTCGAGCTTCCCTTGGGTGTCACCCGAAACGGCCGTCCAAATGGCCGGATCAGGCTCGAAATCACAGTCGGCAGCATCCGGAAGGTGGAGAAGGCGCCGACAGCGCTCGAAACCACCGGCAGATAGCGCGTTGGCGTGATCCAGTGCATCAGCAGGAAATAGGCGACGAGAACAGGCAGTTGGTGGCTCACCAGATCGGCTGCTTCCGTGAAGAAGAGCGGAGGATACCCCGTCCAGAAATACATGGCAGGGACGATGAGGATCGCCAGGCGCACGAAATACTGCACGAGCCAGCTCACAGGCAGGAACATGATGCGCTGGAACAGGCTGAGACCCGGACCGCGAAGGGGTCCGTTGTGCACGAAAAGAGTCTGGATCCCGCCTTGGCACCAGCGTTGCCGCTGCACGAAATAGCCCTTCAGGTTTTCCGCGGCGAGCCCGATGGAGAGCCGCTCGTTGAGATAGCGCGTCTTGTACCCCTTGTTCAGCATCGTCAGGGTGGTCAGCAGATCCTCGGTGATCGACTCCGTCGGAAAGCCGCCGATCGCCTCCAGTGCCGCGCGACGCGCGATCGAGCACGAACCACAACAGAAGCTTATGTCCCAAGCATCCCTGCTGGCCGCCATCTCGTCGAAAAAAAGGCGCTGTTCGTCAGGCCACGACCGCTCCAGTCCGAGATTGATCTGGACGGGATCCCTGTTGAAGAAATGCTGCGGCGTCTGCACGATGCCGATGCTGGGATCGGTGAAGAAAGGCAGTGTGCGGCGAAGAAAGTTCCGGTGTGCCACGAAATCCGCGTCGAACACTGCAACGAACTCGCCGTCGCTCACCGTAAGGCCGTTGTTCATGTTGCCGGCCTTGGCGTGGGCATTATCCCGTCGGGTAACGTGGACTGCGCCCTTTTCTTCGCAGAACCGCCGAAGCCAATCCCGGCGCTGGTCGTCTAGGACGTATACCTTCAGCTTTTCCCCGGGATAATGGAGGCCGAGCGCGCCAATGATGGTTCGCTCGAGCACATCCAACGGTTCGTTGTAGGTCGGGATGAAAACGTCGACTGTCGGAAGCTCTTGCCGAGGCCGGCGGAAGAAACCGCTTGCGAGCGCGTCCGCTTGGGCGCTGCGGTCGACATACCGGCTCATGATGATGAGGAAGAGCGTTATGTCGAAGAATGCGAGCAGTTCGATGCCATAGAGAAACCACACCCAGTAGAAATCGAGGCCATCATTGGGATAGGGCAGCACGGTATCGGTGAGACGCCACCAGAGATACCGGACAGCGACCGCGAAAACGACTGCACAGGTGACGGTGCGCGTCCAGGTCTGGTACCGCGACCAGCCTTGGACGAGGATGACGAAGAAAGCCGCGACCAGGAAGGTCGGGGCCAGCGCTACCAGATACTGAACCATAGCCTTGTCAGCCACTGGGCCATCGTGAAGCTGCGCGTGTGGAAGCGGACCTGGACCGACCGCCCAACATGGCAGAAATTGCTGTAGTCGGTGTTGAGAGACGAGTTTGCGAGCGCCACCCTGATCCGGGCGTTGCGCCCTCTGCCGCTTGGAGGCATCGCCGCGAGTGTCGGCTCCTCTACCACCGCGGAATTGCCACGAACCGAAATGACCTCACCGTCAATGACATTATCCGTCCCGAGGATGCGGACCTCCGCGGCGCGGCGCGGATAGATCTGGTCGAAATCGACCTCGGGAACCAGAATATCCACGAAGAGGTCGCGGCAATCGAGCACGCGCAGCAGTTCGTTTCCGGCGACGACATTGGCTCCCGCAACGACGTTGTTACGCCAGATTACGCCGTTGAAGGGCATTGTCATGACCGCGTGTTCGAGGCTGTCGACCCGTCGCGCCTCCTCTGCCAGTTGCTTTGAAAGCTCTGCCAGACGGGTGCGGCTTTCTGCGGCACGCGCATCGAGATCGGCGATCTGGATCGCCAACTCGTCCTGCCGCTGGTGCGAGTAAGGAACGTCGTTTTGCCCGTCCTCGAGAAAAACGCCTTGCCGCATCGCTTCCAGTTGCCGCTCCAGCCGTTTCAGGGTCAGGTTTTCGACTTCGACCTCTGCCGAGGCCGCGATCTCTGTCGCTTGCGCCTCGTCGACACTGGCTTGCGAAACGACACCCCTCACGATCAGCGTGGAGTTGCGCTTGAGTTCCGCCGCACTCGCCGATCGCCGGGCAGCCAGCATCGTGATGCGTTGACGCGAAATCGCAATCTGCTGTTCGATGCTGTTGATCATTGCCTTGCTATAGGCATCGAAGCGTCGGCCCAATCTGGCACGCAGCGCTACCAGCTCGCTGCGCTGATTTTCGAGCGCCTGCACCCTGTTCCGCGTGGTCTCCAGTTCCGCGGCCAGGGATGTCTCGACGGCGCGATTCACTCGCTCGTTCCGGATCGTCAGCAATACTGCATTTTCCGGCAGGTGCGTGCCGGTTTTCGGCGGCGTCTGCAGCACGGTGCCCTCGATCGGGGCCGAGATCTCGGCGAAACGCGCATTGATGGTGCCGTCGAGGCTGGTATATCCCGTGAGTCCAGGCAAGAGAGCAAGAACTGCGGCAACCAGCAGCAGGACTCCTACTGCAACTCGAACAAAGCGTTTGTTCCAGAACATGGGCGCCCGCAAAGCGATCTAACAGTCGTCATTGGTGACGACACCCCACGCCCGATCGCTACCTTAGCGCGCAACTGTTAACAATAACACACCGTAATTGCTTGTATGGGGCGGATTGCCGTCAAGCCTGTTTTTGTTTTTGTTCTTCATTCCCCATCTCCTAGCTAGCTCGAGCGGATGGCCGCCGTCTCCTCGTCCCGAGCCATGGTTTCCGCGCGCGCCGTCGTTGGCGCAGCGACGTGCGGAGGAGCTAACATCTACATGGCCATTTCATTCGGGTGGACCGAACGGGTTTTCGTTCAGACCGTCGATCCTAATGACGACTGTAAACCTCTCTTTCCGACTTCCATCAAGAATGTTGACCATTCCTTGTAGGTAACGGATTGCACGCGGTGACTACGGCGTGACAATGTGACAATCTAGTTGATTGCCATGTTTGCTCATGTCATTGATTTGACTGGAAAATTTGGTGGGTGTGCACAGGATCGAACTGTGGACCCGCTGATTAAGAGTCAGCTGCTCTACCAACTGAGCTACACACCCACACCGCCGGAAAACCCAGCGTCGGCGGCGCATATAGCCGCCGCTTTCGGTGATGTCCAGCCCCGCCGGGATCATTTCCCGACAAATCGCCTAAGTGCCGCACCCGTCAGACAAAAAGGTTGCCTTCGGCCACCTTGATAGCGTGACCGCCGATGCGCGCGGACGCCAGTTTTCCGCCGTCGACATTGAGCTCGAGCCGGATGCGCGAGGGCCGGCCCATCTCCAGCCCCTGCTCGATCCATAGCTGCGTGATTCCGTCCGTCGGACCATCGAAATGCATGATCGCGCCGGCAAAGGCGGCCGCCGCCGAGCCGGTCGCCGGGTCTTCGTAGGAGGGCGTCCCGGGCACGATCATGCGGACATGGAAGGCGCTGTCATGATGCACTGTCTCGCGGCAATAGACATAGGGGCTGGCAAAAGCCCATTCGCTCTTGCGCGGCGCGAGCTCCGACCAGGCCTGGTTGTCCAGCCTGATTTTTGCCGCCGCATCGAGGCCGGAGACCGGAATGGCGACATAGGGCACGCCGGCCGACCAGAAGGAGACGCGGTGATTCTCGAAGCCGATCTCGTGCGGCGCAAGGCCGAGCGCTGCGCCGATCATTTCCGGGTCGGCGGCGAGTTCGAGGCGATCCGGCAGTTTCGCCAGATCGAATTCGGCGTAAATGGCGCCGTCATGCTTGCTGACCGCGCAGCGCACAGGGCCGATATTCTCCTCCAAAACGAAGACCCCAGCCGCCTCGCCCGCCAATTCCGCAAGCGCGATCGCCGACCCGACCGTCGGATGGCCGGCGAACGGCATCTCATAATCGGGCGTGAAGATGCGAATCCGATTGCGGTGCTTGGGATTGTCGGGCGGCAGCACGAAAACCGTCTCGGACAGGTTGAATTCGCGCGCGATCGCCTGCATGGCGGTGCTGTCCAGCCCCTCGCTGTCGAGCACCACGGCGAGCGGATTCCCCGCCAGCCGCTCGGTCGTGAACACATCGTAAAGCAGGTAGCTGCGTGCCATCGAGAAAACCTTCCGCCTCGTCCCGAATTTTCCGCCTCAATCCCAACATGAGGGAAATTTAATTTGAAATTCGAACCTTAAGGCATGATTTGTGCACCAATAGGGACAGCAATTTTTCGCTATAGGGGTCTGGGGTGGACCAGGTTGTCAATCCGCCAAACGCAGAATCCGACACTTCCATCGAAGCCGCTCTCGGGCTCGACCGCAAAGGGATGAGCCGCAAGCGCCGGCGCGGCTGGCTCTATGCGCTGCTGGCGCTGGCGGTCGTGGGGCCGCGATCGGCGTCTACCGGTGGAACGCCGCCGCGCCGCCCCGAATCGAATACACGACCGCTCCGGCGACGGTCGCCGACCTGACCGTGCAGGTGTCGGCGACCGGCACGCTGCAGCCGCTGACGCAGGTCGACATCTCCAGCGAGCTTTCCGGCATCGTCCGCTCCGTCGCCGTCAACGAGAACCAGCAGGTGAGGAAGGGCGACGTCCTGGCGAAGCTCGACACCGCCAAGCTCGAGGTCCAGATTGAGCGCGCCACCGCCTCGGCCAAGGCGGCAGCAGCTAGCGTCGAGAACGCCAAGGTCACGTTGCAGGAAAACGAGAACGCGGTGGTCCGCGCAAGCGCGCTCACCAAGCGCGGCATGGCGACGGACCAGTCGCTCGAGGCCGCGACCGCGACGCGCGATCGCTCCAAGGCCGCGCTCGACAGCGCCGAGGCCAATCTCGCTATTGCCGAGGCGGATCTCAAGGCGCAGCAGACTGATCTTGCCAAGAGCACCATCTACGCGCCGATCGATGGCATCGTGCTCACGCGCTCGGTCGATCCCGGACAGACGGTCGCCTCTTCGCTGCAGGCGCCGGTGCTGTTCGTCATCGCCGCCGATCTGCGGAATATGGAGCTGCAGGCGGCGGTGGACGAGGCCGATATCGGCCAGGTCAAACCCGGCCAGCATGCCCGCTTCACCGTCGATGCATTCCCGGACCGCCCCTTCAACGCCGAGATCCGCGACATCTCCTACGCCTCGGTCACCACCGATGGCGTCGTCACCTACAACGCGCGGCTCGAAGTCGACAACGGCGAGCTTCTGCTGAGGCCCGGCATGACGGCAACCGTCGCGGTGGTGACAAGGCAGGCCAAGGGCGTGCTCACCGTGCCGGTCACGGCCTTCCGTTACCGCCCGGCGCAACCGGCGGCCCGCGGCTGGAGCCTGAGCGACCTGTTCACCGGCCGCATGGGCCGTCCCAACCGGCAGCGCGAGGTGGCGAAGGCGCCGACCGACGGCTCGCGCACGCTCTATGTGCTGGAAAAAGGCCGGCCGCATGCCGTCAACGTCAGGATCGGCTCGACCGACGGCGAACTGACCGAGATCACGTCCGGCCTCGAGGAAGGCGCCGAGGTCATCACCGGCTCGCAGCAGCGGAGCTGATCCGTGCCCGCCCCCCTGCTCATCACTTTCGACAAGGTCTGGAAGAGTTATGGCTCGGGCGAGGCACGCGTGCATGCGCTTGCCGGCGTCGATCTTGCGATCCGCAGAGGTGAATTCGTCGCCATCATGGGTCCGTCCGGCTCAGGCAAGTCGACCGCCATGAACATCGTCGGCTGTCTCGACACGCCGACGGCCGGAACCTACCGCTTCATGGGCATCGATGCCGGTCGCCTAGACCGCAACCGTCGCGCCCTGCTGCGCAACCTTTATGTCGGCTTCGTCTTCCAGGGCCACAATCTGCTGCCCCGCACCACGGCGGCGGAAAATGTCGAGCTGCCGCTGATCTATCGTGGCGTTTCCGCCCGCGAGCGC
Organism: Mesorhizobium sp. WSM4904; assembly: GCF_029674545.1. Taxonomy (NCBI): domain Bacteria; kingdom Pseudomonadati; phylum Pseudomonadota; class Alphaproteobacteria; order Hyphomicrobiales; family Phyllobacteriaceae; genus Mesorhizobium; species Mesorhizobium sp. WSM4904. The sequence continues at coordinate 3,567,116 of NZ_CP121354.1, read as the reverse complement.
CGTGATCGCGCCATGCAGGCGCTTGCCCAGGTCGGGCTGGTCGGGCGCGAGCACCACACGCCAGCCGAGCTTTCGGGCGGTCAGCAGCAGCGCGTTGCGATCGCGCGCGCCATCGTCACCAAACCGACGCTGCTCGTCGCCGACGAGCCGACGGGAAATCTGGACACGGCGCGCACGCACGAGATCATGGAATTGCTGACCAGGCTGAACGCCGAGCTCGGCCTCACCATCGTCATGGTCACACACGAGGCCGACGTCGCGGACTATGCCGAGCGCACCGTGCGCTTCCTCGACGGCCACGTCGCCTCGGACACAACGAAAGCCGAGGCCGCATGATCTGGGAGACCGTCCGCCTTTCGCTGATTTCGATCCGCCGGAACGTGCTGCGCTCGTTCCTGACCTTGCTCGGCATCGTCATCGGCGTTGCCGCCGTCATCGCCATGCTCACCATCGGCTCCGGCACCACCGAGAAGGTCAAGGCCGATATCTCGAAGCTCGGCAGCAATCTTCTCGTCGTCCGCGCAGGCCGTCCCGCCGGGCCCGGCGGTCCGGGCGGGCTCGACCAGGTCACCCCACCGCTGGCCGCCAAGGATGTTGAAGCGCTGGTCGCCCACCTCAGCGGCGCCCGCGCCATCGCGCCGGCTTCGCAGAAGCAGGTGCGCGTCATCTTCGGCACCGAGAGCCTGACGTCGGGCGTCACCGGCACCGACAGCGCCTATCTCGACGCGCGCGACTGGAAGCTGGTTTCCGGCCGCCCCTTCAGCGATTCCGAGGCGCGCGCCGGCGCCGGTGTTTGCCTTATCGGCGAGACGGTGCGCCAGCAATTCTTCGGCGCCGGCGATCCGGAAGGCGAGACGATCCGCGTCAACCGCACCTCCTGCAGGATCATCGGCCTGCTGGAGCCCAAGGGCTACACCGGCTTCGGCCAGGACCAGGACAATGTCGTGCTCATGCCTTTAGCCGCCTACCAGCGGCGCATCGCCGGCAATCGCGACATCGACAATATCTATATCGCCGCCGACGACAGGACGCCGACCACCGAACTGCAGCCGCGCGTCGAGGACATCTTGCGCGACACGCGTCGCATCACGCCGGACCGCGATCCCGATTTCTCGATCCGCGACATGACCCAGATCGCCGACGCCATGGCCAGCGCCACCACCACCATGACCGGCATGCTGGGCGCCGTCGCCGGCGTCAGCCTCCTGGTCGGCGGCATCGGCATCATGAACATCATGCTGGTCTCGGTCACCGAACGCACGCGCGAGATCGGCATCAGGCTGGCGATCGGCGCGCATGAGAAGCACATCTTGATCCAGTTCCTGGTCGAGGCGACGGTGCTGTCGCTGCTCGGCGGCATCATCGGCATCCTGATCGGACTGGCGCTTGCCGGCCTAGCCTCGGCGACGCTGACGATACCCTTTTCGCCGAGCCCGGCCGTCATCCTGCTTGCCGTCGGCTTCTCGGCGCTGATCGGCATGGTGTTCGGCTTTTTCCCGGCGCTGCGCGGCGCCAGGCTCGACCCGATCGATGCGCTGAGGCATGAATAGACCGCCGTTTGGGCTCGGCAGGCCGCGATCGCGTCAGTCCTGCTCTCCGGAAAAATGCCACTCGATGAGCGGCTTCATATGGCCCATCAGCCCATCGGGAAGGTCCACGGCATTGCGAATGACCACCGGACCATCGATCTCCGGCTCGCTCTCGGCGGCAACGTAGGCGCTGATGCGGCGCGCCACTTCTTCGGCCGGCTCGGCGACATGGTAACGGCGGAAGATCACCGTGCCGCTCGGCGTGGATAGCGCATGATAGCGCCGTCCGCGTCGAGCCGCCGACAGGTCGATGCCGGTCTCCTCGCCCACCTCGCGGATCATGTTGAAGTCGACATCGACGATACCGTCGCGGAAATCGATCGGCTCGAAGGAGCCAGCGGCGAAGTAGACGCGGCCGGCGTTCACCGTGTGCGAGCCCATGCGGATCGCCACCAGCGCGTTGTCGCCGGCCACCAGCACGGCATGCGCATAGGCATGCTCGGCGCCGCTCAGCTCGCGGTTCTTGCGCCAAAGCATGAAGGTCGAATACCTCACCGCATGGCAGCGGCCGACAAGCCGGTTGTCGCGATAGGCGAGCGTCGAAAGCAGCACCACCGTGCCGTCGTAGAGCGCCGGCTTTGCGTCCATCTCGCGTCGCCAGTTTTCGGCGATCGCCACCTGGTTGTCGCACTCAAAAGGATGAGGATTTGGGTCGAGCCGTACGTCGACCTCGTCGACGGGCAGGATGACGTTGCGCGGCAGGTCGAAACTCACGGGCTCAGGCCATGTCCAGATTGATCACCACCGGGCAATGGTCCGAAGCCTTCGGCCTGTCCCACCCGGCGCGCGGGAAACGCTCGACTTCCTGGCCTGACGGAAAGATGGTGCGCCAGGGCTGGCCGTTGCGGATGATCTCCGGCACCGCGGTGGCGTTCTTCGCCGCCAGCGCCTTCGACAGCAGGATATAATCCAACTGGCACAGGTGCCGTTCCTCCGGCCCCCGCGTGTGATAAAAGCTCCAGCGATCCATCTCCGGCCGCCGCTCGACGACGTTCTCGCAGAAGCCGCCGGCGATGAGCACATTGATCGAGGACCGGGCTTCGTCGACCACCTCGAAACGGTAGCCATCGAAACTGTCGCCTTCGATCTTCACGCGCTGCCGGTAGTCGTTCATGTCGCCGCAGATCGCCCAGCGCTTGTCGGCCGCATGGTCCCGGCCGAAACGCTCCTCGATGATGCGGCGCACGGCCTGCGCCTCGGCCATGCGCAGCGGCATCGTCGCCTCGCGGCCGTCGAGCCCGTTGCGCGGCGAGCCCATCGATTTGAAGTGCACCAGATAGAGCGTCAGCGGCACGCCGCCGACCGTCACGTCGATTTCCAGGCAGTCGCGCCGGAAGATGCGCTCGTTGGCCAGGAACCCAAGCGCCGCTAGCTCGGGCGTGAACAGGCCGAATTGCTCGAACGTGACATAGGCATGGCTGGTCATGCGCACGAACTCGATCGGCTGCCCCTGCGCGGTCTCGCTGCGCATCATCACGGCGACATCGATGCCGCGGGCATCATTGCCGGCGGTGGTGTATTTCTGGCGATAGCCCTGCCCGATCATCTTGAAGAGATAGCCATATTCGAAGGCCTTCAGCGCCTCGATATTGTCGACCTCCTGCATGCAGATGATGTCGGCGCGGGTTGCGGCTATGGCGAGCGCGGTAAGCTGGCGGGTGTCGTCTGACTGGGCGATGGTGCGCGCCTGTTCGAGCAGCCTGTATTCAGCCTCGTTCTGGATATCGAACAGCGCCAGCGTCCGGTCCTCGTTGAGCTGGTTGCGGTAGCCCGAGAAATCGAACCTGTTCATCAGGTTCTCGACGTTGAAGGTGGCGAGGCGCAGCGACATGGCCGAGACCTTTGCCCGCAAGCGGGGCTGAAAACAAGAGCAACGCGATACCCGTCATGGTTGACGGAACCTTTCCGTTCATCCTCCGTTCAGACGAAAAGTCCCATCAATAGGCTTCTTCCCGGGGTGTTCTGGGCGTGGGGCCTTTACTCCTTGGAGAGTGAAATGAAACCGCTCTTGTCTTCTCTCGGCTCCGGGCTGATGGCCCTGAGCCTCATGGCGGGCCTGACCGCGCCGTCGATCGCCGGCCCGATCCTGCAGCCCGATCTCTCGACGGCTGCCGGCACGGCGGCGCCTACGGTCATACCTGTCCGCGACAGCTGGGCCGGCGGCAACAACTACTCGCCGCAGATGTATGACTGGCGCTGGCGGCGCGGCGGCGACTTCAGATGGCGTGGCGGTGATTTCCGCGGCCGTCATTTCTCCCGCAACTGGGACGGTGGTGGATGGGATGGCGGCGACTGGCGTTGGCGGCATCACCATCATCGGCATTTCAGCAGCGGCGATGCGGCGCTTTTGGGACTCGGCCTCGGCTTGGGTTTAGGCGCCCTCGCCTACGACAACTATTATGATCCCTATCCGCGCTATTACCAACCGCGGCGCATCTACCGGACGGAGCGGCTCTCGAGAGCACATGTCCAATGGTGCTACGACCGCTACCGGTCCTATCGTGCCTGGGACAACACGTTCCAGCCTAATTACGGCCCGCGTCGGCAGTGCATTTCGCCCTATATCTGATCCTGTCTACGGCAAGAATGAAACGGCGCCCCATCGCGGCGCCGTTTCTGTTTCGGCAAAAAAAGAAATCGGCGGTGGAAGCAATAACCCTAAATTTAGCAAGGGCGTCTATCAGTGGTGCCGGTGCCCCCACATGACGATCGCCGTATCGCGATTCGCTAGGATCGTGCCGTCCCATGGCTGAGAACGAGTTGAGAGGCAAGCACAGGCAACGCGTGCTGAAAGGCGCGGCGATCCTGACCGGCATCAACAATTCCGAGGTCAAGTGCACCGTGCGCAACATGCATCCCAGCGGCGCAGAATTGAAGGTGCCGATCGAGGCGCGCGTGCCGGACGAATTTCTTCTCTATGTGCCGATCGACGGCATCGGCTACAAGGCGATCGTCCGCTGGCGCCGCGAGGACCGCATCGGCGTCGAGTTCAACGGCACGGAACCGAAGCCGCATTGGCACTATGGGTGAGCGTGAAAAGCCGGCGGATCGCTCCGCCGGCTCCATGTTTCACGACCGGTGCTTGATGACAATTCGCCCTCCCGAGCCAGCTGGTGCGGGTTTCGAGAACCGGCCTGCGCCGGCGTAGCCTTCATAGAGCGAAGACACTACGAGGGCTTCGGCCGGCGAAGGCCGGAAGCGCAGAAACCTGCGGCAGATGGCGGGCAGGGTAGAATTGGCGCAAGCTTCCCAGTTCTTCGCCTTGTCGACCAGCTTGTTCTTGGCGATCTCCCCGCGCGACCGCAGGGCGAAGCCCGAGGACGCGCAAGGCAAACGAATGTGGATCGCTTAGTTCTTCGCCTTGTCGACCAGCTTGTTCTTGGCGATCCACGGCATCATCGCGCGCAGCTTCGCGCCGACTTCCTCGATCTGATGGCCGTCGTTCATGCGGCGGATGCCCTTGAAGCGCGACAGACCGGCGCGGTACTCCTGCATCCACTCGGAGGTGAACTTGCCGGTCTGGATATCCTTCAGGATGCGCTTCATCTCGGCCTTGGTCTCGGCGGTGATGATACGCGGACCTGAGACATATTCGCCCCATTCGGCGGTGTTCGAGATCGAGTAATTCATGTTGGCGATGCCGCCCTCATAGATCAGGTCGACGATCAGCTTGACCTCGTGCAGGCACTCGAAATAGGCCATTTCCGGCGCATAGCCGGCTTCCACCAGCGTCTCGAAACCGGCGCGGATCAGTTCGACCAGGCCGCCGCACAGCACAACCTGCTCGCCGAACAGGTCGGTCTCGCATTCCTCGCGGAAATTGGTCTCGATGATGCCGGAACGGCCGCCGCCGACGCCGCAGGCATAGGAAAGCGCGAGGTCGAGCGCGTTGCCCGAAGCGTCTTGGTTGACGGCGACCAGGCACGGCACGCCGCCGCCCTTCTGGTATTCGCCGCGCACCGTGTGGCCGGGGCCTTTCGGCGCGATCATGACGACGTCGACCGAGGCCTTCGGCTCGATCAGGCCGAAATGCACGTTGAGGCCGTGCGCGAAGGCGATCGCGGCGCCGTCGCGGATGTTCGGCGCGATCTCGTTCTTGTAGATGTCGGCCTGCAATTCGTCGGGCGTCGCCATCATCATCAGGTCGGCCCATTTGGCGGCGTCCGACACGCTCATCACCTTGAGCCCGTCGGCCTCGACCTTCTTGGCGGTCGCCGAGCCGGCCTTCAGCCCGATGGCGATCTCCTTGACGCCGGAATCCTTGAGGTTGAGCGCATGCGCCCGGCCCTGGCTGCCATAGCCGATGATGGCGACCTTCTTGCCCTTGATCAGATTGAGATCGGCGTCACGATCATAATAGACACGCATTTCGTCTTCCTTCCCGTTTTGAAGATCAGAGCATGATGCCGAAAACTGTGAAGCGGTTTTCGGACGACATCATGCTCTATCTCTTTGATTTGGAGCCGGATTCAGATTTCAGGTCGACTTGACCTGAAATCATCCGGCTCCGGGGCCTTGCGGCCGGTTGTTTGCTCTCCTGGTCTTCGACCCGTGGAGAGCGAGAAACTGCTGCGTCGCGCGGGCGGCGTCGTCACCGATTGCCGCCTCGGTCAATTGCAGCCGGTCGCCGAGCAGAAGCCGGATCTGCACGTCGCGGGCGACCAGCCCGAAGAAGGTCCGGAACGCCGTTTCGGCATCGTCGAAGTCGAGCAGCCCGGCCTCGCGCCCTGCTTCCAACACCGGCTTCAGGCGCCTGGCCAGCGCGAAACGCCCATTCTGCAGCACGATCGCGCCAAGGTCATCTTTGCCGGAGCCGGCATGGCCGACCGCCACGCGATTGAGCGCGATGGACGTATCGCTGGAAATCACCCTCAGCCAGTCGGAGGCGAAGCGTTCGAGACTTGCCGTCAGCGAAGCGAGGTCGAGGCCCTTGCGATCGACAGGCGCCACTCGCACTTTCGAAGCCTGCCATTGCACCGTCGCCGTCAGCAGCCCGTCGCGGTCGCCAAACCATTTGTAGAGCGTTTCCTTGGAGCAGCTTGCCCGCCGCGCCACCGCTGTCATGGTCAGGTTGTCGCCCTCCTCGACAAGCAGGCGCAGCGCCGCGTCCAGAACGGCTTGCTGCCGTTCGGTGAGTGCTTCGCTGTTGTCGATGTCTGGCACGCTGTGCAACACGCTTCCCTCGGATATCTCCACCGCCACGTAGACGTACCGTACGTTACGGTTCGGCTTCTATGCCGTATTGCCGGCAGCCATGCAAGCGCTATTTTCCGCCGATGGCTTCTCTTGCTGGAGGACAGGATGCCGGCCGGTCTGCTTGCCTTGGCCGTGGCTGCCGCCTTCACGGGCGCCGCCGTCTATGTCAGCGTCGCTGAGCAACCCGCACGGCTGGCCTTGGACGACAAGGCATTGCTGCGGGAATGGCAGCCTTCCTACAAGCGCGGCGCCGCCATGCAGGCCTCCATCGCCGTAGTCGCCTGCGCTCTCGGGCTGATTGCCTGGTGGCAAACCGGCGTGGCTGGCTTTCTGGCCGGCGCGGTGGCGATCATCCTGCCCTGGCCATGGACACTGCTGGTGATGATGCCGACCAACCGCTTGCTGGAAGCGATGAAGGTGGAGGCCGACAATCCGCAGGCAAGATCGATGATCGTCAAATGGGGCAAGATGCATCTGGTCCGCGTCGCGCTTGGCGCGCTGGCGACGATCGCGTTTGTTTGGGCCTCGCATCCGTCCTGAAAGCCCGGTCGGGCGGCGCTGTCATTCCGTGAATGGCGGATCGCGCAGCCGCCCGAGCAAACCAGCCAGCATCGCTAGCTCCTTGGCCGAAAGCTTGTCGCCCATTAGCTCCGATATGGCTTTTCCGTAGACCGCCCAGATGCGGCGGCGCGTCTCGCGCCCCGCCGGCGTGATGCGCACGGTCTGGCCGCGGCCATCGTCCGAGACGGGCAGCTTTTCCACCAGGCCATCCGCTTCCAGCCGGGCGAGCAGCCGCGAGACGTTGTACTGCGCCAGCAAGACCCGATCGATCAGCTCGAAAGGCCGCAAGCCGCCCTCGCCCGCCTCGGCAAGCTCGTGCAGCACGTCGTACCAGGCGAGCGGCGGCAGGCCGCCGGCTTTCAGGGCATCCTCCGTCTTTTCGACCAGCTGGCGCGACACGCGCATAAGGCGGCCCCAAGCTTTGATGGCTTCGGGCGCAGGAGATTTTCTCGTCATCGAGCGACTTTACTCGATAGATGCAATTGCATCAAGCTTGACGATCGATGCAGATGCATCCATATAGATGCAATTGCATCGACAAGGAGAACTTCGATGAAACATGAAATCTGTAAAGTGGCCGATGTCCCGCGGACCGGCAGCATGGTCGTGCCCTTCTTCGGCCGCGAGATCCATGTCTGGCGCAGCGGAGAGCGCATCCGCGCCGCGGCCAATGCCTGCCTGCATTTCGGCGGACCGCTCGACTGCAAGGACGGCGCCTTCGTCTGCCAGTGGCACGGCGCCCGCTTCGACATGGAAAGCGGCGAGCGCCTCGAAGGCCCGGCGCCGAAGGGCTCGCGCCTGATGTTCCTGTCGACCCGCGTCGAGGACGGTGCGCTGAACTATGTCTGGGGAGATTGAGATGACCGCAAGGCTAACACTGGTCAGCCATCACCTTTGTCCCTACGTCCAGCGCGCGGCGATTGCGCTCGCCGAGAAAGGCGTGTCGTTCGAACGGGTCAATGTTGACCTTTCGAACAAGCCCGACTGGTTCAAGGCCATCTCGCCGCTCGGCAAGGTGCCGCTGCTCCGCGTTCGACGCGGCGGCGGGGAAGAGGTTATTTTCGAATCCGCCGTCATCCTCGAATTCCTCGAGGAGACCGAGACCAATCCGCTGCATCCGGCCGATCCGCTCATGCGGGCGCGGCACCGCGCCTGGATCGAATTCGGCTCGGCCATCCTCAATGCGATCGGCCGCTTCTATTCCGCTGCCGATGAGGCCGCTTTTTCCCATGAAAGCAAGGCTCTGGCGCAAATGTTTGCCCGCGTGGAGGCGGAACTGTCGGAAAGGCGGAGCGGTCCGTGGTTCGCCGGCGACCGCTTCTCGCTGGTCGATGCCGTCTACGGGCCGATTTTCCGCTATTTCGGCACGTTCGACCATATCGACGATTTCGGCATTCTCGACGGCAAGCCTCTGATCCACGCCTGGCGCGAGGCCTTGAGCAAGCGGCAATCGGTCAAGGAAGCGGTCGGCGCCGACTATCCGCGGCGCCTGCACGCCTTCCTGCGGGCAAAGGGATCTTATCTGTCCGAGATCATCCGGCTGCAGGCCATTGAAACCCCACAAGCCCGATCGGCCTGAACGGGTCGATCACCGCTGGCGCTTCGATGCTTGTCGCCGATTGCGGATATCTCAGGCGTGCGCGGCATCGAATGCGGCGCGCGCATCGCGCACGGCATCGTGGTTGAGCTCGGCCCATTGGATGAGCATCTGCAACGGCGCGAACATCGATCGGCCGAGATCGGTGAGGCTGTACTCGACGCTCGGCGGCTTGGTCGGAAACACCTCGCGATGCACATAGCCGTCGCGCTGCAGCTCGTAGAGCGTCTGGGTGAGCATACGCTGCGAGATGTCGGGCACAAGGCGGCGCAGCTCCCCGAACCGGTAAGGCTTCTCGGCCAGGGCCATCACCAACAGTGAGCTCCATTTGCCGCTGATGCCCTGGATCACGTCGCGAACCGGGCAATCGGCGAAATTGCCGCCGCCGGTCATGGCCTTGTAGACCTCGAGCTTCGATTTCAGATTGAAGATCTTGCTGTCCATCGCGGCATCCATTGAGGCGGCGGCCGGCCACTGGTTCCCTGGCTGTGCCTACCTCCCGAAAAACTGCCTTCTTTACGGCCTTGGGTCAATACCTATTTTAGCGCTGGTCTCTTTTTGAGACCACCAACAGCACCCGCCCCTTGGCGCTATTTCAGGAAACCTCCCATGACCGAAACCCTCCTCGTCACCGGCGCTTCCGGCCATCTCGGCCGTGCCGTGGTCAACCATCTGCTGGATGCGCAGAAGGTCGCGCCGGCAAACATCATCGCCACCACGCGCAACCCCGAAAACCTCGCCGACCTCGCGACCCGCGGCGTCACCGTCAGGGCAGCCGATTTCGACGATCCGGCATCGCTCGAGAACGCGTTCAAAGGCGCCGACCGGGTGCTGATCGTCTCGACCGGCGAGCTCGACCTGAAGAGCGACCGGCGCCTGAGGCAGCATCAGGCGGCGGTCGCCGCGGCCAAGGCGGCCGGCGTTTCGCACCTGCTCTACACCTCGATGCCAAATCCCGAGCCCGTCTCGCCGGTGCTGTTCGCCGGCGATCACTACGGCACCGAACAGGCGATCAAGGCGAGCGGGATTCCCTACACCATCTTCCGCAACGGCTGGTATCAGGAGAACCTGTTCCTGGCCCTGCCGCACGCCATTGCGTCCGGCAAGTGGTACACCTCTGCCGCCGATGGCCGCATCGCCCATGGCGCGCGCGACGACATGGCCGCTGCCATCGCCGCCAGTCTCGCCTCCGGCTCGAAGGAGAGCGCCACCTACACGCTGACCGGTCCGCAGGCCCACACGGTCGGCGAGATCGCTGCCCTGGTGACCGAAGTCACCGGCAAGCCGCTCGAAGTCATCCAGGTGCCGGACGAGGCTCTGACCGAGGGCGTCAAGGCGGCGGGGCTTCCCGAGGACTTTGCCCGCATCATCGTGTCGTTCGACGCCAACACCCGCTCCGGCCGCATCGGCATGGTGACTGACGCGGTCGAGACGCTGTCGCGGCGGAAGCCGCAAACGTTGAAGCAATTCCTGGAAGCGAACAAGGCCGCCCTGCTCGGCTGAAATCGGCGCGCCTCGGATGTCTCGCCCCCGGGGCGCGCTATTTCGCTCTTTTGAGCAACCCGAGCCGGATCAGGCTTTCGCCGGTCGCGACGAGCGCGTCTTCGCGCGATCGCGGCGCCCAGCCGAGCATACGCATCGCCTTCGTGCCCGTGGCATTCTTCGCCTTGCCGAGTTCCGTCACGATCTGGGCCGCCTGCCCGTCGAACAGCCCGACAAACCTCACCAGCCAGTCGGGCAGCACTCGCGTGGTAACGCGCGCCGCCGCATTGCCCAGTCGCGCTTTCAGCGCCTGCGCGATTTCCAGCGTCGTCATGAAATCGCCGCTGATGGCCAGGAACCGCTGGCCCTTGGCAGCAGGATTGGTCATGGCTCGGAGATGCAAATCCGCCACGTCCCGCACGTCGACGACGCCGAACACCATGCGCGGCAGACCCGGCATCTCGTCATCCATCAGGCGTCTTATGAAGTCGGTCGAGGTCGAATGGTCCGGGCCCAGGACCGGCCCGAAAATCCCGACCGGATTGACGACGGCCAGCTCCGATGCGCCGCCTTCGCGGCCAACAAAGTCCCAGGCAGCCCGCTCGGCAAGCGTCTTCGACTTCACATAGGCGCTCACCTGCTCCGAAAGATTGGTCCAGTTCTCTTCCGTGAACGGGCGGCCGTGAACTGGCGTCTGGCCGTAGCCAATGGCGGCGAAGGACGAGGTGAGCACCACCCGTTTCACCTTCGCGTCGCGCGCGGCCCGCAGCACGCGCAGCGCTCCTTCACGCGCCGGAACGATCAGCTCGTCTTCGTGCTTGGGCACGCCGGGCGGGAAAGGCGAAGCCACGTGAAGGATATGGTCGCAGCCGGCGACCGCTTCCGGCCAGCCTGCGTCAGTTATGAGATCGGCATGGGCGAAGGAAAGCGCGTCACCGGGCTCGGCGCCGCCCACTTTCAGCATCGCGAGAACATCGGCTTCGCGCCTGGCGGAGCGGACGGTGGTGCGAACCCGGTAGCCTGCCTGCAAAAGCGCCAGAATGCAGTGAGCGCCGAGGAAGCCGGACCCGCCGGTGACGAGCACCAATTCGCCGCTCATACCCGCCTCCGGTCACTCTATGCCTTGCAGGCCCTCAAATGGCGACCTGCGTGCCGATCTCGACGACGCGTCCCGTGGGAATCTGGAAATACTCTGTCGCATCCGCCGCCGTCTTCGCAAGACCGATGAACAGCCTGTCCTGCCATATCGGCATGCCGGAATTGGGCGAAGCCTTCAGCGAGCGGCGGGACAGGAAGAAGGACGTCGTCATGATGTCGAACTTCCAGCCCTGCTTGCGGCAGATCGCCAGCGCGCGCGGGATGTTCGGCTGCTCCATGTAGCCGAAGGTCAGTGTCACCCGCATGAACAGCTCGTTTACCGTCTCCATCTTCACCCGCTCGCTATCGGGCACCACCGGCTGCGGCGCCGTCACCACCGAAAGGATGACGTTCTGTTCGTGCAGCACCTTGTAGTGCTTCAGGCTATGCATCAGCGCGGTCGGCGCGCTCAGCGGATCGCTGGTCAGGAACACGGCCGTGCCCGATACCAGTTGCGGCTTCTTCTTCAAAAGGTTCGCCGCCAGGAAGTCGAGCGGGATCTCGTTGCGGCGGGTCTTGTCGAAGAGATAACGGCTGCCGCGCACCCAGGTCCACATGCCGAGGATGATGGCAAAGGCAACGGCCAGAGAAGACCAGCCGCCCTCGAAGACCTTGACGATGTTGGAGGCGAAGAAACCGATGTCGATGAGCGCGAACATTGCCGTCAGCGCGACCGCCGGCCAGATGTTCCACTTCCAGATGCGCGTCATCACGACGAAGAGCAGCGTCGTCGTCACCAGCATGTTGCCGGTCACCGAGATGCCGTAGGCCGAGGCAAGTCTGCTGGACGCGCCAAAGCCGACCACCAGCAGCATCACCACGAGCGCCAGCAGCATGTTGACGCGCGGCATGTAGATCTGGCCGGACTGTTTCTCCGACGTATGCAGTATCTCGAGACGCGGCAGCATGTTGAGCTGCACCGCCTGCCTGGTCAGCGAATAGGCGCCGGAAATCACTGCCTGGCTGGCGATCACCGTCGCCGCCGTCGCCAGCGCCACCATGGGGATGAGCGCCCAGCCCTCGTTCATTTCGAAGAACGGATGGCCGACCGTGCCGCCCTTGGCGAGCACAAAGGCTCCCTGCCCGGCATAGTTCAAGAGCAGGCACGGAAACACGATCGCCAGCCACGCCAGCACGATCGGCTTGCGGCCGAAATGGCCAAGATCGGCATAAAGCGCCTCGGCGCCGGTCACCGCCAGAAACACTGCGCCGATGGTCACGAAGGACACATCGGGCGAATTGATCAGGAAGGCGACAATGTAATGCGGGCTGATAGCCCACAGGATCTCGGGGTCGTCGACGATGTGATTGATGCCGGAAAGCCCGATGGCCAGGAACCATATCGCTGTGACCGGGCCGAACACCAGGCCGACGCCACCCGTGCCGAAGCGCTGCACGGCAAACAGGATGGCGAGGACGAGCAGTGTCAGCGGCACGACATAAGGCTGGAAGGCCGGCGTCACGACCTCCAGGCCTTCGACCGCCGAAAGCACCGAGATCGCAGGCGTGATCACCGCGTCGCCGAAGAACAGCGACGCCCCGATGATGCCGATGCCGAGGATGATCGCCGAGCGCGTGGGGAAACTGCCGCGCACCAGCGCCATCAGCGAGAGCACGCCGCCTTCGCCGCGGTTGTCGGCGCGCAGCACGAACATGATGTATTTTATGGTGACCGTGATGGTGAGAGACCAGATGATCAGCGACAGCACGCCGAGAATATCGGCCCGGTTGGCGACGTCGCCACCCGACGAGGCGTGCAACGCCTCACGGAACGCGTAGATCGGGCTGGTTCCGATATCGCCGTAGACCACGCCCAGCGCGCCCAGCATCAGCACCTTGGTGCTGTGTTGCTCTATTTCCGGATGCCCCGTTTGGTCGACGGGTTCCGCCTCAGCACCATTGGCAAGGGCCATGGACGATACTCCGATAAAATGCGCGGTGCTCTACGCTTGCTGCGGTGCAATATCAAGTGCCCTGGCGTTAGGGCTCCCATGCCACCAATGCAGGGCTCCACCTGCGTCGGTCCATTCAAATCTATTGCACAAAGCGCCGGCTTGAAGGGTCAGATCGCGACCTGAGTGCCGATCTCGACCACGCGCCCGGTGGGGATCTGGAAATACTCCGTCGCATCCGCCGCCGTGCGCGCTAGGCCGATGAACAGTCGGTCCTGCCAGACCGGCATGCCGGAGTTGGGCGAGGCCTTCAGCGAACGCCGCGACAAGAAGAAGGACGTCGTCATGATATCGAACTTCCAGCCCTGCTTGCGGCAGATCGCCAGCGCGCGCGGGATGTTCGGCTGCTCCATGTAGCCGAAGGTCAACGACACCCGCATGAACAGCTCGTTGACGGTTTCCAGCTTCACGCGCTCGCTGTCCGGCACCACCGGCTGCGGCGCAGTCACCACGGAAAGGATGACGTTTTTCTCGTGCAGCACCTTGTAGTGCTTGAGGCTGTGCATCAGCGCGGTCGGCGCGCTCAGCGGATCGCTGGTCAGGAACACGGCGGTGCCCGACACGAGTTGCGGCTTCTTCTTCAGGAGATTTATCGCCAGGAAGTCGAGCGGGATCTCGTTGCGGCGCGTTTTGTCGAACAGGTAGCGGCTGCCACGGATCCAGGTCCACATGATCAGCCCCATGATCGAGGCAACCGTGATCGACACCCAGCCGCCTTCGACGATCTTGACCACATTGGCCGAGAAGAAGCCGAGATCGATGACGCCGAAGAGCAGCGCCAGCACCACGGCAGCCGCCAGCTGCCATTTCCAGAGCCAGCGCATCACCACGAACAAGAGGACTGTCGTCATCAGCATCTCGCCGGTCACCGAGATGCCGTAGGCGGAGGCCAGAGCGCTCGAGCTGCCGAAGCCGACGACCAGAAGCATCACGCCGAGCGCGACCAGGAGATTGACCCTCGGCATGTAGATCTGGCCGCTTTGCATCTCGGAGGTGTGCTGCACCTCGATGCGCGGCAAGAGGTTGAGCTGCACGGCCTGCCTGGTCAGCGAGAACGCGCCGGAAATCACCGCCTGGCTGGCGATGACCGTCGCTGCCGTCGCCAGGCCGACCATCGGCATCAGCGCCCATTCGGGAAGCATCTGGAAGAACGGGTTGGTCGGCTTGCCGCCATGCGAGAGCACGAAGGCGCCCTGCCCGAAATAGTTCAGCAATAGGCAAGGGAAAACCACCGAGAACCACGCCAGCACGATCGGCTTGCGGCCGAAATGGCCAAGGTCGACATAGAGCGCCTCGGCACCGGTGACCGCCAGAAAAACCGCGCCGACGGTGACGAAAGCACCCGTCGGGGTCGTGGCCAGGTAATAGACCGCATAGTACGGATTGACCGCCAGAAGAACGGAGGGATCGTCCACGATGTGATAGAGGCCGGCAACGCCGATTGCCAGGAACCACGTCGCCGTCACCGGGCCGAAGACGGCCGCCACTTTGCCTGTTCCAAAACGTTGCACGGCAAAAAGGACCGCCAGGATCACCAGCGTGATCGGGACGACATAGGCATCGAGCGCCGGTGTCACGACCTCCAAGCCCTCGACCGCGGAAAGCACGGAAATGGCCGGGGTAATGATCGAATCTCCGAAGAACAACGCCGCGCCGCAAAGGCCGATCGCCAGGATGAGGCGTGAGCCCTGTGGATAGGCGCTGCGCGCGAGCGACATCAGCGACAGCGTGCCGCCCTCGCCCTTGTTGTCCGCCCTCAGCACGAAGGCGACATATTTGATCGTGACGATGATCGTCAGCGCCCACACGATCAGCGACAGCACGCCAAGCACGTCGTGACGGGCAACCGCCCCCGACGAGGCATGAAGCGCCTCCCGAAAGGCGTAGATCGGGCTGGTGCCGATATCGCCATAGACCACGCCGAGCGCGCCGAGCATGAGCACCTTGGTGCTGTGCTGCCGTTCGGCTTCGGCATGGTGCGAGTGTTCGAGGATTTCCGACTCGCCGCTGGCGTTGGCTAGCACCATTGACCCCACTTTATCGGATTCGCGGTACTCGAAGGCCACGCAACACGCTGGAGCCGCGACAATCGCCGGGACTACGCAAGGCTTCCTCGCCCTACCATCCGCAGGCCTTCAAGAACCGCCCAACCGTGCCGGCCATGCCATACTCCAGCGCATCCGCTGTCAACCCATGTCCAATCGATACTTCGGCCAATGCCGGGATACGCTTGGCGAGCGCTGGCAGGTTGTTCACGGTCAGGTCGTGGCCGGCATTGACCTCAAGCCCCGCCGCATGGGCCGCATCCGCGGTCTTTCCCAGTCTTTCCAACTCCTTGGCCGCCTTGGCGGTATCGGAATGGTAACCGCCATAGGGCCCGGTATAGAGCTCTATCCTGTCGGCGCCGGTATCGCGCGCGGCATTCACGCCGGCCGGATCGGCGTCGGAAAACAGCGACACGCGAAACCCGCCCTTCTTCAGCCGCTTGACGATCGGCGTCAGGAACGCGGCCTGGGCGACGAAATTCCAGCCATGGTCCGACGTCGCCTGCGCCGGATCGTCCGGCACCAGCGTCACCTGTTCCGGCTGGTTCTTCTCGACAAGCGCCAGGAAATCCTCGGTCGGATAGCCTTCGATGTTGAATTCCGCCTTGGGGAACTCATCGTCGATCAGCGCCCTGATTTCCGGCAGGTCGGAATGCCTGGTATGCCGCTCGTCGGGACGCGGATGGACAGTCAGTCCATGCGCGCCGGCGGCAAGCGCGATGCGGCCAATTCCGGTAACGCTCGGCCACGGCAGATCGCGACGGTTGCGCAGCATGGCGACGGCGTTGAGGTTGACTGAAAGCTTTGCGGGCATGATCCGGCGTCCAGTTGAACAAATACTCAGAGCGGCTCGGCGATCTTGTCAAACACTGAACCGCTGTGCTGGCGCGCATCTATAGCGCCTTTGCAGGGAACAGATAGAGGGTTTCCGGTGTTCCAGAGGACGAGATGGTGGCCAACGCAAGGATTTGCCAGTGAATTCCCTCGATGCTGTGCCGGCGATACGCCGCATCGACACCAACCGAGACGCACTTTTCGCCATCGACGTGGTCGGGGATGTTTCGCCGGCCGACGCCGAAAATCTGTTCGGCCTGCTGGAAGCGGCCTATGCGCTGCATCCGAGGATCGACGTGCTGGTGCGGCTGACCGATCACGGAAGCATCGACTGGACCAGCATATCGCAGGAGACCCTCCGGCAGGGCGCGGCCCATGTGCTCGAACATGTGGTGCGCTGCGCCGCGATCGGCGATCCGGCTTGGGCATCCTATGTCCAGGCCTTTTTCCCGAGGACCTTGCCTTTCGAATTCAGGCACTTCGACAGCGACGACGAGCCGTCGGCGTGGCAGTGGCTCGGCGCCAGGTCGGCGTGACCAGCCACGTCATCGCACGATTGTCAGCCGCTCGGCCGCGCGGGTGATCGCCGTATAGAGCCAGCGCTGCCTTGTCTCCTTGAACGCCCAGCTCTCGTCGAACAGCACGACGTCGTTCCATTGCGAGCCCTGCGCCTTGTGCACCGTCAGCGCATAGCCGTAGTCGAAATCATCGAAGCGCTTCTTCTGCTGCCAGGGGATTTCGGCGTCCGGATCCTCGAACGCCGCCTTCAAAAGCTTGATCTTGGCGACGCCGCGGTCGGGATCGTCCTCCTCCGGCGAGACCAGCAGGTTGATGCCGGGCTTCACCGTCTCGCGCGACGAGGTCATCACCTTCCACAGCGAGCCGTTGAGCAGCCCCTTGGCCGGATCGTTGCGCAGACACACCAGCTTGTCGCCGGCCTGCGGATAGTCGGCATTGAAACCCTTCAGCTCGCGCAGCCGCTGGTTATAGCGGCGCCGCGTGCGGTTGGTGCCGACCAGCACCTGGTCCGCCTTCAGCACGAGCTCCTGGTTGACGCCTTCTCTGCCGATCACCTGCGCAGTGCCATAGTCGCCATGCATGAACTCGCGGCCCTCGCGCACGTCGAGCGCCAGCCGGATGATCGGATTGTCGCGTGCCTGGCGATGGATTTCGGTGAGCAGCACATCCGGCTCGTGCTCGGTGAAGAAGCCGCCGCCCGAGATCGGCGGCAGCTGCGCGGGGTCGCCCAGAACGAGGATCGGCGTGCCGAAGCTCATCAGGTCGCGGCCAAGCTGCTCGTCGACCATCGAGCACTCGTCGATGACGACCAGCTTGGCGCGCGCGATCGGACTTTGCCGGTTGAGCGCGAAGGTCGGCGAGATCGAGGTCTTGCCGGTCACTTCGTCCTCGACCGATTCCTCGCCCCTCGGCCGGTAGATCAGCGAGTGGATGGTGCGCGCGTTGATCGCACCCTTGGAGCGCAGCACCTGGGCAGCCTTGCCGGTGAAGGCGGCGAACTGCACCTGCCCGTCGACATGCTCGGCGAAATAGCGCGCCAGCGTCGTCTTGCCGGTGCCGGCATAGCCGAACAGGCGAAAGACCTGCGGCCGGCCGTCCTTCAGCCAGCGCCCGACCGCCTTCAGAGCCTCGTCCTGTTGGGGAGAGAATTCCATCAGCCCGACAGACCGGATTCGCGAGCGAAATACAAGATTGGACGTCCCATCACCAGTATCGCCGGCGATGATCTCATTTGCTACCGGCCCGGCACGCTATCAGCAGCAAACAAGAACGTAAAGGGAACAAGCCTGTTGGAGTCCATGCTACCTGCTAGGCCCCGGATCGTTTTCCAGCAGGATCGGCTTGCCGTGCGGGGTGGCGTGTGCGGCGCGTTCCCAGGCGGCGGCGAGTTCGTCGACCTCGCCCTTGCCGGCGATGCCTTTTGACGACAGCAGCTTTTCCAGCGCCGCCAGCCAGTGCTCGTAATAGTCGTGGCCGTCGCTTGCGGCGTCCGGTTTCTTCACCTCGGCCGACAATGCATCCGCCCACTCGCTCCACGAAAACAGGCCCTTGTCGTGCAGCGCGACCGTCATGGCGAAAGCTTCCGCCTGCCATGGCTCCGCAAACACCGGATCGTCGAAAACCGTCGGCCGTTCGCTCTTAGGCCGGCTCAAGATAGCTCTCCCAGGCATCGATGGAGACGATCAAAGTCGGATCGGCGCCCTCGCCCCAGATCTCCGCGCCGTCGAAAGCCACCGTATAGACCCATTGCGGGTTCTCGCCCATGCCATGCGCATTGCTGTCGGGGAACACGAAGCCGTCGCGCACCGCCTCGACCGTTCCGTTCTTGCCGCGCGCGTAGCGCGGCAGGCGCGTATGCCCGGTGGGGTTGAAATTCTTCGTCCGCACGCGATCGCCTGCTCGGAATCGCGCCGGCGCGGCGACCGGTCGGTCGCACGGCCCGCCCTTGGCGAGCACCGCCGGCACGTCCGCCGCCTTCAGCACGCGCTTGGGCGTCGCGGCCGGATCGACCCCCTTGCCGGCCGCGAGGTCGCCCTCGCTAACAAAGCCGTGACGCTTCAAGAGCGTCTCCAGCGCCTTGATCCAGATCTGGTAGTAGCTCGAGGCGTAATAGTCGGCCGGATGCAGCGATTCCCGCGCATGCCGGCTCTCGTCTATGTTCCAGGCGCCCATGGCGCCGGCGGTGAGCGTCACGCCGAGCGCGCGCTTTTCCCATTCGGCGTGGAAATAGGGCTCGTCCTTTTCGGGCGCGACCGGTCCGAACCCCATCTGCCCGCCGAGATCCTGCGGCCCGTTCATGCCGGCTCCTCCCTCATCCCGGCTCTTTGGCGAGTGCCGTGCCGATCATCGCGTCGCGGCTGACCAGCCCGGCAAGCTGTTCCTCGCTCCAGCTCTCGGTGCCTTCAGGGCGCATCGGCACCACCAGATAGCGCAGCTCGGCGGTCGAATCCCAGACGCGGATCTTCTTATCCTTGGGCAGCGTCAGCCCGAACTCCTCCAACACGCTGCGCGGATCGATGACGGCTCGCGAGCGGTAAGGCGGCGCCTTGTACCAGACCGGCGGCAGGCCGAGCACCGACCACGGGTAGCAGGAGCAGAGCGTGCAGACGACGAGGTTGTGCGTCTCCTCGGTGTTGAAAACGGCCTGCATGTGCTCACCCTGGCGGCCGCTATAGGAGAGCGATTCGATCGCCGCCGTCGCGTCGCGCTTCAGCCATTCGGCATAGGCGGGATCGCTCCAGGCCTTGGCCACCACCCTTGCGCCGTTGCGCGGGCCGATCTTCGTCTCGTAGGTATCGACGATGACGTCGATGGCCGCCGGGTCGATCAGGCCTTTCTGGGTCAGGATCGTCTCGAGCGCGCGCACGCGCGCCGCGAACGGGTCGAGCTCGTTGTCGTGGTCGTGATCATGGGACATGGCACCAGACTAGGATCGCCGACAAGCCGCCGCAAGCACCACGCCTTGGGCCAGAAGCGGTGGCCTACTCTGCAGCCACCTTTTTCGGCTCGGCTTCTTCGTCGGAGTCGAACAGCGAACGCTGCTCGACAGGCTCGACCGCGTGCAGCGCCGGCCGGCTCTTCTTCGACGAGAAGCCGAGCAGCCAGCCGGAGAAGTTTTCGAAATAGACGTAGATCACCGGCGTGACGAACAGCGTGAGCGCCTGCGAGGCGAGCAGGCCGCCGACGACGGCGATGCCGAGCGGCTGGCGCAGCTCGGCGCTGGCGCCGGTGCCGAGCGCGATCGGGAACGTGCCCATCAAGGCGGCCAGCGTCGTCATCATGATCGGCCGGAAACGCATCAGGCATGCCCTGTGGATGGAATCCGTGGCCGACATGCCTTGCCGTCTGAGTTCCAGCGCCACGTCGACCATCATGATGCCGTTCTTCTTGACGATGCCTATCAGCATCAGGATGCCGATCACCGCGATGACCGACAGGTCCATGCCGGCGAAGCGCAGAGCCAGCACCGCGCCAAGCACCGCCGACGGCAGGCCGGTGAGGATGGTGAGCGGATGGATGAAGCTCTCATAGAGCATGCCGAGTACGATATAGATCGTCAGGATCGCGCCGCCGATCAGCAGGCCCTGATTGGCGAGCGAATCCTGGAAAGTCTTTGCCGTGCCGGCGAAGCTGGTCGAGATCGCCTTCGGCATGCCGATCTGCTCTTTCAGCTGGTCGATGCGGGTCACTGTGTCGCCGAGCGACACGCCCTGCGGCAGGTTGTAGGAGATCGTCACCGCCGGCAGCTGGCCGAGCTGGTTGACAGTCAGCGCGCCTGCCGTGCGATCGACATGGGCGAAGGCGCCGAGCGGCACCAGGCTGCCGCTCGCCGTCCTCACCTGGATGGCCAGCATGCGCTCTGGCGACCACTCGATGTTCGGATCGAGCTCTGTGATCACCTCATAGCTGTCGGCCGAACCGAAAATGGTTGAAACCTGATCGGTACCGAAACCGCCATAGAGGGCTGATCGCAGCGTGCTGGTGTCGACGCCGAGCTGGGCGGCCTTGTCGCGGTCGACCACCAGCGTCGCCTGCAGGGCGTTGTTCTGCAGATCGCTGGTGACGTCGGTGAATGTCGTGTGGTCCGCCGCCATCGCATCGTTGAGCTTCTGCGCCCAGATATCGGTCTGGCCGGTATCGAGGCCCTGAACCACGAGCTGGTAGGCGCTGGCGGAAGAGCGCGAACCCAGCCGGAGATTCTGAACCGGCTGCATATAGGTCTCGATGCCGGCGACGCCGGCCAGTTGCCGCCGCAAGTCCGAGAGCACCTTCTCGATATTGGGCCTCTGGTCCTTGTCCTTCAGCTGCACATAGAGCTGGCCCTGGTTCAGCGCGTTGTTGCCGCTGCCGGCCGACCAGGCCACATGCGCCACGTAAGGCGAATGCGCGAAGACATTCGCCACCTGGCCCTGCAGCTTCACCATGGCGTCGAAGGAAATGTCCTGCCGGGCCATCGTCGTCACCGAAATCTGGCCGATGTCCTCCTGCGGGAAGAAGCCCTTCGGCGAGGCTTGGATCAGCCAGACCGACGCCGCCGCCGTGCCGATGAAGACGAGGAACACGAAGAAGGTGTGCCGCAGGCAGAAGCTGAGCAGCCAGTCGTAGCCGCGCGTGAAGAGGTCACGGCCGTGGCCTTCACCATGCGCCTCGCGGTCGGCTTTGGTCACCGACAGCAGCCGCGAGCACAGCATCGGCGTCAGCGTCAGCGACACGAACATCGACGCCAGGATGGCGACCGTCACCACGACCGCGAATTCATTGAAGATGCGGCCGATGACGCCGCCCATCAGAAGCACGGGGATGAACACCGCCACCAGCGAGATCGAGATCGAGATGATGGTGAAGCCGATCTCGCGCGCTCCCTTCAGCGAAGCGTCGAAGGCCGACAGCCCATCGTCTTCCATGTGACGGAAGATGTTTTCGAGCATGACGATGGCATCGTCCACGACGAGGCCGACGGCGAGCGTGAGACCCATCAGCGAGATGTTGTCGATCGAGAAGCCGAACAGGAACATCGCGCCCAGCGTGGCGATCAGCGAGATCGGCACGGCCACGGCCGGGATGATCGTCGCGGTCAGCCGGCGCAGGAAGACGAATATCACCATCACCACCAGGGCGACGGTCAAAAGCAGTGTGAACTGCACGTCGTCGACAGCCTGGCGGATCGAGGTCGAACGATCGTTGAGCAGCTTGATGCTGGCGGCGGCCGGCATCTGGTCCTGGAAGGACGGCAGCATCGCCTTGACCTTGTCGACGACGTCGACGGTGTTGGCGTCGGGCTGGCGCTGCACGGCCATGATGATCGCGCGGGTACCATCGTACCAGCTTGCGGTGGTCGTGGTCTGCACCGAATTGACGACGCGGGTCACCTCGCCCAGCCGCACCGGGTGGCCGTTCTTGGTGGCGATGATCAGGTCGGAGAACCCGGCGGCGTTGTCGAGTTGGGTGTTGGCGGTGATGGTGAGCTGCTGCTTGTTGTTCTGCAGCACGCCGAGCGGTGTGTTGCTGTTGGCCGACGCGATAGCCGCCTGCAGCTGATCGATCGAGATGCCGCGCGCGGCAAGCGCGGTCGGATCGATCTGGATGCGCACCGCATATTTCTGCTGGCCGAAGATCGAGACCTGCGCCACGCCGTCGATGGTCGACAGCGACGGCGAGATGACGTTTTCGGCGAAGGCGTCGAGATCGGTCAGCGGGACCGTGTCGCTGACCAGCGACATCAGCAGGATCGGCGCGTCGGCCGGATTGACCTTGCGATAGCTCGGCGGCGCGGTCATTTCCGGCGGCAGCGATCTTTGCGTGCGCGCGATCGCCGCCTGCACATCCGCGGCCGCCGCGTCGATGTTGCGGTTGAGCACGAACTGAATGGCGATCGAGGTCTGGCCGAGCGAGTTGGTGGTCGAGATCGAATCGATGCCGGCGATCGTGGAGAACTGTTTGATGAGCGGCGTCGCAACGGACGTCGCCATCGTCTCCGGCGAAGCGCCGGGCAGCTGGGCCGAGACGTTGACCACCGGAAATTCGGCGCTCGGCAGCGCCGCGACCGGCAGGAACTTGTAGGCAAAGATACCGCCCAGCACGAGGGCGAACGACATCAGCAGCGTGGCGACGGGTCTGCGTATGCAGAATTCGGAGATCATGGCCGCGCCCCGCCCGCCTTGTCAGCACCACTCGCCTTGTCGGCTTCCGCGACCTTGGGAGTGGCTTGATCGGCGCCGTTGCCGGCGGTCTTGCCTTCGTGGACGGCGGCGCCGTCCTTCAGCCTGGTCTGACCTTCGACGACGACTTTCTCACCGCTCTTCAGCCCCTGGCTGATGGCGCTGTTTTCGCCTTCCGTCAGCGCCACTTGCACCGGCCGCATCTCGACTGTGTTGTCGGGCTTGACGACATAGACGAAGGAGCCCTTCTGACTGGGCTGCACCGCGACCGTCGGCACCGAGGTCATCTGCGGCATCGTGCCGGCGTCGAGCACGACGTTCACATATTGGCCCGGCCAAAGCGAAAGATCGGAGTTCGGTATGCTCGCCCGCGTGGCGATGGTGCCGGAGGCGGTGTCGACGCTGGAATCGACGAAGTCGAGCGTGCCCTTGCCGATCGGCGTCGGATTGCCGTCCTTGGTCAGCGTCACGTCCCCTTGCTGCGGGTTCGCCAACTCCTTGTGCAACAAGGCAAGGTCGCCTTCCGGCAGCGTGAAATTCACCTGCAGCGGGTCCATCTGCGTGATGGTGACGAGCGGCGTCGTGCTGCTTGAGTTGCCGTTGCTGGTGGTGACCAGATCGCCGACTGCGACATTGACGGCGCCGAGCCTGCCGGCGATCGGCGCTGTGATCGTCGCATAGCTGAGCTGGACCGTATCGAAATCGATCGTCGCCTTGTCGGCGTCTATGGTCGCGGCCGCGGACTTCTGCGCTGCTAGCGCCTGATCGTAGGTCTGCTGCGTGCCGGCCTGCCTGGCGACGAGATCCTTGGCGCGCTGCAGATCGGCCTGGGCGCTCACCAACAGCGCCTGGTCCTTGGCGAGCGTCGCCTGGTCCTTGGCAAGCTGCGCCTTCAGCGCGCGATCATCGAGCGCGAAGAGGAGGTCGCCGGCCTTGACCATTTGCCCGTCCTTCACTGCGATCGACACGATCTGGCTGGAGACACGGGCGTTCACGCTGACCACCGACGGTGAGGAGACGAATCCGATGGCGTAGCGGCGGATCGGAAAATCGGCGGTCGTCGCGGTTGCCGAAACGATCGAGGCCGAACGCGGACCACCCCCGCCCTTCTGGTCGCCCGATGCCTTGGCCGTCTTGTCTGCGCTGGCTGCGTCGGCCTGCTGGCCCGAGATCAGCTGCCGGACCTTGCCCATCGTGGCAGGCGAAAGATAAAGGCCGGCACCTGCAAGACAGGCCAGCGCAACGACGGTAGTGGCGATTTTTCCGCGCATCGACAATGAGCCCTCTACCCGACACGCCGATCTCGGTGGTCCATTCTAGCTCGTTTCACGGCGCCTCGCCGCGATTTTCGCCGAATAGATAGGACAAGGCTTTGGCGGAAAAGGGCCAAAACGCGGCATTACGAAGATTTAATGTGCACTGCACAATCGCTGTGCAGCCGGCTAATGTGCCGTGGCGGACCCTTTCACCGGCCTGCGAATGTGCTCAGCGCAGCATCGGCCAGAGCGTTGCCGCCAAGAGCAGACCCATGGCGATGTTGAACCATTTCAGCCGCACGGGATTCGACAGGAAGCCGCGCAGCGCAGTGCCGAATCCGGCCCACACGGACACGCTTGGCAGATTGACGATGGTGAACGCGACCGCGATCAGCGCCACCGAGACGAACGGGTGGTCCGCATCGGTGTAGACGGCCATGGCGGTGATCGCCATCACCCACGCCTTGGGATTGACCCACTGGAACGCCGCGGCGTCGATGAAGCGCATCGGCCGCGCCTCCGCCCCTTTTTTGTCGCTCATCGAGCGTGACATGGCGATCTTCCAGGCGAGGTAGAGCAGGTAGGCGGCGCCCGCGATTTTCAGCGCCGTGTGCAGCGCGGGAACCGCCGTCAGCACCGCGCCGAGCCCGAAACCGACGGCCAGCAGCAGCACCAGAAAGCCGATGCTGATGCCCAGCATGTGCGGAACGGTTCTGACGATGCCGAAATTGACGCCAGAGGCGAGCAGCATGAGGTTGTTCGGTCCCGGCGTGATCGAAGTCACGAAGGCGTAGACCAACAGAGCAAGGAACGCGTTGAGGGACATCATATCCTCCCTGGATATGTCAGTCTTATTGTCCTTTTTTAGCGGACGCGCAAAAGCCACGGATGGGCGACTGCCGGACCAGAGAGGTTGAAGCAGTGCGAGCGGAGAGTTGCCGGCGCGCTCACATGCCCTGCGGGCCGCGGTTCATCGCCGCCACGCCGGTGCGGCAGATTTCGACCAGGCCGAGCGGCTTCATGATGGCGATGAACTGATCAAGCTTCGAGCCCTTGCCGGTGATCTCGAAGATGAAATGCTCGGTGTTGGCGTCGATGACGCTGGCCCGGAAGGCATCCGCCAGCCTCAGCGCCTCGACGCGGGCGTCGCCCGTTCCGGCGACCTTGACCAAGGCAAGCTCGCGCTCCAGCGGCCGCTCCTGGCCGAGCTCGTGCGAGCGAACGGTAAGGTCGACCACGCGATGCACCGGCACGATGCGCTCGAGCTGATGCTTGATCTGCTCAAGCACATGCGGCGTGCCGCGCGTCACGATGGTGATGCGCGACAGATGCTTCTCGTGTTCTGTCTCCGAGACGGTCAGGCTTTCGATGTTGTAGCCGCGCCCCGAGAAAAGGCCGATGACCCGGGCAAGCACGCCCGGTTCGTTGTCGACCAGCACGGAAAGCGTGTGCGTTTCCGGCTTCTCGGTTTCCTTGGCGATGAAATAGGCGGAGCCCGTCGGCTGGAGCTGTGCGTTCATGACGTGAATCTCGACTTCAATCTTTTGGATCTAACACTCTGTTTCCACACGGCCTTCCAGCCGCGACGTTAGCTCGCGGCTACACCAGTTCCCTGCCCTTGGCGTCGATGGCGTTGGCCACCGCTTCGTCGGTCGCCTCGTCGGGCAGGAGCATCTCGTTGTGCGCCTTGCCCGACGGGATCATCGGGAAGCAGTTGGCCAAAGTCGCCACGCGGCAGTCGAAGAGCACCGGCTTCTTCACCGAGATCATCTCGCGGATCGCATCGTCCAGCTCGTCCGGCTTGTCGCAGCGGATGCCATGGCCGCCATAGGCTTCCGCCAGCTTGACGAAATCCGGCATCGCCTCGGTGTAGGAATGCGACAGACGGTTGCCGTGCAGCAGCTGCTGCCACTGGCGCACCATGCCCATATACTGGTTGTTGAGGATGAAGATCTTGATCGGCGCCTCATACTGCACAGCCGAGCTCATCTCCTGCATCGTCATCTGCACCGAAGCGTCGCCGGCGATATCGATGACCAGCGCATCCGGGTGCGCGATCTGCACGCCGAGCGCCGCCGGCAAACCGTAGCCCATCGTGCCCAGCCCGCCCGAGGTCATCCAGCGGTTCGGCTTGTCGAAATGATAGTGCTGTGCCGCCCACATCTGGTGCTGGCCGACCTCGGTGGTGATGTAGGTGTCCATATCCTTGGTCAGCGCATAGAGCCGCTGGATCGCATATTGCGGCATGATCACGTCGCTGTTCATCTTATAGGCGAGCGAGTCCCGCGCGCGCCATTTCGCGATCTGCTCCCACCACGGATAGAGCGCCTTCTTGTCGGCCTTGGCGGTCGCCCGCCACAGCCGCACCAGATCCTCCAGCACCCGGCCGACATCGCCCAGGATCGGCACGTCCGCATGAACGTTCTTGTTGATCGAGGACGGATCGATGTCGATATGGATCTTCTTCGAGTTCGGCGAGAAGGCATTGAGCCGGCCGGTGATGCGGTCGTCGAAACGCGCGCCGATGCAGACCATCACGTCGCAGTCGTGCATGGCCATGTTGGCCTCGTAGGTGCCGTGCATGCCCAGCATGCCGACCCAGTTCCTGCCGGAAGCCGGATAGGCGCCGAGCCCCATCAGTGTCGAGGTGATCGGGAAGCCGGTGAGGTCGACCAGCTCGCGCAGCAGATGGCTGGCTTCCGGACCGGAATTGATGACGCCGCCGCCACTGTAGATGATCGGCTTCTTGGCGGCGGCCATCAGTTCGACGGCGGCCTTCACCTTCTCGAGGTCACCCTGGACCTTCGGCTGGTAGCTGGTGCGCGGCGCCGTCTGCGGCGGCACGTAGATGCCCTTGGCGAACTGCACGTCCTTCGGAATATCGACCACGACGGGACCAGGACGCCCGGTGGTCGCCACATGGAAGGCTTCGTGGATGGTTGCGGCGAGATCGTTGACGTCCTTCACTAGCCAATTGTGCTTGGTGCAGGGCCGCGTGATGCCGACCGTGTCGCATTCCTGGAAGGCGTCGGAGCCGATCAGCGAAGTCGGCACCTGGCCGGTGAGACAGACCAGCGGAATGGAATCCATCAGCGCGTCCTGCAACGGCGTCACCGCATTGGTCGCACCGGGGCCGGACGTCACCAGGAGCACGCCGGCCTTGCCGGTCGAGCGGGCGTAGCCTTCGGCCGCATGGCCGGCCCCCTGCTCATGCCTGACCAGGATGTGCTCGACCTCGTCCTGCTGGAATATCTCGTCATAGATCGGAAGGACCGCGCCGCCCGGATAGCCGAAGACATGCTTGACGCCGTTGTCCTTCAGCGCCTGCACCACCATTTCGGCACCCGTCATTTCGCGCCGCTCGTTCTGTCCGTTGCTCATCGGTCTGGTCCCGTACTGGTCGCCATCTGGCGATTGCTGGTCGTTTAGTTGGGTTTTGGGCAATAAAAAAGGCCCCCGAGGGAGCCTGTGGGATGCGCATGGGAGGTTTTCGCCCGGCGGTTACACCGCCTTGCCCACGCGCCAGCCTACGAGAATGAGTGCTGTTTTCATGGGCGCGGACAATAAGGGCGAAAACGCGGGCTCGTCAATGGGGGTAGCGCGCGAATTCGCGGCCGGGGAGATCGGCACCGTCGCGCGCTACCATAGTACAGTTGAGCGCGTGTCTCCGAGGCACCACTATGCGGCCGCAAGCGACGTTGGCTGCGAGGAGGACGCATGGCTGGCGAACGGGAGCATATTCGCGAGATCGAGCAGGTCCTGTCGGGCGCGCGGTCGGGCCGCGACGACGTCGTGGTGCAGTCCTGGCTGCGCTGCGTCGACAAGCACCGGCTCGACCCCGCCCGGCCGACCGAAGCCTATATCGTTCCAGACACCCAGCTGCGCGAGCACCGCGAGCAATCCGAGCGGCTGATTGCGATTGCCCGCAGCGGCCTTGAAACGTTGTTCAAGCAGGTGGCCGGCCAGAACTACGTCCTGCTCCTGGCCGACGCCAAGGGCGTGACCGTCGACTTCCTCGGCGACCCGCTGTTCATGGACCAGCTGCGCAAGGCAGGGCTCTATCTCGGCTCCGAATGGTCGGAGAGCCGCACCGGAACTTGCGGCGTCGGCTCCTGCATCGTTACCGGCGAGGCGATGACCATTCATCAGACCGACCATTTCGATACCACCCACACGCCGCTTTCCTGCACCGCCGCGCCGATCTTCGACACCAAGGGCGAGCTGACCGCCGTGCTCGACATTTCGCTGCTGCGTTCGCCGCAGCCGAAGGTCAGCCAGAACCTCGCTCTGCACCTGGTGACGGCTTCCGCTCGCCGCATCGAGCTCGCCAATCTGATGGCGCAGATGCATTCCGAATGGGTGTTGCGCTTTTCGCGCTCGCCCGAATTCCTCGACGTCGATCCGGAGGCGGCGATCGCGCTCGACGCATCGGGCCGCATCCTCGGCACGACGCGTGGCGCAGCACTGCTTTTGGCGCAGGCCGGCGGCGTCGACTGGAGGCATTCGCCCTCCCCGATCGGCCAGCCGATCTCGCGCTATCTCGACATGGGCATCGACGATCTGCCGAGCCTGACGCGCGGCCGCCCGACCGAGGAGCGGCTTGTGTTCGGCCGAAACGGCGGCGCCCTCTTCGCGCACGCCATCGAACCGCAGCCGCCGACCGGACGCCGCGTTCCCGTCGAACTGCTGCCGAAGCCGATCGCGGAGCTTTCGGGCGGCGACCCGGCAATGGCGGCTATGCAGCTCAAAGCCGCCAAGCTGGCGCGAACATCAATTCCGACCCTGATCCATGGCGAGACCGGCTCCGGCAAGGAGGTTCTCGCCCGCGCGATCCATGACAGCTCGGAACGCACGGGCCCGTTCGTGGCCATAAATTGCGCGGCCATCCCCGAGCATCTGATCGAGAGCGAACTTTTCGGCCACACGGCGGGCGCCTTC
Source organism: Mesorhizobium sp. WSM4904 (assembly GCF_029674545.1). Lineage (NCBI taxonomy): Bacteria > Pseudomonadati > Pseudomonadota > Alphaproteobacteria > Hyphomicrobiales > Phyllobacteriaceae > Mesorhizobium > Mesorhizobium sp. WSM4904. Next base: position 3,537,852 of record NZ_CP121354.1, on the reverse strand, counting down.
ACCGGGGCCGCGGCCAAGGGGCGCAAGGGGCTGATCGAGAGTGCAGACGGCGGCACGCTGTTCCTCGACGAGATCGGCGACATGCCCTACGCGCTGCAATCGCGGCTCTTGAGGGTCATCGCCGAGCGCGAATTGATCCCGGTCGGCGGCATTGAGCCGCGATCCGTGGATATCAAGGTCATCTCGGCCTCGCATCATGACCTGCGCAAGCTGGTCGCCGAGGGCCGTTTCCGCGAGGACCTGTTCTATCGGCTGAACGCCGCTTCGCTGACCTTGCCGGCGCTGCGCGAGCGCACCGATTTCGAATGGCTGTTGGACCGGCTGGTCAGCGAACGCGCACGCCTTGCCGGTCGGGCGGCGAAGCTGTCGCCGGCGGCGCGGCTGGCGCTGATCCGTCATGCCTGGCCCGGCAATATACGCGAGCTCGTCAACGCCATCGATCTGGCGGTGGCGCTTTGCGACGACGGCACGATCCAGCCCGCTGACCTGCCCGACTTCGCAATGCCCCACTTGGCGTCGTCGGCTCCGGTTGCTCCCCTGGTCGCGCTGCGTGTCCCCTCGCCTGACGAAGAGCGCACGGCGCTGCTGGACGTCCTGGCGGCGACGGGCTGGAACATTTCCGAGGCCGCGCGGCGCCTCGGCGTCGATCGCACCACCGTGCATCGCCGCATGAAGCGACTGCGGCTGGAAGCGCCGAACTAGAGCAATTCCAGGAAAAGTGTGAAGCGGTCTTCCGCCCGGAATTTGCGTGAAGACGAAAGAGATAGAGCGGTTCTGCATTTCCGTGAAACGGTGAACCGCTCCAGTGTTGCGATGCCTGTGGCGCGCTGTGGCGCGTGCAGCACCAGCGCAACAGGTGAGATACCCAAGGGGTCATTCTAACTGATTGATCGCATTATAATTTCTCGTTTGGCATTGCGGCTGGCACGTCATTTGCAGTTCATTTCCGGACTCTAGCAAGCGGAGGAGAACACATGCTCGAGAGGACACCCACCACCAAGGCGCAGGCGCTGCTCGATAAATTCGGCAAGGCGCTGGAAGCCGGCGACATCGATACTGCCGTCAATTGCTTCCAGGAAGACTGCTACTGGCGCGATCTCGTCGCGTTCACCTGGAACCTGAAGACGATGGAGGGCCGCGACCAGATCCGCGACATGCTGCAGGCGACGCTCAGCAACACCAGGCCGACCGGCTGGACGGTGGCCGAGGGCGAGGAAGCGACCGAGGACGGCGGCATCACCACCGCCTGGATCACCTTCGAGACCGGCGCCGCGCGCGGCTTTGGTCTCGTGCGCTTCAAAGGCGACCTGATCTGGACGCTGCTGACCACCATCGCCGAGCTGAAAGGCCATGAGGAGAAGGCCGGCTTCACCCGCCCGCTCGGCGCCAAGCACGGCCACGGCAAGGGCCGCAAGACATGGCGAGAGGAGCGCGACGACGAGATCGCCGAACTCGGTCACACCCGGCAGCCCTATGTCGTCATCGTCGGTGGCGGCCAGGGCGGGATTGCTCTTGGCGCCAGGCTGAAGCAGCTCGGCGTTCCGGCCATCATCGTCGAGAAGAACGAGCGTCCGGGCGATTCCTGGCGCAAGCGCTACAAGTCGCTCTGCCTGCACGACCCGGTCTGGTACGATCACCTGCCCTATATCGACTTTCCGAAGAACTGGCCGGTCTTCGCGCCGAAGGACAAGATCGGCGACTGGCTGGAGATGTACACCAAGGTGATGGAGCTGAACTACTGGAACTCCACCACCGCGAAATCCGCGAGATATGACGAGAAGACCAAGGAATGGACCGTTGTCGTCGAACGCGACGGCAAGGAAATCGAGCTGAAGCCGAAGCAGCTGGTGCTGGCGACGGGCATGTCCGGCAAGGCGAATTGGCCGAAATACAAAGGCCAGGACATCTTCAAAGGCGAGCAGCAGCATTCCTCGACGCATCCCGGTCCGGACAAATATGTCGGCAAGAAGGTCGTCGTCATCGGCTCGAACAACTCCGCACACGACATCTGCGCGGCGCTGTGGGAAGCAGGCGCGGACGTGACCATGGTGCAGCGCTCGTCCACGCACATCGTCAAATCCGACACGCTGATGGATATCGGTCTCGGCGCGCTCTACTCGGAGCAGGCGGTCGAGAACGGCATGACGACGCGAAAGGCGGACATGATCTTCGCCTCCCTGCCCTACCGCATCCTGCACGAGTTCCAGATTCCGCTTTACCAGCAGATGAAGGAGCGCGACGCCAAGTTCTACGAGGATCTGGAAAAAGCCGGCTTCATGCTCGACTGGGGCGACGATGGCTCGGGCCTATTCATGAAGTATCTGCGCCGCGGCTCCGGCTACTATATCGATGTCGGCGCCTGCGATCTCGTCATCGACGGCTCGATCAAGCTGAAGAGCGGCCCAGGCGCGGCGGTGCAAGAACTCACGGAAACCGGCGTCAAATTCGTCGACGGCACCGAACTGCCGGCCGACCTCGTGATCTATGCCACCGGCTACGGCTCGATGAACGGATGGGCGGCGGACCTCATCTCGCAGGAAGTGGCGGACAACGTCGGCAAGGTCTGGGGTCTCGGCTCCAACACCACCAAGGATCCTGGTCCGTGGGAAGGCGAGCAGCGCAACATGTGGAAGCCGACGCAGCAGGAAGCGCTGTGGTTCCATGGTGGCAATCTGCACCAGTCCCGCCACTACTCGCAATATCTGTCGCTGCAGCTGAAAGCCCGGCAGGTCGGCATGCCGACGCCCGTCTATGGGCTGCAGGAGGTCTATCACAAGAGCTAGCGCCCCTTGGTGCAGGAAGGCGTCGGCCTGCGCCGCGCCTTCCTGTCAAACTCAGCTACGGCTCGCGCCATCAGCTACCAGGCCTCTCGCCTTGGCTCAGCGTTCCTCCGACGGCCAATTGCCTTACGAACGCCCTGTCCGTTTCCAGTAGATGAGCGTGCCGGTGAGCCCGCCATGCGGCTTGAGCGCATAGTCCGGAATCTCGCCGGTCAGCGTGAAGCCGAGCTTCTCGTAAAGACCTGCCGCGCCCTCTTCGCTTGCTGTGTCGAGCACCAGCAAGGTGCGTCCCTTCTTCACGGCCAGTTCCTCGGCGGCCCGCATCAGGCGGGTCGCGACACCTCTGCCGCGATGGTCGCGACCGGTCATCAGCTTGGCGATCTCGGCGCGGTGCGGCTGGTTGGGCGGGCAGTCGAGAAGCAGCGTGACGGTGCCGACAAGCGTCCCGCCGTCCCATGCGCCCAGCACCGCTCTTTCTCCGCGCGCCGCCGCATCCAGCGATTTGCGCCAGAACTCATGGGCCGCATCGGTCGACAGCGGATGCATGAAGCTCACCGATCCGCCGGCGGCCACCGTCTCGATCAGCAGGGCGGCCAGCAGCCCCCTGGTTTTTGCGTCATCATCCAACGCCCTGATTTCGAAGGAATTCATGTCGGTGCTCTCCGGGTAGTGTCGGGTCGCGCTCATCCGAAATGACTGGTCCGTCTTCGGCGGCGCGCGCGGCGGATTTCCGCGATGCGCTCGGCGTCGTCCTCGCTGAGGTGCCGTCCGCGCTCCAGGATCTCGAGGGTGTATTCCTCATAGGTCAGGCCCAGCCGCTCGGCCCTTTCCAGCCGCATCAGCATGACGGTCTGGCTCGGCGCCTTCCAGGCCGTGTCGTGAGCGGCGCGCCAGGCCAGGAAGATGTAGGCGTCGCCCTTGCCCCAGGGCGGGCCTTCGTAATCGTCGAGAGGCGGCCCGCCATTGTGCGAGCGCTTCGGCCGGCGTGCCATGCGGTCAGCCCCTGACCAGCGCCACCAGATACTCGGCGCCTTCCGGCCCGGGAGCATGGAACGTGCAATCCGACGGCGCGCCCAGCGCCAGGCAGTCACCCGGCTCGAGTTGGTGCACGACATCGCCTTCGGTGAAGTCCAGGCGGCCGCCGATAAGCCAGATCTGCTGCTTGATGAAGGCATAGGAGGCCGCCGGGAAGTTGACCTTGGCGCCTGCCGGCAGACTGACCCGGATCAGTTCGAGCGGCATTTGCGATGCCGGCGACAGGTGCCGTCTGACATAGCCGGTGGCAGGGTCCTGCCAGACCTGTTGCTCGTCCTTGCGGGACACACCGCCGCCCTGCATTTCGGCTCGGGCGATCAAAGTCGAGAGCGTCATGCCGAGAGCCGAAGCGATGCGCACCAGGAGCGCCGCGGTCGGGCTTGTCATGCCGCGCTCCATGGCGCTCAGCATCGCCTTGGAAACACCCGAGCGCTCGGCCAGTTCGGTCAGCGACCAGCCTCGTAAATCACGCTCGGAGCGTATCCGCCTGCCGATCGTGGATGTGATGTTGTTCGATATATCATCCATTCATCCAATATATCGAAATGCAAGCGTGACGGAAGGGCCTATTCGATCGAATTTTTGCCGCCACCTTAACAGGCCCTACACCATCCGACCTCACGCGCCCTTAACCCCGATTGGGATAGGTTTGACGTTGAGGGGAATGGGACAGGTCACCGATGTTTGTTGAACGCGAAGGCTCCGTCGGGGAGCCGACCTCGCAGGAGCGCCGCAACGCCCAACAGAACGACAAGCGTATTCTGGGCAATGTCGTGCAGTGCGACGGAGCGCGCGCCACCATCAGCGCCTATGCCGAGGATGCCGAGGGCACGGTGACCGGCCTGTGGACCGTCGGCAAGATGATTTCCATCAACCTTGGTTCGACGCGCACCGTCGGCCTCGTCTATGCGATCGGCAAGTCAGACCGCGTCTGGAGCAACGAGGGTCAGAATGCCATCGAAGTCAGCATCGAGCTGATCGGCGAGGTGCGCGACGGCGCCGAGCCTGGCGCCAAGCCGGTCTTCGACCGCGGCATCACCACCTATCCGCATATCGGCGCTATTGCCCACCGTATCCGCAGTCGCGACCTGCAGGCCGTCTACGATCTCGCCGGCCGGCACTCGATCACCATCGGCACGCTGTCCCAGGACGAGGCGATCGATGCCAACATCGCCATCGACGACACGCTGGCGCGCCATTTCGCCGTTGTCGGCACGACCGGCGTCGGCAAATCCACGGCCGTCTCGCTGCTGTTGCGCAAGTCGATCGAGGCGCGGCCGGACCTGCGCGTGCTGATACTCGACCCGCACAACGAGTTTGCCGCCTCGCTTCCGGAATATTGCGTGAAGGTCGATTCCAAGACGCTCGACCTGCCGTTCTGGATGTTCAGGCTGGAGGAATTCGCCGAGGTCCTGTTTCGCGGGCGCGAGACCGTTCCGGAGGAAGTCGACGTCCTGCGCGACCTCATCCCGGCCGCCAAGAACCTCTACCGCAATCCGAGCTCCGGCTCCTATATCAGGCGCGGCAGCGACGCCCTGACGGCGGACACGCCGGTGCCTTACCGCATCGCCGACCTCCTCAAGCAGATCGACGAGCGCATGGGTCTGCTTGAAAGCAAGAACGACCGTCCGACACTGAAGTCATTGAGGACGCGCATCGAATCGGCCGCTGCCGACCCGCGCTACCGCTTCATGTTCAATTCGCGGCTGATCGAGGACACCATCCACGAGACGATCGGCAACATCTTCCGCGTGCCAAACCACGGTCGTCCGGTGACCTGCTTCGAGATGGCGGGCATGCCGTCCGAGGTCGTCAATTCCGTCTGCTCGGTGCTGGCGCGCCTCGCCTTCGATCTTGCGCTCTGGAGCGAGGGGCGGCTGCGGCTGCTTTTGTTGTGCGAAGAGGCGCATCGCTACATGCCGGCCGATCCGCGCCTCGGCTTCGCGCCGACCAGGCACGCTCTGTCGCGCATCGCCAAGGAAGGTCGCAAATATGGCTGCTACCTGGGCGTCGTGACCCAGCGCCCAGGCGAGCTCGATCCGACGATCCTGTCGCAATGCTCGACCTTCTTCGCCATGCGGCTCGCCAACGAGCAGGACCAGGCGATCATCCGGTCGGCGATCGCCGATTCCTCTGCCTCGACGCTCGCCTTCCTGTCTTCGATGGGTCAGCGCGAGGCGATCGCCTTCGGCGAAGGCGTGGCGACGACAATGCGGCTCAAATTCGAAAAACTGTCGCGGGAATTCATTCCGGGAACGGCGAAGCGCGAGCAGACCCTGCCGGCGGAAGCCGGCGACGACGTCGACCTCGCCGGGATCGTCGAGCGGCTGCGCAACGTACCGAAACCGCAGCAGGCCATGGCCTTCGCCGAGGCGGTGGACTCGGGCCGCCAGGCCGGTGATCCAGATTATCGAAAGCCCGCCGCGCCGCGCGTCCAGCCGGACGACGATTTCGACCTGCGCTACGGCCTGAAGCCCTCGACCTTCGGCATGCGCCAGCAGAACGATTGAACTTGCGTCCTCCCGTCAACTGACACGACTTACCAAGGCTCTGCTTCGTCGACTGGGATTGGCAAATTCCGTCAGGAAATTCGTCAGGCTGAGTCGACTGATGTCGCTTTCGAGAACCGGCCTACGCCGGCCATAGCCTTACCTGCAGCACCACTCATGAGTGCTTCGGCCGGCGAAGGCCGGAAGCGCAGAAAGCGGCTTCAGGCGGCCGGCATCACGAATTTAGTGACGGAATTTCAGGCGCAGACGCGATTGCGGCCCTGCTTCTTCGCCTCGTAGAGCTGGCGGTCCGCGCGGCGGTAGAAGTCCTCCGCGCTCTCCCTGCGATCCCAGACGGCAAGACCGACGCTGGTGGTGACCTTCAGCCGCACATTGCCCGACAGGATCGACAGGTTGGCGATCGCCTTGCGGATGCGCTCGGCGAATCGGGCGAGCAGCTCCGCATCCATGTTGGGCGTGACCACGGCAAACTCCTCGCCGCCAAGCCGCGCCACCACGTCGTGATAGCGCGTCATGCCTCGCACGCATTGCGCGACGGCCCTCAGCACCTCATCGCCGACATCGTGACCATGCGTGTCGTTGACCTGCTTGAAATGATCGAGGTCGAGGATCATCAAGCCCACTGGCTTATCGATGCGGCCGAACTCGTCGAGATATTCCCGCAGCGCGTCGTCGAAATAGCGGCGGTTCTGCATGCCGGTCAGGCCGTCGGTGAGCGCCGCCTGCTCGAGCGTCTGTGAGCGGGCGCTCAGCGAAACCGTCATGGCGCGCAGCTTGCCCTCTTCCCGCACCTGGCCGCGGATCAGCGGATAGATGAAAAAGGTCCCGAAGAACAAGGCGGCGGCGAGCAGCGCGCCGGTCACGAACAGCAGTTTGTTGAGATAGATGATCCTATGGAGACGCGATGCGGTGTCGAGATCGGTCGCAATGTCCTGCAATTGGCCATAGCCGTGGAAAGTCACCAGGCCGGCGGCCAGGATCACGAAAATAAAGACGAAAAATGCGGATTCCGCCTTGTGAAAACGCATAAATCCCCGCGGCACTACGAGCCATCGAAGTTATGGCACGCTCGGCCTTACGGACGGTTAACCCGGACAACCGTGGCGGAGGCTGTGCCACGATTCCAAGCCTCTGATTGAAATCGCTATCTATCGGTCCGGAATCGCCGATTCCTCGCCCGGCCGGAGCCTTTGCCACTCTGGTCCGAGCTGATGTCTGAACCAGGTCGTCTGACGCTTGGCATATTGGCGCGTCGCAATCTTGGCGCGCTCTATCGCCTCGGGGAAACTCATTTGCCCGGCTAGAGCGGCCTGCAACTCTCGAACTCCGATCGCCTTCATCGCCGGCAGGTTCGGAGCAAGGTCGAGCGCCATCAGCTGCCTGACCTCGTCCAGCGCGCCTTTGTCGAGCATCTGGTCGAATCGCGCCTCGATGCGCGCGACGAGCTCGCCGCGATCCGGCTCGATCACCAGGAAGCGTGCACTGTCGCGGTCGATGAGCGGCTGGCCGCGCGCCGCTTGCCAGTCAAGGATCGACCGTCCCGACGTGTCGAGCACCTCCAGCGCCCGCACGATGCGCTGGCCGTCGGTCGGCCTGAGCTGCATGGCGACGGCCGAGTCCTCACGCATCAGGATGCGGTGCAGCCTTTCTGCCCCTTGTTCCTTGAGCTCGTAGCGCCAGCGCTCGCGCACCGATGGCGGAATGTCGGGCATCTCGGAGATGCCTTCGGCCAAGGCGCGGAAATAGAGCCCGGTGCCGCCGACGAAGGCCGCAGGCCGCCCCGATAAAACGCCTTGCTCGATCAGCCGGGTGACGTCGCGCAGCCAGGCGCCGGTGGAGTAGGCTGTCGAAGGATGCACATGGCCGTAGAGGAAATGCGGCACGCGCGCCATTTCGGCCGCGCTTGGACGCGCCGTCAGCACATCGAGCACCGAATAGCCCTGCATGGAATCGGTGTTGACGATGACACCGCCCAGCCGTTCGGCAAGATCGAGCGCCAACGCCGACTTGCCGCTGGCAGTCGGTCCCGCTATCAGGATCGCGTTCTTCACGCGGCCCTTGCCCGCCTGCCTGCCGGAATTTTCGATGCCGCTGATCGCCACGCTTGTATCCCGTCCCGAAGACCGCGCAGTGTCGGCCTCGCTTGCGAATATGGCCTCGCGGACGGCCGGCGCAAGCGCCCTTCACTGGCTGGCCGAAGATGTCGCCTGCGATCTGGTTTTGCCGGAGACGCCCGACGTCGGCGAACTGACGGCCAATCTGCGCGCCGCATTGGCCTCCGATCCGGTCGACATCGTCGTCCAGCCGGCCGAAGGCAGGAAGAAGAAGATCCTGCTCGCCGACATGGATTCGACCATGATCGACCAGGAATGCATCGACGAATTGGCTGACGAGATCGGCGTCAAGGAGCATGTCGCCGCGATCACGGCGCGCTCGATGAATGGCGAGATCGCTTTCGAGCCGGCCTTGCGCGAGCGCGTCGCCTTGCTGAAGGGACTCGACACGGCGGTGGTCGACCGCATCATCGCCAACCGTCTGACGCTCGCCGCCGGCGGCCGCGCGCTGGTGCGCACGATGCGCGTCAACGGCGCCTGGACGGCGCTGGTTTCCGGCGGCTTCGACGTCTTCACCAGCCGCATCGCCACGCTGCTCGGCTTCCAGGAGAACCGCGCCAACCGGCTTGTCGAGGAAGACGGCAGGTTCACCGGCACGGTGACCGAGCCGATCCTCGGCCGCGCCGCCAAGGCCGAAGCACTGCTCGACATTGCGGCCAGGCTTGGCCTGTCGACCGAGGATGCCGTTGCCGTCGGCGACGGCGCCAACGATCTCGACATGATCCGACTGGCCGGCACCGGCGTCGCCCTCCACGCCAAGCCGGCGGTGGCGGAGCAGGCAAGAATCCGCATCGATCATGGCGACCTGACCGCGCTGCTCTATCTCCAGGGCTACAGGAGCGAGGAGTTCGTGCAGTGAAGCCGATCCGCACCGAACGCCTCATCCTGCGCAACTGGGAAGAGCGCGATCGCCCGCTCTTCCACCGCATCAACTCCGACGAGCGCGTCATGGAGTTCTTTCCGTTCCGTCGCGACCGCGCCGCGGCGGACGCCAAGATGGACGAATTCCGCGGCTGGATCGAGGAGGATGGCTACGGCTTCGCGGCCGCCGAGATCGCGGCCACCGGCGAATGCATCGGCTTCGTCGGTCTCCTGGATACGGATGATGTGCCATCGCTGCCGGACGGCACGATCGAGATCGGCTGGCGGCTGGCTCCGGAATTCTGGGGCAAGGGCTATGTCACCGAGTCAGCGGAAGCCTGGCTCGCCTTCGGCTTCGAAACGCTGAGGCTGGAGGAGATCGTCTCCTTCGCCGTCGCCGAAAACCACCGCTCCATTGCCGTCATGAAGCGGCTCGGCATGCGCGCCGATCCAGGCGCCGACTTCGACCATCCCTCCGTGCCGGACAGCCATCTTCATCTGAAGCGACATGTCCTCTACAGGCTGCCGCGCGAAGATTGGCGAGCGCGACAGCGCTGATCAGTGCTTTTCAGAAGATCGCTCGTCGCCAGCCTGTGGCGGACCGGCTGCGACCCGATCAAGAATTCTTGCAAAATCCTCACCGGATGCGTCACCAGCCCGTTGGCGCAGGAAATCAGCTGCGGTTTCCATGGCCCCAACTTTTTGTGCCACCGCCGAGGCAATCCACTGATTGAGCGAAACTCCATCCGCCTTTGCCAGCCGCGCCGCTGCTTCCTTGACCGAGAGTGGCAGCTTCAATGGATAAGTTGCCTTGCTCATGTTCGAAATCCTTCCAACAGCTCAGCCGGGCTGACGACCGGCACGTCGAAGCGACTGGACGCGACGGCAAAATCTCGGCGATTGTGCGTGACCAACGCGTCTGCCCTGCCATTGACGGCGGCCTCGAGTACCATTTCGTCCTTCGGATCAGCTAGTTGCGGACGCCAGAGGAAGTGCGGCTCTACAGGCTCCGCCAACGCAGCAAAACCAGCCAGCAGACGATCCAACTCCATTGCGGACAGCCCATGGACAGTGGTCTGCTCAGGCCGCGTCAGCACTGCTTCATACTCAAGAAACAGCGCTGTTGTCACCAGGGGACGAAGTTGCCTGTCGGCGATCATCCTCAGGACTGCGAACGAAGCACCATTCCTGCTTCGCAAGCCTGCCGTCAGAACGTTTGTATCCAGCACTATTCGCTTCACAAGCCTAAATAGTACATCCCATGGGATGTTTCAATGAGCCTGTGGGCCGCTGGACTCAATCCATCCGGATCGTCACGAAGCGCAACTCGCCGGTTTTCGAGGCCAGCATCAGCAGAGCGTTCTTGCGACCCTGCTCCTTCAGCGCGCCGATCCGGTCCATGACGTCCTTCGGCGTTCCCACCGATTCCTGCGCGATCTCAGTGATCACCTCGCCGGGCTGGATGCCACGCTCGGCGGCGGCCGAATCCTTGGCAACGTCGGTGATCACCACGCCCGACACGTCGGCCGCGATGCCGAATTTCTGCCGCGTCTGATCGTTGAGCTCGCCGACGGTCATGCCGAGCACCGCAGCCGTGGACACCGGAGCCGCCTTATCGCCCTTGTCCTGGTCGGCGTTGCCGTTCTCACCGCTGGCCAGCTTCTCGCCGTCCTCGAGCCGGCCAAGCGTAACCTTCACCGTCTGCTCGACGCCCTTGCGCACGATGACGACGTCGACCGCTTTGCCGACCGGGCTTTCGGCGACGACGCGCGGCAGGTCGCGCATCTCGTGGATGTCCTTGCCATCGAATTTGATGATGACGTCGCCGGCCTGAACCGAACCGTTGTCGACCGGTCCGCCCTTGATGACGCCGGCCACCAGCGCGCCCTTGGCGGTCGCCATGCCGAGGCTTTCGGCGATGTCGTCGGTCACCGGCTGGATGCGCACGCCAAGCCAGCCGCGCCGCGTCTCGCCATACTGGCGAAGCTGGTCGACGACGCCCGCCGCAAGCTGCGAGGGAATGGAGAAGCCGATGCCGATCGAGCCACCCGACGGCGAGATGATCGCCGTGTTGATGCCGATGACCTCGCCCTCGGCATTGAACAGAGGACCGCCGGAATTGCCGCGATTGATGGCGGCGTCCGTCTGGATGAAGTCGTCATAGGGGCCGGAATTGATGTCGCGGTTGCGCGCCGAGACGATGCCGACAGTGACGGTTCCGCCGAGGCCGAACGGGTTGCCGATCGCCATCACCCAGTCGCCGACACGCATCTTGGTGGAATCGCCGAATTTCACGGCCGTCAATTTGTGGCCCTTCGGATCGACCTTCAGCACCGCGACGTCGGTTTTGGTGTCGGTGCCGACCAGCGTCGCCTTCAGCGTCACACCGTCGGAGAAATTCACCTCGATGTCGTCGGCATCGGCGATGACGTGATTGTTGGTCACCACGATGCCCTGCTCGGCGTCGACGACGAAGCCGGAGCCCAGCGACTGCACCTTCTGCCCACCGCCGCCCTTGTCGCCGCCGCGGTTCTTGAAGAAGTCGTCGAAAAAGTCCTGGAAGGGCGAGCCTTCGGGAAGCTGCGGCATCGGCACCGCGCCTGGCCCTTCAGTGCCTTTCACGGTTTGCGAGGTCGAGATGTTGACCACCGCGCCGAGCAGACGCTCGGCGAGATCCGCGACCGAGGGAGGTCCGTCGGAAGCGATCGTTGGCGTGACGAAAGACGGGACGGCAATCATGCCGACGACGAATGCGGTGGCGCCGGCGAAAAGCGTGCGCCGTGCCGCGCGCAACAGGGTGTCGGATATCATCGTGGCCTCCCGGTGTTTCTAGAAAGGGAAAAGGCTTCCGCTAAAGGCGCCCGTCCAATTTCATGTTGGCAAGAAATAAGGCACGTTTGCGGCTATAGCTATCGGCGAAGGATAAATCGTCAATCGCTTCGGCACCAAGGAATTTCATCAGCCGCGGACCAGCCAAACGATGCCGACGCCGATTGCGATTGCGACCAATCCGCCGATTCGCAACACATTTTCCGGCATCGACAGCACTTCCGTAGCCAGTTTCCGGGCCAAAGCCGGAAACCCGCCATAGACCAGGCCTTCGATGACGAGAACCAGGCCGATTGCCGCCAGGAAATCCTGCACCGCCGCTACTGGGCGGTGCTGGGTTGCGTCGCAGGCGCGGCAGGTGCCGTCGCAGGCGCGGCAGGTGCCGTCGCAGGCGCGGCCGGTTGTCCAGGCACGGGCTTGCTTTCCGGATCGCGGAAATAACGGAAGAACTCGGACTCGGGCGACAGCACCATGGTCGTTCCGGTGTTGTCCAGCGCGGTGCCATAGGCATTCATCGAACGATAGAAATCGAAGAAAGCCGGATCTCGCTTGTACGCGTCTGCAAAGGTGGCGCTGCGCTGTGCGTCGCCTTCACCGCGCAGGATTTCCGATTCCTTCTGCGCCTCGGCGATGATCTCGACGACCTCGCGGTCGGCCCTGGCCCTGATGCGCTGCGCTGCCTCGTTGCCGCGCGCCCTCAGTCGCTCGGCTTCCGCCAGACGTTCGGCCTTCATGCGGTCATAGGTCTGCTGCGAGACTTCCGCGGTCAGATCCGTCCGGCGGATGCGCACGTCCTCGATGTCGAGGCCGAGCGATGTCGCGTCCGGGCGGAGTTGGTCACGCACCTCGCGCATCATGACGGCGCGCTCCTCTGAGAGCGCCGCCTCGAAGTCGCGCAGGCCGTAGACGCGGCGCAGCGCTGCATCGAGACGCGTCTTCAGGCGAGCCTCGGCGAGCTCCACCTGCCCCGACACCGCCGCTCGGAAGGTGCGCGGATCCGAGATGCGGTAGGCGATGAAGGCGTCGACCTCGTAGAACTTGCCGCCCGAAACCTGGACGCGGATGTTGTCGAGATCGAACCGCATCACTCTCTTCTCGATCATCTGGACGCTGTCGGCGTCGAAGAAAGCGAACGGCGCCTTGAAGTAGATGCCGGGCTCGCTCTTGACGTCGATGATCTCGCCGAACCTGAGCACGATCGCCTGCTGGCCCGCATTGACCACGAAGACGGCCGAGTAGAGCAGGAACAGAAGAACCGCCGCGATGACGGCGATGACTGGAAGACGGTTGGCCATCATTGGTTGCCTCCCAGCACCGGCGCCGGCGGCGCTTTCGGCTGCAGTGCCGGCAGCGGCAGATAGGGAAGCACACCTTGCCCGTTGCCCTGCTCGACGACGACCTTGTTCGAGTCCTTCAGGACCCTCTCCATCGTTTCCAGATAAAGCCGCTTGCGCGTCACGTCGGGCGCCTTGGCGTATTCGTTGTAGACGGAGATGAAGCGCTGGGCTTCACCTTCCGCTTCCTGCACGACGCGGTTCTTGTAGGCAGCGGCGTCCTCGCGGACCTGGGCCGCCTCGCCGCGCGCCTGGCCGAGCTTCTGGTTGGAATACTGATTGGCCTGCTCGACGAACTTGTCTTCGTCCTGCTCGGCGCGCTGCACCTCGTCGAAGGCATCGGCCACTTCGCGCGGGGGTGCGGCGTCCTCGATCGAGATCGCATTGACCTGCAAGCCGGCCTTGTAGCCGTCCAGCGTCGTCTGGATGATCTCGCGCACCGAGGCGGCGATGCCCTGGCGGTCGTCGCGGAAGATATCCTGCGCCGGCCGGCGGCCGACAGCCTCGCGCATGGCGCTTTCGGCCACTTGCGTCAGCATGCCGTCGGGATCCGAGACATCGAAGAGGTAGGCTCTGGGGTCGGAAACCTGATAGGCGACCGAGAACTGCACGTTGACGATGTTCTGGTCGCCGGAGAGCATCAGCCCGGAGCCGCTGGCCGATCCGCCACCAATGCTGACGAGCTGCTCGGATATCTTGGCCGTCTCGACCGTTTCGATCGGCCACCAGTGGAAATGCAGGCCTGGCTGCGAAAGCTCAGCCTTAGGTTTGCCGAAGCGCAATTCGACGGCAACCTCGTCAGGCTGCACGGTATAGATTGCCTTGAAGGCCCAAAGCACGACGAGCGCGAGCGCGATCAGCCCGAAGACGGCCGGGCTGGCGCCGCCGCCTCCCGGAAGCGCGCGCCGCAGTCTGTCCTGGCCGCGGCGAATGATGTCCTCGAGGTCAGGAGGGGAACCCTGTGGTCCGCTTGGCCCTTTGGGCCCCTGCCCCCAGGGTCCCTGATTGCCGCCGCCGCCCCAAGGGCCGCCGCCACCGCTCTTGTCGTTCCAGGGCATGAATGTCCTTTCGCTTCGGTTCCCTCAGGCCTTGCGGCATGATCCTAGCGCATGACACCGAAAACCGGAATCGGTTTTCGGAAAGGAATCATGCGCCAAATCAAAGTTTTACAGCGGCCTCTTGCGCATCCGGTTGGACGCGCGGCGCTGTACTGTCGTTCTTCTATAGGGACGCCTTGACGCGCTTTCAACGCGGTCTGCCGCTCGCGCCGTCCGATTTGGGCCGGCAGCGACCCTTTGTCGTCGTCAATGACCGTCGCCGCGGCGCTCGTAGACCGTGTAGCGCGTCGCATGGCTGTCCTTCTCGCCTGCCGGAAAATCCTCGGAACGGGCGATCCGCCAGATGGCCGGGTCGATCGGCGGGAAATGGGCGTCGCCATCGACCTTGGCAAGCACATGGGTAACATGGAGGCGGTCGGCAAGCGGCAAGGCCTGGGCATAGATTTCGCCGCCGCCGACCACGCAGATCTCCTCGGCGCCTGCCATGCAGCGGCCGCGCACCTTGGCCAGCGTGATCGCCTCGTCGAGCGAATGCGCGACTTCGATACCGTCGGCGCGCCAGCCCTTGTCTCGTGTCACCACGATGTTGAGCCTTCCGGGCAGCGGCCGGCCGATGCCTTCATAGGTCTTGCGGCCCATGATGATCGGCTTGCCCATCGTATCGGCCTTGAAACGCTTGAGATCGCTGGAAAGCCGCCACGGCAGCCCGCCTTCGCGCCCGATCACCCCGCTCTCGGCGATGGCGACATAGATCGCGATGTCCATCAGCCGCCGTTCCCGCCATTGTCCGACGGCTCGAGCAGCAGGATGTCGATGTCGTGCTCGGGGTAAAAATCCTTGGCCGTCATCTCGTACGTGGTTGGGCCGATCTTGCGGACGTTGTCGCCGCAGAATGAAACCAGGTTCTTGGCGCTGCCCTTGTCGATGGTGAGCTTGAAATTGCCGATACTGCCGGACGCCCAGTTGCCGCCCGTGGTCAGGATATAGGCGATACGGCTCTCGAAATATTTCGGATAGCCGTCGGGATTTTCCTTCGCCGCCTTGCGCACCGCGTTCTCGAACGCTCCGTCCATGCAGTACCGGGTCTTGTAGGCGTCATACTGCCCCTGGAACTTGCCGTCATAGTAGAAGCTGACCGAGGACGTGCCGCCGACGCTCGGTTTGTAGCGGTGCGAGACATGGACTTCCTTGTTGGCCGGGAAGGTCGAACGCCACCAATAGGTCGAGCGCAACTGCCAGAACGGCGCATAGGCGGTTTGCATGCCCGAACCGTCATCGGCGGTATCCTCGATGATGATGCCGCGGTTTTCCCAATCCTCGGCGACGTCTTTGGGGAGCTTCGCCAACGCCGCCTTGGCGGCGTCGCCGAATGGATAGAGCGGCACGTTCTGCGCCTTGAGATCGGCGGTGATGTCGATGCCCAGCGCAAACGCCCTTTGCTCGAGTTGCGGCTTCGCGTCGACGCCGTCGATCGTCACCTCGAAGCCGAGGAAATTGTCGCTCTGCGCGTCCGGAATGGCCGGCATCTCGTTCGGATCGCCCTCGATGTCGGGCATTGGGAACGCAACGATGGCGCTGACGTCCTTGTCGGTGTTGTTGCGGAAGACATAGTCGACCGTCACCTTCTCCGGCGAGATGAAAAGGTCCTCGCTTTCCATGGCGACGGCGTCGCTGCGCGACAGGATCAGCCCGCCTGTGCCGAGCTCGGCGACGGAATCGTTGGCAAAGGCCGGTGCGGCTAAAAACGCCAGCGCTGCGGCGAGGATAGTGCGTAACATGGATCCCCCTCTCGACGGCAATACCGGGACCACCCCGATGCGTGCTTCCATCTAGAGCAATTCCAGGAAAAGTGTGTAACGGTTTTCCGTCCGGAATTGCGTAAACAGATAGCTAGAGCGGTTCGGCGTTTCTGCCAAACGGCGGACCGCTCTACCCGTTTCAATTCGGCGTTTCAAAGCCCTTGCGATCGCGCATGGCTGCCTGCGCCTGTCTGGACACCGGCCGCCTGATCGGGCAGGAGAACCCGCATGCGCAAGCTTCTCGTCATCGGCATCGGCGCCGGCAACCCCGAACACATGACGGTTCAGGCCATCAACGGCCTGAACCGCGCCGATGTGCTGTTCATTCCCGACAAGGGCGCAAGCAAGACCGATCTGGCGGAACTGCGCCGGCAGATCTGCGACCGCTTCGTCACCAATCCGAAGTCGCGCCGCGTCGAGTTCGACGTACCGGTTCGGGCCGAGCCGACATCATCCTATCGCGTGACCGTCGACGACTGGCACGAGGCGATCGCCGAGATCTATGAGAGGCTGATCAGCGACGAGCTGGGTGAAAACGGCTGCGGCGCCTTCCTGATCTGGGGCGACCCCTCGCTTTATGACAGCGCGCTGCGCATCCTGGAGCGCGTGCGCCTCAGGGGCAATGTCGGTTTCGACCTCGAGGTCGTTCCGGGCATCACCGCGATCCAGGCGCTGGCCGCCGCTCACGCGACCGCGCTCAACCGTATCGGTGACTCGATTCTCATCACCACCGGACGCCGGTTGACCGACGAAGGCCTGCCGGCAAACGCTGCAACGACGGTTGTCATGCTCGACGGCAAATGCGCCTTCAACACGTTGGCCGATCAGGATGTCTTCATCCAGTGGGGCGCCTATCTCGGCACGCCGGACGAGATCATCGTCTCCGGCCGGCTCGCCGATGTCGGCGCCGAGATCGAAAGGACCCGTGAGGAAGCCCGGCGGAAAAAGGGCTGGATCATGGACACTTATCTGCTGAGGAAGTCAGGGGAGTAAGGGAATAGGGGAGTAGGGGAGTAGGGGAGTAGGGGAGTAGGGCAGTAGGGCAATAGGGAGTCGTCGATTGCCTTTGCGTTGAGCAACTCCAGAACATCATATCCTACCCTACTCCCCTGCTGCCCTACTGCCCTACTCCCCTACTCCCCCCTACCCAGCGTCGATCTCCGCCTGCAAAGCCTGCATGTGCACCGCGGCGGCAGAAGTGGCCGCGCGTTCTATGGCCCTGAAGCGGCTGACGACGGCGAGGCCCACTGCGGTCAATTGCGCGCCGCCGCCCTTCCTGCCGCCGGTCTGCGCGGCAACCAGCGGCTTGCCGAACACCCGGTTCATGTCCTCGACCAGATCCCAGGCGTGCTTGTAGGACATCTCCATGCCGCGCGCCGCGGCCGAGATCGAGCCGAAGGCGGCGATCTGCTCGAGAAGCTCGATCTTGCCCGGACCAATTCGTCCGTCGGGATCGAGGTTTATCCGCAGGCTCAGCGATGGCATTCCTTGTCCTTTGCAGTCACGTCCAGATTACCCCCTTTGCAGGCAAATCGCTATTCCAATGCAACATAGCGCCATGCTCTTCCGTCATCCGTCGGCCTCGACCGGCAGCCCGGGGCCAGTCGTCGTACCGTCGAAGCTCACGGTCTTGATCACCGCGAAGACCTTGCGGCCAAGCGCAAGGCGTAAGGTTTGTTTCGACTGCTCGGTGATGCTCGCCAGCACGATTGCGCCATTGCAGTCGATGGCGATCTCCACCGTAGGCCCGACGCCTGGCCTGACCGCGGCGATCGTCCCCGCCAGTATGTTGAGCGCGCTGAGGCCCGCCGGTTGCTCGGTCGCGATCATGACGTCTCGGGCCCGGATGCGCAGCCGCACTAGAGCTCCAGCTGCCAGTGGGAGGTGTGGCACGCGGATCTCGCCGGCCGGCGAGCCAAGCACCGTCATGCCGAAAGCCTCGTCGTGGCGCAGCACGCTGGTGTCGAGCACCGCGCCGCCCTCGCCGCGCTCCTCGGCCGGCAAAAGGTCTAGCCGCTGCATGATCGCTTCTGTCGGGCCGAAGGCCGCGACCTTGCCTTGCGAAAGCACCACCACGTCGCTCGCCAGCCGCGCCACCTCGGCAATGGAATGACTGACATAGGCGATCGGGATCTTCGTCTCGTCGCGCAGCCGCTCGATATAGGGCAGGATCTCGGCCTTGCGCGCCTCGTCCAGCGAGGCGAGCGGCTCGTCCATCAAGAGGAGTCTTGGACTGGCAAGCAGAGCCCGGCCGATCGCCACCCGCTGCTTTTCGCCGCCGGATAGTTTCGCCGGCCGCCGGTCGAGCAGAGGACCGATGCCGAGCAGATCGACCACCGCATCCACATTGGCGTAGCGCTCGGCAGGCGGCGTGAACCAGCGGCCATAACGCAGATTGCCGGCGACGCTCATATGCGGGAACAGGCGCGCGTCCTGGAACACCATTCCGATCCGCCGCTTGTGCATCGGCACGAAGATGCCGGCGGCGGTGTCCACCAGCACGCGACCTTCGACCGCGATGCGCCCCTTCTGCGGCCTGATCAGTCCGGCAATCAGGTTGATCAGCGTCGTCTTGCCCGAACCCGAAGGCCCGAACAGCGCCGTCAGCCGGCCGGCGCTTTCGAAATCCGCTTCGATGGAGAAATCGCCGAGGCGATGATTGATGTCGACGAACAGCGTCATTCGATGTCCATCCGCCGGCCGACCCGCCGCGCAAGGACCTCGGAAGCCACCAGCGCCACCATCGAGATGACGACCGAAATCAGCGTCAGCCGCAGTGCCCCGGCGTCGCCGCCCGGCACCTGCGTGAAAGTGTAGATCGCAGAGGGCAGCGTCTGCGTCTCGTTGGGGATGTTGGAGACGAAGGTGATCGTCGCGCCGAACTCGCCCATCGCCTTGGCGAAGGAGAGGATCGCGCCGGCAATCAGCCCGGGCAGGATCAGCGGCAGCGTGATCGTGGCGAACACCCAGATCGGATTGGCGCCGAGCGTGCCGGCGGCCGCCTCCATCTTGCGGTCGACCGCCTCGATCGACAGCCGAATCGCCCGCACCATCAGCGGAAAGCCCATGACGCCGCAGGCGAGTGCCGCGCCTGTCCAGCGGAACGAAAAGACGATGCCGAAATGTTCGGCGAGAAAGGCGCCGGCCGGCCCGCGCCGGCCGAAGGTGAGCAGGAGCAGATAGCCGGTCACCACCGGCGGCAGGATCAGCGGCAGATGCACCAGCCCGTTGAGCAGGGTCTTGCCCCAAAACCGCCCCCTGGCCAGCACGAGCGCGATCAATATGCCGGGTGGCAGGCTGGCGACCATCGCCACAGTTGCCACCTTGACCGACAGCCGGACCGCATTCCATTCGTCGGGAGTGAGGTCCAGCAGCCAATTCATATGCGGTGTAAGGTCTTTCTCAGTTGCTCGGCGCGAGCACCGTAAAACCCTGTTCCTTGAAGAGCGCCGCGGCCTTGGCCGACTCGACGCATTTCAGGAAGGCAGCCGTATCCTTGTCCTTCGAATCCGCCGTCTGGGCAATCGGGTAGATGATGGGCGGGTGCGAATCCTCGGGGAAGGTTCCGACGACCTTCACGCCCTTCTCGGCATGCGCGTCGGTGGCGTAGACGATGCCGAGAGGGGCTTCGCCCGTCGACACCAGCTTCAGCGCCGCGCGCACATTCTCGGCCTGCGCGACCTTGCCTTCGACCGAGGACCAGACGCCCAGGGATTCCAACGCCGCCTTGCCGTATTTGCCGGCCGGAACGGCCTTGACGTCGCCCATGGCGAGCCTGCCGTCGCCGATGAGCTTGGCGAGGTCGAAGCCCTTTTCGACCTTGGCCTCGACCGTGGAATCCTTCGGCGCCACCAGCACGATCTGGTTGCCGAGCAGCTTCACCTCGGTGTCCGGTTTGGTCAGCTTCTTGTCGGAGAGATACTTCATCCAGTCGAGGTCGGCCGAGACGAAAATGTCGGCCGGCGCGCCGCCTTCGATCTGCTTGGCAAGTGCCGAGCTTGCCGCATAGGAAATGGTCGCCGCTTCGCCGACTTCGGGCTCGCAGGCCTTGTTGACCGCATCGAGCGCGTCCTTGAGGCTGGCGGCGGCGAACACGATCACCTTGTCGTCGGCATGGGCCGCCGGCACGGCCGCCATCAACAGCGCCGTCAGACCGCCAACCGCGATCGCCTTCAACCCAAATCCCATGCCCGTCATGAAACCTCTCCCTGCTTTGCAATCCGTTCGGCCGAATGCCTTTGATCGATATATCCGGGTGAACATAACAAGGGAAGGCTTTTTACCTACAGCGCCGTTGTACGGCGAGGTCATCCCAGCCTACGATGAAGTCAGCTCTATACAGCGAAGACCAAGGAGAGGCAGATGAAGATCAGCGCCCGCAACATCCTGAAGGGCAAGGTCACCGAGATCACCAAGGGAGCGACCACCTCGCATGTCAGGATCGATATCGGCGGCGTCCTCGTCACCGCTTCGATCACCAACGAAGCGGTTGCCGATCTGCAGCTCGAGAAAGGCAAGCAGGCCTATGCGGTGATCAAGGCCTCCGACGTCATGGTCGGGATCGACTGAATGGGTTGGGCTCAGGAAGTCCCGGACCTAGCACCTGAGGTGTGTTGAGATTCAGGTCAGGTCGAGCCGAAAATGGTGGTTTCCGAGAACCGGAGCGGAGCGTACTCAAAGTACGTGAGCACCGGAAGCGCAGGAAGCCGCCATTTTCGGCTCGGCCTGACCTGAATCTCAACACACCTCAAACTGCTATCGGCGCCTTGATGCTCGCATCCGCGAAATAATTCTCGAGGCGGAAATCCTCGAAGCGGAAGGCGAAAAGATCCTTCACCTCCGGGTTGATCCACATCGTCGGCAGCGGCTTCGGCGTGCGCCGCATCTGCTCGCGCGCCTGCTCGAAATGGTTCGAGTAAAGATGCGCATCGCCGAGCGTGTGCACGAAGTCGCCCGGCTTCAGCCCGGTGACCTGCGCCACCATCATGGTCAGCAGGGCATAGGACGCGATGTTGAACGGCACGCCCAGGAAGATGTCGGCCGAGCGCTGGTAAAGCTGGCAGGAAAGCCGACCTTCCGAGACATAGAACTGGAACAGGCAGTGGCAAGGCGGCAGCGCCATCGCCTCCACTTCGGCCGGGTTCCAGGCCGAGACGATCAGCCGGCGCGAATTGGGATTCTTGCGTATTTCCTTGAGAAGTCCGGCGATCTGGTCGATCTCGCCGCCATGCCCGTCCGGCCATGAGCGCCACTGCTTGCCATAGACGGGGCCGAGATCGCCGTTCTCGTCCGCCCATTCGTCCCAGATGGTGACGCCGTTGTTGTTGAGATATTTGATGTTGGTGTCGCCGGCCAGGAACCACAGCAGCTCGTGGATGATCGACTTCAGGTGCAGCTTCTTGGTGGTGGTGACCGGGAAGCCGCGCGAAAGGTCGAAGCGCATCTGATAGCCGAACACCGAGCGCGTGCCGGTACCGGTGCGGTCGCCACGGTCGGCGCCGTTTTCCAGCACATGCTTCAAAAGGTCGAGATATTGGCGCATCGGCTTCGCCTCGATTCGGGTGACAGGCGATCATAACCGACTGGCCGTCGGTCGAACACCGTAAAGCCTGCTACAAGTGGATTCGTGCGCCAGAGGCCGGCACCGGCACGACTCGTGCCGATCCGCCTGCGGAGAATCTTCAGAGAGAACCCAGTTTGCCCAGATCCTTGGCAACCAGGTAATAGAAGGTCACGCGGCTCTTGGTGTTGTCTGCGGCCATCGCCTTGCAGGTCTTCTCGATCGAGGCGTCGGCCTTCTTGGCGTCGGCGACGCCGAGCTTCTTGCCGACCCAATTCTCCCGGACGCGCTCGAGCTCCTTAGGGTCCGTGCAGGAGACCAGCGAAGAATCGCGGTTCCTGAGCGCGATGCCCAGATGCTTGACGATCTTCTCGACCGCGTCGGCGCTGGCGCCGGCATCGTATTTCTTCACATCCGCAAGATAGTCGGCCATCGAACTTCCCCTCGTCGGCGCCACAGATCCGATCGATGAGGCATGTGGCGCGCCGCGCAACCTGTGCGCTAGGTCAGAGATTCCTCATCGCCGGCGGAGCTTCGATTGTGTAGGGGCGCAAGTCAACCCTCGGCTGTCGAGTTTGGCGCCGGGAACAAGTGCCGGTTTGGTCTTTCATTTTCCACCATCGATGCCTATATTCGCTTCGTCGGCTTGACCGACTATGGCGATAAACAGGCGATGAAATAAGCCGTTCGGACCCGGGGGCGGTACCCGGCGCCTCCACCAAAAACCGCTCTGGATGACGGAGCGGCTTTTGCTGGGGGCGAAATAGGATCGACGAAGGTGTAAAGATCGTACTTTCGCCCGGCATTGTACCACCGTCATCGGGCTAAACTTATAGTTGCCAACGACAACTATGCGGAAGCTCGTCTCGCCGCTTAATGCGGTGCGAACGCTTCAAATCAAGCCCTAGGGGTTCGCACTTCTAGGCGGGGTTCGGAGGTACCTGGCAACAGAAACCTCCACCTTCTCCCCTCTTTCCCTGCAAATCAATTGAACGCCAAGGCTCGCCCGGCGCGCACGCGTCGTCCTGCCCGCCGTTCCTCAATCCATGGAAAAATCATGCAGAACGATTCCGATCGATTCTTCGTGCTGACCGGCGGTCCCGGTTCCGGCAAAACCACGCTCATCGAGGCACTGAAGACGGCTGGCTTCGCGACGGCGCCCGAGGCGGGGCGCGGCATCATCCGCGACCAGGTGGCGATCGGCGGCCCTGCCCTTCCCTGGCAGGACCGGGCGCTCTTTGCCGAGCTGATGCTGTCCTGGGAGCTGCGCTCCTGGCATGCGGCGCATGCCGAGCCCGGTCCGGTCTTCTTCGACCGCGGCGTGCCGGACACGATCGGCTATCTCAGGCTTTGCGGCTCGCCGGTGCCCGATCACGTCAAACGTGCGGCAACGGCATTCCGCTACGCGCATCGCGTCTTCATCGCGCCGCCATGGCCGGAAATCTTCACCCAGGACGAAGAGCGGAAACAGACACTCGACGAGGCCGAGCGCACCTTTCAATCGGTAGCGGGCGTCTATGCCGAACTTGGCTACGAGCTGGTGCCCTTGCCGCTCGCGACGGTGGAGGAGCGGGTGCGCTTCGTCCTCGATGCGGTCGGCCTGCCTGGGACCTGAAAAAAGCCGGGCAAGCCCGGCCTTTTTCGATCTTTTGTCGAGTCTCTTATTCGGCAGGCGCTTCCGCCGCTTCCCGCGCCCTGCCGAGTGTGACCTTCGCCAGCGTGAAGGAAATCACCGCGCAGAGCGTGATGCCGGCCACCATCGGCAACGGCGTGCCGTCGAAGAAGAGACCCGCCACACCCATCGCCAGCGCGCCGATGGCGAAGTGCAGCGTGCCCATCAGGGCCGAGGCCGTGCCGGCGATCTCGCCATGCTCTTCCATAGCCAGCACCGAGGTGGTCGGGATGACCAGCCCGAGGAAGCCGTAGCCGACGAAGAGCAGCGCCGCCATCACGTCGAGCCGGTCGACGCCAGACGCCATGATCGCGAACAGCGCCACCATCACCGTGGCGTAGCCGGTCACCGCCACCCAGACGACACGCTTCAAGCCGAAGCGGTCGGCCAGCATCCCGGTCAGCTGCGACATGCCGATGAAGGCGACCGCATTGATCGAGAAGAACACGCTGTAGACCGACGGCGACAGACCGTAATGGTTGATCAGGATGAAGGACGAGCTCGACAGATAGACGAAGAAGCTCGCGATGCCGAAGCCGGCGATCGCCGTCAGGCCGAGGAAGTTGCGATCACCCATCAGGTAGCGGTAGCCCGCCAGCGCCGTGCCGAAGGACGAGTTGGCGCGCTCGTCGACCGACCGCGTCTCCTTGAGCGCGGTGGCGAGCAGGACGGTGGCAAGTGCCGCGGCGCCCGTCACGGTCCAGAACACGGCGCGCCAGCCGAAGCTTTCGATGATCTGGCTCCCGGTCAGCGGCGCCAGAATCGGCGACACCGAGAACACCAGCATCAAGAGCGACATCAGCTTAGCCGCCTCGTTGCCGGTGTGCAGGTCGCGCACGATCGCGCGCGGCACCGCCATGCCGGCGCTGGCGCCGAGCCCTTGCAGGAAGCGGAAGGCGATAAGCCATTCGATGTTGGGCGCCATCGCCGAGCCGACGCCGCCGACCATGAACAGCGCGAGGCCGGCATAGAGCGGCAGCTTGCGCCCGATCATGTCGGAGATCGGTCCGACCACGATCTGGCCGAAACCCATCGACAGGAAGAAGATCAAGAGGCTCATCTGCACGGCGGCGGTGCCGGCATTGAGATCCTCACCGATCGAGGGCAGCGCGGGAAGATACATATCGATGGCGAAGGGGCCGATTGCAGACAACAAGCCGAGCACGACCGCAATGCGGAGGAATTTGGGACTCATGATAGGGCTTCTTTCGGATCTGGTTGCCGCCGTGGTCCGGCGTCTACCCAAGGACGTTCCATCCCGGGGAAATCCGACATCCGAGAGCAAACTTGTTCGTCTTTATCAGAGCGAATTCATCCGTCTGCCGGAGAGCGGCTTCCCTTTATCGTGTCCACAAATTTAGACAGGCTTGTCCAATTCGTCAATCACCGCTATATAGATTTTCATGAAGCCCGGCGTTTCTCCTGACACTTTCCCGCCACGCAGCCATGAGGCCAAGCGCATATCGGTGGTGGACGCTGCCGCTTCGGTTTTCTGCCGGCAAGGCTATGCCGGCGCCAATATCGACCTGATCGCGGCCGAGGCCGGCGTTTCGCGCCAGACGGTCTACAATCACCATGGCGACAAGGAAAAGCTCTTCATGGCCGTCGTGCGCGACCTGACCGAGCGCTGCAATGCCGGCATCTTCGCGACCATAGCCACCTTCCCCGACCAGCCCACCGATCTCGAATCCGATCTGGTCGCTTTCGCCGTGCGCATGAACCGCAACTGCATCTGCAATCGCGACGGCCGCTTCCTGCGCAAGCTGATCCAGGCCGAAGGCGAGCGTTATCCGGAGCTTTTCGCCGAGTGGCGCGAACAGGGACCGGGCCGCACCTGGTCGGCGCTTGCCGCCCGCTTCGCGCGGCTTGCCTATGCCGGGCACCTGTCGATCGACGATCCGGACGTGGCGGCGCGCCAGTTCCTCGCCCTGGTCAACGCCGAACTGCAGATAACTTTCATGCTCGGCGGCATGCCGACAGAGGAAGAGGTATTGCGCTCCGCCACCAACGGCGTGCGGACCTTCCTCAGCGCCTTCGGCCGGCGGAAACCAGCGTCCGTCAGGCAGGCGGCCCTCGCCCACGCCTGAGCGATCAAATCACAGCCATCCCCTCTTGGCCTCGGCGTTAGGCACCTATATGCGGTTTACGCCGCGCCCAAGCTTGATTACAGCTATGCGGACGATTCAACGGAACCCGACCTTCAAATGGCCGACGACCACATCCGCTACGACATTCTGGCCCAGGAGGCATTGCGCGGTGTCATGCGCAAGGTCCTGGCCGAAGTCGCGCGCACCGGCCTTCCCGGCAATCATCATTTCTTCATCACCTTCCTCACCGGCGCGCCCGGCGTGCGCATTTCCTCACGGCTGCGCGAGCGCTATCCGGAACAGATGACCATCGTCATCCAATTCCAGTATTGGGATCTGAAGGTGACTGACACCGGTTTCGAGGTTGGACTCTCCTTCTCCGACGTGCCTGAAAAGCTCGAGATCCCCTTCTCCGCCGTACGCGGTTTCTACGATCCTTCGGTGAATTTCGAGCTCGAATTCGACGTCAAGGCCGAGGGTATTGCGGAAGACGACGCTGCCACGCCGGCCGCGGAGCCGATCGCGGTCGTGACCGAAAAGAAAACGGAATCGAAGAAGAAGGCCGCCGAGACCGAAAAGAAGCCTGCCGTGGCTGATACCGGCGGCAAAAGCGCCGACGTGGTTTCGCTCGACGCCTTCCGCAAGAAGTGACCGGGGACATGGGCGAGGTCGTCAATCTCCGCCAGGCCCGCAAGCAGAAAGCGCGCAGCGAGAAGGAACGCCTGGCCGACGAGAACCGCGCATTGCACGGTCGAACCAAGGCCGACCGCGAGCGCGACCGGCTGACGTCCGACCGGGCGGAAAGATTCATGGACGGCCATCGCCGCGAAAAGTCCGGCGATCCGGACGGACGCTGAGCGCCTCCGATGGCCGCGGTCGAAAAGCGCTCGGTGACGATCCGCGGCCACCGCACCAGCTTTTCCCTGGAACAGCCTTTCTACGATGATCTCGTCACGATCGCGGCGCAACGCTCGATCTCGCTCGCGGCCCTCGTCGCCGACATCGACGAAACGCGAACGCGCGACGCCAACCTTTCCTCCGCGCTGAGGCTCTATGTGCTGGCCTGGGCGAAGCGCGGCGGCAAGTCGCCTTGAAAGGCCTTACGCCGCGATATTGCCGATGCTTTGCTGTGCCCTGCGCTTGGCGGCAGAGCCGTCCGGTTGTCGGGCGGCGACATATCGCAACACGATATAATTCTTCAAGACTGTTTTCGACCGCAGTGCGCGTCATTTTGATCGCGTCAGGCCGCCCTGACTTTCGTGGGAGGAGCTGAGCTTTCGCAGGAAAGGCCCATAAGTCGAGGAATGACGCATCCGCAAAAACCGCGCCCCGCCATCAGCCAGGCCGACTACCAGCGGCTTTCCGAATTCCGCTACCTGATCCGCCGTTTCCTGGAATTCAGCCAGTTGCAAGCGAATGAGGCAGGCCTGACGCCGCGCCAGCACCAGGCGCTGCTGGCGATCAAGGGCTATCCCGGCGGCGGACCCGTGGCGGTCGGCGATCTGGCGGAGCGGCTGCGCATCCGCCATCACAGCGCCGTCGAACTGGTAAACCGCCTGAGTGAGGCGGGATTGGTCACAAGGGATCAGGACAAGGCCGACCACCGCCGCGTGCTCCTGCATCTCACCCCTCTTGCCGACGATCGCCTAGCCGAATTGTCGGCTGCCCATCTCGACGAACTTTCGCGGATCGAGCCCATGCTCAAGCGCCTGCTCTTTCGTCAGGAGCCGTCCTGAACGACGAACGTGGCCGGATGCCAGACCTGCGGCTTCCTGGTGGATGAGCCTTAACCGCCGTCCAGCGATTTCAGCAGATTCTCGATGGTGAAGGGGTTGGCCTTGGGCTTCGCTGGCAATGGAGCGGAATTCTCGTTGACGCCCGGAAGCGACCGGTCGACCTTCGGCGCCTGCTCAGCCGCCTTGCGCTCGGCTTCCAGTCTCGCCTGCTCGGCCTTCTTGCGATCGGCTTCCAGCCTCGCCTGTTCCGCTCTCTTGCGGTCGGCCTCGGCCTGGGCCTTTGCTGCTTCATCGGCCGCCTGCTGTTCGGCCTTTGCCTTCGCGTCGGCCTCAGCCTGCGCCTTTGCCGCTTCATCGGCTGCCTGCTGTTCGGCCCGGGCCTTCGCGACGGCTTCGGCCTGGGCCTTCGCGTCGGCCTCCGCCTTGGCGCGCGCCTCGGCCTCGGCCTGAGCCTTGGCATCAGCCTCGGCTTTGGCTCTTGCCTCCTCTTCCGCCTTCGCTTGGGCCTCCGCTTCCACCTTCGCTTGCGCCTCGGCTTCTGCTTGCGCCTCCGCTTCGGCTTTCGCCCTGGCCTCGGCTTTCTGCCGAGCCTCTTCCTCCTGCCGGCGCAATTCCTCGGCCGCCCGGTCGCGCTCGGTCTGCAGCGCAGCGTAATAGCGCACCTCGCGCCGCAGCCTCTGCTTCTCGAGCAATTCCGCCTGCATCGCTTCGACCCGCTGCTGTTCCTTCTCCAGCGCGCGCTGAGTCAGGAACTGCGCCAGTGGCGCGCTGTCGAACTGAAGCGCCGTTGCCCCGAGCGGGCCGGCGAGACTGAAATTCACGGCCGGTTCGGAGCCGACCAGCGCCTCGTCGCCCGGTCGGTAGGTGATCGAGCCGCTGGCCGCCACGCTGCTCGCATCGAGGTTGGCGGTGACGTCCGCCGACAGTGTCGCCGCCGGATTGTCGAGGCTGATCGGCGGTGCTCGCAGCATGCCGTTGGCGACGGTGAAGGCGATATCGGTGTCGCCGGCCGCAAAACTTCCCTGCCCGGCGATCTGTGGCGCGAAGCCGCCGGTCTTGGCGGCATCGATGTCGCGCCCGATCGCATCGGCCTTGGCGATGATGGCGGCAAAGGCGTCGGGATTGATGCCGGCAATGGTCAGTCCTTTCAGCGCCGCGGTGCCGGACCCCGACAAAGCGGCAATCATGGCATCCACGGACTTGCCGCTGGTCGACAGCGCCGCCGAAATGTCGCCGCTGCCGCTGATGCCGGCATCCGGCAGCACTGCGGTAAGATCGCTGCCCGCAAGCTTCAATTGACCCGACAACAAGCCGGTGCCGTCCGTGTTCTTGAGCTCGAACAGGCCGGTCAGCGCGCCGCCGTAGAGTTTGGCCTTGAGGTCCGAGACATGGATGCCTTCCCGGTCGAGCTTCAGCGACAGCGCCGCATCATGCGCCGTGGCAAACGGTCCGGCGGCAAGAGCCGCCGCGTTGAGGTCGAGATCGGCACTGAAAGGCAGCGTCGACTTCTGGCTGAACGGCGCCGTCGGCCAGCCACCGCCTTTCGCGGCAAGGAAGGACTGGTCGCCGAACAGCGACACCGCCAGCGGGTCGAGGTCGAGCTCTTCGACCGCCAGCGCGCCGGCAATATGCGGCAGCCCGTCCTTGCTGTCGACATTGACGTCGCCGGACACCGCCGCCTTGTTGATGGCGCCGCTCAGCCCGCTCAGCACCAAAAGCCCATTGCCGAAATCGGCGTCGGCGGCGAGCGTTGTCGAGGTGCCGGTTCCCATGCCGGGCAGCCCGACACCGGTCGTCATCAGCCATGGCTCGATATCGGCGGCGTCGAGGTTGACATTGCCCTTGGCGGTGGCGCCTTGCTCCGTCTCGGCGACTGTCCCGTCAAAGCTCGCCCTGAAATCGTCGGCCGTCAGATTGAAGCTGGTCGCCAGCCCGCCGCCCAGCGAGCCTTTCGCCGTGACATCGGTGGTTGCCTGTCCAAGCATGCCGAGCGGCAGCGCCGGCAGGCCGTAAAGCGCGAGCAGCGTGGCGGCATTCTGGTTCCTGGCATTGAAGGTGATCGACACCGGCGCGTCGAGAAGCCGGTCCGGCGTTCCCCTGCCCGAGAGCGAGGCCGAGAAGGCGGAACCGCCGGCCTTGCCCTGCGCCGACAGCGCGAGCCCGGTGGTGCCGTCGCCATTGTCGGCGGCGCTTGTCACCAGGTCGATACGGGCATCCTGGAACAGTTCCGGATAGGCGGCCGCTCGGGCGGCCAGGCCTTTCAGAACCTGATTGTCCGGATAATGCTGCGCCGCGACGTCGATGAGCGGCTTGAGATCGACGGCCACGACGGATGCGTCGAGCTTGCCCGTCGGGCTTTCCGGAAAGTCCTTGATACGCCCCGTGGCGCTGATCGATGCGCCGGCAAGCCCGCCGATCGAGAGCCGGTCGATCTCGAGCAGGCCTTGGCGTAGCCGCAACGCCGTATCCACAGTGTCGGCCGTCAGTCCGGCGGCGCTGACCGGACCCGCCTTGATCTGGAAATCGAGGTCGCGGTCGGCGAAGCGGTTGGCGCCCTTGTCGCTGACGAAGATCGAGGCGAAGGCCGCCAGCCCGTCGACGTCGAGCTCGCCGCCCGCCAGTTGCATCAGCACGGAGGGCCTTGCGCCGTCGGGCTGGCTGGAATCGATGCGGCCGGAAAATTTGGCCTTGCCAAGGATGAGCTCGAGGTCGCTGAAGGACTGCCGGTTCTCGCTGAGATCGACCTTGGCCTTGAAGCCCGCCGCCGGCAGACGCCGGATTGCCTCGTCGACATCCTTCGACAGCCAGGCGGCGAAACCGGATGGCTGCCCCACGGCAAGCAGCAAGGAGCCGGTGAAGCCGAAATGGTCCTCGACGCTCAGCATGCCGTCGGCCTCCAGCGTTGCCCGGCCCGGCAGCGTCGCGGCAAGCGACTTCACCGACCAGCCGCCCTCGACCGGCTCCGCCGAAAGCCGCACGTCGCGCACCGTCGTGTCGCCTGCCACCACCGCCGGCAGCCTGACTTCGACCCTGCCCGGTATCGTCGGCTTCGGCATGTGCTGAAGCGTCTGCTCGAACGCCGCGATGCGCTGGTCGAGCGTCAGCCCGGTTCCGGCGGACGCGCCCACCGCCTCGTCGAACTGCACCTGCGCGCCGCTGGCCTCGATCGAGAAATGCGGCCTGAGGCCGAGATCGACCGAGGCCTTGCCGTCGGCGGTGTAGGGATCGTCGAGCGGCCCGGTTTCGAAGCGGAATTCGTCGACGTTAAGCTTCTGGTGGTCGAGCGCGAACTTGCCGTTCAGCCGGAAGCCCGGATTGGGCTTGCCGGCGCTGGCCTTGACCGGTTCCGCGCCGCGCGGTTTGACCGAGTCCGCTTCGGCCCTGTCTGCGTTTGCGATCTTGAACTGGCCGGAATAGACGGCCGCGCCCTTGACGATGCCGGCATTGCCGTCGGTCTCGAAGGCCAAAGGGTAGGCGTCTGGATCGGCCTTCACCCGTAGCCGCATCTGGCCGCCTGCCTCCACCTTGCCGGTGGAGGCAGAGACCTCCGTGCGCATGCCATCGAAGCGCAGCCTGCCATCCATCCGCCATGGACCAGCGAGCGACTTGGCGGAAATCGTCGTGTCGATCTCGCTAATCAGGTGACTGCGCCCGCCGGCAGCATGGCGCAGCTCGATCTGCCCTTCGGTCACCGTCAGCTTCTCGATCGCGATCTGGCTCGGATTGAATGGCGTCGACGGCCGGATAGCCCAGTCGACCGTGCCGTCGCCGGCGACGTCGATGGTCGCCTTTGGATGCACCAGCCGCATGTCGAAGATCAGCAGCTCGCCACGCAGGAATGGCGCAAGCTCGGCATCCATGGAGAAGGTCTCGACCGTCATCGCCGGCTGGCCCCCAGGACCGCCTGCGACCTCCACGTTCGAGAAGGTCACCGAGGGGAACGGCAAAAGCCGCGCGGTCGCATCGCCCTTCACCGTCACCTTGCGGCCGAGGATGGTGCTCGCCTCGCGCTCGAAATCGGCGCGGTAGCCGGTCCAGTCGATGAAATACGGCACCACCAGCGCCGCGCACAGCACCAGCACGAACAGGCCACCGAAGATCACGAACAGGCGAGCGAGCATCTGCTCCAGAACGTAGGATTAAAGTCAGCCGCACTCTACCCGCATCCGCGTGTCGATAAAGAGGCAATTCGCCTTCGCCATCCTGTCAAAACGCAAGCTCCGCCGGCTGTTGCGCGATCGCCTGCGGTCGCGATATCGTTTCGGCATCCTGCCCGAGCGGCTTGCCGCGATCCTTGAGCCAACCTAGAAGCGGAGCGTTCCCGATGTCAGGCAAGAACTGGGACAGGGTGCCGATCGACGCGCAGAGCGTCGACGCTCCACTGTCGCTCGCCGCGGTCTTCCTCGTCGTTACGGTCGGCAGCGATCATGCGGCCCTCGCGAAGGTGGCTTCGGTGCTCGGCGCGCTTGACGATCTCGTCAAGAATGTCGGCTTCCGCGACCTGTCCGGCCGTTTGTCGTGCATCGCCGGCATCGGCGCCGACCTGTGGGCGCGTCTTTCCCCGGACCGGCGGCCGCGCGAGCTGAAAGCCTTTGCGCCGGTCAGGGGACCGGTCCATTCGGCGCCGTCGACGCCGGGCGATCTCCTCTTCCACATCCGTGCCGAACGCTCCGACATGTGCTTCGAGTTCGAGCGCATCCTGCTGGACAGCCTGGGCGGCAGCGTGACCGTCGTCGACGAAGTTGCCGGCTTTCGCTACTTCGACGCGCGCGACCTGCTCGGCTTCGTCGACGGCACCGCCAACCCGACCGGTCTCGACCTGCCGACCTCTGCCCTTGTCGGCGACGAGGACGCCGACTTTGCCGGCGGCAGCTATGTCGTCGTCCAGAAATATTTGCACGACATGGCCGCCTGGGCGGAAACGCCAACGCATCTCCAGGAGGAGATCATCGGCCGCACCAAGATCGACAACATCGAGATCGATGACGGCGACAAGCCGCGCAAGTCGCACAAGTCACTGGCCACCATCGAGGACGACGCCGGCAACGAATACGACATCCTGCGCGACAACATGCCTTTCGGGCGGCCGGGGCAGAAGGAGTTCGGGACCTATTTTATCGGCTACACCCGTTATCTATGGGTGATCGAGAAAATGCTGCAGCGCATGTATGTCGGCGAGCCGCCGGGCGCCTACGACCGGCTGCTCGACTTCTCGACACCGCATACCGGCACGACCTTTTTCGCGCCGACCCGGCCGATGCTGCAGAAGCTCGTCGAGGGGGCGCAGGAGTAGAGCTGGCGGCTGGTCACCCGGTCGCCGGCAGGATCTTGCCCGGGTTCATGATGTTCAGCGGATCGAGCGCCTGCTTGATCGTGCGCATGACGTCGACGCCGTGGCCGAGCTCGTGGCGCAGGAAACCGACCTTGCCCTGACCGATGCCATGCTCGCCGGTGCAGGTCCCATCCATGGCGATGGCGCGCATGTTGAGCCTGGCGACGAATTTTTCCGCAAGCGCGATCTCTTTTGGGCTGTCGACGTCCATCAGCACCAGCACATGGAAATTGCCGTCGCCGGCATGGCCGACGATGGGTGCTACCAGCCCCATCTCGGCGATGTCGGCCTCGGTTTCGGTGACGCATTCGGCGAGTCGCGAGATCGGCACGCAGACATCGGTCGACAGCCCCTTGGCGCCGGGGCGCAAGGTCAGCGACGACCAATAGGCGTCGTGCCGCGCCTTCCAGAGCTTCGTCCGCTCTTCCGCGACGCTGGTCCACAGGAACGGCCCGCCGCCATTTTCCTCGGCGATCATGCCGAACGTCTCTGCCTGTTCGGCGACGCCGGCATCGCTGCCATGGAACTCGACGAACAGGCACGGGCTCTCGGGGTAGTCGAGCTTCGAATAGTTCTTCATTGCCCGCATCTGCAGCGCGTTGACCAGTTCGATACGCGCCACCGGGATGCCCATCTGAATGGTCGCGATCACCGTGTTGCAGGCCGCCTCCAGGCTGGGAAACGGACAGACGCCGCCCGAGATCGCCTGCGGGATGCCCTGGAGTCTCAGCGTCAGCGACGTGATGATGCCGAGCGTGCCTTCCGAGCCGACCAGCAGCCGCGTCAGGTCGTAGCCGGCCGAGCTCTTCTTCGCCCGCTTGCCGGTCGTCACCGCTTCGCCATCGGCCATCACCGCCGTCAGCGACAGCACGTTCTCGCGCATGGTGCCGTAGCGCACGGCGTTGGTGCCGGAGGCGCGCGTCGCCGCCATGCCCCCGAGCGAGGCGTTGGCGCCGGGATCGATCGGGAAGAACAGACCGGTGTCGCGCAAATGCCGGTTGAGGTCCTCGCGCGTCACGCCGGGCTCGACCGTGCAGTCGAGATCCTGCGGATTGACCGAAAGGATGCGGTTCATGCGCGAGGTGTCGATCGAGATGCCGCCGCCCGGCGCATTGGTGTGGCCTTCGAGCGAGGAGCCGACGCCGAAGGCGATGACCGGCACGCGGTGCGCGGCGCAGGCGCGCACGATCTCCTGCACCTCCGGAGTCGATTCGGCGAAGACGACGCCGTCCGGCGCCTGGGTCGGGATATAGGTGGTGGTGTGCGCGTGCTGGCTGCGGATCGCCTCACCGGTCTGAAAACGCTCGCCGAACTGTTGCTTGAGGATGCCGAGCACTGTGGCGATGCCTTCCTCGTTGCGCTCGACGGGATTGAGGTCGCTCAAAGCCATGATTTCCTCCGCGAATGGACCAGTGGCCACTCTTGTAATGCAGCTATGGATGATGCCTAAAGCAATTCCAGGAAAAGTGTGAAGCGGTTTTCCGTCCGGAATTGCTCCAAACAACCAGAACCGCACCAGCCACACCCTGTCCAGCGACGATCAAGGAAAACCAGATGACGATGCCCGCGCCAATCATCTCCAAGCCGATGGCCATCGAGAAGGACTGGATCGACTACAACGGCCATCTCAACATGGCCTACTACAACGTGCTGTTCGACCGCTGCTCGGACGAAGCGTTCGAGCTGATGGGCATGGGGCCGAACTATGCCAAGGAGCGTCGCCTCACCATCTACACGGCCGAAGTCCACGTCTGCTACGTGCAGGAGCTTCACCTCGACCACAAGGTGAACGTCTCCTTCCAGCTCATCGACCACGACGAGAAGCGGCTGAGAGCCTATCAGGAGATCCGTCATGTCGACGGCTGGCTGGCGGCGACGTCCGAATCGCTGTCGTTGCACGTCGATATGGCAGGGCCGAAGGTCGCCCCCTTCCCGGCCGATGTGATGGCGCAGATCGAAGCCATGCGCGCTGCCCATGCCGCGCTGCCCATGCCGGAGCGTGCCGGCCGCTCGATCGGCATCAAACGCAAGAGCGCTTGAAAACCCGCCCGCCCGCGTTAACCTTACCAAGGTTTTAACGTGAACAAGTCGCTTGAGTCCGTTGAACGACTCAGTGGCGCGTTCGACAACGACCCTGCCGGGTTGCGCGCAGGTGGCAGGCGGAATGCGGTGCGAGGATAGTGCATGAAGACCGACATCAAGGTGGAAGTGGAGCGGTTGGCGGCCGATCCGCGCATCACCGACTATGATTTCTGGCGATCTTTGAAGAACGTCAACAACGAGATTTTTCACATCGCCAACAACAACGAGCCCATCCCCTTCGACATGATCCGCTGGCGCGCGATTCTCAAGCAGGCGCGCATGCGGCGCGGTTACACTGAGCCGTCAGCGCTCCCTTAGAGCAATTCCAGGAAAAGTGTGTAACGGTTTTCCGTCCGGAATTGCGTAAAAACAAATAGTTAGAGCAGTTCAGCGTTTCCGTGAAACGATGAACTGCTCTAGCCCGCGAAGCGGCGAGCGCGGCTCGACCGGCGACGACTGGATGATGGCGGTGTTGGTCATCGCATAGGGGATGATCCTGTCGATCACCCGTTCCAGCTCGGTCACCGAGCCGACATGCGCCAAAGCGATGAAGCAGTCCTCGCCGGTCACCCGGTCGCACTGCGCGATTTCCGGCAGCTCGCGGATGATCTCGGCAACGACGGCGAGCTGCCCGGGCACCGGCCTGATCCTGAGCCATGCCGACAGCTTCAGGCCGAGCGCCGCCGGATTGATTCTGACCGTATAGGCCTCGATCACGCCGTTCTCCTGCAGCTTGCGGATGCGCTCCGCGACGCTTGGCGCCGAGAGCCCGACGGCACGCGCCAGCTCTGCCGTGCTCGTGCGTGCATCCTTTTCCAGCAGCCGCAGGATCTTCAGGTCCGCCGCATCCAGATCGGCATTTTCATTTCGAAGGCGTTTCAAGAGAATTCTCTTTCTTCAGAAAGTGAACGGCCCAAAAAGCCGTTTAGTGCCTATATAAATAGCGAAATTCGCCTGCGATAATGATCGCATGAATTCCGAAGCGCAAGTTCGTACGGCAAACCAGACCACCGGCGACACCCACGCTGCAGGCCCCGCCCTCGCCGGACTGGCCAATGCGCTGCCGCCGCATGTCTGGTTCTGCGTCAGCGCCATCTTCCACTATCTTGGGCCGGCTTTCGCCGTGCTGCTGTTCGCTCAGGTCGGCGTGCTCGGCATGGCCTGGCTGCGCATCGCCACGGCCGCGCTCGTCTTCGCGCCGCTCACCAGGCCATGGACGGTGTTCGCGCGGGCCGACCGCTCGGCACGGCTCCTGCTGCTGGCCTTCGGCGCCTGCCTGGCGGTGATGAACTGCGCGTTCTATCTGGCGCTCGACCGCCTGCCGATCTCGCTGGTCGCCGCCATCGAATTCGTTGGCACGATCGGCGTCGCCCTCGTCGGCCTCAGGAGCCGGCGCAATTTCGTGGCGCTCGCCATCGCCGTCGCCGGCACCTTGCTGCTGATCGACATCAAATGGTCCAGCGATCCGGTCGGCCTGTTCTGGGCCTTTCTCAACGGCGCGCTGTTCGTCGGCTACATCGTGCTGGGTCACCGCATCGCGCAGACGGGCATCGGCATCGCGGGCCTCGGCACCGCCATGGCGATCGCCTTCCTCGTCGTGCTGCCGGTCGGCTTCAGCGAGGCGCTGCCCGCCGTCACGGCGCCGCAACTGTTGCTCGCCGCCATCGGCGTCGGCGTCTGCTCCTCGGTGATTCCCTATATATGCGACCAGCTCGCCATGGCGCGGCTGCCACGCGCCAGCTTCGCGCTGATGCTCTCGCTCCTGCCGCTCACCGCGACGCTGATCGGCGTCGTCGTGCTGCGCCAGGTTCCCAGCCTCACCGATTGCCTCGGCATTGCGCTGGTCGTGGCGGGCGTGGCCATGCACAAGCCGGCGCGGGAGTGATCCCCCGGACAGCACCGGTGAGGTGTGTCGAGATCCAGCTCAGGCCAGCTTCTGTTTCAGAAACGCGACCGTCCTCCCCCAGGCGAGGTCGGCCGCCTTCTTGTCGTAGCGCGCGGCCGAAGTGTCGTTGTTGAAGGCATGGTTGACGCCGTCATAGACATAGACCGTGTATTCGACATGCGCGGCGTCGAGCGCCTTCTTGTAGGCATCGATGCCGGCGTCGATGCGCTCGTCCAGTCCGGCATAGTGCAACAGCAGCGCCGCCTTGATCTTCGGCACGTCCTCGGCTTTCGGCTGCATGCCGTAATAGGCGACGCCGGCGTTGAGATCGGGTGCATTCACGGCGAGCGCATTCACCGTGCCGCCGCCCCAGCAGAATCCGACCGCGCCGACCTTGCCGTTGCCGTCCTTCAGGCCCTTGAGATAGGCAATTGTCGCGACGCCGTCGGCCGCGACTTGGGCGGCGTCGAGCTTGGTGAACATGTCGCGCGCCTTGTCCTCGTCGGACGGCGTGCCGCCCAGCGGCGACAGGAAGTCCGGCGCCAGCACAATGAAGCCTTCCAGCGCCACGCGCCGCGCGACATCGCGGATATGCGGGTTGAGACCTCGGTTCTCATGGACGACGATGACGGTTCCCATCTTGCCGGACTGACCGGCCGGCTTGACCAGATAGCCCTTCATCTCGCCGCTGCTGCCGGGATAGGTGATGTCCTCGCCCTTCACGCGCGGATCGTCCTCGGCGACGATCGCCGCCTGGGCCGAATTCGCCGCCAGCATCGGCGCGATCGCGGCGGCCGCCGCGCCCGATCCGGCGAGCCTTGTCAGGCGCTCCATGAAGCGCCGCCGGTCAAGCGTCAGATGCGTGTACTCGTCATAGGCATCGATCATCGCCTGGGTGATCACGGGCTTGGCGACAGGTTCGGTCATGGCTCTCCCTCGACGGCTGTTTGATGCGCAAGATAGGGTTGAAGCTCGCAGGGTCCAGTCACGGACCAGTGACCGTTTGGCCGGACCGTTCGCTCATTGGCAACGCGCCCCGCCGGGCTGTGATGCCTGTCATGTCGCATCATCGCATTTTGGCCGAAGCAGCCGCCGGCCCGGATCTCGCCAACCAGGTGCCCTGCCCGAGGAGCTGTCTCGGACTCTAAGGCTGCCTATTTCGGCAGCGTGTAGGCCATCACATAATCGCCCGGCTTGGTGCCGACCGAGCCGTGGCCGCCGGCGACGATGACCACGAACTGGCGGCCGTCGGCGACCGTGTAGGTCATCGGTGTCGACTGCCCGCCGGCCGGCAGCCTCGCCTGCCAGAGCTGCCTGCCGGTGGTGAGATCGTAGGCGCGCAGATAATCGTCGACCGCCGCGCCCAGGAAGGCAACGCCGCCGGCGGTGATCATCGGCCCGCCGATGCCCGGAACGCCGACCTTGAACGGCAGGGGCAGCGGCGTCATGTCGTAGACGGTGCCGTTGCGATGCCTGTAGGCGATCTGGCCGGTCCTGAGGTCGACGCCGGCGACATAGCCCCAGGGCGGCGCCTGGCAAGGGATGCCGAGCGGCGACAGGAACGGTTTCAGCACCACCGCGTAAGGCGCGCCCTCGTTGCGGTTGAGCCCTTGCTCGCTGCCTTTCGTGGCATCGCCCGGCGGCGGCACGTCCGCGCGCGGAATGAGCGTCGATGTGAAGGCGAGATAGGTCGGCATGCCGAACATCACCTGCCGCACCGGGTCGACCGCGACGCCGCCCCAATTGAAGACGCCGAAATTGCCGGGATAGATCAGCGAGCCCTGCAGCGAGGGCGGCGTGTAGCGTCCCTCGTAGCGCAATTTCCTGAGCGCGATCCGGCATGCCAGCTGGTCGAACATGGTGATGCCCCACATGTCCGCGCCGGTCAGCCGCTTGGGATTGAACGAAAGCCCCGATTCCGGCTGTGTCGGCGAGGCATGGTCGCCTTCGATCGCGCCGCCCGGCGCCGGCATCTCCTTCACAGGGATGATCGGTTCGCCGGTGCTCCGGTCGAGCACATAGAGGTCGCCCTGCTTGGTCGGCACGACCAGCGCCGGCACGACCGTGCCGTTGACCGAGGTGATGTCGACCAGCGTCGGCTGGGCCGGCACGTCCATGTCCCACAGATCGTGATGCACCAGTTGCCGAACCCAGCGCAATTTTCCGCTGTTGAGGTCGAGCGCGGTGATCGAGGAGGAGAATTTTTCGGTATTGGCGCTGCGGCCCATGCCAAGCTGGTCCGGTGTCTGGTTGCCGAGCGGCAGGTAGAGCAGGCCGAGCTTCTCGTCGGCGCTCGCCGTCGACCACATGTTGGGCGAGTTGTTCGTGTATTTCTGCTCCGCCGGCAGCGGCGCCGTCTGGTCCGGATTGCCGGAGTCCCAGTTCCACAGAAGGGCACCCGTACCGACATCGTAGGCGCGGATGACGCCCGATGGCTCCTCGGTCGAATAATTGTCGTTGACCGCGCCGCCGACGATGATCTTGCCGGCGACGATCAGCGGCGCCGAGGTCGAATAATAATAGCCCGACTTCGGATAGGGCATGTTGGCCATGAGATTGAGCGTGCCGCTTTCGGCGAAGGACGAACACACCTGGCCGCTGGCGGCATCGAGCGCGATAAGCCTGGCATCGGAGGTCGGCAGATAGATGCGCCCAGCACAAGGCTGCCCGGCCGCGATCTTCGGGTCGGCATAGTAGGACACGCCGCGGCAGGTCTGGTGCTGGCGGTTGGGATCGAGCTTGACCTTCGGATCGTAGCGCCACTTCTCCTTGCCGGTCGCGGCATCGATGGCGATGGCGAAATTGTGCGGCGTGCAGATGAACAGCGCGTCGCCCACCTTCAGTGGCGTCACCTGATAGGTCGTCTCGCCGATGTCGTCGGGGCCTTTGACGTCGCCGGTGCGGTAGGTCCAGGCGGGCTGGAGCTTGGCGACATTGTCCGGCGTGATCTGATCGAGCGGCGAATAACGTTGGCCGAATGGCGTGCGGCCGTAGAAATGCCATTCGCCGGCCGGCATGTCGCCGCCGAGATTGGCCGTCGGCGTTACTTTGTCGGTGTCGAGCATGCCGCCGATGTCGGTGGCGTCGGTGGTCATCGAATAGCCGGCCACCGCAAGCGAGGCGAGCACCGCCAGGATGAGAGGGGCGCGCCCGTCCGGACCGGCGAACCCTCGCCTTGCCCATGGCGTCAGCAGCCACAGCGCGACGAGAACGATGATGCCGCCGCGCGGACCGAGCTGCCACCAGTCGAAGCCGATTTCCCATACCGCCCAGCACAGCGAGGCGAGCACGATCGCCGCATAGAGCCAGAGCCCTGTCGATCTGCGGCGAAAAACGAGCCAGGCGGTGATCAGGAAAGCGAGACCGGCAATCGCATAGTACCAGCTGCCGCCCAGCGAAACCAACCAGATGCCGCCGCCGCCGAGAACCAAACCGATAAGGAAGAGGACGAGGGAGGTGATGGTGACAGCCAAGACGGTGCTCCTTCGACTGTTGCGCTTGCGCGCCTTCCAGGCGACGGCACGCCGCCCTTGCCCTGCCGGCAGCTTTCCCCTGCCCGCTCCGGCTGTCAAGTTGGTCGGCGGCACGCGAAAATAGAACAAAACGTAGACAGTTCTGGTCTTTCGCTCCCGAATCACTACATTCGGGAGCGATGTCGGGCTTTTCCGAAGACATGCCTTTTTTCGATGAACCGAATGCGCGGCCCGCGGCCCCGTCCGGCATTGCTGCGCGCGCCATGGCCGCGCGCAGCGCGCAGAGCCGTGCGCCCGATTATCTCAACGGCCTCAATCCCGAGCAGCGGCTAGCCGTCGAAACAACGGAGGGGCCGGTTCTGGTGCTGGCCGGCGCTGGCACCGGCAAGACGCGGGTCCTGACCACGCGCATCGCCCACATCCTTGCCACCGGCAGGGCCTTCCCGTCGCAGATTCTCGCCGTCACCTTCACCAACAAGGCCGCGCGCGAGATGAAGCAGCGCATCGGCTTCCTGATCGGCGAGGAGAATGTCGAGGGCATGCCCTGGCTCGGCACCTTCCACTCCATCGGCGTCAAGCTTTTGCGCCGCCATGCCGAGCTTGCCGGGCTGAAATCCGATTTCACCATCCTCGACACCGACGACGTGGTGCGGCTGATCAAGCAGCTCATCCAGGCCGAGGGGCTGGACGACAAGCGCTGGCCGGCCAAGCAGTTCGCCCAGATGATCGACAATTGGAAGAACAAGGGCCTCGGTCCCGACGAGATTCCGGAAGGCGATGCGCGCAGCTTCGGCAACGGCAAGGGCCGCCAGCTCTACAAGGCCTATCAGGAGCGGCTGCAGACACTGAATTCCTGCGATTTCGGCGACCTGCTCTATCATCCGATCCGCATCTTCCGCGCCTATCCGGACGTGCTGAAGGATTATCACCGCAAGTTCAAATACATCCTGGTCGACGAGTACCAGGACACCAACACCGCGCAATACATGTGGCTGCGCTTGTTGGCGCAGCGGCCAAACGCCGGACGTTCGCCGTCGGCCGAAGGCCGCAAGCCCGACCGGGCGTCGGCCGGTCAGGCCGCCCCCGCGGAGGCCAGCGAGAGAAGCGAGCGCGCGGCCGTGAGCGAAAACAAAGTAAACATCTGCTGCGTCGGCGACGACGACCAGTCGATCTATGGCTGGCGCGGCGCCGAGGTCGACAACATCCTGCGCTTCGACAAGGATTTTCCGGGCGCGACCATCATCAGGCTGGAGCGCAACTACCGTTCCACCGCGCATATCCTGGGCGCCGCCTCGCACCTCATCGCCCACAATGAGGGCCGCTTCGGCAAGACGCTGTTCACCGACCGCGACGATCCCGAGGACGATAAGGTGCATGTCCATGCCGCCTGGGACTCGGAGGAAGAGGCTAGAGCCATCGGCGAGGCGATCGAGGCCTATCAGCGGCAGAAGCACAACCTCAACGACATGGCGATCCTGGTGCGCGCCTCCTTCCAGATGCGCTCCTTCGAAGACCGCTTCATCACGCTGGGCTTGAACTACCGCGTCATCGGCGGCCCGCGTTTCTACGAGCGGCTGGAAATCCGCGATGCGCTGGCTTTCTTCCGCGTCGTCGCCAACAGCGGCGACGACCTCGCTTTCGAGCGCATCGTCAACGTGCCGAAGCGCGGCCTTGGCGAAGCGACCATTCGCCAGATCCACGACACGGCGCGCGCCATGCGCACCCCGATGCTGGAGGCCGCGGCGACGCTCGCCGAAAGCGACGAGCTGAAGCCGAAGCCGCGTGCAGCACTTCGCGAGGTCGCGGCCAATTTCGAGCGCTGGCAGAAGGCGCTGGAGACCACGCCCCACACCGAGCTCGCCGAGACCATCCTGGAGGAAAGCGGCTACACCGACATGTGGAAGAACGACCGTTCGGCGGAAGCGCCCGGGCGGCTGGAGAACCTCAAGGAACTGATCCGCTCCATGGAGGAGTATGAATCGCTGCGTTCCTTCCTCGAGCATGTCGCGCTGGTCATGGAGGCCGAGCAAGGCGAGTCGCTCGATGCGGTCTCGATCATGACGCTGCACTCGGCCAAGGGTCTCGAATTCGAGACCGTTTTCCTGCCCGGCTGGGAGGAAGGCCTCTTTCCCCACCAGCGCGCGCTGGACGAAGGCGGCCGGTCGGGCCTGGAGGAGGAACGCCGCCTTGCCTATGTCGGCCTGACGCGCGCCAAGAAGAACCTGCATATCTGGTTCGTCTCCAACCGTCTGATCCACGGGCTGTGGCAATCGACGATCCCGTCGCGCTTCCTCGACGAATTGCCGGAAACCCATGTCGACGTCGCCGACGGCGGCAACTCCTACGGCGGCTACGGCAATCCCTATGGCGGCGGCTCATTCGCCTCCGGTCGCGGCGGCGGCCGGCAAAATCCCTATGGCGCCTCGCGCTTCGACAATATCGGCGCCAAGGATCAGGGCAGCTTCTCCAATACCTATGCGACGCCCGGCTGGCAGCGCGCGCAGGCCAACCGCACCGAGGCGACCGACCGCAACTGGGGCACCCGCTCCGGCCACCAGGTCGAGCGCATCGGCTATGGCGAGACCGATAGCGGTTACGGCGCCGGCCGCACCTCGGTGAAGGGCCGCACCATCGAGGGCGAGCTGGTTGCGAAATCCGTCGCCGACACGCCTTCCGCCTTCAGCGTCGGCGACCGCGTGTTCCACCAGAAATTCGGCAACGGCAACATCGCCGCGATCGACGGCAACAAGCTCACCATCGACTTCGACAAGGCCGGCCAGAAACGCGTGCTCGACGGGTTTGTCACAGGAGTTTGAGCAACCCCTTCACCGATACCGTGCCTGGTTCCACTTATGACCGAGCAGCGACAGGATGATGATCAGCCCGTTGAAGAACTGCACGTAGAAGCCGCTCAAGCCGGCCGCCACCACGCCGGTCTGAATGAAGGAAACCGTGACCGCGCCGATCGCGCCGCCGACCACCGTGCCGATGCCGCCCCAGGTCGGCGTGCCGCCGACGAACACCGATGCCAGCACCGGCAGAAGATAGCCGTCGCCCGCCGTCGGCCACCAGGTGAAGTTGATCATCACCGAGAAGGTGCCGGCGATCGCGGCGCCGATGCCGACGAAGACGAACACTTTCACCCGCACACGCTTGACGTCGATGCCCATCTGCTTGGCGCTGTCCGGATTGTCGCCGACCACCTTCACCTGCGCGCCGAAGCGATGGCGGTTGTAGAGCAGCGCCGAAAAGACGACGAAGGCGATCGCCCAGAAGATCTGCACCGGAATGCCCCAGATCTGGCTGGAGAAGATCGTGTAGGCTGAGCTGTCAGCAAGGCTGGTCAGCGCCGTCGACTTGCCTTCGTTGATGATCTGGATCAGCCCGCGCAGCAGGAAATTCATGCCGAGCGTCGCTATCAGCGACGACAGACCGCCATAGACCACCAGCGAGCCGACCAGGAAGCCGAGCAGCGTGCCGGTGACGAGCGCCGCCACGATGCCGAGGAACGGATCGTAGCCGGCCTGCACCACCAGCGCGAAGACCCAGGAGGCGAAGCCCATGGTCGCCGGGAACGACAGGTCGATCTCGCCGCAGGTTACGACGAAGACCAGAGGCACGACCACGAACAGCGCAACGGGCAGCGTCGTCAGCACCG
Source organism: Mesorhizobium sp. WSM4904 (assembly GCF_029674545.1). Lineage (NCBI taxonomy): Bacteria > Pseudomonadati > Pseudomonadota > Alphaproteobacteria > Hyphomicrobiales > Phyllobacteriaceae > Mesorhizobium > Mesorhizobium sp. WSM4904. Next base: position 3,494,047 of record NZ_CP121354.1, on the reverse strand, counting down.
AGCTGTAGAGATACCAGGTCGTGAAGACGGTCGGGTTGGCGATGATGAACACCGCCATCATGACGATGAACACGGCAAGCGTGCCCAGAGATGCGCGATTGTCGAGGACGAAACCGCGCAGCCAGTGATTGGACGGATGGCTCCATTCCTTAGCTGCCTGGCCGCTTGTTCTCCCGAGAGGAGTTTGCAGATCGGGTTCCATGGCCTTGCTCATCACGCTCTCTGCTCCGCATCCTCGTGCAACCCCGGCAAGCCGTCGGGATGCGCCACGTCTTCCATGAAGTTGATCAGGTCCTCGGCCGACTTCACCTCGCTGCGGTCGGCTGTGAGCGCCACCTTGCCGCGGTCGAGCACGACGAAGCGGTCGGCGATGTCGAAGACGTGGTGGATGTTGTGACCGATGAACAGGATCGAGCGACCGCTCGCCCGCACCTGGCGCACGAAATGGAAGACCTTGGCGGTCTCGGTCAGCGACAGCGCCGTCGTCGGCTCGTCGAGGATGATCAGCTCCGCCTGCTTGTAGATGGCGCGCGCGATCGCCACGCCCTGGCGCTCGCCGCCCGAAAGCTGGCCGACGATCGACTGCGGCGTGAACACTTTCGAGGTGAAGCCGATCTCGCGCATCAGCCGGCTCGCTTCCTCGATCTCCTTGTTGACCTTCAGCCAGCCGAGAAAGCCCGTCAGCTCCCGGCCCATGAAGATGTTGCGCACGATCGTCTGCTGCACGGCCAAAGCCCGGTCCTGGAACACCGTCTCGATGCCGGCGTCGCGCGAGCGGGCGGCGCTCCATCCGGTCACAGGCTTGCCGCGCACGAGGATCTCGCCGCTGGTCGGCTTGACCACACCGGACAGGATCTTGATCAGCGTCGACTTGCCGGCACCATTGTCGCCGATCAGGCCGACCACTTCGCCGCGGTCGACGCTAAGGTTGACGCCGCCCAGCGCATAGACCTGGCCATAGGATTTCTTGATGTCGCGCAGTTCGATGATGCGTTCGCCCATGCGATCCTCGCTTGAATTGTCCGTCTGCCGGCCTTTTCGCCGGCGGTCCGGTCGGCCGGGTTGATCCCGGCCGACCGCCTGGGAGGTCAACGCAGCGCCTGCTTGGCAAGCTCGGAGACGATCTCGTAGTTCTGCGGCGTGACGAAGCCGGCGCCGGTGTCGACATTCATGGGTGCAAGGCCGAGCACCACTTGCTGGCAGAGGCTCAGGATCGGCAGATAGCCCTGCAGGAACGGCTGCTGGTCGGCCGTGAGCTGCACCCAGCCGCCCTTGAAGCCCTCGACGATCTGCGGGCTGGTGTCGAAGCCGAAATTGAAGATATCGCCCGGCTTGCGTCCGGCCGCCTGCATATAGGTGGCGACATTGCCGAGCATCTGGCCGCCGGGATAGCCGACCGCCTTGACGTCGGGGTGGTTGAGCAGCGCCGCCGTGATCACCGGAATGGCGAGATTGGGATCGGACGCCCATTCGCCGCTCGGCGGCGAGGAGAGCTGGATCACTTCGACACCCGCTTCCTTCAGCGCCGCGACCGTGCCGCGCTCGCGCGCGCCGCGGTTCTCGTTCTCGAACGGGCCGATCATGATCGCCTTGTCGCCGGCCTTGAGCTTGCCGAGCTTGAAGGCCTCGGCGCCGAGCGCGCGGCCCTGCTGCTCCTGCTGCGCGCCGACATAACCGCCGCCGAACGCCGCCACCACCTTCGGCACCGGCACGTTCTGGTACATCATCTTGATGCCGTCCTTATGCGCCTGCTCGGCCAGCGGCATGATCGCGGCATCGCCCGGATGGCCCATCATGGCGATGCCGTTCGGCTTGACCGCCACCGCCTCGCGCAGTTGCTGCACCATCTTCTCGACGTCCCACTGGGAGAAGATGTAGTCGACCTTCGGTCCGAGATCAGCCGCCGCCTGCCTGGCGCCGTTATAGACGATGGTGCCGAAGGCATCGCCCTCGGCGCCGCCGACGAAGAAGCGGATATGGACGTCCTTGCACCATTGGGCGTCGAGCGCCTGCGCCGGCAAGGTGGAGATGACGGCGGCCAGCGCCGTGGCGGCCGCCACCACGGTCGTGCGCAAAAGTGTCGTTCTCATCGCGATGCTCATGCACGTTCCTCCCTTTTGTCCTCGCACATCGAGGGTTTTGACCTTGTTTCGGCGCTTGGCCGCGAGCGTTCGGGCCGGCTCCTCCAGCCGGCCGTTCTCACGCCGGGTTCTGCAGATAAGTCCTGCCTCCCCGGCATTGCTTGAGATGGTCGAGCGCCCGCACCTGACCGGTGATCTCGAGGTCGCCGCGATAGACCGGATCGTGCCAGCCTTCGATGTCGATCGCACCGCGATAGCCGGCGAGCCGCAATTCGCTGATCACCCGCGTCCAGTCGCTATCGCCGAAGCCCGGCGTGCGCATCTGCACGAATGGCAGGCGGCCGAACACGCCATGCTCGCGGATCACGTCCCAGCGCACCGTCGCGTCCTTGCCGTGGACATGGAAGATGCGCGGCGCCCATTTGCGGATCTGCGGGATCGGGTCGATCAGATAGACGAGCTGATGGCACGGCTCCCATTCGAGGCCGAGATTGTCGTTGGGCAATTCGTTGAACATCAGCTCCCAGGCGTCGGGATTGTGGGCGATGTTCCAGTCGCCGCTCGCCCAGTTGCCGTCCATGGCGCAATTCTCGAAGGCGATGCGTACACCCTTGTCGGCGGCGCGCTTCGCCAATCGCCCCCACACCTCGCGGAAGCGCGGCAGGCTGTCGGTCAGCGGTTTGCCGCGGATGCGGCCGGTGAAGCCGCTGACCGTGGAAGCGCCGAACAGATGCGCATTGTCGATCACCGTCTCCCAGGCCGCGAGCACGCCGCGATCGGTATCGCCATTCTCCAGCGGATTGCCGAACACCCCGATCGAGGACACGGTCACGTCGGCATCGCCGATCGCCTCACGGATCTCGCCGGCCAACCGCGGCAGGTCCTTGCCGCCCAGCGTCTGCCAGAAGAAGGGCTGTATGCTTTCGAAGCCAAGCGGCAGGATCTGTCTGACATAGGCGGCCGGATCGTCGAGATTGGCCCGCACCATGGTGCCGATCCTGATGTCGAGAAGCGGGTTTGGCATCATCATCCTTCCTGGGTCGCGATCGCCACGCGCCGTCCGGTCTCCGCGCTTTCGATGGCGCCGAAGACCATGGCCAGGCTCTTGATGTTGTCGGCGCCGCGCGTTTCGGGCTCGGTCCCGGTTTCGACCGCGTGCATGAAATCCTTGATGATGCCGAGATGGCCGCCCACCTGATCGGCGGGGTCGAGCGCCGGCACCTCGATCAGCTGGGTCTTGTCGATGATACCGTCGCGGCCGGGCGCAACCACCTCCGCCCTCAGCTCCTCATGGCCGTCCCACAACAGGCTGCCGCGCTCAGCGACGATGCGCCAGCTGCCCTCCCAGCTGGTGCGAAAGCCGTCGGCGCACCACGAGCCGGCGTAGGTGAAGACCTTGCCGCCGCCAAAGTCGAAGACGGCGCTGGCGGACGATCCCTGCCGGTACCAGGAATTGGCCGGCTCCCATTCCTGGCAGTAGACGCCGGCAGGCTCGCCGGCGACCATGTAGCGCGCGGCATCGAAAGTGTGGATCGCCATGTCGAGCAGCAGCACATGGGCCATCTCCTCGCGAAAGCCGCCGAAATGCGGCGCGACGAAGAAGTCGGCATGGATGCTGGTCGGCTTGCCGATGGCGCCGGAGTCCAGAAACCGCCGGATCCGCCTGACATTGGCGACATAGCGGCGGTTCTGGACGACGGCGTGGACGCGTCCGGCGCGACGGGCAGCCTCGATGATGGCGCGGGCATTTTGCGGACTGTCGGCGAGCGGCTTTTCGGTGAGCAGATGGCAATGATGGGCGAAAGCGGAGAAGGCCACTTCGCGCCGGGCCGCGGGAACCACGACGTCGAACACGGCGTGGGGCTTCGTCTGGTCGAGAACGGCGTCGACGCTGGTGCCGATGACGGCTGCGGCAAGCCCGTATTCGCGCGCCCTCGCCTTCGCCCGCTCGGCATCGAGATCGACGAGACCGACGACGGCAAGCCCGTCGATCTGCCTTGCGGCATCGAGCCAGTGCCTGCTCATGGCTCCGCACCCGACCAGGACGACCTTCATCATCCAGCACTCCTCCCGTTCGGCCCCTCCAGGCCGACCGTCACGGCATCCACGGCGTACCGTAAACGTTTTCCCGTAAACGTTTACGACAACACACCCGATGGCGTAGAATGTCAATCACCCACTCGCGAAAATCGTCATCGGCTGCTTGGCCTGAGCGCCGGCCGGTGCTAGCGAAGAAGGGGGAGAACCTGCCTTGGCGTCCAGCATCCACGATCTCGCGCGTCACCTGAACATTTCGATCGGCACCGTGTCGCGCGCCTTGAACGGTCGCGCCGACGTCAATGCCGAGACCCGCCAGCGCGTGCTGGAGGCGGCCAGGAAGCTGAACTATTCGCCCAACCAGTCCGGCCGCAGCCTGCGCCAGGGCGCCACCCGCTCGATCGCCTTCATGCTGCAGCCGCATCCGGGCGACCAGCAATATGGCGAGCCGTTCTTCATTCCCTTCCTGACCGGGCTGCAGGCGCGGCTCGCCGAGTATGACCTAGATCTGATGGTCGTCATGGGTGAGCCAGGCCAATATCAGCAGGAGAGGCTGCGCCGCGTGGTTGAGACGCGCCGGGCCGACGCGGTCGTGTTGGCCAATACACGGCGGGAAGACGATCGGATCGACTACCTCAGCAAGGCCGGCTTTCCCTTCGCCACGCTTGGCCGAAGTCAATCCGGCGGGGATACCTATCCTTCGCTCGATATCGATTTCGAGAGGGCGGGTGATGAAGCCGTCGACCGGCTGGTCGCGCGCGGCCACCGCCGCATTGCCGCCATCCGCCCTTCGCTTGATCTCAACTTCGGCTACCTGTTCCTCGACGGCTACCGCAAGGCGCTGAAGAGGCACGGCATCGAAGTCGACCCCGGCCTGATCGCCGACGGCTTCATCAACGAGTCCGGCGGCTACCAGGTGACGCCGCGCGTGATGCTCTCCAAGGACCGGCCGACAGCGATCATCTTCAACAATGACGCCATGGCTCTCGGCGGCTGCAAGGCGCTGGCCGAGATGGGCATCAGGCCCGGCCACGACATAGCGGTGATCGTCATCGTCGACACGCCGCTTTGCCGCTACTTCTCGCCGGCGTTGACCGCCTTCCGTCCGTCGCTGGAGCCCATGGGCCGGCGACTGGCCGAGATGCTGCTCGCCTCGCTCCCTGCCTTCGCCGGCCCGGAGGGACCGCGTACCATCCGCGAGGTCTGGCCGCTGGAGCTGATCGCGCGGGAAAGCGATTGAGCGCTTTTCCCTTCTCCCCTTGTGGGAGAAGGGAAACTGTCACGCAACCATCACGTTCAAGTCCTAGACCGCTCGACGGAAACCGGCTCGCCGCATCTTCGATGCCGCGCCCTTCCAGGCATTGGCCGATCTGTTCGTCAAGAAGGGGATATCCATGAAACGTTTGAACCGCACTGTCTCGCTCGGCATCGCGCTTGCCCTGTTCACCACCCTGACCCCGGCGCTCGCCGACGGCGTCGCCTATGTCAACAAGGGGCTTGTCGGGATCGGCCGCATTCCGGCCAGCCAGAAGGACAAGTTCGGCGAGACCTTCGGTTCGGGCTCCGGCATGTCGATCGACACCAAGTCCTGGACGCGTGACGGCGCCGGCTACAAGGGCTCGCTGTGGCTGCTGCCGGACCGCGGCTACAACGTCGTCGGCACCACAGACTACCGCCCGCGCCTCAACACCATTTCGATCGAGCTGACGCCGACCGCTCCGGGCGCCGCGCCCGCCGCCAGCCAGGAACAGTCGGGCGTCAAGGCGACGCTAGCCGACACCATGCTCTTGACCGACGACAAGGGCGCCGACGCCACCGGTCTTGATCCGCTCAACGGCGTGCGCCCGGCCGCCGGCGACATGCCGATCCTGCCGCAGGCCGACAACGGCAAGCTGGCGCTGGACGACGAGGCGATCGTGCGCCTGCCCGACGGCACCATGTTCATCTCCGACGAATATGGCCCCAACATCTACCGCTTCTCGGCCGACGGCCGGCTGATGTCGGCCACCCAGCCGCCGGCGGCCCTTGTGCCGATGCGCCACGGCAAGCCGAACTTCGCCTCGAATAATCCCGGCCCGGGCGCGGCCGAGCCCGATCCGAAGGATCCCGAGACCGGCCGTCAGAACAACCAGGGCCTCGAAGGCATGTCGATGACGCCGGACGGCAAGTTCCTGATCGCGGTGCTGCAGTCGGCGCCGCGCCAGGATGGCGGCGATTCCGGTTCGACGCGCCAGAACACCCGCGCGCTCGTCTATGACGCCTCCGACCTCGCCCACCTCAAGCTGGCGCACGAATATGTCGTGCCGCTGCCGGTGTTCAAGGACGCCAAAGGCAGGACCAAGGTGGCCGCGCAGAGCGAGATCGTGGCGCTGTCCGACAAGAGCTTCCTGATGCTGTCGCGTGACAGCGGCAACGGCCAGGGCCTGAAGGACGCCGAGTCTGTCTACCGCAAGATCAACATTGTCGACCTGACGGGCGCGACCGATATCGCCAATGGTCCGTTCGACGCCGCCAACAAGCCGGTCGCGCCGAAGGGCGTGCTCGACCCGTCGGTGACGCCGGCCAAGCTCACCGCCTTCGTCGATATCAACGACAAGAGTGAGCTCGGCCGCTTCGGCCTGCACAATGGCGCGCCGAACGACAAGAACAACCTCTCGGAGAAGTGGGAAGCGATGTCGCTGGTGAGCGTGCTCGATCCGAAGCTGCCCGACGACTATTTCCTGTTCGTTGCCAACGACAACGACTTCCTGACCCAGGACGGTTTCCAGGTCGGCGCGCCCTACAAGGCCGAGGATGGCGCCGATGTCGACACCACCTTCCTTGTCTATCAGGTCACGATCCCCGGCCTGTCTGGAAATAGCCTCGCCGCGAACTAAAACCGTTCATCGTGTCGGGTGCCACGAGGCATCCAGCCCGCAAGGGATGCATCACCGTCAGGCCTGCGATAGCATCGCGGGCCTGATTCATTTTCGGTGCCCGCCCCACCATGGATAACAACATGGATGACAACAAGCCCGCTCGCCGGCGGACCGGCGACCTGACCAGCGGCCCGATTCCGCGCACGCTGCTTTTGTTTGCCTTGCCGGTGCTCGGCTCCAACGTGCTGCAGTCGCTCAACGGCTCGATCAACGCCGTCTGGGTCGGGCGCTTCCTCGGCGAGGCGGCGCTGACCGCGACCTCGAACGCCAATCTGGTGCTGTTCCTGATCCTCGGCACGGTGTTCGGCATCGGCATGGCGGCGACCATCCTGGTCGCGCAGTCCGTCGGCGCCCGCGACTTGGCCGAGGCACGGCGCATCGTCGGCACCAGCGCGACCTTCTTCTTCCTCGTCTCGATGGTGTTCGCGGTCTGCGGCTGGATCTGGGTCGACGCCATCCTCACCGGGCTCGGCACGCCGGCGGACGCCTTGCCGCTGGCGCGCGCCTATCTGCGCATCATCTTCGTCGCCGTGCCGATGATGAACCTGTTGTCCTTTGTCATGACCGTGCTGCGCGGCGCTGGCGATTCGCGCACGCCGTTTGTCTTCATGGCGCTGGCGGTCGTGCTCGACGTCGTTTTGAACCCGCTGCTGATCCGCGGCATCGGCCCCTTCCCAGAGCTTGGCATTGCCGGTTCAGCCACCTCGACGCTGATCGGCCAGACGGTGAGCGTGGTCGCCATCCTGATCGTGCTCTATGCGCGCAAGAATCCGCTGCGGCTGGCGGGCGGCGACCTCGCCCTGCTCAAACCGGACCCGGCGCTTTTGCGCATCGTCGTCTTCAAGGGCGTGCCGATGGGCCTGCAGATGATCGTCATCTCGGCCGCGGCGCTGACCGTGATGGGGATCGTCAATTCCTACGGCTCGCAGGTCGCAGCGGCCTACGGCATCGCGGCGCAGCTCTGGACCTATATCCAGATGCCGGCTCTGGCCATCGGCGCCGCAGTCTCCTCGATGGCGGCGCAGAATGTCGGCGCCGGGCGCTGGGATCGCATCGGCAGGGTCGCCGCTTCGGGCGTCGGGTTCAACCTCGTGCTTACCGGCGCGCTGGTGGCACTGCTGTTCGTTTTCGATCGCGCGGTGCTCAGCCTGTTCTTGACCGGCGACAGCATTGCGATCGACATCGCCGCCCACATCAACAAGGTCGCGTCCTGGTCCTTCATCCTGTTCGGCATCACCATCGTGCTGTTCGCCACGGTGCGCGCTACCGGCGCCGTCATGCCGCCGCTCATCATCCTGATCATCTCGGTGCTGATCGTTCGCACCGGCTTCGCCTATTCCTTCAGGAGCGTGATCGGCCAGGAGGCGCTTTGGTGGAGTTTCCCGGCTGGCTCGATAACTTCGCTCATGCTGGCCGCCGCCTATTATCGTTTCGGCCGTTGGCGGGTCGTGCAAATGATCGAGGGGCGGCCGGCCGCGGGCGAGCCTCCGGACACCGGCCTCGGCGTGCCGCGCCAGCGCGCGCACCTTTCGCCCGAAACGCCGAACGGCTGAGGCATCGCTGCGCTGTTCGAGATCACCTCGCGTAGCGCAGGCCGAACCCCAGCGCCACCAGCGCGAAGATCGTGATCATGCCGGCAAAGGCCAGGCTTGCGACGATAGCACTGGTCAGGCTCGACAGCACGCCGATGCCGATGACCGGCAGCGCATTGCCGCAGAAGCAGCAGACGAAGAAGGCCGAAACCACCTCGGCGCGGCGGTCGGCCGGCGCTATGTGGTTCACCACTTGCAGGCCGCCACGATAGCCGAAGGCGGCGGCAACGCCGCACAGCGCCGTGCCGATGACCATGATTGCCGTGGAGGCGAAGACCTGGGCCGCGACGATCAGCGCCACGGTCGGGATCATCGACACGAGCGCGGCAAGCATCGTGAAGCGGCTCGACAGTCGTGCCGTCGCCAGGATCGTCGCGGCCGCCACGATCGACAGTTCGAAGAACAGCCCGCCGGCCTCGGCGTGGTTGGTCACGTGAAGCTGCTGCGCCAGGATGCTCGGCGCCAGCGCCGCATAGAAGCCGACCAGCGCCATGGCACCGAAGCCGGTGACCGCCGGCGCCACGAATTGCGCGCGAATGCCGGCGGGAACCGAAAGCCGCGGCCGCATCGAAATTTCGACGAGCCGCCTGGTTTGCGGCACGGTTTCTCGCGTGCGCCAGAGCATGAGGGTCACCAGCAGAAGCAAGCCGAGATAGACTGCGAACGTCAGCCTGAGCGGCCAGGGCGCGTATTCGGCGAGCAGCCCCGACGCCAACGCACCGGCCCCGAGGCCGACGAAGTTGGTGCTGGTGGCAATGATGGCGGCGCGCGACTTGTCCTCGCCTTCGATCAGTTCGGCGAGCCAGGCAGTTCCGGTTCCCGCGCCGATCCCGATGCCGAGCCCGCTGAGGATACGGGCGATGTCGAGCCAAGCCAGGTTTTCGGCAAAGAGGAAAAACAGCGCGCTGATCACGGCGACGCCCATTGCCGCCATCGCCGCCGGGCGGCGGCCGATGACATCCGACAATCGGCCGAAAAACAGCAGCGCCGCCAGATTCCCGACCACATACACGGCATAGACCAATGTCAGGGTGATCTGCGAGAATCCGAAGGCCTGTTTGTAGATCACATAGAGCGGCGTCAAAGCCGTGCTCCCGGCAAAGAGCGCTGCAATCATGGCGGCGACGGCAGCCATCGCGCCGCCGCCGCTGAGTTCATTGTCGCGCGTGATTATCTGAGCGTAGCTGGTCATCGGAACCTCCGGCCAGTTTGCAAGCCCCGACACCCATGTAGTGGCGGCCGTCCCGCATTCCGAACGCCCTCCTGACAATTCTGGCAGTATGGCCTTGTGCGAAATCCTTGCGTAACGTCTGTCAACCGACGAAGGAGGAACCATGGGCAAGGGACGGGTCGAGGCATTCACCGATGGCGTCGTCGCCATCATCATCACCATCATGGTGCTGGAATTGAAGGTGCCGCACGGCGAGGACCTGGCCGCGCTGGTGCCGCTTTGGCCGGTCTTCTTCTGCTACGTGCTGTCCTTCATCAATGTCGGCATCTACTGGAACAATCTGCACAACATGTTCCACACCGTGCAGCGCGTCGACGGCCGTGTCCTGTGGGCCAACCTCAACCTTCTGTTCTGGCTGTCGCTGATGCCGGTGACCACGGCCTTCATGGGCGAAAATCATTTCGCCCCGGTGCCGGTTGCCGTCTACGGCGTCGATCTGGCGCTCTGCGCCGTTGCCTACAACATCCTGGCCATCAAACTGCGCCATCTGCACGGCGCCGAGACGACCTTTGCCCGGGCCTTGGGCCAGGACCGCAAGGGCAAGATTTCGCTGGCCCTTTATCTGGCCGGGATAGCGCTGACCTTCGTCAGCCAATGGATCGGCGTGGCCATCTATGTGCTGGTGGCCACCATCTGGTTTGCGCCCGACAAACGTTTCGAACGTCTAATCGAAAAATAGCCAGGGCGATTCCAGGAAAAAGTGCGTAGCGGTTTCCTGTTCGGAAATTGCGAAAAAACCGCGCTACTTCCTCATCGCCTTCAGCTTCTCGGCCGCCGAGGCGGCAAGGTCGGCGTAGCGCTCCTCCAGCCGCTCGGCCGCCTTGATGACGGGAAAGTCGTGGCCGAACTTCTCCAGCGCCAGACGCAGCTTCTCGGCGAAGTCAGCCTGTTCCTCCAGCGCCGCGAACAACGTCTTTACCTGTGTCTCGCTGATATCGGGATTGGCAAGCATTTTCGGCACGTCGCGGCCCATCTGCTCGCCGGTGGCGGTCTGCTCCTTCAGGATGCCGATCCAATCGGTCAATACCCAACTCCTTTTTGCGGCAGCATGCGCGCCGGCAGCTGTCGCGGTCAACCCGTTGCCGCTGTCGCGGTCAACCCGTTGCCGCTGTCGCGGTCAACCCGTTGCCGCTGTCGCGGTCAATTACTGCGGCGATCGAGGCTTGTCTCGGCCCCGACTGGCGTTAAGTTCGGCTCGACCCGGAACAAGGACATCGACCATGACCAGCGACGCCGAAATCCAGACCGCCCTGCCCGCTTTCGCTTCCGGCAATGTCGCCGTCGTCACCGGCGGCGCGAGCGGCATCGGCCTTGCCGCCGTGAAACGATTTGCGGCCATGGGCATGAAGACGGTCATTGCCGATATCGGCGGCGTGCGCCTCGACCAGGCCCGGCAGGCGGTCGCCGACATTGCCGGGGACGATGCCGTTCTCCCAATTCCAACCGACGTCTCGAAGGCCGACGAGGTCGACCGCCTGGCCGAACTCGCTTACGGTGCATTCGGCGCCGTCTCGGTCCTGATGAACAATGCCGGCGTCGGCAACAATCCGGGCAAGCCGTGGGAAAACCGCGACGCCTGGAAGCGGCTGCTGGACATCAATTTCTGGGGCGTCGTGCACGGCGTCGAGGCCTTCGCGCCGCGCATGCTGGCCGGGGACAAGCCTAGCCTGATCATCAATACAGGCTCCAAGCAGGGCATCACGACGCCGCCCGGCAATCTCGCCTACAACGTCTCCAAGGCTGGCGTGAAGACATTCACCGAAGGCCTGGCCCATGCGCTGCGCAACGAACCCGGAGCAAAGGTTTCCGCGCATTTGCTCATCCCGGGCTTCACCTATACCGGCTTGACCGAGGGCGCGACGGAAAAGCCGGCCGGCGCCTGGACGGGCGAGCAGGTGATCGATTTCATGCTGGCGTCGCTCAAGCAGGGCGACTTCTACATCCTTTGCCCGGACAACGAGGTTGCGCGGCCCACGGATGAAAAGCGCATGGCCTGGGCGATTGGCGACATCATCGAAAACCGCCCTGCCCTGTCGCGCTGGCATCCCGATCACAAGGATGCGTTCGCGGCCTTTATGGACGGCTGAGCCACCGAACGAGCCGCATCCCGAACGATAAGGCGGCGCTCAAGCGGCGTGTTTTTTGGGGGCGTGCTTTTGCCCGGCGGCCTTCTTGACGGTCACGGCGGCAACCTCCCGGTCATGCCGCTTTGCGGCTTTTTCGCATTTTTCGCGGATCTCCTCGACCTCGGATTCGGTCAGATGCTCGATGCCAATGAAGGTGTTATGAGCGCGGCTGACGCGGATCAGCTCGTCGAGCTTGGTCTGGATCGCGGCGCTATCGCGGTTCTGCGTGTTTTGGATGAGGAACACCATCAGAAAGGTGACGATCGTCGTCCCGGTGTTGATGACCAGCTGCCAAGTATCCGAAAAGCCGAAGACCGGTCCGCTCAAAGCCCAAACGACAATGACCAACCCGCACAAGGCAAATGTCGGCGGCATCCCCGCGAGATGCGCCACGGCATTGGCGATCCTGGTGAAAAACTTTTCAATCATCGAAAATCCTTGAATGGCCAAGCGTTCTGGATTCGGCCGAGGGCTGAATACAGATCCTGATCAAAAACAGGCGGCAGCCGCTCCCGGTTCCCTGCCGGCAGTATTTTTGCGACTGTATCCTGTACAATTGAGCACACGCCAAAAGGGCAGCTTCAGGAAAAACCACCTTATGGGTTTGTTGCGATAGTTTCGGTGCAGGTGAAGAAGCCTGCTGCTCCGCTTCACAGCGGGTTTACCTCCAGCCCCTTCCGCCGCGCCACCCCCGCATGGCGGAAGGGGCACTGATTCCTGAAATCGTGACGGATCAGGAGGCTTCGTCTTCCCAACGATCGAGGAAGGCCTCGATCGGCAACGACTGCATGTCCGGGATCGCCCTGGCGAGTCTTTCTGGCGCCCAGTCCCACCAGGCGAGGCTCTCGATGCGTACCGCAACGTCGGCGGCGAACCGCTGACGCAGGGGTTTGGCCGGAACGCCGGCGACGATCGCGTAAGGCGGCACGTCATGCGTCACCACGGCGTTAGCACCGATGACGGCACCGTTGCCGATCGTCACGCCAGGCATGATCACGGCGCCGTGGCCGATCCAGACATCGTGGCCGATGCTGACCGACCTCGCCTGCCGCCGCTCGCGGAACGCCGCATCGACGCCGAGCCAGCGGAAATACTCGTTCGGCCGGTAGCTGACCTTGTGCTGGGTCAGCCGCTCGATCGGGTGCTCGAGCGCGTTGATGCGGCTGTTGGCGGCGATCGAGCAGAACTTGCCGATCGTCGTGTAGATCGCTTCCGAGTGGCGCTCGAAATAGGAAAAGTCGCCGACAGTCACCTCGCGCAGGATCACCCGCTCGCCGATCGAGGCATAGCGACCGAGCTTGCATCCCTTCAGCTCCGCCGTCGGATGGATGCGCGGTTCAGGGTCTTTCAGGACGAGGTGTTCGGGGCGGTCCATGGCGCGGCTTTACGCCCGAGCGATTGGTCCCGCAAGCGGGAGCAGTCGGAGCCTATTGCGGCTTGCCCTTCGTCCACACGACGTTCTGGCCATAGAGAGGCACGGTGGTGACCGACATCTTCGCCGAACCGTTCTGCACCTGACGCGAATGCGACAGATAGATCAGCGTCTCGTTCTTCCTGTCGTAGATGCGGTTCACCACCTGCTTCTTCCAGATCAGGCTGAGGCCCTGCTTGAACACCTCCTCGCCGCCTTCGCTCATGTCGATGTCGCCGACGGTGATCGGCCCGGTCTGGCGGCATGAGATCGACGAATCCGACGGGTCTTCGAACCAATTGCCCTTGTGCAATCGATCGATGATGCTGCGGTCGAAATAGGCGACATGGCAGGTGACGCCGTCGACTTTCGGGTCCTTGATCGCGTCGATCATGATGTCGTTGCCGACCCAGTCGACGCCGACTTTGCCGACTTCGTCCGCCACCGCTGCGCCGGCGCTCAGGGCAAGACATGCGGCGAATAAGCCGATCAGTTTTCGCAAGGAGACCTCCTCGGGTTCGCGTTTAGCCGATGTCAGGTGGGATAAGACCGAGGCATTTGCAAGCCGTTCGATCACGGCGCTGGGCCTCGTGCACCATTCGGGTCGTCACGGTTGCGGCAACGCGACATCTTTGCGCCCGTGGCGACGAACCGCTAGAACTGTCTGTCGAAACAGGCCCGCGCCCGATCCGGCACGCCATGGCAATCACGACGGATAATTTCTGATGATGCGCTCAATCCTGGTCGGCATTCTCGTCCTGATGGCGGCGGGCATCGGCTGGCTCACCTTCGACTGGTACCGCGGCCACTACGGCGGCGAGCCGTACGGCGCGCCGTTCACGTTGATCGACCAGAAGAAAGCGCCGATCACCGAGGCCGCGTTCCGGGGTCATCCGAGCGTCGTCTTCTTCGGCTTCACCCACTGCCCGGAAGTCTGCCCTACCACGCTCTTCGAACTGGCCGGCTGGCTGAAGACGATGGGCGACGACGGCAAGAACCTCAACGCCTACTTCGTCACGGTGGATCCTGAGCGCGACACGCCGGAGATCATGAATTCCTACGTCAGCAATTTCTCCGACCGCATCACCGGCATCACCGGCGATCCGGACAAGGTGCACGCCATGGCAAAGGCCTTCGGCATCTACTGGAGGAAGGTCGACACCGGCGACGGCGACTACACGATGGACCACACGGCCTCGGTTCTGCTGCTCAACGCCAAGGGCGAGTTCGCCGGCACCATCGCCTATGGCGAAAGCGCCGACACCGCGATTGCCAAGCTGAAGCGGCTTGCGGCGGGCGGCCAGGCATGATCCCGAACCGAAGGTCGGCGTAGCAAGAAGTGGGAACCGGTTCTCGAAAATGATCATGCTCGAACATGAGTCGCCCTGATGGGGCAGACCAGGCTCCATTTCACCGCGGGCAAGGCCGAGGCCGACCGCATCTTCGCGGCGCTCGACGCTGCTTTCGAGGATGACGGCTTGCCGCTCGCCGTGCTGGAGGTCGACGAGGCCAACGACATCCATGAAGTGTCGCTTTATGCCGATGGCGATGTCGATGCCGTCGAAGCCCGGATCAACGACATCCTCGCTGGACTCGCCCTGCCGAAGCAGGTCGAACGCGAAACGCTCCCCGACATCGACTGGGTGGCGCGCTCGCTCGAAGGATTGAAGCCGGTCCGCGCCGGACGTTTCTTCGTCCACGGCGCGCATGATCGCGGCAAGCGCCACAGCAGCGATCTCGCTATCGAGATCGAGGCGGGCCTTGCCTTCGGCACCGGCCATCACGGCACAACCGCCGGCTGCCTCGAAATGCTGGAGCAGGTGGTGCTGCGCGAACGGCCGCGCAACGCGCTCGATCTCGGCACCGGCAGTGCCGTGCTGGCGATAGCGCTGGCGAAGCTCGCGCATATCCCCGTGCTGGCGACCGACATCGACCCGGTCGCGGTTCGCGTCGCCGCCGCCAATGCGCGCCTCAATCATGTCAAGGCGCTGGTCGAGACGGTGGCGGCGCCTGGCTTCCATCACCCGATCTTCGCCAGGCGCGCGCCCTTCGACCTGATCGCCGCCAATATACTGGCGCGGCCGCTGATGCGGCTGGCTCCCGAGATGGCAAGGCACGTCAAGCTGGGCGGGTCGCTGGTGCTGTCGGGCATCCTCGACCGCCAGCGCGATGCGGTAATCTCGGCCTATGTCGGCCAGAGCTTCCGCCACGTCCGCACCTTGCATCGCGAGGGCTGGGTGACGATCCACCTCAAGCGCTGAGACACAGCCGCCATCTGGCCCTGCCGAAATCGATTCCGGTTGCCAGGGGTATGCGCTAGAGCAATTCCAGGAAAAGTGCGAAACGGTTTTCCGCCCGGAATTGCATCAAAACAAAGAGATAGGGCGGTTCGCCGTTTCCATGAAACGGTGAACCGCTCTAGGGTCGCGGCAAGCCATTCGAGGGAGATGCCACAATGTTCCAGACGTTTGATTCCGCCGGCGATCCGGCTGTCGGCAAGCCGCGCGTGGCGATGCTGCGCCAGTGGCTGACGGAGAACGGCCTGGACGGCTTCATGGTGCCGCGTGCCGACGAACACCAAGGCGAATATGTCGCCGATCGCTCGGCGCGGCTGAAATGGCTGACCGGCTTTTCCGGCTCGGCCGGCGTCGCCATCATCCTGCGTGATCGAGCCTTCGTCTTCGTCGACGGCCGCTATACACTACAGGTGCGGGGCGAAGTCGACCTTTCCATCTTCACCATCGAAAGCCTTATCGACAATCCGCCGGCCTCCTGGATCAAGGACAATCTCGGCAAGGGCGCCAGGCTCGGTTTCGATCCGTGGCTGCATACGATCGGTGAGGTCAAGGCACTGAGGGCATCGGCCGAGCAGTCCGGCGCGACGCTGGTGCCGCTCGACAAGAACCCGATCGACCTCATCTGGAGGGACCAGCCGGAGCCGCCGCGCGCGCCGGTGGAGCTCCACCCGATCGCCTTTGCCGGCGAGCTCGCCAAGGACAAGCTGGCGCGGCTGGCCGGCACGATTGAAAAGGACGGCGCGACGCACGCCGTGCTGACCGACCCCTCTTCCATCGCCTGGGCCTTCAACATCCGTGGCGGTGACGTCGCGCACACGCCGCTGGCCTTAGGCTTCGCCATCCTGGCCGCCGACGGCAAGCACCAGCTCTTCATGGACCCGCGCAAATTCTCGCGCCAGGTCGCGGCCTATCTCACCCAGCTCGCCGACCTGCACGATCCGGGCGAGTTCGAAGCAGCCGTCGCTGGGCTTGCCGACGATGGTGCAAAAATCGCGCTCGATCCGGTGCTGACTGCGGAAAAGCTGAAGATGCTGGTCGAGAGCAATGGTGGCAAGGTGATATCCGCCGCCGATCCGGCCCGCATCCCGCGCGCCACCAAGAACCAGGCCGAGATCGCGGGCAGCCGCGCCGCGCATCGTCGCGACGGTGCCGCGGTCGCCAAGCTGCTCTGCTGGCTCGACCGGCAGAAGCCGGACACGCTCGACGAGATCGACGTTGTGACCAAGCTCGAAGAAGTCCGCCGGCAGACCGGCGAGGAAACGCAGATGCCGCTGCGCGACGTCTCCTTCGACACCATTTCCGGCGCCGGCCCGAACGGCGCCATCATGCACTATCGCGTCTCGCGCGCCACCAGCCGCAAGCTTCAAACCGGTGAGCTGTTCCTGCTCGATTCCGGCGGACAATATCAGGACGGCACCACCGACATTACCCGCACCGTGCCGATCGGCCAGCCGACCGAGGAGATGCGCGAACGCTTCACGCTGGTGCTGAAAGGCATGATCGGCATCTCGACGCTGCGCTTCCCTGCCGGCACGCGCGGCTCGGAAATCGATGCCGTCGCCCGCATGGCGCTATGGAAGCATGGCTGCGACTTCGCCCATGGCACCGGCCACGGTGTCGGCTCCTATCTTGCCGTACATGAAGGCCCGCAGCGCATCGCCCGCACCGGCACCGAGAAGCTGCTTGCCGGTATGATGCTGTCCAACGAGCCGGGCTACTACAAGGAAGGCTCCTACGGCATCCGCATCGAGAACCTTATCCTGGTCATGCCCGCCGAGCAGATCGAGGGCGGCGACATCGCCATGCACGGCTTCGAGACGCTGACGCTGGCGCCGATCGACAAGCGCCTTATCCGCAGCGATCTGCTGACCCGCGACGAACTGCACTGGCTCGACCAGTATCACGCGCGGGTCCTGGCCGAGATCGGTCCGATGGTGGATGGCGAGACGCTGGCTTGGCTGGAGAAGGCGACCGCGCCGCTTCCGCACGACGCGAAGATCTGACCTATGCCACGAACTGCCGCGCCAATATCAGTGCGGCAGTGCCCGCCAAAAACATCGCCATCAGGCCGCCGCGCAACGACACCAGCGCGGTGACGATCAGCGCCGCCCATTCGGCGGGTCCGGCATGCAGGAGTTCAGGCGCCACCAGCGTCGTCAGCACGGCGGCCGGCACAGCATTCAAGCCCGCCTCGACGCGTGGATGGACGTTTTCGAAGCGCGAGATGACGAGGTGCCCCCCGACGCGCGTGAGATAGGTGGCGACGGCGCCGGCAAGGATGATCCAGAAGGTCGTGCTCATGGCCGCTCCCCCACGCCGCTGTGATGCGGTGGCAGGATCACCGCCAGGAGCACGCCTGCGATCGCGCCGATCGAGACATGCCAGGGCGAGCCGACCGTCCTGTAGGCGACGATCGAGGCGGCCGCGCTCGCGGTGACCACCGGCAGCCAGAGCGGCCGCTTGCGGAAGCCCATGACGAGGCCGAGGAAATAGATCGGCAGCAGGAAATCGATGCCCAGCGCATGGGTATCCGGGATCATCTTGCCGAACACCGCACCCAGGCCGCTCTCGATCACCCAGAACACATAGACCGGCAGGCCGAGTCCCAGATACCAGACGAAGCCGACAGGCCGGCCGGACTCTGCCTTCGCCTCGGCGATGGCATATTGCGGATCGGTCAGGATGAAGTAGCCGAGCGCCTGCTGCAGCACCGGCCAATGCGTGATACGCCGGCCGATGCCGGCGGAATAGAGCACGTGGCGGAAATTCACCGCGAAGATCGACAGCACGACCAGCCACGGCGCGACATGCTGGCCGAACAGTTCGATGCCCACCATCTGGCTGGCGCCGCCATAGATCATGGCGCTCATCAGAAAGGCCTCGAGAACGGAAAGGCCGTTGTCGACGGCTAAAGCGCCGAACAGCACCGCGAACGGCGCCGAGGCGACGACCACCGGCATCGACAGCCGCACGCCGTCCCAGAAATCGCTCTGCGCACGGCCTTCGGAGATTGCTTCCGCTGACATCCAACTGCTCCCTTTTGCATGTCGCCTAGAAGTGCGCAGCGGTTCTGGGATAACGACATGCATCAAAACAAGGACTTGAAGCGCGTCGCCTGAACCCGTTTCAGGTGACGCGCTTCAGGTGGTTTGATGTAGGGAGCGTCGCCTTGCTTGTCACACCAATTCGCTTGAGCCGACGATCAGCGGAACTGATCGCGAAGCGGATTTCCGGCTACGCGGCCGTACCTTGGATCGCCCTGCCCCAATCGAGCAGCGGCCTGGCGCGCGAGGTGAAATCGACGAGATCGTCGACCAGCCCGGCCGAATATATCGTCGGCGGATCGATGTCGTGCCGGACCACGAAATGCCGGTTGCGCACCGCCTGGGCGAGATCGTCATCGGTGACGTCCTCGAAGCCGCGCGGCGCGCGCTTCAGGCGATCTTCCGAATCGAGCGCGAGGCCGCCCTTCTTCAACGCCGCCACCGTGCCACGGAACGCCGCCGGCTTCGTCACGATCGCCTTGCGCATCGCCTGCAGCAGTTCAGGCCCCGGCTGCCACCAAGCGACGCCGGCAAAGCAGCGCTCCAGTCCGATATGCACGTAGAACACGCCCTGCTCCATCTTGGTGCCGTCCGGCGAAAGGATGGCCGATAGATGCCGGTTGTAGGGCCGCTTGTCCTTGGAAAAGCGCACGTCGCGATTGATGCGGAACAGCGATTTCTTGCGGTCGCCGCGCAGGCCAAGTCTCGCCGCCGCAAAACGCTCGCTGAGCGTCTCGACGAGATCACAGAACGGCTCGTGCAATTGGCTCTCGTAGAGGTCGCGATTTTCCTGGAACCACTCGCGGCTCTGGTGGAAATCGAGCGCCTTCAGGAACGGGATGGCCTTCTCGCCAAAACCTTTGAACGCGCCCGCCATCAGCCGCCCCTGCCGATGCGC
Organism: Mesorhizobium sp. WSM4904; assembly: GCF_029674545.1. NCBI lineage: Bacteria > Pseudomonadati > Pseudomonadota > Alphaproteobacteria > Hyphomicrobiales > Phyllobacteriaceae > Mesorhizobium > Mesorhizobium sp. WSM4904. Next base: position 3,474,412 of record NZ_CP121354.1, on the reverse strand, counting down.
TGCAGCCAGGTATCCTCGTCGATCACCTCGATGCCGAGATCGGTCGCCGTTTTGAGCTTGGAGCCGGCGCCGGGACCTGCGACCACCAGGTCGGTCTTGGCCGATACGGAGCCCGCGACCTTGGCGCCAAGGCGCTCGGCCATCGCCTTGGCCTCGGAGCGCGTCATCTTTTCCAGCGTGCCGGTGAACACCACCGTCTTGCCAGAGACCTCGCTGCCGGCCGAGATCTCCATGACATACGGCTTCGGATGGACTTGCGCGAGTAGCGCATCGAGCACATCGTCGTTGCGCTCGTTGCCGAAGAAATCGCGCAGCGCGTTGATCACCGTGTCGCCGATGCCGTTGATCGACGGGAAGACGTCGTGCGGATCCTCCGCCTTTGCCGTCTTCTTGCCGACACGGATCAGTTCTTCGATTGTCGAGAACTGGCGGGCAAGCACGGCGGCCGTCGTCTCGCCGATATGACGAATGCCGAGCGCGAAGATGAAGCGGTCGAGCTCCGGCTCGCGGCGCGCGTCGATAGCGGCAAACAGCTTGTCCAGCCCTTCGTAGTTGCGCTCCTCGATGCTGCGCACATTCTTGCGCGTCTTGCCCGATGCCTCCTCGCGCAGCCTCGCCTGCTCTTCGCGCCGCTCGGCCAGCGCCTTGGTGACGGACGGCCGGCGGTCCTTCAGCGTGAAGATATCGGCCGCCGTCTTGACCAGCCCGGCATTGAAGAAGAGGTCGATGTTTTCAGCGCCCAGGCCTTCGATATCGAGCGCGCCGCGCGACACGAAATGGCGCAATCCTTCCACCGCTTGCGCGGCGCAGATCAACTCGCCGGTGCAGCGCCGGCGGGAATCCTCCTTGCCGGTCTTCTCGTTGATCTCGCGCGTCGCCGGCGAGCCGCAGACCGGGCAGGTATGCGGGAACTCGTAAGGCACCGCGGCGGCCGGCCGCTTGTCGATGACGACGCTGACGATCTGCGGAATGACGTCGCCCGCCCGCTGGATCACCACCGTGTCGCCGATACGCACGTCGATGCCGTCGCGGATCGGCTGGCCGTTGCTGTCGAAGCCCTTGATGTAGTCTTCATTGTGCAGCGTCACGTTCTCGACCACCACGCCGCCGACCGTCACGGGCGCAAGCCGCGCCACCGGCGCCAGCGTGCCGGTGCGTCCAACCTGGATGTCGATCCTCTGTACCGTCGTCATCGCCTGTTCGGCTGGAAATTTGTGGGCGACCGCCCAGCGCGGCTCACCCGTGACGAACCCCCAGCGGCGCTGCAGCTCGAGCTGGTCGATCTTGTAGACGACGCCGTCGATGTCGTAGCCGAGCGAGGAGCGCTGCTCCTCGATGCGATGGTAGTGGGCAATGAGTTCGTCTATCGACTTCGCGCGCACCATCAGCGGGCTGACCTTGAACCCCCACTCCTTGAACTTCTGCACGGAATCGTACTGGGTCGGAGCCGGATCCGCCGTCGTATAGCCCCAGGCATAGGCGAAGAATTTCAGGTTGCGGCTGGCGGTGACCGAGGGATCCTTCTGGCGCAGCGATCCGGCCGCCGTGTTGCGCGGATTGACATAGTCCTGGCCGCCGACGGCCGCCGAGCGTTCCTTCAGCGCCTCGAACTCCGCATAGGTCATGTACACCTCGCCGCGGATCTCGATGACCTCCGGCCAGCCCGAGCCGTGCAGCTTCTTCGGAATATCGGCAATCGTCTTCAGATTGGCGGTGATGTCCTCGCCGACGGCGCCGTCGCCGCGCGTCGCGCCCTGCACGAACACGCCGTTTTCATAGCGCAGCGAGGCCGACAACCCGTCGATCTTGGGCTCCGCGGTGAAGGCGATGTCGAGGTCCTTGTCGCGGTCGAAGAAGCGCCGGCCGCGCTCGATGAAATCGGCGACGTCCTGGTCGGTATAGGCTTTGGCGAGGCTCAGCATCGGCACCGCGTGGCGCACCTTGGTAAAGCCTTCCGCAGGCGGTGCGCCGACCCGCCGCGACGGCGAATCCTCGCGCACGAGATCGGGAAAGCGTTCCTCTATCGCGAGGTTGCGCCGCGCCAGCGCGTCATACTCGGCGTCCGAAATCGTCGGCGCGTCTTCTGTGTGGTAGCGCCGGTCGTGCTCGGCGATCTCCGTGGCCAGCCGCTTCAACTCATCCGCGGCCTCGCTTTCGCTCAGCGATTCGACTGGTTTTTCCGACATGAAGTGCGGTCCTCGAATTATGGCGGGCCACTATAAATCAGGAATCGTCGGCAGGGAGTCGGCTTGCGCAAAAATCATTCCTGAACAGCAGGATGCAGCCATCTGCTGACTCATCTTCCGAACGTGAAAGAATTCAAGCCGCCTAAAGCATGTCACCCGAAAGTGGGAACCGGTTTCGGGACAAAGACATGCGTGAAATCAGAAACCTAAAGCGCATGGCGCGAATCTGAAAGATCGCGACGCGCTTTAGGCTGCCGCCGTGTTCTCGCGCAGCAGGCGTTCCGCCGCGGCGCGCGCTTCATCCGTGATGATGGCGCCGGCCAGCATACGCGCGATCTCTTCCTGGCGCGCCGCGCGGTCCATTTCGGCGATGCCGGTGGCGACACGGTCCTTGCCGCCGGATTTCGAGATGAGGAAGTGGGTGGCGGCGCGCGCCGCCACCTGCGGCGCATGCGTGACCGAAAGCACCTGCACCCGCTTCGACAGCCTGGCCAGCCGCTGGCCGATGGCGTCGGCCACCGCGCCGCCGACACCGGTGTCGATCTCGTCGAAAACCAGGGTCGGCGCCGAGCCGCGGTCGGCCAGCGCCACTTTCAGCGCCAGAAGGAAGCGCGACAGCTCGCCGCCCGACGCGACCTTCATCATCGGTCCCGGCCTTGTACCCGGATTGGTGCGCACCCAGAACTCGACCTGGTCTATGCCTTCTTCCATGCGACTTTCGGCGTCGCTCACCATCTCGACGATGAACTCGGCCCGCTCGAGCTTGAGCGCCGGCAGTTCCGCCATCACCGCCTTGGTCAGCCCGGCCGCCGCCGCGTGGCGCAGCGAAGAGAGTTGCGCCGCGGAAATGTCGTAAGCCTCGCGCGCGGCGGCGGCTTGCTTCTCCAGTCCGTGCAGCCGCTCCTCGCCGGCGTCGAGGTCGGCGAGGTCGGCCGCCATCGTGTCGCGCAGTTGCGCCAGGTCGTCGACCGCGACATTGTGCTTGCGCGAGGCCGCGCGCAGCGAGAACAACCGCTCCTCGGCCTTTTCCAGGCGCTGCGGATCATATTCGGTGGCGCGAAGTGCCGTCTCGACGCCGGACTGCGCCGCGTCGAGCGAGATCATCGCCTCGTCCAGCGACTTCACCACCTCGTCGAGCAGGCCCGGCACTTCGCCCGACTTGCGCTGCAGCCTGCGCAGCAGGCTGGCGAGCTGCGGCAAGGGCGAGGACGGCCCCGACAACACGTCCTGCGCATCGTGGATCTCGGAAGCGATCTTTTCGGCGCGCATCATCTGGGCGCGCAGTTCTGCCAGCTCGGTTTCCTCGCCCGGCTGCGGATCGAGCTTCGCCAGCTCGGCGACGGACGCTCTGAGATAATCCGCCTCGCGCGCCGCCGCCTCGACCTTGGCGCGATGCCGGGAAAGCTCCTGCTCGCAGTTTCGCCAGTAGCGCCAAGCCTCGCCGGTGCCGCGCACGGCGCCAAGATGACCGCCAAAGCTGTCAAGCAACTCGCGATGCGCGCCGGGATCGACAAGCGCGCGCTCGTCATGCTGGCCATGAATCTCGACCAAGGCGCGGCCGACGTCGCGCATCAGGGTCACGCTGGACGGCTGGTCGTTGACGAAGACGCGCGTGCGGCCATCGGCGGTCTGCACGCGCCGCAGGATGACGTCACCATCGTCCTCGATGTCGTTTTCGGCGAGCAGCGCGCGCGCCGGATGGTTGCGCGGCACGTCGAACACGGCAATGACCTGGCCCTGTGCCGCGCCATGACGGACCAGCGAAGCGTCGCCGCGCGCGCCAAGCGCCAGCGACAGTGCATCGAGCAGGATCGATTTGCCGGCCCCGGTCTCGCCGGTCAGCACGGAGAGCCCAGGCAGGAAGTCGATGTCCAGCTTCTCGATCAGGACGATATCGCGGATCGACAGTCTGGACAGCATCAGGGAAGCTTCAGGCGCCGGTGATCAGCTTCCCGGCCTTGGAGATCCACGACCCGGCATTCTCGCGTGGTTCAAGCCCATTGCTCTGCAGGAGCTTGTAGGAATCCTTGTACCACTGGCTGTCTGGATAGTTGTGGCCGAGCACCGCCGCGGCCGTCTGCGCTTCCGAGGTCAGGCCCATCGCATAATAAGCTTCGGTCAGGCGCGCGAGCGCCTCCTCGACATGGCGTGTGTTGGAGTAGGTCTCGACCACTGTACGGAAGCGCTTGACGGCGGCGATATATTCGCGCCGTTCGAGATAATAGCGGCCGATCTGCATCTCCTTGCCGGCGAGCTGGTCGGTGGCGAAGCGAATCTTGTCCTTGGCGTCGTCGACATATTCGGAGGTCGGCCAGCGCGTCACCAGGTCCTGCATGGTCTGCACCGTCTGGCGCGCTTCCTTCTGGTCCTGGGTGACGTCCTTGATCTGCCGGTAGTAGCTCAACCCGATTATATACTGGGCATAGGCGGCATCGTCGGTCGACGGGTAGAGCGTGAGATAGCGCTTGGCGGTGCCGATCGCCTCGTCATAGTTGCCGGCACGATAGTCGGCGAAAGCACCCATCACCATCGATTTGCGGGCGAATTCCGAATAGGGATGCTGGCGGTCGACGGCGTCGAACTTCTTGCTCGCCTCGTCGAGGCGGCCGGCGTTCATGTTGGCCAAGCCCTGGTTGTAAAGAACGTCGGCCGGCTCAGTCTGGTCGACATAGGTCGCCAGGTTGACATCCTTCTCGGACGACATGCAGGCTGACAGCACGAGCGAAGGGGCGATCAACGAAAACGCCAGGAAAACAGCCCTACGCGGCGCATTCGATTGACCAACTCGCTTAAGCAACATGATTGATTTCCGCCCTTTCGGCGTCATTTCGATCTGGGGCAGCAGCCATAAACCATAACTGCCTAATGCGGCAACGCTATCTGCGGCCAATCGCGCATTTTTGTGGCGGTTTGGCGCCGTGCCCAAAGCTGCGCGATTTCACGGGCTTGTGATGCAACCATGCAACACAAGCTCCGCCTACAAAGCCAGAAAACCGTTAAGAATCAGATCACCCAGGGCGCGTAGACCGGCCCGCTGACGGCGATCATCTCGGCGGCGCGACCACGCTCGCGGCGTCGCGTCTCGACAATCTCGAAGGCCGTGCGGTCGGACAGCAGGCGGCGCAGAGCCGCAGCATTCATCCGGTGGCCGCCGCGATAGGAGCGGAAGCAGCCGATGAAGCGCGCGCCGGCCAGCGCCAGGTCGCCCATGGCGTCGAGCGTCTTGTGGCGGGCGAATTCGTTCGGATAGCGCAGCCCGCCGACATTGATGACGCGGTTATCGTCGCCGATGACCAGCGAGTTTTCCAGCGACGAGCCGAGCGCGTAGCCTGCGGCCCACAGCCGCTCGACATCTTTCATGAAGCCGAAGGTGCGGGCCCGCGCGATGTCGTGGCGGAAGATGTCGGGGTTGATGTCGGAGGCAAAGAGCTGGCGGCCGATGGCCGGGCTCTCGAAATCGATCTCGACCTCGAAGCGCGTGCCGTCATAGGGGCGGAACTCCGCCCATGATGCGCCGGCCTCGATGCGAACCGGCTTGACCACGCGTATATAGCGACGCCTGACCGAAAGCGTCTCGATGCCCGCCTGATCGAACGCCTCGACAAAGGCCATGGCGCTGCCGTCGAGAATGGGGACTTCCGAGCCGTCGATCTCGATGATGAGGTTGTCGATGCCAAGTCCGAACACCGTCGCCATCAGGTGCTCGATGGTTCCGATGTGCTCGCCGTCCGGATCGCCGAGCATGGTGCAAAGGTCGGTGGCGCCGACCTCGGAGACCAACGCGCGGAATTCACGGCTTTGATCGCCCGTGGAAAGGTGGAACACGATGCCGGTGTCGGCGTCTGCGGGCAGGAAATGAACGGTGACGGGCCTGCCGCTGTGCACGCCCGTGCCGGTCAACGTCACGCGCGCTTTAACTGTCGTCTGATAGTCGTGCAAGACAAACCCCATAAGCCCTAGCTGCCAGCGTCCGCTTTGTCAGACTCTTGAGCATTTTCAGCCAGATGGATCACCTGACGTCCGCAGCAAATGCGGCAAAATGAACAAGGCATGCGGCTCTGATATGATCGGCAGGCAGGGCTAACTCCCCGAATCCCGGCTAACCGACTTAGTCCGACGCGAAGATAATGACCCGTCCGGGAGACTCCAAATCACGGTTTCTTACCCCATGTAACCGCTACCCTGAACGAGAAGGCGCTTATAACACTCTGTTTTACAGGCATTTTTTAACGCCAACAGGCAGACGATCTCTCGTCTGCCTGTTAACAACCGTTATATATCGTTAACGATCAGCGACCCGCTGTATCGATCAGTTGGCCTGGCGGCGCAGGAATGCCGGAATCTCCAGCTGGTCGTCTTCCTGGACCGTGCGGCTCTGCGGCGTGAGTCGGCCCTGGTCGTCGAGCTGGCCGCGACGCGGTGCGTAAAGCTGCGGGTCCTGGCTGGCAAGACGGCGCATTTCCGGTGCCGCCTGGCGCAGTTTCGGCTCGCGCGGCTGTGCCGGCTGCAGCCGGGCCGGTTCTTCCTCGCGGCGGGTCAGGCCGTTCGTCAGCCGCTTGATCAGCCCCATCGGTCCGCTGTTCTCATGATCGGCAGGGCGGGTCTTGGCTTCCACTTCCGCCCTCACAACCGGCGGAAAGTCCTCAACGCGTGGCATGCGCTGCGGTGCCGCCGCCACCGGCTGCGGCATCTCACGCTGCGGCGCGGGCTGCACGACCTGCTGCTGCACCACCGGTTGAGGCTGCGGCTGCGCCGGCGGGGCCTGGAAGATCTTGCTCTGCGGACGGAAGTCGTCGACCGGCGCCTGGCGCGGCTGCGCCATCGCGGCGGCGTTTGCCTCGGCAAGCTGGATCGCCTCGGCGACCGGATCGACCGCGCGCGGCTCGTAAGCCTGCTGCTGAACCGGCGCAGGACGGCTTTCCTGAACAGGCGCCGCCGGACGGGCGACCGGCTTCTGCGGCGCGCGGATCGAAATCGGCGCCGCGGCGATTTCGGCCGCCGACTTGTCGATGCCGGTGGCGACCACCGAAACGCGGATCACGCCTTCCAGCTCCTCGTCGAAGGTGGCGCCGAGGATGATGTTGGCGTCCTGGTCGACCTCCTCGCGGATGCGGGTCGCCGCTTCATCGACCTCGAACAGGGTGAGGTCGCGGCCACCTGTGATCGAGATCAGCAGGCCCTTGGCGCCCTTCATCGAGGTTTCGTCGAGCAGCGGGTTGGCGATCGCCGCTTCGGCGGCGGCCATCGCGCGGCCCTCGCCCGAAGCCTCGCCGGTGCCCATCATCGCCTTGCCCATCTCGCGCATCACCGAACGGACGTCGGCGAAGTCGAGGTTGATCAGGCCTTCCTTGACCATCAGGTCGGTGATGCAGGCAACGCCCGAGTAGAGCACCTGGTCGGCCATGGCGAAGGCATCGGCGAAGGTGGTCTTGTCATTGGCCAGCCGGAACAGGTTCTGGTTCGGGATGACGATGAGGGTATCGACGCATTTCTGCAGTTCCTCGATGCCCATGTCGGCCGTCTTCATGCGGCGCTGACCTTCGAAATGGAACGGCTTGGTGACGACGCCGACCGTAAGGATGCCCTTCTCGCGCGCGGCGCGGGCAACGACCGGAGCAGCACCCGTGCCGGTGCCGCCGCCCATGCCGGCGGTGACGAAGCACATATGCGTGTTGGAGAGATGATCGATGATCTCGTCGATGCACTCTTCCGCCGCCGCGCGGCCGACTTCCGGCTGCGAGCCGGCGCCGAGGCCTTCGGTGACATGCGCGCCGAGCTGGATCAGCCGCTCGGCCTTCGACATCGTCAGCGCCTGCGCGTCGGTGTTGGCCACCACGAACTCGACGCCGCGCAAGCCGGCTGTGATCATGTTGTTGACGGCATTGCCGCCGCCGCCGCCGACACCGAACACGGTGATGCGTGGCTTCAGCTCGGTGATGTCCGGCTTTTGCAGATTGATCGTCATTGTCTCCGTCCTTTGCCTTTCCCGCCGCCTCGCCGCTGCGGCCGCCTATGGGGCTGTCCCCGTCAAATTAAAAACTGTCTCTCAACCACTGACTCATGCGATGCAGTTTTCCGCCCGTTCCGGTCATCCTGAAACCGGAAAGTCCCTTCGCCGAATGGCTCTCGAAGCTCGCCATCTGCGGATAGATCAGAAGTCCGACCGGGGTCGAAAACGCCGGGCCCTTGGCCGCTTCCGGCAAGCCAGCCACGCCGAGGGGCCGGCCGATGCGCACATTGCGTCCGAGGATGCGGCGCGCCGCCTCCGGCAGGCCAGCCAGTTGGCTGGCACCGCCGGTGAGAACGACACGCTTGCCGACGGCGTTGCCATAGCCCGATTTGTTCAACCGGTCGCGCAAGAGCTCCAGCGTCTCGTCGATGCGCGCGCGGATGATGCGCGTCATCATCGAGCGCGGGATCTGCAGCGGCAACTCGCCTTCCTCGCCGATCGGCTGGATGGAGACCAGGTCGCGGTCGTCGGCGCTGCCGGGCAGCGCCGAGCCATGCATCACCTTCAGCCGTTCGGCGGCGTCGAGCGAGGTCGACAGGCCCTTGGCCATGTCGAGCGTCACATGGTTGCCGCCGATGGCGATGGCGTCGCCATGCACGAACTTGCCCTCCGCGAACACGGAGATCGTCGTGGTGCCGCCGCCCATGTCGATGCAGGCAGCGCCCATTTCGAGCTCGTCGTCGACCAGCGCCGCGAGACCGCTCGCATAAGGCGTCGCCACCATGCGCTCGACCGACAGATGCGAGCGGTTGATGCAAAGCTCCAGATTGCGCATAGGCGCGGCGTCGCCGGTCAGCACATGCATGTCGACGCCGAGCGCATCGCCGACCATGCCGCGCGGATCGCGCACACCGCGTTCGGCGTCGAGCGAAAAGCCCACGGGAAGCGAATGGACCACTTCCCGCTCGGCCCGCAGCGCCTGCTTGGCGCCGGCGGCGAGCACGCGCTTGATGTCGGCTTCCTCGACCTGATGGCCGCCGAGATTGATGGTCGCCGAGAAGGCTTCGCTCTTCAGCCGGCCGGCCGTCATGTTGACGATGAGGGAATCGACGGTGAGCCCCGCCATGCGCTCGGCCGCGTCGACGGCGAGGCGAATGGCATGCTCGGCTCGGTCGAGATCGACGACGACACCCGACTTCACGCCTTGCGATTTCTGATGGCCGATGCCGATCACCTGGATGCGATGCGAGCGCCCGCGCAGAAGCTTGCCGTCCTCGCGCGGCTTCAGCTTCGCCACCACGCAGCAAACCTTGCTCGAGCCGACATCGAGCACCGTAAGCGTGCCCGACCGGCGCGAAGATGCATCACCGCTGCCGCCAAGCCAGCTCATATCTTCGTCTCCGGCTTGCGCTTCGTCAGGCTCTTCGGCTTTTCGCTAAGAGCGGCTTCGCGCTGGCTCGCGGCTTCTGGCGAAAGCTCCACCACCAGCCGGTCGGAGAGCCGCATGTCGACGGCGGCGATGTCGCGCGTCAAAAGCCCATTGTCGTGGTCGAGCTTCACGAGCTCGGCGACCGCCTGATCCTCACCGTCTTCCGGCAGCTTCACCGTGATGCCGTTCTCGAGCTTGAGATCCCAGCGCCGCTCGCCGACACGGACATAGCCTTTGACCCGAGCCGCAAGCTCGGGATAGCGCTTGATCTTGCCGAGAAACTCCGGCGCCTTGGCCGGCGCGCCGGTGCCGATGATCAGCGGCAGCAAAGCCTCCTTGCCACCCGAGAACGGCGCGATCACCTCGCCCGAGCGCTCGATGACCGAAACCGAATTGCCCTGCTGCCAGAGCGCGAAAGGCTCGCGCTCCTCGACACGCACTTCCAGCGTGTGCGGATAGATCTTGCGCACCGCGGCAACCTCGACCCAAGGCAAGGTCGCGATGCGCTCGCGCGCGGCCTCGGCATCGAAGCCGATCAGCGACGTCCAGCCGTCGAGGCCGAGCTGGCCCAGTATGTCGATCTCCGAAGTCTGGCGATTGCCGACGACCTTGATCTGGTCGACGGCGAACCCGGTCCGGGCGGTCACACCCTGCACGATGGTGTCGCTATAGCCGCCGAGATAAGCGCCATAGGCTCCAGCCGAAGCCAGCAAGGCAGCCGAGAGGATCGCGGCGGAAAAGCGCGGCGCCTCATACTCGCCATCACAGAGGCGAGCAAGCAAGCGCACCGGCCGGCGAAGCTGGCGCGGCAAGACGAAATGGTCGAACGACAGCGACACACCAAACAGCGCAGGCCCAGCCCCGCCGCCTTTGCCCTGTCCCCACCTCAACGCAGACACGAAGCGTCCTCCACCATCCAACTCAACAAATCGCCGAACGAGTGTCCCGCTTGCGCGGCGATTTCAGGCACCAGAGACGTCGGCGTCATGCCCGGCTGGGTGTTGATCTCGAGCCAGACAACCTCGCCGTTTTCGGAGTGACGGTCGTCGTAACGGAAGTCCGACCGGGAAACGCCCCGGCAACCGATAGCAAGATGAGCCTTGAGGGCCAGTGTCTGTATTTTTTGGTAAATATTCGGTGAAATTTTTGCAGGGGTTTCGTGTTTTGATCCGCCGGGCACGTACTTTGAATCGTAGTCGTAGAAGGAATGGCCGGTCGGAATGATCTCGCAGACCCCGAGCGCCACGTCGCCCATCACCGCGCAGGTCAGTTCGCGCCCATGGACGTAGCGCTCGACCATGACGATCTCGCCATATTGCCACTCGGACGAACCGATCACCTGCGGAGGATGCGACTGCCCCTCATGCACGATGACGACGCCGAAGCTCGAACCCTCGTTGACCGGCTTCACCACGTAAGGCGGCTTCATCGGATGCTTGTTCTGGACTGCAAAACGGTTGACCACCTTCGATTCCGCGACCGGGATGCCGGACGCCTTGGCGACTTTCTTGGCCTGTTCCTTGTTCATGGCCAGCGCCGAAGCGAGCACGCCCGAATGGGTGTAGGGAATTCCGAGATATTCGAGAATTCCCTGGATGGTGCCATCCTCACCGAACGGGCCATGCAGCGCATTGAAGGCGACATCGGGCCTGAGCTCGGCAAGCACAGTCCCGACATCGCGCGAAACATCGACACGGGTGACCTGATAGCCTTCATTCTCGAGCGCATCCGCACATGCCTTCCCCGAGGACAGAGACACGGGCCGCTCCGAGGAGAATCCCCCCAGAAGAACAGCCACATGCTTCTTCTTCATCCCGTCATTCCCTCTCACGCCGGGTCCGCAACCGCTATTTCCGCACGCAACATTTCCGCACATTGAGTCCGAGTCTTCCGGCAGGTTGCCCCCCAGACGGAAAACGCGGGTAACGCGTCAAACGACTCAAATCAGGAAACGCTTTAGGGCAGAGAATCAGAGAGTTGATTCCCTGACAAGTGCCTATGATTCCGAGAGATTCACTTTCCGCGAAAACGGGCGAAAAAAGTGTGTTGTTGAGTCTTTGCAGCAACGCTTGACGTCGTCGCCGACCGCGCATGTTCAAGCATTACTTGAAGATCGCAGCGAGCTAAAGAAGCTGCCCCAGGAATTCCTGCACGGCATGGCCGGGGCGAAAATCGCCCAGCCGCTTGATCTCCCAGTGCAGCCGGATGCCGGAATTCTCCAGCACCCTTGCTCGCACCGTCTCGCCGAGATATTCGAGGTCGTAGCCGGTCGCGGTGCCGGTGTTGATCATGAAGTTGCAGTGCATCGGCGACATCTGCGCGCCGCCGATCATCAGTCCGCGGCAGCCGGCCTTGTCGATCTCCTTCCAGGCGGAAGTGCCCTCGGGATTCTTGAAGGTAGAGCCGCCGGTCTTCTCGCGGATCGGCTGCACCGTCTCGCGATGGTTCTGCACGGCATCCATCGCCGCCTTGATGACCGCCTTGTCTTCCGGGATGCCCTCGAAGATGGCGGAGGTGAAGATCAGTCCGCCAGGCGCCGACGAATGACGATAGGCATAGCCCATGTCGGCATTGCTCAGCGTATGGACATTGCCCGCGCGGTCGAGCGCCCGCACCTCGACCACGCGCTCGCGCGTCTCGACGCCATTGGCGCCGGCATTCATCCGCAGTGCCCCGCCGACGGCGCCTGGAATCCCGTGATAGAAATGGAACCCGCCGATGCCGGCTTCGTAAGCCACCGCCGCCAGGCGCTTGTCCGGTGTCGCGGCGCCGGCCTCGATGGTGGTCGGTCCAGTGACTTCGGCCTCGCCAAAGCCCTTGGCCGACAGCCTGACCACGAAGCCGGGGATGCCGCCGTCGCGCACCAGAAGGTTCGAGCCGACGCCGACGACCGTGATCGGCACCTCTTCCGGCACGGCGCGCAGGAAGGCGGCGAGATCCTCCTCGTCAGCCGGCTGGAACAGCGCTTCCGCCTGTCCGCCGGCACGGAACCAGGTGATCTTGTCCATCTCGGCGTTGGGCGTGATGCGGCCGCGCAGGCCGGTAAGCTTGTCGCCGAGTTTGTCTATCAGGGCCTGGCCGCGCATCATGAGGGCGTTCCCCCAAGTTCCTTGGGCAGCGCATAAGCCCACTGCGTGATGTTGCCCGCGCCGAGGAAGACGACGAAGTCGCCGGGCTTGGCCAGGTCGCGGATGGCCGACGCGATCGCCGCCGGGCCTTCGATATAGCGCGCGTCGCGGTGGCCGCCGGCGCGGATACGCGACACCAGCGCGTCCGAGGAGACACCTTCGATCGGCTCCTCGCCGGCCGGGTAGACCGGCGCCACCATCACCGTGTCGGCGTCGTTGAAGCAGACGGAAAACTCGTTGAACAGGTCGTGCAGCCGGGTGAAACGGTGCGGCTGCGCGATCGCGATGACGCGGCCCTTGGTGGCACCGCGTGCGGCCTTGAGCACCGCCGCGATCTCGACCGGATGGTGGCCGTAGTCGTCGAAAACCTCGACCCCGTTCCAGGAGCCGGTGTGGGTGAAGCGCCGCTTGACGCCGGCAAAGGACGACAGGCCCTTCTTGATCGCCTCGGCCGACAGGCCAAGCTCATGCGCGACCGCAATCGCCGCCGTCGCGTTGGAGACATTGTGCCGGCCAGGCATCGGCAGCCGCAGGTCCTTGATCGTCGTCGAGCCGCGGCCCTTGCGGTCGCGGATCACCACGTCGAACTCCGACGCCGCTCCGTCCATGCGGTGATTGGTGAAGCGCACGTCGGCCTGGGCGTTCTCGCCATAGGTGATGACGCGCCGATCCTCGATGCGGCCGACCAGCGCTTGCACCTCCGGATGGTCGGTGCACATCACGCCGAAGCCGTAGAACGGCACGTTCTCGACGAACTGGCGGAAGGCCTCGCGCACCTTGTCGAAGCTGCCATAGTGGTCAAGGTGCTCGGGATCGATGTTGGTGACGACCGCGATGTCGGCCGGCAGCTTCAGGAAGGTGCCGTCGCTCTCGTCGGCTTCGACCACCATCCATTCGCCGTCGCCCATGCGCGCATTGGTGCCATAGGCGTTGATGATGCCGCCATTGATGACGGTCGGATCGAGCCCGCCGGCCTCGAGCAGCGTCGCCACCATCGAAGTGGTCGTCGTCTTGCCATGCGTGCCGCCGATGGCGACCGCCTGGCGGAAGCGCATCAGCTCGGCGAGCATTTCCGCACGCCGCACGATCGGCAGCAGTTTTTCGCGCGCCGCCTTGAGCTCGGGATTGGACTTCTTGATGGCCGTCGACACGACGACCACCTCGGCGTCGCCTATATTCTCGGCCTTGTGGCCGACGAAGCATTCGATACCTTTGTCGCGCAGCCGCTGCACATTGGCGCCGTCCGCCTGGTCGGAGCCCTGCACCTTGTAGCCGAGATTGTGCAGCACCTCGGCGATGCCGCTCATGCCGATGCCGCCGATGCCGATGAAATGCACGAGGCCGATCGTCTGCGGCATCTTCATGCGCGCGTCCTCCTATAGTCCGAAACCGTTTTGCCGGACGCAATAGCCTCTGTCAGATCGGCGAGCAACCGCGCTGCGTCCGGTTTTCCGGCCGAACGGGCGGCCGCGGCCATCGCCGTCAGCCGGCCGGGGTCCTGCATCAGCCCGCTGACCAGCTCGGCAATCCGCTCGGCCGAGAGCGTCGACTGCGAATGGAGCTCGGCGCCGCCGGCGGCAGCGAGTGCCGCGGCATTCGCCGCCTGGTCGTGATCGAGGGCATGCGGATACGGCACCAGCAGCGCCGGGCGGCCAATGACGGCGATTTCCGACACGGTCGAGGCGCCGGAGCGCGACATCACCAGATGCGCCGCCGTCATGCGCGCCGCCATGTCGGTGAAGAAGGGCGAGACCTGCGCGTCGACGCCGAGACTGGCGTACGCCGCCTTTACCCGCGCCACGTCTTCGGCGCGCGCTTGCTGCGTGATCGCCAGCCGTTTGCGCTGCGCTTCGGGCAGGAGCGCGATCGCCGCCGGCACGGCGTCGGAAAAGAACTGCGCGCCCTGGCTGCCGCCGAACACCAGGAAGCGGAACGGTTCGCCGTCGCTCGGCGCTGCGTAAAGAGTTTTCGCCGCTTGGAGGATCTGCGGCCTGACCGGGTTGCCTGTGGTCACCGTCTTGGCGCCGGCGGCACTTGCCCCTTCCGGCAGGAAGCCGCCGGCAATCGCGTCGACCCGGCTCGACAACGCCTTGTTGGCGCGGCCCATGACGGCGTTCTGCTCATGGATCAGCGTCGGCACCTTGCGCCGGGTCGCCGCATAGAGCGGCGGCAGCGTCGGATAGCCGCCGAAGCCGACGACGGCCTCGGGCTTGATCCTGGCGATCACCCGCCCCGCTTGCCGCACGCCTTGCCAGATGCGCCAGAAGGCCGAGAGCATGGCAATCGGATTTTTCGAGCCTAATGTCGCCGACGCGATCGAGTGGACTTCGACGGCGGGAAACTGGCGCGAATAGCGTTCGGCGCGGTGGTCGGTGGCAAGATGCACCTTCCAGCCGCGCTCGATCAGTTCGTGCGCAAGCGCCTCGGCCGGGAACAGATGCCCGCCCGTTCCGCCGGCCGCAAGCAGGATAACACCCTTCGACATCCAGCCTCATTCCGCCGCGATAGTGCGCTGCGAGAAAGCATAGCCCATCTGCTTGCGCTTTTCGGGATGTCTGCGCGTCAGCGCCAGCACCATGCCCATCGAGACGGCAATCGCGATCTGCGAGGAGCCGCCATAGGAGATGAAGGGCAGCGTCATGCCTTTGGCGGGCATCAGCTGCAGGTTCACGCACATGTTGATGGCCGATTGCAGGCCGAAGACGGTGACCAGCCCACCAACGGCGTAGCGGGTGAAATCGTCATGCTCCTTGAGCGCGATGCTCAATCCGCGCAGCACAATGAAGGCGAAGATCGACATGATGAAGAAGCACATGATCAGCCCGAATTCCTCGCCCGCGACCGAGAAGACGAAGTCGGCGTGACTGTCCGGAATGACCCGCTTCACCGTGCCCTCGCCCGGGCCGACGCCGAACCAGCCGCCATTGATCAGCGCTTCGCGGCCCATGTCGACCTGGAATGTGTCGCCTTCGCCGGTGAGGAACTTGTCGATGCGGGCGGCGACGTGCGGGAAGACGGTATAGGCAGCGAACACGCCGCCGACGCCGGCGGCACCCAGTGCGACGATCCAGAACCAGGGCAAGCCGGCCATGAAGAACATCACACCCCACGTGCCCAGCACCAGCATCGTCTGGCCGAGATCGGGCTGTGCCACGAGCAGTGAGATCACCAGCGCAAGCAAGAGCATGGCGAAGAGATTGCCGGGGATGTCGGGCTGGCGCTTGTGCTCGGCGAACAGCCAGGCGCAGATGATGACGAAGGCAGGCTTCAGGAATTCGGATGGCTGGATCGAAAGCCCGGCCAGCGACACCCAGCGCCGCGCACCCTTCACCTCGACGCCGATATAGAGCACCGCCACCATCAGCACCAGCATGATGCAGATCATCACCAGCGACATGCGCCTGATTTGCCGCGCTTCCAGGAAGGAAACGGCCAACATCACGACAAGCGCCGGGATGGTGAAGATGATCTGCCTTGTGGCGAAGTGGAAGCTGTCGAGGCCGATGCGCTCGGCGACCGCTGGGCTTGCCGCGAAGGACAGGACGATGCCCAGCCCCATCAGCGACAGGAATGCCGCCAGGAACCAGCGATCGATCGTCCACCACCAGGTTGCGACTGGACTTTTGTCGAGACGGCTTTGCATCAACGTGGCCCTCCGATGGGTTTCACTCCATCAATAGCAGTCGCAGCTTGCCTGAAGGCTTCGCCGCGAACCTCGAAATTCTTGAACTGGTCGAAACTGGCGCAGGCCGGCGAAAGCAGCACCACCGCTTCGCCACCGGTGTCGCCCGCGGCGTCATGGGCGGCGTGCTCGACCGCGGCCGCCAGCGTTCCGGAGATTTCGTAAGGCACCGCCTCGCCGAGAGTGGCGGAGAAAGCAGGTGCTGCCTCGCCGATCAGATAAGCCTTGGCGATGCGCGGGAAGAAGCCGCGCAGCGGCTCGATGCCGCCTTCCTTGGGCAGGCCGCCGGCGATCCAGTAGATGCGGTTGAAGCTCGACAGCGCGGGTGCCGCCGCGTCGGCATTGGTCGCCTTGGAATCGTTGACGAACAGAACATGGTCCTTGCGGCCTACCTGCTCCATGCGGTGCGCCAACCCGGGGAAGCTTTCCAGCCCCGCCTGGATCTCGCCGAGCTCGAGACCGACCCTGAGGCAGGCCGCGACCGCGGCGAGCGCGTTCTGCGCATTGTGCTGGCCGCGCAGCGAGCCGATGCCTTCGAGGAAAGCGACACGGCTGTAACGGCCGTTCACGGCCTCCATCAGATTGGTGCCGTCGGCGAAATAGCCGTCGGTCAGCGGCAGGCGCTTGGAGATGCGGATCACTTGCTTTCCGGCTCGTTCCAGCCGGTCGGCGATCTGGGCGCACCAGGAATCGTCGACGCCGATGATCGCGGCGTCGCTGCCGGCGACCAGCCTTTCCTTGATCGAGGCGTAATGCGCCATCGTGCCGTGACGGTCGAGATGGTCGGGCGTCAGGTTGAGCAGGATGCCGGCAGTCGGATTGATCGAGGGCGCGAGATCGATCTGGTAGGAGGAGCACTCCACCACATAGTGCCGCTCGGGTTCCGGTGGATCGAGCGTCATGATGGCGCGGCCGATATTGCCGCCCATTTGGGTATCACGTCCGGCCGACCTCAGGATGTGCGCCGTCAGCGCCGTTGTCGTCGATTTGCCGTTGGTGCCGGTGATGGCGATGAAGGGCGCGCTCGGCGCGCGCTGGATGCGCTCGCGGCAGAACAGCTCGATGTCGCCGATCACCTCGACGCCGGCGCCGCGCGCCAGCTCCACCGCCCAATGCGGCTTCGGATGCGTGAGCGGCACGCCGGGGGACAGGACGAAGGCCGCGAAGCGCGACCAGTCGGCGGCGCGCAGGTCGCCGGTCGCAATGCCGGCGGCGGCCGCCTTGGCGACGCTGTCGGGATTGTCGTCCCAGGCGAGGATCTCGGCGCCGCCGGCGATCAGCGCATGCGCGGTGGCAATCCCCGAACCGCCGAGCCCGAAGAGCGAAACGCGTTTGCCTGCGAAGGAAGCGGCGGCGATCAAGCGGTATCCTATCTGAGCTTGAGGGTGGAGAGGCCGACCAGCGCCAGGATGACGGCGATGATCCAGAAGCGGATCACCACCTGGCTCTCGGTCCAGCCCAGCTTTTCGAAATGGTGATGGATTGGCGCCATCAGGAAGACGCGCTTGCCGGTCATCTTGAAGTAGCCGACCTGGACGATGACCGACAAGATCTCCACCACGAACAGGCCGCCGACGATGACCAGCACGATCTCGTGCTTGGTGGCGACCGCGATGGTGCCGATCAGGCCACCCATCGCCAGCGAGCCGGTGTCGCCCATGAAGATCGCGGCCGGCGGGGCGTTGAACCACAGGAAGCCGAGGCCGGCGCCGATCACCGCGCCGAGCACGACGGCGAGTTCGCCGGTGCCGGGAACGAAGTGGATCTGCAGGTATTCGGCGAAGACCGCGTTACCGGAAAGATAGGCGATGACGCCGAAGGATGCCGCCGCGATCATGATGGGCACGATCGCCAGGCCGTCGAGGCCGTCGGTCAGGTTCACCGCATTGCCCGCGCCGACGATGACGAAGCAGGAGAACGGCACGAAGAACCAGCCGAGATTGATCAGGAATTCCTTGGCGAAGGGGAAGGTCAGCGAGGACGAGAACGGCGCCTGACCATTATGCATGATCACCCAGGCGGCGATGCCGGCGACGACGAATTCGATCGCCAGCCGCGCCTTGCCGGAAAAGCCCAGATGCGACTGCTTGGTGACCTTGAGATAATCGTCGTAGAAGCCGATCGAGCCGAAGCCGACGGTGACCAGAAGCACCACCCAGACATAGATGCTGGAAAGGTTCGCCCACAGGAGCGAAGAGCCGATGATGCCGGACAGGATCATCAGCCCGCCCATGGTCGGCGTTCCCGCCTTCTTGAAATGCGTCTGCGGTCCGTCGGCGCGGATCGGCTGGCCCTTGCCTTGGCGAAGCCGCAGCGAATTGATGATCGTCGGCCCGAATATGAAGACGATCAGCGCCGACGTGATCAGCGCGCCGCCGGTGCGAAAAGTGATGTAGCGGAAGACATTGAAGGCCGAGATCTTGTCCGCGAAATCAACGAGTAAAGTGAGCATCCGTCCCCCGGATCCGACCTCAGGTCGGTTCGATGGTTGTGGCTTCCGCCGGAAATTTGCCGAGCAATGCCTCGACCAGCTTTGAAAATCCGATGCCTTTCGACGACTTGACCATGACCACGTCGCCCGGCCTGATTGCCGACATCACGACCGGTTTCAGCTCTTCCGCGCCTGACCGGTATTCGGTTTCGACATCGGAGGGCAGAACGTCGGCCAGCGCCCGCATCTCCGGACCGCCGAGAAAGACGTTGCGCGTCCCGGTACCG
Source organism: Mesorhizobium sp. WSM4904 (assembly GCF_029674545.1). Taxonomy (NCBI): domain Bacteria; kingdom Pseudomonadati; phylum Pseudomonadota; class Alphaproteobacteria; order Hyphomicrobiales; family Phyllobacteriaceae; genus Mesorhizobium; species Mesorhizobium sp. WSM4904. The sequence continues at coordinate 3,455,319 of NZ_CP121354.1, read as the reverse complement.
ACGATGAGCTCGGCCAGTGCCGCATGGAGTTTCGCCGAATGGCTGCCGAGTTCCAGCATGTCGCCAAGCACGGCGATGCGCCTGCCCTCGCCTGAGACAGGCGTGGCGTTCAGCAGCGCCATGGCTGCCGCCATCGACGCCGGGTTGGCATTGTAGCTCTCGTCGATCAGCGTGATCGGGCCGTTCGGATGACGCAATATGTGGCGCCTGCCGCGCCCGCGCTCGGCAGAGAGGTCGGCAAGCGCTGCTGCCACCTTGTCGAGGTTGGCGCCGACCAGTTGCGCGGCCCCCAACACGGCCAGCACATTCTGTACGATGTGTCGGCCAGGCGCCCCGACACGGGCCGTCACGTCCTTCTTGCCGATTTTGACGGCGATGTCGGAATGGTCGGCATGAAGCTCGCAGCCGACAAGGCGGAAGGCCGAGCGGACGTTTTCGCCGAAGCCGAAGACATGCTCGACGCCGGCCTCTCTCGCCATTTTCCCGAGCAGCTTCCAGCGCGGATCGTCGCGGTTGAGCAGTGCTGCGCCGCCGGGCTCTATGCCCTCGAAAATCTCGGCCTTGGCCATGGCGATCTCGTCGAGATTCTTGAAGAAGCCGAGATGCGCGGCGGCAATCAGCGTCACGATCGCGACATGCGGTCTGACCATCCTGACGAGCGGCCTGATCTCGCCCGGATGGTTCATGCCGATCTCGAAAACCGCGTAGTCGCAGTCTTGCGGCATGCGCGCCAAGGTCAGCGGCACGCCCCAGTGGTTGTTGAATGATTGCGCGGAGGCATGCACTTTGCCGACCGCCGACAGCACATGGCGCAGCGCTTCCTTCGTCGTCGTCTTGCCGGCGGAACCGGTCACCGCGATGATCTTGGACCGTGACCGCGCGCGAGCCGCAACGCCGAGCTTTTCAAGGGCTGCGAGTACGTCCTGCACCACGATCATCGGTGCCGTAAGCCTTCCGAGCGAAGGCAGCTTGCCCTCGGCGACGACCAGCACGGCAGCACCCGCCTTCACCGCTGCGGTCGCGAAATCGTGGCCGTCCATCGTCTCGCCCTTGATGGCGAAGAAGGCGTTCCCGGGCTCGAGGCTGCGACTGTCGATGGAGATGCCGGTGATGCATGCCGGCAGCGAGCCTATCGGCCTGCCTCCCATGGCCTCGACGAGTGCCTCCGACGTCCAGAGCAAGCTCATGCGACGCGCTCCTGGAGCGCCTCGCGCACTTCCTCATGGTCGGAGAAGTGGAAAGTCTCGGTGCCGATCGTCTGGCCTTCTTCATGCCCCTTGCCGGCAACGATCAGCGTGTCGCCGGCATGAAGCATGGCGACCGCCTCATGGATCGCCTTGCGGCGGTCGCCGATCTCGATGGCGCCGGGAGCGGCGGCAAGGATTGCCGCGCGAATGGTTTCCGGAATTTCGGTGCGCGGATTGTCGTCGGTGACGATAACGACGTCGGCGAGCCGGGTGGCGATCTCGCCCATGATCGGCCGCTTGCCGCGGTCGCGATCGCCGCCGCAGCCGAACACGACGACGACGCGGCCCGTGGTGAAGGGACGCACCGAAGAGAGCACGTTCTCCAGCGCGTCGGGCTTATGCGCGTAGTCGACATAGACCGGAGCGCCGGCTGCCGTCGTACCGACAAGGTCGAGCCGGCCGGGCGCGCCTTTCAGTTTCTCCAATGCTGCCAAGGCTTTGCCGGCCGATGTTCCAGTCGAGATCGCAAGACCGGCCGAAACCAGCGCATTGGCGATCTGGAAATCGCCGGCCAGTGGCAGGTCGATCTCGTAAAGCACGCCGTCGGCCTCGACCTCGGCACGCTGGCGCCGCCGCTCATGCTCGACGCGCTTGAGCGTGAGGAATTCGCCATGGCGGCCGACGGTCAGCACGTTCAGGCCAGATGTTCGCGCGGCATGAATCGTCGGCTCCGACCAGGGATCGTCGGCGAAGATCACTGCCGGCGCGCCCTTCGGCAGCAGCGTGTCGAACAGCCGCAGCTTGGCGCGATGATAGTCCTCGACCGTCGGATGGTAGTCCATGTGGTCGCGACCGAGATTGGTGAAACCCCCGGCTGCCAGTTTTACGCCGTCGAGACGGCGCTGATCGAGGCCGTGACTGGAGGCTTCCATCGAAGCGTGGGTGACGCCTGCATCCGCCAATTCCTTGAGCAGTCTGTGCAGCGCCACCGGATCCGGCGTGGTCAGAGAACCATACTCGTTGCGCCCTGGCGCCACCACGCCCGTCGTCCCGATCGACGCGGCGGCAAAACCCGCCTGCTCCCAGATCTGACGGGTGAACGCGGCAACCGACGTCTTGCCGCTGGTGCCGGTGACGGCGACCATCGTCCCGGGTTGCTTGCCGAAGAAGCGCGCGGCGCTCAGCGCCAATGCCAGGCGCGGATCGTCCACGGCAAGAACCGGAATCGGCAGTGCCGAGATCGCGTTGCCGCGGCCGGCGACGATCGCCGCAGCACCGCGGCCGGCGGCGTCAGCCGCGTAGGCCGCGCCATCGGCCTTGCTGCCGGCAAGCGCGAAGAAGACGACGCCCGGTCTTACCTGGCGGGAATCGGAGGAAATTCCGGTAACCTCCAGATCGCGGGAAGCTGTCCCCTCGACAGGCAGGATACCGGCTAGATCTTTCAGATGCATCGAGTCCCGTTCATCGCAACAAAATAGCGCGCAGTTGCCGGCGCGCCCCAAGAATCACTGATAGGAAACCAGCGTTGCACCATTTTCATGGCTGAAATCTGGCTTCACGCCAAGCATGGAAGCCGCACGCCTGATGATGTTGGCTGCCATGATGCCCGCGTTCGAGGCGGCGGTGGCCCCCATGCCGGGCTTTTCCGGCTTCGGCTCGTCGGCGATCGTCAGCACGATATATTGTGGATCGTCCATCGGGAAAGCGGCGACGAAGGCATTGAAGTTCTTGTCCTTCGAGTAGCGTCCGTTGACGACCTTCTCCGCTGTGCCGGTCTTGCCGCCGACACGGTAGCCCGGAACCCTGGCGTTCTTGCCGGAACCCTTCTCGGCGTTGAGCGCGTAGAGATAGCGCATCCCTTCGACGGTCTTGTCCTTGACCACCCTTTTGGCCACTTCCATCGCCTGTTCTGCCGTGCGCGGCAAGAAGGTCGGCTCGATCAGGTAGCCGCTCATCAGCGCGGCGCAGCCGACGGCGGTCTGCAGCGGCGTCGTCGAGACGCCATGGCCGAAGGCGATGGTGATCGAATTGACCTGCTTCCAGACTTTTGGCTCGGTCGGGCGCGCCACTTCCGGCAATTCCGTCTGCATCTTTTCGAGCACGCCAAGCCGATGCAGGAACTCGCGATGCCCTTCGATGCCGACAGCCTCGGCTTCCTTGGCCGAGCCGATGTTGGACGAATAGATGAACACTTCAGGCACCGAAAGCACACGGCCCTTGCTGTGGAAGTCATGGATGGTCTGCCGGCCGATCCTGATCGGACGCGACGCGTCGAAGCGGCTCTCCAGCGTCACCTTGCCCGAGTCGAGCGCCATGCCTGTGGTGAAGCTCTTGAAGGTCGAGCCCATCTCGTAGAGGCCGGCCGACATGCGGTTCAGCCGGTCCTTGTCCTGGGCGTTGTAGGGATTGTTGGGATCGAAATCCGGCACCGAGGCCATGGCCAGCACTTCGCCGGTCTTGATGTTGAGGACGACCGCGCCCGCAGCTATCGCGTGGAACCGCTCCATGCCGGTCGCTACCTCGTCGCGCACCACGTGCTGGACGCGCAGATCGATCGACAGCTTCACCGGCTTCAGGTCTCTGGCCACCGCCAGTCCCGACGCCTGCAGGTCGGTCAGACCCTGGTCGTCGATATATTTCTCCATGCCGGAGATGCCCTGATTGTCGATGTTGGTGAGCCCGACAACGTAGGAAGACGTCTCGCCGCTCGGATAGAAGCGGCGCTTTTCGGTGCGGAAGCCAAGGCCGGGAATGCCGAGCGCCATGATGTCGGCCTGCTGCTTCGGCGTCAGCTGCCGCTGCAACCAGACGAAGCCGGCGCCGCTCTTGAGCTTGTGATAGGTCTGCTCATAGTCGATCTCGGGAAGCACCGTCGAGAGCTTCTCGATCGCCTCGTCGGCATCGACGATGCGGCGCGGCTCGGCGAACAGCGATGCGGTCTTGATGTCGGTCGCCAGCACCTCGCCATTGCGATCGACGATATCCGGCCGTGAGGCCGTGACGCGGCTTTGCGGGCCGCCGGACATGTCCGGATTCTGCAGGCCGAGATAGACCAGCCGGCCGGCAATCGTCGAATAGATGGTGAAGAACACCGCCATCGTCATGACGATGCGGGTTTTGGCCTTGCCGCCAGTCGCCTTACGGGCGGCGTCGACGACGATCGAGCCGTCCTCAGCCACCTTCTTTCGACGTTTCAGCAGGTTACCGATCCTTGGAAGCCTGCTGATCATTGAACGGTGCTCCCCGTCACCACCGGATCCTTGCCGCCCGAGGGCCCTTTGCCGGAATTGTCGGCCATGCCGCCAAGCCGCTGCGAGGACAGGTCCTCGATGTTGACCGGCTTCACGGGCACGTCGTCGAGGCCGCCGATCTGGCGGGCATTGAGCGGCTCGAGCCCGAGCTGCGACTTGTAAATTTCGGCAAGCTTCTGCAGCCGCGCCGGCTGGGTGAGCAGGCTCCAGTCGGCCTTCAGAAGATCGATCGTGTCTTCCTCGTAGCGGATCGACGCCTGGATCTTCTGCACCGCAGCCAGCTGGTTCTCGGCTTCGCGCTTGGTCTTGTAGGTCAACGCCGCCGCCGAGACCATGACGGCGATCAGGACTATGTCGCTGGTACGAAACACGTGCTTACCTCTCCCCCGGCCGCTCGACGGCGGGAAGCTTTGGAAGGCCGAAAATCGAAAAATCGCCGGCGCGCGCCGGCACGTCGGTGCGGATCGCCGCGCGCAGCCTGGCCGAGCGCGCCCGCGGATTGGCGGCGATCTCGGCCTCTCCCGGCGTGACCCCGCCGCCGGATTTGCGGAAGGTTGCCAGCCGCGCCGGCGCGTCGGGCATGTGGCGCGAGCCCGATGCCGCATCGGCGCGATCGGCGATGAAGCGCTTGACGATGCGGTCCTCCAGCGAGTGGAAGGTGACCACCGCAAGCCGCCCGCCAGGCTTGAGCACGCGCTCGGCGGCAAACAGCGCGCTCGCCAGCTCGCCAAGCTCGTCGTTGACGAAGATGCGCAGCGCCTGGAAGACGCGTGTGGCCGGATGGATCTTGTCCTTCGGCGCTCGGCCGATATGGGTGGCGATGGCGTCCGCGAGGTCGAGCGTGCGCTCGAAAGGCCGCTTCTCGCGCCGGCTCTCGATCATGCGGGCGATGCGGCCGGCATGCCGCTCCTCGCCGAGAAAACCGAAGATGCGGGCAAGGTCACCCGCCTTGAATGTGTTGACGACGTCGGCGGCGCTCAGGCCCGCCTGCGCCATGCGCATGTCGAGCGGTCCGTCGGCGCGAAAGGAAAAGCCGCGCTCGGCCTGGTCGAGCTGCATGGAAGAAACGCCGATGTCGAGCACGACGCCGTCAGCGCTATCGACGTCTTCGTCCAGCGTCGAGAACGGCGCCTGCACGAGCGTCAGCCTGCCGCCGGCCTGCCGCTCAAGAGCCCTGCCCGCGGCAATCGCATCCGGGTCGCGGTCGATGGCCACGACCGAGGCGCCGCGATCGAGGATGGCGCCGGTGTAACCGCCGGCGCCGAACGTCCCGTCGATGATCGTCTCGCCCGCCTTGGGCTGAAGCGCCTCCAGCACTTCGGCAAGGAGGACCGGAATGTGACGGACCAGTCCGCCAACGGCGTGAGGATCATCGCCGTGGCCAGCCATCATTCCGGTCGCTCCCCAGGCTTCGTCCCCTGCCGAAGCTGCAAAAGCCTGGCCCGCGCCTGCGCGCCATAGGCGGCAAGCCGGCCCGGTTCCCAGATCTGAAAGAAATTGCCGCGGCCGACAAACGCCACCTCGTTCGAGATGCCCGTGTGCTCGCGGATGAAATCGGTCATCGTGATGCGGCCGTCCTGGTCGAGTTTCAGGAACGTCCCGTCGCCATGGCAGAAGAAGGACATATCGTCCGCCGTCTGCAGGAAGGGATCCTCGAGCGCGATCCGCTGCTCGTAGCGGTCGAGCAGATCGAGCCCGCCGACGTCCATCGCCGGAAGGTCCAGGCAGCGTAGCGCATAGAGCTCCGCATAGCCACGTTTCTGCACGACCGCGCGGAAATGCGCCGGGACGGACACCCGCCCCTTCGCATCGATCCTGTTCACTGCGTTCGACAGAAATCGGTCCACCACACGTTACAGCCGCTGTCGCCGCCGCACCCCTTCCCATGTTTTTCTCCGCGCCGCCGCCGCGCATCGCCTCGCGACAAATCGCTTCATTCACCAAGGCGAAAACCGGCAAACGCGCAGCCGCCGCGACTGCCCGATTGGCGCACGCTTCACCCTGACGCGGAACGAAGGCTTGATGATGCGAATGGGATATCATGGGGCACTATGGGCGTCAACGGGAAGAGGCATCACAAACGCACGCGCCACAACCAGAAGGAGCAGGCTGACGGCACGTCCCGTCTTTATCGTCCATTAAGCCTAACGAAGCGTTTAGAACGATCTGGCCCAAAAAGACGCGGCTTGCTGGGAACAGCCGACGCGCCTAGCGTCGAACCCCAGTTCAGCGAAGGAATGAGCCCATGTCCGAAACCGCGAAGTCACGCGCCGCGACACTTGCCCATCTGCGCAGCGGCGATTTCGCCAAGGGCGATCCGATCCCCTTGCCGCTGATCATGGCCTCGATCTTTCATTCGCCGGGCGACGCGACCGGCTTCGATCAATATGGCCGCTTCAGCAATCCGACCTGGCATGCTGTCGAGCATATGTTGGCCCACCTCGAAGATGCTCAGTGCGTCGCCTTTCCATCAGGAATGGCCGCGATTTCGGCGGCATTTTTCGCGCTCGTCAAATCGGGCGACCGCATCCTCCTGCCCTCGGACGGCTACCACACGACACGCGCGCTGGCGGAGCGTTTCCTGAAACCGCTCGGCGTCACCTATGACGTGAGAGCGACGTCCAACATGTTAGACAGCGGTTTCGCCGGCTACCGGCTGGTCTTCGTCGAAACCCCGTCCAACCCGCGGCTGGACATCTGCGACATCGCCGCCGTCGCCAAGGCCGCCCACGAGCAAGGCGCGCTCCTCATCGTCGACAACACCACGATGACGCCCTTCGGCCAGCGCCCGCTCGACCTCGGCGCCGACATCGTCGTGTCGGCCGATACCAAGGCGATCAATGGTCACTCGGATGTGCTGTTCGGCCATGTCGCCAGCCGCGATCCGGATATCGTCGCGAGGGTCAAGGACTGGCGCGAGACGGCTGGCGGCATCCCCGGCCCGTTCGAGGCCTGGCTCGTGCATCGCGGCCTCGAAACACTGGAGGTGCGCTTCGACCGCATGTGCTCTTCGGCGGAAACGATCGCCCGTCGTCTCAAGGGGCATCGCGCCGTGAGCGGCCTGCGCTTTCCGGGCCTCGAGGGCGACCCCTCGCACAATCTGGCGCGAGCGCAGATGGAACGCTTCGGCTTCCTCATCTCGTTCGAGCTGGCCTCCGAGCAAAAGGCCGAGGATTTCATCGACAACTGCCCGCTGATTGAATCGGCGACGTCCTTCGGCGGCGTGCATACATCGGCCGAACGGCGATCGAAGCGCGGCGATGCCGTGCCGCCCGGCTTCGTAAGGCTGGCCATCGGCTGCGAGCCGGTGGAGGTATTGTGGCAGGCGATCGAGGCGTCTCTGGACCGGCTTGGCGGTTGACTGTCGCCCAGTCCAGTCGATTACAAACTCACGTCGCCAGCTTCTATGGTACGCCGCCCGTGCGGCACGCGGATGATTTCGATCGCATCCTCGGTAACGCGATAAAGAGTAAGATATTCGCCCACGATCAGGTGGCGGATGCCTGGCCCGATCTCGTCACGGGGAGCGCCGGAGAAAGGATGCAAGGTCAACAAATCCCATCGCCTCTCCAGCGCGTGGACGAGGCGGACCGCAGCACTGGGATTTCGTTCGGCGATATAGTCGCCGATAGCTTCAACGTCGGATTCTGCCCGGGGAAGCAGCCGGTATTTCACTCCTCGAAGCCTCGGGCGTCGGCCATCTTTGCATATTTGGCGCGCAAACGCTCCATGATTGGCTGGCCGTCCCGGCCCGGCCCGCTGTCGATCCCCTCTTGCACCAGCTTGCGCAGTTCCTCGACCGTATAGCCGAGCAGGTCGCGCCGGTCCTTCCATTGCCTGAGCGCATCCCGGATCACTTCGCTCGCCGAAGCGTACTCGCCGGCGGCGACCACGTCGTCGACCGCCCGCGCCAGCTCGGGCGAAAGTGTGATGCTGCGTTTGTCGACCTGGCCCATGACGCGCTCCGATGCCTTCCCTGTAACCAAGGTACGATTTAATCGTACCGGTTTCAAGGAACGCATCGGTAGAGCCGTGGAACCGAGCCAACTCCAGGCGCTTGAATCAGCAGGCACGCCCATGGCTGCAACCTGTTGATATCAAGGGCATTGTCGATATCGGAAAATGCCAGCTGGCCTGTAAGCCGGGTTCTGTATGGCCCTCGCGCCTTGCGGCGCGAGAACGTGGCGGCCATTCATCTTGGGCGCGTGTTGCCACGCGCCTCACGCAACCTACCCGGGCGGTGGGCCGGAAACAGCCCTCGAAGGTTTCCCCTCGCACCGCCCCTATTCGGTCTTGCTCCCGGTGGGGTTTGCCGTGCCGCTCCTGTTGCCAGTCGCGCGGTGGGCTCTTACCCCACCCTTTCACCCTTGCCGCGGCAAATGCCGCGGCGGTTTGCTTTCTGTGGCACTTTCCCTGGGGTTTCCCCCGCCGGCCGTTAGCCGGCACCGTGTCTCCATGGAGCCCGGACTTTCCTCACCCGCAGCCTTTCGGCTCTCGCGGGCGCGGCCGCCCGGCCAGCTGGCAGCGCGTATAAAGGGGTTCGCACCTGAAAACGCAAACAAAAAAGCAGCTGTCCGCTTTTAAAGCGCGTCGCGCCGAAGCGAATTCGGGCCACGCGCTTTAAGTCTTGTATTTATGCATGTCGTTCTCCCAAAACCGCTGCGCACTTTTGGGCGACATACGTTAGGCAGGCGAACCGAGCGCCGCCATCTGCACCTTCACCTTGCTGCAATAGGCGGCGGAAACCGGGTTCATCCGCCTCGCGCCATGGCCTGCATTGTATTTGAGGATCGTGCCGCAGGTCGTGCCGCCGCCGAGGCCCTGCGCCATGGCGAGGTACTTCATGCCGTATTTGATGTTGGTGTCGGGATCGAACAGTCCCTTGGCCGAACCGGTATAGCCCATCATCCGCGCCGTCGCCGGCTTGATCTGCATCAGGCCGATCTCGCCGGCGCTGCCGACCATGTTCGGGCGGTAGTTGCTCTCGATCTTGATGACGGCCTTGGCGAGCGACACCGGAACGCCATAGCTCGCCGCATAACGGGCGATGATTGCCGAATACTGGTCGTCGCCGGGAGCGGGGGACGAAAGGGCGGTCTTTTCGGGACGGATGGAGGCTGTCGCCGTCAGATCGATCGTTTGCCTGCCGCGCCTTGCACTGCGTTTGGCCGTCGATTTCGCCGGCTTCGATGTGGCGGCTTTCTGCACTTTTGCCTCGGCAGCTTTGTCGGATTTTGCGGTTTTGCGATCTTGGGTCGCCTTCGGCGTCGCGGGGGTTGCCGCGAACCCGTTGTCGGCCGCCCGCAGGCTAAGGGGCGCGCCATTCGCCGGGCTGAAGGCAAAAGTCATCACTCCGGCAGCAACGGCTGCCGCTAAAACGGTCAATCTCTGCATGTAGTCCTGTTCTGTTAGAACCGCGCGAAGAACTTCGCGCAGCTTGGCCAATTCAACATCGGAGCATCATTGGGGGATAGATGTCCGACAACTTGCGGGAGATGCGTTTGGAGAGCGATTTGGCGCCAATGAAGGCGAGGCAATTCACTTTGTATGACAAATTGTAATTTAGGCAGCCTGGCCAGACTATTTGGATGAGGTTGCCTTTACGGCAGCCAGCAACCGTTGCAGCGTGCGGATCGTCGAGCCATCCGCCACGCCATCAACGAGCCGCCTCCGGAAATGCCGCTGAAACGCCGCCACGACGATTTCCGTCTGGCGATCGAAGACCCCCGTTATCTCGACGCCATAGCCATAGAGCGCCAGCATCGACTGCAGTGCCTCGACTTCGGCGCCGGTGTCACCCGCCTTCAGCGCCGCTCCCTGCCTGATCGGAGCCGCGGGAACGAGATGGCCGACGCCGGCCGCGAAAAGCGCTTTCCAGGGAAACTTCTCGCCCGGATCGACCTTGCGCCCCGGCGCCACATCAGAGTGTGCCAGCACCCTTTGCGGCGCAATGGAATGCCGGTCGGAGATCCCCGCGCATAGGCCGATGACGGCATCGATCTGCCGCTTCGGAAAGGCTTTGTAGCCGAGCGAATGCCCGGGATTGACGATCTCGATACCGACCGAGCAGGAGTTGATGTCGGTACGCCCGAACCACGAGCTCTTGCCGGCATGCCAGGCGCGGTCGCTCTCGCGCACCATCTGCACGATCCGGCCGTCCTCATGGACAAGATAGTGCGAGGACACCTCGCTCGCCGGATCGCACAGCCAAGCCTCGGCGCCGGCGCCTGTTGCCATGCCGGTATAGTGCAGTACGATCATGTCGGGTCTGAACGTCTCGCGTCGCGGGCCGAAATTCGGCGACACCCTGACCTCGGCACCCGGCTGGTCGGGCAGGAAACCGCTCATACGTGCCTGAGACCCCGTTCGATCATCTCATAGGCGGCATTGATCGCGGCGACCCTTGTCGTGGCGATCTTGATGAACTCCTGCGGCAGGCCGCGGGCGATCAGCCTGTCCGGGTGATTGTCGGAGATCAGCTTGCGGTAGCGCTTCCTGACCTCCTCGAGCGGCTTGCCGCGCTCGATGCCGAGAACGACATAAGGATCTGCGGCACCGAGATTGACGTGACGCGACAGGATCGCCTGGTAATGCGCCTCGTCGATCCGGAAAATCTCGGCGATGCGATGCAGGAATTGCCCTTCCCGCTCGTGGATCAGCCCGTCCGCCTTGGCGATGTGGAACAGCCCGTCGAGTATGTCCTCCAGCATCATGCAATTCGGATGACCCGAACCACAAAGCTGCGCCATGCGCTGGGCATAGATTTCGAATCCGGCAACATCGCGCTTGGCGAGATCGTAGAGACGCGCCACGTTGCGCGTTTCGCTCGGCGGCACCTCGAAGATTTCCTGGAAGGCGCGCACCTCGTCCTGGGTGACGATGCCGTCGGCCTTGGCCATCTTGGCCGAGAGCGCGATCATCGCCACCGAGAAGGCAACGCGCCGGCGCAGATCCGCATCGCCGGAGAACACTGTCCGCACGGCCTCGACGACATCGGCGACGCCCGAGGACGCCGACGACGAAACACGAGCGATGAAGTCGCCGAGGCGGTCCCAAATCGACATGCCGGCTTCTTAGTGCGAACCGGCCACCGCTATCAAGCCGGGACGATGCCGCAGGTCCGCAGATTGCTGGCCGCAGTACCGACAAAAAGAAGGCCGGCCTTTGGCCGGCCTCCCGATTTGAGCAGATTGACGTTTACTGCGCGGGTGCAGCAGGTTTTGCCGGAGCCGGTTCGGCGGGCTTTGTAGCATCAGGCGTAGCCGGCTTCATCGGCTGCTCGGCAGCCGGCGGATTGGTGCTCTGGGTGGTTGTATTGTCTGTACCGGTACCACTGTTGCTACAAGCCGCGACCCCCAGCAGGGCGACCGCCGAAACAGACGCCAGAATGAGCTTCTTCATGGTATCTCTCCTTCAGTAAACGTTCACGTTTCGGTGAACGGGTCGCAGAAGAAATGCATCAGGCGCCCCACGGGTTTCGTAACGTTGCGTTTCCATATGTAACATCAACGGGCGATTGCCGGGGCTAAAAAGGCGAACTAACAAGGCCTTAGCTCGCATACATTGGATAGTCAGATGTCGGACGCCGCAGCCACCAATGAGAAATGGGATTTCTGGGTCGACCGGGGCGGTACCTTCACCGACATCATCGGCCGCGATCCGCACGGCCAATTGCATCCGCGCAAGCTCCTGTCTGAGAATCCTGAAGCCTATGCCGATGCCGCCATCCAGGGCATCCGCGATCTGCTTGGGCTCAAATCCGGCGGCGCCATTCCCGCGGACCGGATCGGCGACGTCAAGATGGGTACCACTGTCGCCACCAACGCGCTGCTCGAGCGCAAGGGCGACCGCGTGCTCCTGCTCACCACCAAGGGTTTTCGCGACGCGCTGCGCATCGCCTATCAGGCGCGACCAGATATTTTCGCCAAGGAAATCATCCTGCCGGAGCAGCTCTACGAGCGCGTCATCGAGATCGACGAACGTGTGCGCGCCGATGGCTGCGTCGAGCACCTGCTCGACATCGCCGCCTGCCGCCCGGCGATCGAGCAGGCCAAGGTCGACGGCATCGACGCGGTCGCCATCGTCTTCATGCATGCCTGGAAATACCCGGACCACGAAAAGGCCGTGGCCAAGGTCTGCCGCAAGGTCGGCTTCAGCCAGATCTCGGTCAGCCACGAGGTCTCGCCGCTCATCAAGCTGGTCGGCCGCGGCGACACCACGGTGGTCGATGCCTATCTGTCGCCGATCCTGTCGCGCTACGTGCAGAAGGTTGCGGGAGAGTTGGGTGCCGGCCCCCGCCTGACGTTCATGATGTCGTCGGGCGGGCTGACCGCCGCCGACATGTTCCAGGGCAAGGACGCGCTGCTGTCGGGTCCGGCAGGCGGCGTCGTCGGCATGGTTGAGACGGCGAAGCTCGCCGGCTTCGACAAGGTCATCGGCTTCGACATGGGCGGCACCTCGACCGACGTCGCCCATTATGACGGCGAATACGAGCGCGCCTTCGACACCGAAGTCGCCGGCGTGCGCATCCGCGCGCCGATGATGCGCATCCACACCGTCGCTGCAGGCGGCGGCTCGATCCTGCATTATGAGGCCGGCCGCTTTCGCGTCGGCCCTGACTCCGCCGGCGCCAATCCTGGCCCCGCCGCCTACCGACGTGGTGGGCCGCTCGCCGTCACCGACGCCAATGTCATGCTCGGCAAGCTGCAGCCCGATGTCTTCCCGGCGATCTTCGGCCCCAGCCAGGACCAGCCGCTCGACGTCGACGCCGTGCGCGAAAAATTCACGGCTTTGGCCGCCGAGATCGGCGATGGGCGCTCGCCGGAAGCGGCAGCTGAGGGCTTCGTCACCATCGCCGTCGAGAACATGGCCAACGCCATCAAGAAGATCTCGGTGCAGCGCGGCTACGATGTCACCGAATACCTCTTGAACTGCTTTGGCGGCGCCGGCGGCCAGCATGCCTGCCTGGTCGCAGATGCGCTCGGCATGGAAGCGGTGCTCATCCACCCGTTCTCGGGCCTGCTTTCGGCTTACGGCATCGGGCTGTCGACGGTTTTCGCCTCGCGCCAGCAGGCCTTGCTCAAACCGCTCGCCGAAGAGTCCCGCTCCTCGATCGAGGACCTGATTGCGACACTGCGCCAAGACGTCATCGCCGAGCTTGCCGCGCAAGGCATTGCGGAAGCCGCCATCGCCTCCAAGTCGATCCTGCAAATCCGCTATGACGGCACCGATACGGCGTTGCCGGTGAATTTCGAGCATGGCTCGATCTTCCGCGCGAGAGGCGATTTCGAAGCAGCCCACAAGGCACAGTTCGGCTTCGTCTACGAGAACAAGCCGATGATCGTCGAGGCGGTCGGCGTCGAAGGCAGTGATGCCGGAACCGACAGACGCGGAGAAAGTGAATCAGAACTCGAAGACAGAACGGCAAGTCCCTGCCAGAACCGACAATTCTTCGCCGACGGCGCCTGGCGCGATGCCGGCATCTTCCGGCGCGAGGATCTGAAGCCCGGCCATAAGGTGGCCGGCCCCGCGCTCGTCATCGAGCCGAACCAGACCATCGTCGTCGAGCCGGGCTGGCAGGCCGAGATCACGGCCAGGAACCATGTGCTCCTGCGTCGTGTCGAAAGGAAGCGCCGGCAAGCGGCGCTCGGCACCGAAGCCGATCCCGTGATGCTGGAGGTCTTCAACAACCTTTTCATGTCGATCGCCGAGCAGATGGGCGTGACGCTGCAGAACACCGCCTATTCGGTCAACATCAAGGAACGGCTGGACTTTTCCTGCGCCGTGTTCGACCGCAACGGCGCGCTGGTCGCCAACGCGCCGCACATGCCGGTGCATCTCGGGTCCATGGACCGCTCGGTCGAAACCGTCATCCGCCTGAACTCAGGCGACATCCACCCGGGCGACGTCTTCGCGCTCAATGCGCCTTACAATGGCGGCACGCATTTGCCCGATATCACCGTGGTGACGCCGGTTTTTTCCCTCCCCCTTGAGGGGAGGGTGGCCGCGAAGCGGTCGGGTGGGGTCGCCTCAGAAGGCACAGCCGAAGCGTCGAGCACTGCCGCAACGACCCCCTCCGCCGCCTTCGGCGGCACCTCCCCCTCAAGGGGGGAGGAGATATTGTTCTACGTCGCCTCCCGCGGCCACCACGCCGATGTCGGCGGCACGGCGCCCGGCTCGATGACGCCTTTGGCTACCACCGTCGACGAGGAAGGCGTGCTGTTCGACAATTTCCGCATCGTCGATCGCGGCCGTTTCCGCGAGAAGGAGCTGGAAACGCTGCTGACCGACCATCCCTACCCAGCCCGCAATCCCGCCCAGAACATCGCCGACCTCAAGGCGCAGATCGCCGCCAACGAAAAGGGCGTGGCGGAGCTGCGCAAGATGGTCGCGCATTTCGGCCTTGATGTCGTTGAGGCCTATATGGGCCATGTCCAGGACAATGCCGCCGAGAGCGTGCGCCGCGTGCTGGAACGGCTGCCCGACAGCTCCGACTACGAATACCTGACCGACACCGGCCAGGTGATCAAGGTCAGGATTACCGTCGACCGGGAAAAGCGCGAGGCGACGGTCGACTTCACCGGCACCTCGAAGGTCGAGAAGAACAATTTCAACGCGCCGGAGCCGGTCGCCCGGGCCGCCGTGCTCTACGCCTTCCGCGTCATGGTCGAGGACATGATCCCAATGAATGCCGGATGTCTGCGGCCGATCAACATCGTCATTCCCGACGGCTGCATGCTCAAACCGTCCTACCCTGCCGCCGTCGTCGCCGGCAATGTCGAGACCTCGCAGCACGTCACCAATGCGCTGTTCGGCGCCATGGGCGCGATGGCCAACGCGCAAGGCACGATGAACAACCTCACCTTCGGCAACAAGCAATACCAGTACTACGAGACGATCTGCTCGGGCTCCCCGGCCGGCCGGATGAATTCGGGCCGCGGCTTCGCCGGCACCTCCGGCGTCCACACGCACATGACCAATTCGCGGCTCACCGACCCCGAAGTGCTGGAACTGCGCTTCCCGGTCGTGCTGGAGGATTTCCACATCCGCGGGGGCTCCGGCGGCAAGGGCAAGTGGAACGCCGGAGACGGCACCAAGCGCACCATCCGCTTCCTTGAAAGAATGGAATGCGCGATCCTCTCCTCGCACCGCAACCGCCCGCCCCAGGGTCTGAACGGCGGCGGCGACGGCGAGGCCGGCTCGACCAAGATCAGGCGCAACGATGGGTCGGTCGATGTGCTGAAGGCCTGCGACCAGACCACGCTCGATGCCGGCGAGGCCGTCATCGTCGTCACGCCGACGCCCGGCGGATTCGGCAAGGCGTGAGGGAAGCGTGAACTTAACGTCAACAGGCTGTCACCTGTCTGTCATGACGCTGCGCTACCCGCTTGCGCCAACGCAAACGGGGAATCACCTTGCCATGTCGGATGTTTCGGGAGAACTCGTTTTTCGGCGCGGCAAGGAGGTTGGGAAAGCGGTCTACCAGAACCGGGCATTGTCGAAGGACGGCATTTCCGAGCGGCTCTTCGCCTTCCTGTTTTCCGGCCTCGTCTATCCGCAGATCTGGGAGGACCCGGATGTCGACATCGAGGCCATGCAGCTCGGGGCCGGCCATCGCATCGTCACAATCGCGTCAGGCGGCTGCAACATTCTGGCTTACCTGACCCGCTCGCCGGCCCGGGTCGACGCCGTCGACCTCAACGCCGCGCATATCGCGCTGAACCGCATGAAGCTGGAAGCCGTGCGCCATCTGCCATCGCAGGGTGACCTGTTCCGCTTCTTCGGCGCCGCCGACACCAGCCACAATTCTGAAGCCTACGACCGTTTCATCGCGCCGCATCTCGATCCGGTCAGCCGCCACTACTGGGAGCGTAGGAACTGGCGCGGCCGACGCCGCATCTCGGTCTTCGACCGCAACTTCTACCAAACTGGCCTGCTTGGCCTGTTTATCGCCATGGGCCATCGCGTCGGCAAGCTGTTCGGCGTCGATCCGGCCGGCATCATGAGGGCCGAAAACATCGGCGAGCAGCGCCGCTTCTTCAACGAGGAGTTGGCGCCGATCTTCGACAAGAAGCTCCTGCGCTGGGCGATGTCGCGCAAGGCCTCGCTGTTCGGCCTCGGCATCCCGCCGGCACAGTACGATTCGCTGATCACCTCCGGCGACGGCTCGATGGCGAGCGTCCTGAAGGCGCGGCTGGAAAAGCTCGCCTGCGATTTCCCGCTGAAGAACAACTATTTCGCCTGGCAGGCCTTTGCTCGCCGCTACCCGGAACCCGGCGAGGCTGCGCTTCCCGCCTATCTGGAAAAGCGCAATTACGAGACGATCCGCGCCAACATCGATCGCGTCGCCATCCATCATGCCAACCTGATCAAATTCCTGGCCGGCAAGGATGCGGGCTCGGTCGACCGTTTCGTCCTGCTCGACGCGCAGGACTGGATGACAGACGACCTGCTCAACGATCTGTGGACAGAGATCACCCGCACGGCCTCGGTTGGCGCGCGCGTGATCTTCCGCACCGCGGCCGAGCCCAGCCTGCTGCCCGGCCGCGTCTCCAACTCCCTGCTCGACCAGTGGCGCTATGACAGCGAGGCCTCGCGCGAATTCTCGGCCAAGGACCGCTCGGCAATCTATGGCGGCTTCCATCTCTACGTGAAGCGCGACGCATGAGTACGACGGAGCTGCCGGCCAGCCATGCCGAGCTGATGGATGGCGTCTATCGCTGGCAGCGCCACATCTACGACCTCACCCGTAAATACTACCTGCTCGGCCGCGATCGGCTGATCGCGGGGCTCGACGTGCCGCGAGGCGGCACCGTGCTCGAGCTCGGCTGCGGCACCGGCCGCAACATCGTTCTTGCCGCCCGCCGCTATCCGGACGCCCGATTCTTCGGCCTCGATATCTCGGCCGAAATGCTGGAAACGGCCAAGGCCGCAATGGCCCGCGAAGGACTTGCGGCAAGGGTCGACCTGGCGCGCGGCGACGCCACGGATTTCGATGCCAGGGCGCTTTTCGGCACCTCGCATTTCGACCGCGTCTTCGTATCCTATTCGCTGTCGATGATCCCCGGCTGGGAAAAGACGGTTTCGGCGGCGCTCGCCGCGCTTGCACCCGGCGGTTCGCTGCATGTCGTCGATTTCGGCCAGCAGGAAGGCCTGCCGCGCTGGTTCAGGACCTTGCTCCGCGGCTGGCTGCGGAAATTCCATGTCGAGCCGCGCGCCTCGTTGCGCGACGTGCTTGTATCGGAATCCGAACGGATCGGCGCAACCTTCCATTTCAGAACGCTTTATCGCGGCTATGCCTGGCTTGGCGTGATCGGCCCCCGAAAGTAGCCTGCCCTCACTGATGCAGGGCCTTCACCAATGCGGCCACCATCGTCTGCGGCCGGTAGCCGAGCTTGGCCGGCGTCAGCCCAAGACGCACCACCACCAATTGCTCCGATGGGATGATGGCCGCTGTCTGGCCGTCATGGCCTTCCATCCAATAGGTGTCTTTGGGCAGCCCGGCCGCGGCGCCCGCGCCGGGACTACCCTCGTCGCCCGGACCCTCGATCCAGACCTGGCCCTTGCCGTAGACTTTCGATGCCGGCGCGGGTTGCCGCATCCAATCGACGAAGCCAGCCGGCAGGATCTGTGCGCCGTTCCAGACGCCGCCCTGCAGCAGGAACTGGCCGAAGCGCGCCCAGTCATGCGCCGTGGCGTAGAGGTAGGACGAGCCGACGAAGGTGCCCTGCTCGTCGGTCTCGAGCACGGCGCTGTGCATGCCGAGCGGCTCGAACAGCGCGGTCCGCGGCCATGCCAGCGCCTTCGCCTTGTCGCCGATCGCGTCCTGCCACAGCCGCGAGAGCATGACGGCCGTGCCGCTCGAATAGGAAAACACCTTGCCCACTTCGCCGCTGAGCGGTTTGGCATCCGCGAAGCCCGCCATGTCCGGCTCGAGATAGAGCATACGCGTCACGTCGGCGACATCGCCGTAGTCCTCGTTGAACTCCAGCCCGCTCGACATCGCCATCATGTCGGCAAGGCTGATCGCCGCCCGCCCATCGGCCTTCCACGGCGCGAACAGGCCCTTGTTGCCGAGCGCCATCTTGCCGTCCTTCACCAGCGTGCCGACGATCGCCGCATTCACCGTCTTGGTCATCGACCATCCGAGCAGCGGCGTCTTGAGCGAAAAGCCGTCGCCATAGCGTTCCGCGACGACGCGGCCGTTTTTCACCACCACGACCGCACGCATGCCGGTCCCGGCCATGGCGGCATCGTCGATGATCTTTGAAACCTCCGGATTTTGCGACGCATCCACGCGCTCGCCATCGGGCCAGAGCGCATCTGGCAGCGTCGTCGGAGCGGCCGGCGCCACATGCAGGACGGCCTGCCTTGCCTTGCCGGTGTCGCCATCGGGAACCGACGCGCAGCCGACTCCGTCGCGCTCGACGGCGACGCTCTTGCCCAGCACCCAGAACAGACCAGCCGAAACCAGCCCTCTTTCCTTGTCGACCGAAACCTTCATCAGGCGAAGCAGCGGATGGCCTGGCGCCTGAACGTCGACCGCCAGCACTTCATTCGGGTCGCGGCCGGCGATGAACACGTTCGAGCAGACGATCTTGGCCGAATAGCCGGAGCCGACGCGGATCAATTCGGGCGGCGCAAGATAAAGCCAGGCGAAGAGCGCGACCACCGCCAGCACCACGAGGCCCAGCAGCCACTTGATGAATTTCACGACAGCCCGCATCTTTTTCCCGCCCTTGGATTTCCGGCACGCTTTATGTCATCGATTTGCCGCCATTGCTTCCGCAAAATCACGACCGATGTCGAGCGCCGTCAATGGATTATCAACCATGTTCGGCGAACACGGAGGGATGACGCCCAAAAGCGCCAAGCTGCTTTGGGACACCGACATGCATGAAAGAAGGGCGGTCCTGTGGGGCGATCGTCCGGAGGGGGCCCGCGTAAGCGACCACCATCAGTGAAGGACCCATCAGCGGCCGGCTGATCCCGGCTCGGGGGATACCATGCGCCGTCTTGCGGCCATCCTGATGCTTACGCTGTTGGGCGCCTGCTCGACCGTCGACGATCTTTCGCCGCTGTCGCCGTCGTCGCAGGCAGTCGCGGTGCGCGCGCCGCGCTTCGAAGATTCTAAGCCGCATGAATGGGACAGCGGCGCGCCATGGAACTATGCCATCCACGGCACCGACGTCTCCAAATACCAGACCTCGGTCGACTGGCCGACGGCCAAGGCCAACGGTATTTCCTTCGCCTTCATCAAGGCGACCGAGGGCGGCGACCGGTTCGACGACTATTTCAACGAACACTGGGCACGCACCAAGGCCGCCGGAATCCCGCGCGCGGCCTATCATTTCTTCTATTTCTGCACGCCGGCCGCCACCCAGGCGAGATGGTTCATCGCCAACGTTCCAAGAGATGCGTCGGCAATGCCGCCGGTGCTCGACATGGAATGGAACCCCAAGTCGCCGACCTGCAGGCTGCGCCCAGATCCCGCGACCGTGCGCACCGAGATGACCACCTTCCTCGAGATCGTCGAGCGCCATTACGGCAAGAAGCCGATCATCTACACCTCGCTCGACTTCTTCGACGACAACCAACTGGCGACATTCCGCGGCTATCCCTATTGGCTGCGCTCGGTCGCCGGTCATCCGCGTCAGAAGTATGGCAGCCATCCCTTCACCTTCTGGCAATACACCGGCACCGGCATCGTACCCGGCATGACCGGCAAGTCCGACATCAACGTTTTCAACGGCTCGGAAGCCGCCTGGAACAAGTGGCTGCGGCAGAACACCCGTTGACATCGGCCCCCGTGCCTGCTTTTCGACACGGCGGGCGGCGATAGTTGCAACCGCTGGTGATGCGGAGCGGCGCACCCCACCAGGGTGCCGAATGGCGCTCCTGGGCTTTGAAATCTACGCATGATCCTATTCAAACCCGGCCGGGTGCTGGCGATCATGCGGCGGTCTCGAAAGGGAAGCGATGCGATTGCGCGTTGATATCTTGGCGGCGCTGGTTCTCGGCGCTCTGGCCTGGCCTGTGGCGGCGCAGGAATGCGGCGGCGATTTCGAAAACTGGAAACAGGGCGTCGCGGCCGAAGCCAAGGCGGCCGGCGTCGGAGACGTTGGCCTGGATGCGCTGGAAGATGCCACGATCGACCAGAAGGTGCTGGCGCGCGACCGCGCCCAGGGTGTGTTCACCCAGACCTTCACCGAATTCTCGAACCGCATGATCTCCGGCTACCGCCTGAAGCAGGGCGCGGCCAATCTGAAGAAATATGCCGACGTCTTCGCGCGCGCCGAAACGGAGTTCGGCGTCCAGCCGGCCGTCATCACCGCTTTCTGGGGACTTGAGACCGATTTCGGCGCCGTTCAGGGCGATTTCCATACGCTCGATGCGCTGGTCACGCTCTCGCACGATTGCCGCCGGCCCCAGCTCTTCCGGCCGCAGCTGATACCGCTGTTGACCTTGATCGACCGCGGCGTGCTGCCGGCCGACGTCAAGGGCGCCTGGGCCGGCGAGATCGGCCAGACGCAGATCCTGCCCACCGACTACCTCGCCCGCGGTGTCGACGGCGACGGCGACGGCAAGGTCGATCTCAGGAACAGTGCGCCGGACGTCATTATGACCACGGCCGACAAGATCGTGTCGCGCGGCTGGAAGCGCGACCAGCCCTGGGTCGAGGAGGTGCGCGTTCCTGACGAAATGCCGTGGGACCAGACCGGCCGCACCAACAAGCTGCCATTGTCGCAATGGGCCGCGTGGGGCGTCACCAATCCGAACGGCACGCCGCTGGTCGACAACGGCTTGAAGGCCGGTCTGGCCTTGCCGATGGGCCGCAAGGGCCCCGCCTTCCTGACCTACGACAATTTCGACGTTTATCTGGAATGGAACCAGTCCTTCACCTACGCGCTCACTGCAGCGGTGCTCGCGACCCGTCTGGCCGGCGCGCCGCAATTCGATCCGCGAACGCCGGAGCCCGGCCTCAACGGCGACCAGATGAAGGCGCTGCAGACCAAGCTCGAAGCCAAGGGCTACGATGTCGGCACCGTCGACGGCATCCTGGGCACCAACACACGCGAAGCGATCCGCAAGGAGCAGATGCGGCTCGGTCTTCCGGTGGACGGCTGGCCGACGCCGGAGCTGCTGGCGAAATTGTGAATGGCGGCGCGATTCCGCTAACCTCGCCTCGACCGCACGAAATCGATGAATGCACGCAACGCCGGCGGCACGAGGCGGCGGCTCGGATGGTATAGATAGAAACCCGGAAAGCGGGGCGACCAGGTTTCGAGAAAGCGGACCAGCCTGCCCCTCTCGATCCATGGCTGGACCTGATAATCCATCATGTAGGCCACACCGGCCCCATCCAGTGCCGCCTTGAGCATCAGCTCCGTGTCATTGACGGTAAGACTTCCCTCGACCGCGATTTCCAGCGATCGCTTGCCTCGCGAAAACTCCCATCGGTAGACGTTGCCGCCGCCGGGCCATTGGAAGTTGATGCAGCGTTGCCGGTGCAAGTCCTGTGGATGACGTGGGACTGCGCGGCCCTCCAGATAAGCAGGAGCAGCCACGGCTGCCATTTGCAGATCGTCGCTGAGCTTCACCGCGACCATGTCTTTTTCCAGCCGCTCGCCAAGGCGGATACCGGCGTCGAAACGACCCCCGACAATGTCGGTCAACAGGTCATCGACGATGACTGTCAGCGCGACGTCGGGATAGGCGCGCTGGAAATCGCCAAGGATCGGCGCGATGAAGCGCATCGCGGCGATGCGCGGAGCATTGATGCGCAGCGAACCGGCCGGACTGTCACGCGCGGCCTGCACCTCGGCGATAGCGTCATCCAGCTCTCCGAACGCAACACCAAGGCGCGCGAACAGTGTCTCGCCAGCCACGGTCGGCGAGACACTGCGCGTCGTGCGGTTGAGCAATCTCACGCCGATCCGCGCCTCCAACAGTCGGATCGATTGGCTGAGCGCCGGCGGCGATACCCGCAACCGCGCGGCCGCACGTACGAAACTGCCCTCTTCCACGATGGCCGCGAACGCTTTGAGCTCGGTGAATTCAGACCCGCGCATTATGTATTCCTAGATTAACAAGACAGTTAGATAACAGGTAATTATCCGATCAATTGCATGTCGCTATTTCTCAACCGGTCACATCGGCGCAGCCGTGAAGAGTTGAAGGAAATCGACCATGTCTCAATCGCTGCAGGGCAAAACCGCAATCATTACAGGCAGTTCACGCGGTATCGGCCGTGCCATTGCCGAGGGTCTCGCCGCCAAAGGCGCTTCGGTCGTCGTCAACTATGTCGGCAACAGGAAAGCCGCCGATGACGTGGTGGCCGCCATTTCGGCCAACGGCGGCAAAGCGGTGGCAATTCAGGCCGATATCTCCATTCCAGCCAATGTCCGCAGGCTATTCGACGAAACCGAGGACCAATTGGGCGCCATCGACATTGTCGTTGCCAATGTCGGCGTCGCCGTCATCAAACCGCTCGCCGAAGCAAGCGAGGTCGATTTCGACCTCGTCTTCTGCACCAACGCCAAAGGCACGTTCTTCACGCTTCAGGAAGCGGCCAAGCGTGTTCGCGACGGCGGTCGCATCATCGCCGTCTCGACCGGCGGCACCAAGATGTTCTTCACACAGACGGCGCTCTATCTCGGCAGCAAAGGTGCGGTCGAACAATTCGTTCGCGTGCTCTCGCGCGAGCTAGGGCCGCGCGGCGTCACCGTGAATGCGCTGTCGCCGGGCTTCACCGACACCGACCTGCTGCCGGAGCGCGATCGCGCGGTGGCCGCCGGCATGTCGCCGTTCGGCCGGATAGGCGCGCCACGCGATGTTGCCGATGTTGCAGTCTTCCTGGCCAGCGACGCAGCCCGCTGGCTTACCGGCGAGAACATCCAGGCCGGCGGCGGAGTTGCCTAATCCGCCATCGTCTCCAGGCTTGCAAACCCCTGCGGAGCGTCGCCTTCGTCGAACGGCGTCGTCACTTCCACAAACGTATCGGGAAAGAAGCCGTTGAAGCGGGTCCTCAGCGACAGCGAATAGGCGCCGATATGGCCGATCTCGATCCAGTCGCCGGTGTCGACCGTTTCCGGCAGCCAGAACGGCCTGGACAGGATGTCGACGGAATCGCAGGTCGCGCCGCAGACCTTGAACGGCACGATGGTCTTCTCGCTGCCGTTGCGCGTGCGGATCGCGGGGTCGGGGATGAAGCGCGCCGGCAGCGTGATCTTGCCGGTCCATGAATCGGAGAGCGACGCCCAAATGCCGTCATTGATGTAGAGCCTTTTGCCCTTGCGCAAGAGCACGCGCACGATCAGCGACAGGCTGCGCGCCACGATCACGCGGCCGGGCTCGGCGACCAGCGGCATCTCGTCGAATTGGTATTCCTTGAGGTCGCCGGCCAGCCGCGACATCAGCTGGCCGAGCGACGGCATCTCGATGTGCCTGCGATTGGGGTCGTGGCCGTATTCGGCGGGAAAGCCGCCGCCGACGTCGAGCCCGGCAATGTCGAAGGTCAGCCGGTTGCGCACCCAGTCGGCCGAGGCCAGCGCCCGCTCATAAGTGTCGGGGTCCTCGATCTGGCTGCCGACATGAAAGCAAAGGCCGACCTTGTAGCCGGTGCGGTTGAGCCGCTCGGCAAGCTCGACCGCATTGGCAGGCCCGGCGCCGAACTTCTTCGACAGCTCATAGGCGGCGTGCCCCTTGGTCTGGATGCGCACGAACACGGTGAGCGCGCCGGGGTCGATATCGAGCGCCCGCACCACGCGCGTCAGCTTGGTGATCTCGTCCTCATGGTCGAGCGAGATCACCCTGATGCCGTATTTCTCCAGCGCCAGCTTGATGTCCGACTGCGCCTTGACCGGATGCATGTAGAGCATCTCGGCATCCGGCGAGACGGCGCGCACGGCGGCGAACTCGCCGGGCGAAGCGACGTCGAAGGCGCTGACGCCAGCCTCGACCAGCGTCCTCAGCACGATCTGCTCGCCGTTGGTCTTGACCGCGTAGGCGGTCTTGCCGGGAAACATGCCCATGAACTGTAAGGCATCGGCCTTCAGCACCTGCGGGCGGAAGCAGTAGACCGGATCGTCCGGGCGAAGCGCCAGTGCCGCCTCGCGGGCATTTTCGAATAGTTGCATGGACGAATCCTTGATCTGGCCGCGCACAATTAATCCTAGCTAGCCGCCAAAGAAAACAGTTCTGTGTCTCGCCTTCCCGCGCGGCCGGCCGCACCCTTTCGCCAACGCTAAACCACTGGTCAGGTTTCGGGTGGCCCTTGCCGCCAGACCGGATATCGGTTGCAGCTGTTCGGCGGGCTTGAGATTGCGACCGGCCTGGGAGGGTTGACGAGATGACGATTACGGCTGGCGCCACCGCGACGCGCGGACCGATGACGCTCAAGGACTGGACTCAGCTGCTTTTGCTCGGCGCAATCTGGGGCGGCTCGTTCTTCTTTGCCCGCATCGCCGTGTCCGAGATCCATCCGCTGGCGCTGGTGCTGTTTCGCGTCGCGATCGCCGCGGCAGCGCTTCAGCTCTATCTGGCGGTCCGCGGTCCGTCTTTCCGCTTCGCCTTTCCCTATGCCGGGCTGTTCTTCCTGCTGGCGCTGACCAACAATGTCGTTCCCTTTTCACTCATCTTCGCCGGCCAGACCGAGCTTGGCGCCGGCGTCGCCTCCGTGCTCAACGCCACGACGCCGTTCTGGACGCTGATCCTCGCCAATGCGCTCACCACGGACGAAAAGCTCTCCTGGAACAAGCTGGCCGGCATCGCGCTCGGCGTTGCTGGAACGGCTGTCATGATCGGTCCGGGTTTGATTGCCGGCCTCGGCGGGCCGGTCTGGGCCAAGTTCGCGCTGATCGGCGCCTCGCTATCATACGCGGTCGCCCTGATGATCGCGCGCCGCTTCAAGGGTGTCCCCTCGCCGGTGATCGCCACCGGGCAGTTGACGGCGTCGACCATCATCATGATCCCCGTCGTGCTCCTCACCTACGGCCCGGCCGGGCTGTTTTCGGTCTCGTCGCCGGTCTGGGCCGCGGTGCTCGGACTGGCGCTGCTTTCCACCGCCTTTGCCTACATTCTCTATTTCAACCTCGTCGCCTCGGCCGGCGCCACCAACGCCTCGCTGGTCACTTTGATCGTGCCTGTCAGCGCCGTGCTGCTCGGATTCCTGTTCCTCGGCGAGAGGTTGGCGGCTTTCGAGATCGGCGGCATGGCGCTGATCGGACTCGGCCTGATCACCATCGACGGCCGCCTGTTCGGCCGATGGTAGCGGTGCCATGCCACGGCTTCGCCATAATTTTTTCACAACTTTTGGATCGATTTTTGCCGAAGAGTTTCAACGGCTAACGACAAATCAGCGGTCGCAAATTCCACAATCACGTCGCAATGCAGCATATTTTCCGCTTGCCTGTGACCCAAATGACTCTAGATTCCGGCCATAGCTCTGAAGAGGAGGCTATGGCATGGGACTGACGAGGCCAATCAACGCTTTGATGATTTGTGCCGCATTCGCATTCATCGGTGCCCTTATCATAGGCGTTCTTCCCTGACCCGCCAAAGCCGGGAAGACCAGCACCGCAAATAGTCCAAATCAATTCGAGAAGGCCGGGTTCCACCCGGCCTTTTCCATTCAGGCTGCAGCCGACCCAGCAGCCTCCGATTCATGCGAGCGGATGCCGATCATGTGGCAGACGGCAAAGACCAGATCGGCGCGGTTCATCGTGTAGAAATGAAAATCGCCGACGCCGCGCTCGACGAGATCGTGCACCTGCTCGGCCGCTACGGCTGACGCCACCAGCGCATGCGTCTGCGCATCGTTCTCCAGCCCCTCGAAGCGCTCGGCCAGCCATGCCGGCACCAGCGCGCCGCAGCGCAAGGAGAAATTGGCGACCTGCGTGAAATTATGCACCGGCAGTATGCCGGGCACGATCGGGATATAGATGCCGGCGCGGCGCGCCCGCTCGACATAGCGCTCGTAGAGATCATTGTCGAAGAAGAACTGGGTGATCGCCCGCGTCGCGCCATTGTCGACCTTGCGCTTCAGCATGTCGATGTCGGTGGCGAAATCCGGGCTTTCCGGATGCTTTTCCGGATAGGCCGAAACCGAGATGTCGAAATCGCCGACGCT
This sequence comes from Mesorhizobium sp. WSM4904, assembly GCF_029674545.1. NCBI lineage: Bacteria > Pseudomonadati > Pseudomonadota > Alphaproteobacteria > Hyphomicrobiales > Phyllobacteriaceae > Mesorhizobium > Mesorhizobium sp. WSM4904. Next base: position 3,428,752 of record NZ_CP121354.1, on the reverse strand, counting down.
CTTCAGCGCTCCGACCAGTTCGGCGCCGTTGGCATAGCCATCGGGATGCGGGCGGTACGCGGTTCCCACCCCCGCCGCCGGGTCGCCGCGCAGGGCGACGAAACGGGTCACGCCGAAGCCGGCGAATTCCCGGATGACGGCGTCGACCTGATGGCGGGCCGCGTCGACACAGGTCATATGCGCCGCCGGCGTCAGCGTCGTCTCGTTGAGGATGCGCTTCACCGTCCGCGCCGTGCGCTCCCGCGTCGAACCGCCGGCGCCGTAGGTCACCGAGACGAATTTCGGCTTGAGCGGCTCCAGCCGGGTGACAGTGTCCCACAACCTTGCCTCCATCTCGTCCGTCTTCGGCGGGAAGAACTCGAACGAGACCCGGACCTTGTCGCCAATGTCGGGGCGGCGGGAAAAGCGGAATTGGTTCATCAGGCTGTTTCCCTTGCTGGTAGCGCATCATTGGACGGGTCGGCGATCAGCAGCCGGCGATCGCGGCCGAGCCAGAGCTTGACGGTGAGTTTTGCCTCGGCCTGGCCGCGCGGCTCGAATTCCTGGCTGTCCTCGAGATCGAGCCCTGCCTCCTCGAACCAGTCGGCGATCTGCCGATCGGAGAAGCCGAGCCGCATATGGGCGTGCTGGTCGCGCAGGAACTCCAGATTATGGGGCGCGAAGTCGACGATGACCAGCCTGCCCGCCGGACGCAGCAGCCTCGCCGCCTCGCCGATGGCCCGTGCCGGATCGTCGAGATAGTGCAGCACCTGGTGGATGGTGACGAGATCGAAGGCGTTGCGTTCGACGGGCGGCGAAAAGATGTCGCCCTGGCGCACCTGCGCATTGGCGACCCCCGCTCTGTCGAGATTGGCGCGCGCCACCGTCAGCATCTCGCGTGACATGTCGATGCCGACGCCGCGCCTGTAGAGCGGCGCGAAGATTTCCAGCAGCCTGCCCGTGCCCGTACCGAGGTCGAGCATCGACTGGAACGGCCGTTTGCCGACGAGCTTGAGCAATGCGGCTTCCACCGCTCGATCGGGCACATGCAGCGAGCGAATGCGGTCCCAGCTCGCGGCGTTCACGGAAAAATACTCGGCGGCCCGGTCCTGCCGCTTGCGCTTGACCGCGGTCAGCCGCTCCAGATCGCGCACCACCTGCGCATCGGCCTCGCGCACGCCAGAAACCAGACGTTGCACGAAATCGCGCGAGCTGTCCGTATCGGACAGCCTGAAGAAGGCCCAGGACCCTTCCTGGTAGCGGCCGATCAGCCCCGCGTCGAGCAGGAGCTTCAGATGTCGCGAGACGCGCGGCTGCGACTGGCCAAGGATTTCAGTGAGGTCGGAGACCGTGAGATCCCCACGCGACAGCAGCACCAGGATGCGCAGGCGGCTGGATTCGGCTGCCGCCTTCAATGTATCTACCATCGTGTCGAGCGTGACATGCATGAACGGGTACTCGCTGAAAGATATAAAGATATGTTTATGTCGAATTTGAAACCCTGGCAAGCACTATGTCGCTTCCGGACAAGAAAATGGCGCAGCCGTGACCCTCGCGCCGCGAACGATTGAGCGGACGAAGGCGATGTTCGAGCCACGCGAGGGTGAGAAGCTCCTTGAAACCGACCCGGCGGATATGCCGCCCGACGGCCATGTCGTCTTCATCGGCCGCATAGTCTCGCCCTGGACGAGCCGCGAGGACTGTCCGAAGAACATGCGCGCTGCCCGCGACACCGGACGGACGGCAGCCGTCCTGATCGACGAGCGCTATCGTCCGGGGCTGCAGAATCTCGACCGCGCCAGCCACATCGTCATCCTGTCCTGGCTCGATCATGCGCCGCGGAATCTGATTGTGCAGAAACCGCGCCATGCCGCTGAACCGAAAGGCGTTTTCTCGCTACGCTCCCCTGCCCGGCCAAACCCCGTCGGGCTGCATGTCGCGAAGCTCGTCGCGCTCGATATCGAGGAAGGCCGGATCGAGATCGATGCTATCGACGTGCTCGATGGCACGCCGGTCATCGACGTCAAGCCCTACTACGCCTCGATCGACGCCTTCCCGGAAGCGACCATTGCCGGGCGTGACGAGAAATGAGCACGCCGACCGGCCGCCGCCGCGCCATTGCCAAGGCGCTGACCGCGCTCTTGCCGCTCGGCCCTTACGCGGACATGGAAAAGATCCGCGCCGATGCTGGGGCCGTGCATATGAAGACCTTGCCGCCGACGATCGCGGTGTGGCTGGCAACCATCGCCCATGTCCGCCACGCCCATACCGACTACGAGAAGCTGCTGGCCGAAGGCTATGACCGGGATTCGGCGCGCTTCTTCGTCATCGAGCAGACCAATGAGGTGCTGACCCGCTGGCGCGCGACGCGCTTGTTGGAAGAGGACGACGAGGACGAATGAGGTCGTCCAGCCACCCGATCGGCCAAGCAGCGCCAGCGGCCTGGCTCTACTTCATTCGGGGCCGGACGCTAGCCTGCCTTCCCGGAACGACGAAGGAGGAATGAAATGAGCCAGGCCGCCCCCAAGCCCGCTGCGCCGCTGCCCATTCTTTCAGATCGTCATGTCGACCCGCACGCCTATCCGGACGGCGTCGCCTACCTAGACGGACAATACCTGCCGATGTCGCAGGCCAAGGTCTCGGTGCTCGACTGGGGCTTTCTGCACTCCGACGCCACCTACGACACGGTCCATGTCTGGGATGGCCACTTTTTCCGTCTCGATCTGCATCTCGAGCGTTTCTTCGGCGGGTTGGAAAAGCTCCGCATGGCGATCCCGTTCGACCGCGACGGCGTCGCCGAAATCCTTCACAACTGCGTTGCGCTGTCCGGCCATCGAGCAGCCTATGTCGAGATGCTGTGCACGCGCGGTGCATCGCCGACCTTCAGTCGCGATCCGCGTCAGGCGGTCAACCGGTTCATGGCTTTCGCCGTCCCCTTTGGCTCCGTCGCCAATGCCGAGCAGCTGCGTCGCGGCCTGCATGTCGCGATCAGCGACAAGGTCCGCATCCCACCCGCCTCGATCGATCCCTCGATCAAGAACTACCATTGGCTGGACCTGGTGCGTGGGCTCTACGACGCCTATGATCGCCGCGCCGACACCGCGCTGATCCTCGACTTCAACGGCAACGTCGCCGAAGGTCCGGGCTTTAACGTGTTCTGCGTCAAGGCGGGCAAACTGTCGACGCCCGCCGTTGGCGTTCTGCCCGGCATCACGCGCCGCACCGTGTTTGACTTATGCGCCGAGGCGGAGCTCCCTGCGGTGGCGGCGGATGTCAGCGTGGCCGCGCTCAAGACAGCCGACGAAGTCTTCATCACCTCGACTGCCGGCGGCATCATGCCCGTCACGACGATCGACGGCGCGCCTGTCGCCGACGGCAAGGTCGGGGTGATCACTGAGCGTCTGATGGCACTCTATTGGAACAAGCACGACGATCCGGCCTGGTCGAGCCCGGTGCGCTACTAATGCATGTCGCCCACAGTGCGCGGCGGTTTGGGAGAACGGCATGCATCAAACAAAGACTTGAAGCGCGTCGCCTGAATCCGCTTCAGCGCGATGCGCTTTAGGCGCGATAGATCCACTGCTCCGGCACCCGTACCGATATCTCCTCGCCTGTCCTGATGACGCCCGGCTTCTCGACCCAGGCGACGAGACCGCGCAGGCGCTTGGCTGCTTTCGGAAACAGCAATGCCCCAGCCTCGTGATCAGTCATGCCGGCATGCTCGGCCACCGAGCGGCCGGAAAAGCGGCAGGGCCCGTTCTGGGCGTCGACCTTGACGGTCACGCCGCCCTTGAAAAACAGCAGCGATCCCGCCGGCAGCATGGAAAGATGCGGCACGCCTTCGATAAGCAGGTTGGCGCCGATCCACTCCGGCTTGATCTCCGCGATGCCCATGCGCTCGGCGACGATGGCCAGTTCGTCGGCGGCGACCAGAGACAACTGCCGCTCGTTGCGCATCTCGGTGCCACGCGGATACCAGGGCTCGCGCCCGCCCGAACGCCGCGTCGCGCCGGCATGGAAATCGCCCTCGATGCCGTCGAAGCCGAGCCGCAATTCCTCCACCCGTCTTGTCTCGAAATGATCGGAAGGCGCCGTGTAAAGCGCCGCGGCCATCGCCGCGAGCTTGCGGCCCGGCACGATCTCGACGGGCGTTTCAGTCGTGAAGAACAGGTCCGGCATCGGTTTCGCCATTTGAGTCGGCCGCTTTTCGCACTTCGGCTGCCCAAGCGGCAAGAGCGATCTCGGCCATAGCCCTGAGGTCTTCCGCCGAAGCGCCGTCGCGCGCCTGGATCGACATTCCGTGCATGACGCCGGTCAGGTATTTGGCCAATCGCTCGACGGACAGATTCGCCGGCAATTCGCCGGCCTCTTGGCCCGTACCCAGCCGCGCCGCGATCGCCGCTTCGGTCGCCTTGCGATATGTCTTGAGCTCGTCCGCGACGGCTTGCGCCTGCGGCGAGGTCGCCAGCGCACCGCTAATGAAAAGGCAGCCGCCGGGCTTGCCCGGCCGCGTGTAGGTCTCAGCCGCGCCCATCAGAAGCAAACGGATCGCCTCCTTGACGGGCACCGCCGCGCTAAGCGCGTCGAGCGCAAAGCCGATCTCCCTTTCGTGGTAGCGCGCCAGCGCCCGACGGAACAGCGTCTCCTTGTCGGTGAAGGCGTTGTAGATCTGCGGCGGCGTCAGGCCCATGGCCTCGCGCAACATGGCAAGCGAGGTCGCTTCATAGCCATGCTCCCAGAACAAATGCATCGCGGCGTCGAGCGCAACCTCCGGGTCGAATGCACGCGGCCTGCCGCCGCGTGACTTCTCGAGATTTTCCATAGTGATCGATACGAAACCTATTGACTTGCCGATTTGATGTAACGTAACAATCAATACGTAACCTGACAAGCGCAAAGCACCAGAGCCGTCAGGGCCATCCGCAGCAAGCAAGGGAAAACCATCATGCCGATCACCGTGACCGCGCCCGAAGGCGTGCTGACAGCCGCTGGAGAGCGCGAAATCCTTCCCCGCCTGAGCGCCGCGCTCATCGAGGCCTCCGGAGCCACCGGGAATGCATTTTTCACTGCAATCGTCGGCGGAACGGTCCATGTCCTGCCGAATCATCGCATCTATGCGGGCGGTGCCAACCGGCCTGTCGTCATGGTGGAATTGAAACTGCCGAACATAGGCCTTGCCTCCATCGAGGCACGAGAGGCATTCATCATGGCCGCCGCAAGCATCGTCACCGACCTTTGCGTGCCGGGTCACAGGCCCGAAAATACCTGGATCAACATTCTCAATGCGCCCGACGGCGGCTGGGGTATCGGCGGCCGGCAATATTCAGGCGAGGCGCTGGTCGCGGCGGCGATGGCCGCCGCATGACGACCACGGTTCAGAAGCAAGGACACGGGATGCGGTTTTCTCCCTCGCTGTTCTTCACGACCAACTGCGAGGAGGCTCTCGCCTTTTACGAATGTTGCGGCCTCGGCCGGGGAACAGTCCTGCTGCGCTGGGGTGAAAACAATATGCCCGTGCGAACCGAGGCCATGCGAGGGAAAGTGCTGCATGCCCGTTTCGAGGGGCCGGGCATCCTTTTTCACGCATCCGACAATGACGACGCCGAGCCCATGAAAGGCTCGGCGCTGATGTTGGAGTTCGACGACCTCATCACGATGCGGGCGCTGTTCGGTAACATGGCCGAGGGCGGCGGGATCACCGTGCCTCTGGCGCGTCGATATTGGGGGACGAGCTTCGGGATGCTCGTCGATGCCTTTGGCGTACAGTGGATGTTTAGCTGTTCGAGCGAATAGGAGCGGTGTCTGCCCGCCGCCCGCCTTGCGATCACGACGTTCTTACTGGCCGCCACTATCTTTGGCCCCGCGGCGTCGCTTTCATGGCGGCGCCAAGACGAAAGGTTGATCATGCATCCCGGACCCGCAATCGCTGCCTTGTGGCTGGCTTGGATCGTATCCTGGGCTTTGGCCTCCTTCTGGGCCGACCCCGCGCAAAAGCGCGCAGGCTTCAGGGCTGAGGCGCAATATCGGGTACTGTGGCTCGCCGGCACCATCCTGCTGTTCGTGCCGGCGCACGGCTATGCCGGCAGGCTGCGGCTGTGGACGCCGACGCTTGCCGAGGCGTGGATCTGCGTCGCCCTGATCGCCATCGGCATCGCCTTCGCCTGGTGGGCGCGCCTGCATCTCGGCAGGCTGTGGTCCGGCACCATCACAGCCAAGGCCGATCATCGCGTGGTCGAGACCGGTCCCTATCGGCTGGTCCGCCACCCGATCTACACGGGCCTGCTGCTGTCGATCCTGGCCACCATGGCTGCGAAGGGCACGGTCTGGGGCATCGCCGGCGCCGGCCTTCTGCTTGTCGGCATCGTCGTCAAGGCGCGACTGGAAGAGAGCTTCCTGCGCGGCGAGCTCGGCCCCGCCTATGACGACTATGCCAGGCGCGTGCCGATGCTGGTGCCCTTCGCGCCCGTGGCTTTCAGAGCATCCTGAGCAGCGCGCCACCGATCGAATAGCCGGCGCCGAAGGCGCAGAGCAGGCCGAAATCGCCGGCCTTCATGTCCGCATGGTTTTCGGACAGCGCCACGATCGCGCCGGCGCCCGCCGTGTTGCCGAGCCGCTCCAGCACCATCGGCGCGCGGTCATGGTCGACATCGTGGCCGAAGGCGAGTTTCAGGATCATCGCGTTCATGCGCGCATTGGCCTGATGCAGCCAGAAGCGGCGGATGCCTTTCGGCGTCAGCCCATGCTCGGCCAGGAACTCGACGATGAATTTATGGCCCGCGACGGTGACTTCCTTGAACACCTTGTTGCCGACCTGCTTGATCAGGTTGCCTTCGAGCTTGATCTGGTAGGGATCGTCCTGGGCGGTGCGGGTGTGGTAGCCGAGATTGGTGCGGATGTTGTTCGACATCTGCGTCCAGGTGCGCGTGTCCAGCACCTCGAAGCGCCCCGGCCGCTTCTCGCCCTGGTTGAGCCCTTCGACGATCATCGCGACCGAAGCGTCGCCGAAGATGAAATGCGTCTGCCGGTCGCGAAAATTGAGATGGCCGGTGATGATTTCCGGCGTCGACACCAGAATGCGCCTGTGCGCCCCTGCCCTGACCAGGTTGACCGCGATGTGCAGCGCCGCCGCGGCGGAAGAGCAGCCCAGCCCCATGTCGAAGCCGGCGCCCTTGGTGCCCAGCGCCTCCTGCATCTCGATGGCGATCGCCGGATAAGGCCGCTGGTGATGCGAGGCCGAGCAGATCACCAGATCGATATCCGACGCTTTCACGCCGGCATGAGCGATCGCTTTCCTGGCGGATGCGATGCCGAACTCCGCCTGCAGCGACAGCGCGTCATCCGGCCGCGCCGGAATCCGTGGCGCCATGCGGGTGGGATCGAGGATGCCTTCGCGCTCGATCACATGGCGGGTCTGCACCCCCGATGCATGGACGATGAAGTCGCTGTCCGACTTCTGCAGCAGCGTCTCGCCGGTGACGGCACGGCGCGCATTTTCGGTATCGACCCAGCTGTTGAAGCTTCCGACCAGCTCTTCATTGGTGATGACTGGCTCGGGGATTTCGGCGCCGATGCCGCTGATGATGACGCGATGCATGTCCAATCCGTCCGAGGCGCAACCTTTTGGTGCCGAAGCGGGGCGGGCCACCCTTGTCGCATTTGGCCGGTTTATGCCAGCTTAAATCTCTGTTGCGCGCGGCTATCGCGATGAGTTGACCGGACGCGGTCAGGCGCGCTTGGCGATGATGAAGATGCGCGGGAAGCGCAGCAGCACCTTGCCGTTCGCCGTCTTCGGATAGGCCTTTGCGATCTTGGCGGTATAGCTTTCGAGGAAAGTCTTCTTCTCGTCCCCGTCGAGCGGATCGAGGAAGGGCTTCAGCCCCGTTGACTTGACCCACTCCACGATTGCTTCAGCATCGGCCAGCGGATGGTTGTAGATCGTGTGCCAGATATCCACCCGATCCGCGAGCGGCGACAGGAGATCGTAGTAGAAGGAAACCGGCGGCAGCGGCGCGCGCGCGGCGCCTTTCAGCTTCGCCGAGAACGGCATCTCGGCCGCCGTGTCGCGCATCAGCTGATGCGAGGGTTCGGCGAGATTGTCGGGCATCTGGATGGCCAGAGCGCCGCCGGGCGCAAGCAGTCCCATCAGCCGCTGGAACACCGCCGGATGCTCTGGCAGCCACTGGAAAACGGCGTTGGCGAAGATCACGTCGACCGGCTTCTGCGGCTGCCAGGTGGAAGCATCCGCAAGTTCGAAATTGACGTTGGGCAGCCGCGCCCGCGCCTTCTCGATCATGTCGGGCGAAGTGTCGAAGCCGCGGACTTCGGCATCCGGCCAGCGCTCGACCAGAAGCTCCGTCGAGTTGCCCGGACCGCAGCCGATATCGACGACGCGGCGCGGAAAGTCGACGGGAACTTGTGCCGCCAAGTCCCGCGCCGGCCGCGTGCGCTCGTCCTCGAATTTCAGATATTGGGCGGCGGACCAGTCAGCCATTTCAGAACCTCGTATTTGTTCGCCGCCCGTGGACTGTCCTACCGCGTCAGCCGCTTGTGCGTCATGCGGTGCGGGGTTGCCGCTTCGGCGCCCAGGCGGCGCAGCTTGTCCTTCTCATATTCCTCGAAATTGCCTTCGAACCATTCGACATGCGCGTCCCCCTCGAAGGCGAGCATGTGGGTCGCCATGCGGTCGAGGAACATGCGGTCGTGGCTGATGATGACGGCGCAGCCGGCATAGGCTTCGAGCGCATCTTCCAGCGCGCTCAGCGTCTCGGTGTCGAGGTCGTTGGTCGGTTCGTCGAGCAGCAGCACATTGCCGCCGCCCTTCAGCATCTTGGCCAGATGCACGCGGTTGCGCTGGCCGCCCGAGAGGTTGCCGACCTTCTGCTGCTGGTCGCCGCCGCGGAAGTTGAACGACGAGCAGTAGGCGCGGCTGTTGACCTCGTGCTTGCCGAGCTTGATGACCTCGGCGCCGCCGGAGATCTCTTCCCAGACCGTCTTGTTCGGGTCGAGCGCGTCGCGGCTCTGGTCGACATAGCCGAGCCTCACGGTTTCGCCCTTGCGGATCGAGCCCGCATCCGGCGTTTCCTGGCCGGTGATCATCTTGAACAGCGTCGTCTTGCCGGCGCCGTTCGGGCCGATGACGCCGACGATGCCGCCCGGCGGCAGCTTGAACGACAGGTCCTCGATCAGAAGCTCGTCGCCGAAGCCCTTGTTGAGGCCCTCGACCTCGATGACGACATTGCCGAGGCGCTCGCTCGACGGGATGACGATCTGCGTGTCGGTAGGCCTGCGGTTCTGCGACTGCTCGACCAGCTCCTCATAGGCCTTGATGCGCGCCTTGGACTTGGTCTGGCGCGCCTTCGGCGAGGACTGGATCCACTCGCGCTCGCGCCAGATCGCCTTCTGGCGGGCATCGTCCTCGCGGCCTTCCTGGATCAGGCGCTTGGCCTTGGCGTCGAGATACTTGGTGTAGTTGCCCTCGTACGGAATGCCGCGGCCGCGGTCGAGCTCGAGGATCCAGCCGGTGACATTGTCGAGAAAGTAGCGGTCGTGGGTGATGATCAGCACCGAGCCCGGATAGTCGCGCAGGTGCTTTTCCAGCCATTGCGTGGTCTCGGCGTCGAGGTGGTTGGTCGGCTCGTCGAGCAGCAGCAGGTCGGGCTGCTCGAGCAGCAGCCGGCAGAGCGCCACGCGGCGGCGCTCGCCGCCCGACAGGTTGGTCACCTCGGAATCTGCGGGCGGGCACTGCAGCGCGTCCATCGCCATCTCGACCTGCTGCTCGAGATCCCACAGGTTGAGGCGATCCATCTCGTCCTGCAGCTTGGCGGACTCGTCGGCCGTCTCGTCGGAATAGTTCATCATCAGCTCGTTGTAGCGCTCGATGATGGCGGTCTTCCTGGCGACGCCGTCCATGACGTTTTCACGCACGGTCTTGCTGGGGTCGAGCTGCGGCTCCTGCGCGAGGTAGCCCACGGTCGCGCCCTCGGCCAGCCACGCCTCGCCCTGATACTCCTTGTCGAGCCCGGCCATGATGCGCAGGATCGTCGACTTACCCGAACCGTTGGGGCCGAGGATGCCGATCTTGGCATCCGGGTAGAAGGACAGGTGGATGTTGTCGAGCACCTTCTTGGTGCCGTAGGCCTTCGACAGGCCGGACATGTGATAGATGAACTGGCGAGCCACGCGCGCTTTCCCTGGAAACTGAGGTGTCACATTGGATGGGGGTTGCGCGCTATGTAGGCGATGAAGCGCCTAACGGCAATCGCTTTCAGCATCCCGGACCTTCCTGAGGCTTTCGCTGGGTTGGAGGCAGCCATGCGTAGTCGATCAAATCCTTGCACGGCCCGAGCCGGTGAAAGCAGCGGTTAACCATTCCCCTTCAGAACGAAGAAGGTTGGGGAATCGCGGCAAGGCCGCGATTTTCGGGAGAGATCGGATCGACGACGTGCTGAACGGTTCCTTGCTGCTTGCCGAAGCGGTTCTGTACTTCGGCGCCATGGTGACGCTCTTCCGCTTCCGGCGCCGCATCGGGCTCGGCGTGTTCATCTGCGCGCTCGGCGTCATGCATTTCCTCGAAACCTACCTCGCCAGCACCTTCTATGTCGCGCTGCCCTTCGGCATGGTCTCGCCCGGCTCCGCCGTGATGTTCTCCGGCAAGCTGGTGATGCTGCTTCTTCTGTATATGAAGGAGGACGCCGCGACCGTCCGCCAGCCGATCTACGGCCTGCTGCTCGGCAATGCGCTGATGATCGCTCTCGTGCTCGTCCTGCGTTTGCACGCGATCTCGCCGCTTCCGGACGGCAAGATGCCGGATATCGGCTTCATCGACGAGATGGGCTGGCTGATGGCGTGGGGCACCTCGCTGCTCTTCGTCGACGCCATCCTGATCATCCTGCTCTACGAAAAGCTCGGCGCCTATCTGCGCCATTTGCCTCTTGCACGCATCCTGGCTTCGGTCGCCTGCGTGCTGACATTCGACCAGGCCGGCTTCTTCACGGCGCTGCATTTCGTCGCCGGTGCGCCGATCGAGGTCTTCTTCGGCGGCTGGTTCGCCAAGATGGCCGCGGCACTCGTCTACAGCGGCATGCTTGTCGCCTACCTCGAATGGGTGGAAGACCACGAGATTGCCGTGCCGCGCGGCCTCTCCGACATTTTCGACACCCTCACCTATCGCGAACGCTACGAGGCGCTGGTCAAGCATGTCGGCCGCGACGGCCTGACAGGACTGCTGCATCGCGGCAGCTTCGATGCCGACGGCGAGGCGGCTGTCGCGGCGTGCATCCGGACCGCCAAGCCGCTCAGTCTGCTGATCGTCGATGTCGACCATTTCAAATCGATCAACGACCGGTTCGGCCATGCCGAGGGCGACAAGGTGCTGAAATCGATAACCGCCGCGCTGATCGAGACTGTCGGAAGCGAGGACCAGGTGTTCAGGATCGGTGGCGAGGAGTTCGCGATCCTGTGCCCTCGGCCGCATTCGCTGGCAAAGCTGCTCGGCGAAAGCATCAGGAACGCAGTCAAGACCTCAGGCCATACCAGCCGTTTCAACATAACCGTCAGCGCCGGCGTCTCGACGGTCGGCGAGACGACGCGCTGCCTGGCCGACATTTTCGCATTGGCCGACCAGCGCCTCTACAAGGCCAAGTCGAGCGGCCGCGACAGGGTGGTCGGCGAGCCGGGCAGCGACGCCAACAACCGACGGGCAGCTCCGAAGACCGCCTGACTTCGACAGCCAAAACCCGGCTGCCGAGCTCTTACTGAAACCCGATCGCGTCGACCGTGCCCTTCGGGCAACCGGCCTTGCCCGTCGGCGCCGAAGCCATGAGCAGGTCGGCGAGCTTGCTGTCGGGACCGATCGGGCCGGAGAGGCCGAGCGTCAGCTCGCCGATCAGCCGCCGGCCGCTCGACGGATCGACCAGGCAGGAAACGCGCACCCGGTCGCCGGCGCCGGCGCCGAAGGCCTTGTCGAAGGCATTGCGGATCTGCTCCGACGTCAACTGCTTGCCGATGTTCTTGGTGAAGAGGTCGCGCACCGGCGAGGCATTCACCGCGCGCATCAGATTGAGCGCGTCGGAGAAATAGTCCTGCTGGCTCTTGCCGTAGCAGGTGCCGTGCTTGATCCACTCATGGCGTTCGAGCTTGGAAGCCGTGCCCGGCATAACCTGGTCGAGCTCGGCGCGCGTGCCGGCATCGAGATTGACGGGCGGCAGGTCCCCCCAATGCGCGGGGTTGTCGTTGGCCTTGTCGCCGGCCGACACCTGGCAATAGAAATTGCCGTTCGGCTGCGGCCACAGCCCATGCAGGGTGAAGTGGGAAGCATCGAACTCGCTGGGGCTCTGTGCCTTGCATTCGGGCTTGCTGCCCTTGGTCTCGCAGAAGGCGGGCTGCCAGCTCAGAGCGAAGACATATTCAGGCTTGCCGGAGGCGGGCTGCGACGGCTTGGCCTGGCCGGCGGATGCCGGTGCGGCCGCGGCGCCGCCGCCGGTGACATGGCCGCAGCCGATCCTCACCCAACGCCGTTCCGGATCGGCTCCCGGAACCTGGATGAGGTAGTGGGTGGGTTCGTCCTTGTTGCCGGCCAAAAGCTGGTAGCTCTGTCCTGTTTGAGTGGACACGTCGCCGGGATTCTTGCCGCTCTTGATGGCTTGCGTCGCAGGACAGGCGCTGTCGGCCACGAAGGTGCCGCTCATCTTCACATCGGCATGCGCCGCGTCGGCGCCAACCAGAGCCAGAACAACCGAACCCCACAATGCCCAAGCCCGCATTCCCGCTCTCCCGGCGATCATTGAACCGTATTGAATTCGTCACACTAGAACAGGCGAAGTGTCAGAATTACGATCTTTTTCGTCGCGCGAAAATAATCCCCAGGAGAGCGATGGGCGCGCCCGATCCGGTCGAAAGGACCGCGCTCTCTTGACGCCGTCGAAACCCTCGCCCATCAGTCGCGAAGGGAGCGAGACATGCCATTTGACAGGAAGACCAGGCTGGCCTCACCGACCGGGGCCGACCTCAACCTCTATGTGAGACAAGCGCGGACATCTCCGCGCGCCGTCATCCAGATCAATCACGGCCTGGCCGAGCATGCGGCGCGTTACGCCCGCTTTGCCGATTTCCTCGCCGAACGCGGCTTTCATGTTTACGCCCATGACCATCGCGGCCATGGCGCGACAAAGGCGCCCGACGCGCCGCTCGGCAGGTTCGCCGACGTCGACGGCATCGCCAAGGTGATCGCCGATGTCGGCGCGGTGCATGATCTGATCGCCGCAGAGCATCCAGGATTGCCGGTGATCGCTTTTGGACATTCGCTCGGCGCCTCGATCGCGCTGAATTTCATCCTGCGCCATTCCGGGCGCATCCATGCCGCCGCGATCTGGAACGGCAATTTCTCGCAAGGCCTGCTCGGCCAGCTGGCGCTGGGCATCCTCGGCTGGGAGCGGATGCGGCTGGGATCGGACGTGCCGTCGCGCCTGCTGCCGAGGCTCACCTTCCAGGCCTGGGGCAAGGCCGTGCCCAACCACAGGACCCTGTTCGACTGGCTGTCGCGCGATCCGGTCGAGGTCGACAAATACATCGCCGATCCGCTCTGCGGCTGGGATGCCTCCATCTCGATGTGGCGCGATGTTGTCGAGATGGCGCTTTACGCCGGCAAGGATTCCAGCTTTACCGGCGTGCGGCGCGACCTTCCCGTCAACCTGGTCGGCGGCGAGAGGGACCCGGCTTCGGACTATGGTAAGGCGGTTAGCCACCTCGCCCGGCGCATGGACCGAATGGGCTTTTCGAATCTGGTTTCAAAGGTTTACGCGGAGACGCGGCACGAAAGCCTGAACGAGGTCAATCGAGATCTCGTCATGAACGATTTCTCCGCCTGGGCAGACAACGTGCTGAAGTCGTGATCGGCGTGGCCTACAGCATGAGTCGTGACACAGCCTGCTACGATTGATAGAGGCTGCGCTTCGTCAAACCACGGTGATCCATGGCTGAACCTCCGCTGAAAGGCATCCGCGTTATCGAACTGGCCCGCATCCTGGCGGGACCTTGGGCCGGCCAGTTGCTCGCCGACCTCGGCGCCGATGTCATCAAGGTCGAGAGCCCGGACGGCGGCGACGACACCCGCAAATGGGGGCCGCCCTTCGTCATGAGCCATGACGGCGAGAACCTGTCGGCCGCCTATTATCATTCCTGCAATCGCGGCAAGCGCTCGATCGCCATCGATTTCTCCAAGCCCGAGGGCGCCGACCCGCTGCGCCGCCTCATCGCCACGGCCGACGTGCTGATCGAGAACTTCAAGCTCGGCGGGTTGAAGAAATACGGCCTCGATTACGAGAGCCTGAAGAAGACCAACCCGCGCCTCGTCTATTGCTCGATCACCGGCTTCGGCCAGGATGGCCCGTATGCGCCACGCGCCGGCTACGACTTCATCATCCAGGCGATGGCCGGCATGATGTCGATCACCGGCGAGGCCGGCCGCGAGCCGCAGAAGGCTGGCGTCGCCATCTCCGACCTGTTCACCGGCCTCTATTCCGTGATCGCCATCCAGGCGGCGCTGCGCCATGCCGAGAAGACCGGCGAAGGCCAGCACATCGACATGGCGCTCTACGACAGCCAGATCTCGGCGCTCGGCAACCAGAACCTCAACTATCTGGTTTCCGGCAAATCGCCGGTGCAGATGGGCAACGCGCATATGAATATAGCGCCTTACGAGGTGCTGCCGGTGAAGGATGGCCATATCATCCTTGCCGTCGGCAATGACGGCCAGTTCGCCAAGTTCTGTGCGGTAGTTGGCCTCACCGACCTGCCCGCCAATCCGGATTTCGCCACCAATCCCGCCCGCGTCGCCAACCGCGCGAAACTGCGCGAGCTGATCATCGAGGTATTGAGCACCTGGGATCGCGATCCGCTTTTGGCCAAGCTCGAAGCGGCCGGCGTTCCGGCGAGCCCGATCAACACGATCGGCCAGATGTTCGCCGATCCGCAGACGATCGCGCGCGGCATGCGGCTCGACCTCGACGACGGGCATGGCAATTTGCTGCCTTCCGTGCGCGCACCGATGGTGATGTCGGGCACGCCGCTCGTCTACGAGCGCCCCTCGCCGCGTCTTGGCGAGCACACTGCAGAAATCCTTGCCGAACTGGAGAGATCAGCAAAATGAAGACCGGCGGACAACTGATCGTCGAGGCGCTCGAAGCGAACGGCACCGACCGCATCTTCTGCGTGCCCGGCGAATCTTATCTGGCTGTGCTCGACGCGCTGCACGACTCCTCGATCCGCACCATCGTCTGCCGCCAGGAAGGGGGTGCAGCGATGATGGCCGACTGTCAGGGGCGCCTGACCGGCAAGCCCGGCATCTGCTTCGTCACCCGCGGCCCCGGCGCCACCAACGCTTCCGCCGGCATCCACATCGCCATGCAGGATTCGGTGCCGCTGATCCTGTTCATCGGCCAGGTCGCCAGTCACGCCAAGGAGCGCGAGGCTTTTCAGGAGGTCGACTACAAGCGCTTCTTCGGCGACATCGCCAAATGGGTGGTCGAGATCGACGATGCCGCGCGCATCCCGGAATTCGTCACCCGCGCCTTTGCCGTCGCGACATCCGGCCGCCCCGGCCCGGTCGTCATCTCGCTGCCCGAGGACATGCTGACCAGCGAGGTCGAGGCGCCGGAGGCGCTTCCGCACACGCCGGTCGAGACGCATCCCGGCGAGACCGAGCTCGACGCGCTTGAAATGCTGTTGAGCAACGCGAAGCGCCCATTTGTCATCCTCGGCGGCACGCGCTGGAATGAAGAAGCGGTGGCGCATATGCGCTTGATCGCCGAGGCATGGGCACTGCCCGTCGGCTGCTCCTTCCGCCGCCAGATGCTGTTCGATCATTTGCACCCGAACTACGCCGGCGATGTCGGGATCGGCATCAATCCGAAGCTGGCGGCGCAGATCAAGCAGGCCGATGTCGTATTGCTGATCGGCGGTCGCCTGGGCGAGATGCCGTCCTCGGATTACACGCTGCTGAAGAGCCCCTACCCCGACCAGGCGCTGGTGCATGTCCACGCCGATGCCGGCGAGCTCGGCCGCGTCTACCGGCCGACGCTGGCGATCAACGCCTCGCCCGCGGCTTTCGTCGAGGCTTTCGCCAAGCGCAAGCCGGCCGGCACGCCGTCATGGGCGGACGAGACGGCGAAAGCTCACGCCGCCTACCTCGAGTGGTCGACGCCGCCCGAGACCGGGCCCGGCGCCGTCCAGATGGGGCCGATCATGAACTATCTGGAAAAGGTGCTGCCGGAGGACGCCATCCTCACCAACGGCGCCGGTAATTACGCCACCTGGGTGCACCGCTTCCACCGCTTCCGCCGCTTCGCCACGCAGGCCGCCCCGACCTCCGGCTCGATGGGCTATGGCACACCGGCGGCCGTTGCCGCCAAGGCGTTGTTCCCGGATCGCACCATTGTCGCCTTTGCCGGCGACGGCTGCTTCCTGATGAACGGGCAGGAATTCGCGACCGCCGTGCAATACGGCCTGCCGATCATCGTCGTGGTGGTCAACAATGGCATCTACGGCACGATCCGCATGCATCA
Source organism: Mesorhizobium sp. WSM4904 (assembly GCF_029674545.1). Taxonomy (NCBI): domain Bacteria; kingdom Pseudomonadati; phylum Pseudomonadota; class Alphaproteobacteria; order Hyphomicrobiales; family Phyllobacteriaceae; genus Mesorhizobium; species Mesorhizobium sp. WSM4904. Next base: position 3,412,214 of record NZ_CP121354.1, on the reverse strand, counting down.
GGAGCGGGAGTATCCGAACCGCGTCGTCGCCACCGACCTCAAGAACCCGGACTTCGCCGCTCTCGCCCGCGCCTATGGCGGCCATGGCGAGACGGTCGAAAAGACCGGGGATTTCGCTGCCGCCTTCGAAAGCGCGCGCGGCAGCGGCAAGCCCGCGATCGTCGAGATCAGGCTCGACCCCGAAGCGATCACGCCGACCCGCACGCTGACGCAGATCCGCCACAAGTCGTGATCAACGACGTCGCCCAAAAAGGCAGAGCAATTTTTGGGAAAACGACATGCAAAACACAAACAGGAAAAGAGGCGGTTGCCCGCCTCGTTTCTGCTGCGGAAGGCTGCTACATCGATGCGCCTGTTGATTTCTCGATCTGTCCTCGGATCTCGCCGTCCGGGTTAGCGGCGGTGTGGATGTTGACGTAGTATTTGCCGGCGTCCAGGTCGGTGGCCTGGGCATCCGTCAGCGTCGCCGAGCCCTTGATCGGGCTCTTGACCTTCTTGAACGGGATTACGGGATCCGCGTTTTCACCCTTTGCCGCCGGACCGTGAATGTGACCGGCCGACGCCGGCCCGCTGAGACCGGAATATTTGACGTTCCAGCTGAGCTTCTTGCTGGTGGTGTTGAATGTGAGCGTGGCAGTTCCCTTGCCCTTGGTCGTGACGGGCGGGTTCTGCTGGCTGCCATCGAGCGTCGCCTTGAATTTCATCGTCTCGGCCATGGCCGGCGAGGCGAGCAGGAAGGCGGTCGAAACCGCGAGCGCCGAAAGCAGCGGCAAGGAGTAGATACGCATTGAGGACCTCCGTTTGCTGACGCGTCCGCCACGGCTCCCCCGGCGCGCGGATGCACTTACAGCAACGGTTGGCCGGCGCTTTGTATCCCTGCGCACGCATATTTTACCGGCGCCAACCAAAAAGGGGCGGTCGCCCGCCCCTTTCAACTCCGTTGCAGAAGCCTGACCTTTACTTGATCGCCTTGTCGGTGATCGCGGTCGTGTAGGCGCCCGAAGGCTCCTTGGCGATGATCTTCTGGTCGAGCAGCGCCTTGGCAGTGCGCTCGTAGGTCGCCGGGTCGAGCTTGCCGTCGGCATTGTCGATCAGCTTGGCGACCTCGCCCATCATGCGCTTCTGGTGGTTCTCGTCCTGGCCGCCATTGTCCATGACGATACCGGCCGCTTCGTCCGAATTGTCGACGGCGTATTTCCAGCCCTTCATCGAGGCGCGCACGAAACGCACCATCTTGTCCTCGAAGGCCGGGTCCTTCAGCTTGTCCTCAAGCGCGTAGAGCCCGTCCTCGAGCAGGTCGTTGCCCATGGCCGAATAGTTGAAGACGGTGAGCTGCTCCGGCTTGTAGCCGGCGTCGATCAGCTGCCAGTACTCGTTATAGGTCATGACCGAGATGCAGTCCGCCTGCTTCTGGATCAACGGCTGCACGTCGAAGCTCTGCTTCAGCACGGTGACGCCGTCCTTGCCGCCGTCGGTCTTGAGGCCGAGTTTGTTCATCCAGGCGTAGAATGGATATTCGTTGCCGAAGAACCAGACGCCGAGCGTATGACCCTTGAAGTCGGCTTCGGTCTTGATCGGGCCGTCCTTCGGGCAGACCAGCTCCATGCCGGCCTTCTTGAACGGCTGCGCGATGTTGACCAGCGGCACGCCCTTTTCGCGAGCCGCCAGCGCGCCACCCATCCAGTCGACGATGACATCGGCGCCGCCGCCGGCGATCACCTGCTCCGGCGCGATGTCCGGACCGCCCGGCTTGATGTCGACATCGAGGCCCTCGGCATCATAGAAGCCCTTGGCCTTGGCGACATAGTAACCGGCGAACTGCGCCTGCGTGACCCATTTCAGCTGCAGCGTCACCTTGTCGGCGGCCATAGCCTGGAAAGCGGCCAGCGACATCGCGCCGGCTAGAGCAGAAATTACCAGTCTTTTCATATTTTTACCCTCTGAAGTTAGCACCCAAACCCACCGCCCCTATCCACCACGGACAGAGGGATGCCAAAACGTGACGGCTCTCTCGATAAGAGCGACCACGCCATAAAAGACCGAACCCGCCAGTGCTGCAACTGCGATTTCGGCCCAAACCATGTCGATGTTCATCCGTCCGACTTCGGTCGAAATGCGGAATCCCATGCCGACGACAGGCGTGCCGAAGAACTCCGCGACGATGGCGCCGATCAGCGCCAGCGTCGAATTGATCTTCAGCGCGTTGAAGATGAACGGCATCGCCGCCGGCAGCCTGAGCTTCAGAAGCGTCGGCCAATAACCCGAGGCATAAGTGCGCATCAAGTCGCGCTCCATGTGGCCGGATGCGGCAAGCCCGGCGACCGTGTTCACCAGCATCGGGAAGAAGGTCATGATAATGACGACCGCCGCCTTGGACGGCCAGTCGAAGCCGAACCACATCACCATGATCGGCGCGACGCCGATGATCGGCAGTGCCGAAACCATGTTGCCGATCGGCAGCAGCCCGCGCCTGAGGAACGGTACGCGGTCGGCAAGGATGGCGACGACGAAGCCGGCGAGGTTGCCGACGATATAGCCGACCAGAACCGCCTTGAAGATCGTCTGCCGCACATCCTCGCCCAGGATCGGCAGCGCGTTGGCAATGCGCGCGCCAATGGCGCTCGGCGGCGGCAGCAGAATGAAGGGGATACCGGCGCCGCGTGTCACCGCCTCCCAGATGATCAGGATCCAGGCGCCAAAGATCGCCGGGATGATCAGGCGCAGTCCAGTCTTCGCCCCACTCGCAGTGGGTCGCAGGGAGGATAACAGGGCCGCGCAGCGCCAGGCGAGCAGCCAGGCCGCGGCGAGAGCCAGGAAATAGGGCGCCAACGCCGTGCCCTCGAAACCGGCGATGCCTTTGATCAGAAGCCAGGCGGCGACATGGGCGCCGATGAACAGGATCACAGCCTCGACGATAGGCGCGAGCCTGACCGCCGATACCAGCGCCGCGATCAGCAGCAAGCCGAGGATCAGCCCCTTCGTGCCCATATACGGGTAGGCGATCGTTGCCGTGGGCTGCGCGAGCGCGGCCGCTTCCGGTTTCGACATTGCGCCAAGCGCGAAGGCAATGAGGCAAAAGAGGATCGCCAGCACCGATTGCCAGGACGGTTTCAGCCTGGTCATGCCGGCCTCCCGCCCATGGCGCGGTCGACAAGGCGGCCGGCGATGCCGACCACCATGACCAGAAGTGCGGCAACCACCGAGCCTGCGACCAGCGCCGACCATATGTCGATGGTCTGGCTGTAATAGGCGCCGGAGAGCAGCTTGGCGCCGATACCGGCGACGGCGCCGGTCGGCAACTCGCCGACGATGGCGCCGACCAGGCTCGCCGCCACCGCCACCTTCATCGAGGTGAACAGGAACGGCACCGAGGCCGGCACGCGAAGTTTCCAGAAGGTCTGCGAGGCGCTGGCATTGTAGGTGTGCATCAGGTCGAGATGCATGATCTCGGGCGAGCGCAGGCCCTTCACCATGCCGACGGCGACCGGGAAGAAGGAGAGATAGGTCGAGATCAACGCTTTGGGGATCAGGCCGGTGATGCCGACCGCCGCCAGCACCACGATGATCATCGGCGCCACCGCCAGGATCGGAATGGTCTGCGATGCGATGATCCACGGCATCAGGCTGCGGTCGAGCGTCGTCACATGCACGATGCCGACCGCGATGACGATGCCGAGCGCCGTGCCGAAGGCAAAGCCGAGCAGCGTCGAGGACAGCGTGACCCAGGCGTTGTAGACCAGGCTGCGGTTCGAGGTGACGCTGCGCAGGAATGTGTTCTCGAAGAAGTTCGCCGCCACCTGATGCGGCGCCGGCAGCGTCGGCTTCGGCTGCGACAGCGTCTTGCCGATGAATTCGACGGTGCCGCGGGTCTGGTTCGCCCGTTGGTCGAGATCGCGCTGGAACGGCGCGTTGAGGATGACGGCGAAGACATACCAGAGAACAACCACGCCGGCGAGGATGGTGGTGACGGGGATGATCTTGGAGCGGAAGGAGTCCATCTACCGCTCCCCTCGTCTCAGCGATAGAGCGTGGCGCGGCGCGTTGTTCGTCATCCTAGGGCGGAGCAAGGAGCGAAGCGACGCAGCGCAGACCCTAGGATCCATGCCGTTCCTTCTCGGCTTCGCAGCGGTGCAGAATAGGGCTCCCTGCGCCGCGCGGCATTTAGTGGCCATTCTTCGCCGTTTTGACCCTTCGGCCGAGGTCACGGCATGGATCCTAGGGTCTGCACTCCGCTTCGCGTCGCTCCGCCCTAGGATGACGAAATCGCGATGGGCGGCTCCCACTACATGCGCGTTGGCCCCCCTGCTCCGCCCTCGGGTGACGAAGCGGTGGGCGGCCGCCTCCTCACCCGACCTCCGCTTCGCTCCGGCCACCCTCTCCCCGTCGGGGAGAGGAGGAAGATCACCCTCAATCATCATAGCTGTGCCCAGCCCTCAAGCCATCGCGCACGCGCGCGGCGATCGCCAGGAATTCCGGCGTCTCGCGGATGTCGAGCGGCCGCTTCCTAGGCAGCGTCGATTCGATGATGTCTGTAACGCGGCCCGGCCGCGGCGACATGACGACGATGCGCGTCGACAGATAGACTGCCTCGGGGATCGAATGGGTGACGAAGCAGATCGTCTTGTTGGTGCGGTCCCAGAGCTCGAGGAGCTGTTCGTTCAAATGGTCGCGCACGATCTCGTCGAGCGCGCCGAACGGCTCGTCCATAAGGAGCAGGTCGGCGTCGAAGGCGAGCGCGCGCGCGATCGAGGCGCGCTGCTGCATGCCGCCGGAAAGCTGCCAGGGATATTTCTTCTCGAAGCCGGAGAGGTTGACCAGCTCCATGGTGCGCTTGATGCGCTCCGCCTGCTCGGCCTGGCTGAGGCCGATGATCTCCAGCGGCAGCGCCACGTTGCGCTCGATCGTGCGCCACGGGAACAGCGCCGCCGCCTGGAAGACATAGCCGTAAGCGCGCTTCTCGCGCGCCTGCTCCGGCGAAATCCCGTTGATGGAGATCGTTCCCGATGTCGGCTTCTCCAGGTCGGCGATGACGCGCAGCAACGTCGTCTTGCCGCAGCCGGAGGGGCCGATGAAGGAGACGAATTCGCCCTTGTTGATGGTGAGATCGACATTGGACAGAGCCTGCACCGGACCGTCATTGGTCTGGAAGGTGAGGCCGAGCTTGCTTGCCGAAACGACTGCTGGCGACTGTCCGCTCATTGGCTGCAGCCTGCCTTTCGCAGCCGTTGCCGCGCTGGCCGGAATCCGGTTGATTTTGCGTTTATGTTGCTTTCCACTCGTCCTGTCCCAACAGATCGACGCCGCCCGGAGGCTTGCCTATGTCGCCTAAACCCACTTGTCATCTTATTCGCCCTGAAAGCACTTATGAAGGCAAGCAGGGGCTGAGCTACTTCGCCGGTATCGCCGCCGAGACCGTCGGCTCTTCCGGCATCTGCATGCATCTCTTGACCATGCCGCCCGGCGCCCGCGCCAAGGCGCATATGCATGAGAACCACGAGACGGCGATCTATGTGCTCTCCGGCGAGGTCCATACCTGGTACGGCGACCGGCTCGAGCACCACATCGTCGTCAAGGCCGGCGATCTCTTCTACATCCCGGCCGGAATGCCGCATTTGCCTGCAAATCTCAGCGGCGCGCCCTCTTCGGCGGTCATTGCCCGCACCGATCCCAACGAGCAGGAAAGCGTCGTCCTGCTGCCGGAGCTGGATGCGTTGGTCGCCTGAGGCCGGAGGGATCTCTCTCGCCGCTATTTGCACCGGGAGACTTCGCCCATTGCATTGCCGTCCTGGTCGGTCACCACCAGCTTCTTCGCATTCTTCTTGCTGCGCTTGATGATGAACTTTGTCGGCGACTGCCCCTCTTCGCCTTCCGCCTCACATTTTGCTGTCACCACAAGCGAACCATCGGCCTGCATCTGCTTGTCGCTGAAGGTGCAGGCGCTGGCTGCAGTGATCAGCTCCTTGTCGGTCAGAAGCAGCATCTGATCGGCGGCGACTTCCTGACCGTTTCTGTTGATACAGCCATACTTGTCGCCGTAAGGCTTGCTGAGGTCGATGCCGGCAGCAAAGGCCGAGCCTGCGGTCAGCAGCACGGCTGCCGCGATGATAAGGTGAGCTATCCGCACGCTCAAACTCCGGTCGCCGGAATGCCGGACCGCTCCACCTTGCGTGGCGCGGAAATCTCCTTCCAGGTCGACAGCGCCCGGTTGACCGCAGCGTTCGGCTCGCGGGCGACGAATTCGCCATGGCCGATCTTGGCCTTGACGTCCGACTCCTCGATCGACAGCTCGCCGCGCGAGAAGACGAAGCGCGGCAGGCCGGTCACCTCGAAGCCTTCGAAGACGTTGTAGTCGATCACCGACTGCTGCTTCTTGGCCGAGATCGTCTTCTTTCGCTTTGGGTCCCAGACCACGATGTCGGCATCCGCGCCTTCGACGATCGCGCCCTTCTTCGGATACATATTGAGGATCTTGGCGATGTTGGTCGAGGTCACCGCGACGAACTCGTTCATCGTCAGCCGGCCGGTGTTGACGCCGGTTGTCCACAGGATGGGCAAACGGTCCTCGAGGCCGCCGGTGCCGTTCGGAATCTTGGTGAAGTCTCCGAGGCCGTTGCGCTTCTGCTTGGTGGTGAAGGAACAGTGGTCGGTCGCCACCACCTGCAGCGAGCCGGCCTGCAGGCCGGCCCACAGCGAATCCTGATGCCACTTGCTGCGGAAAGGCGGGCTCATCACGCGGCGCGCCGCATGGTCCCAGTCCTTGTTGAAATATTCGGTCTCGTCGAGCGTCAGGTGCTGGATCAGCGGCTCGCCGAAAACGCGCATGCCCTTCTGGCGCGCGCGGCGGATGGCCTCGTGGCTCTGCTCGCAGGAGACATGCACGACATAGAGCGGCACGCCGGCCATGTCGGCGATCATTATGGCGCGATTTGTCGCCTCGCCTTCCACCTCCGGCGGACGCGAATAGGCATGGCCCTCGGGCCCGTTGTTGCCGGCGGCAAGCAGTTTTTGCGAGAGGGCCGCAACCACGTCGCCATTTTCGGCATGGACGAGCGGCAGCGCGCCGAGATCGGCGCAGCGCTGGAACGACGCATACATCTCGTCGTCGTCGACCATCAGCGCGCCCTTGTAGGCCATGAAGTGCTTGAACGAGGTGATGCCCCTGTCGACGACGGTCGCCATCTCGTCGAACACCTGCTTGCCCCACCAGGTGATGGCCATATGGAAGGAATAGTCGCAGGACGCCTTCGAGGTCTTGTTGTCCCACATCTGCAGGGCTTCGAGCAGCGACTGCTGCGGCGCCGGCAGGCAGAAATCGACGACCATGGTCGTGCCGCCGGAGAGTGCCGCGCGCGTGCCGGACTCGAAATCGTCGGCCGAATAGGTGCCCATGAAAGGCATTTCGAGATGGGTGTGCGGGTCGATGCCGCCCGGCATGACGTAGCAGCCCGTAGCGTCGAACTCGTGGTCGCCGTGCAGGTCCGAGCCGATGGCGATGATCTTGCCGTGGCTGAACACCACGTCGGCCTTCCACGTGCGGTCGGCGGTGACGATGGTGCCGTTCTTGATGACTTTGGTCATATCTGTTCCCCTGATCTTTTTCGCGCTTCTTTGCGAGCGGCTTTTCGAGGTGACGTCTATTCGGTCATTCGACAATTCCCGCCGTCTCGACCACCGCGTGGAACAGCACGTCGGCGCCCGCCGCCGCCCATTCCTTGGAGATGTCCTCGGCCTCGTTGTGGCTGAGCCCGCCGACGCAGGGGCACATCACCATGGTCGCCGGCGCGACCTTGGCCGCCCAGCAAGCATCGTGGCCGGCGCCCGAAATGATGTTCATGTGGCTGTAGCCGAGTTTCTCGGCAGCCGTGCGGACACGGCCGACCAGCGTCGGATCGAAGGTCACCGGATCGAAATGGCCGACCGCCTCGACCGAGCATTTCACGCCGAGCGCCTCGCAGATCTTCGGCGCTTCCTTCTCTATGCGGGCGCGCATGCCGTCGAGTTTGGCCTGGTCGGGCGAGCGGATGTCGACGGTGAAGATCACCGTGCCCGGCAGAACGTTGCGGGAATTCGGCGAGAACTTCACCTGGCCGACGCCGCCGACGGCGCCCGGCTGGTTCTCCATGGCGACCGTCTGCACCATCTCCAGGATACGCGCCATGGCGAGGCCCGCATTGACGCGCATGTTCATCGGAGTCGAGCCGGTATGCGCCTCCCTGCCGGTCAGTGTGAATTCCAGCCACCAAAGGCCCTGGCAGTGGGTGACCACGCCAATCTGCTTGTTCTCGGCCTCGAGGATCGGCCCCTGCTCGATGTGATACTCGAAATAGGCGTGCATCTTGCGCGCGCCGACCTTCTCGTCGCCGACCCAACCGATCCGCTTCAGCTCGTCGCCGAAGGTCAGACCGTCGAGGTCCTTGCGGCCATAGGCGTAATCCTGCGTATGCACGCCGGCGAACACGCCGGAGGCAAGCATGGCCGGGGCGAAACGCGCGCCCTCCTCGTTCGTCCAGTTGGTGACGACGATCGGATGCTTGGTCTTGATGCCGAGATCGTTGAGCGAGCGCACGACCTCCAGACCCGACAGCACGCCGAGCACGCCGTCATATTTGCCGCCGGTCGGCTGGGTATCGAGGTGGGAGCCGACATAGACGGGCAGCGCGTCCGGATCGGTGCCGGCGCGAGTCATGAACATGGTGCCCATCTGGTCCACGCCCATGGTGAGCCCGGCCTGGTCGCACCAGGACTTGAACAGCTCGCGACCTTCTCTGTCGGAATCGGTGAGCGTCTGGCGATTGTTGCCGCCGGCAATGCCGGGACCAATCTTCGCCATCTCCATTATGGAATCCCACAAACGGTCTGAATTCACTCGCAGATTCTCGCCGGGGGCGGCCATTCAAAGTCCTCTCATTTCATGTCACCGTCAGGCGGCGGTTCCCGACGCCGCCCGACCGGTTGAAGCAGTTTAGTCTATCGAGCGCAGAACGTCCCTGACATGGTCGATCAGTTCGTTGATCTGGCCCTTGGTGATGATCAGCGGCGGCGACAGCGCGATGATGTCACCGGTGGTGCGGATCAGCGCGCCGCGCTCGAACGCCTTGACGAAGGCCGAGAAGGCCCGCTTGGTCGGGCTGCCGGCGATCGGCGCCAGCTCGATCGCGCCGATCAGGCCGATATTGCGGATGTCGATGACATGCGGCTCGCCCTTGAGCGAATGCAGCGCATCTTCCCAGTAGGAAGAGAGTTCCTCGCCGCGGGTCAGCAAGCCCTCTTCCTTGTAGGTGTCCAAGGTGCCGAGAGCCGCGGCGCAGGCGATCGGATTGCCCGAATAGGTGTAGCCGTGGAAGAACTCGATCATGTGCTCGGGGCCGGTCATGAAGGCGTCGTGGATCTCCTTCTTGACGAACACCGCGCCCATCGGGATGACGCCGTTGGACACGCCCTTGGCCGTGGTCATGATGTCCGGCGTGACGCCGAAATAGTCCGCCGCGAACGGTGCGCCAAGGCGGCCGAAACCGGTGATGACCTCGTCGAAGATCAACAGGATGCCGTGCTTGGTGCAGATCTCGCGCAGCTTCTGCAGATAGCCCTTCGGCGGCAGGATGACGCCGGTCGAGCCCGCGACCGGCTCGACGATGACGGCCGCGATGGTCGAGGCGTCATGCAGCGCGATGATGCGTTCGAGATCGTTTGCCAGTTCCGCGCCATGCTCAGGCACGCCCTTCGAGAAGGCGTTCTTCTCCGGAAGATGGGTGTGCGGCAGATGGTCGACGCCGCCGAGCAGCGTGCCGAACATCTTGCGATTGCTGACGATGCCGCCGACGGAAATGCCGCCGAAATTGACGCCGTGATAGCCGCGCTCGCGACCGATCAGGCGGGTGCGCGAGCCCTCGCCCCTGACGCGGTGATAGGCGATCGCCATCTTCAGCGCGGTCTCGACCGATTCAGAACCGGAATTGGTGAAGAAGACGTGGTCCATGCCCTTCGGCGCGATGTCGACCAGGCGGTTCGCCAGCTCGAACACGATCGGATGGCCCATCTGGAAGGCCGGCGCATAGTCGAGCTCCGCCGCCTGACTCTGGATTGCTTCGGTGATCTTCGGCCGGCAGTGGCCGGCGTTCACGCACCAGAGACCGGCGGTGCCGTCGAGCACCTTGCGGCCGTCGCTCGTCGTGTAGTGCATGTCCTTGGCGGACACGAACATACGCGGCGCCTGCTTGAACTGCCGGTTTGCCGTGAACGGCATCCAGAATGCGCTGAGATCGTTCGGCGTGACTTTCAGCCGGTTGGACATGACCAAGACTTCCCCTTGTAACCTGTTTCGGTACGCTAACGCTTGGTCTTCCCAAGGCTTGGTCTTCGTTGCGTTTTCGTGCTACGCAAATTTTTGACCGATTGGACAAACGTTAGCACCGCCCTGTCGGCGGTCAAGGGACTACTAGCGGAAATGCGGCATCAAAAGCGCGTTCCACGGCTCGGAGAAAAACTGGTCCAGAGAATTGGTCCAGCGAGACCGCACGCTGGAGCAGTCCAGCGTTTGATAGAGCCGCTGGCCTGCTCCAACTTTTTGTTTTTACGCAATTCCGGACGGAAAACCGCCGCGCACTTTTCCTGGAATTGCTTTAGCGGCTGGCAAGGATGACGGACACGATGGAAGGCTCGACTCCACGCCGCACCCGCATCCAGCTGGAAAAGCGTGAACTCATCCTGGAAGCCGCGCTCGAAGTCTTCTCCGCCAATGGCTTTCGCGGTTCGACCATCGACCAGATCGCCGAGGCCGCCGGCATGTCGAAGCCGAACCTTCTCTATTACTTCCGCCGCAAGGAAGACATCCACGAGACCCTGATGCAGCGGCTCCTGGACACCTGGCTGGCCCCGCTTAGGGAACTCGACGACATCGGCGATCCGATGACCGAGCTCAGAAGCTACATCCGCCGCAAGCTCGAAATGGCGCGCGACTTCCCACGCGAAAGCCGGCTCTTCGCCAACGAGATCCTGCAAGGCGCACCGCGCATCATGCCGATGCTGGAGGGCGAGCTGAAAACGCTGGTCGACGAGAAGGCCGCCGTCATCAAGGGCTGGATGCGCGCCGGCAAGATCGCCCGCACCGATCCGTGGCATCTGATCTTCTCGATTTGGGCGACGACGCAGCATTATGCCGATTTCGACGTCCAGGTGCGCGCCGTGCTCGGTCCCGACCGTGGCGGCGACGGTCGCTTCGAGGACGCGGCACGTTTCCTCGAGCAGCTGTTCCTCGAAGGGCTGAAGCCGAAGGGCTGAGCGGCTCGTCATGACAGCTCAACGGGCTTGAGCAGCTTGCGAGCCGTTTGGCTATTGCTGCCCTTCGAGATTAGCCGAAGCCTCTCAGCTTCGTCATCCACGGGCGGAGCAAGGAGCGAAGCGACGCGGCGCAGACCCGAGGATCCATTCCGTGGCCTCGAAGCGCCGCTGCGGTCCAAAATTCTGCACTGCTGCACCCCATTGCCAAGGTAACGGAATGGATCCTCGGGTCTCCGCGTCCGCTTCGCTCCCGCTCCGCCCGTGGATGACGAAGTTGAGGGGCCCGCGACCTACTAACCTCAGGCGCTGCGTCGCTCGGTCGGCTCCGCTTCGAGCAACTTCTTCAACTTCGCGATCGAGTTCTGCTCGGCGAGCGGCGTGTAGACAATCAGCCGCATGTCCGAGCCGTCGTCGATCGACAGGCTCATATGTTCGAAGGCCATCGCGCCGGCGGTGGGATGGCGGACGTGCTTCACTCCCGTCAGCCTTCGCGCCACGTCCCGCCGCGGCCACCAATCGCGGAACTCCGGGCTCGAGCGCATCATCAGCGCGATCAGCCGCTCGAAATCCGGATCGCCGACATATTTCGCGCTTTCGGCACGGAACGAAGCGAGCACCACACGCGCAAGCCCTTCCCAGTCGACCAGCAGCCGGCGATGATGCGGGCTGGTGAACACCAGATGGACGATGTTGCGGGCGTCGCCCTCCAGCAGGCCATAGTCGCCGAACACCGCCGCCGCGGCGTCATTCCAGGCCAGCACGTCCCAGCGCCGGCCAACCACATAGGCCGGCTGCAGAACGAGGCTTTGCAGCATGTGCAGCAGCGTGCCATCGACTTTTTCGGGCGCAGCAACGCGACGCTCCGGCTGCTGGCGGGCGGCGAGGATGAACAGGTGCCGCTTCTCCACTGCGTCGAGGCGCAACGCTTCGCAGAGCGCCGAAAGTACCTCGACCGACGGCCGCACGTCCCTGCCCTGCTCCAGCCAGGTGTACCAGGTGGTGCCGACGCCGGCGATCATCGCCACTTCCTCGCGCCTCAGCCCGGGCGTGCGCCGCCGGGCGCCGGTCGCAATGCCAATGTCGGCGGGCGACAGCCTTTCGCGGCGCGAGCGCAGGAACGCGCCGAGTTCGCGGCGGCGGGTGTCCTCGGGGGAATGGGTCACGGCATCCATGAAGCTATTATAGCAGTACTGATACCAGGATAAAGTTTGAACTGTTTGGAATGCGCGCCGCGCCCCATCTTGCGTTCAGAGCAGCACAAGGAGGCTCTGAACATGGAACTCAAGAACAAGACCATTCTCGTCACCGGCTCGACCGACGGCGTCGGCCGCGTGGTCGCCGAAAGGCTCGGCGCCGCCGGCGCCCGCGTGCTGGTGCATGGCCGCGACCAGGCCCGCGGCAAGGCGACAGTCGCCGCCATCGAGGCAAAGGGCGGCAAGGCCGAATTTCTCGTCGCCGACCTTTCTTCGCTCGCCGAGGTGCGCCGCCTCGCCGAAGCCGTGCGCAAAAGGACCGACCGGCTCGATGTTTTGATCAACAATGCCGGTGTCGGCACCGGCGGCCAGGGTGCGAAAAGGCAGGTGAGCGCCGATGGCTATGAGCTGCGCTTTGCCGTCAACTATCTGGCCGGCTTTCTGCTGACGTCGGAACTGCTGCCGCTGCTCAAGGCAAGCGCCCCGGCGCGCATCGTCAATGTCGCCTCGGCCGGCCAGCAGGCGATCGACTTCGACGACGTCATGCTGACCCATGGCTTTAGCGGCGTGCGCGCCTACTGCCAGAGCAAGCTGGCGCAGATCCTGTTCACCGTCGGTCTGGCGGAACAGCTCAAAGGCACCGGCGTCACCGTCAATGCGCTTCATCCGGCCAGCTACATGGACACCACCATGGTCCGGCAGGCCGGCGTAACGCCATGGAGCTCGGTCGAGACCGGCGCCGACGCGATCCTCAACCTCGCGGCGTCGCCGGCGCTCGAAGGCCGCAGCGGCCTCTATTTCGACGGCCAGCGGGAATCGCGCGCCGATGCCCAGGCCTATGACGAAAAGGCGCGCCGCCAGCTGCGGGCGCTCAGCCTCGAACTGACCGGACAATCTTCCACGACGTCCAAGGAACAAAATTCATGAGCGAGACCATCGAACATTGCGTGATCATCGGCGGCTCGTCCGGCATCGGCCTTGCCACGGCCAAACGGCTGGTCAGCCCCACGATGAAAGTGACGATCACCGGCCGCAACGAGGAGAAGCTGAAGAACGCCTGGGCGAGCCTTGGCGGCACCGTCGGCAAGGCCGTTTTCGACGCGACCAAGCCGGATGAGGTCCGGCAGTTTTTCGAAGGCCTCGGGCCCTTCGACCATCTCGTTCTGGCCGCGAGCGGCGGCAAAGGACTTGGGCCGTTCGCGACCCTCGACCTTGCCGACATCGGCAGCGGCGTCGACGAGAAGATCAGGCCGCAACTGGCCTGTCTTCAGGCGGCCCTGCCGACCTTGAACAGGGCCGGATCGGCCACCTTCATTTCGGCCGTCTCTGCGCAGCTCGCCGCGCCCGGCGTCGCCGGCATCGGCGCCATCAACGGCATGCTGCTCACCATAGCGCCGATCCTCGCGGTCGAGTTGAAGCCGCTGCGCGTCAACGTCGTGGCGCCCGGCGTCATCGATACGCCCTGGTGGGATTTTCTGCCGGGCGAACAGCGGCAAGCGGTGTTTGCCGAATATGCCGGCAAGACGCCGGTCGGCCGCATCGGCCGCGCCGAAGACGTTGCCGACGCGATCGCCTTTCTGGTCTCCAACGGCTTCATGACCGGCCAGGTGCTGACCTGCGACGGCGGCCTGCGCTTTGCCGCCTGAACGGCGAATGGATCAATTGGAAGTGAGGCCGGGCAGGAAGGCGAGTGCCATCAGCCCCGCAACGACCGCATACCAGACAATCAGGTGGACCGCCTTCATCAGCGGGCGGCCCACTTCGCGCGCCCGCTTCGGGCGAAGCGGGTCGTACATCACCTCGACTGGGGCGCCGACATTCCCGGTCGTTCCGTTGACCGGCAAATAGGACGTGAACCGCCATGTCTTGCCCAGCCGGTCGGCGAATTCGATGATCGGCGTATCCGGCCCGTCGCTGGATTTGTCGATGCGGACCACCTTGCCGGTGGCAAGGACGCCGCATCGCCTGAACACGATGTCGCCATAGGTCTGTATGGCGACCACCGTCAGGAAGAAGACGCCGCACAGGAAGCACCATATCTGAATGTCGCTCGGATGCCCGCCAAGGACTTGGGCGACAGCCCGGAACGGGAACAGCGCCTGATGGAAGGCTTCCGAAACGCGTGTCCAGAATGCAGTCCAGCTCTGCTCCATGAACGCTCCGAGTGGCGAACCTGCATTTGCTAATACAAGGCAATCGCGACGGAGCGATTAACGCTGCGGCATCAATTGCGCCGAACCCGGCGACCGAGATCAAACAGAATGCGCGATCAACGCCAGGAACCCTCCGGCTAAAGCGACATTGCCGACGAAGCCGTTGATACGAGAGGCGCGATCCGGACCCTGATGGTCCCAGAAATTGTGGAACATAGGTGTTGCGACGATGAGGAACAGTATCAGGAGGGAAAGGAAGGGAACCTTGCTGGACGGGCGTTGACGGCAAAAGGCTTGGCGCCTTTCCTCTACCCCGTCGATCGGGGGAGAGGTGGCTCGGCGAAGCCGAGACGGAGTGGGGGGTCGACCAGCGCTACATTAGACAATGCATGCACCAAGCTGCCATGCACGCTATCGCCAAAGACCAGCCGCTTGGAATTAGGGGCCCTCAGCCGTGTCCAGCAGCCAAGGCGCCTCTCCATCCCGGCTTCGCGGGGCCACCTCGCCGGGGCAAGGAACCCAAGCTTACTCCGCCGCCACCTGGGCCATCGGATTGTTTGGATGCGTCGTCCAGTTGGCGTAGATCGGCGACACCGGCTTGCCCGTGCGCTGATCCACCGAACCGGCCGCCAGCGGCTCCATCGTGATGCAGCCTTCCACCGGGCAGACATTGACGCAAAGATTGCAGCCGACGCATTCCGCCTCGATCACCTCGAAATGCCTGACACCGTCGACCATGCTGGTGATCGCCTGATGCGAGGTGTCCTCGCAGGCGATGTGGCAGCGCCCGCACTTGATGCAGGCATCCTGGTCAATATGCGCCTTGGCGACATAGTTGAGGTTGAGATACTGCCAGTCGGTGACGTTGGGCGTGGCGCGGCCGATGATGTCCGAGAGCGAGGCGTGCCCCTTCTCGTCCATCCAGTTCTCCAGGCCCGCGATCATTTCCTGCACGATCTTGAAGCCATAGGTCATCGCCGCCGTGCAGACCTGCACATTGCCTGCGCCGAGCGCCATGAATTCGGCGGCGTCCCGCCAGGTGGTGATGCCGCCGATGCCGGAGATCGGCAGGCCGTGAGTCTCCGGATCGCGCGCGATCTCGGCCACCATGTTCATGGCGATCGGCTTGACCGCCGGGCCGCAATAGCCGCCATGCGAGCCTTTGCCGTCGATGGTCGGCTGCGGCGCGAAACTGTCGAGGTCGACGCCGGTGATCGAGTTGATGGTGTTGATCAGCGACACCGCGTCGGTGCCGCCGGCCCTGGCCGCGCGGGCCGGCTTGCGGATATCGGTGATGTTCGGCGTCAGCTTGGTGATGACGGGCATGCGCGTGTACTGCTTGCACCAACGCACCACCATCTCGATATATTCCGGCACTTGGCCCACGGCCGAGCCCATGCCGCGCTCGCTCATGCCATGCGGGCAACCGAAATTGAGCTCGATGCCGTCCGCGCCGGTCTCCTCGACCAGCGGCAGGATCGCCTTCCAGCTTTCCTCGACGCACGGCACCATGATCGAGGCGACCAGCGCCCGATCCGGCCAATTCATCTTCACCTGCTTCATCTCGCGCAGATTGGTCTGCAGGTCGCGGTCGGTGATCAGCTCGATGTTGTTCAAGCCGAGCAGGCGGCGGTCGGCGCCCCAGATCGCGCCGTAGCGCGGGCCGTTGACGTTGACGACGGGCGGCCCCTCCTCGCCCAGCGTCTTCCAGACCACGCCGCCCCAGCCGGCCTTGAAGGCGCGCTCGACATTGTAAGCCTTGTCGGTCGGCGGCGCCGAGGCCAGCCAGAACGGATTGGGCGACTTGATGCCGACGAAGGTGTTGCGGATGTCTGCCATGCTCATGCCCTCCCGTTAGAGGTCAGTGCCCGGTGGATGGATTCGGCGGCGTCGCGCCCTTGAGCCACGGCCGACACCGTCAGGTCGTCGCCACCGGCGATGCAGTCGCCGCCGGCCCAGACTTTCGCCAGCGAGGTGCGGCCCTCGGCGTCGACCTTGATGCGGCCGCCCTCGAGTTCGATCGATGCGACGCTGCCGTTGAGCACCGCCGGCGTGAAACTCTGGCCGATCGCCTTGAACACCTGATCGGCGGCAAGTGTCAGCCGTTCGCCGGTACCGGCAAGCTTGTCGCCGTCGATCGCGGTGTATTCGAGCTCGATCGCCGACACCTTGCCGTTCTCGGCGATGACGCGCTTCGGCTGCAGCCAGTGGCGGATAGTAACGCCGTTGGCGGCGGCCAGATCCTGTTCGAAGCCGGAGGCATTCATGTGCTCCTGCCCGCGCCGGTAGCAGATCGTCACCTCCTCGGCGCCGAGCAGCTTCGACTGCACCGCGGCGTCGATCGCCGTCATGCCGCCGCCGATGACGACGACGCGCCGGCCGACCGGCAGGCTGCCAAGATCGCTCGCTTGCCTGAGCTCGGCGATGAACTCGACGGCGTTGGCGACGCCGTCGGCGTCCTCGCCGTCGGCCCTGAGCGCATTGACGCCGCCAAGCCCAAGGCCGAGGAACACCGCATCGTAGTTGCGGATCAGGTCGGCCAGTTGGAAGTCGCGGCCGAGCGCCTTGCCGTTCTGGATGTCGATGCCGC
This sequence comes from Mesorhizobium sp. WSM4904, assembly GCF_029674545.1. NCBI lineage: Bacteria > Pseudomonadati > Pseudomonadota > Alphaproteobacteria > Hyphomicrobiales > Phyllobacteriaceae > Mesorhizobium > Mesorhizobium sp. WSM4904. Next base: position 3,395,001 of record NZ_CP121354.1, on the reverse strand, counting down.
CGATAGCGGTGACATAGTCGACTTCCGCCTGGGCGAAATCGTCGACGCTCTTATAGGCGGCGATGCCGTATTCGTTGAGGCCGCCGGCCTTCGGCCGCGCTTCGAGAATGGTGACGTCATGACCGTGACGGGCAAGACGATGCGCCGCCGCGAGACCCGCCGGCCCGGCGCCGACCACGGCGACCGTTTTTCCGGTCGGTTCGGCGCGCGTGTAGAACTGCTTGTCCTCGCCCATCGCGACGTCGGTCGCGTAACGCTGCAGCCGGCCGATCTGCACCGGCTTGCCTTCCGCCACCTCGCGCACGCAGACCTCTTCGCAGAGCGTCTCGGTCGGGCAGACGCGGGCGCACATGCCGCCAAGGATGTTCTGATCGAAGATGGTCTTGGCCGAGCCCAGTGGATTGCCGGTCGCGATCTGCCGGATGAACATCGGAATGTCGATCGACGTCGGGCACGCATTCATGCACGGCGCGTCGTAGCAGAAGTAGCAGCGGTCGGCCTCGACCAGCGCCTCGTGATGATCGAGCGGCGGATGCAGGTCGGAAAAATTGTCGGCATATTGCTCGGCAGACAGCCGGCCGCCGGCGATACCTTCGATGAAATGACCAGTCGCCATTCCAGTTCCCCTTGTTTTATTTTGGGGAAGGCTAGCACGTTTTATTTTTTTATCAATTGGTCAATTTTCGACCAAGTCACTGTAATGGCTGGATAAAAACTTGATAATCGTAGTCATATTATAGCGGGAACTACTGTCTCCGACGGTTCGCCGCTTGCGATCCTGTGGCCATGGAGCGACCTGATCTCGTCGGCGACCAGTTGCTGCAGTCGCCACAGATTGCGGTCATGGATGCCGAATGTCTCGAGGTGGCTGACGGTGTTGTAGAGATACTCGGCGCCGGAGCCGACATGGCCGCACGCGCGTGCCAGTATCTTTGCTACCCTTTCGAGTGGCTGCCTGAGCGACGTCCCCCTGCCCGTCACTCCAACCCAGAAGCCCAGCGCCCGCAACGATCCTTGTGCCGTGCGTACCGGAACCCATCTGACGGAGCTGACAGCCTCGTGATCGTCGATTTCACGCCGCAGCAGCCTCTCGATCTGGGCCGGCTTCTCGCCATCGGGCAGACGGTAGATCACGCCATCGCAGCACCCGCCGCGCTCGAGCGCCATCATCAGCCCCGGCTGCTCGGCGCTGCCTCTCCAGCGCACAAGGTCCAGGCAGAAGGACCGATGCCAGCCATGGGCCGAGGCGCGCCGCTGCTCGACGGATTCGAAGGCCGGCTTCCAGATCAGCGAGCCGTAGGCGAACACCCAGAGCGGCCCCTCGTCGGCTTCGCCCGACAGGCGCAAGGCAAGCGCCCGGAAATCGTCGTCGTTCAACTGTGTCCATTCCCCGCTCGGGCCCGGATCGACCTCCTCCCGGTGGCACAGAGCGACGAGCTCGGGCGTGAGCGACATTCGACGCATGGAAACAGCCCCTCTTTGACGCCAGCAAAGTCGAAAACCGCGGAACACGCAAGATCGCTGGCCCAAACCGCGTCGCGCGGAAATGGTTTCGGGCGACGCGCTTTAAGTCTTGATGCATGTCGTTCTCCCAAAACCGCTGCGCACTTTTGGGCGACATGCTTTTGTGGCGCCTTGCCGTTTGCGATTTCTGGTCCAGATGTCGGATTTCTGTCGCCGAGATCGTCCTAGGATGGATCGGACCGCGATCGCTGCCTGAACCGGTGAGGAGACCGACCATGCCGAATTCCCCAAAACCCTTCTTCTGGTACGAACTGATGACCACCGACCTCGACGCCGCCGAGGCCTTTTACACAGCCGTTGTCGGCTGGAAGGCCGAGCCCTTTGCGAAAGCGCCGGGCATGCCTCGCTATATCGTGATGAATTCGGCCGTGCGCGGCGTCGGCGGGTTGATGACCATGCCGGAGGATGCCGCCAAGATGGGCATGCCGCCCGCCTGGCTCGGCTACATCTACACCAAGGATGTGGACGCCTCGACGAAGGCGCTGCAGGAGGCCGGCGGCACCGTCCATCGCCCGCCGGATGACATTCCGGAAGTCGGCCGCTTCGCCGTGGTTGCTGACCCGCAGGGCGCGACCTTCATGTTCCTGCAGCCCAACCAGCCTGGGCAACCGCCGGTGCCTGCCACCACGCCCGGCCATATCGGCTGGCACGAACTCTACACCTCGGACTGGAAAGCGGCGTTCGACTTTTATGCGGGCCAGTTCGGCTGGGAGAGCGCCGGCGAGTTCGACATGGGCGAGATGGGCGTTTACAAGACCTTCACCGCCGGGCCGGAATCGGGTGGCGGCATGATGAACAAGCCGCCGCAGATTCCGGTGCCGGTCTGGCAATTCTATTTCAACGTCGACGCCATCGATGCCGCGGCCAAGCGCGTCACCGACAATGGCGGCAAAGTCCTGATGGGACCGATGGAAGTGCCGAGCGCGCAGTGGGTCGTCCAATGCCAGGATCCGCAAGGCGCGCATTTCGCACTGCTGGCGCCGGGGCGGTAGGCGCAAAGCAGTTCCGTTCGATCAGCTGGCGCCGGCTCACTCCGGCGTCAGCACTGCCACTTTGAGATCGGCCTTCTTGGCGCCGCTGAGCTGCACGGTAGCCGGACCGGCGGAAAGTTTGAAGCGCACGCTCTTGCGAATGCCCGGACAGGTCTTCACGCCGCTGAAACCCGTCGACTTCACGGAATGGCCGTCCTGCACGACATCGATCCAGGCCTCATCGGACAGGCTGAACTGGAGCTCGCCTTCAGGTGGCACTGTCACGCTTGCCGTCGCACCGAACGAGCCGGCTGCCGGTGCGCGTTGCGGCGGCACCTCAAAGCTGATCGTGTCGACCGCCGCGAGTGACAAATCCACCGCTTGCCCGACTGTCAAGGCAGCGCCGGACTGCGCGGCCGGCGCTTCCGGAAACAGGGCCTGCTCGCGTGTGACCGGCCATTTGAAGGCATCGCAGCCGGCGTCGCCGGCCATGGCGAAGCTGGTGCCTGCAAGGAGTACGAATAGGCTGACGACGATTTTCTTCATGGCACAGAAAACTCGTATGGTTTGATACCGGCATATCAATACAACCAGAGAGACAGAAATGCAACCATAGCGAGAATAAAAACGCGAGAATGAAACCATTCCACTCACCGATTGTTGATGGCAGGCCAAGGGAAGTGAGTGGTCCATTGCCGGGCGATAATTTATGGCCGGCCCCGGGGGTAAACGGAGTTTTGCATTGAAGCTTTTCGAAAGCCTTGCCGAATACCGTCCGCAGGTGCTGGGCGTGCTTCGCATCATGACCGCGCTGCAGTTCATCGAGCACGGCACCCAGAAACTGTTCAATTTTCCTTCTGGCGCCCATGCCGAGGCCCTGACCGGGCTTGCGCTGACGTCCGGCATTCTCGAGTTTGCCGGCGGCATCCTGCTGGCGCTGGGGCTCTTCACGCGCCCGGTGGCGTTCCTGCTCTGCGGCGAGATGGCTGTCGCCTATTTCATGGTGCACATGCCGCGCAATTTCTTCCCGGCCAACAATGGCGGCGACGCAGCCATCCTGTTCTGCTTCGTCTTCCTCTATCTGTTCTTTGCCGGTCCGGGCTCCTTCGCGCTGGACAATCGCGACAGCGCCAGGGCGTAGTAGCAAAACGCGCGCCTGAATTCAGGCGCGCATCCGTTCGAAATTGGCGTCGAACAGCGGCGCTGCCTGAATGCGCGCCGCATGGCGCCTGCCCAGGATCTCGATCTCGAAGCCGTCCGGCCTGTCGGCGATCTCCTTCGGCACATAACCCATCGCGACCGATTTCTTCGAATTGTGAGCATAGCCGCCCGAGGTAACCCAGCCGCGCACGACGCCGTCATGCCAGATCGCCTCGTCGCCGATGACATCGGCATCGTGAGCCTCGACGATGAAGGCGCGCAGCCTGAGCTTGCCGCCCTGCTTGCGTTCGGCGAGCGCCGCTTCCTTGCCGATGAAATCGGCCTCCTTGCCATAGGCGACGAAACGATCGAGCCCGGCCTCGACCGGTCCGTAGATCGGCCGGTACTCGCGCGCCCATGAGCCGTAGTTCTTCTCCAGCCTGAGCGCATTGAGCGCGCGCGAGCCGAACAGGCCGATGCCGAGTTCCTCGCCTGCCTTGATCAGCGCCTGGTAGGCGGCGCGCTGATATTCCGGCTCCACCCATATCTCGTAGCCGAGATCGCCCGTATAGCTCACGCGGCCGACAAGACACGGCGCCATGCCGATATCCATCCTGGCGACCGCCATGAAGGGGAAGGCAGCGTTGGAGACATCGGCGCGGGTGACTTTGGCCAGCACCTCCCTCGCCTTTGGGCCGGCGACGGCGAGACCGGTGAGCTTCTGCCCAAGCGCTTCGATGCGGACCGAGCCATCATCGGGCATATGCGCCTCGAACCAGCGCATATGGTACTGCTCGGCAATGCCTGAGCCGGCGATGAACCATTCGCCATCTCCGACATTGGCGAGCGTGAAATCTCCGATCAGCTTGCCGTCTTCCTTCAGCATCGGCGCCAGCGTCATGCGGCCTGGCTTGGGCAGCTTGCAGGCGAGCACGCGGTCAAGCCAGGCTGCGGCGCCTTCGCCCGTCACCCTGTATTTGGCGAAGCTCGAAATCTCCGACAGGCCGACGCCGTTGCGAACGGCGGCAACCTCGCTCGCGACATGGTCGAAGTCGGTCGAACGCCGCCACGAGAACTCGTCCTTGACGCCTTCCGGCGCATACCACAGCGGCACTTCCAGCCCATAGGCGACCCCCCACTGCGCGCCCTTGGCCGACAGCGTGTCATAGACCGGTGTCGTCTTGAGCGGACGCCCCGCGGGCAGTTCCTCGTTCGGGAAACGGATCGAGAAGCGGCGCGAATAGTTCTCGCGCACCTTGGCGTTGGTGTAGGCCATCGTCGCCCAGTCGCCGTAGCGCGCCACGTCCATCGCCCAGATATCGGCGCCGGGATCGCCCTCGATCATCCAGTTGGAGAGCGCCAGCCCGACGCCGCCACCTTGGCTGAAACCCGCCATGACGCCGCAGGCGACCCAGAAGCCGGGCAGGCCGCGCACCGGGCCGACCAGCGGGTTGCCGTCCGGCGCGAAGGTGAAGGGTCCGTTGATGATCTGCTTGATGCCGGTCTTCTGGAAGGCCGGGAAGTGGCGGAAGCCGACCTCCAGCGACGGCGCGATGCGGTCGATGTCCGGCTCCAGCAGCTCATGGCCGAAATTCCATGGCGTCTGGAACTCGGACCACGGCTTGTTCGCCTTCTCATAGGTCCCCATCAGCATGCCGCCGCGCTCCTGGCGCAAATAAAGCTCGCCGTCGAAGTCGACCGCATGGATGATCTCGGTGCCGGTCTTCTTGTTCCAGTCGGCGACCTCGGGCATGTCCTCGGTGATCAAGTACATGTGCTCCATCGCCAGCACCGGCAGCTCCAGCCCGACCATGCGGCCGACCTCGCGCGCCCACAGTCCGCCAGCATTGACGACATGCTCGCAAATCACCTCGCCCTTGTTGGTGATGACGCGCCACAACCCGTCCGGCCGGCGCACGATGTCCTCTACCTTGGTGAAGCGCTCGACCTCGGCGCCGAGCTTGCGCGCTGCTTTGGCGTAAGCATGCGTCACGCCGGACGGGTCGAGATGGCCGTCCTCCTTGTTGCGCACTGCCCCGACGAATTGCTTCGGGTCGAGCAGCGGCATCAGCTCGGCCGCTTCGTTCGGCGAGATCACTTCGAGATCGATGCCGAGATAGCGGCCTTTGGAGACGACGCCGCGCAGCCAGTCGAGTCGCGCCTCGGTCGCGGCCAAAAGCACGCCACCGGTCAGATGCACGCCGGTCGCCTGGCCGGAAAGCTCCTCGATCTCCTTGTAAAGCGAGATCGTGTATTTCTGCAGCTTGGCGACGTTGGGGTCGCCATTGATGGTGTGCATGCCGCCGGCCGCGTGCCAGGTCGAGCCGGAAGTCAGCTCATCGCGCTCCAGAAGCACGACGTCGGTCCAGCCGTGGCGGGCGAGATGGAACAACACCGAGCATCCGACGACACCGCCGCCGATGACCACGACCTTTGCATGCGACTTCATGGGTTCTTCTCGTTATTTCAGTGAGTTGAGCGACAAAGTGAATCGAAAGGGCAGCGCCAAGCCACCCCCCTCTGGCCTGCCGGCCATCTCCCCCTCAAGGGGGAGATCAGCAGCGGCAGCGCCGCCGCCCATTTTTCAAGGTTGGCAATTAGCGAAGGCAAAAAGGACAGCCAATCTCCCCCCTTGAGGGGGAGATGTCCGGCAGGACAGAGGGGGGTACCTCGCGCCAACGCTAAAGTCACGGCTCGCCCTGTCCGATCGCTTCCTTGCGGCGCGCGATATAGGCTTCGAGGGCCTCGCGCACGCCAGGATCCATGGCCGGCTGGACATATTCCTCCAGCGCTTTCTTCCATAGCCGCGTCGCGCGGGCCGTGGCGTCGAGCGCGCCGGCCTCCTGCCAGGCTTCGTAATTTTGCCAGTTGGAAAGCATCGGCTGATAGAAGGCGGTGGCATAGCGCTCCAGCGTGTGCGGCTCGCCGAAGAAATGGCCGCCCGTCGGCACCGCGCCCAGCGCTTCGACGGCCAGTTCGCCTTCGTCGACCACGATCGGCCGTAGGAATTCCATCATGTGCTGGATCATCTCGACATCGATGATGAGCTTCTCGAACGACGCCGTCAGCCCGCCCTCCTGCCAGCCGGCGGCATGGTAGACGAGGTTGCCGTGTCCAAGCACGGCGCCCCACAGCGCCATCAGCGTCTCGTAGGCGCCTTGCGCGTCGGTGGTATTGGAGGCGGAGCCGGGCGTAGTGCGGTACGGCAGATTGTAGCGCCGCGCCAATTGCCCGGAGGCGATGTTTGCTTTCGTGTTCTCCGGCGTGCCGAAGGCCGGTGCTCCGGACTTCATGTCGACATTGGAGGTGAAGGCGCCGTACATCACCGGCGCGCCCGGCCGCACGAGTTGCGTCAGCGCGATGCCGAACAGTGCTTCGGCGTTCTGCTGCGCCAGCGCGCCGGCGAGCGTCACCGGGCTCATCGCGCCCATCAGCGTGAACGGCGTCACCGCCACCGACTGGCCGAACTCGGCCATGGTCATCAGCCCTTCGGCCATCATCTCGTCGAAGCGGCGCGGCGAGTTGACCGAGATGATGGTGGTGACGCCGGGATCTTCGCCCAACTGCTCCAGTGTCAGGCCGCGCGCAATCGCCATCATCTCGATGCCGTCCAGCGCCCTGCCCCGGCCGATCGCCGAGACATGGAAGCATTTGTCGGTCAGCGTCAGGTTGGCGAAATAGGTGTCGAGATGACGCGAATTCGCCGGCAGCTCGATCGGCGCGCAGACCTGGTTGCCGAGCATGTGGATGCAGTTGAAATGCTGCGCCAGTCGGACGAGGTCCGAGTAGTCGGCGAGGTTGCCGGCACGGCGGCCGCGCTCCATGTCGTGCACATTGGGCGGCCCGGCGACCAGCGTGAAGTTGATGGTGTTGCCGCCGAGATGAATGGCGCGGGCCGGGTTGCGCGGCGTAAGCGTGTAGCTGGCACGCGTCGTCTTCAGTGCCTCGTCGACCATGCCGCGATCGACGCGCACATTCATCGAGCTGTGATCGACCTTGGCGCCGGCGCGTTCGAACAGGGCGAGCGCCCTCCTGCTCATCACCTCGATGCCGAAATTTTCCAGGATGTGCATCGACGCCTGATGGATGGCTTCGATCTGGTCGGCCGAAAGCAGAGCCATCGGCGGGTAGGGATTCGTCACGCGCCTTAGCGGCAACTGCGGGATGGCGGATGGCCCCCGGTTGCTGGTTCGCTCGGCGCCGCGTTTTCGTCTTGGTTCGGTCATGCGCGCATCAGAGCGCCGACGTGGCCCATGAGCTGTCAGGAATTCGCCATTTGCCGGCGTGATTTTAGCCAAGGCGGCATTTTTCAAAATCGATGGAGAGAAATGCGACGCATTTGGTCGAAATATCGATAGAGCCAGATCGGCGCACTACGGCCGGCGTTAAGGAAGCTCGAAAGACTCCTTTTATGATTTCCGCCTATTCGTCTTCCGATGCGTAGATCGAGTTTTAGTAAAATTGTCGCTGTCTCTGTGCTGCTGGCGCTTTCGGCCTGCGCGACGGCGCCCAGCCATATCAACAACGTCTGCGCCGTCTTCGACCAGAACGACGGCTGGTTCGACAACTGGCAGTCCGCTGCCGAACGCACCGAGCAGAAATACGGCATTCCCGTCCCGGTGCTGATGGCGACGGTGCGCAAGGAATCCGGCTTCAAGAGCAACGCCCGGCCGCCGCGCACCAAGCTGCTCGGCTTCATTCCCTGGAAGCACGTCTCCACTGCCGCGGGCTACTCGCAGGCGCTCGACGGCACCTGGTCGCAGTATCAGATGGAGACCGGCAACTGGGCGGCGCGCCGCAGCCGTTTCGCCGACGCCATCGATTTCGTCGGCTGGTATCATTCCAAGACCGCCGACACGTTCGGCGTCGCCCGCAACGACACTTACAACCTCTATCTCGCCTATTACCTCGGCTGGTCGACCTACGGCCGCGGCAATCGCGGCGACGCCGGCGTACAGAACTACGCGCGCGCCACCGACCAGATGGCCCGCGACTACGCCACGCAGTTGCGGCAGTGCGGAAGCTGACCGTGGCGCGGAACTGATGTCGGCGCCACGCCCTTAAATTAGTTCGGCTTCGGCTTCTTTCCGCGCGGACGCTTCGGAGGTGTACCGGCAAAGCCCGGACCAGCGCCGTGCGGCGCGTCATCCGGCACGCCCTCATGCGCGGCGTGCTCCTTGTCGAATTTGATGACCGGCTCCATCTTGGCCAGCACATCGTCGGCCAGCCAGCACAGGCTCATATGGCCGTCGCCGAGATTCTTTATCGGCGGTACCTTGGTCTCGCACAGATTGTCCGGCACCAGCTTCTTGTAGCCGCAGCGTGTCTGGAACGGACAGCCGGTCGGCGGGTTCATTGCCGACGGGATGTCGCCTTCGAGCACGATGTGCTTCTTGACCACGCTGGTGTCGGCGATCGGGATCGCCGAGAGCAGCGCTTCGGTATAGGGATGGTAGGGCGGCGAAAATATCTGATCCGTCGTGCCCTGTTCGACGATGTAGCCGAGATACATGACCACGACGCGGTCGGCGATATAGCGCACCACCGACAGGTCGTGGCTGATGAACAGCATCGTCGTCTTGTTCTTGCGCTGGATGTCCATCAAAAGCTCGGTCACCGCCGCCTGCACCGAGACGTCGAGCGCCGAGACCGGCTCGTCGGCCACCACCACCTTGGCGTCGCCGGCGAAGGCGCGCGCCACGCCGATGCGCTGCTTCTGGCCGCCTGAGAGCTGGCGCGGCTTGCGGGTCTCGAAGGCCCGCGGCAGCTTCACCAGGTCGAGCAGTTCCAGCATGCGCTTGCGCCGCTCGGCGACCGTCTTGCCGACATTGAACTTCTCCAGCGTGCGGATGATCTGCGAGCCGACCGTATGGCTGGGGTTCAGCGTGTCGAACGGGTTCTGGAATACCATCTGGATCGAAGACACGGTCTCGACATTGCGGCTCTCGATGCCGGTCGACTGGATCTCCTTGTTGCCCAGCGTCACCGTGCCCGAGCTCGCGGTCTCGAGCCCCAGAAGCACCTTGGCGAGCGTCGACTTCCCGCAGCCGGACTCGCCGACGATTGCGACCGTCTCGGATTCGCGCGCGGTGAACGAAATCGTCTCGTTGGCCTTGACGACGCGGCCTTCGCTGGAGCCGAACACCTCGCTGCCGCCGACCTTGTAGTATTTCTTGAGGTCGTCGATCTTGAGCACCGGCGCGCCGGGCTCGACCTTTTCATTGACTTTCTTGGCGCCAGGCGGCAGCGCCTCCCAGTCGATCTCGTTGAAGCGCACGCAGCGCGAGAAATGGCCTTCATGCCCTTCGACCGGAACCATCGGGATTTCGGCGGCGTTGCAGACGCCCTCGACGAAATGGTGGCAGCGGGGGCCGAAATTGCAGCCCATGGGCCGCTCATGCGGCAGCGGCAACTGCCCGGGAATGGAGATCAGCGGCCGCGAATTCTTGTCGGCGCCTGGCAGCGGGATCGAGCGGAACAGCCCTTGCGTATAGGGGTGGCGCATCCGGTCGAAGACGTCCTCGATCTTGCCGGTCTCGACCGCCTCGCCCGAATACATCACCGTAATCTTGTCGCAGGTCTCGAGGATGAGGCCGAGATTGTGCGACACGAAGATCATCGAGGTGCCGAACTTCTCGCCGAGCCCCTTGACCAATTCCACGATGCCGGCCTCGACTGTGACGTCGAGCGCCGTCGTCGGCTCGTCGAGCAAAAGCAGCGCCGGCTTCGACAAGAGCGCCATGGCGATGACGATGCGCTGCTGCTGGCCGCCGGAAAGCTGGTGCGGATAGGAGCGCATCATGCGCTCGGGGTCCGGCAGCTTCACCGCGCGCACCATGTCGAGCGCTCTTTTGTAGGCCTCGTCCTTCGAGACCTTGTCGTGGATCAGCGGCACTTCCATCAATTGCTGGCCGATCTTCATTGCCGGATTGAGGCTCGCCATCGGCTCCTGGTAGATCATGGCGATCTTGTTGCCGCGGATGGCGCGAAGCTCCTCCTCGGACATTTCGCCCATGTCCCTGCCCTGGAACTTGATCCGTCCGCCGACGATCTTTCCGATGTTGGAGAGGTCCCGCATGATGCCGAGCGACACGGTGGACTTGCCGCAGCCGGATTCACCGACGATGCCCATCGCCTCGCCAGGCATGACCGTGCAGGAAAAGTCCATCACCGCCGGGATCTCGCCCTTGCGGGTGAAGAAGGAGATCGACAGGTTCTCGATCTCGATGATTGGCCCGTTGGAGGGCTTGGCCGGATCTCGAACTGCCTCGTTCATGGGTCGCTCCAATCCTTGGTCTTTTGTTAGAGCATGATCTTGTCCGAAAACCAGAGTACCACTTTTTGCTACGCTGACCTTCGGTTCGGGATCATGCTCCGGGCAACTAGGGCCTAAGGCCCCGTCATCAATCCTTCATCGACTGTTCGCGCAGCGAGTCCGCCAGAAGGTTCAGCCCCAGCACGAACGACATCAGCGCGATCGTCGGCGGCAGCGCCGGATGGATGAAGGAGCGCAGCAGCCGGCTCGCATCCTTGATCGCGGTTCCCCAGTCGGGACTTTCCGGCGCCAGGCCCAGGCCGAAATAGCCAAGCGTGCCGAGCAGGATCGTCGTGTAGCCGATACGCAGGCAGGCATCGACGATCAGCGGTCCGCGTGCGTTGGGCAGGATTTCCCACAGCATGATGTACCAGGGCGATTCACCGCGCGTCTGCGCCGCCGCCACATAGTCGCGCGTCTTGATGTCCATGGTCAGCCCGCGCACGATGCGGAACACGCCTGGGCTGGAAGCGAACACCACCGCCACGAAGATGTTGAGCTGGTTGGGATCGATGTGGACGATCTTCAGCGGGTCCTTGTCGAAGACGAGGCCGGCATAGATCCAGCCGCCGACGACGAGCGTGACACCGAGCAGGATGTAGAGGCGGTCCGGCCGGTTCTTGTAACGGGTCCAGAACAGCACGCAGAAGAAGATGATCGGAAACAGGAAGAACAGTCCGGCCATCGCATAGGGGATCGGCGTGTCCATGATGCCTGGCGTCACCAGGAGGTAGAACAAAAGGATCACCGGGAAGGCCAGCACCAGATTGGCGAGGAACGACAGGATAGTGTCGATCTTGCCGCCGTAATAGCCGGCCGGCAGGCCGAGCGTGATGCCGACCATCAGCGCGAAACCGGTCGCCGCCGGCGCGATGATCAGCACGATCTGGCTGCCGTAGACCATGCGCGAGAACACGTCGCGGGCAAGCTTGTCGCCGCCGAAATAATAGATGAGCTTCGACGTCGGCTCGATCGCGCCGGGCAGCGTGTCCTTCATGATCGACACCTGCGCCAGCGGATCGAAGGGCGAGATGGTCGAGGCGAAGATCGCCGTGAACAGCCAGAACAGACAGATGCCGACGCCGGCTATGCCGACGCCGCTGTCGAAGAGCTGGCCGTAGAGGCCGAGCTTCTTCTTGTAGGCAAAGCTGACACCCATCACCACGACGAGGGCGACCCACACCGGCCAGAAGCGCCATAGCACGCCGACCACGACGTCGAAGGCGCTGATATATTCGATTTGCATCCGCCCTGTCCCCCTATTGAACCCTGATGCGCGGATTGAGGAACGCGTAGCCGACATCGGAGATGAGCTGCGTGATCAGCACGATGAACACCGAGACCAGCGAGCAGCCGAGCAGAAGGTCGATGTCGTTGTTGCCCGCGGCCTCGACCAGCGTGTAGCCGAAACCCTGGTACCGGAACATCACCTCGACGATGACGACGCCGGTGAGCAGCCACGGGAACTGCAGCATGATGACGGTGAAGGGCGCAATCAGCGCGTTGCGCAGCGCGTGCTTGACCACCACGCCCCCGAATGACAGGCCTTTGAGGCGCGCGGTGCGGATATATTGCTGCGTCATCACCTCGACCATCGAGGCGCGCGTCATGCGCGCGATATAGCCGGTGCCGTAGATCGCCAGCGTGATCACCGGCAGGGTGAAATTGTAGAAGGTGATGCCTTGGCTGGCGGAGGCGGCCGAGCCGTTCAGCCAGCCGAGCCACGACGCGAAGATGACGGTGAAGATGACGCCCGACACATATTCGGGCGTCGCCGTCGAGGCGATCGAGGCGACGGACAACGTCCGGTCGGTGCGCGAGCCTTCGCGCATCCCCGCCAGGATGCCGATCAGCAGCGAAACCGGCACCATGAGCGCCAGCACCCAGAACATCAGTACGCCTGTGGCGCCGAGCGCCGGGAAGAGCTTGGCCGCGACCGTCGTCTTGAATTTGGTCGAACAGCCGAAATCGCCTTCGAGCACACCGGAAAATGTCGGCACGGTCGGATCATTGCAGAAAGTGAAGCGTTGCATCATCTTTCCGGTCGCCGGATCCGTGATCGGCTGCTTCGGCAGGATGCCCAGCCACTGGCCGTAGCGCGCAAAGAAGTTCTGCCGGTAGCCATGGTTGACCAGCCAGCTTTCGAGCTGGTCGGCCGAAGTGTGCATCTCGGTCTGGCTGATCGCCAGTTTCTTCAGATTGGGTTCGAGATTGACGAGGAAGAAGACGACCAGCGTCAGGCATAGCATCGTGAGCAGGATGGTGCCGATGCGTCTGGCGATGAATGAGAACATGCGTGCCCCCCTGCCGGCCGGGTTGGGGTCAGATACGTTCAACCCTGTGTCGGAAACCTTGTGAGGCCCCGCCACCGCTGCACAATACGCAACGGCGACGAAGCTGCAAATACGAGGGGCTGGCGCCCCTCGTATTCATCGCAAAGGATCACGCCTGATCGAGCCAGACCTTGCCGAAGTCGTGCTCGTAGGTGGGGTGCATCGAGTGGTTCTTCACCTCGGGCTTGATGTTGATGTAGAGCTTGCGCCAGTAGGGCTGGATGATGATGCCGGAATCCTGCAGGGTCTGCTCGATGTCCTTCATCACCGTCTTGCGCTTCTCCGCATCGGCGATCCCGAGCGCCTCGTTCACCTTCTTGTCGAAGTCCGGATTGGCGTAGGCCGTCTCGTTCCACGCTTCGCCGGAGCGATAGGCGATGGCGATGACCTGGATGCCCAGCGGACGCATGTTCCAGTTGGTTTCCGAGAACGGATATTTCGTCCAGTCGTTCCAGAAGGTCGAGCTCGGCAGCACGGTGCGCTTCACCTTGATGCCAGCCTCGCGCAGCTGCGCCGCGATCGCGTCCGTGGTGTTCTTGTGGTAGTCCTCGTCGTTGCTGATCAGCTCGTGCTCGAAATCCATCACGCCGGCTTCCGTCAGCATCTGCTTGGCCTTGGCGATATCGCGCTTGACCTCCGGCAGCTTGACATACTCCGGATGGATCGGCGCCACATGGTGGTTCTCGGCCGGCGTGCCGGCATTGCCGTAGCCGAGCTGCAGCACGGTGGCGTTGTCGACGGCAAGCAACATCGCCTGACGAACCTTCTGGTTGTCATAGGGCTTGTGGGTGACGTTGAAGCGCGACACCACGGTGGCGGCGGTCACCACTTCCGATACGGGCGCGCCGACGTCAGCGATGATCTTGATGTAGTCGGCGGTCGTTTCGTGGTTGGTCTGGACCTCGCCGGACTCGAAGGCCGAAACCGTCGCCGCCGGATCGGTGCCGTAGTCGATGAACTCGACGCCATCGAGGAAAGCCTCGCCCTGCCACCACTTGCCGGTCTCGCGACGCTTGTAGACCACCTTCTGGCCGACATCGTAGGAGACGAGCTCAAACGGGCCGGTGCCGATCGGGCAGTTCTTGAAGTTGGCGCCCTTCTCGTCGAAGGTTTTGTGCACGACCAGTGCCGGATAGTCGCACAGGTTCGGGATGATGGCGATGTCAGGCTTGCTCAGCTTGAGCTTGACCGTCATGTCGTCGACCTTGACGACGGAGCCTTCACGCAGCTTCTTGGTGGTGTCGTCGACCAGGCTGCCGAGGCGGCCGGGCATCGAGTTGCCTTCCGCTCCCTTGTCGGCCCAGCGGGTGAAATTGTAGATGACGTCGTCGGCGGTGAACTTGTCGCCGTTGTTCCATTCGACGCCCGGCCGCACGTGCAGCGTGTATTCGGTGGCGTCGTCGTTGATGTCCCAGCTTGCCAGCAGGTACGGCGCGAAAGTGTACTCTTTCGTGTACTTAACCAGCGGCTCGAGCGCCTGGCGCTCGGCGTTGGCAATCTCTGACCAATCCGCGGTACGCGGATCCTTCGGATCCTTGACCGACATGGCGACCTTCAGCACGCCGCCCTTCTTGCCTTGCACGTCCTCGGCCTTGGCCGGCGTCGGAGCGGCGAGGCCGAGCATGCCGTAGGCCATTGCCGTCGATGCGCCGAAGACGGTGGCCAAGGCCAGGAATTCACGGCGGTCCACCTCGCCCGACTTGGCCTGTTCGGCCATTGCCAGGATGTGGTCCGGAACGCGGTCACCGTTACTTTTGTAGATTGCCATGACTAACTCCCATTGTTTGGCTTTCTGCCTTTTAACATTCCGCATCCGGACCGTGATGTCAAAACACGGTGTGGACTGGGAACATGGTGGCGAATGTGCAACTTTGGAATGAGGCCGGTTCGCGCGATAACGACAGTCATGACGCAAATTTGTTAGTGCAGCGCACATTTCTGAAAAAATCGACGAGCGGATTAAATCAAGACATTTTAGGCGGATAAGGGCCTTGCGCGCACGGCAAAAGTCCCCTCAGGCCCGCCGAGGCGAGCGCCACGTCGTCAATATTCGCGCTCGTAGAAGACGCCGCCCTTGGCTTCGCCCGCGTCGTTGGCCTCGCCGCGAAGTTTCACGCCACGCCCGACATTGAGGTCGATCGTTGCTTTGCCGGAGCCTGGTTTGTCGCCCTTCTGGATCGTCACATAGGTGCGGTCGTTGAGGTACTTGCCGGCGGAAACCGCGGTGCCGCCTTTCTCGTCCGTCGTCACGTCGAGATTGTCGACGCCGATGGCGCTTTGCAGGTTCTCGAGCAGTGAGGTCGAGCCGCCGACCCCTGCCAGCTGCGCGGCGGCTTGCGCCAGTTGCGCAATCTGCAGCGGTGACAGTTTGGACATGGATTGACCGAAGATGAGCTGTGCCAGGACCTCGTCCTGGGGCAACGCCGGCACGGAGGAGAAAGTGAACTTCGGATTGGTCGCTTCGCCCGAAACGACGATGGTGACGGTGGCGCTGCTTGTCGTCGTAGTCGCCGTCAGGTTGAGATAAGGCACCAGCGAACCCTGGAAGCCGACCGTGCCTTCGGTGAAGGTCAGCCGCTTGGCAAGAATCGACAGCCGTCCGCGCTGCAGGGTGAAGGTGCCCACGGCTTGCGGCGACGAGGCCGGGCCGGTCAGCTTGAGCGATCCGCCGAACTCGGCATCGACGCCCCTGCCCTGGATGAAGATCTGGTTCGGCGCGTTGACTGTGACGTCGAGAACAAGACCGCCGCCGCCCTTGCTGCTACCGCTAGATGTCGGCGGGTTCAGCGCCCTGTCCTGCGCCCGCACCGCGCGTGGCGCATTCTTGTGCTTGACGTCGAGCGCCGAGAGCGAGCCCGGCAGCTTTTCCGGCACGGTGATGACCGTCCTCGCCAGATTGATGGTGCCGGCGATCACCGGCGCCGAAACGAGCGGCCCCTTGATGGTCAGGTCGCCGCCGAGATTGGCGGTCACCACCCTGCCGTCGGTATAGCGGCCATCGGTAAGTTTTATCGACAGGTCGGCCGGGAAGCCTTGCGCCGGGGTAATGCCGACTGTGCCGCTGGCCGAAAGGCTGCCGCGCGTCGACAAAGTACCGGTCAGGCGATTGATCCTGGCAACGCCGCCGCCGATCGAGACGTCGGCCGCGATGTCGTTGACCGCGAGCCCGGAACGCGCGTCGATAAGGCGTGCGCCGGATGTCGTGACTTTGCCGCTGATCACCGGCGACGATGCGGGACCGCGCACCTGCACGTCGACATTGGCGGTGCCATTGAGCGCCAGGCCTTGCGCCGCAAGCTTGGCGGCAAGGAAGGAAAACGGCACCTTGCCGTTGAAGTCGAGCGCCAATGTAGGCCCACCTGCTGTCGTCACCGTGCCGCCGCCCTTGAGGCCAAGGCCAGCGCTGTCGCTGATGTTGGCGTCGAAAGCGAGCTTGTTGCCGGCAAAGGTTCCGGACGACGAGACGTTGATGCCGCCGAGTCCGGCGCCGCGCGTCTGCGAGGTCTGCACACCCGAAGCGTCGACCTTGAAGGCGACCGCCGGCGTGGCCGGCGCGCCGGACACCTTAACCGTGCCCGAGATCGAGCCCGCCGCATCGAGGCCGGGCGAAAAACTGTTGGCGAGCGAGACCGGCACCCTGGCCAGATTGGCGTTGATGTCGAGCGTCTGCGCGACCTTGCCCGTCACCGTTGCCGTGCCGCCGCCGAGATTGAGCACCAGCCGGTCGAGCGTCGTCGCGCCGTTGGCGATGGTCACCGTCGAGGCCTGCGCGATCGCGGCCTTGATGCCTTGCACCGTCGCCTGGCCCGACGCGAGCTCGATGGTCGTCGTGCCGTTCGCCATTTTCACCCGGCCGGCCGCCTTCGCCGGAATATTCTTCACGGTGGCGCCTCCGGAGAAGCCTGTCCAGTCGCCGTCGCGCTTCAAGTCGACGTCGATGCCGGTGACGGCGGTGCCGCCCGAGATCACTCTCTCGGCGCGGATCGTGCCGGAGATGACGGGCGCCGCGAGATAGTTTGCGATCTGGGCATCGATGGCGACGTTCTTGGCCGAGAGGTCGCCGCGCTTGATCGCCGCCGTGGTCGCCTTGACGGTGACATTCGGTCCGTTGTCGGTTTTCGCGAAGGCGATCGTGCCGCGTACGTCGCCTTCCGCCTTTTCCAGTGCCAGCGCCGCCAGCGGTCCGATGTCGGGCAGGTCGAGCGACACGGTGCCCACCGGCACGAAAGCCTGGTCGAGCGCCAGATCGCCGGAGATCTTGCTTGATCCCAGCGACAGCAGAAGCCCGTTGATCGCGCTCTTGCCGTTGGTGGTGGCAAGCACCGCGCTGCCCTGCAGCGGCTGCCCGGCGACATTGCCGGTCAGTTGCACATTGGCCGCCGGACTGGCGGCATCGGCCTTGCCGGTCGCGATCAGCTTCAGCCCGGTGATATCGCGCGACGCCACCGAAAGCCGGTCGCTGTTCACCGTCAATGACAGGTCCGGTGCCGTAGGCGCGCCCTGCGCATTGAGCGCGAAGGTGATGGCGCCCTTGGCGTCCTTCGACAGCAGCGAAATGTCCGCCAGCGCGCCCTTGATGGCGGCGCTCAGCGTGTTGTCGGCGATGCTCGCCTGCCCGTCGGCGGTGAACGCGCCGGAAGCTACTTTGACCGGGCCGACGTTGACATTGCCCTTGGCGTCGCGTTGCGTTGTGGCGCTCAGTTGCGTGCGCTCGGCGAGAACACCGCGCACCGCCGCCGGCAAGGCGGCCGAGAGCACGTCCGCCTTGACGGTGAAGTCGACGGAGCCGTCGGCAAACGACACTCTGCCATTGAAGGCGCCGTCGACCGCGCCGCTGGTCGCCGAGCCGCTATTGATGGTGATCGCGTCGGGAGCAAGGCTGCCGGCGATTTTCGCCGTGACCTTGCCGGCAACCAGCGGCGCAACCGTCGGATTGTCGAGATCGATCTTGTCGGCCGCGATCATACCGGAGGCGGGGCCCGTCCGGCTCTTGACGTCGAACCCGTCGGAATGCAGCGCCAGCGCCAAGCCCTCCACCTTGATGTGGTTGGCCGTAGCGGAGGGCAGTGTGGCCGAGATATCGAGGCGCGGCGTCGCGCCTTGCCCCGCGGCTTTCACCGAAACGGTCTGCAATTCCAGGTCGACGGGGCTTGCGGCGGTGCCGAATTTGAGCGGCAGGCTCGGGCCGTTCGAGTTGAGGTCGAGCGAGAAATCGCTGGCGCCGTTCGGATTGATGGTGCCGGCGGCCCTGCCCGAGATCTTGTCGCCGGAAAGCGTCGCTTGGTCGACGACGAGGCCGCCCGACGTCGAGACGCTGCCGGCGGCGTCGAGATCGAGCGGCCCAAGCCCGATCTGTCGGGTCTGGGCGGTCTCCGCGCCGGCGAGCTTGGCATTGAACCGGACATCGGGGTTGGCCGACGGACCCGTGACATGCGCCGTGCCTTCCAGCGTTCCGGCCGCATCGAGACCAGGCACGAAATCATTGGCGAGCGCCGCCGGCAGATTGGCCAAATTGGCGGTCAGGTCGAGGATCTGGCCAGCACTGCCTGAAACGGTCGCCGTGCCGCCGCCGAGATTGAGCGCTAGCTTCTCGACGGTGGTGACGCCGTTGGCGATCGAAAGGCTCGACGGCTCGGCGATCGCCGCCTTGATGCCGCGTGCGGTCGCTTCGCCGGACGCGATCTCGACGCTGGTCTTGCCGCCTGCGATCTTCACGCGGCCGGTGGCGGTGGCCGGAATGCCCGACGCCGTCGCGCCGCCGGCAAAGTTGGTCCAATCGCCGTCGCGCTTCAGATCGATGCCGATGCCGCTGATCACCGTGCTCCCGGAAGTCACGCTGTCGGCCTTGACCGTGCCCGCGATCGCCGGTCCCTTGAGATAGTTGGCGATCAGCGCGTTGACGGTGATGGTCTTTGCCGCCAGGTCGCCGCGCGCGATCGAGGTGCTTGCCGCGTTGACGGTGACGGTCGGAGCCCCGCCATCCTTGGCGAAGGCGATCGTGCCGTTGATATCGCCGGTCGCCGATTGCCCGCCGAGAGCCGCCAGCGGCCCGATGTCGGGAACCGCAAGCGTCAGCGTGCCGAGCGGCAGATACTGATCGTCGAGCGCGAGATCGCCCGAAACCTTGTTGTCGCCGAGCGACAGGCTGAGCCCCCTGATCGAGCGCTTGCCGTCGGCGGTCACCAGCGAGGCGCTGATGTCGAGCGGCTGCTCCTCCACGCTGCCCGTCAGCGAAACATCGGCCGAAGGGTTGGCGATGTCGGCCTTGCCGTTCGTGGAGAGCTTGATGTCCTTCACCGTCCGGCCAGCCGCCGTCAGGCTGGCGCTGTCGGCTGAAATCGAAAAGTCCGGCGCCCAGCGCGGCCCGCTCGCGGTCAGCGCGAAATTGATCCCGCCGGCGAGCGGCGTGCCGGCAAGCGACGATAGCGGCGAGACGTCGCCCAGCGCGCCCTTGACGTTGGCCTGAATGTCCGAGCCTTGCATGCTGCCGGTGCCGCTGGCGCTGAGCGAGCCGGAGGTAATCTCCAGCGAATTGGCCGCGAACGCGCCTTGCGGATCGCGGGTCGCGGTAGCCGAGAATTTCACCCGCTCGCCAAGCAGCGAGCTGATTTGTGGCGGCAGCGCCGTCGATACGGCGTCGGCGTTCATCTTCAGCGTCATCGACAGATCGGCGAGCGAGACACCGGCCGTCAGCGCCGCATTGAGCGCATCGCTGCGCAACGTGCCCTTGTCGATGGTCACGTTATCGCGGCTGACCGTGCCTGAAAGATCGGCGGCGAGCTTGCCCGTCACCAGCGGCGCCAGCGTCGCCACGTCGGTTTTCAGGCCGGCGGCGGCGAGCTTGACGCTGACCGGACCGCCAAGCGTCTCGACATCGAAGCCATCGGAATGGATCTCTCCCGTCACATTGTTGAGCTGCGTGCCGCCGACAGCGATCGAGGCCAGCGCGGTGCCGATATCGACCATCGGAGTCTTGCCGTCGCCAAAGGCACGTGCGGTCGCCTTCTGGACCGCGATCAGGATCGGCACGGCGCTGCTGCCGACATCGATGGTGACTGGCTTGCCCTTGGCTGAAAGCTCGACGGCAAGGTCGCTGGTGCCTTTCGGGTCGACATTGCCGGTCGCCGTGCCATGCACGGTGTCGCTCTCTATAGTGGCGCGCTCGATATCGACCCCACCGGCCGTGGTCGCCGTGCCGGCGATGTCGAAGCTCGTCTTGCCTGCGAACAGCGACTTGAACTTATCCGGCAGGAAGCGCTCGAATTCGCCGTCGCCCTTGGCTTCGATATAGTGGCCCTTGTCGCTGAGCTGATGGCGCCCGGTGAGCTGGGTGATGATCTGGCGGTCGACGACGAAAGTGCCGATGCCGCTCCAATTGGCGAGCGGCCCGGTACCGGAAACGACGATGTCGACGGGTGGCGCATCGGGCAGCTTGAGCAGGTTGGCGATGATCCCGCCCGCCGGCTCCGACGCCTTGAGATCGAGGTCGAGCTTGTTGTCGGCCGGCGCGAAATGGACCTTGGCGTCGACATTGCCTTGCTTACCGTCGTGGCGGGCGACGTTGAGCACCGTCTCGATCGCCAACGGCGATGGGTCGGCTTTCAGCGAACCCTTGGCGGCAAGTTCGGCAATGCCGCTGCCGGCAAGCTGCTGCCCGAGCGCGATCTCCGGCAAGTCGATCTGCTTGACATCGACCGAAACCGGCAGGCTGCTCGAACCGCCCTGCGAAGGCTGCTGGCTGGCTTGCGGCAGCCGCGCCAGCTCGATGCGCTCGGCGGCGATCCGATCGGCGTTGAAATTGCGTGACAAGAGCGCCGTCGGCGACCAGTCGAGCGCCACCTTGCGCGCCACCAGCCAGGGTCCGACGCGATCCTCCAGCACGACGTGATCGACCCGCAACGCACCGGACCATATGCCTTCGATGCCGCTGACGGTGACCTTGCGGTCCTCGGTCGAGGCCATTTTCGAAATCATGCCGGCGAGATTTTGCCGGCCGCCTTCGGTCCCGGTCAGAACGACGAGCGCGCCGATCGCCACCACCAGCAGCAGGAGCAGCGCGTAGAGGCAGATGCTGAGTATGCGCCAGAATATCCTCATGATCAGAACGCCTGACCGATGCCGGCATAAATGCCGAAATGCGGATCGCTCGGATCGCGGTTGAGCGGCACGGCCGCATCGACGCGCAGCGGCCCGAACGGCGTGAGATAGCGCAGGCCGACGCCGGCGCCGACCTTGACGTCCGCGAAATCGGGGAAGGATTTCGTCGACACCGTGCCGGCGTCGACGAAAGGCACGATGCCGATCGTGTCGGTGATCGCTATGCGCATCTCGACCGAGGTCTCGAAGAAAGACAGGCCGCCGATCGGCTGGCCGTCGATGTCCTTCGGGCCGATGCCCTGATAGGCATAGCCGCGCACCGAACCGCCGCCGCCGGAATAGAAGCGCCGGTCGGCGGGCACGTTCTGCAGGCCGGTGCCGACGATCGAGCCTAGGACGGCGCGCTCGGCGAGTACGAATTTGCTCGCCGTATCGAGCGACTGGTAAGCTGAGCCTTCGCCCTTCAGCTTGAGGAAGGTCGCGCCGTTCAGGATGTCGTAGCTCGGCTCGGCATAGGCGAGCGCCCGAAACCCCCTGGTCGGGTTGAGCTTGTCGTCGCGGCTGTCATAGACATATTGCAGCGGAACGCTGGCGATCAGATAGGTGTGCTTGCCGAACGCGTCGGTGATCCGCGAATAGTCGAGATCGAATTCGGCGGAGACCCGCTGCCTCTTGTCGAGGTCGTAGGAGACGCCCACGTCGCCCTTGACCGAGAAATGGTCGTAGGCGTCGGGGTGCTCGAATACCGTCTTGATGCCGGTGAAGAACTTCGATGTCGGCCCGAGCACGCCCGGCTTCTCGAACATGATGCCGGCATTGTAGTTGAGCGCGGAAAGGCTGTTGCTGCCGATGCCGCTGATGGAGCCGTCGATACGCAGCTTCTCTGCCTGGCCGAACAGGTTGCGGTGGCCCCAATAGCCTTCCAGTCCCAGCCCTTCCGTATTCGAAAACGTGCCGCCGATGCCGAAAAAGCGGGGCTTGCGCTCGCTGACCTGGACGTCCATCGGAATATTGCCTTGGGCGTCGAGGCTGTCGCCTTCCTTGATGGTCACGCTGTTGAAGACCTCGAGCCCGAGCAGGCGATCGCGGGCATCGTCAATCTCTTGCGGCGAATATTGCTGACCCCGCTTCAGCCCGGTCATGTATTCGGTGAAGTCGCGATCGACCTTCTCCGTGCCCTCGACCGTCGTGTCGCCATAGCCGGCAACTGGGCCGGCCGCCACCGTCAGCGTGACGTCGAGCGTCGAGGTGGCGTGATCGGCGACGATCTCGCGATCCGTCACCTTGGCGAGCGGCCTGCCCTCTTCCTTCAAGGCGCGTACGATCGCCGCTTCAGCCTTGAGCACTGCGCCCGATCCTGCATCGCCGCCTGCGATCAGGCCGAAATCGGCGCTCGCCAGGCCCGCCGCGTCGCCTTTCAGCCTGATGTCGCCCAGCGTGAATTTGGGACCAGCCGCAACGCTGACGACCACCGGAATGGGCTGCGGTCCCTTGAACTCGGCATCCGGCGGTAGTTCGTCTAACGGCTTGCCCTGGATGGTGATCGTGACCACGCCTTCGTAGCGGGCGTCGGCGTAAAGGGCGGCAACGAGCTGTTCCCGGTCGCTGCGCGCCTTGGCCATCAGGCCGAGCGACCCTGATACCGGATGCTCCTCGTCGCTTTTGAGCGCCGAGGCATTCTCCAGCCTCTCGGCCAGGTCCTTGTCGGCATCCGGTGCATCGATCGTCACCGAATAGCGCAGAGGATCGACGATATCGGCATCCTCGTCCTTGGACGAACCCCAGAGCTTGATGCCGAAAATCTCGAAAGCGGCCGCCGTCCGTGCTTCACCGGCGAGGATGGCCGAGCAGACAAGCGCCGAAAGCAGGACGCGCGGAAGCCCGCGCCCTGGCGCGATCCCTCCTGACATCTGCGTTTCATGCGCCGGCATTAAGACAACCTAGTCGACAAATCTAAAATTGGAATGAAGTTCTGAAACGCTCGTAAAGGGGCCATAATCCAATTGTCTTAAATAGACCGGGCTTGGAATTCACACCTTTTGCATCTTCGCAAGAAAGTGTGATCCTTCTCATAGAGGTTCTGTCGAAATACCGGCCTTTGGCCGGCATGGAAACCGTTGGCAGGTGGAAAAAACCTGCCGCGTTCCGGCGTTGACAAGCCCGTTTGATGCTTGATCATGCCCGGACGCTGGCAATGTCTGGAGGGTGATGTGGCAATGCGCGCGGCTCGTGGTCTCTCTATCCTTCTCCTTCTCTTTTTCGCCTTGAGTGGTGCAGCACTTGCGGCCGAAGCCAGGCGAATCGTGACGACCGACAATTCCGACTATTTCGGTTTCGACCTCAGGTCCGACCAGAATGTCAGCCTCGATCAATGCAAGACCACATGCCTCGGCGACCCTGCCTGCCGCGCCTTCACCTACAACACCAAGGCCAAATGGTGCTTTCTCAAATCCGACTATAACCAGCTCAAACCGTTCAGCGGCGCCGTCGCCGGCAAGATTGCCAATGTCGACGGCGATCCCGATATCGGCGCCCCGCCGGCGCTCGCCTTCTTCCCCAGCTGGATGGCCGACCAGGCGCAGCAGTTCCGCAACAAGCTGACCGACCCGGCCTATGACAAGCCGACCGAGGGCCTGGCGGCGCTCCAGGCCGCGGCCGAGCAGGCGGCGCTGACCGGCGACCATCGTCTGGCCATGCAGAAATACCAGGCGGCCCTTTCCGTCCTGCCGGACGACGGCGCGCTCTGGCTGGCGCTGGCGCGCGAGACGCTCGGCGTGCAGCCGGCTGCCAACACCTCCGAACCCTCAACCTTGCCGGCAAACATCACCTCGGCCGCCTTCAACGCCTATAAGCTGGTGCGCACGGCAAAGACCCGAGCCGAGGCCTTGGCGCTGCTGGCCGCCGGCCTCGACAAGCGCGACCTCTTCCGGCCGGCGATCCAGGCCTATGAGGCGAGCCTCGCGCTGGTGAACTCGCCAGCCGTCCAGGCCGACTATGCCGACCTCAAGGCGCGCAAGGGTTTCCGCGTCATCGACCATTCCGTCGACGCCGATTCCTCTTCACCGCGCATCTGCGCGCAGTTCTCCGAGCAACTGGTCAAGACCGGCGTCGACTATTCGCAGTTCATCACCGTCGATAACGCCGCCCCAAAAGCCGTCGAGGCCAAGGACAAGCAGATCTGTGTCGAAGGGCTGGAACACGGCCAGCATTATGACGTGACCTTCCGCGCTGGCCTGCCGGCCGCGATCGGCGAGACGATCGCCGCCCCGGTCGTGCTATCGATCTATGTCCAGGACCGCGCCCCGTCCGCCCGCTTCACCGGCGACAGCTTCGTGCTGCCGGCCGGCGCCCGCCGCGGCATCCCGGTCGTCACCGTCAACATGAACGCCGCCAAGATGAAGCTCTATCGCATCGGCGACCGGTCGCTGGCGCAGCTACTGTCCGGCTATCAGTTCCTGCATCAGCTCGACGGTTATGACATTTCCACCATTTCCGACCAGATGGGCGAGCCCGTCTGGGAAGGCACGCTCGATATCGCCAACGACCTCAACAAGGAGGTCACCACCTCCTTCCCGGTCGACGAGGCGATCCCGCAGCGTAAGCCCGGCGTCTATGTGCTGACAGCCCAGCCGGTCGACGACAAGAGCGACGAGTATGGGTCGCGCGCCACCCAGTGGTTCGTCGTTTCCGACATCGGTCTGTCCACCTTTACCGGCCAGGACGGCCTCAATGTCTTTGCCCGCTCGCTCGGCTCCGCCAAGCCGATCGCCGGCGCCGAACTGACGCTGCTTGCCAAGAACAACGAGATTCTCGGCACCGCGACTTCCGACGCCGAAGGCCACGCCGTGTTCAACCCGGGCCTCACCCGCGGCGAAGGCGGCATGGTGCCGGCCGTGCTGATGGCCAAGCAGGGCGACAACGACTTCGTCTTCCTCGACATGGGCCGCGCCGGCTTCGATCTGTCGGATCGCGGCGTTGCCGGGCGTGCCGCGCCCGGCGCGCTCGACGTCTATGCCTGGACCGAGCGCGGCATCTACCGTGCCGGCGAGGACGTCCATGTCGCGGCGCTCGCCCGCGACGGCGCCGCCAAGGCGGTCGAGAACCTGCCGCTCACCTTCATCTTCACCCGTCCCGATGGCGTCGAGAACCGCCGCATCGTCAGCGATGGCGTCTCCGCCGGCGGCCATGCCGTCGACCTGCCGCTAGAGCCGAACGCCATGCGCGGCACCTGGACGGTATCGATCTACACCGATCCCAAGCAGTCGCCCGTGGCGAGCCAGATGTTCCTGGTCGAGGACTTCGTGCCGGATCGCATCGAGTTCGACCTGACCGCCGACAAGAAGGAGATCGCTCAGGGCGAGACAGCCAATGTCAGCGTCGACGGCCGCTTCCTCTATGGCGCGCCCGCCGCCGGCCTCGCGCTCGAAGGCGAGATGACCCTGTCGACCACAGACAGCTGGGACCGGTTCGAGGACTTCACCTTCGGCCTCGCCGACGAGCAGTCGGCCGAACCCACGGTGACGCCGCTCGCCAATCTTCCCGTCGTCGGCGACGACGGCAAGGCGACCTTCCCGGTCTCGATCGACCAATTGCCGTCCACCACCAAGCTGATCAACGCCAAGGTGACCGTGCGCATGCGCGAAGCCGGCGGCCGTGCCGTCGAGCGCTCGCTCGACATCGCCGTTCATCCGGAAAAGGAGATGATCGGTATCCGTCCGGACTTCGAAGGCGATGAGGTGCCGCAAGGCGGAACCGCGAAGTTCAGCATCATCGCGGTCGATCCGAACGGCAAGCGCGAGGAGCTGAAGGGCGCCCAGTGGTCGCTGGTCAAGGTCGAGCGCAATTACCAATGGTATCGCTCCAACAATTCCTGGAATTATGAAGCGGTCAACCTTACCAAGGCCGTCGCCAACGGCCAGATCGACCTGAACGCCGACGGCGAGGCGACCGTGTCGCTGCCCGTCGACTGGGGGCGCTACCGGCTGGAGGTCGAGACGGCCGACCCGGAGGGCCCGGCGACCAGCTATGAGTTCGACGCCGGCTGGTATGTCGCCTCGACCACCACCGAGACTCCGGACGGCCTGGAGATCGCCCTCGACAAGGACACTTACGCCGCGGGCGAGGTCGCCAAGCTGAAGGTTTCGCCGCATTTCGCCGGCGAACTGCTCGTCACCCTCGGTGCCGAGAAGCTTTTGAAGACCGTCACCGCGTCGGTGCCGGCCGGCGGCAGCACCGTCGACATCCCGGTCGGCGACGACTGGGGCGCCGGCGCCTATGTCACGGCGACTTTGTTCCGGCCCGGCGATGCCGAGCAATCGCGCATGCCGGCGCGCGCCATCGGCGTCAAGTGGCTGACCGTCGATCCCGGTTCGAAGAAGCTTGCTGTCACGCTGACGCCGCCTGAAAAGACCGCGCCGCGCCAGCAGCTGTCGATCCCGGTCGCCGTCAATGGCGCGCAACCCGGCAGCAATGCCTATGTGATGGTCGCGGCCGTCGATGTCGGCATCCTCAACCTGACCAACTACAAGGCGCCCGATCCGGAAGACTGGTTCTTCGGCCAGCGCATGCTGGGTCTCGAGATCCGCGACCTTTATGGCCATCTTATCGACGGCTCGCTCGGCACCACCGGCAAATTGCGGACCGGCGGCGACGGCGCCAACATGCAGTCGCAAGGCAGCCCGCCGACCGAGAAGCTGGTCGCTTTCTTTTCCGGCCCCGTGCAACTCGACGCCAACGGCAAGGCGCGGGTCGACTTCGACATCCCGCAGTTCAACGGCACCGTGCGGGTCATGGCGGTCGCCTGGACCAAGGAAGCCGTCGGCCATGCTCAGACGGACGTCATCGTGCGCGATCCGGTGGTGATCACCGCCGGCCTGCCGCGCTTCCTGGCACCCGGCGATGCCGCGACCATGCGCCTCGACATCGCCGACACCGACGGTCCCGTCGGCGACTACAAGCTGTCGGTCACCACGACCGGCGATCTCTCGACCGGCGACAAGCCCTTGCCCGAGAAGCTCACGCTCGCCCAAGGCAAGCGGCAGTCGCTCTCAATCCCGCTGATCGCGCGGACGGCGGGTGACGCCTCGATCACCGTCAAGCTCGCCCATGACAGCGGCGCCGAGGTCGAGCAGACGCTCTACCTGCCGGTGCGTCCGGCCCAGCTCCCGGTCACCAATCGCATGGTGGTCGACCTGAAGCCCAAAGGCGGTTCGCTGCGCGTCGACAAGGAGCTGCTCGCGGCCAGCGTGCTCGACGGCGCCTCGGTCAGCGTCGGCGTTTCGCAAGCCGCCGCCTTCGACGTGCCCTCGCTGTTGATGAGCCTCGACCACTATCCTTATGGCTGCGCCGAGCAGACCACCAGCCGCGCCATGCCGCTGCTCTATGTTAACGACATGGCTAAAAGCATCGGCATGGAGAGCGATCCCGAACTGCACGGCCGCATCCAGGACGCCGTCTACAAGGTGCTGAGCTACCAGGCGTCGAGCGGCAGCTTCGGCCTCTGGGGTCCGGGCTCCGGCGATCTCTGGCTCGACGCCTATGTCAGTGAATTCCTGACCCGGGCGCGCGAGCAGAAATACGACGTGCCGGCCCAGGCGATGAACCAGGCGTTGAACAACCTGCAGAACTCGCTCGGCTACGACCAGGACGTCCAGGATCGCGGCAGCGAGATCGCCTATGCGCTCTATGTGCTCGCCCGCAACAAGAAGGCCTCGATCGGCGACCTGCGCTATTATGCCGACACGCAGCTTGAAGCCTTCTCCAGCCCGATGGCCGTCGCCCAGCTCGCGGCCAGCCTCGCACTCTACGGCGACACGCAGCGTTCGGAGGCGACGTTCCAGACGGCGCTGCGGCTGGCGCAGGCCAGCACCGAGTACGACTATTATCGCTCCGACTACGGTTCGCCGCTCCGCGATGGTGCGGCGATGCTGGCGCTGGCGGCGGAATCGAAGCCCTTGCCGAGCATCGTGCCGCAGCTGATCAGGCTGGTCGCCAGGGAACGCGCCGATGCCCGTTGGACGAGCACGCAGGACGAGGCCTGGATGCTGCTTGCCGCCCGGGCGCTGAAGGAAGGCAATGATTCCATCACGCTTTCCATCAACGGCGCGCCGCATTCCGGCGGCTATTCCGACCGTATCTCCGGCAGCGATCTGGAGGGCAGCCCGCTCACCATCGCCAACACCGGCGCGACGCCGCTGCAGGCGGTGGTAACCGCGGTGGCGGCACCGGTGGAACCGCTGCCGGCCGGCGGCGACGGCTTCACCGTCGATCGCACCTACTACAAGCTCGACGGCACCGAGGCCAACGTCACCGAAGCCAAGCAGAACGAGCGCTATGTGGTCGTGCTCAAGGTCTATGAGCAGAACAACTGGCCCTCGCGCGTTCTGGTGACCGACCTGTTGCCGGCCGGCTTCGAGATCGACAACCCGAGCCTGGTTTCCAGCGCGCAATTGTCGAACTTCTCCTGGCTGGCGCAGACCGACGCCGCGCATCTGGAGTTCCGCGACGACCGTTTCGTCGCCGCCTTCAACCCCAACGAAGGCGACGGCGACCGCAACATCACGCTGGCCTATGTCGTGCGCGCCGTGACGCCGGGCACCTACGCTCATCCGGCGGCGACGGTGGAGGACATGTACCGGCCGCAATACTCGGCCCGCACTGCCTCCGGCATGATGGAGGTCAAGGCGGAGTAAGCGCCTTGACAGACATAGCGATGGCGCTGCCCCTCATTGTCCTGCCGGACATTTCTCCCCGTATAGTGACGGGGAGAAAGGGGCTTGCGTCGAGGCTTTCGCCAATCGCCAAAGTCGCAAGACCGAAGCCGACGTCGCAGATAGCCCCCTTCTCCCCGTCACTATACGGGGAGAAGGTGCCGGCAGGCGGTTGAGGGGCAGCGCCATGCTCTCCAAGAAATTTCTCCGTCGAGCAGGCATCGCCGCAGCTTCATTTGCTGGGTTTGCAGCAATCGCCGCAGCCGCCCTCTGGGAGCTCGACCGCGCCTTTCCGCCGCCGCTGCCGGCGACCTTGACGGTCTCGACCGAGGTACAGGACCGCGACGGCCAGCTCTTGCGCGCCTTTGCCACGCCGGACGGCTACTGGCGGCTCGAAACTAGGCTCGACCAGGTCGACCGAAAGTTCGTCGACATGCTGGTCGCCTATGAGGACAAGCGCTTCTGGGATCACCGTGGCGTCGACGTTCTGGCGCTCTGCCGCGCCGCCGGCCAGTTCGTCACCAGCGGCCGTATCGTCTCGGGCGGCTCGACCCTGTCGATGCAGCTTGCCCGTCTGATCGAGCCGCGCGACAGCCGCAGCCTCGGCTCCAAGCTCAAGCAGATCCTGCGCGCCATCCAGATCGAGCAGAGGCTTTCCAAGCAAGAGATCCTCGAACGCTATCTGACGCTGGCGCCCTATGGCGGCAATCTCGAAGGCGTGCGCGCCGCCTCGCTCGCCTATTTCGGCAAGGAGCCGAAGCGGCTGACCGTTTCGGAATCCGCCCTCATCGTCGCACTGCCGCAACTGCCCGAAAAACGCCGGCCCGACCGCAACCTCGACATCGCCCATGCAGCACGCGACCGTGTGCTGATCCGCATGGTTTCCGCCGGCCTGCTCAACGAAAGAGAGGCCGCGCGTGCGGCGCTCGATGACGTGTCCGGCCTGCGCCGAAAACTGCCGGCGCTGGCCGCGCATGCCTCCTATGCCATGCTGCCCAAGGCGGAACCCGGCAAGCCGCTGCAGCTCACCATCCGCAGAAGCGTCCAGCAAGGGCTCGAGCAGGTGGCAAGGGAGGCCGCCAGAAAGCTCGGGCCCAAGCTTTCCATCGCGATGGTGATGGCCGATGCCCGCACCGGCGACATTCTGGGCGAGGTCGGCTCCGCCGATTTCTTCGACGCCAGCCGTTCCGGCTGGATCGACATGACCAAGGTGGTGCGTTCACCCGGTTCGACACTGAAGCCCTTCATCTACGGGCTCGCCTTCGAGCAAGGCCTGGTGGCGCAGGAGACTATCATCGAGGACAGCCCGGCCGATTTCGGCGGCTATCGGCCGAAGAATTTCGACATGGGCTACCAGGGCGATGTCTCGATCCGCCAGGCGCTGCAGCTTTCGCTCAACGTGCCGGCGATCCGGGTGCTCGATGCGGTCGGCCCGGCAAGGCTGACCGCGCGTTTCCGCCAGGCGGGCGTCAACCTGGTCCTGCCGCTCAACGAGGCGCCTGGCTTGGCGATCGGGCTCGGCGGCGCTGGCGTGACATTACGCGACCTGGTGCAGCTCTATACGGGCCTCGCCAATGGCGGCAAGATGCACACGCTGCATGACGGCACCGAACCGGCCGATGCCGAGCGCACCACCGCCACCATCCTCGACGACCAGTCCGCCTGGCAGATCGACGACATCCTGTCCGGTGTGAAGCCGCCCGAAGGCGCCATGCAGCGCGGCATCGCCTACAAGACCGGCACCTCCTACGGCTATCGCGATGCCTGGTCGGTCGGCTTCGACGGCCGCTACGTGCTGGGTGTGTGGGTCGGCCGCGCCGACGCCAGCCCGATCCCTGGCCTGTCGGGCTACGTCTCGGCGGCGCCGATCCTGTTCGAGGGCTTCGTCCGCTCCGGTCTCGCCGGCGTGCCGCTGCCAGGCCGGCCGCCGGGCGTCTTCAATCCCAAGCGCGAGGAATTGCCGGTGACGCTCGCCCGCTTCGGCGCCGGGTCGGACGGGCTGGTGCAGGCAACGCCGACCGAGCCGGCACCCACCATCATCTTCCCGCCGGACGGCGCCCGCGTCGATCTCGGCGCCAACTCGGCAGACGCCACGCCGCTGGTGCTGAAGCTGCAGGGCGGCCGCGCGCCGTTCCGCTGGCTCGCCAACGGCAAGCCGCTTGCCGGCATAGATCGCCGCCGCACCGCGACCTGGCAGCCCGACGGCACCGGCTACTCGACGCTGACAGTGATCGACGCCGCCGGCCGCGCGGCCAGCGTGAAGGTTTTCGTTGAATAGAAGGTTGCAAGCGATTCGGCGGGTTGCGATTCTCGGCCGATTGTTCGGCGCGAGGCACCCCCCTCTGGCCTGCCGGCCATCTCCCCCGCAAGGGGGGAGATTATTCGCTTCGCGCTTTTCGCCAACTCTCAACGCTGGAAAGAGGGGTGCAGCGCCGAAGTTGCCAATCTCCCCCCTTGCGGGGGAGATGCCCGGCAGGGCAGAGGGGGGTGCCTCGCGGCGGCGTTTATTGGGACCATTTCTCGCAACGCTGGCTATCCTGACCGTCACCGCCCCAGCCCACACCGCTCCTCTGCCCGCGGGCTTCGTCAGGCTCGCCGATGTCGATCCGAGCATCCGCCAGGACATCCGCTATGCCGGCCTGGAAAACTTCCTGCACCGCAAGGCCGACGGCTACGATGCCCCGGTCTGCATCCTGACCGCGCAGGCGGCGAAGGCGCTGTCCAGCGTGCAGAAAGCCATGACCGAAACAGGCCTGACGCTGGTCGTCTTCGACTGCTACCGCCCGGCGCGCGCCGTCGCCGACCTGCGCGAATGGACAAAACAGGGCGGCCCGCCTGACCCGCAATGGTATCCGACGGTCGAGCGTGGCGATCTCATCGCCAAGGGTTATGTCGGCGAGTTCTCCAGCCATTCGCGCGGCTCGACCGTCGACCTCGCCATCGCCGCTATGGACAAGAAAAGCACCATTCACCCCGCTTGCGGCGCAGCCGATATCGGCACGCTCGACTTCGGCACCGGGTTCGACTGTTTCGATCCGGCGAGCGAGACGGCCCACCGTCCTCTCGCCGCCGAGGCGGCGGCCAACCGCAAGATGCTTCTTGAAGCCATGCGCGCCGCCGGCTTCCGCAACTATGCGCGCGAATGGTGGCATTTCACGCTTGTCGGCGAACCATTTCCAAAACGCCGCTTCGATTTTCCCGTGACCGCCAACTAGGCCGCGGGACTTGTCGTAGACGCCAGCGCTTCTAATTAGGCCCGCTGACGATGAACCACGCCCGCCAATAGAGGAAGTTATTTCCTCGATTGGCCGCCGCTCGGCGAGAAATTTCTGCAAGGCGGCGAAAAAGGCAACATTCAATGCATCTAATTTCTATAAACTCGCTAGAGTTCGCAGCAGTTCAACGGAGGCGGAAATGACCAACCCTCATTTCAGGAAACTGCTCGGCGCGCTGGTCGCCACATCTGTCCAGTTCGGCACGCTCGGTTTCGCGTTTGCCGATACGACTATTCTCAACGTGTCCTACGATCCGACACGTGAACTCTACAAGGCCTATGACGAGGCCTTCGCCGCGCACTGGAAGGCGGAAACCGGCGAAACCGTCACCATCCAGCAATCGCATGGCGGATCGGGCGCGCAGGCCCGCGCCGTGATCGACGGCCTCGACGCCGATGTCGTGACGCTGGCGCTCGAAGGCGACATCAACGCCATCGTCTCCAAGACGAAGAAGATCAATCCGGACTGGCGCAAAAAATTCGAGAATAATTCCGCGCCCTACACTTCGACCATCATCTTCCTGGTGCGCAAGGGCAATCCCAAGGGCATCCACGACTGGAACGATCTGGTGAAGGACGGCGTCCAGGTGATCACGCCCAACCCGAAGACTTCCGGCGGTGCGCGCTGGAACTATCTTGCCGCCTGGGCCTATGCCAACGCCAATGACGGCAACGACGAAGCCAAGACCAAGGAATTCGTCGGCAAGCTCTATGCGAACGTCCCGGTGCTCGACACTGGTGCCCGTGGCTCGACGGTGACCTTCGCACAGAAGGGGCTGGGCGATGTGCTGATCGCCTGGGAGAACGAAGCCTATCTCGCGCTCGACGAATTCGGCGCCGACAATTTCGAAATCGTCTATCCGCCGACCTCGATCCTGGCCGAGCCGCCTGTCGCCGTGGTCGATGCCAATGTCGACGCCAAGGGCACGCGCAAGGTCGCCGAAGCTTACCTCGGCTGGCTCTACTCCAAGGAAGGCCAGACCTTGATCGCCAAGAACCACTATCGTCCGGCCAAGCCCGACCTGGTGCCGGCCGAGGACCTTGCCAAGCTGCCGGCAATCAAGCTTGTCACCATCGACGACCCGCAATTCGGCGGCTGGAAGAAAGCGCAGCCTTACCATTTTGGCGACGGTGGTATATTCGACCAGATCTACAAGCCGGCCCAGTAAGACCAGACGGCCGGCGGGCCTGATCTGGCACGCTTTCCGAACATGACTGCGAACAGCCATTCTGGTTTGAATAGAAGGGAAGATCCAGAACAGCATGACCACAGCACCCGCTAAGGCGGGGTGGCGGTTCAGACAGCCGAGCGTCATTCCGGGCTTCGGATTGACGCTCGGCTTCTCGCTTGCCTACCTCACGCTCATCATCCTCATCCCTCTTTCGGGTCTGGTCTGGCGTTCGGCCGCGCTCGGCTGGACCGATTTCTGGGCGATCGCCGTCGACCGGCGCACCCTCAACGCGCTGAGGATCAGCTTCGGCACCGCCTTCATTGCCGCCGTGGTCAATGTCGTGTTCGGCACGGTCGTCGCCTGGGTGCTGGTCCGCTACCGTTTCCCGGGCCGCCGCATCGCCGATGCGATGGTCGATCTGCCCTTCGCCCTGCCCACCGCGGTCGCCGGCATCGCGCTTACCACGCTCTATGCGCCGAATGGCTGGATCGGCCAGCTTCTGATGCCGCTCGGCATCAAGGTCGCCTACACGCCGCTCGGCATCGTCATCGCGCTGGTGTTCATCGGCCTGCCATTCGTCGTGCGCACGGTACAGCCGATCATGGAGGAGCTCGACAAGGAGGTCGAGGAAGCCGCCGCCACGCTTGGCGCCAACCGCTTCCAGATCATCACCCGCGTGCTCTTCCCGGGTCTGGCGCCGGCCATCATCACCGGCTTCTCGCTCGCTTTCGCCCGCGGCGTCGGCGAATACGGCTCCGTGATCTTCATTGCCGGCAATCTGCCCTTCAAGTCCGAGATCGCGCCGCTTCTGATCGTGATCAGGCTCGAGGAATACAATTACGAGGCGGCGACCGCGATCGCGGCGATCATGCTGGCGCTGTCCTTCGTGATGCTTCTGGTCGTCAATCTCGTGCAGACATGGAGCCGTAAGCGCTATGGCTGATCCCGAGATCAAATCCTACGAGCCGCTGCACGAAAGCCAGTCGGCGGCGGTGACCGAAAGCCGGCCTGTGAAAGCCGTGCTGATGGCAATCGCCTTCGCCTTCCTCGCCGTCTTCCTGCTTTTGCCGCTGATCATCGTCTTCCACGAGGCGCTCGCCAAGGGCATTGGTGCCTACACGGAGGCGCTTGCCAGCCCCGACACGCGGTCGGCGATCCGCCTGACCCTGCTCGTGGCGGCGATCTCGGTGCCGCTCAACGTCATTTTCGGCATCTCGGCCGCCTGGGCGATCGCCAAGTTCGAATTCAAGGGCAAGGCGTTCCTGACCACGCTTATCGACCTGCCCTTCTCGGTGTCGCCGGTGATTTCCGGCCTGGTCTACGTGCTCCTCTTCGGCGCGCAAGGCCTGCTCGGCGCCTGGCTGAAGGCGCACGGCATCGTCATCCTGTTCGCCGTGCCGGGTATCGTTCTGGCCACCGTGTTCGTCACCTTCCCCTTCGTCGCCCGCGAACTGATCCCGCTGATGCAGGAACAAGGCAATGGCGACGAGGAGGCCGCCCTTTCGCTCGGCGCCAATGGCTGGCAGACCTTCTGGTATGTGACGCTGCCGAACGTCAAATGGGGGCTGCTCTACGGCGTGCTTCTCTGCAATGCCCGCGCCATGGGCGAGTTCGGCGCGGTATCGGTGGTGTCGGGCCACATACGCGGCCTCACCAACACCATGCCGCTGCATGTGGAAATTCTCTACAATGAGTACAACGCCGTCGGTGCCTTTGCGGTCGCTTCGCTGCTTGCCGGCCTGGCACTGGTGACGCTGGTCTTGAAAACGCTTCTCGAGATGCGTTACGGCGCCGAGATCGCCGCGACACGCGGACACTAAGGTGCATGTCGCCCAAAAGTGTGTAGCGGTTTTGGGGCAACGACATGCATCAACTGACTGAGGGATTTGTATGGAAGTTCGCGTTGTCAACGTGCGCAAGGAGTTCGAGCGGTTTCCGGCGCTCCACGACGTGTCGCTCGACATCAGGTCGGGCGAGCTCATCGCGCTGCTTGGGCCATCCGGTTCCGGCAAGACGACGCTGCTCCGCCTGATCGCCGGCCTGGAGCGGCCGACCAAGGGCGCCATCTTCTTCGGCGACGAAGACGCCTCTCAGAAGTCGATCCAGGAGCGCAATGTCGGCTTCGTCTTCCAGCATTACGCACTGTTCCGCCACATGACGGTTGCCGATAATATCGGCTTCGGCCTGAAGGTCCGTCACGGCGCCGCGCGTCCCTCGGCGCAGGAGATCCGCCGACGCGCCTCGGAACTCCTCGACCTCGTCCAACTGTCGGGGCTGGAAAAGCGCTATCCGGCACAGCTGTCCGGCGGCCAGCGCCAACGCGTCGCTTTGGCCCGCGCCATGGCGATCGAGCCCAAGGTGCTTTTGCTCGACGAGCCGTTCGGCGCGCTCGACGCGCAGGTGCGTCGCGAGTTGCGCCGCTGGCTGCGCGAAATCCACGACCGTACCGGTCATACCACCGTCTTCGTCACCCACGATCAGGAGGAGGCGCTCGAGCTCGCCGACCGTGTCGTGGTGATGAGCCAGGGCCGCATCGAGCAGGTCGGCTCGGCCGACGAGATTTACGACACGCCGAACTCGCCTTTCGTCTACAGCTTCATCGGCGAGTCGAGCTCGCTGCCGGTCAAGGTCGACAATGGCGAGGTCTGGATCGCCGACCGGCCGATCGGCCTGCAGGCGCCGCACGCGCTGTCCGGCGAGGCTCTGCTCTACTTTCGCCCGCACGATGTCGAACTGCTCGACGGCTGCAGCGGCTGCATCGCCGGCACGGTCGCCGCCAGCCGGCGGGTCGCCGGCACCAGGCGGGTCGAGCTCGAGGTCGGCGGCGAACGCCAACGCGTCGAGATCGAGCTGCCGGTCGACCATCCCGCGGCACAGAAGAGCCGGGTGGCCTTCAGGCCGCGGCGCTGGAAGCTTTTCCCAGCTTCCTGACGTATCTTGCGCTTGCCATTTCCCACTGCGCGCGGCGGTGGCGCCGCCTGAATCGGGTTGGAAGAAAATCCTACCAAACCGCTATTCGGGCGGGATATTTTCCGGCTGCCCACACGGCTCCCGGAGTGCGTGCCTCGTCGGACCCGGCTTTCCTTTTTATCGTCGCACCATAGTTCCGATCATTCCAAAGGAGATTTCCATGAAGCGTTTATTGCTGGGCATCGCCGCTATTGCCGGCCTCGTCCTCGCATCCTCCCAGGCCTGGCCGGCCGACAAGCTGCTGAATGCATCCTATGACGTCGGCCGCGAATTGTTTGCGGACGTCAACAAGGCCTTCGTCGCCAAGCATCCCGGCGTGACCGTCGATCAGTCGCATGCCGGAACCTCGGCTCAGGCGCGCGCCATTGCCGAAGGCTTGGCGGCCGATGTCGTCACCTTCAACCAGGTCACCGATGTCGATTTCCTGGTCAAGAAGGGCCTCGTCTCCGCCGATTGGCAGAAAAATTTCCCGGACAACGCCTCGCCCTTCTATTCCCTGCCGTCCTTCCTGGTCCGTGCCGGCAATCCCAAGCACATCAAGGACTGGAACGATCTGGTGCGCGACGATGTGCAGGTGATCTTCCCCAACCCGAAGACATCCGGCAATGCGCGCTACACCTATCTGGCCGCCACCGCCTACGCCAAGGAAGCCTTCAACGGCGACGACGCCAAAGTGAAGGAGTTCATCACCAAGCTGTTCAACAACGTGCCGATCTTCGACACCGGCGGCCGCGCCGCCACCACCACTTTCGTGCAGCGCGAGATCGGCGACGTGCTGATCACCTTCGAGTCGGAGACGCGTGGCATCCGCAAGGAATATGGCGACGACAAGTTCGAACAGGTCACGCCTTCGGTCAGCCTGTTGGCCGAATTTCCGGTGGCGATCGTCGACAAGGTCGCCGACGAGCACGGCAGTCGCGATCTCGCCAAGACCTATCTCGATTTCCTCTATTCGCCCGAGGGCCAGGACATCGCCGCCCGCAACGGCCTGCGGGCTCGCGACGCTGCGGTCGCGGCGAAATACAAGGCCGAATTTCCCGACGTCCGCCTGTTGACGGTGGACGAGGTCTTCGGCGGATGGGACAAGGTACAGAAAGAGCATTTCGCGGCCGGCGGCTTGCTCGACCAGGCCTACGGCAGCCGCTGATCCACAATCATAGGAAGCAGGAAAGCCGGCTTTTGCCGGCTTTCTTTATATCTGGCGCTGGCATCGTTTTTGTCGGGGAAATCCCACAACCGGTGTGAAAACGTTACAAAGAATCAATGCGTTTGTGCCTAAACCTGTGCGGGCGAATTGTTGTGCCAAAATGCGCTGCACAGCCGAACTGTCATGATTTGCACACAAACAACCGCCAGATGCAGGGCGACTGGGGTTTGATGAATTGAATCGGGCATGCTGACCAAAAAAGGCAAATACGGCCTCAAGGCCCTCGTGCATCTTGCCAGCCTGCCGGCTGGCCAGCTTGCATTCGTCAATGACATAGCGGTCGCCAACAACATCCCGAAGAAATTCCTGGATGCGATCCTCGGCGAATTGCGCAATGCCGGTTTCGTGCAAAGCCGTAAGGGCAAGGAAGGCGGCTATCGCCTCGCCAGACCAGCTTCCGAGATCAAGATCGGCCACGTCGTGCGCGTGCTGGACGGGCCGCTGGCGCCGATCCCCTGTGCCAGCCGCACGCAATACCAGCGCTGCGAGGATTGCGACGAGGCGACGTGCCAGGTTCGCCACATGATGTTGGAAGTGCGCCAGGCGATCGCCGAGGTGCTCGACAATCGCAGCCTCGCCGCCATGCGCGACGCCGACAACGACGATTTCCCGGCCGAACTCACTTCGCAGATCTGACCGCTCAGCTGCGGCGCCATACCGTTTGGTTGTCTCTCCGCGACAGACGCAGTAAAGCGGCTGACGGATGGAACAAGGTTTGGGGGTACCTGACGCATGAGGCTGCCTTGGCTAGGCAATTGCCGCAGGGCCAGCCGGCAACCTTCATCTCCAAACGTCTATCATACCGAGATCATCGCGGACGTGCTGGTGCCGGAGCGCGACGAAACCGTCCGCTTCTTCAGCCGCAAGCTCGTTCGCCCCGGCAAATTGCGCCGCTTCTCCAACAGGGATCTGCGCGAAAGCCTGCTGTCCCTGTTCTATCTCGGTGTGGCGGCGCTGCTGCCCGTCGCCTGGTGGGCGCCGATCTGCGATTGGGTTTCGACGCTTCGGCGCAAGCGCCATTTTCGCAAAGAATTCGCACGCTATGATGTCGCGATCAAAGCGGTGCTTGGCGATGACGTCGATACGCAAAGCCTTTTCAGGCGCCATCTCGCCGCCGCGCATCGCCGCCGCCTGATGCTTGCCGCTCACCTCGTCCCTCGCCGCTGGTCGCCCTCTATCCGGCTGGAGGGGCTCGACGGCTTGCGCGAGGCCTTGCAGCGCGGCCGCGGCGCCATCGTCTGGTGCGATCAGTTCATCGCCCAGACCATCATCGGCAAGCGCGCCCTCTTCGAAGCCGGCATCGAGGCGCACCAGGTGAGCGTCACTTTCCACGGCTTTTCGGAAAGCAAATTCGGCCTGCATGTGATCAACAGGCCGCTGGTCGAGGTCGAAAACCGCTTCCTGAAAAGCCGCATCGTCTTCGAGCGCGCCGACGCCTACCAGGTCACGGCGCGCATCCAGAAGGCGCTCAAGGAGAACTGCGTCGTGCTGATGACCAACACCATCTACGCGGGCTCCACCTTCACGGAGCTTGCCATGGGCGAGCATGGCTGGACCCATCTCGCCTCGGCGCCGGCGAATTTCGCGGCGCGCGCCGGTGCAGCGCTGTTTGCCATGTCGACCTTGGAGACCGTACCCTTTCGCGAGTACCGCGCGATCGTCAGCCCCGAGCTGAAGCCACACGCTATCCAGCCAGCCTCCTTGCCGGCAAGGGACGTGACGGCAAAGAACCTCGTCCTGCAGGCGGGCTATATCCTGCTCAAGCGCGACCGTCTGCTGGAAGCGGTCAAATTATACCCCGATCAGATGATGGCTTGGTCCAGCGCCGATCGGCTCACCGGGCGGCAAGACCAACCCGCGATCGGCGGCGACGCCGCTTAGAGCAAACTAGATTGCCGACGTTCTAGCCAAGGACTTCCTTCACGATCGCGGCCACGGTCCGCGTCGCATCCACCGTCACGGCGAACTCATCCGGGCCTGGCTCTTCCAGCGTCGAGAACTGGCTGTCGACCAGGCTTGCCGGCATGAAGTGACCCTTGCGGTTCGCGACCCGGCTCCAGGCCGTCTCGCGATCGATTTTGAGATAGAGGAAGACGATGCCCGGGCAAAAACCGCGCAGCCTGTCGCGATAGCTGCGCTTCAATGCCGAGCAGGCAGCCACGGCTTTCCGTCCGTCGGCGACGGAAGCCGCGATGCGCTCGCCGATGGCGTCGAGCCAGCCCTCGCGCAACGCGTCCGTCAGCGGCTCGCCGCGCGCCATGCGCGCCACGTTCTCCGGCGGATGCAACCGGTCGCCCTCGATGAAGACGGCGCCCAACGCTTCGGCCAGCGCTTCGCCGACCACCGTCTTGCCGCAGCCGGCAACCCCCATCGCGACGATGGCCGGCGCTGACCGGATGTCGTTCAAAGGAGCCTCCGACGCTTGTGACCTTTGCCGATCCTTCATCCGCGATCAGCGACTTGCCGGCGCGCGGCCATAGAGCAGAAGCATGGCGACGATCACGACGCCGTAGATGATCTGCCGCCCCGCCTCCGGCATCTGCATGACCGACAGGATCGATTGCAGCAGCGTGATCAGGATCACGCCGGCGACGGTTCCGAGATAGGAGCCGCGTCCGCCGAGGATCGAGGTGCCGCCCAGCACCACCGCGGCGATCGACGGCAGGAGATAGGCATCGCCCATCGACTGCGCGGCCTTCGAGGCGTAGCCCGCCAGAAGCACGCCGCCGAAGGCCGAGAGCCCGCCGGACACCGCGAAAGCAATCATCACCACACGGCGCGTGTCGATGCCGGAAAGATAGGCGGCGCGCTCGCGATTGCCGATGCCGTAGACGGCGCGGCCGAAACTGGTGCGTGTCAGCACGAAGACCATTGCAGCTCCTATCAGCGCCCAGATGATCACGGCGTTCGGCACTCCCGGAATGGTAAAACCGGTCGCGAGGTAGCGCATCGCCGCCGTCGCCGAATCCTGCGGCGAGAACCCGCCCGTATAGACCACCATCAGCCCTTGCGCGACGGCATTGGTGGCCAAGGTGATGATCATCGAGGGAATGCGCAGGTAGGCGACGCCAATGCCGTTGACGATGCCGATCGCCACCCCGCACAGGATGCCGAACGGGATGGCGAGCGCGACGCCGAACTGACCATAGGCAGCGGCCGCGCAGGCCATCATGGCGCCGGTCGCCACGGACCACGGCACCGACAGGTCGATCTGACCGAGCAGGATGACCAGCATCATGCCAGTGGCGATCACGCCGAGGAACGAGGCCACCTTCAGCTGCTGCAGGAGATATTCCGGCGAGAGAAAACTGCGCGAATAGAGGCTGCCCACCAGAAGCAGGATCACGATGCATGCAAAGGCGGTCGCCACCGCCGGATCGGCGCGGCGGATGAATTTCGGCATGCGGCTGGCGATGCCGCCAAGCGTCGTTTCGCTCACAGGAACCACTCCAGCCGGTTGCGCACCCTGAACAGCGCGAAGGCGCCGAGGCTGACCGCGATCAACAGGATAATGCCCTGGAACAGCGGCTGCCAGAGCGGATCGAAATCGAAGACGAACAGGAGGTCGCCGATGGTGCGGAAGGCGAGCGCGCCGAAAATCGCGCCGACGGCGCTGCCTTTGCCGCCAAACAAAGAAACGCCACCGAGCACGACGGCCGCGATGGAGAACAGCGTGTAGGCATTGCCGCTGGCATAGGCGGCTTCGCCCGTATAGGTGAAGAAGGTGAGGAACAGCCCGCCGATCGCGGCAAGCAGGCCGGCCAGCGTATAAGCAAGGAACTTGCCCCTGCGGATCGGTACGCCCGACATATAGGCCGCCGTCTCGGACGAGCCGGCAGCGTAAGCCGCGCGACCGAGTTCGGAGCGGCTGAACGGCACCCACACGACCAGCACGACGACGAACAGCGCCACCAGGCTCGCCGGCACCACGCCGAAAAAGCGCCCGGTCAGGAAGTCGGCGAGACCCTCATCGACCGATCCGCCGGGAACCGGTCGCAAAAGCAGCGCCAGTCCGAAATAGACGGCGCCCGTGGCGATCGTCGCCACGATCGGCTGCAGGCGTCCGTAGATCACGATGGCGCCGTTGACCGCCCCGCAGATGAGCCCGGTGCCGAGCACGGCCACCACCCCGAACGCCGTTTCGAGCCCGGTGCCGATCACCAGCCAGGAAGCCATGCAGTTGGTCAGCGTGAAGATCATGCCGACCGAGAGATCGATGCCCGCGGTGATCACCACGAGCGTCTGCGCCATGGCGACAAAGGCAAGCAGGACGCCCTTGTTCGCCGCCGTCTGCACGACATTGGCGGTGAAGCCGGCCGGATGGTTGGCGCTGTAGATCGCGAACATGACGATGAAGATGCCGAAGGCAAGCAGCGTCCCGCGCTGCTCTGCCAGCCAGTAGCGCCAATCCTTCACGCGCCCTCTCCCTGCCTTGGCCCATTGCTGTCACCGTGGATGTTCAGTGCGCTGGCAATCAGCGCACGCTCGGTGATTTCGGCGCCGACCAGCTCCCGCTTGACCGCGCCGTCATAGAGCACCAGCACACGGTCGCAGCAGCCGATCAGCTCGTCATAGTCGGTCGAATAGAACAGGATCGCCGCGCCAGCGTCGGCCAGCTTGCGCATCAGCTGGTAGAGCTCCTGCTTGGTGCCGACATCAATGCCGCGCGTCGGATCGTTGAGCAGGATGATGCGCGGCTGCCGCATCAGCCATTTGGCGATCACCACCTTCTGCTGGTTGCCGCCGGAAAGCGCGCCGACCGGAATGTCGAGGCCCGCCGTTTTGATGGCCAGCAGCCCGACCATGTCGTCGATCAGCCGCTGTTCCGTCGCGCGGTCGATCACGCCCATTTTCGACAGCCTGCCGAGTGCTGCGAAGGACAGGTTCTCGCGCACCGTCATCGGCAGCATCAGCCCTTCCGTCTTGCGGTCTTCAGGGATCAGCGCCATGCCGATGCGGGCGTCGCTCGCAGCCGAGGGACTGGCAATCGAGACCGGCTTGCCGTCGACCAGGATCTGCCCGGAAAGACCCCGCAACACGCCGAAGAACGCAAGCAGCAGCTCGCGCTGGCCCTGGCCGTCGAGACCGCCGAGCCCTACCACTTCTCCTGCCCTGACACTCAGAGAAACGTTGTCCAGACGGTCGACCCAGGTGAGGTTGCGCGCCTCGAGCACGGGCGTCGTGGCAGCCGGTATGGTGGGCTTTGGCGGGAAGATGTGGCTGTACTCCCGGCCGATCATCAGCTCGACGACTTCGTTGTCGCTCTTCGATCCAGCTTGATAGCTGGCGACATTGCGACCGTTGCGGAACACCGTGCACTGGTCGGCCAGTTCGGCGATCTCGTTCATGCGGTGCGAGATATAAAGCAGCGCCAGCCCCTCCTCGCGCAGCCGCTTGAGCACGTCGAAGACCTTGTCGACGTCCGTGGCCGTCAGCGCGGAGGTCGCCTCATCGAGGATCAGGATGCGCGGTTTCCTGGCCAGCGCCTTGGCGATCTCGACCATCTGCCGGCGCGACAGCGGCAGGTCCTTGACCAATGCCAACGGATGGATGTCGGAAGCGCCTGCTCGGGCAAGGGCCTCCTCCGCCATGCGCCGCTGCGCCTTGCGGTCGATCATGCCGAAGCGTTTCGGGGGATCGGAAATGACGATGTTGTCGGCGACGCTGAGTTCCGGAATGAGCGACAGCTCCTGGAAGATGCAGGCGATGCCGGCCTGGTTTGCGGCGGCCGGCGACGCGAAGCTCACCTCGCGGCCGTCGAGCGTCATGCGACCCTCGTCGGGCGCGACGACGCCCGCCATGATCTTGATGAGCGTCGACTTGCCGGCGCCGTTTTCACCGAGAATGGCGTGGATGCTGCCGGCCGTCACCGTGAGGTCGGCCTTCTCCAGCGCCCGTACGCCGCCATAGCGCTTGGATATGCCTTCCATGCGGAAGAGCGGAGCCGCGCCGTCCATCAGCCCTCCCCAGGCCAGTTCGCGATTGGCATCAAGCGGCCGGCGCCGCGAAAGCCGCGGCGCCGGATGGTCAAGCTACTTGTTTTCTTTGGTCTGGCCCATGATTTCCTGGGCGGTGAAATTGATGCCGCAGGTCGGGAAGGAATTGCCGACGAAGAAATTGTCGGATTGGTCGGGGAAGAAATCCTGGCCTGCCTTGAAGTTCGGGTCCTCGACAATGGCCAGCGGCAGCTTGACCGACTGCGGTACGACATTGCCTTCGAGCGCGGCAATCGCCGTCTTGATGGCGACCGCGACCTGGGCCGGGCCGGTGCCGGCCGACGAACATTTCAATCCATCGCCCGCGTGCGCCGCGCAGAATTTACGGAAGCCGTTTTCCGTCTCGCCGCCGAACGGAACGAACGGATGCTTGGCATCCATCATCGCCTGCACGATGCCGGTGTCGCCGCCCTGTCCCGTGATGCCGTCGAACGGTCCGCTGGTGGCGATGGCGTCGGCGGTGGCCTTCTGCGCCACGCCGTCATCCCACTTGCCAACGACCTCGGTGACATCCCACTTCTTGCCTGAGCCGTCGAGCA
Source organism: Mesorhizobium sp. WSM4904 (assembly GCF_029674545.1). NCBI lineage: Bacteria > Pseudomonadati > Pseudomonadota > Alphaproteobacteria > Hyphomicrobiales > Phyllobacteriaceae > Mesorhizobium > Mesorhizobium sp. WSM4904. The sequence continues at coordinate 3,350,754 of NZ_CP121354.1, read as the reverse complement.
CCTCGTGGATGCCGTTGTGCCGGTCGGTGTCGACGGAGGTACCAGCGACGCCGCGCACCTCGAGCACCTTGCCGCCATTCGGCACATGCGCGACCAGCCACTTGCCCCACAACTCGCCGAGGCCCTTCTGGTCGACGTTGACGTTGATGGCGTCCTTGGTGTCGAGGATGTTGTCGAAAGCGACGAGAATGACGCCGGCTTCCTTGGCGCGCTTGATGACCGGCCCGAACGCCGTCGGGTTCTGGGCGTTGACGACGATCGCGTCGAAGCCGGAGTCGATGAAGTTGTTGATCGCCGAGATCTGCGCCGGCACATCCTCGCCGGTCGATACGACCTTGAATTCCTTCAGCTTCTTGGCAACGTCCGGCTGCGCGGCATAGGCCTTGGCCGTCTGGATCATCTGGATGCGCCAGGTGTTGGCGATATAGCCGTTGGCGAGCGCGATACGGTACGGCCCATCCTTCTTCGGATATTTGAAGAACTGCGTGTCGGCCGCCCACGGCGCGAAGCAGTCGGGCTCGGCGGACGGCCCTTTCACGATCTCCGGATCGGCGATCGCCGAAGAACTCAGCATGACGAATGCAGTGGCGGCAATGACGCCGCCAACAAGTGACTTGATCATCGGTATTCCTCCCAGTTGCAGTTCTGCTTGTTGAATGTGTTGGCGGTCGGCCGGCACCCTCCTGCCAATCCGATACGCTTGCGAGGTGGCTTGCGCCGTCCCTCTTTTCCCCCTCCCATCCCCTCCAGGTGGCTTATGAAACTATCATATTATACATAATAAACAAGCATGAGCTGTTGCTTATGTATAATAAACAGACTTCATGCAAAAATGGTAGCGCTACCATTAAAGCCTGTAAACCGGCATTTGCACAGTCGCCTCTGCGTGTTTCAGCGAGTGGTGCTCTCGCGGCGTATAAGCTCGAAACCGAGGTCGACGACCCGCTGCTGCGGTCTTTGGCCGGCGATCGCGGCAAGCGCCATCGCCACCGCCTGGCGGCCGATTTCATAGCGATGCGTGCGAACGCTGGTGACCGACGGAAAGGCTGCCTGCATCATGTCGAGATCGTTGAAGCCGACGATGCCGATCGTCTTCGGCACCGCGATCGCGGCTCGGCGGCATTCGAACAGAACGCCGAGCGCAATATCGTCATTGTTGCAGAAGACGCCATCGAGCGCCGGCATCTTGGCCAATGCATCGCGCAGAAGCTCGCGCCCGAGCGTCACGCTGGACAGTAGCGGCGTGGTGGTGACCAGACGGGGGTCGAACAGGCCGCCTGCTTCCATCGCCGCGCGATAGCCGGCAAGGCGCCGCTGCGAGCGCGGATCCATGCGCGCGCCGATGAAGCCGATCCGCCTGTAGCCCGCTTCGATCAGATGCTCGGTGGCCGCCCGGCCGCCGTCGAAATGCGAGAAGCCGACGAGCATATCGATCGGATCCGGTCCGGTTTCCATGACTTGCACCACCGGGCAGCCGGCCGTCTCCAGCAGTTTTCGCGACTGGGGCGTCTGGTCGATGCCGGCAACGATCAGTGCCGCCGGGCGCTGCAGGGCAAACACCTGCAGCAGCCGCTCTTCCTCCAGACCCGAATAGTGCGTGTTGCCGAGCTGAATGCGGAACGGGCCATCGGAGAGGCTGTCATAGATGCCGCGCACCACTTCGGCAAAGACGTTGTTGGTGAGTGACGGCACCAGCACGCCGAAGACTTCCGCGCGCGCCGAGGCCAAGGCCCGCGCGTTGGGATCCGGAACATAGCCGAGCTCGTCGACGGCGGCCTGTATCTGCCGGCGCAGATCTTCCGAAACCCGCCCAGGCTCGCGCAGGGCGCGCGACACGGTAATGGCGCCCACACCCGCCTTGCGCGCCACGTCGGCGATGGTCGGGCGACCGCCGCCGCGGCGTGAGCGGGGCTTTGTCACAGCCCTGCCCTTTCTGCGCGTAAGCAGCGCGGCAGCGGGCCGACCGTCAACATCTTAGCCAATATCCCGCAGCCCGTCCCATCCGATCTGGGTCGCGCAGGCGATGGCCGTTGTCAAGCGATGGTCAGCCTGTCCCAGCCACCTGACGGACATCAAGCCAGCGCTTCGGCGCTCCGCCTCGCCTTCCACATGAGGAGCAGGACCGCTGCGAGATTCACCAGGTTCCAAGTGATGCCGTTGAGGAACGCCGCGGCGTAGGAGCCGGTGAGATCGTAGATCCAGCCCGACATCCAGCCGCCGACCGCCATGCCGAAGATCGTTGCCATCATGACGATGCCGACGCGCTGGCCGGCTTCCTTTGCCGGCATGTAGTCGCGCACGATGATCGCATAGCAGGGAACGATGCCGCCTTGCGACAGGCCGAACACCAGCGAGACCACATAGAGCGAGGCGAGCCCGTCGAAGGGAATGTAGAAGAGCAGCGACAGGCACTGCAGCGCCGAGCCGATGAGCAGCGTCTTCACCGCGCCGATGCGGTCGGCGAGGAAGCCTGAGCCGATGCGGCTTACGACACCCGCCGCCAGCATGATCGACAGCATGTCGGCGCCGCGCGCGACGCCGTAGCCGAGATCCATGCAATAGGCGACGATATGCACCTGCGGCATAGCCATCGCCATGCAGCAGCCGAATCCGGCGACGACCAGAAGCATTTGCAGCGCGGCCGGCGACAGCGAGATCGGGTGAACCGGCCGGCTGCCCGGCGAGCCTTGAGCCACCTCGCGCGGCGCGCGGCGCCGCAGCATCAGCACCAGCGGCACCATGGTCACAAGGCAGATAACCCCGATCGTTGCATAGGTGAACCGCCAGCCACCGCTTTGCATCACATAGGGCATCACGGTTGGCCAGACGGCGCCGGCAAGATAGCTGCCGGAGGCGGCCGCGGTCACCGCGACGCCACGGCGGCGATTGAACCAGTGCGAGACGTCGGCGATCAGCGGCCCGAAGATCGCCGACGTGCCTACGCCGATCAAAAGCCCCTGGACGAGGGTGAACACCAGGATCGACGTTGTGAGCGAGGCAAGAAGAAAGCCCGCGCTGAGCGCCAGCGCGGAGGCAAGCGCCGGCATCCAGTAGCCCATGCGGTCGATGGCGCGTCCGACCAGCGCATTGCCGGCGGCAAAGCCGACCATCGTCGCGGTGTAAGGCATCGAGGCTGCCGCGCGATCGACGCCGAACTCGGCCTGGACGGCGGGCAGGACGACGACCACCGCCCACATGCCGGCGCCGCCTATCGTCGCCAGCAGCACCGAAACGGCAAGCCGCATCCATGCATAGCCGCTGTCGATGCCGGGGCTGTTTGCCGCGCTTCCGGAGATTATCGTCAAGGCATTTCCTATTGCCGTTCCCGCGTCGGTGGTGCGGCACCACTATCTGCCCATTTCCCGCATCGAGCAGCGCCACGACCGGCAAATCCGTGGCTCCAGAAACTTGGAACCGGCCATGCTGCCCCGAGTTGTGCCTGAAGGGGAGTTGTGCCCCAGGAAGGAGCTTCACCATGACCGCCAGGAAGAAATGGTCGGCCGAAGTGACCAAACACAGCGATGCGCTGGATCTCGAGGAGCATGTCTTCGAATCCGACGATGCCAGGAAGATCGCCGCTTCGTTGAAGCGCTCGGCCGAGCACAGCCACCGCCGCAAGGCGGAGCCGTTCCGCTCCGCGATGTCGATGCTGAATTTCTACATCAACCGTGCCGGCAGGAATCTGCCGGAGGAGCGTAAGCGGGTGCTGGAAAAGGCCAAGGACGAGTTGCGCGTCGCCTTCGGGCGCGAAAAGCAGGATTGAGGCCTGACCTGAATCGCGGCGGGCCTCAGCGCGAACGGATGACGTCGTCGGTATTGGCAAGCAGCTTGCGCACGGCGTTGCGCGCCGCATCCGGCCGTTGCAGCCGGATGTTCCTCTCGATCGCTTCGTGCAGTTTCTGGGCGTGCTGCAGGTCGTCCAGCTCGCGTGTCGTATAGGCGAAGAGGTGGTCGAAAGCGGATTCGATCAGGACGCCGAGCGGCACCAGGAGATCGTTGCCCGAGGCTCGCAGAATGGCGAGGTGGAAGCGCGTGTCGGCGCGTGTGCGCTCCTGCAGGCTGGTCGCCTCGCCCATCTCGCGGCACGTTTGGCTGATCTCGGCCATCTGCTCATCGGTGCGCCGCATCGCCGCGAAAGCGGCCGCCTCCGGCTCGATGATATGGCGGAATTCCTGCACCGTCTTCAGGAAGACCTCGCGATCCGGCGAGGTCGCGTACCAGGCGAGCACGTCGCGGTCGAGCAGGTTCCAGCGCTCCTTCGGCTCCACCCAGCTGCCGATCTTTGGCCGCGACGCCAGAAGGCTCTTGGCCATCAGCATCTTGATCGCCTCGCGCACCGCGGAACGGCTGACGTCGAAAGTCTCCGACCATTTCGCTTCGTTGGGCAGGATGGTGCCAGGCGGATAGTCGCCGCGCACGATCCGAAGGCCGATTTCGCTGGCCAGCGACGTATGCACGCTGGCGCCCGGGATGCGCGGCGCATCCGGCCGGCGAACGCCCGCCATACGATCGGCGGATGCCACTCTCGTCGCCCTTTTTTCGTTGTTCGGCTTTGCGTCCCGCATATATCCAGAAAGTCCGGTTTTCAGAAGCTGTCAAGCACGGCAAGGCTGGCTTTGCCGCAAGATGCCGGGATGTGCACAGCTCAGCCGGGGCTTGGCTCCCTTCACGCAGTCTTGACGTATTTGCGCCAGCTGTGTTCGGGGCGGAAGCCGAGCACCTCCCGAGCTTTGCGGTTCGACAGCAGCGTCTCGAATTCACCGAGCTCGGCTTTCACCGGCACGCCCGGATAGAAACGCTTCAGCAGCTCCGCCGTCGGCAGGTCGGACGAGGTGTCGTCGTTGGCGGCGTTGAACACCTGATAGCCCAATCCGTCCTTCTCGATGGCGCGCAAGGTGATCTGGCCAAGATCGCGGGCATCGATATAGCTCCAGGCGATACGCTTGCGGAAACCCGGATCGGCGAACCATTTTGGGAACAGCGCATATTCATGCGGCTCGATGACGTTGCCGATGCGCAGCGCATAGATGTCGAAACCGCTGCGCAGCGCGAAGGCGCGCGCCGTCTTCTCGTTGACGATCTTCGACAGCGCGTAGCTGTCCATCGGATCGACGTCGTAGTCCTCATCGAGCGGGAAATGCGTCGGGTTGCGCGGTTCGTTGGCGAAGACCAGGCCGTAGGTCGTCTCACTGGAAGCGATGATCACCTTGCGGATGCCGAGCTTCACAGCCGCCTCGATGACGTTGTAGGTGCCAATCGCGTTGATGCGGAACACCTCGTTGTCGGGTGTGATCATGATGCGCGGTATGGCGGCGAAATGCACCACGGCATCGACCGGCTGCGCCCGCAGCGACGGATCGAACTCGTGCAACCCCGCATAGCTCGACAGCGCATTGAACACCTGACCGCTGTCGGTGATGTCGGTGATCAGCGTGCGCACCTTCGGGTTGTCGAGCGGCTTGGCGTCGATGTTGAGCACCTGGCAGCCATGCTCGACCAGGTACTGGACTACATGGCGGCCGGCCTTGCCGCTGCCGCCGGTGAACATGATCCGCTTCGTCATTTTGCTCTCCACATTGCACGAGAATTATGTGTATTGTCAGACAATATGGTATTCCGCAATCGCCTGCCAACCGCGATCCGCGAAAACAGCAATCGCTCGCCGGTCGGTCGCGCCGGCGCCGACCATCAGGAAAAACAGGGACGAAACGACATGACCACCACCGCTGCCCGCGAAAACATCGGTTTCATCGGCCTCGGCCTGATGGGGCACGGCATCGCCAAGAACATCGTCGACAAGGGCTATCCGCTGACCTTCCTTGGCCGCAAGAACCGCAAGCCTGCGGAAGACCTGATCGGCCGCGGCGCCAAAGAAGCATCGACTTCTCGCGAGGTGGCGGCGGCGTCCGACATCGTCTTCATCTGCGTCACCGGCTCGCGCGAGGTGGAGGCGATCATTCGTGGCCCCGGCGGGCTGAAGGAAGGCTTGAAGGAAGGCTCGGTGGTCGTCGATTGCTCGACATCCGACCCGGTCTCCACCATGGGGCTCGCCGCCGAGCTCAAGGCGCTCGGCGTCGATTATGTCGATGCGCCGCTCAGCCGCACGCCGAAGGAGGCCTGGGAAGGCACGCTCGATGCCATGGTCGGCGCGCCCGACGCGGTGTTCGCCAGGCTGAAGCCGGTGATCGAGACCTGGGCCGGCCGCATCGTCCATATCGGCGACACCGGCGACGGCCACCGCATGAAGCTGCTCAACAATTTCATCTCGCTGGGCTACGCGGCGATCTATTCGGAGGCGCTTGCCTTGGCGCAGAAGGTCGGCATCTCGCCGCCGCGCTTCGACAGCGTGATCCGCAACGGCCGCATGGATTGCGGTTTCTATCAGACCTTCATGCGCTGGACGCTGGAGGGCGATCGCGACGCGCACAAATTCTCCATCGCCAATGCCTTCAAGGATTTGACCTATCTGGAATCGATGGCGGGCGCTGCCGGCATTGCCAACCCGCTGGGCAACGCCACCAAGAACTCGTTCGCGACCGCCTTCGCCGCCGGACCGGCCGACCAGTATGTGCCGATGCTGGCGACCCATGTCGGCAAGCTCAACGGCGTCGACCTGATGCCGTCGAAGGACGGCGTGAAGCAGAAGATCTGACGCCCGCCGGGCGAGTCCTCACCGCCGCGACCGCCCGATCACCTCGTCGGTGTTGGCGAGCAGCTTGTGCACCGCGCTTCTCGCGGCGGCGGGGCGCTGCAGGCGGATGTTCCGCTCGATCGCCTCGTGCAGGGACTGGGCCCGCCGCTGGTCGCTGTGCTCGCGCGTGACGAAGACGAAGAGATGGTCGAGCGCCGACTCGATCAGCACGCCGAGCGGCACCAAAAGCTCGTTGCCCGAGGCGCGCAGGATGGCGATATGGAACCGCGTATCGGCGCGCGTGCGCTCCTGGAAATGCATCGCCTCGCCCATCTCGCGGCAGGCCTGGCTGATCTCGATCATCTGCTCGTCGGAGCGCCGCGTCGCCGCGAAGGCGGCCGCCTCCGGCTCGATGATGTGGCGGAACTCCTGCACCGTCCTCAGGAACACTTCGCGATCGGGCGACGTCGCGTACCAGGCGAGCACGTCGCGGTCGAGCAGGTTCCACCGCTCCCTTGGCTCGACCCAGCTGCTTGGCCATCAGCATCTTGATCGCTTCGCGCACTGCCGAGCGGCTGACGTTGAAGGTTTCCGACCATTTGGCTTCGTTGGGCAGGATGGTGCCGGGAGGGTAGTCGCCGCGCACGATCCTGAGGCCGATCTCGCCCGCCAGCGAGGCATGCACGCTGAGGCCGGCGATCCGCGTCGCCTCGGGCCTGCGGATCGTAGCCGGCTGGACCGGTTCGGCCAGGCGCTTCCCTGACTTTTCTCGTGGCATCCGCGTTCCGGTGCCTCCCGTCGCGGGCAGAGGCCGCCCGCAATCATCCGCCAAGAAATTTCGGGCGCACGAAGGCCCTCGCCTGTTACCGGAGGCAAAGGCCGCGTTCATGGTCCAAGCGGAAAAGGGTGAAGGGGCGCCCACGAGGGGGCGCCCCAGCTATCGAAGCTTACTTCTGGATGCAGGTGTCGACCGTATCCTTGGTGCATTCGTCGAGGCCGGTGAAGACCGGATCGTCGACCTTCTTGCCGCCGATGAGGTCGAGCATCACCGAAGGCGCCTTGTAGCCCATTTCGAACGGCCGCTGGCCGACCAGCGCGGTCACCAGCCCGTCCTTGGCGATCGCCACTTCGTCGCCGATGGTATCGGCGGCGCCGATGGCGAACTCGTTCTTGGCGATCTTCTCGGCCATCGGCTTGAACAGGTCGCGATAGGGCTGCGGAGCGCCGAACAGCGGCCAGCCGCCCATGATGCCGAAAGCGTCGAGCTTCGGATTTGCGGCGAGGATGTCGGTCATCGCCTGAACGCCCTTGGCGCCGTCGTCATTGGTGAACACCGGGCAGCCGGCCACTTCGGTCCAGCCGCCTTCGCCCTTCAACTCCGACAGGCCTTCCTTGCCCGACAGCGCATCGCGCATGCCCTGCGCGCGGCGCAGGATGTTGTCGGCCGCGGCATTGCCTTCGATGGTGCAGATCGTGCCGCCATTCGGCTTGGCCTTCTTGATGTATTCGCCGATGCGCTTGCCCATCAGATAGTTGTCGGTGCCGAGATAGGTCTTGCGCAGCGCCGCATCTTCCTTGGTCAGGTCCGCGTCGACCGTCATGATCGGGATCGACGGATTGGCGCTCTTGATCGTCTGCGCGATCAGCGGCGCATTGGACGGCGAGATCGCCATCGCCGCCGTATCCGGCTTGCTCAGCATGTCCTGCACGATCTGGGCTTCGCCGGCCTCGTCCGAGGTCGATGCCGGACCGGTATAGAAGCATTCATATTCGGAACTGGCGTTTTCCTTGTTCCATTTCTCGCAGCCCTGGTGGATGGCTTCGAAGAACGGGTTGTCGAGACCCTTCACGACAATGACGAGTTGTTTCTTGGCCAAAGCCGGCCCGGCCCCCAACGCCATGGCGGCGACGGCGGCGAGCAAAAGTGATTTCCTCATATCATCTCCTCCCGTGAAAACAGACGAACACGACGTGTCCGCCACACCGATCGGCCCGGATGCAAGGACACGGCAATCACCTTGAATGCTCGTGTCTTAGACCGGTCCGATAAGCATTTGCCGATCCGTTCCAGCTCGATGAACGCTGGTCTTGCCGGATCCTGATCAAACCCCGCCAACCGCCTCCATCGGGCGGCGGTCTTGCGAGGACAAGCCCTTCCTCCAACGCTAGCTAATAACGGCTCGCAGCCAACGTCAATTCCTATTTGTCCTACAAAACCGATTTTTCGACGAGATCCGAAATTAATCGTCCGACAGTTGATTGACGCCCATGCAGGCTTTCGCCTAAATGCACCGATCGCACCCGCTCGGGAGGAGTTGGACGTGCGAGGCCCATGCGGCGCCGGCATCGATGACGGCGCCCGTGGAACGGAAACGGGGAGGCTTAAGGCTGGTGTCGGTTCTCGAACTCGCCAACATCTCGAAGCATTTCGGCGCCATCCAGGCGGTGAACGACGTCTCGTTCACGCTGCAGGCCGGCGAGGTCGTCGGCCTGATGGGCGACAACGGCGCCGGCAAGTCGACGCTGGTCAAGATGATCGCCGGCAACTTTCGCCCGAGCCATGGCACGATGCGCATGGACGACAAGGAGTTGATCCTGCACAAGCCGGCCGAGGCCCGCCAGCACGGCATAGAGATCGTCCACCAGGACCTGGCGCTCTGCAACAATCTGACGGCCGCCGCCAATGTCTATCTCGGGCGGGAACTCCGCCGCGGCATCGGCCCGTTCCGCATTCTCGACTATGCCGCGATGTACAGGCGCGCCGGCCAGCTCTTCGCCGAACTGAAATCCGAGACGCGGCCGCGAGATCTCGTCAAGCAGATGTCGGGCGGTCAGCGCCAGGCGGTGGCGATCGCCCGCACCATGCTGTCACAGGCCAAGATCGTGCTGATGGACGAGCCGACCGCGGCGATCTCGGTCCGGCAGGTCGCCGAAGTGCTGAACCTGATCCGCCATTTGCGCGATCAGGGCATCGCCGTCGTGCTGATCAGCCACCGCATGCCCGACGTCTTCGACGTCGCCGACCGCGTCATCGTCATGCGTCGCGGCCGCAAGGTCGCCGACAAGAAAATCGCCTCGAGCTCGCCCGAGGAAGTCACGGGGCTGATCACCGGGGCCATCGAACAGGTGGCATGACAGCACTGATCCGGAACTCGCGCCGCCGGCGCGCTTCACCTTTGGCAGGAAAGGTCGATAATGGCAGTCACACTTGACCAGACGATCGCGCAGAAGCAGCACACCTTCCTGTCGCGCATGCTGTCCAGCCAGACCTTCTGGGTGGTGATCGCGGTCATCCTTGCCTGCCTCTTCCTGTCCCTTGCCACGGATTCCTTCGCCACGTCGAAGAACATCTTCAACATCACCCGCAACGTCACCTTCGTTGCAATCATCGCGCTCGGCATGACCTTCGTCATCATCACCGGTGGCATCGACCTGTCGGTCGGCTCGGTGCTATGCCTGTGCTCGATGGTGCTTGCCGTCACGATGCATGCCGGTTACGGCATCGTCACCGGCATTGGCGTCTCGATTGCCACCGCACTCATTATCGGTGCCTTCAACGGCGTCCTTATCGCCTATCTCGACTTCCCGCCTTTCGTGGTGACGCTCGGCATGCTCTCGGTCGCCCGCAGCCTCGCCATGGTCGCCTCCAACAACACCGTCGTTTTCCAGTTTGGACCGGATCACGACAAGCTGCTCGCTTTGGGCGGCGGCGCCTGGGTGTTCGGTATCGCCAACCCGGTGCTCTACATGATCCTTCTGGCGCTGCTTACGGGCTTCACCCTGCGCTGGACCAAGTTCGGCCGGCATATCTTCGCCATCGGCGGCAATGAGCACGCGGCGACGCTGACCGGCGTTCCGGTGCGCCAGATCAAGGTCGCGGTCTATATGATTTCGGCGCTTTCCGCCGGTCTCGCCGGCATCATCCAGACCGGCTGGCTCGGCGCCGTCACCACCAATATCGGCACCGGCATGGAGCTCCAGGTGATCGCCGCCACCGTCATCGGCGGCGCCAATCTCGCCGGCGGCGTCGGGACGGCTCTGGGTGCCGTCGTCGGCGCCGCGCTGATCGAAGTAATCCGCAACAGCCTGGGCCTGCTCGGCATCAACGCCTTCTGGCAAGGCACCTTCATCGGCGGCGCGATCATCCTGGCCGTGCTGTTCGACCGCATCCGCAACTTCCGGCGCAGCGACTAAGGCGCAACTTTCCCTTCTCCCACAACAAGCGGAGAAGAGGACGCTCATATCGTTCAGTCTGAAAATCGGCGGGGACCGACGATGCGAAGCACCCGTCGTTCCGGCGCGCCTTGACGCAGGCCGGAGGCCGGCCGCAAAATCCCCCGGCAGGCGAAGGGAGGCCAGTCGCCTGCGGGAGGAAGTATACCCATGACGGACGCGATCAGGCTCTATTGGGGCCGGTTCGGACATGTCTCTGTCCTGAATGTCGCCAACGACTTCGTCACCCATGCCCATGGCGAGGCGCATCTCATCATCTGGCTGGAAGGCACCGCCGGCGAAATGACGATCGGCCGCGAGACGGTGCGGCTCGGACCGACCACCGCCGCCGGCATCAACTCGTTTCAGCCCCACAGCCACGCCCTTTCTCATGACGGCAGGCCCGGCCTGTTCCTCGCCTTCTACATCGATCCCGACTGGGCTCGCCGGCGCCGTGATCTGCCCTCGTCGGCGCCGCTGTTCGCGCAGGCGGCAATCACGCTGGAGCCGTGGCTGCATCAAGCAGCGGCAAACCTGCTCGATCATCTGAGCGACAATGAAAGCATCGACGATGTCGCCAACTACGAGATCGAGCGCTTCATCGACAGCGTGCTCGATGCGGCCGATGCTTCGGCGCCCCAGGCAGCGCGGGCTCGCGTCAACACGATGCTCGATTTCCGCGTCCGCAAGGCGATCCAGCTGATGAAGGCCAATGTCTGCGAGCGCATCTCCTTCGATGACGTGGCGCGCAGCGTCGGCCTGTCGAGACCGCATTTCTTCGCGCTGTTCAAGGAACAGACCAATTTGACGCCGAACGTCTACTGGAACACGCTGCGAATGGAGGAAGCCGTGCGCCAGCTGCAGTGGTCGCAGGAACCGCTGATCTCGGTCGCCTGCAATCTCGGCTTCACCACGCAGGGCAATTTCTCACGCTTCTTCCGCGACCATGTCGGCGTGCCGCCGACGCTTTATCGCGAAGCGGCCCGGGCGATGTCCTGAGCCGCTGAAGCGCGCCATTTTTTCAGACTGATTGATAGGCGCGCAAGACGCGTTGATAAGCGCAATCCGGCCGGCCGCCCTAGCCTTCTTCCCATCTTGGCAAGGGAACGAGCATATGGCGAAAGTCACCATTTCCAGCGTCATCGATGCGCCGGTCGAACAGGTCTGGGCGCGCATCCGCGACTTCAACGGCCTGCCGAACTGGCACCCGCGCATGGTGGAAAGCCATATCGAGGACGGCAAGGACCCCGCGACGATCGGCTGCGTGCGCAACTTCCAATTGGTCAGCGGCGCGCGGCTGCGCGAGAAGCTGCTCGACTTCTCCGATGAGAATTTCCTGGTCAGCTACTCGATCCTCGAAACGCCGCAGCCGCTCACCAATCACCAGGCAACGCTGCAATTGCGGCGCGTAACCGATGGCAACCGCACCTATGCCGAATGGACCGCGAGCTTCGACGCTGCTCCGGAAGAAGCCGACAAGCTGGCCGAAGGCATGGGCGCCAATGTCTTCCAGGGCGGCTTCAATGCCCTGAAGGCCTATTTCGCCGGCAACAGCTAAATCGGGGAGCGCGCCATGTCGCTTGCGCTGCAGACCTTTCCGACGGTGAAAGACGCCAATACGGCCCTGCAGGCGTCCGGCACCCGTTATCTCGGCGGCGGCACGCTGGTGGTTCGCGCCGCCAATGAGGGCGACGTTTCCGTCTCCGACCTTGTGCGCGTCGCCGACCCCGATCTTGCGCGGATCGCCGTTTCCGGCGGCAAGGTAAAGCTCGGCGCCTCCGTCACCATGGCGGCGATCGCCCGCCACCCGGAACTTGCCGCGCTCGCGCCGGCCGCGCGCGCCGTCGGCGGGCCGGCGATCCGCAACATGGCGACCGTCGGCGGCAATCTGTTTGCCCCCGCTCCCTACGGCGATTTCGCCGTAGCGCTGCTGGCGCTGGACGCCGCGGTTGTCACTGCGGACGGCGAAATGCCGATCGAGACCTTCCTGGCGGGCCGCGATCGCAGCCGCGCCATCGTCGCCGCCGTCGAGTTCTCCTTGCCCAGGGCGGAGAGCTTCCGCTTCCTGAAAGTGTCGCGGGTCAAACCCAAGGGCATCTCGGTGCTGAGCATTGCCGCGCTCCTGCAGCGCTCCGCCGACGGCACCGTGGCCTCGGCAAGCATCGCGCTGGGCTGCATGGCGGACCGGCCGATGCGCGCCAAGGCGGCTGAGAATGCGCTGCTCGGTTGCAAGCTCACGCCCGAAGAGATCGCGCCGGCGCTTGCTGCCGCGGGCGAAGGCATCACACCGATCACCGACCCGATCGCCAGCGCCTGGTATCGCGCCGAGGTTCTGCCGGTCCATCTCGGGCGACTGTTGCTGAGCTAATGCTTGTCGCCCAAAAGCGCGCAGCGGTTTTGGGACAACGACAAGCACGAAAATAAGTCCGTGGGGGACGCGCGTCTGTCCGGTCATCCGGGCAGGCGCGCAAGGAGGAAAAATGGCGAAGGTCCCGGTTCAGTTCACGCTCAACGGCTCCGAAAAGGCCGAATTCATCGAGAGCGGCACGACGCTGCTCCATGCGCTGCGCGACAAGATCGGCGATACCTCGCCGAAAGGCGGCTGCCACCAAGGCACCTGCGGCGCCTGCTCCGTGATCATCGACGGCGAATTGAGGCTTTCCTGCCTGATGCTGGCGGAAACCTGCAGCGGCGCCGACATCCAGACCGCCGCCGGCCTTGCCGAAGGCGGCATGCTGCATCCGCTGCAGCGCGCTTTCCTCGACGCCTTCGCCACGCAATGCGGCTTCTGCACGCCGGGCATGATCATTGCCGCCAAGGTGCTGCTCGACCATACACCCAACCCCAGCCGTGAGGACGTGGTCGAGGCGCTCTCCGGCAACATCTGCCGCTGCACCGGCTACGAGCCGATCATCCAGGCGGTGCTGGCCGCCGCGCGCGCCAACTCGCAGAACGCCGCCTGAGGATCACTATCATGGAACTGCGCAAGGACTACTTTGCCGATGTCCGCAAGGACGGCCTCAACGAGATCGGCCAGCCGCGGCCGCGCCTCGACTCGCCAGGACATGTCACCGGCAAGACCGCCTATTTCGCCGACCGCAACTTCCCCGGCATGCTGCATCTGAAAATGGTGCGCAGCCCGCACCACCATGCCCGCATCCGCTCGATCGACACATCGGAAGCGGAAAAGCATCCGGGCGTGGTGAGGGTGCTGACCGCCAGGGACGTGCCGCACAATGTTTACACCATCCTGATCCTGATCCAGATCGGCCCGGAGGACGAGACCGTGCTTGCCGACGGCAAGGTGCGCTGGAAGGGCGAGGCCGTGGTGGCGGTGCTGGCCGAGACCGAACGCGCGGCGCTGGAAGCCGCCGCCAAGGTCAGGGTCGACTACGAGGTTCTGCCGGCCGTGTTCGACATGGAGGAGGCGCTGAAGCCCGGCGCGCCGGTCGTCAACGAATATCACGGCCAGAACTACTACCTCTATGACAGCGGCGAGTGCCGCAAGGTGCGCTTCGGCGATGTCGAGGCAGGCTTTGCCCAGGCCGACCACATTCTCGAGCAGACCTACCAGTCCTCGCCGATCGAGCACGCCCCGACCGAGACCACCGGCTGCGTGGTGGCGCCCGAGGGCAACGACCGCTTCACCTGCTACACCAACACCCAGGCGATGTTCTTCACCCTCGACAATGCCTCGATCATCCTGCAGATGCCGGGCTCGAAGCTGCATTTCGTCGGCGGCACGGTCGGCGGCGGCTTCGGCGGCAAGGTCGACGTCATCGTCGAGCCGATCGCCATCCTCGCCGCCAAGCTCACCGGACGGCCGGTCTCCTTCATCTACAGCCGCGAGGAGGAGATGCAGATCTCCTCGCCGCGTGCGGCTGAAAAAGTCGTCATCAAGGACGGCGTGATGAAGGACGGCCGCATCGTCGCGCGCAAGGTGATCGGCTACACCGATGCCGGCGCCTATTCGCGCCATTCGCCCTACGGGGCGCAGAAGGGCGCCGCGCACTATCCCGGGCCCTACACGATCCCCAACGTCTGGATCGACACCTACTGCGTCTACACCAACCGCACGCCTTCGTCCGCCATGCGCGGCTTCGGCGTCACCATCGGCGACTTCGCGCTGGAGGTGCAGATGGATAAGCTGGCGCGGCTGATCGGCATGGATCCGTTCGAGTTCCGCTTCATCAACGCCTATCGCGACGGCGACATGAAGGCGCATCGCCAGCCGACCGAAGGCGCGGCGCTGATCGAATGCATGCAGGAAACCTCGCGCGCCGCCAACTGGCCGGTGGCGGAAAAATACATGGCGATGTCCTCCTACAGGAAGGGAGCGTGAGATGGCGATCCGGCGTGGACGCGGCGTCGCCGCGATCAACTATCCGACCGGCATGAATCTCGGCGGCGACCCGACCCAGGCGCTGGTCCATTCGACGCCGACCGGCAATTTCATGGTCACGCTTTCCAGCGTCGATCTCGGCCAGGGCATGAAGCAGATCATGGCGCAGATCTGCGCCGAGACGATCGGCGTGCCGACCGACCGCGTCGTCATCGACACCGCCGACACCGACACCGGCCCGCATTGCATGGGCACCTTCGCTTCGCGCGGCACGCACCGCGCCGGCAACGCCGTCATCCAGGCGGCCAAGGAAGCCCGCCAGGTGATGCTGGAAGTGGCGGCGGAAGAGCTGGAGGTGAATGCCTCGGACCTCGAGACCGACGGCCAGGGCAACATTTTGGTCAAGGGTGCCCCGCAAAGATCGATCTCGATCTTCGACGTCGCCTTGTCGGCGCATTTCAAGCGTGGCCGCTCGATCTCCGGCCGCGGCATGTTCTTGATCCCGCGCTCCTATCCGGAGAAGGAAACCGGCGCGATGAAGCCCTCCACCTGCTACGCCCATGCCTGCACGGTGGCCGAGGTCGAGGTCGACGACGAGACCGGCGAGGTGACGGTGCTTAACGTGAAGAACGTCTTCGAGATCGGCCGCGCCCTCAACCCGAAGATGGTCGAGCAGCAGTTGGTCGGCGGCTCCTGGATGGGCATCAGCCACGCGCTCTACGAGACGACCGAGCCCTATTATCCAAACCGCGACCATGGCGGCACCGACTTCAACCAGTATCTGATGCCTGGCCCCGGCGATCTCGCCGAAACCGAGATCATCGTGCTGGAGCGTCCTTCCGCCGACGGCCCGTTCGGCGCCAAGGGTCCGGGCGAGATGTGCGCCAACCCGCAGATCCCGGCGGTCGCCAATGCCGTCTTCGACGCGGTCGGCGTGCGCATCGACACTTTGCCGATCACGCCCGAACGCATCCTGCGGGCGCTGAAGGCGCAGGCCGCGGGCTGAGCGCAAGATGACCCGCGTCAACGCAGTAGATGTCGCGGCTTCCCCGGAGGCGGTGGCCGCGCGTCTCGCCGCTTCGCGCTATCTGGCCGACGACAGCCTTGCGACCGCGATCTTCCTTGCGATCCGCTTGGGCAAGCCGCTGTTGCTCGAAGGCGCGCCGGGCGTCGGCAAGACCGAGGCGGCGAAGGCGATCGCCGAACTGCTCGGCCGCGAGCTTGTGCGGCTGCAATGCTACGAAGGCATCGACGCCGCGCACGCGCTCTACGAATGGAACTACCAGCGCCAGCTGCTCGCCATCCGCCATGCCGGCGAGCACGAGATCGACATCTATGACGATCGTTTCCTGATCGCGCGGCCGTTGCTGCAAGTCTTGCGCGCGCCGGACCAGCGCGTGCTCCTGGTCGACGAGATCGACCGCTCGGACCATGAATTCGAGGCGTTGCTCCTGGAGTTCCTCTCCGATTTCCAGATCAGCATTCCCGAGCGCGGCACCATCCGCGCCGCGACCCAGCCCATCGTCATCCTGACTTCGAACCGAACCCGGGAACTTGCCGAGGCACTGCGCCGGCGCTGCGTCTATCACTGGATCGGCTATCCCGACGCCGAGCGCGAGGGCGAGATCATCATGCTGCGCGCCGGCGATGTCGCCGGGGCGACCGCGCGTGCCGTGGCGAAGGCCGTGCAGGAAATTCGCGCGCGTCCGCTGGCCAAGCCGCCGGGCATCGCGGAGGCCGTCGAATGGGCGAATGCCGCGACCATCCTGGAAAAAGGCGGCAGCCCGTGGCCGGAAGCCTTCCGCCGCGCCATCGGCGTGCTGATCAAGGACGAGGAGGATATGGCCGCAATCGCGCCGGAGCTGGACCAAATCGTCGAGGAGGCGCTGGGGTGAGCCGCGACCTCGACAATCCCTTCTCCCCGTTTACGGGGAGAAGGTGCCCCGAAGGGGCGGATGAGGGGCAGCGCCATGCCAAGCAGAACTCAGCGCCGCCCCTCACCTGCCTGCCGGCATCCTCTCCCCGTAAACGGGGAGAGGAGAGCTTGCCTCGCGCCGCCGCACCCTTCCTCGGTTTCGCCCGGTTGCTGCGCCGCCACGCCTTCGCCATCGCGCCCGAGCAGGTGGCCGGCTTCATGCGGGCCGTGACGCTGCTCGGCCCGCGCTCGATGAACGAGATCCGCGAGGCAGCACTAGCGACGCTCGCTCCCTCGCCCGATCGCCGCGGCGAATTCGAAGCGCATTTCCGAGCTTATTTCTACGGTGATGCCAAGCCTTCGATCGAAGGCGAAGAGGACGATGAAACGCGCATCAAGGATGATCGCGGCACACGTCAGCAGGAAAGCCTGACCGTTCGCCAGGAGAAGGGCGGCGAGCTGTCCTCGGCACTCGAACAGTTGAGCAGCCGCGATTTCCAGCGCGACGCCGATGGACTCGGCCAGTTTCGCCGCAAGCTCGCTTCCGCCCTGCCCGCGCGTCGTTCCTTCCGCACCATGCGCACCCGCTCGCGCGGCACGCTCGATCTCAGGCGCTCGCTCAGCGAAATCGTCAGCGCCGACGGCGACATCCCCTCGCCGCTGCTGCGCCGCCGGCAGGCCGTACCGCGAAAACTGCTCCTGCTCATCGATGTCTCCGGCTCGATGAAGCCGCACACCGCCGACTACCTCAAGCTGGCGCATGCGACGGTGCAAGGCGCCGACCGCGCCGAAGTCTTCACCTTCGGCACCCGGCTCACCCGCATCACCTCGGCGCTGCGCATCCGTGGCCGCGATCAAGCGCTGGCCCGCGCAGCAGCGCTCGTCGACGACTGGGACGGCGGCACCCGCATGGGACCGACCTTGCTCGCCTTCCTGTCGGTGCCGCGCTTTTCAGCCTTCGCGCGCGGCGCGGCGGTGGTGATCCTTTCGGACGCGCTGGAGCGCGGCGACCATGCCGACCTCGAAACCGCGATACGGCGGCTCAGTGCCCGCGCCTTCCGGCTGTCGCTGGCGACGCCGCTCGCCGGCGACCCACGTTTCCGCCCGGAGACGGCGGCACTTCGCGCCATCCTGCCGCTGCTCGACGACCTGGTCGACGGCTCTTCGGTCAGAAGCCTGACCGACTTCATCCTGTCGCTCGCCCGCCCTGCTCCGGCGGCCGAAACCATCTGGAAAAGGGTATCGTGATGCAGAAAGCGATCGACTCGCATTTCCACATCTGGCGCCAGAAGGACCAGCCCTGGCTTGTTGGGCCGATGGTGCCGCGCATCTTCGGCCCTTACGAGCCGATCCGTCGCGACTATCCGATCGGCGAATTCCTCGACGACCAGGAAGGTTCCAGCGTCGAGAAGGCCGTCTATGTCCAGACCAACTGGGCCAAGGAGGATTTCGAGAAGGAAGTCGCCTTCCTGCAGAAGACGGCGGAGGAGACCGGCTGGCCGCATGCCGTCGTCGGCTATGCCGACATGACGGTCGACGATGTCCGCCCGCAGATCGACCGGCTGAAAAAGTATCCGCTGCTGCGCGGCGTGCGCATGCAGCTCCACTGGCACGAGACGCCTGCCTTCCGCTTCGCCGCCTCGGCCGACCAGGTGGTCGATCCCAAGGTGCGGGCCAATGTCGCCCGATTGAAGGACTACGGCCTCTCCTTCGACCTGCAGCTCTTTCCGGCGCAGATGAAGGACGGGCTGACTTTGGTCGGCGAGAATCCCGAGACGAACTTCATCCTCACCCACGCCGGCATGCTGACCGGCATGGAGCCTGAAACGACTGAAGCTTGGAAGACCGGCCTGCGCACGCTTTCGGCTGCTCCGAATTTCTACGCCAAGCTATCGGGCCTCGGCACCTTCGTGCACCGCAACGACCCGGAACTCATCGCCTACATCGTCGACAACGCGATCGAAATCCTCGGCAGCGACCGCCTGATGTTCGGCTCGAACTTCCCGATCGAGAAGCTTTGGACCAGCCACGCCGAGCTGATCAAGGCGCACCGCGCCGCGGTGGCCAGGCACGGGCCTAAGGCCGAGGCGGATATTTTCTGGAACACGGCGGAGAAGGTCTATCGGCCGGTGTAGCGTAATGCCTGCTGCCACCTTGGAAGCGCGTGGCCGCTCACAATGAGCGGCCGAAGACTTGAACCATGTGCTGTTTGGCACCGATGCTGACCGGTCCCGCCATACGTATTGGCTCGAAGCCACGCGCCTGCCAAAAGCCAAGAGCTTGCACGTTTTCCGTGATCACGCCGAGCTCTACTCGTTGGACATGCTGAGACTTCAACCAGGTGAACAACCCGTCGCAAAGCGCTCGCGCCAGGCCTCTTCCGCGAAGGGCTTTGTCGATCATGAGCAAGGCGATCCACCAGCACCCCACGCTCGGGTAGTCGCGGTCACAGGCTAGCAAGCCGACAAGTTGGCCGTCGTCGGCTGCTCTTAGCCCGAACACGAACTTGTCGGCTTCCGTCCGGCTCGGTGGAAAGTTCTCGAATTCCTCGCTCGCGCTGGCGGGATCGGGGGGCTGGCCGTGTTCCAGCTCGATATAGTCCGAGCAAGCCTTATACAGCGGCGCCAGCCGTGGAGCGTCAGTTCCAATCAGGCCTTCGATTTCGTATCCGGAAAGCGAGATTGGGAATTTTGTCGTTTTATCCACGGAAGTCTGACCTCCACCCGCATGAACGTCATTTCGCCATCAAATGCCCCGAGACCTCAGCGCCGTGCCTGGCGCGCCGCCATCGGCACGGGCCGGGACACGGCCTCGTTGTCGGGAATGCTTGTCATGACGCGCTGGTTGAACAGCATTAATCCGGTTCAGTCCAGAACTTATCCAACAAACTTCCTTGCCGGCCCTCCGCCTGTTATGGATGAGCGCGGGCCGGCCGAGGGGAATGCATGAAGCCCATCTATATCGACTACCTCAACGCTCTCGATATCGAAGCGCTGGCGATGAGCGACGCCGAGATCATCGGCGCCGTCGAAGCCGGGCTGGTCGCGCAAGGCAAGGGCCAGACGGTGATCGAGCCGCGCGTCCATCTCGAGCCCGACCCGTCCTTCCACGGCCATTTCAACGTGCTGCGCGGCTATGTGGCGCCGCTCGAGGCGGCCGGCGTGAAGGTCGTCGGCGACTATGTCGACAACTACCTGCACGGTCTGCCGTCCGAATTCGGCATCCTCAACCTCTTCGACCCGCGCACCGGCACGCCGCGCGCCATCCTCGACGCCACCGTCATCACCGACATGCGCACCGGCGCGGTCACCGCCATCGGCGCCAAGCATCTGGCGAAGAAGTCATCCAAGGTGCTCGGCCATATCGGCGCGCGCGGCACCGCCTACTGGAATGTGCGCCTGCTGGATCACCTCTTCGATTTCGACGAGATCCGCGTCCATTCGCGCCGGCCGGAAAGCCGCGACGCTTTCGCCGCCAAGCTTGCCGCCGACCTCGGCAAGCCGGTCATGGCCGTGGCCGACTGGAAGAGCTGCGTCGAAGGCGCGGACATCGTCGTAGAAGCCTCGCGGCTGCCGGAGCCGCAACCATTGCTCAAGACCGAATGGATCAAGCGGGGCGCGCTGGTCGTGCCCTACGGCACGATGAGCGCGGTCGAGCTGTCGCTCACCGAGATCATGCAAAAGATCGTCGTCGACGACTGGGGTCAGTGCAAAGGCGGCAAGTTCGGCTCGCTGCGCGCCCATGTCGAGACGGGGCGGCTGAGCGAGGCGACGCTGCATGCCGAGCTCGGCCAGATCGCCGCTGGCCTCAAAGCCGGACGCCAAAGCGACGGCGAGACGATCCTATTTTGGCACCGCGGCCTGTCGCTATCGGACATCGCGCTCGGCAAGGCGATGCTGGCCAAGGCCGCGGACAAGGGCATCGGCCAGAGGCTGCGCTTCGCATGACCCCCCTCGTTCTCACCGGCGCCGGGGTCAGCATCGAGGACGTGGCCGCCGTCGCGCGCAATGCAGGAAAGGTCGAGGTCACGCCCGCCGTCATCGAACGGCTGGGCAAGGCGCGCAAGGTGCTCGACGAGGCCGCCGCCGGCGGTCAGCAGATCTACGGGCTGAACACCGGCTTAGGCGCCAATCTCGGCACGACGGTCGAAGGCGATGCCGGCGCGTTCCAGCGCCAGCTTCTCGACGGACGCGGTGCCGCGGTGGGAAACGCATTGCCAACCCAGCTCGTACGCGCGGCGATGTTCGCCCGCATCGCCATGCTCGCGGCAGGCGGCTCCGGTCTCTCGCCGCATGTCTTCACCGCGCTCGTCGATGTGCTCAACGCCGGCGTCCATCCGGTGATGCCTTCGCTCGGCTCCATCGGCGCCGGCGACCTGGTGCTGATGACGGCGATCGCCCACACGCTGATCGGCGAAGGCGATGCCGACTATCAGAGCAGGCGCATGCCTTCGGCAAAGGCGCTGATGATGGCACGCCTTGCCCCAGTCAGCCTGGCACCCAAGGACGGCCTGTCGCTGATCAACGCATCCGCCGTCTCCACCGGCGCCGGCGCGCTGGCGCTCACCGATGCGCTCTCGGCGTTGGAACAGCAACAACAGGCCGGTGCGCTCACCATGGAGGCGCTGGGCGCCAACCGCACCATCCTCGATCCCCGCCTGCACCTGGCGCGGCCTGCTGCCTGCCAGCAGGTTGCGGCGAAGGCGTTGCGCGATCTGCTGGCGCGCGATGAGGCGCCGGCGCCGACGACCATCCAGGATCCGCTGTCGATCCGCTGCATGCCCTCGATCCACGGCGCGCTGATCCAGGCGATCGATCACGCCAGGCTCGCGGTCGAAATCGAGCTCAACGCCGCCGCCGACAACCCGCTGGTGCTGGTCGAAGACTCGCTCGTGCTGTCGACCGGCAATTTCCACACCGCATCGCTGGCGCTGGCCTTCGAGACGCTGGGGCTGGCGATCGCCCAATGCGCGGCAGCGTCCGCCGCCCGCTTCATCCAGCTCACCGGCGCAACCCGCCACGGTCTGCCGAAATATCTGTCGCCGGTAGGCGGCGCCTCTGCCGGCTTCGTGCCGCTGCAGAAGACGGTAACGGCGATACTGGCTGGCATCCGCCACAAGGCCAATCCGGTGATGCTCGACTTCCTGCCCGTGTCCGAGGGCGTCGAAGACCACGCCACGCAGACGCCGCTTGCCGTCGCCAAATGCGCCGAGATGATCGTGCTGTGGCGGCGCCTGATCGCCTTCGAGCTGATGGCGGCGGCGCAGGCGGTCGACCTGCGCGAAGGCCTCACGCTGGCGCCCGCTACCGGCGTTATCCATGCGGCTGTACGCGCCCATGTGCCGACCCTCAAGGAAGACCGGCCGCTCGGCCCCAATGCCGACACGCTCCACGCCGCGCTCGCCGACGGGACCTGGCGGGCCTAATGCTGGATTAAGCTGTTCTTTCAGAGCTTTCCGTCCATCCTCTTCATGAAGAGGGTGAGTTCGTCCGGATCCATATGCACGATGTGCCTGTCTTCCGGATAGGCGCCGCTGTTGACGTCGGCGACGTATTCGGAAAACGCCGCGATGCGCTCGGCCTGCAGCCGGTCGTACTCGGCGGCGAAGTTGCGATAGACCTTCGAGTGGCGCGGCATGTGGCCGCGATTGGTGCCGAGAATGTCTTCCGCAAACAGGTATTGGGCATCGCAGCCGGTTCCCGCGCCCATCGACAGCATGATCAGCGAGGTGCGCTCGGAGATCGCCTTCGCCACCTCGACCGGCACCACCTCGATCTCGGCCCCGATCGCGCCGGCCGCCTCCAGCTGCTTCACCGCCTCGAACACTTGCATGGCCGTATCGGCGGTCTTGCCGACCGCCTTGAAGCCGCCGGTCCAGGTCGCGCGGGAAGGAATGAGCCCGACATGGCCGATGACGGGAATCGCATCGTCGGCCATGCGCTTGATCGTGGCGTAGCCGGCGCTGCAATAGACGGCATCCGCGCCGGCCTTGTAGAGCCGGAACGACCAGCGCAGGAAATCGTCCGCCGTGCCGATCTCGAAGAAATTTTCGCCCGGCATGGTGAAAAGGCTGGGTGCGGCATCGCGATATTGCGGATTGAGCACCAGCTCCGGCGGTACCGAGACGATGTCGATGCCGGCCCGTTCGGCGGCCTCCGCTTCGTCCAGCGTCAGCACGCGCAGCATGGTCAGCTGCCGCTTGCCCTTCATGGCGCGCAGGTCGGCGACGGTCGGTCTCTTTCGGCTCATCGGTATATTCCTGTTTTACTTGGCTAACGGCTCTCAGCCGATCTCGATCATCACCTTGCCGGCCTCGACTTTGACCGGATAGATCTTGAGGTTGACGCATACCGGCGCGCCCTTGGCCTGACCGGTCTTGTAGTTGAAGCGTCCATTGTGCTTGGGGCATTCGATGATGTCGTCCATCACCAGCCCATCGGCCAGATGCGCTTTTTCATGCGTGCAAAAGCCGTCGGTGGCGAAGAACTCGTCGTCGGGCGAGCGGTAGATCGCGAAGGTGCGGCCGCCGTGGTCGAAGCGGATCACGTCCTCCTCGTCCACGTCGCCCACCGCGCATGCTTCGACCCACTCCGCCATCGTCTTTCTCCGGATTGCTGCGCGACGCCTATTCGGCAGCCGCTGCCGTCATATCGAGCTCGTGAAATTCGCCACGATAGGGCTTGGCCGTCGGCGGCAGCTCGCGCTTGAGGTAGTAGTCCTCGTATTTCAGCTGTCTGAGCAGCACCGGCCACACCTCGCGATAGGCGTGCCACATCGACGGGTTCGGCACCGGCAAATCGTGCTTGATCAGCTCGTGCAGCTTCGGCAGCGCGTGGTAGGGCACCATCGGGAACATGTGATGCTCCACATGGTAGTTCATGTTCCAGTAGATGAACCGGCTGAGCGGGTTCATATAGACGGTGCGCGAGTTGAGCCGGTGGTCGATGACATTGTCGGCAAGGCCGATATGCTGCAGCAGGCCGGTCAGCACCATGTGCCAAGTGCCGTAGAGGCGCGGCAGGCCGATCAGCACCATCGGTATCCATGATCCAAGCGCGATCGCGACAAAGATCGTCGCGGCATACACGACCATGTGCCAGCGCGCCGCGACCACCGCCTTGTGCCGCTCCATCTCCGGGATGTAGCTCGTCTCGTCATCCGACAGCTTGCCGAGGGCCTGGCGCACCAGTGTCGGCAGCGAATAGCGGAAGTCGAGGACGCCGGTGAAGGCAAGCGCCGCCTTCAAGAGGTCCGGCGGTCGCATCACGGCGATCTCGGCGTCGCGGCCGACAATGATGGTGTCGGTGTGGTGGCGGGCATGGCTCCAGCGCCACTGCACCGGATTGCGCATCAGCATGAACGAGGCGATCTGGTAGACGACGTCGTTCATCCAGCGCGTGCGGAACGCGGTGCCGTGGCCGCATTCGTGCCAGCGCGAGTCGCTCGAAGAGCCATAGAGCACGCCGTAGACGAACAGGAACGGCACCACCCACCACGTGCCCCAGAACCAGACGATGCCGGCGGCCGAGCCCAGGATCGCTGCAATCCAGATGACGGTGTCGCGGATCGCCGGCCCGTCGGAGCGCTGCATCAGCTCCTTCATAGTCTTGCGCGGCACGTCGGTGTGGTACCACTCGGCCGATGCGAGCCCGGTCTCGATCGCAAGCCGGGTGCTTTCGCCGACAAGGCTGTAGTCGCGCTTCGTCCCGGCGGCCGTCGTCATCGTCGCTTCCCCCGCCGGCTCTCAAAGACCGTTGGCGCGGAATTTCCCGTCCAGAAATGTCTTGGCGCGCGGCACGTCGTCTTCCGTCAGATGCTCGATGATCACCGGAATATTCGGGTGCTTCTCGCTGAGCCGCGTGAGATAGAGGTCGTAGTTGAGCGCGCCGAGCCCCGGCGCCGGCAATTCGATCTCGCCGACGCCCCGGAAGGTCAGCCCTTCATGCGCATCCGCGTCGCCGATATCGGCATGCTTTTCCGTCTTGTCGCTGCCCGAGCGCTTCACGTCCTTGGCATGCGCGATTTTGATCTTGTCGGTCAGCGTGTCGAAGACCTGGTTCAGCACCTGATCCATGCGGTCGATATTGTGCGCCTCGAAATAATTGGTCGGATCCATCAACAAGCCTAATCCTGGGTGATCCACCTGCGCGAACATCCTGACCGTCTCCTCGACCGAACCGACGACGTTGTTGACATAGGTCTCGAGCAGGAACACCGCGCCGTGGTCGTAAGCCGTCTGCGCAAGATCCGAGATCACCTTTCGGCATTCCTCGAAGCCTTCCTCGGTCTTGTTCTTCGGGTGATGCACCCAGTCGGACTCGGTGTTGTAGGTGCCGGTCTCGGAGATCACGTAAGGGCTGCCGAATTCACGTGCATTGCGGATGATCTCCTTCAGATAGGCAAGCCGCTTCTCACGCTCGGCTTTGTCCGGATGAATGATGTTGGTGTAGCCGGACACGCAGCAGACCGGCAGATTGTAGTCGCGGAACGTGTCGCGCACCGTCCTTGCCTTGTTCCTGGTGATCTGCCCGGCCGAGAGATCGATATCCTTGAAATGCAGGTCGAGCTGCACGGTATTGAAACCCAGCGCGCGGATTCGCCTGGCGACTTCCTCGACCTCGTAGGGAAAATAGCCTGTGAAGATACCTGCCTGCATCATGAGGTGAACTCCTCCGGGTAAGCGATTCCGCCGTCGTGCCTTTGGCTTTCTCAGTCGACGCGGACTTCGGAGAGCTTGATGGTACGGCCCTCCGCCATCGAGCGGTAGCCGGCCTCGACCAGCGCCATGGTCTTGACATTGTCGGCAACGGACAGCGCCGGCGGCGTGCCGGTCTTCAGTGCGTATTGCAATTGCTCCATGACGCCGATGAATGCATGCGGGAACCACATCGTCTCCCAGCTTGGGCTGACCCATTTTCCACCGGTCGTCTCGGTCGAGGCGTAAGTCAGCGTCGATGCGACGCCCTTTGGCCAGCCGATGGTGCCCTTGGCAACACCCTTGGCGCCATCGACGCGCCAGTTGATGTGCTGGTCGTCCTGATAACCTTGCTCACGCGGGCCTGACCAGACGTCCTCCAGCGACACGGCGAGTACGCCGGAGGGAAATCTGAGCGTGGAAACGGTGATGCCGTCGACATGCTCAAACCGAGTGCGCGGATCCTTGCGCGCCTGTGTGGTGATCTCATCGGGATCGCCGAATAGAAAGCGCAGCACGTCGAGATGGTGCACGCTCATATTGGCGAGCGTCAGCCGATCGTAATCGGCAAGGAAGGTTTGCCAATGCGGGATCGCGTGCATGTCGATCTCGGCAAAGACGATCTCGCCCAGCGCCCCGCTGTCGATGATCTGCTTCAGGACGCGCATCGACTGGTCGTAGCGCATGTTCTGGTTGACCGAGAGTATCTTGTCGGAGGCCGCCGCCTCGTCGCGCAGCTTGACCGCCTCCTCCACCGACAGCGCCAGCGGCTTCTGCGCCAGGATTGCCTTGACGTGAGGCTGTCGCAGGGCATGGCGGATCAGCGCGGGCTGCTGATCGGGCGGGAAGGCAAGGTCGACGATCTCGACGTGGCTGTCCTCGATGAGCTGTTCCGGCGTATCGTGAACGGTCTCGATGTCCCAGCGAGCGGCGACCTTTTCGGCATTCGCCCGCGTGCGCGAAGCGAGTGCGACAACCGGAAAGCCAGCCTCATGGTAAGCGGCGAGATGGCATTCGGCCATGATCATGCCGGCCCCGATGCAGCCGATCCGGTATTCTCTGGTACGAACCTTCACATCCGGTTCGAAACCCGTGCTCGCCATCCATTCCTCCCGTCGAGGACTGGATATAACGCCATGGCCTGCACATCAGCCAAGGCCCACACCATCATTTCCCATCAGGGATCGGCAGCGGCAACCGTCAGCTTGCCGCGATCAGCACCGTGCTTTCCGGCGACCAGCTGAGCACCACCGGCTGTCCTTCGGCCAGCCGCTCGGCGCCGGTGTTCTGGACGATCACTTTCAGCGTCTGCCCATCACGCTCGACGAAATAGGTGCTGTTGTTGCCGGCGAAGATGCGTTTCGAGACTTGCCCCTTGAGCGTGTTGGCGTCGCCTTTGTCAGGCCTCGTCGTACCGGTCGAAATTTGGATGCGTTCCGGCCGCACGGCACAGCTCGCCTTGGCGCCGGCCGCCAGCGATGGCCCGGAGGCGGCGACGATCATCGTGCCATCCGGCAGCCGGATGCCGTTGCCGGTCGCATCACCGCGAAAGATGTTGGCGTCGCCGAGAAAGGTCGCGGCGAACTCGCTTTGCGGTCTGTCGTAGATCTCCTCCGGCGGCCCTTCCTGCACCAGCCTGCCGTCGCGCAATATGCCGATGCGGTCGCTCATCGTCAGCGCCTCCTCCTGATCGTGCGTGACGAAGATGGTGGTGATGCCGATCTCGCGCTGGATGCGCTTCAGCTCGATCTGCATGTCGACGCGCAGCGCCTTGTCGAGCGCGCCGAGCGGCTCGTCGAGCAGAAGCACGCGCGGCTTGGTGACGATGGCGCGCGCCAACGCCACGCGCTGGCGCTGGCCGCCGGAGAGCTGATGAGGCTTGCGCCCGCCGAGCTTGCCGAGCTGTACGAGGTCGAGCGCGCGCTGCACTTCCGTGGCGATCGTCGCTTTCGGCTCGCCGCGCACCGAAAGCCCGAAGGCGACATTGTCGGCGACGCTCATGTTCGGAAACAGCGCGTAGTTCTGGAACACCATACCGATGCGCCGCTTCTCGACCGGCACGCGCTCCACGCTTTCACCGCCGATGGCGATACGGCCCGCGTCGGGAAAGTCGAAGCCGGCGATCTGGCGCAGCAGTGTAGTCTTGCCGCTGCCCGAAGGCCCAAGCAGCGCGTAGAAGCCGCCGTCGGGAAAGTCGATCGAGACGTCGTCCAGCGCCTTGTGCGCGCCAAAGCTGCGGAAGACGTTCGCTACCTGGACGCCTGCCATCTATTTCTCTCCGCCGAATTTGAAGAAGCGCGCCGTGAGCAGCATCAGCGCCATCGACACCACGATGATGATCGTCGACACCGCGTTGATCTCGGGCGTGAATCCCTTGCGGATCGCGGCGTAGATTTCGACCGGCAGCGTCGTCTGGCCGGGCGTCGACAGGAAGTACGAAACGACGAACTGGTCGAAGGAGACGGCAAAGGCGAACAGCCCGCCGGCGATCACGCCGGGCATGATCCAGGGCAGCGTCACGCGGTTGGTGACCTGCCACTGGTTGGCGCCGAGCGAGCGAGCCGCCTCCTCCAGCTCCGGCGCGAAGGTCTGCAGCCGGGCGGACACGACGACGATCACGTAAGGCAGCGCCAGCGCGACATGCCCGAGCAGGATGGCGACCAGACCGCGGCCGATGCCGATGCCGAAAAAGAAGATCAGCATCGCCGTGCCGGTGATCAGCCACGGAATGGCGATCGGCGGAAACAGCAGCGCCTGCAGCAGCTTCTTGCCGCGGAATTCATAGCGGTAGAGCGCCAGCGACGCCATCGAGCCCAGCACCGTTGAGATGATCGTCGTGATGACAGCGATCTCGATGCTATTCCAGGTCGCCGCGATCAACTGGTCGTTCTGCCAGAGCGATTGATACCAGTCCGTCGTCCACTCGAACGGCAATTGGTAGAAGGGCGAGACGTTGAACGACATCAGCGCCATGATGATGATCGGCAGATAGAGGAAGGCGAGCAGCAGGACGATATAGAAGCGGCCGAGCCATTCGAGGATGCGTGTCGTCGCCATCAGCCGGCCCTCCGCAGCACCGGCGCCGCGAGCGCCAGAATGATCAGCACC
The DNA here is from genome assembly GCF_029674545.1 of Mesorhizobium sp. WSM4904. Lineage (NCBI taxonomy): Bacteria > Pseudomonadati > Pseudomonadota > Alphaproteobacteria > Hyphomicrobiales > Phyllobacteriaceae > Mesorhizobium > Mesorhizobium sp. WSM4904. The sequence goes on along the minus strand of NZ_CP121354.1, from coordinate 3,321,851 downwards.
ACGGCGAGCAGAATGAAGGAAAGCGCCGCCCCCAGCGGCCAGTTGAAGACGGCGACAAACTGATCCTCTATGACGGTGCCGTAGAAAGTGCCGGTGCGGCCGCCGAGGATGCGCGGCTCCATGAAGGAGCCGACGACCGGCACGAAGATCAGTGCCGCGCCGGCGATAAGGCCGGGCATCGACAGCGGGATGATAACCCGCTTGAGCACCTGCAGCCGCGAGGCGCCGAGCGAGCGCCCGGCCTCGATCAGCGAGTCGTCGATCGCCTGCAGCGTGAGATAACAGGTCAGCACCATGTAGGGCACGTAGGAGTGCACGAGGCCGATGATGACGGCCGGATAGGAATACATCAGGTCGATGTTGATCTTGAACGGCAGCACGGCGTTGAGCGCCGTATCGAGGATGCCGCCCTCGCGCAGCACCATCGCCCAGGAGAAGATGCGCACCAGCCCGTTCGACCAGAAAGGCAGGATGACGAGCAGGAAGATCGCCTCGCGGCTGCGCCCTTTCAGCACCTTCGCCAGCACATAGGCCGCCGGATAGCCGATGACGATGCACCACAGCGTGACCTCGAGCCCGAGCCGCAAGGAGGCGAACAGCAGTGTCGAGTAGAGGCTTTGCGAGAAGAAGGCGGCATAGTTGCCGAGCGTGAAGGCCCAATCCTTCCCTGCCAGCGGCAGGTCGGTCATGAAGGAGAAGAAGACCATGGCCGACAGCGGCAGGAAGATCGCCACCGTCAGCCACAGATAGGCAGGAAGGAGAAGCGGCAGGGCGGGCTTCAGTCCGCGGCGCGGACCGGTCGCGAGCTGCTCGGCCATGATGCCTCTCCTCCCCGAGCCAACTATTTCACGTTGACCTTCAGCTCCTGCCAGAGCGCCAGGTATTTCTCGCGCTGCTCATCGGTGACCGGCGCCTGGAACTGGATGCGCTTGGCGACCTCGGGGCTGCCCATGACCTTGCGGTTGAAGGCGTCCTCAGGGAGAGCCTCGACCGCCTTGGTGTTGGCCGAGACCGGCGCGCCGACCTTGGTAACCCATTCGACATAGAATTTCGGGTCGATCATGTAGTTGATGAAGGCTTCGGCGCCGGCGACGTTCTTCGAGCCGGCGGGAATTGAGAAGGCATCGAGCCAGGCGACGGCGCCTTCCTGCGGAATGACCAGCGAGACCGGCAGCTTGAAATGCGTCTTGGCGCGGTCGGCCGAGCCGCTCCAATAGGTGCCGATGTCGATCTGGTTGGAGGCGACCATCTGGTTCCAGTCGTTCTCCGAGCTCCAGAAGGTCTTGATCTGCGGCATCAGCGAGGTGAGCTTCGCCTTGACTGCCTCCATGTCCTTGATGTCGTTGATGTTCTGTCCCGATGCAATGGCGCCGAACTGCACCGCCTCGACCGCGTCGTCGCGGATGACGACGCGGCCCTTATGCGCCGGATCCCACATTTCGGTGATGCTCGTCGGCGGCTTGTCGAAGGATTTTTCGTTGATCGCGAGCGCGGTCAGGCCCCAGACCCACGGCACGCCATAGACCTTGCCGTCGTGGTTCAGCATCGGCGAGCCGGCCTTGTCCTTGGCGATGTCGGCGTAGTTGGAGAGCTTCGATGTGTCGATCGGTTGGATCAGCTTGCCGGCCATCGCCTGATCGTTGAAGGCAGCGTTGATCATGACGACGTCGTAGAGCCCTGGATTGGTCCTCAGCTTCGTCAGCATCTCCTGCTCGGAGTTGAAGAAGTCGTTGACCACCTTGAAGCCGGTTGCCTTCTCGAAATTGGCGACCGCCCACGGCTCGTCGGTGCCGTAGCCTTTCCAGTTCAACACGTGCACTTCTTCGGCGGCCTGGGCGGCCAGCGTGAATGCGGAAACCAAGACGGCGGCCGCCGTCAGAAAAGCAGTCAGTCTGGGCATGCGCATGTTGTTTTCCTCTCATTGTTTGCCCGCTTTGCGGGCTTGTTAAGGTGTGGCCTCTTGCTCCTCGCCACGCACGGTCACCGGGCGATCGTGAAGGGCGAGGAATTCCCGGATTTCCGTGTCCGTCGGCGCTGACGAGCCGCCATGACGCGTGACGGAAAGGGCCGCGGCGGCGTTCGCGTAGCCGGCCGCTTCGTAAGCCGACAGGCTGCGCGACAATGCGCTGACGAAGGCTCCGATATGCGTGTCGCCGGCACCATTGGTGTCGATGGCGTTGACCGCGAAGCCGGGGATCGCACGCGTGCCGCCTTCCGCCAGCCGCACCAGGCAGCCGCGCGCGCCGGCGCGGATGACCACGCCTTGAGCCTTGGGGCAATGCTGCGCGAGCAAGCGGATGGCGACGGTTTGCGCGTCGCCCGCGCCGGCGATTTCGGCGGCCTCGTCCGCGTTGCAGCTCAGCCAGGTGGTGCACGCCAACACCCTGTCCAGGATCGGCCGCGGAATCTCCGCGATCACCGGCGTCGGGTCGAAGACCAATGGACTGTCCGCCGGCAGCGCCTCGATCCAGTCAGCGAGCGCATCGCGGCTGCCGGGATAGCTCAGCGTGTAGCCGGAGGTGAAAATCCAATCGCCCGGGGTGATTTGGACAGGCATCATCATGTCTGGCGTGAGCACGCTTTCGGCTCCCGGCCATGAGACGAAGGTGCGCTCTGCGTCGCTGCTGATCATGGCGACGCAATTGCCGCTGTCCATCAGTGGTGACGGCGGCGTCAGCGTCTCGATGCCTTCGGCGGCAAATGCCGACCGCAGCAAATCGCCGTCGGGTCCGGTGCCGAGCCGCCCGCCGAACACCACTTTCATGCCAGTGCGGCTCGCCGCCACCATCATGTTGAAGCCGCCGCCGGCAACCCGCGCGTAGCTCGACGCGGTCCTTTCCGCGCCGGGCGCAGGCAAGGCATCGATGCGGTAGACATAATCCACCACCGCGCTGCCGACATGGACGAGCCGTCCACTCATGCTGCAGCCTCCTTGCCCGAGCCGGCCTTTGCCGTCCGCGCTGTGACGAGATCGCTGGCCAGCGTGCGGACTTCCGCGAGGTCGATGCCCGTGAGCCTTGCGATGCGATCCTGCGGCAACTCCGACAAGCCCGAGCACGCGCCCGCCATGCCGGCGGCGATAGCGCCGATCGTGTCGGTGTCACCACCGAGATTGGCGGCAATGACGGCTGCCTGCCACGCATCGCCTTGCGCCACCTCCAGCACCGCGAATGCCGCCGGCACCGATTCCTGACTGGCGACGCCGGTGCCGACCAGGTCGACGATCAGCCTGATTGCGTCGTTCTCGGCTTTGCCGCGAACCAGCTCCTGCGCCCAGAGGATGCGCGCAGCGATGTCGCCGCCGGTCGCCCAATGGCCGAGCGCGGCGCCGAGTCTCGCCGCTGCGACCGCATGGCCGGACGCGGCGCGCCAGTCGCCGCCCGATACACCGAGACTGACCGCGGCAGCGACGGCGGCCGCGGAGGCAATGGCGATCGAGGTGTTATGCGTGGCCCGGCAGGTTTCGGCGACCTTGGCGACCAGCACGTCGAGCGGCTCCGGTAGCATCATGATGCCGACAGGCGCGATGCGCATGGCTGCGCCATTGGTGTCGCCGCCGCGTCCCGCCTCTTCCGCCGGCACGCCCTCATTGATCGCGTCGATGGCGCGCTTCGTCGATGGGCCAAGCAGGTCGTAGCTGCCGCGCGCCTTGACGTCCCGCTCCCAGTCGAGCAGCGCGTTGACCCAGCGCCCGTGGTCGAAGCGCTCGCCGGAACTGACCAGGATGCGGCCGAGCAGCAGCGCCTGCTCGGTGTCGTCGGTGATGGCGCCTTCCGGCAGCCCCTTGGACACTGGATGGTCGGCGGCGGGCGCGACGAAATCTTCGACGTGGCCGTAGAGCTCGGCGATACGGGCGGGCGACAGAAGCTGCGTCGGCATGCCTAGCGCATCGCCCAGCGCGCCGCCGATGAGCGCGCCCATTGCCCGGTCGGTCATATCGGCCGCGCCCATGCTCAAAATTCCAGATGCAGCGCGAAATGCGCCGGGTTGAGCAGGCTGGTGACGAATTCGATGGCGCGCCCGTCGGCGGCGCGTGTCAGCCGCCGCGTCCTGAGGAAAGGCGTGCCCGGCGCGCAGTCGAGGATGGCGGCGTCCGCGGCGCTCAGCATCTCGATGTCGACCCACTCCTCGCCATGGTCTGGAACGAGCCCTGCCCCGCGCAATGTCTGGTGCAGCGAGCCTTCGCGCAGGCCGCGCAGCGGCACGTCTTCAAGCTCCGGCGATAAAGGCAGACGACTGCGTTCGATCGAAATGGCATGTCCGTCGTCCGCATTGGTTCGCACGCGGTCGACGGCGATGAATGACGGGTTTTCGACACCGAGTCTCGCCGCGAGTTCGGCGTCCTCGATGACCTCGAGCCGCAACGTCCGGGTCTCGGCATTGGCGCCGGCATTGGCCAACGCGCGCGACCAGCCGATGGCGTCATCGACCGGCATGCCGTCGAAAGTGACGAAGGAGCCGATACCGACCTTGGTGGTGATCAGCCCGCGATTGGATAGCTCCTCCAATCCTTTGCGAACCGTGTTGCGGCTGACGGAGAAGCGCTGAACAAGCTCGTTCTCGCTCTGCAGGCGATCGCCGAAGCCGAGCACGCCGGAGCGGATCTCGCGCTCCAGCACCGTTGCGATCTGCTCGGGCTTGCCCGTGCCGGGGGTGAGCTGCATCGCGCGACGGGCCATATCGATACCTGTTCAATGAACCTGTATAATCCTGTTCAGTATTGGATATGGACGGGCGAGTCAATGCCGTTGTTACGACCGTCGCCGCTCACTTGCCTGTTGGTATCCGGCGTCACAAAAGGGGCGGGAACTCGCCAAATCAAACGAAGAAGAATTTCTCGACGCGCCGCATTGCCCATGGAAAACTTGTGTTCGCAATGCAAACTGAATCCCCGGAGCCTGGAGATGGTCAAGTTCCTGCCGCTGAAAGAGGCCGTCGCGGAGAACCTGCATGATGGCGACGCTGTCGCCTTCGAGGGCTTCACCCATCTGATCCCGACCGCCGCCGCGCATGAGGCGATCCGCCAGGGTTTTCGCGATCTGACACTGATCCGCATGACGCCCGACCTGATCTACGACCAGATGATCGGCATGGGCATGGCAAGGAAGATCGTCTTCTCCTATCTCGGCAATCCGGGTGTTGGCCTGCTCAGGCGCGTTCGCGACGCCATCGAGAACGGTTTTCCGCGCGCGATCGAGGCTGAAGAGCACAGCCATGCAGGCATGGCCAACGCCTATGAGGCGGGCGCGGCCGGCCTCCCCTGCGCGGTGTTTCGCGGCTATCGCGGCGCAGGCCTGCCTGCGGTCAATCCAAACATCAGGTCCGTCACCTGCCCCTTTACCGGGGAGGTGCTTGCCGCCGTGCCGGCAATCCGGCCCGATGTCACCTTCGTCCATGCGCAGAAGGCGGACCGGAAAGGAAACGTGCTGGTCGAAGGCATCATCGGCATCCAGAAGGAGGCCGTTCTTGCCGCAAAACGCGCCGTGGTGACGGTCGAGGAAGTGGTCGACAATTTCGACGATCTCCACCCCAACCTCACCGTGCTGCCGGGCTGGACAATCGCGGCGATCGCGGTCGTGCCCGGCGGCTCGCATCCCTCCTATACGCATGGCTATTACGAACGCGACAACGCCGCCTATCTCGAATGGGATGAGATCGCCGCCGACCGCGACCGCTTTCAGGCATGGATGCGGAAGAACGTCCTGGAAAGCACGGCGGAAGACTTTGCCGGCCGCGTCGAGCATCTGAGGAAAGCCGCATGAACGACACGCCAAACCTGGGCTTCACCCCTAACGAGATGATGACGATCGCCGCCAGCCGCGCACTGAAGAACGACGATGTCTGCTTCGTCGGCATCGGCGCGCCGTCGGCCGCCTGCAACGTCGCGCGGCTGACGCATGCGCCCGACATCACGCTGATCTATGAGAGCGGCACCATCGGCACGGCGCCCGACGTGCTGCCGCTGTCGATCGGCGACGGCGAATTGTGCGACACGGCCGTCACCACCGTCGCAGTGCCGGAGATGTTCCGCTACTGGCTGCAGGGCGGGCGCATCTCGATCGGCTTTCTCGGCGCCGCCCAGCTCGACAAGTTCGGCAACATCAACACCACCGTCATCGGCGATTATGGGCACCCGAAGACGCGGCTGCCCGGCGGCGGCGGCGCGCCGGAGATCGCCACCTCGTCGAGAGAGGTCTACATCACCATGGCGCAGTCGAAGCGCGGCATGGTCGAGAAGATCGACTTCTTCACCTCCTTCGGCCATGGCGAGGGCGGCGACCATCGCAAGCGCCTCGGCATCGACACCGCCGGCCCGACGCTTTTGATCACCGATCTCGCCATCTGGAAGCCTGACCCGGTGACCAAGGAATTCACCGTCGTGTCGCTGCATCCCGGCGTCACGCGCGAAGAGGTGCAGGCGACCTGTGGCTGGACGGTCAAGTTCGCGGAGGCCCTTGACGAGACGCCGGCGCCGGCGGAACTCGAGCTGAAGACATTGCGCGACCTGCAGGCCCGCACCAAGGCGGCGCATCAAGGGACCGCCAAAGGGAAAGCCGCATAAATGACTGATGCCTTCATCTGCGATTACATCCGCACGCCGATCGGCCGCTTCGGCGGCGCGCTGTCCTCGGTGCGTGCGGACGATCTCGCTGCCGTACCGCTGAAAGCCTTGGTCGAGCGCAACCCGGGCGTCGACTGGGCGGCCGTCGATGACGTTGTCTATGGCTGCGCCAACCAGGCCGGCGAGGACAACCGCAACGTCGCCCGCATGGCGCTGCTGCTTGCCGGCCTCCCCCAGGACATCCCTGGCTCGACGGTCAATCGTCTGTGCGGCTCGGGCATGGATGCCGTCACCATCGCTGCGCGCGCCATCAGGGCCGGCGAAGCCGAGCTGATGATTGCCGGCGGCGTCGAGTCGATGAGCCGCGCGCCTTTCGTCATGCCGAAGGCCGACAGCGCCTTCTCGCGTAATGCGGAGATCTACGACACCACTATCGGCTGGCGCTTCGTCAACCCGCTGATGAAGAAGCAGTACGGCGTCGATTCCATGCCGGAGACCGGCGAGAACGTCGCAGAGGATTTTTCGATCTCACGCGCCGACCAGGATGCTTTCGCCGTGCGCAGCCAGGACAAGGCCGTCGCCGCGCAAGCCAACGGCCGGCTGTCTAGGGAGATCACGCCGGTGACCATCCCGCAGAAGAAAGGTGACCCTGTCGTCGTGGCGAAGGACGAGCATCCCCGCGCCGGCACGACCATCGAGGCGCTGGCCAAATTGCCGACGCCGTTTCGCCAAGGCGGGACGGTGACGGCGGGCAACGCCTCCGGCGTCAATGACGGCGCGGCCGCCCTCATCGTGGCTTCGGAAGCGGCAGCGAAGAAACATGGCCTGACGCCGATCGCCCGCATCCTCGGCGGCGCAGTCGCAGGCGTCGCGCCGCGCATCATGGGCATCGGTCCGGCGCCTGCCACGAAGAAACTCTGCGCCCGCCTCGGCCTGAGACCCGAGCAATTCGACGTCGTCGAATTGAACGAAGCCTTCGCCTCGCAAGGCGTCGCCGTGCTGCGTGAGCTCGGCATCGCCGAGGACGCCGCGCACATCAATCCAAATGGCGGGGCGATCGCGCTTGGCCATCCGCTCGGCATGTCCGGCGCGCGCATCACCGGCACGGCAGCGCTGGAGCTTCGCGAGCGCGGCGGCAAGCTTGCTTTGGCCACCATGTGCATCGGCGTTGGCCAGGGGATCGCGATAGCGCTGGAACGGATGTGACCGCGTCCGCCGATCAGTAAGGCAAGCCGACGTAGTTTTCGGCGAGCGCAGCGGACGCCGCTTTGGAATGCACCAGATATTCGAGCTCGGCTTCCTGGATGCGCTGGCCGAATTCGCCGTTTTCCGGAAAACGGTGCAGGATCGTCGTCATCCACCAGGAAAAGCGCACGGCTTTCCAGACTCGGGCCAGCGCCTTGGCTGAATAGGCATCGAGCCTGGCTTCAGATTTGTCGCCATAGAATTCGCGAAGCCCGGCAAAGAGATAGCGCACGTCGCTGGCGGCGAGGTTGAGGCCCTTGGCGCCGGTCGGCGGCACGATATGGGCGGCGTCGCCGACCAGGAACAATTTTCCGAAGCGCATCGGCTCGGCGACGAAGGAGCGCAGCGGCGCGATCGACTTCTCGAAGGACGGCCCGGTGGTGACGGCGGCAGCGGTTTGCGGCGGCAGGCGCCGGCGCAACTCCTCCCAGAAGCGGTCGTCAGACCAGGCCTCGACATGCTCATCGGCGGGGACCTGCACATAGTAGCGGCTGCGGCGCGGCGAGCGCATCGAGCAGAGTGCAAAGCCCCGCTCGTGATTGGCGTAGATCAACTCATGATCGGCTGGCGGCACCTCGGCCAATACGCCCAGCCAGCCGAACGGATATTGCCGCTCGAAGGTCTTCAGCGCGCCTTCCGGCACCGTACGGCGGCTGACGCCGTGATAGCCGTCGCAGCCGGCGATGAAATCGCAGTCGATGCGATGGCTGGCACCGTCCTTGTTGTAAGTCACGAAGGGCGACGCGGCGTCGAAATCATGCAGCGCGACATTCGCCGCCTCGTAGACGGTGACGAGCCCAGCCGCCTCGCGTTTGTCCATCAGGTCATGCGTCACCTCGGTTTGGCCGTAGACGGTGACATGCTTGCCGCCGGTCAAGCCCGTGAGGTCGATGCGATGCAGGCGCCCGTCGAAGGCGAGCGAGATGCCGGAATGCGGCAGGCCCTCGGCATGGAGCCTCCCCGCAGCGCCCGCTTCGCCGAGCAGATCGACCGTGCCCTGCTCCAGCACGCCGGCCCGCACCCGGCCGAGCACATGCTCGCGGCTCGACCGTTCGAGAATGATAGTCTCGATGCCGATGGTGGCGAGCAGTTGGCCGAGCAGCAGGCCCGACGGTCCCGAGCCGATGATGGCCACCTGCGTGCGCATCAGCGGCCAAGGCTCTCGATCTGCCCGACAAGCTCGGCGGCAAGCCTGAGCGCCGCTGCCGTCGCCACCACCATCTGCGGCAGGATCAGCCATTCCAGCGTCCAGGCGGCGCCCGAGCGCTCCTGCTCATGCACCAGCGCCTGGTGCATGCCTGCAAGCTGCGTGGCGTTGAAGCGGGCGAGCGCGACCAGCGTTTCCGCCTTCACCGGATTCTGCTTGTGCGGCATCGCCGACGAGCCACCGCCGCCGGAAAGCCTGATGTCGGTTCCGGCTTGCGCCATCAGCGCGACGTCCTGACCGAACTTGCCGAGGCTGCCGGTGACGAGCGACAGCCAGCCGGCGAACTCGGCGAGCGCGGCGCGCTGGCTATGCCATTGTGGCGCGTCGCCAAGGCCGAGCCTGGCGGCGAGCGCCCCGCGCACAGCCAGCGCTTTGTCGCCGAGCTTGTCGAGCGTGCCGGCCGCACCGCCGAACTGCACCACAAGCAGCCGGCCGGCCTGTTCCTTCAGGCGCTGCTGGTGGCGTTCGAGCGGCGCCCGCCACGAAGCGATCCGGTCCGCCACCGGGATCAAGATTGCCGGCTGCATGCGCGTCATCCCCATCAGCGCCCTGCCCCCGAACTCCTCTGCGAGCCCGGTGAGCCGCACGATGTTTTCGCCGAGCAGCAGGCCGATATGATCGATCGCCCGGCCGAGGCGCAGCACCAGCGAGGTATCGACGACATCCTGGCTGGTCGCGCCTAAATGAACGAACTCGCCGTGCGGATCGCCGACCGCCGCCCTGATCTGACGCACCAATTGCGGCACCACGACGCCGTCCTTGGCGACGCCGGCGCGCAGCTTCGCCGTGTCCGGTCGGAAGGAGGCCAGCGCTTTGACGATCGCCGCCTCGGCATCGTGCGGGATAACGCCGCATTCGGCTTCCGCCTCGGCCAGCGCCCGCTCGAAACCGAGCATCGCTTCGATATCGGCTTCGACGGAAAAATGCCGCGTGGCCTCCTCGTCGCCGAGCAGGCCGGAAAGCAGCGGATGATCGAAGGGCGAAACGGTCATGTCGCCACGGTCAGCTGTCGAAGAAGACCGTCTCCTTTTCGCCCTGTAGATGGACATCGAAGACGTAGGTGTCGCCCTGGCGCTCGGCGATCAGCGTCGGCACACGCACGCGGTGCTCGATGCGCGCCAGGATCGGGTCCTCGGCATTGGCCTTTTCCTCGTCCGAGAAATAAAGCCGCGTGTTGAGGCCGATATTGATGCCGCGCGCCACGACCCACAGCGTGATGTGCGGCGCCATAAGCCGCCCGTCGCGGAACGGCACCCGGCCAGGCTTGATCGTCTGGAACAGGCAGGTCCCGGTTTCCATGTCGGTCGGCTGCCGTCCCCAGCCTTGGAAATTAGGATCGGCCGCGCCACGCAATTCGGCCGGCGAATTGTAGAGCCCGTTGGCGTCCGCCTGCCAGATCTCGATCAGCGCATCCTTGAGTGGCGTGCCGGTGCCGTCGTGCACGCGGATGCGCAGCTCGATGCGCTCGCCCTTGGTCTGGTCGTTGACCATCGTCGAGCCGAGGTCGCCCGGATAGACGCCGCCGATGCCGCAGAAATTCGGCGTCAGCCCGATATGCACATAGGGTCCGGCGGTCTGCGAAGGGCTCTCCTTCAGCCGGTCGAGCGATTGTGCCATCAATTGCCCTCCGGCCTGTTCTCGAACAGCGTCGAGCGGCGCCCGCGCAGCACGATGTCGAACTTGTAGGCGAGCGCATCCATCGGGATTGTCGACTGCATGTCCAGCGAGGCGATCAGCGCTTCGACGGCAGCCTTGTTGGAAATGCCGCCGACGATCGGGCAGCGCCAGATCAGCGGATCGCCTTCGAAATACATCTGCGTGATCAGCCGCTGCGCGAAGCCGTGGCCGAACACGGAAAAGTGGATATGCGCCGGGCGCCAGTCGTTCGGCCCGTTCGGCCATGGATAGGGTCCGGGCCTGACCGTGCGAAAGGCATAGAAGCCGTCCTCGTCGGTGATGGCTCGGCCGCAGCCGCCGAAATTCGGATCGAGCGGCGCGAGATAGCCGTCCTTCTTGTGGCGGTAGCGGCCGCCGGCATTGGCCTGCCAGAATTCGAGCAGCACGCCGGGCACGCCCTTGCCGCGCTCGTCGAGCACGCGTCCATGGACGATGATGCGCTCGCCGAGGGCGCTCTCGCCGGGCCTGGCGAAATTGTGGATCAGGTCGTTGTCGAGCTCGCCGAGCATGGTATGGCCGAACACCGGGCCGGTGAGTTCCGACAGCGTGTTGTCGAAGGCGATCAGCGCCTTCTGCGGCGAGCGCAGCACCGAGCTCTTGTAGGGAGGCGTGAATGCCGGCGGGTGCCATTGGCGGTCGCGCTGGTAGAAGGCACCGGTTTCCGGCGTCCGGTTGGAGCCAGGTTCAGGCATGGGGGACTCCGTCCATCTGCGCGAACACCTCCTTGGCGACCTTGAAGGCGCGGTTGGCCGCCGGCACGCCGGCATAGACCGCGACATGCAGGAAGGCTTCGCGGATATCGTCGCGCGAGGCGCCCGTATTGGCGGTGGCGCGCACATGCATGGCCACCTCCTCGTCATGGCCGAGCGCCGCAAGCAGCGCCAGCGTCACGATCGAACGCTCGCGCTTCGTCAGGCCGGGGCGCGACCACACCGTCCCCCAGGCGGCCTCGGTGATCAGCTGCTGGAACGGCAGGTCGAAATCGGTCGTCGCGGCCTCGGCACGGTCGACATGCTGATCGCCGAGCACGGAGCGGCGGACCTCGACCCCGGTTGGGTATCGGTTTTCATTCTTGGAGTCGTTATCCATGGGCGTGGCTTCCCTCAGGCAACGAGGCGACAAAGTCGCGGATCAGGGTGACAAGCGCGTCGGGCCGCTCGATGCAAGGAATATGCGCCGCGCCACAGATAACCTCGAAGCGCGCGCCTGGGATCAATTCGGCAAGCGCGCGCACAAGGTCCGGCGGCGTCGAGCCGTCCTGGTCGCCGACGATGCAGAGCGTCGCCACCGCGATACGGCGCGCGCTGTCGGTGAAATCGGCGTCGCGCACCGCCATGCATGTGCCGATGTAGCCGGGCAGCGCCTGCCTGGTCAGCATGTTGCGGCAGCCGGCAAGCTCGGCGGCGCGATTGGCATGGAAATCCGGCGTGAACCACACTTTCAGCACGCCATCGGCAATCGCCTCTATGCCGTCGCGCTCGACCGTCGCGATGCGGCTGTTCCAGCTCTCGGCGGTACCGATCTTGTGCGCCGTGTCGCTCAGGATCAACGCCTCGACGCATTCCGGTCGGCGAGCATAAAGCCCCTGCGCGACCATGCCGCCGACGGAAAGGCCGCAGAGCACCACCTTGTCGAAACCGAAGTGATCGACAAGCGCGCTCAGATCATCGACATGGTCGCCGATCGAACGCACGCCGCTGCCGATATCCGAAAGCCCATGGCCGCGCTTGTCGTAGACGAGCATCGGCATTTCGTCTTCAAGACGCGCGACGACGTCGTCCCAGATCCGGAAGTCGGTGCCGAGCGAATTGATGAAGATGATCGGACGCGAAGTACCGGTCGCTTCGATATAGCGATGGTGCAGCGTGACGCCGCCTATGCTGGCGAATGGCACGGTTTCGATCCTCCGAAGCCCACATTGCACCAGCTATTTGGTTCGGTAAATCGAAACCGTCCAGGATTGCTTCGGCCGCTCCCTATAGGAGCTCCGCTGCCTATCCCAGCGTCAGGCCCGCTTTCTTCGCTTCCTCGCGCAGGAACGGCAGCCCGATCTCGATGACGTCGCGCGGATCTTCCGCCACCGGGCGCCACACGGCCAGCCCGCCGGCGATGTCGACGTCGACATGGTTCATGCTTTCGAGCGTGATCGCGCCCTCATAGCCGATGTCGGCGATCGCCTTCATGCAGGCCGCCCAGTTGAGCATGCCGCGCCCCGGCACGCCGCGATTGGCCTCCGAGACATGCACGTAGCCGAGGAAGGGCGCCGCCGCCTCGAAGCCCGCGGCAAAGCTCTCTTCCTCGATATGCATGTGGTAGGTGTCGAGGTGGATGAAGATGTTGTCGGCGCCGATGCGCTCGATGATGCGCGCCGCGTCGATGCCGCGGTTGATCAGATGCGTCTCGTAGCGGTTGCACGGCTCGATGCCGAGCTTCAGGCCGCGCGACTTGGCGGATTTCGCCGCACGTTCGAGGAAGCGGCACATGCCGTCGATCTCCCTCTGCGTCGGCGCGCGGCCCGTGGTCTTGCCGATCGTGCCGTAGGTGACGCCGCCGAGCGCCTCGGCCCCCACCTCGTTGCAGACCTTGAAGGCCGGCTGCAGGAAATCGAGCGCTTCCTCGGGCCGCTCGACAACGTCGAGCGCACGCGGCAAGCCAAGCGACGGGATGAGCTGAACGCCGTAGTGGTTGGCGAAGCCGCGCGTGCGCTTGGTGTCGATCTCCTCGGGTCTGAGCAGCGGGATCTCCATCAGGCCGATGCCGAGCTCCTTCAGCCTGTCCATCTGCGGCTCGATGCGGGCGAGGTCCCAGACCGGGGCTATGGCGAAAGTGTGCAGTCCGAACGTGTTCATGTCAGCCTCGTTGCTCGTGCGCCGCCGCTGCGGCCGTATCGCCGCCGCCGACGATGCGGCTGACGACTTCGTTCATGTTGGTCCTGGCGGTGACGAGATCGGCATCCGCCCTTCCGTGGCGCAGCACCACGATGCGGTCGGTGACCGACAGCACGTCGTTCAGTCGGTGCGAGATCAGGATGACGGCAATGCCTTCCGACTTTAGGCGCCGGATGAGATCGAGCACGCTCTGCACCTCGCGCACGGCGAGCGCCGCCGTCGGCTCGTCCATGATGACGAGCTTCGGATTGAAGGTGAGCGCCCGCGCGATCGCCACCGTCTGCTGCTGGCCGCCGGAGAAGGAGCCGACGGAGCGGCTGATCGACGGCAGATGCGCGCCGAGCCGCTCGATCATGCGCGCCGCCTGGCGATCCATCTCAGCCTTGTCGACGAAACCCGGGAACAGACCGAGCAGCCTTTTCGTCGGCTCGCGGCCGAGGAAGATGTTCGAGGCAACGTCCTGTTGTTTGGCAAGCGACAGGTCCTGGTAGATCATCTCGATGCCGAGCCGGCGGCGCTGGCCGGGGTCGAGGGCGAGTATGTCCTTGCCGTCGAATTCGATCGAGCCGGTATCGGCGCGGTAGATGCCGGTTATGGTCTTCATCAGCGTCGACTTGCCGGCCCCGTTGTCGCCGACCAGCCCGACCACCTCGCCGGCAGCGACCGACAGGTCGACGCCGTGCAGCACGTCAACCGCGCCGAAGCTCTTGCGGATGTTGTGGAGCGAAAGCAGGGTCATACGCGCGACTCCTTCCGCACCTGGTACTGGTCGATGAAGACCGCGAGGATCAGCACCGCGCCGATCGCCATCTGCTGGTAGTAGGACTGCACCGCAAGCAGCGTCAGCCCATTCTGCAGCACGCCCATGATCAGCGCGCCGATCATCGTGCCGAGGATCGAGGCGCGGCCGCCGAACAGATTGGTGCCGCCGATGATCGCCGCCGTGATGGCGGTGAGCTCGTAGTTGATGCCGGCGGTCGGATCGCCGGCATTGACGCGGGCGGTGAAGAGCAGACCGGCAAGACCGGCGATCGCGCCGGAAAGCGTGTAGATGATGCGGCGATGCTGCTCGACGCGGATGCCGGCGGCGCGGGCGGCGCCCTCGCTGTCGCCGAGCGCCAGCGTGTGGCGTCCGAAGCGCGTATAGGCAAGCACCGCATGCGCCACGATCGCGGTGAGCACGAAGATGATGACCGGCATCGGAATGCCGAGGGGCCTCCCTTGCCCGATATAGACGATTTCTGGCGGCAGGCCGTAGATCGCCCTGCCCTGCGAGATGACGAGCGCGAGCCCGCGCGCGAGACCCAGCATGCCGAGCGTCACGATGAAGGCCGGCACGAAGGCGCGGGTGACCAGTTGTCCGTTGATGTAGCCGGCGATGGCGCCGGCAAGGATGCAGGCGATCACCGCGAACACCGATGGCCAGCCGAGATTGACGGCGACGAAGGCGCCCGCCACGCCGGCAAGGCCCATGACCGAGCCGAGCGAAAGGTCGAGCCCGCCCGAGCCGATGACGAAGGTGGCTGCGATCGCCAGCACGCCGATCGTCGAGGTCGCGAGCAGGATGTTGAGGAAATTGCTGAGCGACAGGAAGAAGGGCGACAGCAGCGCCATCGCCGCGCTCAGCAAGACAAGCACCAGCAGCGACTCCAGCCTGATATGGAGCCGCTCGACGGATGCGCGCTGCACCCGAGCCCAGAACCCGGGCTGTTCAGAAGCCATGTCTTTGCACCTTTAAGAGAGGGCGGTAAGGCAGTAGGGCTTAGGCAGTAGTGAAAATATGGAAGCGATCCGAGCGGTCGAACCGCTCGCTTCCCCTACTGCCTACTGCCTACTGCCTATTTCCTCACTTCACATATTGCAGCATCGGCTCCTTGCCGGCGTCGAGCACGTCCTTGGTCAGCACCAGGGTGGGCACGGCGATGCTTTCCTCGACCTTCTCGCCGGCGAGCGCCTTCTTGACGTTCTCTACCGCCTGCTTGCCGACCAGATAGGGCAGTTGCGCGACGGAAGCGTTGAGGCGGCCTTCCTTGATCGACTTCACCGCATCGACATTGCCGTCGACGCCGATCATCGTCACCTGCTGGCCCTTGCCGGCCGCATAGACCGATTCCACCGCGCCCAGCGCCATGCCGTCATTGGCGCAGAAGATGGCGACGAGATCGGGATGCGCGGTCAGCGTGTCGGTGGCGATCGAGGCCGCCTTGCCGCGATCCCAGTCGCCCGGCAATGAAGCGACGATCTGCAGCCCCGGCGCAAGTTCCTTCAGCTTGTCGGCAAAGCCCTTGGCACGCTTCTCGCCGGTGATGTTGCCGGAGAGGCCCTCGATCACCAGCACCGGCCCCTTGGCGTCCTTGCCGAGCTTGGAAACGAGATATTCCGCCCCTTGCGCGCCGGCAGCGACGTTGTCGGAACCGATGTGGAAGGTGACCTTGACGCCTTCCTTGTCGAGCACTGCCTGGTCGAGGTTGTTGTCGAGGTCGACGATCTTGATGCCGGCGTCCTGCGCCGACTTCAGGCAGGGCAAGAGGTTGGTCGAGTTGATGGCGGCGGTGATCATCGCCACCGGCTTGCGCTCGAGCATCGTGTTGCAGAGGTTGAGCTGCGGCTCGGCCGCCTGGTCGCTTTCGGCCGCCTGCTGGAAGTATTTCACGCCGGCTTCCTTGGCGCCATCGGCGACGCCCTGGGCCATCGCACCCCAGAACGGATTGGCCAAGGTCTTCATCAGCACGCCGTATTCGCCGTCCTCCGCCTTGGCGGCGCCAATAGCCGAAACGGCAAGAACCACGGCCAAGGCAATGGTAAATCGATTTATCTTTGGGAAAAGCGATGTCATTCCATCCTCCGTTTGTTGTTTGCGCCGGATGCCTCGGCCAGGGCCGGCGCCTTTCTTCCGCTGTAGACAATGGGGGCTATTGTCGGTCTCCTCCCCCGGAATGCGGGACGCTGCCTGGCGAGCCAACGGATTCCCGCATCAACACCTTGCAGGGTTCGAGCCGCGCCCTTGGCGGCCCCCCCTCGCCTTCTATCCTACGAAACAAAACCTCCATCGCGTTGCCGGCGATCTCGCGCACCGGCTGCACCACCGCGGCGATCGCCGGCCAGGTCACCTGCATCCATTCGGCATCGTCGAAGCCGACCAGCGAGATGTCGTTCGGGCAATGCCAGCCGCGCCGCCGGAATTCCGACAGCGCTACCAGCGTGCCCTTGAGGAAGAGGGAATAGACCGCCGTCGGCCGGTCGTCGCCGGCTTCGCGCTTGCTGAAATAGTCGCGCAGCAGCGTTCGCAGCGGTTCGACGTCGCTTTCGCAGAGCACGACGTCGATACGAATGTCGGGCGCAAGCTCGAGTGCGGTGTTGCGAAACCCTTCGAGGCGAGCGCGCACCGTCGCCGCCTGCTGGCCGAGGCCGACGACGAGGATGTGGCGATGGCCCTGGCCGACAAGCGCGCGCGCCACTTCGGCACTTGCCGCCGCGCTGTCCGCTGAAACCGTATCGAAGGCATCGTCGGCAAGCACGCGGTCGATCAGCACGCCGGTCATGCCGTTTGCCTTCATGAAGGCGGCCGCCGGCCCATGCTCGTTGCGCACCGGCGCCAGCACGACGCCTGCGACGCGCCAGTCGTGCATGCGGGCAAGGATCTCCTTCTCGCGCTGTTCCGATTCACGGCTGGAGGCGGCGACGAGCGTATAGCCGCGCTGTTCGGCAAGGCCTTCGAGCTCGCTCACCATCTGGCCGAAGAACTCGCTTTCGAACTCCGGCATGATGGCGCCGATGATGCGGCGCTTGGCCCTGCGCATGTCGGAAGCGAGCGGATCGACGCGGTAGCCCAGAAGCTCGACGGCATCGAGGACGCGCTGTGCGTTTTCCGGCTTCACCGTGGTGACGCCGGACAGCACCTTGGAGACGGTCGCCGCCGACACGCCGGCATGGCTTGCCACGTCGTGGATCGACGGGCGCCGCTGCTGGCCTTCCTGTTGCGCCATTAGCCTCCTCCTGAGGACAGGTAATCGCCTGCCCTCTCACCAATATAACCGATAAATCGATTTTTCGCTGTTGTAAATCGTTTCATCCGGAGTAAAAAACACAGATGTGATTGACGCGATCCAATCGCGCCGGGAGGAAAAATCATGTCCGCCAAAGCCTTGCCGCTGGTGATCAGCGCACCCGAACCGCGCACGCTCGATCTGATCTTCACGCCGCCGCAGCTGGCGCTGTTTCGCAGGAAATATCGCATCGTCGAGACAACGCCCGAAGGCGTGGCGAAGTTGCCAGCCGACGTGCTTGCCCAAGCGCGCTACATCGTCGGCCAGCCGCCGATCGCGCCCGAAACGCTGGAGAAATTGAAGGCGCTGCGCTGCATCTTCAATGTCGAAACCAACCTCATCAACAACATGCCCTATGAGACGCTGTTTGCCCGCGGCATCCACGTCGTCACCACCGGACTGGTCTTCGCCGAGCCGGTCGCCGAGTTGGGCCTTGCCATGGCGCTCAACCTGGCGCGCGGCATCGTCGATGCCGATCTCGCCTTCCGGCAGGGCAAGGAGCTTTGGGGCGGCGACGGCAACCAGACCGCGCGTCTCCTCTCCGGCGCCGATGTCGGCATCGTCGGCTTCGGCGACCTCGGCCGCGCGCTCAACCGCCTGCTCTCCGGCTTCCGCACCCGCACCAGGGCCTATGATCCGTGGCTGCCGCCTTCCGTGCTGGTCGAGCATGGCGTCGAGCCGTCTTCTCTCGACAAGGTGCTGTCGGAAAGCGACTTCGTCTTCGTCGTCGCGTCGGTGACCAGCGAGAACCAGGGTTTTCTCGGCGCCGACGCTTTCGCGAAAATGCGCAAAGGGGCCGCCTTCATCCTGCTCAGCCGCGCAGACGTCGTCGATTTCGCGGCCTTGATGGAGGCCGTGCGAAGCGGCCACATCGTTGCCGCCAGCGATGTCTTCCCGGAAGAGCCGCTGGCGAAAAAGCATCCGGTGCGCGCGCTGCCCGGCTTCCTGCGTTCGGCCCACCGCGCCGGCGCGCTCGACGTCGCCTTCAGGCGCATGGGCGACATGGTGCTGGAGGACATGGACCTTGTCGACCGCGGCCTGCCGCCGATGCGCTCCAAGCGCGCCGAGCGCGAGACCGTCTCGCGGATGCGCTCCAAACCGGTCGATAGGAACTGACCCGCGCCTTGTCGGCCAGGCAGCGGAATTTCCTACTAATGATTGCATCCTGAAGCAGAACAACCAAACTTAACGGCGGATGATGAGAAGTTTCTCGCTTGTAAGCTTGCTCAGAAAACCTTTTCTGCGTTGCATGAAGTAGAGGAACTTTGATCCAAATCTTCCGTTGATGACATGATCGTTTCTCGAACGATCCGGAGAAACAGGAGGTCTATGTCATGAACGTCAAGATGATCTGCTTCGGCGCGATGGCGCTTTCGATGGTTGCGGGCTCCGCGCTCGCCGCCGGACAGACTGGTACTTCGGCGCTCGACGATCCGGCCAAGATGCAGCCTTTCTATACCGACTCCAGCATGAAGACGATGGTCAGCAAGGACGCCTTCGTGAAGGCGTGGAAGGCACTGTCGCCGGAGGATCAAACGGCGATGATGACCGCATGCGCCGATGAGGCCAAGAACGCCAACGCGGCCAACACCCATCCGGAGTTCTGCAGCAGCGTCAAGGAGAACGGCGGCAGCAAGTAGGCAGTCAGTGTAGGCGAATATGATACGGCCCGTTCGCGGGGCCGTTCTTCCAGGAAAAGTGTGCAGCGGTTTTCCGCCCGGAATTGCATCAAAACAAAGAGAGCGTTTCGCCGTTTCCGTGAAACGATGAGACGCTTTAGGCAACGAGATCGCCGCGGCTCGCCTGTTCGGCGCCGCCGCCGAAATTGGCTTCAAGCCAGGCGATCGCGCTGGCGACGTCGGCAATGGCGAAACGTGCCGCGGTCTCGCCCTGCGGCTTCACGCGGATCGAGATCCCGCCCGCGGCATTGACGGTCTCAAAACCGTTTTCGTCGGACGTGTCGTCGCCAAGGAACACCGGGCGTCTGCCGCTGAACGGATCGAGCTGCATGAAGCGCCGGATCGCGGCGCCTTTGGCGGCTTCCAGCGGCATCAGTTCGACCCCCGCGTTACCCGCGATGACCCTGTACCCTTCCGGCAGGCGGGCAAGTGCCGCCTCGACCAGTTCCGTCGCGCGCGCCAGAAGATGCGGGGCCGCCCTTGTGTGAATGGCGAGCACCGGGCCCTTGCGTTCGACATAGACGGCTTTGCTGGCCAGCTCCAGCTCGATTTCGTCGGCAAGTGCTGCCATGTCCGCCGGCTCGTCGGCGGCCTCGATTTGACCGTTCGGCGTCAGCCTGTGCTCCAGCCCATAGAGGCCGGCGATCCGCAGCCTCAAGGGATCGAACAGTCCGTCGACGGCCGCGATCGAACGGCCGGTGATGAAGGCGAGCGCGCCGTCCAGACGCCGTTCGATCGTCTCCAGGAGGAGCCGCAGGCCGTCGCTGACCGACACGCTGTCCGGATGGGCGGCATGCTCGAGCAAGGTGCCGTCAATGTCGAGGAAGAGCGCCCACCGGCCGTCGGAAAGGCGCGGCGTCAAATCTGTCTGGATATTCATCGGAATCCGACTGCCTGCTTGCGTTCGAACATGGAGACGACATTGTCGCCGTTCACCGACCGGTCGGATAATGCGGTAACCCGGTCGAGCTCGTCGCGCTTCCTCAGCCGCGCCGCGTCGAGCAGCATGCTGCCGGCCCAGCGATAGACATTGTTGTCGCGGACGATTTCGCGCATGCGCCGCATGCGCCCACGCTGCTCCTCCGGCCCCATGGTCAGCGCTTGCAGCATGACCTCGCTCATCATCGCCGCGTCGTAGGGGTTGACGATGAGCGCCTCCAGCAGCTCGCGCGATGCGCCAGCGAAGGTGCTGAGCAGAAGCACGCCCTGCTCGTCGTCTCGCGCGGCGACGAATTCCTTGGCGACGAGATTCATGCCGTCATGCAGGCTGGTGACCAGACAGATGTCGGCCGCCCGGTAGATTTCGTAGACGTCCTTCTGGGAGTGATGCGCGGCCACCAGGACCACAGGACGATAATTCTCGCTGCCATAACGCTCGTTGAGCTCCTCGGCTAAGTGCTGGCATTCCTCATGCAGCTGCTTGTAGGCAGGCAGCGAGCCTCGGCTGGGCGCGGCGATCTGCAGGAACACCACCTGGCCGATCGTCTCGGGGTGGCGAATGAACAGCTCCTCCAGCGCGTGGAAGCGGTCGAGGATGCCCTTGGTGTAGTCGAGCCGCTCGACGCCGACGCAGAGCTTGGCATCGGCCGGAATGCCGAACCGCTCGCGGATGTGCTGCCGGGATTCTTCGACCGAAGGCAGGGTCCTCAGCAACTCGACGGGCCATTCGATCGAGATCGGATAGGCATGCACCAAGGTCGTCTGGCCGCCATAGGACACGGCGGCATCCGCGCGCTCGATCCGGCTCTCCATGAAGCGGTCGACGCTTTCGGTGAAGTTGTTGGCGTGGAATTGCGTGTGGAACCCTATGATGGAGCTGCCGAGCAGGCCGTCGAGGATGCGCTCGCGCCACGGGCAGATGCTGAACACCTCGGAGTTCGGCCATGGGATGTGCCAGAAGGTGATGACGATCGCCTCTGGCAGCCGCTCGCGGATCATGCGCGGCAAAAGCGCAAAGTGATAGTCCTGCACCAGCACGATCGGCCGCTTGTTGCGCGCCTCGGCGACCACGGTATCGGCGAATTTGCGGTTGACGGCTTCGTAGGCTTCCCAGTCGGAATCGCGAAAGATCGGGCGGGTGAAGGCGATATGGCAGAGCGGCCACAGGCCCTCATTGGCAAAGCCCAGATAGTAACCCTGATATTGCTCGTCCGTCAGCCAGACCCGGCGCAGCGTGTAGGAGGGACTGCCAGGGGGCACCTGCACACGGTCGTCCCCGTCCACCACCAGGTGGTCGGCGCTGCCGCCGCCATAGGCGATCCACGTGCCCGCGCAGGCGCGGGTGATCGGCTCGAGTGCCGAAACCAGTCCGCTTGCGGGCACGACGAGTTCGACATCGCCATTCTTGTCCTCGTTGTGGATGTAGGGCTCGCGATTGGAAACGACGATGACCTGTGCGTCCGGCAGATCCTCGGTGAGGATCTTGCGCAACGTCTCCGGCGACCAAGTGACGAGGGCGGCATCGACAGACTGTCCGTTCTTCTCGAATTCGCGCAGCACCTTGCGCGCGGTTTCCGAGGCGACGTCCTCACCCAAGGCGAACGTGTTCACGTCCTTCGGATGCCGGCGGCGGTGCCGGAACATTGAAATGAAGATCGCCAGAGCGGAAAGTGTCAGACTTGCTAGAATAAGGACCCACCAAAGGTCGACGCCATATTGTATCATTGAATGCCAGGTTGCCTCCGGCTGTCCGCTATTTTGTTTTTCGTTCTTGCCGGCTGCGGAGCGGTAGACCGGTACGAATTTGCAAACGCGTAAACCGGTCGTCGGTTCCGACATTTTTCGATTATCCGACGCGTACTTGCAGAATTCCGCTTACGTGCGCACAATAAGCGGCACCAGGCCCTCATGCCGATCAGCGAGGAAGGCAACGACGCGGTCGCCGACACGCTGGAAGGTGAGGTCGACAGATCTGTCGCCAACCGATAGATGCCGAAGCGTGAGTGTGTCGATGCCAGCCGGCAGCCTTGGGCGCGTAATGTGCAATTCACCTTCCCAGCCATCGATCTCCAGGCCGAGGCAGGCCTGCATCAACATGAAGGTTGAGCCTGCCGACCAGGCCTGCGGCAGGCAGGCGACCGGATAGGCGATCGGCGCCTCGCCCGGCGCTCGGGTGAAGCCGCAGAACAGCTCCGGCAGGCGCATGTTGAAATGCACGGCCGACTCGAAGGTGCCGCTCATCAGTCGCACCACGCTCTCGCGCTCGCCATAGCGCGCCAGGCCGACGCCGCAGAGCGCCGTGTCGTGCGGCCAGATCGAGCCGTTGTGGTAGGACATCGGGTTGAAGAAGATCGCGTCGTCGGCGAGCGTCCTCACTCCCCAACCGGAATGGAAGGAGGCCGACAGCAACTGGTCGGCGACCATCTTGGCGCGCTCCGGCTGCGACAGCCCGACATAGAGCAGATGCCCGGCGTTCGACGTTCGCACCTTGCAGGGCTCGCCCTCACCGTCGATGGCAAGGGCGTAGAAGTTGAGATCGTCCATCCAGAAGTCGCGCTCGACGGCCAGCCGCATTTCCTCGGCGAGGTTTTCCCAGTGCTCGGCATCGGCGAATTCGCCGCGGCGGCGCGCGAGCGCGGCAAGGCCGCGGTAAGCTGCAAAGACATAGCCTTGCACCTCGACCAGCGCGATCGGTCCTTTAGGCATGCGGCCATCGGCATGGAAGACGGAGTCGATGCTGTCCTTCCAGCCCTGGTTGGCGAGCCCGGACTCGGCCCCACGCTGGTAAGTGACGAAACCTGTCGCCCGGCTTGCCTCTTCCGTCCATTCGGCGGCCGCCTTGAGCGATGGCCAGAGGGTATCGATGAAAGCCATGTCGCCGGTGCGGTCGGCATAGGCGCAGGCGAGATGAATGTAGAGCGGGGTCGTGTCGACGCCGCCATAGTAGCGGCCGAAAGGAAGCTCGCGCAGCGCCGCCATCTCACCCTTGCGGGTCTCGTGCATGATCTTGCCCGGCTGGGAGTCGATGAAGGGCGAGGTCTCCGTCGCCTGATGCTCGGCCAGAAACGCCAGCACGCCGCGCGCCAGACCGGGATTGAGCCACAGCATCTGCAGTCCCGAGATCACGCCGTCGCGGCCGAAGGCCGTCGAGAACCACGGGATGCCGGCATAGGGATAGGGCCCGGTCGAGAGCTCGGTGGTGAGCAGCGCGACATCGGCGCGTGCGCGCTCGACCCAGTCGTTGAACACGCGACCGGAACTGTGCACCGTGGCGCCGTGCCGGCGCTTGGCGCGCATGCCGAAACGGGCGCGGGCCGCGGCGGCGCGGAAGCGGTCGCGCCCGGGTATGTCGGCGACCTCCGGACCGACTTCGACATAAAGCACCTTGCTGCTGCGCTTGGTGACCGCGATCAGGAAATCGGCGCGATTGTCGCCCAACCGGTCAGGGGCTTGCGAGAAGGAAATCACCGACAGGCGCGGCAACCCGTCGAGACCGTCATAGCCGAGCAGCACCGACGCCTTGTCGGTCTTGGCGACATGGACCGTTCCACGCTTCGGCCGCGTCGAGCCGCGCACCTCGAACATGTCCCGGAAGTCGGCGGCGAAATGCAACGAGACGGCAATGGTCGAGTGCTCGCGGCTGTAGTTGGAAAGCGTGATGCGATCGAACAGCCGATCCTGCCAGATCAGCCTGACGCGCTCGATATGGATCGCGCCTTGCGGAATGTCGCGGCCGGCGGCGCTCTGGATCGGCAGGTTGGTCAGGTTGCTGGTGAACAGCACATTGTCCTGACTGAGCGAGGCGCCAAGCAGCGACATCGGTCTGCCGCCGACCGTCAGGCGGAATTCGGAGAGGACGCGCGTATCGTCGCGAAAGAAACCGTCGCCGGCGCCCCTGATGTCGCCATAGGCGTCCGTGACGGCAAAACAGTCGCCCTGTTTGAGCGCGAACAGCCGATGCGGCTCCCGCGGTGCCGTCTCGTCGAGTGAGGCAAGGGCCACCGCGGGATCGAGCTTTCGCTCGTCGAGTTGCGTCATTCGTCACCTCTTCGTTTTGTCCCGCCCCCGAAGACAATGCCGATCAGGAGGCTCTCGCCTCCCGGATGCCGATCAGGCGCATATAGGCGGCGAGATAGTCGCGCGCCATCCTGGTGGCTGAAAACCGCTTTTCGAAGGCTGCCCTCACCCGCCTTCGATCAAGTTCGAGCAGGGTGGGCATCGCGGCGACGGCCTCATCGGCGCTGTCCACGACGAAGCCGGTCACGCCCTGGTCGATGATCTCCGGCAGGGCGCCGCAGTTCCAGGCGATCACCGGCGTGCCGCAAGCCATGGCCTCGATCGGAGCCAGGCCGAACGGCTCCGGCCAGTCGATGGGGAACAGAAGGCCCGCGGCGTTGCCGAGAAAGCCGGCCTTCTCGTCTTCCGCGATCTCGCCGACATAATCGACGCGGTCGCCGTCGATGAGCGCCTCGATCTCGTCGTGAAAATAGGCGCGGTCGTCATCGCCGATCTTGGCGGCCAGCTTCAGCTTCAATCCGGACCGGCGCGCGATCTCGATCGCTCGGTCCGGCCGTTTGTCGCGCGAAAGGCGCCCGAGGAAGGCTAGATACGGCTCTTCGGGTGACGGGTCATACGTGGGCCGATAGGCATCGACCGGGATCCCGTGATGGATCGTCGCCAGCCAGTTGGCGTCGGGCAATCCCTGCTTCTGGCTGTGCGAGATGGAGATCATCGGAAAGCGCGGGAAGCGCTTGTAGGCCGGCGCCAGGTCGACATAGTCGAGCCTGCCATGCGGCGTCGTCACCGTTCGATCCGACATGTGCTCGAAGAACGGAAAATGCGCGAAATGGCTGAGATGGAAATGGATGACGTCGAATTCGTCGGCCCGCTCGCGCACGTCGGCAAGCATCGCCAGATGCGCAGCGATTTCCGATTTCTTCGGCCGCGGGTCGAGGCGGATCGCCTGGTCGCGGCCCGGCACCAGCCGCGCCGAGGTCTCGCTGTCGCCGCTCGCGAACAGCGTCACGTCGTGTCCCAGTTCCACCAGCGCTTCGGTGAGATGATAGACGATGCGCTCCGTGCCGCCATAAAATCTCGGGGGGACGGATTCATAGAGCGGCGCGACATGGGCAATGCGCATGGATTCCCTCAAACTGTTGACGGGAACCAAAATGCGTCAGCCGCGAGATCGTTCCTCCCAATCGGCCGCATGTGGCGGAGTATATGGCGCCGGGCGCTCGCGAGAGCGCGGCTATACGGCGAATGGCCGGCCGACGGCTGGCCCCCACTTTGGTCGCCGGCGCCTAGCCGATCTTTTCGGGCGCGTGCAGTCCCTTGCGTTGGAAATACTTGGCTTTTCTGCCTTGAGCTTCTTCTCCATTTTCCATGAATGTTAGCTGTTTCACAGTCAGCACGCGGCCAGAAGCATAAATTGCCGGGCCTATCGATTCCATTTGTAAATACTTCTGCCCATTCCGCCGCGCGACATCGGACCCCTTCGATCGCGCAGGCCGGAAGCGCAATCGGGGGCGATGCGGATGCGGGTCTACGAGGCGATCGTCAAAGGGCTGGAGGGGATCGGCGTCGGCGCCGCGTTCGGCGGCGCGGGCGAAAATGCCGCCGGGCTGATGCTGGCGCTGAAACACTCCAAGTCGATCCGGCCGGTGATCACGCGGCATGAGCAGGCTGCATCCTTCATGGCCTGCGGCTATGCCATGTTATCGGGCCGCCTCGGCGTCTGCTTCGCCACGGCCGGCCCCGGCGCCTTCAACCTGTTCTCCGGACTTGCGGTCGCGATGTCGGATTCCTACCCTGTGCTTGCCGTCTCCGGTTACGCCTCGCGCAGATGGACCGGCAAAGGCGCACTGAACGAGACGTCGGGCGTGAGCCGCACGCCGAACTCGCAGGCGATGTTTGCCGCGACGACGAAGAAATCCTTCCTGCTCGCCGATGCTGCGAAAACCTGCGATGTGCTGGAAGAAGCCGTCAACATCGCCTTCGAAGGCCGGCCGGGTCCCGTCCATATCCATGTGCCGGAAGACCTCACCGATCACGGCGTTTCGGTCGACAATTTCCGTCCGATCGATCTTCGGGTGAAGCCTGTCCTGCCGGACCCGGCTCGGGTGCAGGACGTGGCCGAAACGCTGGTGGAGGCGCTGGAGAAGGGCAAGAAGCTCCTGGCGCTGATCGGCTTCGGCGCGGTGAAGAGCGGCGCCGGCCACGAGCTGAAGCAGCTCGTCGAACGCTATCAGATCCCCTTCGCGACCACGCTGGACGGCAAGGGCATCATAGCCGAGCGGCACCCTCTGTGCGCCGGTGTCTTCTGCGACAGCGGCCACAGCGCCGCCTGGAAGGCTTTCCTCGAGGCGGATGTCGTCCTTGCCGTCGGCAATTCCTTCGCCCAGCACGCCACCTTCGGCTTCCGCGACGACCTGTTCGCCGACCACAAGCTCATCCACATCAACATCGACATCGGCGAGATCGACAAGGTCTACAAGGCCGACGGCGCCATTATCGGCGACGCCAGGCTGGCCGTCGGCGCTCTGCTCGACAAGATGTCGGGCTTGCTCGAGCCGAGCCCGCCGGCAGACCGCGAGGCGACCGACTACAGCGACGAGCACATCCTCCATCTCACCGGCAAGATCCATCCTGGCCAGATGGCGCAGTCGCTGTCGAAACGGCTGCCTGACAATGCCATCGTTCTCGCCGATGCCGGCGCGCACCTCGCCTGGCTCGGCTACTATCTGCAGATCGCGCCGGGCCAGAATTTCCGCAAGCCCGGCGGTTTCGGCCCGATGGCGGGCAACGTCAACGGCGCGCTAGGCGTCAAGCTAGCCCATCCCGAGCGGACGGTGATCGTCGGCTGCGGCGACGGCTGCTATTTGCTCTCGGGCTTCGAGCTGCTCACCGCCGTCCAATACGACATCCCGGTGATCTGGATCGTCTTCAACAACGCCGAGTTCCAGCTGATCAAGCTCTACCAGCTGCAATCCTACCAGGAATACGGCCTGGTCGATTTCGGCAATCCCGACTACGTCGCCTACGCCCAGGCCTGCGGCGCGAAGGGTTATCGCGTCGAGACTCTGGAAGAATTCGAAGCCGCGCTCGAGGACGCGCTGGCGCTCGGCAAGCCCGCGATCATCGACGCCCACATCACGCGCCTGGCGCTGCCGCACTACAGCGCCTCGCCCGAGGGTGTGGTCGCCGGCGTCGCCGAAATGATCGCGGAGCGCATCCGCCCGGATTAGGCAATTCTAGGAAAACTGCACAGCGGTTTTCCGTGAAAACAAAGAGTTGGTGCGGTTCGGCAAGCCTGACAAACGCTGAACCGCTTCGAGCCAGGGAGGCAGCGTTGTTGACGCAACCAGACAGGCAAGCAACGACGATTTGGCGCGAAATACCGCAAGGCTCGGCGGAGGATGAGCGCCTGCTGTTCGAGCGGCTGGCGCAGGACATGATGCATGTCCAGCTGAAGACCAGGCGGCGCTCCAAGACGGCGGGCATCCGGCGCGCTTTCCATGCCAAGCCGATCTTCGCCTCGATCGACGCGACGCTGCGCTTCAATGACGATCTTCCCGCCGACTTCCGCGCCGGCTTCGCCCAGCCGGGAAAATCCTATCCGGCGATCGTGCGCTTCTCCAACGCGAACGCCTCGGGCCAGCCCGACTACAAGCCCGACCTGCGCGGCGTGGCGCTGCGCGTCAAGGTTTCGGACAAGGAGCAGCACGACCTTTTGGCCACCAATTTCCCGGTTTCGCATGCTCGCGATGCCCGGCAATTCGTCGCCTTCGCCAAGGCGACCGCGGGCGGCGCGATCGGCAAGCTGATCGGCCTTGTCGGCCTCGCCTTCCGCTTCAGTCCGGCTGAAGTGATCCGCATGCTGAGGAACGTCTCCAAGGGGCGCAACCGCAAAGTGCGCAGCGTCGCGCTGGAGACCTTCTGGAGCCGCGGCGCCATCCGCTGGGGCGAAACGCTCGCCGTGCGCTATCTGCTGCGGCCCGTGCCGAGCGCGGCACCCGCGCCAGAGGCGTCCACAACGGATGCGAGTTATCTGTCGAACGAATTCGCCACGCGGCTCGCGGCGGGCGACGTCCGTTTCGAGCTGTGTGTCCAGCCCTACATCGACGAGCGCTCGACGCCGATCGAGGATACCGCTGTCGAGTGGACCGAAACCGTCTCGCCGCCCGTGAAGGTGGCGGAGCTTACCATCACCCAGCCGTCGGTCGGCACCGCCGAGGCCTTCACCAACACGAGGGTGATCGACGAGCTCGCCTTCAACCCGTGGAACACGACCGACGAGTTCCGTCCGCTCGGCAATCTCAACCGGGCGCGCAAGGTGGTGTATGACGCGAGTGCCGCGCATCGGCTCGCCTATCGCTGGCGCACCGAAGCGCCGCTGCGCAACCGCGTGCTCGGCGCCATTGCGCGCCGGTCCTTCGTTGCCATCAATCGCTTCGTCGAATGGCACAAGCTGCCGTTGCGCCTCAGCCTGCTCAACCTCGACGCCTTCCGCTACGTGCTGAGGCAGAAGAACCTCATCGACACGGAAGCGGTCGAGGCGCCGCCCGAGGCGCGGCCGGAGCCGCAACCGCCGATCGCCGAGCAAGTGCGGCAGACGCGCTCCTATGACGGCACCTACAACGACCTGTCGGTGCCGAAGATGGGCGCGGTCGGCGCCACCTTCGGCCGCAACCTGAAACCGGCTTACGCGCCCGACCTGTTCGACACGCCGAATCCGGTCGTCGTCGCGGAAAAACTGTTGCATCGCGAGACGTTCATTCCGGCGCGCTCGCTCAACATCCTTGCCGCCGCCTGGATCCAGTTCCAGGTGCATGACTGGGTGAACCATGCCCGCAATCCGCTCGGCACCAACGATATCACCGTACCGCTGCCTCCCGGCATGAAGTGGACGAACACCGTCGGCGGCAAACCGGAACAGGTCATGCGCATTGCCGGCAACCAGCAACTGGACCGCGGCCCCGGCTGGCCGCCGACCTATTTCGGCAATGCCGCCTCGCACTGGTGGGACGGATCGGAGGTCTATGGTCCGAACAGCACCAAGGCGATGATGCTGCGCGAAGGCGCCAAGATCAGGCTGGTCGACAACCACCTGCCGGTCGACATCAAAGGCTTCGAGGTGACCGGCTTCAACGAGAGCTGGTGGCTCGGCCTCGGCGCCATGCACACGCTGTTCGCGCGCGAGCACAATCTGCTCTGCGATGAATTGCGCTCGCGCTACAAGAACTGGGACGACGAGCGCATCTACCAGACGGCCCGGCTCATCGTCTCGGCGCTCATCGCCAAGATCCATACGGTGGAGTGGACGCCGGCAATCCTCGCCACGCGGGCGATCGAGATCGGCCTCTCGAGCAACTGGAACGGCCCGCCGGCCAATGACTGGGTGACCAAATTCGGTCTGTGGCTGCTCGACGAGCATGCGTCGACCGGTATCCCGAAGACGATGCCGGACCACCACACCGCGCCCTATTCGCTGACCGAGGATTTCACCACCGTCTACCGCATGCATCCGCTGTTGCCGGACGACTATTGCTTCTACCACCACCGGTCAGGCGAGAAGATCGCCGAGAAGGGCTTCCTCGACATACAGGGCGCCAATGCCGACGAGATCATGCGCTCCTTCGGCTTGCGCAACACGCTCTATTCCTTCGGCGTCGCGCATCCCGGCGCGATTGCCTTGCATAACTTCCCAAGGTCGTTGCTGAAGCTCGAGCGCGACAACGAGATCATCGACCTCTCGGTGGTCGACATCGTGCGCACCAGGCGGCGCGGCGTGCCGCGCTACAATGATTTTCGTGCCGGGCTGCACCGGCCGCGCATCAGGAGCTTCGAGGAGGTCACCGCGAGCCCCGAGGATGCGCGGCTGCTCAAGCAGATCTACGGCGACGTCGACAAAATCGACACCGTGGTCGGCCTGCTCTCCGAGCCGGCGCCGGCGGGCTTCGGCTTCAGCGACACCGCCTTCCGCATCTTCATCCTGATGGCGTCGCGGCGGCTGCAGAGCGACCGCTTCCTCACCGTCGACTACCGGCCGGAGATCTACTCGCCTTTCGGCATCGACTGGATCGCCAACAACGGCATGACCAGCCTGATCCTGCGCCACTGCCCCGACCTCGCCTCCGTGCTGCCGAGAACGCAGAGCGCGTTTGCGCCCTGGCGCCCGATCGTGCCCGCAAGCACCGACCCCGCCATGGCGGGAGCGAAGCCATGACGGCGCCGATCAAGCCGGCTCCGGCCGCGAACGGCAGCAGTGCCTCGGGGCTCGATGTGCTTTTGAAGCGGCCGCTGGTCGAGACGATCTTCCGCCGCCGCACCCATCGCGTCAGCCAGGGCAGCTCGGTGCTCGCCGGCAGCATGAGCTATCAATCCGAAGAGCCGCGCGAGCCGCTGTCGGAACTCGAGGAGGCGGTGCTGATCGCCATGACCGGCTGCACCGGCCTCACCATGCCCGACCGGCCCTTCGAGGATCCGGCGACGAGGCAGCCGGTGATGGCCAAGCCCAATCTCACCATGGCCGGCCGCACCGCGGGCAGCCCCGACAATGCGCAAGGCACGCATTTCTTCCTGATCAACGACTCAGGCACCTATTTCCTGCGCAAGATGCCGCCGCCCGCCGACGGCAACACCGCTTTCACGCCGGAGCGACTGGTCGAGCGTGCGCGGGAAGCCAAGGTGAAGATTCTCGATCGCCGGCTCGACGTCGCCGAAGGCCAGCGCGATTTTCCGGCCTATCTCGATTCCAACCGCTTCCTCTCCAACCTGCCGGGCACCACGATCCTGTTGCCGGTCGTCGATCTCTCGCGCCAGTACATCAACGGCATGATGTACCTGCTCACCCAGCCCGATGGCGCGCGGCCTCACATCGTCGACGATCGCAACTTCTATCGCTCGGCCGGCGTCAAGCGCTGGGTCAAGAAGGGTTTCCTCAACAAGGACCTGAAGATCCCGCTCGGCGCGATCGGCTCGCTGCGCACTCAGATCGAGGCGGACCTGCTCTTGCAGAACATCTTCCTCGTCGCCGATGCCATGGGGCTCGGCGCCTGGATCCATGGCTCGATCAGCCCGCCGGTGCTGCTCGGCGATCCGAAGTTCTCAAAGACTTACGGCGCAATGCTCGGCTTCGACGTGGCGGTGCCGCGCTGGCGCCTCATGGACCTGCTGCGCTGGCACATACCACTGCCGAAATACTCCAACCTGCGCAGCAACCCGATCGGCCTGCGCCTCAAGGGCGAGCACCTGATCAAGGGCATGTCGCCGCCCTACTACGATACGATGGCCGACGCCGTCGCCGAAGTGATCGAGGAGAAGTTCGGCAAGAGCGGCCTCTACGCGGACGAGAAGCTTTTTGCCGAAATCTACAAGGGCGATTACGGCCACCGCTATCTCAGCGAGGCGGCGGTCTATACGCCGGAGGTCATCGACTGCGTGTGCGACATCTGCACCTACATCTACGAGACGCACGGCCGCTTCCCGGCGCATTGCGACGCCATTCATGTGCCCGGCATATGGTTGCAGGTGCATCACGTCGATGTCGGCTACTACCAGCGCTTCTTCCGCAACGGCCTGACCGACGTACATCTCAACCACGCGCGCGACTGGCACTGATGGTGACGGCATGCGCCGTGGCGCTCGCTGGCGGTCTCCGGGGGGCAGCGTCGAGGACGTCGATCAGCTCATCCAGTTGCCGCCGTCGGACGTCTCAGATGTCCACGCTCTGCGGCAGGATGACGAGGTCGCGGATGGTGACGTTGCGCGGCCGCGTCAACATGAAGAGCACGGCATCGGCCACCTCCTTGGGCTCCATCAGGCTGCCGGCCGCCAGCGCCTCTTCCATCTTGGCCTTCGGCCAATCGCTGAGCAGCGCCGTCACAACCGGACCGGGCGCGACGGCGCCGACGCGGATGCCGTGCTTCAGCACCTGGCGGCGGAGCGTATGGACGAAGGCCTGCACGGCGAATTTCGACGCCGTATAGATCGGTTCCCAGACCACGGGAACGAAGCCGGCCACGGAACTGGTGACGATGATGTCGCCGCTCTTCTTCTCGATCATATGCGGCAGCACGGCGTGCACCGTGCGGAACACGGCGTTGATGTTGAGGTTCAGCATCCGATCCCACTGGTCGGGATCGCCCGACGCCACCTCGCCGCCGACATAGGCGCCGGCATTGGCATGGAAGATATCGAGCCGACCCGTCTTCTCCAGGATCGTGGGCATCATGCGGTCGACGCTTGCCGGGTCGAGCAGGTCGGTGACTACGGCGAATGCATTGTCGCCCAGTTCGGCGACGAGCGTCTTCAGCTTATCCTCGGCGCGATCGACCAGGACAACCTTGGCGCCGGCGGCGAGCATGGCGCGGGCGCATTCCAGCCCGATGCCGGAGGCAGCGCCGGTGATTGCGGCAACCTTGCCGGAGAGACTTTCAGACATTGCGATCCTCTTCGATGAGCCGCCTTCTTGATGAGCTGTCAGGCGCGGCCGTGTGAGACACGCGAGCGGCGGGCGAGAGAATCGACGATGACCGCGATCGCCAGCACGCAGCCGGTGATCATGTACCGGAGCGAGGATGACAGATCGAGCAGCGTCAAGCCGCTTGCGATGGATTGGATGACGATGATGCCGAGCAGCGCCGAATAGGCGCTGCCGCGGCCGCCGAACAGGCTGGTGCCGCCAATGACGGCCGCCGCGATGGCGTTGAGGTTGACGTCGCCGGTGCCGGCCTGCTGGCTGGCGGTTGCCAGGCGTGCCGCCGAGAGCAGGCCGCCGGTGGCCGCCAGCGTGGCGCAGAGCGCGAAGGCGCTGGTGTAGATCAGCCGCACATTGATGCCGGCGCGGCGCGCCGCTTCGCGGTTGCCGCCAACGGCGGTCATCGAGCGGCCCCATTGGGTCCGCTTCAGCGCATAGTTCATCGCCACGACCAGGCCGACGAACAGCGCGAACATCCAGGGCACGCCGCGCGACAGGTTGAGGTAGTAAGCCACCAGCTCGAGCGCAACCGTGATCGCGACGGCCTGGAGCAGAAGCCCGCCGAACGAGCGCGACGACAGCCCGGCGGCCTGGCGGCGCTGCGCCTTGCGGTAGCCGAGAGCCAAGGCGAGCACGCCGGGCACCACCGCCAGCGTGTACGACACCCAGTGCGGCATGACCAGGAGCTGGCCGAAATTCACCAGCGGCGAATCGTAAGGCAGGTTGATCGAGCCGGTCGGCCCGAGGATGTAGAGCTGCAATCCGAGGAAGGCGAGCAAGCCCGACAGCGTCGACACGAAGCTCGGCATGCCGAGCCTGTTGAGCAGGAACGCATAGACGCAGCCGGTCACGAATCCGACCGCCATGGCAGTGACGATGGCCAGCGCGACCGGCCAGCCCCACTGGACCCAAAGCACGCCGAGCAGCGCGGAAGACAAGCCGCTGACGGAGCCGACTGACAGGTCGATCTCGCCGATCATCAGCACGCAGACGATGCCGAGCGAGATGATGCCGACCGTCGAGCAGTCGAACAAAAGGTTGACCAGATTGTTCGGCGACAGGAAGACCGGATTGAGCGTCTGGAATATGGTGCAGATCAGCACCAGTCCGACGACCACCGGCAGCGATCCCAGATCGCCGGAGCGGACGCGGTCGAGAAAGCCCCTGATGGCGCCCTTCGCCCCGCTGCGATCCTTCAGCCGCTCATCGCTGCGATCGAGCAGCGCGCCGGGATTGCGGTCGGAAGCCGTCGTCATGGCTGTTCTCCCTGCACCTTCTCGGCTGCACGCCTGCCGCGCCGCGAGACCGCGTTGTCGTCGGCGCCGGTTATCGCGGTCACCAGTTCCTGGTTCGACGCGCCAGGCAGGAAGATGCCGTTGTTGCGTCCGAGCCTCAGCACCACGATGCGGTCGGCCACGGCGCGCACATCCTCCATGTTGTGGCTGATCATGACGACGCCCAGTCCGCGATCCCGCACGCGCTCGATGAGGTTGAGCACCTCTGCCGTCTGCGCGACGCCCAGCGCGGCGGTCGGTTCGTCGAGGAGAATGACCCGCGGCTCCATCAGGAGCGAGCGGGCGATCGCGACCGTCTGCCGCTGCCCGCCCGAGAGCGATGCGACCGGCTCGCGCACGCTGGGAATGCGTGCCGACAGCTCGTTGAGCAGCGTCCAGGCGCGCACCTCCATCGAGACTTCGTCGAGACGAAGCGGATGGAGCTCGCGGCCAAGGAAGATGTTGGCCACGACATCGAGGTTTTCGCAGAGCGCCAAATCCTGGAAGACTGTCGCGATGCCAAGCTTGAGCGCCGCGGCGGGATTGGCAAGCGTCACCGGCTGGCCATCGAAGGTGATCGAACCCGAACTCGGCATATGCGCGCCGGCGAGGATCTTCACCAGCGTCGACTTGCCGGCGCCGTTGTCGCCGACCAGCGCGACGATTTCGCCGGCATTGATATCGAGATCGACATCGGTGAGCGCCGACACCGCTCCGAAATTCTTCGAGATGCCGCGCAGGCTGAGCACCGGCTGGCGGCTTGTCGTGGACGGCGTGTCGGGTATTGCCATGGCGCTGTTTCTCCCCGTTTGCGGTCGATATGTCCGGCCGCCAGGAGGTAGCGGCCGGACACGCCCGGCTGTCGCCTTGGCGACGCGCCGAGTATATCGCCAGCGACGCGGCTGCGCCGCATCGCGTTCGGAGACAATGCCGCAAGCGGCATTGCCCCGGAGACAATGCCGCAAGCGGCATTGCTCCTTATTCAATGCCGAGCTTCTTGCAGCCTTCGGCGTAGCGGTCGGTGCAGAGCTGGGCTGCGGTCTGGATCTTCTTGTCGATGATCTCGGCCTTGAGGTTCTCCTGCGTCACCACCGCCGGCACGAAGAGCTTCGAGGGCGTGTCGTAGAGCGTCGTCTCGGCTTTCGGCGTCTCGCCCTTGAGAAGCTGCACCGCAACGTTCGCCGCTGCCGCCGCGACGATCTCGCTCGGCTTGGAAATAGTGTTGTACTGGTCGCCGGCAATGATGAGCTGCAAGGCGGCGATCGTGGCATCGTTGCCGGTCACCGTCGGCACCGGATCGACGCCGGCGGCCTTGAACGCGGCGATGGCGCCGCCGCCGGTGCCGTCATTGGCGGCGACCACGCCGACGATCTTGTTGCCGAAGCGCGAGATCTGCCCCGCCGCCCATTGCTGGGCATTCGACGGCGCCCAGTTCGGCGTGTCGAATTCGGCGAGCGTCTTGTAGCTGCCGGTCTTGAGGCCTTCATGGATACCGTCCTTGATCAGGCCCGCCGCGGCGTCGGTCGGCGAGCCGTTGATCTGCAGCACGCCGACATCGCCGTCGCTCGACACGCCCTTGGCCTTGAGGTGCTCCACCAGCGAGGCGGCAATCGCCTTGCCGATGGCCTTGTTGTCGAACGAGACATAGAAGTCGGCCTTGGCGTCGGGGATCGGACGATCATAGGCGATGACCTTGACGCCCTGTGCCTGCGCATTGTGCACCAGCGACGCCGCCGCGGCGGAATCGACCGGGTCGAGCACGACGACCTTGGCGCCCTGGGTTATGACCGAATTGAACTGCTGCTGCTGCTTGGTGACGTCGGCGTCGGCGTTGAGGTAGAGCACCTTGCAGCTGTCGCAGAGCTTCTTCATTTCGGCGACGAAGCCGGGATGATCATGCTCTTCGTAGCGTGTCGAACCCTGGTCGGGCATCAGGAACGCGACCGTGGAACCGGCAATATCTTGCGCATTGGCAAACGTCGCGCCGAGGGCGAGGCTCGAGACGGCCATGGCGGCCGCGGCCAATCTGGATATGTATCTGGACATAAGGTCTTCTCCATTCCCATTGTTTGATGTAACGGACCTCGACATCGGGCTTGGATGTCTGCTCGTGCCGCCCGATCGGAAGTCTAGCTGCCTCGTGCAGCAGCCCAACGGCTTCCTCCCGCTGGCATGACACGAGGCAATACTCATCCATCGCTGGTTCGCTCGCGCGACCCATCGCTTCGTCCTGGTTCTTACTTAGGCTTGTTTTTCCTCCCAAACTCCTTTCTATGCGGCGCGCGCGGCCGCGAAATTGTCCGCAACCAATCGTCTGAACTGCGAAGGCGGCGTGCCCTTCTCGGCCAGGAACTGGCGGTTGAAGTTCGACAGATTGTTGAAGCCGACCTCGAAGCAGATGTCCGATATCTGCGCCTGCTCGTCGCTGATCAGGATCTGGCAGGCGAGGTTGATGCGCAGACGCTTGATGTATTGCAGCAGCGACATGCCAGTGTGCTTGCGGAACGACCGCGAGAAGGCGCTCGGCGTCTGTCCTGCGATCGCGGCGAGATCGCCTTCGTTGAATTGCTGCGTCAGGTTCTCGCGGATATAGGCAAGTGCCTGATTCATGCCGGCCGACATATATCCCGACGGGTCCGGCAGATAGTTCTCGCTGGCGAGCACGCGCGGCGAGGTCTCTCGGCTCAGCGCCTCCATGATCGACATGAACAGGCTGATCCGGTGTACGCCGCAGGCATGCGTGATTTCCGCCAGAAGGGGCATGACCTGTCTGCTCACGGCTTTGCTGAACAGCACCCCGCGCCGCGACAGGTCGAGCAGCGGCGAGACGGCGCCGAGCTCCGGAAAAGTCGTGATCGCGCCACCGATGAATTCCTCGCGGAACTGGACCAGCCTGCAGCGCAGCGGAACCGACTGGCCTTCCGGAACCTCGCTGATCCAGTTGTGCGGCAGGTTGGGGCCGGCCAGCACGAGATTGCCGATATCGAATTCGCCGATGAAGTCGCCGACGAAATAGCGGCCCTTGGTCGCGACGATCTGGTGCAGCTCGTATTCCGGATGAAAATGCCAGCGCACCGTATGATACGGATAGCCGTGCCATTTCACCGCGAATGACTCGCCAGGCCTTATCTGTATGACTTCCAGATCGGGTCCCATGCTTCCTCCCGGAGGCTGTCGGGTATTTCAGCCTTCGAACCGCGGCCGTTTGTTTGGCTCGTCTAGGGTCAGGATAGCGGCGGCCAAGGATGGCTGCCACCTCGCCACACCGCGCCGACTGATACGTTTTTGACCATTTTGGCCCAGCGAAAAATCACCTTCGAAAATTAGAGCCTTCGCATATCTGGGATTGGCCGCCGACGCTTGGGCGAGGCAAAGTTCGCTTCGGACCACGCTACCACATTGCACAATTCCGGCCGGGCTGCACAATAGGCGCATGTCCGCCGGTTCGTTGACCATCCTTGTTATCGACGAGAACCGCATCCGCGCCTCGATCATCGAGGCCGGATTGCGGGATGCCGGCCATCGGCATGTCACCGTGGTCCATGACGTGGCCGGCATTGCGAAGCGCATCGCCGAGTTGGAGCCGGATGTCATCGTCATCGATCTCGAGAACCCTAACCGCGACATGCTGGAAAACATGTTCCAGCTTTCGCGCGCGGTGAAACGGCCGATCGCCATGTTCGTCGACCGCTCCGACCGGGCCTCGATCGAAGCGGCGGTCGACGCCGGCGTGTCGGCCTATGTCATCGACGGGCTGAAGAAGGAGCGCATCAAGCCGATCCTCGACATGGCGATCAGCCGCTTCAATGCCTTCTCGCGCATGGCGCGCGAACTGGAGGAAGCGCGCAGCGAGCTCGAGAACCGCAAGGTCGTCGATCGCGCCAAGGGCATACTGATGAAGTCGCGCGGCTTGAGCGAGGAGGCGGCCTACGCGCTTCTGCGCAAGACCGCCATGAACCAGAACCGCAAGATCGCCGAGATCGCCCAGAGCCTGGTGACGGCGGCGGGATTACTGGGACCGCTGGAGGGCGAATGAGCACGACCGCTGCGCATCAGATCACCGCCGGCTTCATGCCGCTCTTCGACAGCGCCGTTCTCGTCGCGGCCGGCGAGATGGGCTTTGCCGCCCGCGAAGGCATAGAGCTCAAACTGCATCGCGAGACCTCCTGGGCTAACATCCGCGACCGCATCGCGATCGGCCATTTCGATGTCGCCCATATGCTTGGGCCGATGCCGCTCGCCTGCAGCCTCGGTCTCACGCCGCTCGCCTCCGAGACCATTGTGCCCTTCTCGCTGGGGCTCGGCGGCAACTGCATCACCGTCTCCACTGCGGTGTGGGAAGGCATGGCGGCAAACGGCGCTGCGCCCGACCTCGATCCGGCGCGTGCCGGGGCGGCGCTCGGCGCGCTGATCCGCGCGCGGGCGGCCGCCGGCCGCGATCCGCTGCGCTTCGCCGTCGTGCATCCGCATTCCGGGCACAATTACGAGCTGCGCTACTGGCTCGCCGCCTGCGGCG
This sequence comes from Mesorhizobium sp. WSM4904, assembly GCF_029674545.1. Lineage (NCBI taxonomy): Bacteria > Pseudomonadati > Pseudomonadota > Alphaproteobacteria > Hyphomicrobiales > Phyllobacteriaceae > Mesorhizobium > Mesorhizobium sp. WSM4904. The sequence goes on along the minus strand of NZ_CP121354.1, from coordinate 3,283,337 downwards.
TCGATCCTGACCGCGATATCGAGGTCGTCATCGTGCCGCCGCCCTTCATGGCTGACGCGCTCGCCGCCGGCCGCATCGACGGCTATTGCGTCGGCGAGCCCTGGAACAGCGCTGCCGTCGACGCCGGCACCGGCCGCATCGTCACCGTCAAGGCGCTGCTATGGCGCAACAGCCCGGAAAAGGTGATCGGCGCCCGCAGGGCGTGGGCGGAGGAGAATCCTGACACTCTGGCGGCGCTGCTGAGGGCGCTGCATCATTCCGCCCGCTGGTGCCAGGATCCTGCAAACCGCGACGAGTTGGCCGCGCTGATGGCGAGGCCCGCTTTCCTTGGCCAGCCGGAGGCGATCCAGATGCCGGCGCTCACCGGACGCTTGCAACTCGGCGGGAGGGCGGAACGGCGCGTCGAGGATTTCTTCCTGCCCTTCGACAAGGCGGCGAACTTCCCTTGGAAAAGCCACGCGCTCTGGTTCTACACGCAGATGGTACGCTGGGGACAATTGCGGCACACGCCGCAAAACCTGGCGATCGCCCGCGACTGCTATCGGCCCGACCTTTACCGCTCGGCGCTGAGGCCGCTTGGCGTGGCCCTGCCCGGCGCCAATGCCAAGGTCGAGGGCGCGCTGAAGGCTGCGACGCCGGTTGGCTCCGCAGGGGCCAGTCTCATCCTTGGCCCTGATGGTTTCTTCGACGGCCAGATCTTCGATCCGGACAAGATCGACGCCTACATTGCCGGCCAGAAGCGCGCCTGATCCTTTGCGCGTCATTCTTGTGCATTGCACAATATTTGTGCGCCATGCCCGTCCCGTTGATCAATGTTTGACCGTATCGCCGCTTGGCCCGGTCGGCACGGGAGGCAGGTATCCAATTGATTTTGCTTGAAAATCCCCATCGACACAAAACTGGCACGCTTCATGCTTTGAAATAATCGAGCTCCTCGTGGGCAATAGAATACGGCGTCCAATGGCGGGCGCCACAGGCAAAGCTGCCGCTCAGGTAACCACGCGATCCCGGATGTACGGACGCGAGAGACCTGGACGGCAGCTTTTTTGTTTTTGGACCCGAACCCGAGAATCGACGCGCCGATCCCAGGCGGCGCCAAGCGGAGACGACTATGACGACACGGATCGGAATTGCGACAACGCTCAAGGATTTCACGCGCCGCGATTTTATCGCCAGCAGCATGCTGACGGCGGTGCTGTTCACCGTGGCACTGCTGCTGTTTCCCCCAAGCACCATGACCGACGGCAAGCGCCCCGAAACGATCGCGCAGCGCCAGCTCTCGTCGCGCTGAGCGATGCCGCGCTTCCTAATCAACACAACTCGCGGTGCCTCCCACGCCGCAAACCGGAGCCGACCATGACCGCAAACCACCCAGCCCCGCCCAGCCAGGACAGTGCTCCCCGGCAGGCGCTCGTCATGTCTACCATCGCCTTCACCGTCTGCTTCGCGGTGTGGACGATCTTTTCCATCATCGGCGTGCGCATCAAGCAGGAACTCGGCCTGAACGAGACCGAGTTCGGCCTGCTCGTCGGCACGCCGATCCTCACCGGCTCGCTCGTGCGTATCGTGCTCGGCGTATGGACCGACCGCTACGGCGGCCGTCTGGTCTACACCATGACCATGCTCGCTGCGGCGGTCGCGACCTTCCTGCTCGCCTTCGCGCATACCTATGAGCAGATGCTGATCGCGGCCCTCGGCGTTGGGCTTGCCGGTGGTTCCTTCGCCGTCGGCGTCGCCTATGTCTCGCGCTTCTTCCCCGCCGGCAGGCAGGGAACGGCTCTCGGCATCTTTGGCGTCGGCAATGTCGGCGCCGCGGTCACCAAATTCCTGGCGCCGTTCGTGCTGCTCTCCTGGGGCTGGCAGTCGGTGGCGCTGATCTGGGCGGCGGCGCTGGTCGTCATGGCGGCCGTGTTCTGGCTCACGACCGACGACGATCCGGTCATCCGCGAGCGTCGCGCCGGCAAGGCAGCACCCGCGAGAAGCTTCTGGCAGGAATTCGCTCCCCTGAAGAACCTGCAGGTCTGGCGCTTCGCCTTCTACTATTTCTTCTCCTTCGGCGCGTTCGTGGCGCTGTCGCTCTGGCTGCCGCGCTACCTGATCGGCGTCTACGGCTTCGGCATCGCCACCGCGGGCATGATCGGCGCCGCCTATTCGATCCCCGCAAGCATCTTCCGCGCCTATGGCGGCGTGCTTTCCGACCGCATCGGTGCCCGCACCGTGCTCTACTGGACCTTCAGCGTTTGTGCCGTGGCGACCCTCGTTCTGTCTCTCCCCTCGGCAGACTACGTCGTGCGCGGCATCAGCGGGCCGATCCCCTTCCATTTCGAGATCGGCCCGCTCGCCTTCATCGGCGTCGCCTTCGTACTCGGCTTCTTCATGAGCCTCGGCAAGGCCGCCGTCTACAAGCACATCCCGGTCTACTATCCGCAGAGCGTCGGCGCGGTCGGCGGCGTGGTGGGCATGATCGGCGGCCTCGGCGGCTTCGTCCTGCCGATCGCCTTCGGCGCGCTGAACGACCTCACCGGCGTCTGGTCGAGCTGCTTCATGCTGCTCTTCCTCATCGTGGTCTCGTGCCTCGTCTGGATGCACGTCACCATCCGCCGGATGGAGCGCGCGGCCGCCGTCAAGCCTGCGCCCCTTTCCTACGCCGCCGAATAGATCGGAGCAGACCGGACATGAGCGAAAAACTCGTCATCATCGGCAACGGCATGGCGCCCGGCAGGATGCTGGAGTACCTGCTGGAAGCCGCGCCCGACCGCTACAGCGTCACCATCTTCAACGCCGAGCCGCGCGTGAACTACGACCGCATCATGCTGTCGCCGGTGCTTTCGGGCGAGAAGGATTTCGAGGAAATCGTCATCCACGGCGACGGCTGGTACATCAAGCACGGCATCACCCTCTACAAGGGCCACCGGATCGTTGCCATCGACAGGGACGCGAAGACCGTCACCTCGGACCACGGCGTGACCGAGCGCTACGACAGGCTGGTCATCGCCACCGGCTCGGTGCCCTTCATCATTCCGGTGCCGGGCAAGGACTTGCCCGGCGTGCTCACCTATCGCGACCTCGACGACGTCAATGCCATGCTGCTTGCCGCGCAGGCGCGCGCCAAGGCGGTCGTCATCGGCGGCGGCCTGCTCGGGCTCGAAGCCGCTGCCGGGCTGAAGGAACGCGGCATGGACGTCACCGTACTGCACGTCATGCCGACGCTGATGGAGCGCCAGCTCGATCCCGCCGCCGGCTACCTGCTGCAGAAAGCCGTCGAGGCACGCGGCATCAAGGTCATGACCAAGGCCAACACCAAGGCCATCTTCGGCAATGGCAAGGTCGAGGGCGTCGAGCTCATGGACGGCACGATCATCCCGGCAACGCTGGTCGTGATGGCGGTCGGCATTCGCCCCAGCATCGCCCTGGCCAAGGACGCAGGGCTGGAAGTCAATCGCGGCATCGTCGTCGACGACCGCATGCAGACGTCCGATCCCGCGATCATGGCGCTCGGCGAATGCGCCGAGGTCGGCGGCCATGTCTACGGGCTGGTCGCGCCTCTCTACGAGATGGCGCGGGTGGCGGCGGCCAGGCTGGCGGATGGCGAGGACAAGCGCTTCGTCCACTCCGACACGCCGACCAAGCTCAAGGTCACCGGCATCGACCTTTATTCGCTGGGCGACTTTGCCGACGGCGACGACCGCGAGGAGATCATCCTGCGCGACGCATCCGCCGGCATCTACAAGCGCGTCGTGCTGCAGGACAACCGCATCATCGGCACGGTGCTGTTCGGCGAGACGGCCGACGGCGCCTGGTTCAACGACCTCAAGAAGAAGGCGACCGACATTTCAGAGATACGCGACACGCTGATCTTCGGACAGGCGTTGCAGGGAGGCGCTTCCTCGGACCCTTTGGCGGCCGTTGCGGCATTGGCGGATGATGCGGAAATCTGCGGCTGCAACGGCGTCTGCAAGGGAAAGATCACCGGCGCGATCACGGCCAAGGGCCTGACCGGCCTCGACGACGTGCGCGCCCACACCAAGGCTTCCGCTTCGTGCGGCTCGTGCACGGGCCTGGTCGAGCAGCTCCTGAAGCTCACGCTGGGCGACGCTTACAATCCGGCGGCGGTGCAGCCGATGTGCGGCTGCACGTCACTCGGCCACGACGACGTGCGGCGCCTGATCAAGGCGAAGGGTCTGAAGACGATACCCGCCGTCATGCAGGAGCTCGAATGGAAGAGCTCCTGTGGCTGCGCAAAATGCCGGCCGGCGCTCAACTACTATCTGGTCTGCGACTGGCCTGACCAATATGCCGACGACTATCAGTCGCGCTTCATCAACGAGCGCGTGCACGCCAACATCCAGAAGGACGGCACCTATTCGGTCGTGCCGCGCATGTGGGGCGGCGTCACCAGCGCCGGCGAACTGCGCGCCATCGCCGACGTGGTCGACAAGTTCCGCATCCCGACCGTGAAGGTGACCGGCGGTCAGCGCATCGACATGCTGGGCATCCGCAAGGAGGACCTGCCGGCGGTGTGGGCCGATCTCGGCAAGGCCGGTTTCGTCTCCGGCCACGCCTATGCCAAGGGCCTGCGCACCGTGAAAACCTGCGTCGGCTCGGACTGGTGCCGTTTCGGCACGCAGGATTCGACCGGACTCGGCATCCGCATCGAAAAGTTCATGTGGGGCTCCTGGACACCGGCCAAGGTGAAGATGGCGGTGTCGGGATGCCCACGCAACTGCGCCGAAGCGACCTGCAAGGATGTCGGCGTGGTCTGCGTCGACTCCGGTTACGAGATCCATTTCGCCGGCGCCGCCGGCCTCGACATCAAGGGCACCGAAGTGCTCGGCCTGGTCAAGACCGAGGACGAGGCGCTGGAGGTGATCGTGGCGCTCGTACAGATGTATCGCGAGCAGGCCCGCTATCTGGAGCGCATCTACAAATGGGCCAAGCGGATCGGCACCGCCGAGATCAAAAAACAGATCCTCGACGACGCCGAGAAGCGCCGCGCCTATTTCGAGCGCTTCGTCTTCAGCCAGAAATTCGCGCAGGTCGATCCCTGGTCCGAGCGTGTTTCCGGCAAGGACAAGCACGAGTTCCGGCCGCTTGCCACCGTCGGCTTCGCGGAGGCGGCGGAATGATGGAGATGTCTGCATCCGGCAGGACAGAGGGGGGCACCTTGGCGCACTCATATCAAGCAAAGGCGACCCAATGACCTGGATATCGATCGGCTCCCTTTCCGACATCCCTCGCCGCGGCGCGCGCTGCGTGGCCACCCCGCAAGGCAAGATCGCCGTTTTCCGCACCGCGGATGACCAGGTCTTTGCCATGGACGACCATTGCCCGCACAAGGGCGGCCCGCTGAGCCAGGGCATCGTCCACGGAGCGTCCGTGACCTGTCCGCTGCACAACTGGGTGATCTCGCTGGAGACCGGCAAGGCGCTCGGCGCCGACGAAGGCTCTGTCCGAACGATCCCGGTCAGGGTCGAGGGCGAACGGCTCTTCATCGCGCTCGAAGCGCTGGCCTCGAAAGCGGCCTGAGGCATGGAAGAAGCACGCGAGGTGAGGACCACCTGCCCCTATTGCGGGGTGGGATGCGGCGTGCTGGCCGAGATCGCCGCGGACGGCAAGACGACCGTCCGCGGCGATCCCGAGCACCCGGCCAATTTCGGCCGCCTCTGCTCGAAGGGGTCGGCCCTTGCCGAGACGTTCGGCCTCGAAGGCCGTCTGCTTCAGCCGGAAATCCGTGGCAGACAGGTTGGTTGGGACGAAGCGCTCGATCTCGTTGCCGCGAAATTCTCGCAGGCGATTGCCGAGCACGGGCCGGACTCGGTCGCCTTCTACGTCTCCGGCCAGTTGCTCACCGAGGACTATTACGTCGCCAACAAGCTGATGAAGGGCTTCATCGGCTCGGCCAACATCGACACCAATTCGCGGCTTTGCATGGCGTCGTCCGTCGCCGGCCATCGCCGCGCTTTCGGCGAGGACATCGTTCCCGGAGTCTATGAGGATTTCGAGTGCGCCGATCTCATCGTGCTCACCGGCTCCAACACCGCATGGTGCCATCCCGTGCTCTACCAGCGCATGCTCGCAGCACGCAGGGAGCGCGGGACCAGGATCGTCGTCATCGATCCTCGGCGCACCGCCACGGCCGACGAGTGCGACCTGCATCTGGCGCTCGATCCTGGCACGGACGTGCTTCTGTTCAATGGGCTGCTCGCGCATCTCGTCCAGACCGGAAGGATCGATGTCGATTTCATCCGCGACAACACCTCCGGCTTCGAGGCTACGGCCGCTTTGGCCGGCGCCGACGCGCCGTCGATCGCGCGCGTCGCGAAAGGCTGCGGGCTGGGCGTCGCCGACGTCCAGGCTTTCTATGAACTCTTTGCCGGCACCGAGCGGACCGTCACCGTCTACAGCCAGGGCGTCAACCAGTCGGCGCATGGAACCGACAAGGTCAACGCCGTCATCAACTGCCATCTCGCCGCCGGCCGCATCGGCAAGCCGGGCACGGGACCGTTCTCGGTCACCGGCCAGCCGAACGCGATGGGCGGCCGCGAGGTGGGAGGCCTGGCCAACCAGCTCGCCGCGCATATGGACTTCGCCGATGAGGCCAACATCGACCGGGTCTCCCGCTTCTGGAACGCGCCCAAGGTCGCGCGGCGCGGCGGCCTGAAGGCCGTGGACATGTTCCAGGCGGTCGCCGACGGTCGCATCAAGGCGCTGTGGGTGATGGGCACCAATCCGGCGGTCTCGATGCCGGACGCTTCGCGTGTGCGCGCTGCCCTGTCCAAATGCGATTTCGTCGCCGTCTCGGATGTGACCCGCACCGACACCACGCGCTATGCCGACGTGCTGCTGCCGGCCGCCGCCTGGGGCGAGAAGGACGGCACGGTCACCAATTCGGAACGGCGTCTCTCGCGCCAGCGGCCGTTCCTGCCGCCGCCCGGCGAGACAAGAACCGACTGGCGCATCATCTGCGAGGTCGCCACCCGCATGGGTTTTGGCGATGCTTTTGCCTATCGGACGCCGGCCGAAATCTTCCGCGAGCACGCCGCGCTCTCCGCTTTCGAGAACGACGGCGAGCGCCTGTTCGACCTCGACGGTGCGGCTGATCTCAGCGAAGCGGACTACGCCGCCTTCGCGCCGCGCCACTGGCCCGTGCTGGACCGGAACGAGCAGCCGACAAGACTATTTGCCGACGGCCGCTTCGCCACACCCGACGGCCGCGCGCGCTTCGTCCCGGTGCGGCAAGAGGCGACGGCTTTCACGGTCGACGCCGCCTACCCGCTTGCCCTGAACACCGGCCGGCTGCGCGACCAGTGGCACACCATGACGCGCACCGGCAACGTGCCGCGCCTGATGGCGAACGCGCCGGAACCGGCGGTCGACCTCAACCCGGTGGACGCCGCCGCGCATCATCTGAAGGACGGCGACCTCGCGCATCTTTCGACGCGCTTCGGCTTCGTCCGCGCAAAAGTGCGCGTGTCCGACGCGCAGCGTCGTGGCCAGGCCTTCATGCCCATGCACTGGAGCGGTCATTTCGCGGCCAAGGCCGCCGCAGGCCTGTTGTCCTCGCCCGTCACCGACCCGCATTCCGGCCAGCCGGAGCTCAAGCATGTTCCGGTCCGGATCGTGCGCGAGAATACCGGCTGGGCCGGCGTGCTCATCACGCGGCGGGATCTGAGACCAACCGGTTTCGTCCATTGGAGCCGGCACGCGGTCGAGGGCGGCTGGGTCTACGAGCTGACCGGAACCGAGCCGCCGGACCAAGGCATTCTCCTGGCGCGCAAGCTGCTCACCGTTCAACGGCACGATCATCTGCTCGAATACACCGATCGCAGAGGGCTCGCCTATCGCGCCGCTGCCATCGACGAAGGTGGCGCCATGGCCGAGGCCCTGTTGGTCGCCGCTCCCGACCAACTGCCGATGCGGGACTGGCTGGTGTCGCTCTTGGCCACCCGCCAGCCGCTATCGCCTGCCGATCGCCATGCGCTTTTGTCCGGACGCTCGCCAGCGCCCACGCCCGCCATCGGACGGGTCGTGTGCTCATGCTTCCATGTCGGTGTCAACCAGCTCGCCGCGGCCGTCGCTTCGGGATGCGACAGTCTGGAGGCGATCGGCTCCACGCTGCGCGCCGGCACCAACTGCGGTTCCTGTCGCTCGGAGATAAGAGCGATCATCGATGCCCGCCAGGTTCAGGCGGCCGAGTGAAATCGCAGGGGCCGCTCAGATCACCGCTTCCTCGAGAAACGGCTCTGCGAGCCCAGGCATCCGGACGACAAACACGACAAGCCGGCTTAAGCCCTGCTTGGTACGCTTGCTGCTCCGGGTTCCCCCGATAGCGTACTGACGCCAACTCGGTTGCTTCGACCGGCCGCATGGCCGGGGTCCAATTTATCGGAACGTCGCAGGTTCATTGGGCGTTGACCAAGTCTTCAGCAAGCGCACCAATTCTGGGAGAACCGCCATGAAAGTGCAGGAGTGCATGACCAAGGACGTACGAATTGCGACCGCAGAAGCAACTCTGCGTGATGTGGCCCAGGCTATGGCCGTCCTGGACGCCGGACTCATTCCGGTTGCCGACAACGATCGGCTGGTCGGCATGGTGACCGACCGGGATATCGCCGTTCGGGGGGTTGCCATGGGAATGGGGCCTGACTCTCCCGTGCGAGATGTCATGACGACCGATGTCAAATATTGCTTCGAGGACGAGGAAATCAGCGACGTGCTTCAGAACATGAGCGATATCCAGGTACGGCGCCTTCCCGTGCTCAACAGGGACAAACGACTGGTGGGCATTGTCTCGCTCGGCGATCTCACCGGAAATGACGAAGCTGCTCATGCGGGAAAGGCGCTGGAAGGCATCTCTCAACCAGGCGGTCAGCACTCGCAAACTACGCATTGACACGTGGAAGTGCCCGCCGTCGAGGCTAAGACGTCCGTTCCTGACCCGACAAGACCGTCGGTGAAATATCTCGGCGATTGATTCTGCGAGCCTAGGCGCTTGGACGACAAGCTTGCACAACCTTTCTTGCCGGCAAGTCAGTTTTGGCTTGCCGGCCCGCCTTGCTGGGCGGCAGGCGGAGCGTCTCGCGAAAGGGCTTGGAGAAGTGCGAGGCGTTCTCGAAGCCGACTTCGATCGCGATCTCGACCATCGGGAAGCATTGCGTAAGAGGGGTTGGTTCAGCCCTGCGGGTGAACCTGCGGCAGCGCCGCGTCGAGCGATCGCTCGAACGCGTCGGCCAGGGCATCGACCTGGGCCTCGGTGATGATCAGCGGCGGACAGAAGGCGATGGCGTCGCCCATGTTGCGCGAGATGACGCCATTCTGCTGCATGAAGCCGTTGACCAGCGCGCCGAGCGCGGCCGGCTTGCCCCACGCCGCCTTGCTCGCCTTGTCGGCGACCAGCTCGACGGCGGCGATCAGGCCTACGCCGCGCACTTCTCCCACCAGCGGATGCGAGACGAGCTTGCGCAGCCGCGCCTTCAAATGCGCGCCGACCTTGCGCGCGTTGCCGACGAGATCGCGCTCCTCGATCAACTTGATATTTTCCAGCGCCACCGCCGCCGCGACCGGATGCCCGCCGCCGGTGAAGCCGTGGCCGAACGTGCCGATGCGGTTGCTCTCGTCGGCGATCGGCTCGAACACACGATCGTTGATCAGCAGTGCCGAGATCGGCAGGTAGGAAGACGAGATCTGCTTCGACAGCACCATGATGTCCGGCTTGATGCCGAAGGTCTGCGAGCCGAACATCTGGCCGGTGCGGCCGAAGCCGCAGATCACCTCGTCGGCCACTAGCAGGATGCCGTATTTCGACAGCACCGTCTGGATCTTTTCCCAATAGCCGGCTGGCGGCACGACGACACCGCCGGCGCCCATGATCGGCTCGCCGATAAAGGCGGCGATGGTTTCCGGTCCCTCGGCAACGATCAGTTTCTCGAGATCGTCGGCCAGCCGGCTGGAGAACTGCTCCTCGCTTTCGCCGGGCTCGGCATCGCGCCAGTGATGCGGCGTCGACGTGTGCAGGATATTGGCGATCGGCAGGTCGAAGGAAAGATGATTGTTCGGCAGCCCGGTCAGGCTTGCGGACGCGATGGTGACGCCGTGATAGCCGCGCTTGCGGCTGATGATCTTCTTGCGCGCCGGCTGGCCGAGCGCGTTCGACCGGTACCAGATCATCTTGATCGCCGTGTCGTTGGCCTCGGAACCGGAATTGGTGAAATAGGCCTTGCTCATCGGCACCGGCGCCATCTGCACCAGCTTCTCCGCCAGGTCGATCAGTGGCGAATGCGCCTTCGAGCCGAAGTCGTGATAGAAGGGCAGCTTCGACATCTGCCGCGTGGCGGCCTCGACCAGCCGCTTTTCCGAGAAGCCGACGGCGACGCTCCAAAGGCCGGCCATCGCCTCGATGTAGCGGTTGCCGGCGATGTCCTCGACATAGACGCCGTCGCCCTTTTCGATGACCAGCGGACCCGTCTCCTGATGCTTGCGGGCATTGGTGTAGGCATGCATGTGGTAGCGGATGTCGCGGGCTTCAGGGGAATTCGGTCTGGCGTCCATGATGGCTCCTGTCGGCAGGCGGAAGCGAAAGACAGGACCCCTCCCCCTGTCGAGAAACTCCGGGAATCCGCCTCGCATCCGCAGCTTGATGCCTTATGGCGAGATGCGGCCGCAAGAGCCGCTGTGTCACAATCGATAGCGCCATGAGATTTCCAAGGCAGACGGAGACGGTATAGTCCCTGCAGGAGCAACGCGTACGCAACCGAAGAGATGCGACATGGAACAGGTCGACTGCATAGTGGCCGGGGCCGGCGTCATCGGCCTTGCGATCGCGCGCGGCCTGGCGGCGCAGGGCCTCGACACGCTGATCCTCGAAGCGGCGGATGCCATCGGCACCGAGACGAGCTCGCGCAATTCGGAAGTCATTCATGCCGGGATCCACTATCCGCAAGGATCGCTGAAGGCCCGGCTCTGCGTTGCCGGGCGCGACATGCTCTACCGCTACGCGATGGAACGCTCGATCCCGCACCGGCGTTGCGGAAAGCTGATCGTCGCGACCGACGAAGCGCAGGAGCCCGTGCTCGCCACGATCCGCGCCGGTGCGGCCGCTTGCGACGTCGCCGATCTGCGCTTTCTCTCCGTCGCCGAGGCGCAAGCGCTGGAGCCGGCGCTGCATTGCACGAAGGCGCTGCTTTCGCCCTCGACGGGCATCATCGACAGCCACGCCCTGATGCTGACGCTGCTCGGCGACGCCGAGGAAAACGGCGCGATGCTCTCGCTCAATACACGCATCGTTTCGGGCCGTATCGAGCCCGGCCAAATCGTGCTCCAGACGACCGACACGGCGACCGGCAACGGTTTCGAGATCGCCACGTCGCGTCTCGTCAACGCGGCCGGCCTGGGCGCGGTCGCGCTGGCCGGCGCGCTCGAAGGATTCGACCGGCGGTTCCTGCCCACGCTTCGCTACGCCAAGGGCAACTACTTTTCGGTGGTCGGCCGCGCGCCCTTCTCGCACCTCGTCTATCCGGTGCCCGAGCCTGGTGGGCTTGGCGTCCATCTGACGCTCGACCTTGCCGGCACGGCTCGGTTCGGACCGGACGTCGAATGGACGGAGGTGCTCGACTACCGGGTCGATCCGGCACGCGGCGAACGCTTCTACGCCGCGATCCGCAAATACTGGCCGGAACTGGCCGACGGCAGCCTGCAGCCGGCCTATAGCGGCATCCGGCCGAAGCTCTCCGGCCCAGGTGAAGCCAACAGCGACTTCGTCATCCAGGATGCCTCGATCCATGGCATTGCGGGGCTGGTCAATCTGTTCGGCATTGAAAGTCCCGGCCTGACTTCGAGCCTGGCGATCGCCGAGCATGTGACGCGCATCATTGCGCTGGCGAGAGAGCGGGCCGATGTCGCCGCCGTATCGTGAGCCGCTTTGCGCCGGAAGCGGGCGCCGACCTGTCGCGCCCTTCCGGATTTATCAGTCGCCTCTAACCTAGCTCGGCATCGGCGAGCTCCTCGGCGGCTTCATCGACGCCTTGAGCAGCCGCCCGTTCGAGCCAGATCCGGGCTGCGGTCAAGTCGTGTTCACCGGCGATGCCCTTGGACAGATAGCGGCCCAGCATGAGCTGCGCATGTCCATGACCTCGTTCGGCGGCGGCTGCGAACCATTTCTGCGCCGCCTTGCGATCGAGAGACAGGCCCTGCCCGGTCTCGTAGAGCGCCCCGATCGCGAACATCGCCCCGGCATGGCCCGCAGCGGCAGCCTGTTTGAAGAGATGCGCCGAGGATGCAAACGAGCGTTCTCCGCCATGCCCGTTGTAAAGCATTTCGGCGAGAGCCACCTGCGCGTCCACCATGCCGGCATTGGCGGCCCGCTCGAACCAGATACGAGCCTCGCTCTGGTCGGCAGTCACGCCGCGGCCCTTCTGCAGCATGCGCCCATACATATACTGCGCCTCGGCCACGCCTTCGGCGGCGCGCCTCGTCCAATGCGCCGCCCGCTCCTGGTCCTTGCGCACTCCTACTCCCTCGGCGAAACAGAGCCCGAGATTGAAGGCCGCGACCAGGTCACCCGACGAAGCCGTCGCCCCAAACCATGCTGCGACGTTGATACCGTCGTCCGCTTCGCCTGCGCCTTCGAGGACAAGGTTCGCGAGATCGACTTGCGATTGGCGATTGCCGTCATTGGCGGCGGCGCGCAGCCAGCGCGTTCCTTCCTCGGCGTCCTGGGCAACGCCATTCCCCGACAGATAGAGCGACGCCAAAGCGCGGGCAGCCAGCTGATGGCCACCCTCCGCGGCCCGCCGATACCATGTCGCGGCTTCGGCATAGTCCGGCCGGGGGCCTTTCACATAGTGTTCGCCGAGGCGATGAGCCGCGTCGAGATTTCCGGCCAGTGCCGCGCGGCGCATCCACGCCTCGCCGGCGACCGAATCCTGACGCGACAGGCTGCCCTCGATCAGAGCGAGTCCCAGCCGGAACTGCGCCGAGGCAAAGCCCTTTTCCGCGGCAAGCCGGTAGAGTGCCTCAGCCGACTCCAGGTCGACGGGCACGCCCATTCCGTGCTCGGTGAGGACCGCAAGAAAATAGATCGCCGTCGGCAGGCCGGCATCCGCGGCGCGCCGCAGCTCCGCGGCGATCCTGACCCTCTGCTCCGGCTGCTTGCGCCGGGCGAGCGAAAGGGCAAGGCCAAGGCATCCTTCCGGACAGCCGGCAGCCGCGGATTTCTCGTACCAGCCATGCGCGGCATCGAGATCGCGCATGGCCTTCGGGCCTTTGGTCAGGATGTAGCCGAGTATTGCCTGCCCGGTTGCGGAGCCGGCCTCCGCCGCTTTTCGGGCGAACCGCAACGCAGTCTCGAAATCAGGGTCTTGCGAGGATTCCGATTTGAACAGGCTTTCCGAATTGGCGCCGCCTTCGCCGTCTTCGTGCCCTGCCAGTCCGGCCACGCAAAGCGCGGCGAAAAGCGCCTGCGCGTCGGCGCTTCCATGGTCGGCGGCCCGCCGCAGCCAGCGCGCGCCCTCCGATTGGCTCGGCGGCACGCCCAGGCCTTCGAGGTAGCAACGGGCGACATGGTACTCGGCCTCTGGAACGCCCGCACGTGCGGCGATCGCCATGAGCGGAAAGGCCTCGGCGGGCTTTCCATTTTCGGCAAGCTGCATCGCTCTGCGCAGCGCCAGCGCCGGGTGGATGCGTCCGGTCAGCCGATCCAGGATCGCCATGTCACGGCTCCCGCATCGCTTCCTGACCGATCGGCAGCATCGCGCCGAGAATATATTTGAGGACGGTGCGGCGACCTACCTTCACGTCCGCGGTGACCGGCATGCCGGGGCTTACCGCGAAGTCGGCGGGCACGCCGTGGAGCGCGACGTCGTCGATGGAAATCTGCGTGCGATAGAACAGGTCGGCATCGGCGGGCAGCATCGCCAGCGAGCTATTCGGGTCGCGCGCCTGCTCCCTGGCCGAGAAGGAATCCGGGCTGACCGTGCGGACCGTTCCGTGCGCCAGGCCATATTGCGAATAGGGGAAGGTATCGAACTTGATCGCCACGGGATCGCCGACATGGACGAAGCCGCTGCTGCGGCCGACAATGTTCGTCTCGATCTCGAGCACTGCGTCCGCCGGCACCAGCGTGATCAATCGCTCGCCGGACTGCAGGACCGAGCCGACGGAGACCTTGGCCACCGACTGGACCGTGGCGTCGGCTTCGCTCCTCAGCTCCACCAGCTGCTTGCGAAGCTTCGCCTTGTTGAGCAGCTCGCGGGCGTCGGACATCCGCGAATTGGCTTCCGACAGGCTCTGCGAGACGTCGGCGCGCCAGCTCTGAATGTAGCCGTCACGCTCTGCCGCAATTGCCGCCTGCTGGCGCTTGGCCGCCTCGGTCGTCTGCTCGGCATTGCTGAGCGAGCGCGACATTTCGGCCGAATTGTCCTCGGCGATAAGCGTGTTGAGGCGGCTTCCGACCTGTCTCTCTTCGAGTTGCTGGCGCATCTTTTCGATCGACGCCGCCACTGCCAGCCGCTGCCGGTAGCCGTCGGCATCGGACTGCGAGCGTGAGATGACGGAACTGAGCTCGTCTTTCTGCCGGTCGAAGCTTTCCAGCTTGGCATCGTAGACAGCCTTGCGGCGATCGAAGATCGATGCCTGCAATGTCCAGCTCGGGTCCAGTCCGTCATAGTTGAAAGGCTTCCCGTCGGCTTCCGCCTTCAAGCGCGCCACCTCGGCTTCGAGCGTCGTGACCTGGGTAGCCAACGCAGTGAGGTCGGCCGAGGCAAAGGTGGCGTCGAGACGGGCGAGCACCTGCCCGGCCTTCACACGTTGTCCTTCGCGCACCTCGATCGAGCGCACGATCGCCGTCTCCAGCGGCTGAACGATGATGTTGGGCGTCTGCGAGACCACCAGGCCCCTCGTCGTGACGACCTGGTCGACCGGTATCAGGGCCGCAAGCGTGATCAACGTGACGACCATGCTCGTGATGATCCAGACGATGCCGCGCGCCACCTGCGGAATGGGCGCGTTGGCGACCGCCGTCGACGGCCACTGGAATTCGAGAATCGCGGGCGCGGTGGGATCGCTGACCTCTGTCCGACGCCGTCGGACCGGAAGGGTGGAATAGGTGGTGCTGCTCATGGCCGGCCGAGCTCAGACGGGACGAGGCGGTACAGCCGCCAGACGACCATGTCGGCCATCAAGATGCCGGTTCTGCTGGAACCAAAGCTGGCGGTAGACGCCGCACCGCTCCAGAAGGACGGAATGCGGCGCGACGTCGAGCACCTTGCCCTGGTCCATGACCAGGATCTGGTCGCATTCGGTGAGCGAGGCAAGCCGGTGTGAAACGATGATCACCGTGCGCCCGCTGGCGATGCGCATGAGATTGGCGCTGACCACCGCCTCGCTCTCGGGGTCGAGCGCGCTCGTCGCTTCGTCCAGGATCAGGACGGTCGGATCGTGGATGAGCGCGCGGGCGATCGCCAGCCGCTGCCTCTGGCCGCCCGACAGGTTGGGCGAGCCTTCCTCGATATAGGTGTCGTATCCGTTCGGCATGCGTTCTATGAACTCGGCGGCACCAGCCAGCTGCGCGGCGCGCATGGCGTCGGAAAGCGTCAGTCCGGGACGACCGGCGATAATGTTGTCCCTGATCGAACCGCGGAAAAGGAAATTGTCCTGGAGCACCACGCCCAGTCCCTGGCGAAGGTGACGCAGGTTGATTTCCTTGAGGTCGACGCCGTCAAGCTTGAGGAAGCCGCTGTAGTCGCGATTGATCCCCTGCAGCAGGCGCGCGATCGTCGACTTTCCGGATCCGCTGCGCCCGACAATGCCGAACATCGTGCCTGCCGGAATCTCGAAGCTGACCCGGTCGAGCGCCGGCGTCTTGGTGCCGATATAGCTGAAGGTCAGGTCGCTGAAGCTGATTTCCCCGACGAGCTTCGGCCGCAAGCCCGCCGAATTGGAGCTGCTTTCCAACGGACGGTTGAGGACCGATGCCGCCTCGCCGATCGCGGCCCCGACCTCCTCGTAATCTTCGACCAGCCGGGCCAGGCCGACCAGCGGCTGCGCGACGCGCTGTGCGATCATCATGAAGGCGAACAGGCTGCCGACCATGTAGCCCGAGCGGTCGTTCATGGCGAGATAGGCGCCGATCAGCATGGTGCCGAGGACCATGACGCGTTCGATAGGCGTGACGAGGGTTTGCGGCCAGTTGGCGAGCTGACCGAAGGCGAGACGCGCCTTGCCGGCATCCGCCACCCGTTCGTCCCACAGCGCCTTGCGCTGCGGTTCGAGGCCGAGCGCCTTCACCGTCTTGATGCCGACGACGGTTTCGCCGAGCGCCGCCGATTTCCAGGTCTCGGCATCGACCACTTGCTGGTATCTTCGGCGCAGCGGCACAAGGAAGGCGAAGATGATCGAGACGATCACGACCGCGCAGGCGAGCACCATCCAGGCGAGCGTGGCGTTGATGTAGAAAATGACCGGGATCAGCACGGCGAGCGTGATCAGATCCAGGAACGTGGTGAGAAGCTTTCCCGTCAGGAACTCGCGGATGCGATAGACCTGGGCGAGATGGTATAGGGTTTCGCCGGCCGGATGACGCTCGAAATAGTCCAGCGGCAGGCGCAGGAGCCGGCTGAAGACGTGCAGGTTCAGCTTGGTGTCCAGCCGCGCGCCGACGACGTTGACGATCAGTCGCCGCGCGTGACCGAGCAGCGTCTCGTAGACGAAGACGACGGCTATGATCGCACTCAGCAACGCCAGGGTCGAGATGCTGGAGAACTGCAGCACCTTGTTGACCACCGTCATGACGATAAGCGGGGGCAGGATGGTCAGGACGGAGAGCGTGAAGGAGGCGATGCCGATGTCGCGCAAGGGCCGGCTTTCGAGCCGCACGAGATCGACCAGCCAGCCGAACGTGAAGGGCGCGTCCGCTGCGATGTACGACCGCGCCGGCCGCAGCAGAACGGCCTCGCCCGACCACACCTGCAGCAGTCGCAGTTCGTCGATGGCTACGCCTTCCGCATCGTCCGGCGCATCGACGCTCTTCAGGTAAACGACATTGCGCTCGGCGCTGGCCCCGGTAAGAAGGCCTGCTCCGCCGTCACTGAACAAAAGGACGACAGGCCCTGTCTGCTCGAAGCGCAGGAGGTGTGACCAGCGGATGCGAACCGCGCGCGACCACATGCCGCCGTTCTGCGCCCATTGGGAAAGGTCGGCGGCGTTTGCAAACTTGCCCGCGCTCGCCGCCCTGAATTCGTTCGGGTCGAGTTCGAAACCGTGATAACGCGCAACCCGGATCATCGCCTTGAGGCGCGGCGCGACGTGCTCGAACTCGGCGGGACCGCCGGGAAACCGCCCCGCTCCGCTCTCGCTGCCAGCTTTGCCGACCGCGTCCGCTTCCGCGTCGGAGCGGGTCGGGATCGGTTCGGCCACCGGGCTCAAATATGCGCTCACCCTGCACTCCCCCTGCGACCTACAAGCGAGGGCATGCTCCCGGCGCGCCGCGTCAGCCGGGGTTTCTGGCAAGCCTCATCATAGTCCGGAATTGACCGCGGGACGAGCCCATTGCCCGCGCCGGAATCACGAGCACGCGGGCCCTGCGTTTCCGCAAGGCCCGCGCGCGCTGTTTTCGACCAACACTCACTCATTCGGCTTGAGAATATCCTTCAGAGCCTTCTTCAGCGTGTCGTCGGTCTGGGCATAGCCGGCACCCTGCTTGCCCTTGTCCGAAGTCAGGTCGGAGGTGGCGCCGGACGGCTGGTTCTGGCTCTGGCCGAAGCCCTTGACCGTGTTGAGGACGTTCAAGAGATCGGTCGTCACCGCACCGACAGCCTGGCTGACGAGCTGCTTGAGAGAGCCCTGCTTGTCAGTGTCGCTGCCGCCCGAACCGGACTGCAGGAACTTCTTGGTGTCCGTCAGCCCCAGCGTGTCGGCCGTGATGCTGGCCTTGCCGCCATTGCCCGGCGAGCCGTCATTGTCGGTGCCGTCATTGGGATGACCCTTGCCCGGGTTGCTGCTGTCGCTTCCGTCAGGATCATTGCCGCCACCATTGTTGCCATGCTCGCGATCGCCCGTTCCGCCGCCTGCGCCGGTCGCTCCGGTTGGGCCGGTGGCTCCGGTCGAGCCGGTAGCACCCGTCGAACCGGTCGAGCCCGTG
This sequence comes from Mesorhizobium sp. WSM4904, assembly GCF_029674545.1. Taxonomy (NCBI): domain Bacteria; kingdom Pseudomonadati; phylum Pseudomonadota; class Alphaproteobacteria; order Hyphomicrobiales; family Phyllobacteriaceae; genus Mesorhizobium; species Mesorhizobium sp. WSM4904. Next base: position 3,265,204 of record NZ_CP121354.1, on the reverse strand, counting down.
GCTCCAGTGGAACCGGTCGCGCCGGTTGCACCCGTGGCTCCAGTCGCTCCGGTCGCACCTGTGGCACCAGTTTCACCTGTAGCGCCGGTGGCTCCAGTAGCGCCGGTTGCACCCGTGGCGCCGGTTTCGCCGGTCGCGCCAGTGGCTCCGGTCTCACCGGTCGCACCTGTGGCACCAGTCGCGCCAGTAGCACCCGTGGCTCCGGTTTCGCCGGTCGCGCCAGTGGCACCAGTTGCTCCGGTCGCGCCCGTGGCACCAGTCGCGCCAGTGGCTCCAGTCGCTCCGGTCGCGCCCGTGGCTCCGGTCGCGCCAGTGGCTCCAGTAGCGCCGGTCGCGCCAGTAGCACCCGTGGCTCCGGTTTCGCCGGTCGCCCCCGTGGCACCAGTCGCGCCAGTGGCTCCAGTCGCGCCCGTTGCTCCGGTTGCACCCGTGGCTCCGGTAGCACCCGTAGCGCCAGTTGCTCCGGTGGCACCAGTCGCGCCAGTCGCACCTGTGGCTCCGGTTTCGCCGGTCGCACCCGTGGCACCAGTAGCTCCAGTCGCGCCTGTGGCTCCGGTCGCGCCAGTAGCTCCAGTCGCACCCGTGGCTCCGGTTTCGCCGGTCGCACCCGTGGCACCAGTAGCTCCAGTCGCGCCTGTGGCTCCGGTTGCACCTGTGGCTCCAGTCGCGCCGGTCGCTCCAGTAGCTCCAGTCGCGCCGGTCGCGCCCGTCGCTCCGGTCTCACCGGTCGCGCCAGTCGCGCCGGTCGCTCCGGTCGCTCCTGTGGCTCCGGTTTCGCCGGTCGCACCTGTGGCACCAGTTGCTCCGGTCGCGCCCGTCGCTCCGGTCGCGCCAGTCGCGCCGGTCGCTCCCGTTGCACCTGTGGCTCCGGTTTCGCCGGTCGCACCCGTGGCACCAGTAGCTCCAGTCGCGCCTGTGGCTCCGGTTGCACCTGTGGCTCCAGTCGCGCCGGTTGCACCCGTGGCTCCGGTTTCGCCGGTCGCACCTGTGGCACCAGTTGCTCCGGTGGCACCTGTGGCTCCGGTCTCACCGGTCGCACCTGTGGCACCAGTCGCTCCGGTTGCGCCGGTCGCACCTGTGGCACCCGTGGCTCCGGTCTCACCGGTCGCACCTGTGGCACCAGTCGCTCCGGTTTCGCCGGTCGCACCTGTGGCACCCGTGGCTCCAGTCTCACCAGTCGCACCTGTCGCTCCGGTTGCACCCGTGGCTCCGGTCGCACCGGTATCGCCAGTCGCACCTGTGGCTCCCGTTGCACCGGTCGCACCTGTGGCTCCGGTCGCGCCGGTCGCACCTGTGGCACCAGTCGCTCCGGTTGCGCCGGTCGCACCTGTCGCTCCGGTTGCACCCGTGGCTCCGGTCGCACCAGTATCGCCAGTCGCACCTGTGGCGCCAGTATCGCCGGTCGCGCCTGTTGCACCCGTGTCACCAGTCGCACCCGTAGCGCCGGTCGCGCCTGTTGCACCGGTGCCGCCGGTCGCACCTGTAGCGCCGGTATCACCCGTAGCACCTGTGGCGCCCGTATCGCCGGTCGCACCGGTTGCACCCGTGGCTCCGGTCGCACCAGTATCGCCAGTCGCACCTGTGGCGCCCGTTGCACCGGTCGCACCTGTGGCGCCAGTATCGCCGGTCGCGCCAGTTGCACCCGTGTCACCAGTCGCACCCGTAGCGCCGGTCGCGCCTGTTGCACCGGTGTCGCCGGTCGCACCTGTGGCGCCGGTGTCGCCAGTCGCACCTGTAGCGCCGGTATCACCCGTAGCACCTGTGGCGCCCGTATCGCCGGTCGCACCGGTATCACCCGTGGCACCTGTCGCACCCGTATCACCTGTCGCGCCAGTCGCACCGGTGGCCCCGGTCGCGCCTGTGGCGCCGGTAGCACCCGCCGGGCCTGTTGCGCCCACGGCACCAGAGCTCGCGAGAGTTAAAAGGCCATCATTAAAGTGATTGCCATCGTTGCCGGGAGCGCCGACGTTATTGATGGTCGTGGTGGTGAAATCATAACCCGGTTGGTCGCCCGGAGTGGCGGGGTCGACGTCGGTGACAGGCGTAAGCGTACCGTATTGGCGGAATCCTGAATCATAGATAAGATATGTATGAGAGATATCCGGGACTGTTATTGTTACTGCAAAATTTGGAGCCACGCTATTGGCTGAAGAATTAAGAACAAAGCTACCAACGACAGTATCATCGGCCGTTGTTAGCGTATTGTTTGTATCGATAAGATAGTATGTATTAATACTTTTACTACTACCTGAATCCGTAAAACCAGAAAGCGTCAGGTTACCTGCGTCAAGTATCCCCGCGTAATTCGCTACGCCAGCTAAAGTGATTGGCGGCAAAGGCGAAGAGGGCGCGTATTTCGGCAGTTCCCAAGAGCCGCCCAGGGCGGCCGCGCCAACCAGCGACGTCGAAGCACGGACGTCCGCGCCTACCGCCTCTTCCAATGCCGCAACGAAAATCTCGCCAGCGCTTCCCAACGCCGTTTCGCAGCTCCACAGCCGAAGCTCGCCATGCACTGCGAGCGCCCTGCCGATTGCAACGAAATCATCGGCCTGTTCCTTCAATGAGGCGGCCGTCCAGTCTCCTCCAGCCAGCTTCACGCGCCCTGGCGCTCCATGCGCCATGATGTGGACGGCGTCGAGTTCCTCCTGTCCTTCGAGGGCGGCGGCGATCTGTTGCGCGGCCGGTCGGCGGCCATCGAGCGCGACAGCCCGCACTTCGGGCCTCAAATTGCCGAGAACGGTCTGGATGTCGGAAATTGAAGAATCCACAAAGAGAATTTCAGAGGCACGGGCCATGACTGGCTCCTGTTGGCGTCAAATTCAATTCAGGGGGAAACCGCCCGCTGTTTTGGCGGGCGAGCGACAGGCAATGGATCGGACGGGATCACCTTCCGGATGCCCCGACGGCTCCGTCGGGTCTTTGAACAGTGGGGATCTCTACCCGCAGGAAGCTGGCAACCTGGAAGTTCCCGCCATCGTCAAACGTGCCGATCGCCAATGAACCGGCGCTGCTTGGGACTTTGACCGTGAGCGCGACAGCGAGGCTTCGCTTGACGGCCTTGGGGAGCATGACCTGGCCCACGATCGCGCTTTTTGCCGTATCCAGGATGAAATAGGTTGCGTTCTCGGTCGTGTCGCCGATGGGCAAGACGCCGCGAACCGTGACTTCCATGACCGCAAAGCTTGCTGTGTAGCTCATCACATCCTCCTCGGTCGGCCTGCGCCGCTGTTTGTCCTGTCTCGTTCCTTGTGTTCAGTCGGTGCCCGGCGCTCGTAACCGGGCCGGGCGGGCCACGGTAACGGACGCCAAGGATTGTCGAATTCGGGAAAGGCCCCGTCGTTCACTGAGCGAAATCATCGCCGAGCGCCCGCCGATCGCTGGGCGACCGTTGCGGGCGGAAAGATTCGGAGGAGTCAGGCGCGGGACCAAGGCCGCATCGGCGCGGCACCCGCAGGTGGGCGGCAACACTCGAACCACTGTCAACTCCATCACGCGTGTCGCGATCGCTCGGCGACGACCTGCGAGGGAACCCGGACTACTTGCGAGGGAACATCGATTGGGAATCGTCGGGCCTGGCTGACAGGCTGATGTTGAAACGACGGCACGCGCGCGTGCTGTCAAAGCCCCCTCGCAGGAGGTGGCTTTGTTCCCGGATGCTCCACTAGCTTTGCAGACATCCGCAAACCCACGGCGTTCCCGCCCGGCCTGCGGCTACCCTCCCGTTGCATTAGATATTAGTAAATTCGAAATTTATAAACTTGTAAATGGGTTGGTTTACAACTTATGAACTATAAAGTTGTGACCGGGCCGCTGGCCGGGTCCGAACGGCGTTGAAAATCCGAGGCTTAGAGTCGGTCCGCCGTCGCGCGAAAAAATCGCGGCGGAGCTGAAGATTGTTCCGACGAGCAAGCCTGGCCGCGGCGAAAGATGCCGGCTGACGATGGAGCGGATGCATCGGGTGTGGGGACGGAAAATGCAACTGGCCGTAAAGCGTTTGGCTGTCGCACGATCTGGGCGACGAGCACCATGGAGTGTAAAATCGGACCGATCCTCATCTAAAGGGATCAGTGTTCTAGATGGCGCCGCAATGCGAATATGGCCTTGGTCTGCAGCCATCAGGGAGCCCTACAGTCGGCAAATGACGAACGGCAAGCGACTCTCGTTCAACATGATCGCTGGGAACGGAAAGACTCGCGACGAGCGCCGTTCCACCGAGGGATTGGCATGAGCACCATCGGCCTGTGCATGATCGTCAAGAACGAGGCCAAGGTCATCTTGAACTGCCTCGCCAGCGCACTTCCACTGGTCGACTATGTGCTCGTCGTCGACACGGGCTCCACCGACGGCACGCAAGACGTAATCCGCGATTTCCTGGCCATCCACAATGTCCAAGGTGCCGTCATCGACGAGCCATGGCGGGATTTTGCATATAACCGCAGCTTCGCCCTCGAGCAGTTGCGCGAGGTGGAATGGGTCGACTATGCGATGATCATCGATGCCGATGACGTGCTGATCGTCGATCGCGACTTCGAGCCGACCGCATTCAAGTCGCGGATGGAACACGATCTGTATGACATCGAGGTGTCGCATGGCGACATCTCTTTCTACCGCCCGCAGATTTGCCGCAACCGACTGCCCTTCTCCTTCAAAGGTGTGCTGCACGAATATCTCGAGGCGCCTCCCGGGCCGATCACACGGCTGAACGCCGAAGGCTTCCGCATTGCGACCGGACGTGGGGGAGCCCGCAGTCAGAACCCAAGGAAATATCAGGACGATGCGGCTGTCTTGGAGAACGCGCTCGCAACCGAGACCGACCCGTTCCTGATATCGCGCTACACGTTCTATCTCGCGCAGAGCTACAGGGATTGCGGCGAGCGCGAGAAGGCGCTGGAACACTACCTGAAGCGCGCCGATCTGGGTTTCTGGAACGAGGAGGTCTATGTGAGCCTCCTCGAAGCGGGCAACATGATGGCGGCTCTCGAGCGGCCATTCGAAGAGGTCGTCGGCGCCTACGAGCGTGCGACCCAGACAGTGCCGGCCCGCGGGGAGGCGCTGCATGCGGCGAGCCGTTATTGCCGCGACCAGGGCAGGAACGCCGAAGGGCAGGAGTACGCGCGGCGCGGTTTGGACCTCAAGGCGCCAGCCGGCTTGTTCGTTCAGCCCTGGGTCTACGACTACGGGCTGCTCGACGAGTTTTCCGTCAACGCGTACTGGGCCGGCGCATACCGCGAGTCACTCGATGCCTGCTTGAAATTGCTGACCTCCGACAAATCGCCGTCGGACATGCTGAAGCGCGTGGCGGCCAATGCGCGATTTGCCGCCGAGAAGCTGCCGGTGCGCGAACCACCGCAGTTGGGACGGTTCGGCAGCGAAACCTTGATCGAACAGCACAAGCTGGTCCGGCAGCGTTCGCTGCGCTCGCGATTGAAGGGCATGCCGCGCGTTCTGATATCGATACTGGCAAAGCAAAAGGAGCCGTCACTCCCCCTTTACCTCGAATGCATCGATGCGCTCGACTACCCGAAGGAATCGATCGTCCTCTACATCCGGACGAACAACAACACCGACAGGACCGAGCACATATTGCGCGAATGGGTGGAGCGCGTCGGTCATCTCTATTCGGCAGTCGAGATCGACGCTTCGGACGTCGCCGATCGGGTCGAGCAGTTTCGCGAGCACGAATGGAATGAGACGCGCTTCAAAGTGCTCGGGCGAATCCGCAACATAAGTTTGCAGAAGACGCTCGAGCATGGCTGCGACTTCTATTTCGTCGTCGATGTCGACAATTTCGTGCGCGCAGCCACGCTGCGAGAGCTTGTCGCGCTCGATCTGCCGATCGTCGCTCCCCTGCTCCGCTCCATCTCGCCTGGCCAATACTATTCGAACTACCACGCCGAGATCGACGCGAACGGCTACTATAGGCAGTGCGATCAGTATGCCTGGGTGCTCAATCGCCATGTACGCGGCGTCATCGAGATGCCGCTGGTGCACTGCACCTACCTCGTGCGCGCCGACGTGCTCAACGAGCTGACCTATGACGACGGCACGTCACGATACGAATACGTCATCTTTGCCGACAGCGCCAGGAAGGCCGGCATCATCCAGTACATGGATAATCGGCAGGTCTACGGCTACATCACTTTCGGCGACCACGAGTACCACGTGAGTGACGGGATCGAGCGCGCACGAGAACTTTTGCAAAACGCGGGCGACACTCCTGTGCTTGCCGGCGCCACGATCCCTGCATCCGCGCCGGCATCGCCCAAACCTGACGAGTCGACGGCTTCGTCGCAAATTCACCTGATAAACCTCGACCGCAGCGTCGAGCGCTGGAACAAATATCAGAGCAACAACTGGCATCTGAGGCGCGAAACGGTTCGCGTATCGGCGGTTGACGGGGCTTCGCTGGACAGGGATGAGCTCATCAAGGAAGGCCTCATAACTGCCGATTGCGCATACCCTCCAGGCACGTTGGGATGCGCCCTGTCTCACATCAATCTATGGAAGCAGTCAGTTTCGCAGAATAAGATAATAACTATCTTCGAAGACGACGTTCGATCTTCATTCCAATTTGTAGAGGAAGCGGCCACTTTAATGGCCCAAGCGCCGGCGGATTGGGATATCATACAATGGGGCTATATATTTGATCCTTCCTTCATATGGCTCGATCTGGGCTTTTCGAAAGCCAAGCTGGAATTCTATGATCGGAGATACAGCAAAAGAACGACCTCGTTCCAGTTCGAGAAATTCCCCAGATCGCTCATCAAGGTCGAGCATTCATTTGGGCTGCAGGCCTACACGATCACGCCAAAAGGCGCGCGCATACTTCTCGAAAAATGTCTCCCGCTGCGCAGCAGACTGATCCCATTTCCTGGAACCGCCGTCGTCCTTGACGACACCGGCATCGATTGCGCGATGTGCGGCGCATATACTTCGATGCGGGCCTTCGTGTGCATGCCCCCACTCGTTATTCTGGATGACGACTTGCCTTCGGATCGAATAGCGATGGACCAGCAGCAGTAAGGGGCGCTGGCCTCGGCCTGCTGGCGGTCGGGTTTGATCTCCGGCCTACAAGTCCGGCCAACGGGCTGACATCGCTTCGATGAACCGACGAGAGTTTACGGCGTTAACCGTCACATCCCTTGGTCTGGTTTCCCCGCCACGGCGGATCCTGGGCAGGAGTCTGGCGGCCACGATGTCCGTGAATGCCCAAGCTGAACCATCGGCCGGGTTGCTTCGCGCTCCCGTCGAGCTTGCGGGCGACTGGGGCCGGATGCTTCATGGTGCCGTCGTTCAGGTCGTCGAGCGGATGCGGCACGCTTGCCTTGACGGCATTCGCCTCGTCTCCGACCGCCAGCCGACGCGGCTGCGCATCGAGGAGCATACATCCGGCACGCCCGCCATCTGGCTGCACCCGGATGGGACCAGTATGGCGTGGATCATCGTCGACATCGGCGAGCGGGACTGGTCGAAGCTTGCCTACCAGTTCGGCCATGAACTGGGTCATGTGCTTGCCAACAGCTGGCAGGCCGACGCCAAGCCCGCGCTGCCCTGCCAATGGCTCGAGGAAGCGATGGTGGAGGCCTTGTCGCTGCATGGCCTGGGACGCCTGGCGAAGGACTGGAAGCAAAACCCTCCCTTCGCCGGCGACAACGCTTTCGGAGACGCCATTGCCGATTATCGCGCAAACATCGTCAGAGGCTATAGCGCGCTCGCCGGCAGCCAAGGGCTTACCAGCGATGCCGCGACGTGGTTCCACGATCATCGCAGTGAGATCGAGGCTCCGGCCCTCAATCCGTTCGCGCAAGCGATGTCCCTGACGATTCTCACGGAATACGAGCAGGCTCCGGACTGCGTCGAGGCGCTTGGCGCACTCAACCGCTGGCCCGGTCGCAGCGGGATTCCCGTCGGCGAATATTTCCAGAAGTGGAAAGAAAGCTGTGCCGAATTGCACGCGTCACCTCGGTTGCCGCTCCACTTGGGCGAACTTTTGGGGATTCTGCCCCGCACCAAGTGAGGCGTGGCCCGGCGCAACGGTGACCGATCACATCCCAGATCTCAGCACCGGATAGATCTCACTAGCGCTTCAGATTAGGCCTGATTGGTTTGACCTCTTCTCGCGTGCTCGTATCGGGTAGTTCGCTAGGACCGTCTGGGTTCGGCGCCGGCTTTTCACGCGTATCCCTCGGCGGCTTGTCCTTTGGATTGGGGCTGGGCGGCGTTGGTTTGTGTGGTTTTTCCCGTTTCGCTGATTTCGACATCGTACAGGTTCCTTTACCTGCACAAACTTTGGAGGAAGTTTGCAGTTCCACGCCGGCTCGGCGGCTGACCGGTCGTTCCCCTGCTTTAGAGGCGAATGCAGGATTTGATGTCTGCCTCAGCCGAGCGGCGGCGACGGAGGCTACGCCGGATCCGGTGGATATCTTGCTCTCGCGGATGCACCCGGAATCGCGGCCCGGTTTGTGATGGAACGCTACCGGTGGACAGCGAGTTCCTGGTCAAACATCGATCTGGCGGCGGGCTTCGTACTGATGGGAGAGTACAATGAAAATCGGCAGTTGCATGACAAGGAACGTAAAGATCGCGAATCCCGAACAGTCAATTCGCGATGTAGCGCAGATGATGGACAGGCTTGACGCAGGAGCCATGCCTGTGGGCGACAATGATCGGCTGGTAGGCATGATAACCGATCGCGATATCGCCATTCGTGGAGTGGCGTTGGGCAAGGGTCCCGACACCAAGGTACGCGATGTCATGAGTTCGGAGGTCAAATACTGCTTTGATGACGAGGAGATCGAGCATGTGCTCGAGAACATGGGCGACTTGCAGGTGCGCCGACTCCCCGTTCTCAATCGAGACAAGCGGCTCGTCGGCATTGTTTCCATTGGCGACCTTGCGACAAATGGCGAAACCGCGGAGGCTGGAGGGGCTTTGCGCGACATCTCGCGACCAGGCGGCGAGCATTCGCAGACTGCGCATTGACTGCACAAAGTCGACGGGAGATGAGCCTCCCTTCGTTGACCTTCAGTTGGGGCCGGAAGGCTCGGCGCTTTCTTCGATTGCTCGAAAATCGCAAATCCGAAGCATCGGCCCACCTGGAGGCCGACTCTTCGGCGTCCGGCCAGTAGTCCTCCATCGCCACGATCTTGAAGCCGTCGCTCGATCACGCCTCGCGTAACGGCCTACTTTTCCAAAGCGGGAAACGCGCGCACAGGCTTCTCATGCGGCCCGCAACCTCCTCTGCGCCTTCAGCCGAGCGCCATCCTGCATAGCCATCCTCACAGCGTTCAGCTACGCGCCGACGCTGTCCGGCCAGAGCCTCTGGATGTCCTTTGGCAAAGCATCGCGTACCTTGGCCGACTGGCCGAGATCGATATGATGGGCGAGCGCCTTGAAGACGGTCCTTGCAGCATCGCCGGCGTTGACGGGTCGCCCGGATTTCAGGCCTTCCGCCACGGGGTGGAGGAACTCTTCAGCGGACCGATCGCGGCGTGGCAGGTCGGACGGCTTGTACTGGTCGTAATATGCACCGCGAACCAGAAGCGGCAGTTCGGCAGCCAGGTTGGCTCCCAGTTCCGCAGGCAACCTGTCCCTCAGGGTCCGCAAGACCACGCCCAGCGTGTGCCACGCCAACTGGCGGTCGGGGCCGAGATCATCCATGATCTCGTTCAGCCAGATGTTGGTGGTCTGTACGGTCTTGTCAAAAACATCGAGACCGGTTGCGCTCATCATCGCCTCCCTGACGAAAATCACCCTCGCGCCCATTGCAGATAGAACACGCGACTGGAGCTATTGTTTCGTCCATCCGGCATTCTTTTGGCCCGATGCTGGTCAGCGACCTATAGTTCCTGTGCGTCCGACGGCGGACAACATTTCTCTCGGCGATTGCTCGCCAGGCGAGCTACTGGGCTGGCGTGCTGCCGGCAGTGAGCAGAAAGCCCGATCCGCCGGTCGAATACCACAATCCCAGACACAGCAGTGCCAGCAGTATCATGAACTATCGCCGCAGCCCGAACCAATACATGCATCGCGTTGTCACCTTTCGCTTCGATCTCTGCCTCCCAAGGCTCGGTTGTCGGCGTCATGCCGAAACCGCTCGACTGGAAAGCTGGAACCCTCACCAACGCCTCGCGTTCAAAAGGAACCAACGGCGCTTCAGCCATTCCGAGCAAGGAGAAGGTGATGCCGGACAAGAAAATCATCG